>SWDI01000008.1:60006-92190 GCA_005116955.1 Nitrospira sp. | reverse complement strand
CTTTCAATTTCCTCACGCTACCCGCTGATGCTATTTACGCGCTCATACTAATAAAGTTTTACTTTAACTATTTATCTCTGCGGCTAGCCAGGCACAAACGAATAGATACATGAAGTAGAAGGTGCTTTTAAGTAATAGGCCGAGATAAATAGTTAAAGTAAAACTTTATTAGTATGAGCGCGTAAATAGCATCAGCGGGTAGCGTGAGGAAATTGAAAGGTCATGTGTGCTTACCTGTGTGCTTAATGGGAGATTCTGCGGAGCTTCCAACAATCTCCTGCGCGATTGACCTCCGAACCACGATCCGCTATGAAGTAGGGATGACCGATGTGAGAGATTCGAGTGGTGGACTGGCGGCTGGCGAAGAGTTGAAAGTTTACATAATATATCTTATCAGACTATGACATTTGAGCTGCTTGGCCGCGTACATAAAGAGCTTTCAATCACCGGACATGCGTTCTACGAAACGATTCTCTCGATTTCCGAACTCGTTAATCGAAAGGTTCAGATTATTCGGCTCCATTGGCAGGCGTCTACCTTGCTTCAGCGTATTGACGATATTACGGCTGAGGTCGGCCAACAAATCGTGGTGCAGGTCTCTGATCGACTTCAGGACCAGAGTCATCCCGATTCAGTCGTCGGCGTGATCGATCAGACGCTTGCTGATGCGATCTCTCGTGTCCAAGAGTTGAAGCAAACGTTGATCGGGGTTGATGCCGAGATTCGCGAGCTCAAAATCGAGACGGTCCATCAGGAGTTGCTCTCCCTTCAACAGGATTTGGCACTTCGTTCAGGAGGTATCGAGCGGCTGACCGTCGTTCGAGGGGCGGCCGCGGCGGGACAGCCGCTCAGCGCGCTTCCACAGTGTTTCTCCACTTCCGTGGCCGCCGTTTTGCGAGGGCCTTTTCTATTGGCTCCGACCCACGATCTTCAGTTCCGACCGGGTGACATCGTGGTGTTGGTTGGTGTGCAAGCGGAACTCGATCAACTTGTCTCATGGTTTGTCGGCCAGCGTTCCTTCACCACATCGTTCACGAGAGTCGGTGTAGAGGAGTAGGCACATCGACAGAGATCAGATACAATATCGCCCAATGCTAGCCCGCGCATTCCCATCAGTACGTGTGCTGTTCCATGGTATCGCTCCCCTCCTTTTAGCTGTCATCGGATGTGGCGTGGCTGAGGCCTTATCGCCTGACTCGCCCGGCATTCGCATGCTCGAAGAGATTCAAGCCGTCATTACCGAACTCGCTGAGCAGGCCAAGCCTTCCGTCGTCAATCTGTTTCCCATCACCAGAACAAGTAGGCTTCACGAAGGGTCCGGCGAGCGTACGCCGAATGCGTCAGGCTCCGGCTCGGGCCTGATCGTCGACAGTGACGGCCATATCGTGACGAACAATCATGTGATTGGTGACGCCAATGAGATCGAAGTGCGGTTTTCCGATAAGACGAAGCTCATCGCTCATGTGGTTGGCAAAGATCCTGACACCGATTTAGCGGTGCTCAAAGTGACCACCGATCGACCCCTGTCCAGCGCACGATTTGGTGATTCTGCTGGCGTCAAGGTTGGCCAATGGGTGCTGGCCGTCGGAAATCCATTCGGACTGGACCGGACCGTGACGCTTGGGGTGGTCAGCGGCATCGGTCGAGAAAACATCAACCTCTCACGGTACGAAAACTTCATTCAGACCGATGCCTCGATCAACCCTGGAAATTCCGGCGGTCCGCTCTTCAATCTCCGCGGTGAGGTGATTGGCATCAATACGGCGATTATTAATTTCGCGCAAGGTATTGGATTCGCCATTCCCTCGAATATGGCCAAGCAGGTTATCGAACAGTTACTTGCGAACGGCAAGGTCGTGCGGGGCTGGCTCGGCGTTGGGATTCAACCGTTGACGGCTGAGTTGGCGAAAAAGTTCGGAGTTACTGAAGGCGAAGGGGTACTCGTGAACGAAGTCTTCGAGAAAGACCCCGCAGCCTTGGCTGGGATCAAGCCGGGCGATGTCATTGTCCGGATCGACGGCGCCGTTGTTGATTCACCAAATAAGCTGTCTCGTCTGATCGCGACGCTGATTCCGGGCACGACGTCAAAGATTGAAGTCGTCCGGGATCTGAAACGCTTGACGATGGACGTTCCTCTCACCGAGCGGCGTGATGCAGCTGTCATCGCATCGCTTCCTCAACAAGAGGAGAAGTTGGAGGTGAAACTGGGCCTTGACCTCCAAGATCTGACGTCCGCCCTGGCGGAGAGGTTCAAGCTTCGTGAATCGAAGGGTGTGCTTATCGCAAAGGTTGAACCTAACAGCCGTGCTCAAGCGGAAGGCCTCCGCGAAGGTGACCTCATTAAAGAGGTCAACCGTCTGGAAGTGTCTTCCGTAGCAGAATTTATGTCAGCCATTGCGCGGTCTAGGCGTGGCGATACCCTCTTGCTCCGCGTGCTTCGGGAAAGCCGCGCATTTTATGTCGTGCTCAAAGCCTTCGACTGACGGTCTCAATGGGCCGTGGCGGCTTGTCCTTCTGCCTTCTGTCGCTCGATGACCTTTGCAGCCAACTCTCTTGGTACTTCATCATACTGGGCGAAATCCATGACATAGCTGCCCCGACCCCCCGTCATGGCATTGAGGGCCGTTGCATAGCGAAGCAGCTCAGCTAGCGGAACCAACGCTTTGATCTGTTCGGCATGGTCTTGCGCGTTGACAGCCACAATACGACCTCGTCGGGCATTCAGGTCCCCCATGACGGCTCCGACCGCGTCGGTCGGTGTGTCGATTTCGACCGTCATGACCGGCTCCAGTAACACGGGATGCGCGGTCTCTATCGCTTTCTTGAATGCCATTGATCCCGCGATCTTGAACGACATCTCGGACGAATCCACTGCATGATAGGAACCGTCATAGACGGCCACCTGCACATCGACGACTGGGAACCCGCCCAACGGTCCCTCATGCATGGCATCCAGGACTCCTTTTTCCACGGCGGGAATGAAATTTCGAGGAATCGCTCCTCCGACCACGCGATTCTCAAACGCGTACCCATGGCCGCGCGGGAGCGGCGCCACTTTAAGCCAACAATCGCCGTATTGTCCATGCCCGCCGGTTTGTTTCTTGTACTTGCCCTGTGCCTGTGATTTCGTTTTGAGCGTTTCTCGGTACGGGACTTTCGGCGTGTGCAGTATGACATCGACTCCAAACTTTCGATGGAGCTTTTCGAGGGCCAAATCGATGTGGAATTGCCCCATGCCGCTGAGCACCATCTCCTTGGTTTCGGCATTGCGCGCGAATTCCAGGGTGGGGTCCTCTTCGATGAGTTTGTGAAGCCCAAGGCTGACCTTGTCGATGTCCGTCTTGGACGTGGCGTCAATCGCGAACGACAAGATCGGCTTTGGTAGGCTCAGTATGGGGTAACAGATGGGAGCAGTCTCTTGACACAGCGTGTCACCGGTATGCGTGTCCTTGAGTTTCCCGATCGCCACGATCTCTCCCGCTCGTGCGGAGTCGACGGCCACATGACGTTTGCCCAATACCGTGTAGAAATGGCCAAGCTTCTCCCGGACATGTTTGGAGGCATTCAGCACTGTGGCATCGGCATGAATGGTTCCGGACAAGACACGGCAGTAGGACAGTCGACCGACGAATGGGTCGATGATGGTCTTGAAGACATAGGCGGAAAACGGTTCCTGCAGACTCCCCTTCCGCTCACAGCCTTCGTGGGTCTCTGGGTGAATGCCGTGCCATGGATGGGCCGCGCCACGTTCGGAGGGTGACGGCAATAAGGCGACTATCGCATCCAGTAAGGACCAGACTCCGACATTATGCGTGGCGGATCCGCCATAGATGGGAAGGAATTGTTTCGTCTGGATGTCGCGTCGGAGTCCTTGCAGAAGGTCTTCTTGGCTCAACTCTCCCTGGGCCACGTAGGTCTCCAACAAGGTTTCCCCGCTTTCCGCGACCGCCTCCACGAGTTGCTGGCGCGCTCTATTCAGCATGCCCTCTAGGGGGAGGGGGACTAATAGATGTTCGACTATGGCGGAACTTGACCCGGATCGCACCAGCTTCTCATGTCGTACATCAACTATGCCGTCTAAGCTCATGCCAGTGTTGATCGGTACTGCCATAGGGAGTGGAACACAATCGAGCTGTTTGCGACAGATCTCTAGAGTGTTCTCAAACGACGCGCCTTCCTTATCAAGTCCATTGACGAACACCAGACAAGGAAGGTCCAATTCTTTGATCCTTGTCCAGAGCCGTGCCAGCTCTGTTCTTACTCCCATGGTTCCGTTCAGAATCAGGATGACCGCATCGACGGCCTGCAGGGCGGCGAGTGATTCACCAAGAAGGTCGAGTGCACCGGGAGGGTCAATCAGGTTGATGTTGGTGTGATTCCATGTGAACTGAAGAAGGCTGGTACTTGTCGATGTGCGATGCCGAAGTTCTTCGGGCTCAAAATCTGAAACGGTGGTCCCGTGCATCACGGAACCGAGCATGGGGATCGCACCACCGACATACAGCAAGGCCTCACTGACAGAGGTCTTACCGGCACCGGCGCTGGATACGATTGCCACGTTTCTGACGGGCTCCAGATGGGTTGTGTCCATAGTCTGCCCTCCTTATTGAGTATGGGGTTAGGCCATTCGCGTCCTCACGTTTCTTGGGCTGGTGTTTTGATCGGACATCATCTCAGGGGTCTTTGTACTCATTCCGCTGCTCTGTCAGCCATCCCTCGTCGGCAAAACTGACGTATCGACCATCTCCGATGATGACGTGGTCCAATACTCGGATCCCCAATAGGGTGCCAGCCGTTGTCAGTCGATCGGTCAATCGCCGATCCTCCGGGCTTGGAGTTGGATCTCCGCTGGGATGATTGTGAAGAAAAATGACGGCGGCTGCCGATTCACGCACGGCGAGCGCAAAGACCTCACGTGGATGCACGATGCTGAGTGTGAGGCTTCCCTCTGAGACCGTGGCCTCTTTGATCACGATATTTTTTGCGTCGAGCAGCACGACCTTGAAGAGTTCATGTTTCACATCGCGGAGCGCAGGGTGAAAATGTTTGAACAGATCCGAGCTTGAGGAAATACGAGTGCCAGAGGACAGTGGGGCCGCCAGCGACCGTCTCCCTAAGGCCAATGCGGCTTTGAGTTGGGCGGCTTTGGCGGGGCCGACGCCAGGGATGGTGCAGAGTTCTTCAATGCCACAAGCCGCCAATCCTTCCAGTCCACCGATTCGGTCGAGGAGTTCGATGGCCACTTGCACAGCGGATGAATCGCGGCGGCCAGTTCTCAGGAGGATGGCGAGAAGATGGGCATCGGATAACGCTTCGGGCCCCTTGGCAAGAAGACGTTCACGGGGACGTTCGGTCTTTGGCCAGTGCGCAATGCCCTTTCTCGGTTCCTTGCGTGCCACAAAGACCTCAGGTGACAAAAAAATGACGACCCGGACTCTTTTGTACCGCCAAGTAAGGCGAAATTACCCGTCTACTGGAAATACGTAATCCATAACCAATTGAAAATCTTCAATATGACAAATTGGTGCAGCTTTTGCTTAAGTTTGCCACCAGCTGTGAACGTCGCCACCTTGGGAGGAAGCCATGGAATGTCCAAAGTGTAAAGGGATGATGATGTTAGAACGGTTCTCCGACTTTTTTCTCGTGTTCTATGCATGGAAATGCATTAATTGTGGAGCCATTATTGACCGCACCATCTCCAATAACCGTAGAAAAAGTCTGGCTGCCCGCGCCCCTCAGACCGTCGAGGCTCGGTAAATTATAGCGTTTCGTACTCGGGGTCTGGTCCGCATGAGGGCCTACGTGGACTTCAGGACGGTCCTCTCGTCCTTGACGTACCAACAAGCTCAATAAGCGTATTATAGTCTTCTAAAAGAAGACGGTCAAAAGAGTATTAAGTGCTCCTCACCGACTCGGTTCCGACCCAAACAGTCTCCCTTCCATTCCGCATTTCTTGACCCCTATAAAAACGCTATGTTAGATTCTCACATTTAGTAGACGATGTTTCTGGTATGCGTGTAATCGCTGGTACCCACCGAGGTCGTCGACTCTACGGGCCGCGAACACGTGCTCTTCGCCCAACCTCTGACCGGGTTCGAGAGGCCCTGTTTTCAATTCTCGGTAATCGGCTGAAGAATGGCCGCTTTTTGGACCTCTACGCTGGGACTGGAGCCGTGGGGATCGAAGCTGTCAGCCGTGGCATAGAACACGTGACCTCCGTCGAGTCGAACCGTGATGCATTAAAACTACTACACCAAAACCTGGAGCTGTGTCACATCGGTGAGGAAATAGCCGTGCGGAGTCAGACTGTTCAACAGTTTCTCAGCTATCCCAATCAGTGGAACGGCCCCTATGATATTGTCTTCGCCGACCCACCCTATGCGGAGGCATCCGAGCTGCCATCATTGTTGGCTGAGTCTCGGACTTACGATCTATTTGCCATGGATTCCTGGCTAGTCATTGAACATGCTGCAAAAACCGACTTGCCCAAGTCGTTGGGATGCACCCAGTTTCTGCGCCGGTATCGCTACGGGGATACTGCCTTATCCCTCTACACCCGTTCCTCTACTGTGACGGCATGAAAATTGGCATTTATCCAGGCACATTTGATCCCATTACACATGGCCACGCTGATATCATCACCCGAAGCCTCCGCGTATTTGACAAGGTGGTTGTGGCGGTTGCTCCAAATCCGTCGAAACATCCGCTCTTCAATTTGGCTGAACGCCTTGATATGGTGCAGCTGGTCATGAAGGATGTCGGACAGGTTGAGGTGACACCGTTCGATGGGTTGCTCGTCAACTATGTTGAGCGGTCAGGCGCCCATGCAATCATCCGCGGCTTGCGCGCCATTTCAGACTTTGAGCATGAGTTTCAGATGGCGCTCATCAATCGAAAACTTGCGAAGACGGTAGAGACCGTATTCTTGATGCCGAGCGAAGAATACTCCTACTTATCTTCGACGATCATCAAAGACGTGGCACAGCACGGGGGCAATTTGAGCGATTTTGTTCATCCGGAAGTCGCCCGACGCCTTCAAGTTCGTATCCGGAGTCTCAAATCATGAAATTGGCAGCACGTGTTGGTCGTATCGCGCCCTCTCCGACGTTGGCTATGGCGGCAACCGCCAAGGCCATGGCCGCGCAAGGACTCGATGTCATTGACTTCTCAGCTGGAGAACCGGATTTCGACACACCGGAGCCGGTAAAGGCCGCGGCAGAAGCAGCCATACGCGCGGGATTTACTAAATACACGCCTTCATCCGGGATCGATGAGTTGCGGGGAGCGATTGCCGACAAGCTCCATGCTGAACTTGGGCTCCGATATGAGAAGTCCCAAATCCTTGTCTCCTGCGGGGCAAAGCACTCGCTCTATAATTTGGCGGAGGCCTTGCTCGAAGCGGGTGACGAGATCATCATTCCGATCCCTTACTGGGTTTCGTATGCAGATCAGGCGCTTCTCAACGATGCGACGCCGGTTCTGTTACCGACCAAAGAAGAGGATGGATACGCAGTTCATGCTCCAGAGTTGGAACGACTCATTACGCCGAGAACCAAAGCCATCATTGTGAACAGCCCGTGCAACCCTACTGGGGCGACGTATGATCGGGTGACGCTGGAACAGATTGCCTCAGTAGCGGTCCGACATGACCTGCTGGTGATATCGGATGAGATTTATGAAAAGGTGCTCTATGATGGGGCAACGCACATCAGCATTGCTTCGTTGGGATCAGAGATCGCAGCACGCACAGTCATCATCAATGGTGTCTCAAAGTCTTATGCCATGACAGGGTGGCGAATCGGGTATGCGGCTGGCCCCAAGGATCTGTTGACTGCGATGGCCAATATCCAGAGTCAGAGTACCTCGAATCCCTGTTCCATTTCGCAAAAGGCTGCCGTTGCAGCATTGCGTCTTGGGGAGCCCTTTACTCGTATAATGGTGGAAGAGTTTTCCCGACGCCGAACCGTCATCGTGGAAGGATTGAACAAGATTCCTGGTGTGTCATGCCGAATGCCGAGTGGAGCCTTCTATGCGTTCCCCAACGTGAAAGGCTTGCTGGGGAAGCGTGGACCTTCGGGAGTGCTGAAGACTCCGAATGACCTGGCGCAGTATCTCTTGCATGACGCGCGAATCGCCGTCATTCCAGGTGAGCCTTTTGGAAGTCCCGAGCATCTCCGGCTCTCCTATGCCACCAGTATGACAAATATCACCAGAGGACTTGAGCGAATGGGGCAGGCATTCGAGAAGTTGGCGTGAGGGCGATACGGTCGCTGCAACGATAAGAGGGAGGAAAACGGTGCCGATTTATGAATATCAGTGTGACGGTTGTGCGTATCGATTTGAAGTGAAGCAGAGCATCAAAGACGATCCACTCTCGACATGTGAACGGTGTGGGAAAGCGATCAGACGTCTAATTTCATCGCCTGGGATCATGTTTAAAGGGAGCGGCTGGTACGTCACCGACTACTCCGACAAGCTCAAACCTCCATCCAGCACGGGTAGCGAAACCGGTGGGACAAGTTCAGGAGAAAAGAGTTCCGGAGAAAAGAATGCTGCTGGGGAAAAGAAGGAGCCGGCCGCAGCTGCTCCATCAAGCTCTTCCCCTTCTTCTTCTACAGTGACGTCGTCTGCGGCGTCGAGTAGCTCATCAACGTCTACACCGAGTACGACGACGCCCTCCTCTTCAAAATAGGCTCGTGAGTCGATTATCGCACACCGATTGTTTTGGGAGCTTGGTGCTTGCCTGTCGGCGTTTTCGTGGCACTTTTGGTGGGTAGTTTTGTCGCGGTCCTTCCGGATGGTTTTGCCTGATTTTTATGAGGTGGTGTTTTCGGAGCCATCGCCTTCAATGCCCTCGCGCGGGTCGCATCCAGTTGATTTTGGAGGCTGGTGATCATGCCGGTTTTTTCCCGGCTGATGCGGCTCACTTCATCAAGCTGCCCCTGCAGCTCTTGTTTGCTCTGAGATAAGTCGGTGATCTGGGCCTGAAGCTGAGTCTTCTCCATGGTTAAGGTTTGGGCCTCAGACCGCAATTGTTCGATCTCAGCCTGTAAGGCTGGCGGCCAATAGTCACATCCCACAAGGCCAAGGGCGAAGCCGAAACCAACGACCGTACTGAGTCTCCGCATCACGTGGCGTGTCATGGCCATTCCCCTTTCATCAGGCATAATCTGTCATTACCAGATGCTGGTGTAGACATGTTGAGTTCCTCGCATGTTGAGCACTGACCACTGTGGGAAGATATTGTAACAGATCGCACGACTCGGCCAAGAAGAAGATCGGCCTCGGGTGTTCGGATCTACGGCAACTTATTGAGGTAGATCCAGGTAGCTCTATCAAGCCGCGTGGATGAGAGCTCGGGGTGAGATCAATGTGTTCACTGCATATATTGTTCGAGGAGAGTGACTGTCCAGGTTTATGTCTTCAGAGCACGGCGTGCGATGTCCGTTCGGAAGTGACAACCCTCAAATGAGATCGTCTTCACGACTCGATAGGCCTCACCTTGTGCCTCCAATAAGGTTCGCCCTCGACCGAGTACGCCGAGGACCCGGCCTCCTGCTGTCACGATTTCATGCCCCCTCTGTGCTGTTCCTGCATGAAAGACCACGGAGGAGGAGTCTGATAAGGTTGTCGCCGTAGGGAGTCCAGAGAGCGGTATTCCTTGCTGATAAGTACCCGGGTAGCCTCCCGATGCCATGACCACGCAGACCGTCGCATCCGAGTGCCATTCAACAGGAAGTTGGTCAAGCCGGTGTTCTATCACCGCTTCAAGAACATCGACGAAGTCATTCTTCAGCAAGGGCAACACGACTTGAGTTTCTGGGTCGCCCATACGAGCGTTGAATTCGAGCACGTATGGCGTCCCGTCCATCATCATGAGTCCGGCATACAGCACACCTTGAAACGGCGAACCAAGTCGCGCCATGGCGTCCACCATCGGCTGCAAGACCTCACGACGGACTTGTTCTTGGATCTCGGTCGTTCCCAGTGGGGCCGGGCAATAGGCGCCCATCCCGCCGGTATTCAAGCCGGTGTCTCCATTACCAACCCGTTTATGATCCTGCGCTGGTGGCATCGGTACCACGGTCTTGCCATCGGTAAATGCCATGATGGTCAGTTCCTCGCCGTCGAGAAACTGCTCGATCAGCACCTGTTTGCCGGCTTGGCCAAACACGGCCTTCTCCATCGAATCGATGATTGCCTGTTTTGCTTGGCCCTGAGTGGTTGCAATGATGACGCCTTTTCCTTGAGCCAGCCCGTCCGCTTTAATCACGACCGGTAACGTCTGCTGCTCGACATAGGCGAGTGCATCCGTGATCTTTTCGAAACTCTTGGCATGGGCCGTCCGGATCTTGGCTTGCGCCATGACTTCCTTCGAGAACACCTTACTCGCTTCCAAGCGGGCGGCGTTCCTGGTTGGTCCAAACACTTTGAGCCGAGCTTTGCGGAATTCGTCTACGATGCCCAGCGCGAGCGGCGCTTCGGGCCCGATCACTGTCACATCAATCTTTTCTTGGAGCGCGAAGTTCTTCAGGCCGGCAATATCGTCCGATTTAATCGGGATGCGGTTCGCCAATGATGCAATCCCCGCATTACCAGGAGCACAGTACAAAACTGGTTGGCGTGGACTCTGCGCGAGTTTCCACACCATCGCATGCTCGCGTCCCCCACTGCCGACAACGAGAATTTTCATGTCAGGTCCTCAGTGACGTGTGAATACGTGACGAGTTAGGAAGGAAGACGGTACGGGTAGATAATCGTGGCAACAGGAGACGAGTCAACTACTCACCCATCACTGCTCACTCATCACGGCTCACGATCGTGATCAATGTCTAAAATGCCGCATTCCGGTGAGAAGCATCGCCATTCCATGTTCATCCGCGGCTTTGACGATTTCAGGATCTCGGATCGATCCGCCTGGTTGAATGACGGCTATGATCCCGACGTCGGCGGCAGCATCGAGGCCATCGCGGAACGGAAAGAATGCGTCGGAGGCCATGACACAGCCTTTGACCGGCATTTGCGCTTTCATGGCCGCCAACTTCACGGAATCCACACGGCTCATCTGTCCTGCCCCGATGCCGACGGTCTGACCTGGCTTGGCATAAATGATGGCGTTGGACTTGACGTGTTTGCAGACTTTCCATGCAAACGCACACGCGGCATATTCTTCATCGGTCGGCTTACGGATGGTCGGCACGGCAAGTGTCCGAAGATCCGGCAACACCCCGAGATCTCGATCCTGGACAATAAGCCCGCCGACCAGTTTCTTCAGGTCGAACCCTTCCTGCTTCACTTTCGTCAAGGGGCCCACGTCTAATAGGCGTAAATCCTTCTTTCTCTTCAATTCGGCCAGGGCATCTCCAGCGAATCCAGGAGCTATGACGACCTCAACAAACGTGGACGTGATTTCCTTGGCAGCTGCTAAATCCACCGGCCGGTTGAAGGCAATCACCCCGCCAAAGGCAGACACGGGATCCGTCTCCCTTGCCTTGACGTACGCCTCCATCGGTGTCTCACCGAGCGCCACCCCACAAGGGTTATTGTGCTTGATGATCGCGACGGCCGTCTCCTCATACTCCTTCACCAACTCGAGCGCGGAATTCGCATCAAGGAAGTTATTGTAAGACATCGCCTTGCCATGCAAGATCTTCCCGCGAGAAACAGAAGGCTCCTTGCTGTCCAATTCACGATAGAACGCGCCTTGCTGGTGAGGGTTTTCTCCGTAGCGGAGGGACTCAGCCAACTCAAACTGAAGCGACAACACTTTCGGAAACCTGACCTCCCTCGCCTGAGCGTGTTTCTCGAGGTAGCCGGCGATCAATCCGTCATAGCGTGATGTATGCTGGAACACCTTCATGGCTAACTCACGACGCAGCGCCGGGGTCACCGTATTGCCGTTCACCGCCTCCAGCACACGTGAATAATCAGCAGGATCGACGACAACGAGCACATCTTCATGATTCTTGGCGGCCGACCGCAGCATGGACGGGCCGCCGATATCGACATTTTCAATGGCATCCTCGAAACGGCAGTCGGGTTTGGCGATCGTGGCTTCAAAGGGGTAGAGGTTGACCACCACGACATCGATGGGACCGATCCCATGTTGAGTCATCTGCTCGACATGCGCCGGAAGCGACCGGCGTCCCAGCAAGCCGCCATGAATCTTGGGGTGCAACGTTTTCACCCGACCATCGAGAATCTCCGGTGAGCCCGTGTAAGCTGCGACATCCGTGACTTTTATCCCGGCGTCGCGCAACGCTTTGGCGGTTCCTCCCGTAGACAAAATCTCCGCGCCTATCGCGGTCAGCCCCTTCGCCATCTCGATAACTCCGGTCTTATCCGAAACACTGATCAACGCCCGCTTGATGCCGGCCATGTGAGTACTCCTTGGAATCGTGTGTGATGTGGACGAGAATATGTCGACTGCGAAAGGCGGACGAAGAATAGCAAATGGGTGGGGTAAGTTCAAGGCGACAGGTGTTCAATCGCCTAATCTGAGATGAGGACAGCCTTCGATCTGTGAGAGAAACCGTGGAGTCGGTCAATAGCGGCGTTCTCCTCGGACGATATGCTCCTGTCTATCGAGGTGGAAGCACGGCACCTACCAGCCCCGACAAAGGTGTCATTGACGTTGGTGCTACCATTCAAGTAATGTCTCAATGGCGATGAGGAGACTCCATGCATTTCCCTACATAACCACTCATTATGGAGGTGCGCTATGCTGGCTGGCCGGTTGGTGAAACTGATCGAGAAAAACTCCGAACAGCTTGCTCGGGAGCTCAGCGAAAAGGTGTGGAACTCTCCCCGCTGTAGCGATCTCCGTAAAGTCCCAGCGGACGAGCTCCAAGCCCGCACCCGTGAGATCTACCAAAACTTGAATAACTGGTTGATGGACCTGACCGAGGCGGAGGTCGAACAGCGTTACACAGAGCTAGGTGCCCGCCGTGCCGCACAAGGGGTTGCCTATAGCCACTTCCTCTGGGCCATCACGGCCACGAGAGAACACATGACCGCCTTCGTCCAACGCGAAGGGTTTTCTGATACTCCCATGCAACTGCAGGGAGAGCTGGAACTGATGCACATCCTCGCCCAGTTCTTCGATCGTGCGTTGTATTTCACCGCCATGGGGTATGAGCGCGAGCGTACTCGTATCGGAACGAATCTCCGTAGGCGCAGGGATGATCATCAGAAAGTGCACGCGTAGCGGCCTGTAAGAACTAGAAGCTTACGTCACTCCACTCCTACGGGCTCACCGTATGAAGGTGGGCCCATATTTGCCCACACAGTGCCAAGACATTCTCGGGTTGACCCGAAACGCTCTTAACCGTAACGCCCTCCCCCGCTTTTTAGCGCCTTCAGTACCAGGGTTAAACTCGTTCGCCTTTCAGTCGGGTAGCATTCCAATCTCGGTGGGTATTCGCTGGAGAGCTGACAAACGATTACACCCTGCGCTTTCAAGGTCTTTAAACGGGTGCATATCGTATTCGGGAAAGACTCCAGAAAGTTTCTTCAACGGAGGAGGTGCCACTATGTCGTCAGGGACGACCGTGCAACCGCAACTCGAATCGCCCGGTGCCGGGTTGCCGGCCTTTGAATTGGCCTGGCTTCGGATTATGTTTCGCTGTGCTTGCGTGCTGATTTCGTTGAATGCTGGTCTCAGATGGTTCAAATTTGAAGCGAGGAAGATTGTGGCATTGGTCGGCAAGGTTTCTGCTGCTCACGCTGCTGCCCCGGTGTTGATCGACCGAGTCGTGGGTATTGAGGACAGTAGCCGCTATTGGTCGGTGTTCATGGTGCTCGATCATCTGCGGATTGTTGACGAAGGGATGACGCAGATTGTTCAAACTCTGACCGACGATCGTCTCTTTGGTCAAGAGGTTCGCATTCAGGATGTGAAGCCGAGCCCGCAGAGCGATCCCGAGACGATTGACCGGTTCCTCAACGCGGTGGACGGGTACGAGTCCACCGTCACTCGTCTCGGTACACTCGGCCGCCGGGTGCGGCATCCGCATCCTTCGGACCCATGACCGCTCATGACTGGCATTGCTTAGCGGCCATTCACCATTGGGTTCATCGCCGGCAACTGGAGCGAATTGTTGGAAAGCTTCGTGACGAAGCCCGGCCTGAGACATTGCCGTGATCTCCCTTTGATCCAGTATTGGTACCGCTCGACCTCATGGTGATTGCCTGCACGCCCGGAGCCTGTGCTTGACGTCTCTTGTCCCTCTCTGCGACGCTGTCAGTCTGTCCTCTTGATCAGAAAGATGCTCTATGATGTCGATACAGTGGTTTCCCGGTCACATGAATGCCGCGCGCAAAGAAGCGGCCAAGACGATGGAAGTGATCGATGTCATTGTCGAGGTGCTGGATGCGCGTGCCCCCCAGGCCAGTTCCAATCCATTGATCGAAGAGCTGCGTTTACCCCGGCAGCGCCCATGCCTGAAAGTCCTCAATAAAGCCGATCTTGCCGACCCGGTGGTCACAAAGGCCTGGCTCGAACGGTTCAATCAACAAGAGGGCGTCTCGGCTGTGGCCTTGTCCTGTAAAAGTGCGGGTGACGCTGCCAAGATCCCCCGGCTCTCCCAGCAGCTCGCTCCCCATCGCAACACCAATGTGAAGCCGCTGCGCATGCTGATCATGGGAGTTCCCAATGTGGGCAAGTCGACGTTGATGAATATGCTCCTCAAGCGACGCGTTGCTCGTGTAGGGGATGAACCAGCGGTGACCAAAGTTCAACAGCGGCATAAGCTGGGCGACCAGATGGCCATCATTGATTCGCCCGGCTTGCTTTGGGGGACGATCAAGGACCCTGAGGTGGGTTTGTTGCTTGCGACGATCAATGCCGTCGGCCATACGGTGGTCGATGATGAAACTGTCGCCGAGTTTCTCGTTGGGAAGATGCTCGCGCGCTATCCCGCGAGACTCACGGCCCGCTACGGATTTGGGGTGGAGGGGCTGACCAGTGCGAGGGTGATTGAAGCGATCGCCAGGAAACGCGGTTGTCTGCTGGCCGGAAGCGGCGGGGCGTTGGACCGGGACAAGGCCGCGAGGATTTTTCTCGCCGACTACCGCGATGGCACGCTGGGCCGCGCCAGTTTGGAAGTTCCCGAGGCAGGGAAAGCAGCGCAGTCTGAACCTGCCTGAAGGGAGTGGACTGGAGGCTACTCCAGGCTTGCAGACCCGCCACACTCGACATGTTGATGGTCACTCCCCCGCCCTGCTGTTTCATCTGCTGAAAGCCCGCCAGACTGGCCAAATCTTACCCTAGTACATGCATCATAAAATGTGGTACCGTCACATGTCTAACCCCAGTGGGCCTATTCATGTTAGCTGACTGAGCTCATGAGGCGTGTGGGGATTCTCTCCCAGGTGCAGAGTACAATATGCAACTGAGCCGGACTAGTAACGGACTCACGAATCCGATGACCGCAAGCGGTGATGGTTCGGTATGTACCCGCCTTGATCTGAGACCTCAAACCTGCCTTCAAACAGAATTATTCTATCGAACTGCTGATCTAAGGATTGAGTGACGTATGAGTACACTGAACAGATGGTTGCAGCAGAACTCTAAAGATTCGTTCGAGCAGCAATGCCAGCAGCTCACCAATTTACTGCGGGCGAAGGAACAGGCGCTGGAAACGACATCGCACGAGTTGAAGGTCAAGAATGCGGCGATGCAGATGCTCGAACAGAAGATCATGTCGTCCGAGACGCAGTCCACCTCAACCCAGCGAGAACTCATCGCACGAGCTGAGCGGGTGAAGGCGCTCGAAGCAGAGATAGCTGCACAATCGAAACATTTGACGGACGTGGAAGCTGAAGGAGTTGCGGCACGCCATCGCGTGAGTGATCTCAATGCGACTATCGGCGCCCTGGCCAACGAACTCCGCGGAGCGCAACAGGCTTGTCAGAATGCCGAGCAAACCCACGAGGTCCTGAAGGAAGAAGTCCGTATCCTACGCGAGCACATTACCCAGCTCAATGAAGGCCTTGCCGACCGGGATCACCTCCGTGCCCGGGTCGAGAAGCTTGAGTCGGTACAAGACCGAGTTCATCAGTTGGAGGTCGAGCTGAGTGATCGAGAAGCGGCTCATCGGGGGGCGCTCCAGCAGTTTGAACAGTCTCTGGTCGAGCGCGACCACCGGATTAATGAATTCGATAACAATATGGCCGCCAGGATAGATGAGCTTCGCGAGGCGCAACAGGCTTATCACACCGCCGAGCAGACTCAGGAGGTATTGAAAGAGGAGATCCGGGTGCTGCGGGACCATATTGCCCAACTCAACAATGACCTCGCCGATCGGGATCGTCTTCGTGCCCACCTGGAGAAGTTGGCCTCAGTGCAAGATCGCGTGCATCAGCTGGAGGTCGAACTGAGTAATCGGGAGGCGGTCCATCGGGGAGCGATCCAGCAGTTTGAACAGTCGCTTGTGGAGCGCGATGGACGAATCAGTGAGTTCAATATGAGTGCGATTGCTCAGCTGGATGAGCTCCGTGGGGCCCAACAGGCTTGTCAGGCCGCCGAACATACTCGGGAGGTGTTGAAAGAGGAAAATCGGGTGCTCCGCGACCATATCGCGCAACTCAACGAAGGCCTTGCCGATCGGGACCAACTGCGCGCTGAAGTGGCGAAATTAGCCAAGGTGCGTGATCGTGGTGCTCCGCGACCATATCGCGCAACTCAACGAAGGCCTTGCCGATCGGGACCAACTGCGCGCTGAAGTGGCGAAATTAGCCAAGGTGCGTGATCGTGTCCATCAGCTTGAGGTCGAATTGAGTGACCGGGAAGCGGCCCATCGGGGCACTCTCCAGCAGTTTGAACAGTCACTTACGGAGCGGGATACACGGATCAGTGAGTTCAATGCGAGTGCGGTGGCCCAGTTGGACGAGGTCCGTGTGGCCCAACAGGCTTATCAGGACTCCGAACATGCCCAGGAACTCTTAAAGGAGGACATCCGGGTTCTGCACAACCGTATTGCCCAACTCAACGAAGACCTTGCCGATCGGGATCGATTGCGCACCCAGCTGAAGAAGCTGGAGTCAGTCCAGAGCCGTGTGCATCAGCTCGAGGTCGAATTGAGTGACCGAGAAGCCGTGCATCGGGGAACCAACAAGCAGCTCGAACAGTCCCTTGCGGAACGTGATCGCCGGATCAGTAAGTTTGATGCAAATGCGGCAGCTCAGACGGACAAACTCCACGAAGCGCAACAGGCTTGTCGAACCGCCGAGCAATCCCAGGAAGTCTTGAAGGAGGAAATCCGGGTTCTGCGAGAACAGATCGCCCAACTCAACGAAGGCCTCGCTGACCGAGACCAGCTACGCGCCCAGGTGAAGAAGCTGGAATCGGCCCGAGACCGTGTGCATCAACTGGAGGTCGAACTGAGCGATCGGGAAGCTGTCCATCGCGGCACGATCCAGCAGCTGGAGCAATCCATTGCGGAACGAGACCGGCGGGTCAGTGAGTTTGATTCGCTTGCGGCCGCTCAGGCGGCCGAGGTCCAGGATACCCTGGAGGCCTGTCGGACCGCCGAGCAGGCCCGCGAGGTTCAGAAGGAGGAAATCCGCGTCCTCCGCGAACAGATCGCCCAACTCAATAAAGACCTTGCTGGCCGAGACCGACTCCGGGCTCAGGTCGAGAAGCTGGAATCGATACAAGCCCGTGTCCATCAGTTGGAAGTGGAACTGAGTGATCGGGAAGCGGCCCATCGGAGCACCATCAAGCAGATCGAAAAGTCCCTTGCAGAACGCGACCGCCGGATCGATGAGCTCATGCCAACCACCAACCTTCTCCGTGAGAAGGGAACAGAGCTCAAGGAATTGGAAAAGAAATACGCACGAACGGTTCAGGAATATAAGTCAGAAGTGGTTCAGCTCCAAGAACAATGTGCAGCACAGGAGCAGCTTCGCGAGCAACTACAGCTCAATGCGCAACAGCTGCAAGGACGAGACGAGCAGATGGCGAATCTCAACCGTCAATTACAAGATCTTCAGGCAGAACGTCAGCATCTCGCGCAAACGGTGCAGAGCATTCCTGGGAAGGATGAACAGATCGATCGCCTGCAACAACGTCTCAAGGAATTGCGTGGGACACTTCGTGAAAAAGCAGTGCCGGCAAAGACAGCCCCGACAAAGGAGGGATCTCGCCAGGCCCGTCAGAATGGAGCCGAACCGAGCACTTCAGCGGGGCAGCCCAAGGTCACCAAGAACAAGCAGGAAGATGATCTCAAGAAGATCCACGGGATTGGGCCAGCCTTGGCACAGACGCTTCACAAGCTGGGCACTCATACATTCATCCAAATTGCTCGATGGAAACAAGAAGATATCGAGAAAATTGCTAAGAAGCTCGAGACCGATCCTGAACGCATTAAACGGGAGAAATGGATCGCCGATGCCAAGAAGCAACACTATCAAAAGTACGGGGAGCGGCTCTAATCAGCCTGTGGTTGATATGACAGTCGATCCCCCTGCTGGGGGTTGAGTGTCCACCAGTTCTTTTCACTCTAGCAGCGCTTCTGATTGACCAGGCCCGATCAGCAAACCGTGTTGGTGTATGTTCCTGATTTCTCCGCTTGACGGGCCATTCTTCTCCTAGTACAGACATCATCAGACGTGGTACCGTGGCGCCTCGCGCCACAGTTGTTCCATCATCCACAGCGAGTTGATCCCATGAGACGTGCAGGGGTTCTCACCGGAGGGGCAGTTGCGCTCATGCTTCTTGGCGTGGTGTGCCTTCCTCGGCACCTCTCCCCCCCGCCACGGTCTGCGATCGCGACTCCCGCCAGTCTTCACATCAGTTTCGAGCAAGGCAGCTTGGTCCTTCGCGGGTCGTTGCCCACTGAACGCAGTAAGACCACGATTCTTGAACAGGCGCATGCGCTCGCTGCGAAAACGCGCATGCGTGTGATCGACCAGTTTACCGTTGATCAGCAGGTCAAGACGGCGGCGTGGGTGGATATGGTGCCGCAACTCTTGCCGGTCTTGGGCGTGATGGTCGAGCGAGGCTCTATCATCATTGATGGACATTCGCTGTTGGTTAACGGTCAGGTAGCCGGTCATCGTGAGAAAGCGGAGATCTTACAGGCGTTGGCTCCGGTGATACGAGCGGGCTTACGAATTGAAGACCGTGTAGTGGTGGTATCGACGGCAGCATCGTCTTCTGCCACGGTTCCTCTGTCGGCACTTCAGCTGCTGTTGAACCAAGTGCTGACAAGATCCTCGATCGAGTTTGAACCCAAGAGCGCGACGATCACAACCAAAGGGCAGGTGGTCCTCGATCACATCATCACACTTTTACGGAGAGCTCCTGACACGCCAATTGAAATCGCGGGCCATACCGATGCGGGAGGCGAAGCGGAGTACAATATGCAACTGAGTCGGCACCGTGCCGAAGCAGTCAAGCAGTATTTGACCAGTCATGGACTTCTGAATCCGTTTACCGTAATCGGCTATGGCTCAACACGCCCCCTTGCTCAGGGGAGATCGCCATCGGGCCTTCACCAGAATGAGCGGATCGAATTACTGATGTAAGGACGGACTGACCTATGATTACACTCATGAGCCAGATGCTCGGATGTCTCCTCATCGCGGCAGGAATTGGTGTCGCGGTTGGTTGGTTGTTGCGAGGGCTCCCAAAGAATTCGCCCGATCATTCCTACGGAGATCTTGCCAATCTGTTGCGAAGCAAAGAACAGGCACTAGAGACGATGTCACATGATTTGAAGGTGAAGACGTCAGGGATGCAGATTCTCGAACAGAAGATCATGTCGTCCGAGACGCTGCACTCGTCAGCCCAGCGAGAAGTCACCGCACGCGGTGAACGGGTGAAGGCGCTCGAAGCAGAATTGGCCATACGATCGAAACGGTTGATGGACTTGGAAACTGAATCAGTCGCGTCCCGCCGACGTGAGAGTGAATTCACTGCACAGGCGGCCGCCCATGGTCTAGAACTTCAAGAGGCCCAACAGCTGTGTCGGGCCGCTGCGCAAGCGCGCGAGGTGATGGAGCAGGAAGTTCGGGTGCAGCGCGACCATATTGCCCAACTCAATGAAGGCCTTGCTGACCGGGAGCAGCTCCGAGCCAGGCTGGAGAAGTTCGAATCGGTACAGAGCCGTGTCCAGCAGTTGGAGGTGGAACTGAGAGAAGTTCGAATCGGTACAGAGCCGTGTCCAGCAGTTGGAGGTGGAACTGAGTGATCGGGAGGCTGCCCATCGCAGGGTGATCCAGCAGCTGGAACAGTCCATTGGGGAGCGTGATAGGCGGATCGAAGAGCTTGTGCCGGTCACCCACCTCCTTCGTGAGAAGCAATCAGCGCTCAAGGAATGGGAAAGAACTCATGCGCGCACCGTGCAAGAGCTTGAAGGTGAAACGGCGAAGCTTCAGGAGCAATGTGCCGCGCAGGACCAACTCCGTTCCCAACATCTGCTCAACGAGCAACGTCTGCATGAACGTGACGAGCAGATTGCGAGCCTCCACCGTGAGTTGCATGTGCTCCAAGCGGAGCGTCGAACTCTTCTCAAGGAGGTTCAGGGTATTCCAGAGAAAGATGCGCACATCGATCGCTTGCAGCAACGCCTCAAAGAACTGCGCGTGACTCTTCGCACGAAACCGGATTCAGCAACCGTGGGACTTCCTCTGACTCGTCAGAATAGAGCCACGCTAAGGTCTAAAGAAGGACCACCCAAGGTGGGGAAGAACAGTCAGAAGGACGATCTGAAAAAGATCAATGGAATCGGGCCGGTTTTTGCGCAGACCCTCAATAAGATGGGCACCTACACGTTTATCCAAATTGCTCGTTGGAAGCCAGATGATATCGAGAAGATCGCCAAGAAGCTCGAGACCGATCCAGATCGCATTAAACGGGACAAGTGGATCGCTGACGCCAAGGAGCAACACTTCAGAAAGTACGGAGAACGACTCTAGCAATCCCACAATAAGATGGTGTTTCAACGGCGTCTCTTTCCGGGATGATTTCCCTTTTCCAGGTCCGTCGTTGACTCCTTATTACGCCCTCACTACAATCCATTAACGAGGTATACTTTTCGTGGCTTCCTCTTTTGTTCATCTGCATCTCCACACTCAGTTCAGTCTCCTCGACGGTGCGAATCAGATCGAACCGCTCGTCCGCCAGATCAAGTCCTTTAATCAGCCTGCCGTGGCTATGACCGATCATGGCAACATGTTCGGCGCGGTCGAGTTTTATCGCAAAGCCAAAGAGGTTGGGGTCAAGCCGATCATTGGGTGTGAAGCCTACATGGCGCTCGGAAGTCGACATGCAAAGAAGGATAGCGGCCTTGCACACAACGATTACTATCATCTGATTTTACTGGCGCGAAACCTCACTGGTTATCAGAATCTCATCAAAGTAGTTAGTAAAGGATATCTTGAAGGGTTCTATTATAAGCCTCGGATTGACAAGGAACTCTTAAAGCTTCACCACGATGGGATCATTGCATTGTCCGGTTGCTTAAGCGGTGAAATTCCTTATCTCATCGGCCAGAAAGATATGGATGGTGCCATAGCAGTGGCCGGTGAGTTCCAGGAAATCTTTGGGAAGGATCATTTCTATCTTGAGGTCCAGGCCAACGGACTCGATCATCAGCGGATTGCCAATGCTGGTCTCATGGAGATCCATAAGAAACTTGGGATCCCTCTTGTGGGTACTAATGATTGTCACTACCTGAAGAAGGAAGACTCGCGGCCGCATGATTTGATGTTGTGTCTGCAGACCGGAAAGACGGTGAGCGATCCGAATCGGATGAAGTTCGACACAGATCAACTGTATGTGAAATCAACCGAAGAAATTGCACCGGCGTTTGCAGAGTTTCCGGGTGCTGTGCTGAACAGCTGCCGCATTGCTGATGATTGCGACCTCGATCTCCCACTGAACAAGACGCATCTTCCACAATATCGTGTTCCTGAAGAATTTCATGACCGCGAGTCCTATCTCGAGCATCTCGCCGTCGCGGGCCTTAAGGAGCGCTTGAGAGAACGCCCGAGCCGGATCGCCTCAGCTGTGTACGAGCAGCGATTGAGGGAAGAGCTCATGGTGATTTGTTCAATGGGATTTGCCGGATACTTCCTCATCGTATGGGACATCATCCGTTTCGCGCGATCTCGCACCATTCCTGTCGGGCCAGGGCGCGGTTCGGCTGCCGGCAGCCTTGTCGCATATGCTCTTCGGATTACAGACTTAGATCCGTTGGTTTACACCCTCTTGTTCGAGCGATTCTTAAATCCTGAGCGCGTCTCCCTGCCGGATATCGACATGGATTTCTGCATGGATCGACGCGGGGAAGTGATCAACTATGTGGTGGACAAGTATGGATCCGACCACGTTGCGCAGATCATCACCTTTGGAACACTCGGCGCCAAGGCGGCGATCCGCGATGTGGGTCGTGTGCTGGAAATATCGTACGCCGATGCAGACAAGGTCGCCAAGCTCGTCCCCAATCAATTGAATATCACACTGCAGCAAGCACTGGAGACAGAGCCTCGCTTGCGTGAGTTGGTGGAGACCGATCCAAAGATCAAGGAGCTGATGGCGAACGCCCAATCGCTCGAGGGTCTTGCCCGTCACGCTTCCACCCATGCGGCCGGCGTCGTGATCTCCGAAGGACCGCTCACCGACCATGTACCGCTCTACAAAGGTGCCAATGACGAAATCGTGACCCAGTACTCGATGGGGGACGTCGAAAAAATCGGGTTGGTCAAATTCGACTTCCTCGGACTCAAGACGCTCACGATGATACGACGTGCCGAGACCCTGATCAACGAAACGCATCCCGGTGCACCACCGTTAGTCATCGATCAAATGCCCTTTGACGATCCGGCTACCTTTGCCCTGCTGAGCTCGGGGAAAACCACGGGGCTGTTCCAGCTTGAAAGCTCCGGCATGCGGGATCTCCTCACGGGCCTCAAGCCAGACCGGTTTGAAGACATTATCGCCATTATCGCGCTGTACCGGCCCGGTCCAATGGATCTTATCCCCGACTTCATCAAACGAAAACAAGGCAAGATCCCGATTGCCTATGAACTGCCTGAACTGGAGCCGATCCTCAAGGATACCTATGGCGTGATCGTCTACCAGGAACAGGTGATGGCGATCGCCAATAAAATGGCCGGGTTCTCCTTGGGCCAAGCCGACATCCTTCGTCGGGCGATGGGCAAAAAGAAACCGGAAGAGATGGAAAAGTTGCGGGCCAAGTTTCTTGATGGCGCGAAACAGAAGAATATTCCTGAGAAAAAAGCGGACAAGCTCTACGAACTGATTCAAAAATTCGCCGGATATGGCTTCAATAAATCGCATGCGGCAGCCTATGCTGTGTTGTGTTATCAGACGGGCTACTTAAAAGCCCACTACCCGACCGAATTCATGGCGTCCCTGATGACGACCGATATGGGCAACCAGGATAAGCTGGTCGGGTATTTCACCGAATGTCGGGACCTGGACATTAAAGTGCTGGGGCCTGACGTGAATGCCAGCCAAACGCACTTCGCCGTCCATGACGGCGCCATTCGGTTCGGCTTAGCGGCCATCAAGAACGTTGGAGAGGGCGCGGTGGAGTCCGTATTGGATGTGCGAACACAGACCGGTCCCTTCGGGTCGTTCTTTGATTTCTGCCGGCGGGTTGATCTTCATAAGGCCAACAAGCGGATGTTGGAAGGCCTCATTAAGGCCGGTGCGTTTGATTCCACCGGCGCCAAGCGCTCACAACTCATGGCAGTGCTCGATCAAGCCGTGGAGGAGGGCGCCGCAGCACAACGTGAACGCGATCTCGGACAGACCAGCATCTTCGGTGAGGAGCTGAATGGCCACACCACCACAACGGCCTTGCCGACTTCCCCGCTGCCTGCGATCGCGGAATGGGATCAAGCGCAACGATTGAAGTACGAACGAGAGCTGACCGGGTTCTATATTTCCGCCCATCCCCTCACCCGCTACGAAGCGACATTGAGTGCCTTGTCGACTACGACGACGGTGGGATTGAAAGACTGCGGGGACGGCGGCGAGGTGAAGATCTGCGGCATCATCGCCACGGTCAAGTCGATGCTGACGAAGAAGGGTGATCGGATGGCCTACCTCACACTGGAAGACTTGCATGGGACCACGGAGGTGATTGTGTTCCCCGATTTATGCAGGACGGCGGGTGAGCTGATTGCACCGGAACGGATCGTTCGTATCACGGGTACGATCGATCGTGGCGACAAAGGCACCAAAATCCGTGGCAGCAAGATCGAGCCGCTGGCCGAGGTGCAGATCCAGGCGATCAAGCGCATCCGCATCAGCCTCATGGATTGTCCAGAGGTCCCTCAACAATTGCCTCGATTGCGTGACGTCTTCATGCGACATCCCGGTAGTACCACGATCTCCATGTTGTTTCGGACCGATGCAAATTGGGAAGCGGAAACCAATCCCCTCCCTAACCTGACCGTGTGTCCCAGTGATCACTTTGTGTCGGAGGTTGAGGAAGTGCTAGGCAAAGGGGCTCTCTCTTTGCTATCCTAGGCATCTGCGTTGGGCTGAGTGACTGATTGTTCTAGAGAAGTGAACGGGGCTATGCGCGACTATCTCGAATTTGAAAAGCCGATCCGTGAGATCGAAGAGAAGATCGAGAAGCTATCCGCCGCAGCCACCAGCGGAAAATCGTCTTCTCAGAACGACATCCGGAAGCTGCGCACCAAGCTGGCGCAAGTCGAACACGAGCTTTACAAAAACTTGACCCCCTGGCAGCGAACGCAGCTGGCTCGCCACCCTCAGCGCCCAAGCACGCTGGATTATATCAATGAGTTGACACGAGATTTTCTTGAGTTGCACGGCGACCGTCTGTTTGGAGATGATCGGGCCATCGTGGGAGGATTTGCTAGATTCAACGACCGATCGGTGATGATTATCGGTCATCAAAAAGGCAAAACCCTTAAAGAGCGTATGCAACGGAACTTCGGCATGCCCAACCCTGAAGGGTATCGGAAGGCCCTTCGCCTCATGAAGATGGCGGAAAAGTTCAACCGCCCGATCATGACCTTTATCGATACGCCCGGTGCGTATCCCGGTATCGGCGCTGAAGAGCGTGGGCAAGCTGAAGCCATCGCCAGAAATTTGTTTGTCATGTCTCGTTTGACTGTGCCGATTATTGCCGTGGTCATCGGTGAAGGGGGAAGCGGGGGGGCTCTAGCGCTCGGCGTGGCCGACCGTGTCTTGATGCTCGAACATTCGGTCTATTCGGTCATTTCACCTGAAGGCTGTGCCGCGATTCTTTGGGACAACCCGGAAAAGATTCCTGATGCCGCCGCCGCATTGAAAATGACTGCCAACGACCTGTTTGAGCTTGGCGTGATCGACACGATTGTTCCTGAACCGGTGGGTGGTGCGCATCGCGAGCCGCGAGCTGTCTGCGACCTGGTTGGAAAAGCGCTGACGAACCAACTGTTTGATCTGCTTGATCTGCCTGTCGAACAACTTCTGGCACGGCGGGAACAGAAGTACCGCAAGATGGGGGCCGTCACTGGACTACCCTCGGGCCAAGCTTGATTTCCTTCAGGGGGCCGTCCCATCCTTCAGAAGTCCACTTCCGATAAATCGTTGCTCGACTGCTGTGAGAATCTGAGTCGCTAGTGTCAGTCGAAATGGCTCGAGCACCGGCGCCTCCAAATACCGTTGGACGGTTCGGGGTAGTTTCCGCCACCACGCACGGGCAGAGATCCGTGCCTGTTCAGCAGACTCGCCCTTCCCTCTCAGGATACGGTGCACCTCATTTTCGAAGAACCCTACATGAACGACCTCGTCTTCCAGAATCGAGGAGAGGTCCGGTCGC
Source organism: Nitrospira sp. (assembly GCA_005116955.1). Taxonomy (GTDB): domain Bacteria; phylum Nitrospirota; class Nitrospiria; order Nitrospirales; family Nitrospiraceae; genus Nitrospira_D. The sequence goes on along the minus strand of SWDI01000008.1, from coordinate 66,376 downwards.
AGGGGCAGAAGCAGCCTCGCGAACTCTAAACCCAATGACTCATAGCCATAGATCTGAACAGCCAGGGCTGGCCATTGTCGTGGCACAGACGGAAGCCGCTCCCGTTCACGAGGCTGACGGCCAATCATGGTTTCAAATTGTGCCAGATGCTGCTGCTCATCCTCCTCGTGTTTTCGGAGAAAGGTATAGACGTTGGGAGGCACGTCCTGTAAACGTGCTGACCGTACGGTCCACAGCGCCATGGCCTCGGCCTTGAGAAATCGTTCCAAGAGAGCGGTCTCACACTCCGGGGGGAGCCGAATGGACATGGCCGCATCAGACGACATGATGGCCCCATAGTACGCACATTCCGACTGGTTATCCAAGCGTGCTTCGAAGAGAGGGTGAGCATGGTTGACGGATTGCCATCAACTGTGTACATCTTACGCGTAGCTACTCACCGGACCGACTGCAAACTCGGTTGCACGGGTTGCAGTTTGGCTAACCCATGAGGCATCACCTATGACACGTCTTACCGGCACCAGGTCTCTAACCGTTCAACGAGTTGTCTTCTGTGTGCTCGCCGCGGTTGTGTTCTTGGAGGTCGGCTGTGTCAGTCGGGGGGTGTACGAAAAGGTCAAGGCGGAGACGCTGGAACAGACTCAAGCCTTGGAAGCGGTACGCGGAGACGTCAGGGAGCTGGATCAGGAGATCGCGGGCCTACAGGCTTCGAACCGTCGTGAAGATGCCGCCATGTCCGAACTGCGGGGCACGATTCAGCGAGAAGAAGAACAGCTGCCGATTATGAGACAGCGAGCGGAGGATGCACTTGCATCGCTGAAGACGCAGGTGGCGACCTTGATGAACCAGAGTTGGCAGTTGGCGCGTAAGATCGTGGATATTCGGCAAGAGAGCGTCTCTTTGCAAGCCAAGGTGGCTCAGTACAAGGAGGACATACAACGGCCCCAAGCGTCTGTGATGGTGGATTTAGAAAGAGAGAAACTTGTCATAACCGAGCCGGTTATCTCAGAAGAGTCCATATCTTCAGTCGTACCCACTGGGAATACCGAACTGACACAGGTTGCACAAGCTGCCTCCCCTCCTCCGAGTCCCGCTCCTATCAAACCTGCAGCACCATCACCCTCTGTGAAGATTGATCCACCGTCGACAATCGATTCCTGGATCGAAATGATCACCAACTGGCTTTCCAAAATCTGGAGCTGGTTATTCGCGTGATGCGGACGCATCACTCCTGACCGAACAGGATGATATCTCAGGCAGGCTGTGCAGGATGTGCGTGAGCCCACGCGGCTGCGGCGGTCCCGGCGAGACGTCCGGTCGCTAGACAACCAGTGAGCAGATATCCTCCCGTTGGCGCTTCCCAATCCAACATTTCGCCCGCGCAAAAGACACCGGAACGTGCTCGAAGCATCAGGTGGCTATCGAGTACCTCACATAAGACGCCGCCGGCCGTGCTGATGGCTTCTGCCAGTGGTCGAGGTGCTATGAGTGTGAGCGGGAGGGATTTCATGGCAGCAGCCAAGCGAGCCGAGTCTGCCAACACGTCTTTCGACATCACCTCGCGTAAGAGGCCGGCTTTGACTCCCGCGACACCGGCGCACCGTTTGAGATGCGTCGCCATCGTACGTTTCCCGCGTGGCTTTGAAAGAGTATATGTGAGTTGCTGCAGCGATCGATCTGGAACGAGATCAAGCCACAGAGTGGCCGTACCGTCCGCAGCGATCGTATCGCGAGCATAGGCTGAGACCATATAAATAATGCCGCCTTCCACGCCGTTCGCCGTAATGACGAACTCCCCCATATGACGGATTTCCGGACCGTCAGTGGTCTTCACGACGATTTGAACCGTCTTCACTGGCTGTCCTGCAAACTTCGTCCGAAAGTGCTCGCTCCATCGTACGTCAAATCCACAATTGGCCGGCTTCAGCGGAGTGATCGGTATCTTGTGCTCAGCCAGAATCTGAGTCCATGTGGCGTCGGAGCCGAGGTGCGGCCAACTGCCGCCGCCCAACGTCAATACCATCGCGTCGGCGTGAGCACGAACCAGTCCTTGTGGAGTGGTGAACAGCAACCTACCGTCTTCATCCCATCCGCGCCACCGATGTCTACTATGGAACTGTACGCCGGATTGTCGCAACCGACGCAACCAGGCGCGCAAGAGCGGGGCCGCTTTCAGATCAGTGGGAAAGATCCGTCCGGACGTACCAACGAATGTTTCCACACCAAGCTCGCGAGCCCAATCCCGCAAGGCACCCGGGGGAAATGATCGAATCGCGGGTTCGATGAATGCGCGTCGCTGGCCATAGCGAGAAAGAAAGGGTTCGATCGGTTCCGAATGCGTGAGATTCAGACCGCCTTTTCCTGCCAGCAGAAACTTTCGGCCCACCGATGGCATAGCATCGTACAGCTCGACTGTTGCGCCTGCAGCTACAGCCGCTTCCGCCGCCATGAGGCCAGCCGGTCCACCACCGATAATTACTACCACTGGCATTCAGATCCTAACTATTCGTTACGGTATCGTAACGTCATGGCCGTAAATCAATACTTACATTATTTAGGTTGCAGGCACGAGAATGTGATCCATGCGTGTATGGATCGTGCGGCACCTATACAGTCTGCTCCAAAAAGAATATGGCCTCTTGTAAGCATTTCGCATGCTTTACGCCAGGCCTGCTTCTTGCGGGTACATGACGCGTGAAGGAGAGATGCTATCACAGTGAATCCATGTCCAATTTTATTAACGTGACCTGACTCGTCGATATGGCGAAGGTCTCCAGAGGAGGAGTTTCAATGTACGTTCGAGCAACATGTGTCGTGGTGCTCGGTCTTGCCGGCCTGCTTTCCGGCACAACCGAACAAGTCATTGCAGCCGAGGATCTGTCGGAACGAAACAACTTACACGTAACTAAACCCACACGTCCACGTTTCCCAGACGATGTGTTTAGCCGTATGTTTTCAGGGCTCCCGCCCTTCGCCCCACAGACCGATGAATCTAGAGGACAAGCAAAAAATCTTGGTGTCATAAGAGGTATCCTTGATGCACAGGACACCCTGGCCGAAGGTCCGATCCGACTAATTACAGAGCCCAGCTTGAGCGCGAACAATCCCAACAATCCGAACATGACGGCCGGGGTGACATTTTTTGGGCAGTTCCTGGACCACGATCTCACCCTCGCGCTGAAAGCCCCGCTGCTCGAGAACACCAAACCCAGGCAGACCACCAATTTCAGGACCGCCGAGTTTGATCTCGATAGCGTCTATGGTGACGGCCCGGACAGGTCGCCTGAACTGTACGACACCAGTTCCGGTGACATCAAATTCAAGGTGGAGGCTATCCCGGGGTCAAAAGCGGTTTCCCGACTAGGGGCGGAACGGTTCGATCTGCCTCGCGACGCCAACAATAATGCGATTATTGCAGACAGCCGAAACGATGAGAACCTTCTTATCAGTCAATTCCATCTGGCGATGCTGAAATTTCACAATGCTGTCGTTGATCGGTTGCGCGAGGATCCGGCGCAGGCCAATCGTTCCGCTAAGGAGATTTTCAGAGAGGCCCGCCGTCAGGTTCAATGGCACTATCAATGGATCATCGTCAACGAGTTTTTGCCCCAGACAATCGGGCAGGACCGAGTCGATGAAATCTTGAGGAACGGTCCGCGGTTCTACAGAGTTCACGACCGGACTCAAGAATGAAGCTCCCCGCAGCAAGCTGCGGGGTATCACAGAACTAAAACATTCGGAGTTGCCGGAGATCCTCGCGAGGTTGCCCTTGCCGCTGCACATACCGTTCAACCGTCTGCCAGTTCGCTCGTTCCCCCACCGTCGCCACATAGTACCCATCAGTCCAAAATTCCCCGCCCCACAGTATCCGTTTCACCGTGGGTTTCCGTCGAAAGATTTCCCGAGCCGTGATGCTCTTGAATATCTGCACAATTCGTCCCGGCGCCATTTTCGGATGCGCACTGCAGAGCAGATGGATGTGATTCTTGTCCGTTCCAATCGCTTCCATCTCGATCGGAAACCGATCCGCAATCTCTGCCGCCGTCTCCTGGATAACCACCGTCACCTCCTCATCCAGCAGTGCCTTCCGATATTTCACCGGAAACACAATATGGTAGTGGATTTGCCACGCACAGTGGGCTCCCTTTCTAACCGCCTCTTCTCTCTGATTCGCCATGCATCCGAGGGTACCAGAGATGAGGATCCCCGTAGCAAGCTACGGGGAATCACAAGTTCAATTTTTCGGAGTCCGAGGCGAGAGCCACTGATTCCCGTCGAATTCGCGGTGGCGGCCTATCGATTCGGCCATTCTCAAATTCGTCCTAGTTATCGAGCGAACTTCGGTCCGGCTGACGGCAGCGAGTTCTTTGCATTTGTCTTCGATCCTAATTTGGACGATATGCGTGGCGGCAAGCGGGCTCCGCATCGGTTTATCGATTGGCAGACGTTCTTCAAGTTCGTCGATGACCGGAACTCGCCCTTTGCCCCCCGACCCAATAAGCTGATCGACACCAAGCTCTCGACCCCGCTTTTTCTCCTCCCAGGATCACCCCCTGGACCAACGGCTCCTGGCTTGCCAACAGATGGTGTTCAGTCCTTGGCATCCAGAAACCTCATACGTCATGTGAACTTTGGCATTCCATCAGGACAAGCGATCGCGCGAGTCATGGGCGCCCAGGTTCTCACCCCCGCACAACTCGCAGAACTGGCTCCCTTCAAGATGGACCAAAGTACCCCACTCTGGTACTACATCCTGAAAGAAGCAGAAGTCCTAGAACAAGGCTTACGGTTGGGACCGGTCGGCGGCCGGATTGTCGGGGAAGTGTTCATTGGCTTACTCAAGGCCGATAAGGACTCCTATCTCACCGTCAACAAGAACTGGAAGCCGACTCTGCCCTCTGCAAAGGCTGGTGATTTTGAAATCACCGATTTGTTGACCTTCGCCGGGGTTGTTCCCCCGCTTCAATAGACCTTCCTAATGACTTCGATGGGTACCTTCATCCAGAGGGTACCCATCGAACAGTGACGCGTGGTTATGGGGTTCTGTTATGTCTGATCCTTGCGATCGGCGCAACAGTCACAACCTGCGGCACGCGTGTCAAAGTCAACCACCCCTCCCCGACGGTCCAACTCAATCATGCAACAGGCATCAAGCATCTGCTTGAGCTGTTTGCGTCCCCGTTGCACGCGGGACTTCATGCCGGAGAGTGAAATGCCCATTTGTTCGGCTGCAGCGTGCTGCGGCAGTCCTTCGATCTCGACGAGGGTAATGGCGTCCCGATAGTCCTGAGACAATTGCTCAATCATGGGACGAAGGCAACAGGCGAGTTCTGCACGAGGCTCGGCTCCATCGCCGTCATGAATCATTCCTGAGATGATCGGGGATTCATGCAATACTTCAAGTTCGGAACTCAACCCCGCTGGAACCTCTCGCTGTCGTCCAGGTTTCCGGTAATGATCGATGATTGCATTCCTCGTGATCTGATAGACCCACGAGACCAACCGCTCCGGATCCTTCACCGAGTCGATCTGCCGATGAACCCGCACAAACACCTCTTGCAGAATGTCGTCGACATGCCCCTGGTCAGTCACCCGCTTGGCGATGAAGATGCGGAGGCCATCATGCATGAGCTGCCAGAGTTCCTCTGTCGTCTTGGTCAAGATGGCCCCCTGGGTCTGATACCCGATACTGTACCGTTCTGGATTATGCACCGCAAGTTGCTGGCTCATGAGCACCTCCCTTCTTCGGCACGCAGCAGCCAGTTTGGCTCAGACGTCCCGTAACCTCCAATTGCTCATGAACGGTAAAGATCTCCCAGGCGTTCCCGTCCGGGTCAGTAAACCAGAGCTTATCCTGTCGCGCGAAGCAACAGGCGATGTTATCCTCAACTTTCTCAAGAATTCCTTCACGATGCAAACGGGCCTTCCACTCGGCGATCTCCTCAACCCTCTCCACCTCGACTCCCAAGTGATCCACGTCACTCACTTCGCCAGTGGAAGACACCAGCGAAAAGTTCAGCGCCGGGACCTTCAAGTCAAACTTGGCATAGTCGGCCACCTGCTTCTGTGGTGGCACTCCAAAGACCTTTTCGTAGAACGCCACCGACTTGGACACATCACGCACATCAAGAGAAATATGAGGACGCATAGGACACCTCCTTGTAAGAGAGCTGCGGATGATTCCGCCCTCATCTCTATAGACGGAGGAGCTTCGAAAAGGACGCAGGTATGGAACGGAAGGGATGAGGAGCGATGTATGTGGTCGAGGTGACTAGAGCGTTTTTGGTTTACGTCTTTACATAGCCAGAGGAGGTAAAGTAGCGTGTGCATTCGTTGGGTGTGAAGCGGTCAAGCAGCCTTCCGATGTCAG
>SWDI01000008.1:0-59906 GCA_005116955.1 Nitrospira sp. | reverse complement strand
CTTGGCGCTGCAGTTCCATGCGTTCACTCGTGGTCAGTGTCATGACGTCCTCCATGGGCGTCATGATACTACCATTTTAAACGTTACAGTCCACTAGCTCACTGAAGGAGTTCTACTTTTTGCTCGCGTCTTGGCGAAGCAGCCGTTGACGTGGTCGTCCACCATGCCAACCGCCTGCATGAAGGCATAGACGATCGTGCTCCCCACGAAGCGGAATCCGCGTTTCTTGAGGTCCTTGGAGAGCGCATCACTCTCCGGGCTCGTGGCCGGCACATCGGCCATCGTTTTCCGGTGATTCAGCTTTGGTTTCCCGCCGATAAACTGCCAGACATATCGATCAAACGATCCAAATTCTTTCTGCACCGCCAGAAAGGCCTGCGCATTGGTCACCGCTGCGTCGATCTTCAACCGATTGCGGATGATGCCGGGATTGCCCAACAACTGTTTCTTTCTGACGGCTGTAAACGTGGCGACTTTGGCGGGATCAAAGCCATCAAAGGCTTTTCGATAGCCTTCCCGTCGTCGAAGAATTGTGTCCCAGGTGAGGCCAGCTTGCGCTCCTTCGAGCAGCAACATTTCAAAAAGCCGCCGATCATCATGTACCCGCCTCCCCCACTCCCGGTCGTGGTAGTGAATCATATGAGGCTTGTCCCCGGCCCAGGGGCATCGCGTTCGCGGTGTCTTTTCAAGAGGCATGACTCGACCTTGTCATATGCTGAGGGTCTTCAAGCGCCCGATGTCTACTATATAGATGCTATCGCCGAAAAGCGTCCTTGCCTTTAATCACGTCCTCTAACATCTTGTCGGCTAACTTGCCGGCCTGCCAGCGGTGGTACTGCTGGTGAATCACCAACCAAACCACAACTCCACCGACTAAGAGGAGAATCGTCAAACCAATGTCGACCATCATCTGTTCCTGGGTCTAGAAATTGTTGCTGGTGTTCTGGTGATGGGGTTTTGCGAACTCGGTCGTTTCAGCAGAAAGCTTTGCAGCGCGACGGCTTGATTGTGCCGTTCATCCTTGGCGGAATAAAGGAGCGTGACAGGGTGGGTCTTGGCCGGTTCGGTGATCGTTGCGAGGAGGGCCGTTTTCTTTTTCAGCTCGGCATGGTAGCGGCGCTGGAACTCTGCCCACCGGGCAGGATCGTGGTTGAACCATTGTCGGAGGGCGGTCGATGGGCCGAGATTTGGAAGCCAAAGATCGAGCTTCGCGTCAGTTTTGGAAATCCCCCGCGGCCACAGTCGGTCAACTAACACCCGGAACCCATCAGACTTGGCCATGGGCTCGTACACGCGTTTGACCTGAATCCTCATCGTGACGCTAGAGGCCGATGGTTTCGATGTGCTGAACTTCTTCTGGTAGGAGGGTGAATCGATCTGATTGCAGGTCTTCCTTCATATGCTGAACATTCGTCGTGCCCGTCAAGGGCAGCATGCCGACCTGTTGGGCAAAGCGGAAGACAATCTGTGCGAGACCTGTCTGATACTTCGCTGCCATGGCCCTCAATTCCGGCTCGGCAAAAATTCCAGAATTGGCCGTGAGGAGCGAGAACCCCTGGTACTTGATCTGGTTGGCTCGGCAGATATCCCGCACCTCTTTGTCCCAGCCGAAGGCCGCATAGCAGCGGTTCTGCACCATCATCGGCTTGTGTTTGGCTTTGACGCAGAGCAAGGTCAGCTGATCGGCCGTGACGTTACTGATCCCGATCATCTTTGTCTTCCCGGCATCATAGAGGGATTCAATTGCGGCCCAGACTTCCCAATCATCCGTCCCTAATCCGCGTCGCGAATAGGGTCCATGCAGCACATACGAGTCGAGGTAGTCCGTGTGAAGATGCGCCAAGGAACTGTCGAAGGATTGCTGCACCTGCGTCGTGATGCTTGCTCGAGCATCGTAGGGTAGACGATGGTCTTGACCGTTGACGGATGTGAACTTCGTTTGCAGAAACAGCTTGTCGCGGGTGATGCCCTGCGTTGCCAATTGTAGCAGTGCCTCCCCCACCCTCGCTTCATCGTAGTGAACAAGTTGATTAGCCGTATCGATCGCGGTGAATCCGGCTTCCACGGCTTGCAGCACTAGCCCAGTGGTGGCCTCTTTCTTCCAGGCCGTGCCGTACATGAAGGAGGGAATGGAAACGTGATTGTAAGTGGTCCAAGACATTGGAGCATCTCCAGTGAAGTCCTGTACCATACACAGTTCAGGCTCACGGTCTCAACGTGAGAATGATTGTGCCCTTGTATGGATGATGGAGAGATCTTTCAGAATATTCATAATGCAGGCCCTGCCACCGATGCTCGTCACGGAGCATCGGGGCGAGCATGCGGTCATGTGAGCCATCGCTTGAAGCAGGCTGAAGAGGCGAATGTGTAACTCCAAGCCCTAATCCTATTTACTGGGAGTTCACGAGCTCCCGCTCGGCCCACGGAGGGTGCCTCTGGATAGGGGTGCCCTCCGTGGAGGCGCGAGTCTTACAGCAAAATGTGGGTGTCAGCCCCACCGACCACAAGCGCCGGAACGCCGAGCAGCTGAATCTCAAACTCCGCTGCCGCATCTCCATCGGTGTTGCCCGATAGAATTCCGGTCGTCGTGTTGTATCGGAGGTGGCCCGCTGTAAAAGGCCCACCCCAGATGAAAGCCTGGTTGCCGCTCAGCACACTATTGGCATCGACATCCGTCAGATCGATCTGCTCGGCACGGCCCATCTCCCCCACAAAAAAATTGACGATCGTATCCCTGCCCCCGCCAGCAGGGCTGTCGCTGACCGCATTGTAATCGTAGGTGTCATTACCACCAGCGCCCCCACTCCCATGCAGGGTGTCGGCTCCGGCCCCTCCGTTCAGAATGGAAACGGAGATGCCACCGCCTGCCTCCAGCAGGTCATTGCCGTCCCCGCCATTGAGGGCACCACCATCCCCGCCATTGAGGTGGTCATTGCCAGCCCCACCATTGAGCCTGGCGAATCCGTTTCCACCCTCCAGCACATCATCACCGGCCTCCCCGTTCAGCGTGCCTGTGTTGTGCTGGGCAGACAGGTGGTCATTGCCGTTCCCACCGTTGATGGTGTGGTTGTCCTCAAGACCTTCAACATGTAGCCTGTCGTTGAAGGTCGAGCCGATCAGGCTCTCAATACTCACGAGCTGGTCAATGCCGGCCCCTCCGGTGTTCTGCGGTTCTTCCCCTGGACCTTCTGAATCGATGATGACCGTGACGCCCGCCGTCGCCGTGCTGTAGTCCGCCGTGTCGTTCCCGGTTCCCCCATTCAGGACATCGTTCCCGCTCCCGCCGTTCAGTCGATCATTGCCGTCCCCGCCGTTGAGTGTGTCGTTGCCAGCCAGGCCGGTGAGCACATTGTCGCCGCTATTGCCGATGAGCGTGTCGTTGAAGTTCGTGCCGATGATGTTCTCAATGCTCACCAGCGTGTCGATGTCGGCGCCCCCGGTGTTCTGCGCGTCTGCCAAATTGAGGTTGACGCTGACGTTCGCCGTCGCACTCGTGTACGAGGCGGTGTCACTCCCAGTTCCCCCGTTCAATATGTCGTTGCCGATCCCGCCGTTGAGCGTGTCATTGCCGCCGCCGCCGAGAAGGGTGTCATTCCCAGCTAGGCCCGAGAACACGTTATTGGCGCTATTGCCAGTGAGGATATCGTCGAAGTTGGTGCCAAAGGCATTCTCAATGCCTATGAGTGTATCGATTCCCGCTCCCCCCGTGTTCTGCGCGACCCCCTGTAGATTGAGATTAACCGTGACGCCCGCTGTCGCCCCAATGATGGGCTGAGGTCCAATAGGACCTGGTGGATCAATGGTACCGCTGCTGTAGTCGGCGGTGTCAGTACCCGCCCCTCCGTTCAGGGTGTCGTTGCCGAGCCCACCGTTTAACCGGTCATCGCCAAAGCCGCCGATCAGCACATCGTTGCCGAGCTCACCAAATACCAGATCGTTCCCCGCATTCGCATTGACGAGATCGTGTCCGGCACGTGCGAAGATAACGTCCCCCGGATCGTTGGTGCCGTTGATCACGTTTGGACCAGATGTCCCGAGAATGGTCGCCATAGAAACCTCCTGTGTGGATGATGTGGACTCCCGACCGGATCATCCCAGCCAGGGTGGATGAGAGGGATCGACCTCAGAAGGAGCTCACCCTCTTGCATGCGTCTTCACGAAGATCTGCCAGGATGCCCCGCTCGGAAGAGCGGGGATGAATGGCAGCCCATAGCGAAGCGGAGGCCAATCCCTCTTGGTTTACAAAAGCCCCACGGGCGTGAAATTCACGGATGGAATCGAGGCAACACAGTCGGACCAGGTCGCCGCTTGATTCAGACTGCTGGACACCAGACTTGACAATAACTCGGAAGAAGACGGCTAACGCGTTATAATCCAGATCGGTGGGAGCACTCAACGCAAGCAGCTCGGGCAATGAAGGAGATACCGCACACGCTCCGGGACGAACAAAATAATACAACGGATAAAACCCAAACCGATCGTTGAAGACCCGAAGCCGTCTGCCATTCCACTCCCATCCGGCATAGATCCCTTCGGTTTCGCCACTCCGTGTCCCCTGAAACTGGTGTCCGAGGTCGCACAATGGCACTCCCCGCATCGTGACTTCATTGTTCGACATCTGGAGATGAATAAATTGGTTGTTGACCGAACCCTCAGGCTGAGACACGAGTACCCCCTAAACCATTAACCGAAATACAAAACTGCATCTCCATGTCGATCATGCGACCCACGGTATGCCGATGACAGAGAATCCCTCAGCAAAAGAAGCACTTGTATTCACGCGGAGGTCGCATTTTTAACGGTACTCTGTTGTTCTCGCGTTCGCCTCAGCACTTTTAAGGATTTTTTAAACGGAAGGACATACAGCTTACTCACACTGGAGAAGTCACTCGGATCACCATACGGTAGGCCGAACCGTATGGCCTCCTGAGCTCTCGGCACGTAGAGGGACCTAAAACACGCATCCCAAACTGCAAGGGTAAACCCAAAATTCTTGTCCCAATGCTGCGGGTCTTGACTGTGGTGGATCTGGTGTTGTGCGGGACTAATCAAGATCCGATTCAGCACCGATCCGTATGACAGCCAGATGTGAGAATGCCTGAGCTGAAAAGCAAAGGCGAAAAAAATGAAACTGATGGCGTTGACGCCAAAGATTTCGAAGAAGACGAGATCTTTCGCCGACAGCGCGCTGTACGTCGCTGCTCCGACTGCACTGATACTACTGCCGATCAATCCGTTGAGTAATTCTTCCACCGGATGGACACGGTGCACGGTGATCGGCGTCAAGACTTCGGCAGAATGGTGAACCTCGTGAAAGACCCACAACACGGGAATTTTGTGCATGAGATAGTGTGACAGAAAGAAACCAAAGTCGGCCAGAATGAAGCCGACAAGTCCCGGCATGAATGCCGACGAAAACAATACAGACGAGGAGAGATCGACTCCGATTGGCCGGAGAGCCGAGTAGAGACTTTTGTACAGAAGCCAGCTGATACCAGAGAACAACGGCACGTACACGAGGAGTTTAATGGAGAGATCTACGGCAACAAATTTGTAATCCGTTACCGCAGATGGATGAAGATATACAGAACGAGGAAACACGTATTTTACAAAGGAACTATTCCTAAGGCGACCTGTCCGACAGTCATACTGATAGACGAGCCCTGCGATCAATAGACTAGACAGCATATACGGGATGCCGTTTTGCTATTCAGGTCGATGCCGTAGACGTGTAGGCCATGGGACACTGCGGACAGGAATCGTTCCCACGATTCGAAGGGCTCTAGGATTACAGTCAACGTCTTCTGTATCAATCCATTGGAGAAATCACTTGCAGCCATCTCGATCCTCGATGGCCATTCCGAACTCCGCTAGCAGGATGCTGAAAGAGTCCGCCAGTGACGTTCTGACATTGCTAGACAGCATTTGCGAGTATCCCAAAGTAGTTCTGGTGTCAACACCAAACGGAAACGTCTGGCCATATTTTCGCATCGACCAAGCTTATCCATAGCCTGCTAGATGATTTGGCCTATCATTGATTGCTCTAGATGTAACCGGTCAGGTCGATAAGGATGGATAGGTTCAGCCAGCGTCTGATTGGCGTCCCGTGGTCAGTGCGGATTTTGGTTCGAATATCAGCCATCAATGCGTCTCTGATTGTGTTGTTCTCGTTGACCCCTATCCTATGAAATTGTCCCATAAAGTGATTGAGGTGACGAGCAAAATCCCTGTTATCTTGCGGAGTGCACGGATGGGGGCAGCGCTGATAATCCAATAAAGAAGGCATGGAACGCAGAGGGTTGAGGCATTCGTCAACCTCCTTCGGCGTCGGTGTTGGAACGGCCTTTACCGGAGCGGGATTCTTACGGCCGACCCGCCGGAAGTATTTCAATGGCGCGTGCGTCATGGCCTGCGAGGGTCCAACCCATGATACTCATGAGCCTCGGGCTGTATCAAAATCCTGCCGGATCTTTTCTTCCTCCTATATTGTACTGACCGCCACGAGGGCAGAAGAAATAGCGCAGCTACGTAAGGTCTCACACTGCAGGCTGGCGATACTCCCGTTCTATGTCTCCATCATTTCCAGCCTGGCATTGAATTCATGTCCGCAGGCTGTGCAGTGGATGCAGTCCGATTCGACGACGAGTTCGTCGAATTGAATCCCCATGCCTCCGCAATCCGGACAGCGGACGAGGTAGACCCGCGCATCATTCATCGTTTCGTATTGAGTTCCATGTAGACGATAGACCGGCTTTCCATCGAGCAGCCATGGCCGCCCTTGTTGATCGACGACCGGCAGGGTGAGATAATGACGGCTCACGTATTCTTCCATGTCCTGCCGGTTCGTGAAACCGTCCTTGATCAACTTGCCTCCCAGCGCTTCGTAGAGAGCCTGTCCTTTCACGATCGCCTTGGTCGGCCCCATATCCCCTCTCCTCTCGTTATGGTTCAGAACGACCCAGGGATGGGTCACGGGCACACCCATCACCGCAAGTCACACAAACTCAACCCTCCAGCTTCCACTTGCTCGTACTAACAAGCATCGAGCCAACGCCACACCGTCATGCAGCTCGCCTGTGAATGGTTGGCGGTTTTGGATGAATGTCACGCGATCCGCCGGCAGCTTGCCTCGATCTCTGTCGCTTTTCGGTGTCGTCTAAAGACAGTAGGCGTATGCACGCAATCAGCATGATCACCATGACTGTAAGCCCAATGACGATTCCCCAATATGGCCATGACATAAGTCACCCTCTCGCGCTATACGACGCGAGTCCTTTGTGAGGTTGCCAACACTGGTCCCTACCGCGGGAGTGCGTCAGACGTCTGTGTGTCATCCGCCTTCCTTGTGGCAGGCAGTCGGCCTCAGACTGTCTATGTACGAATGTGGGTCGGGATGAGGAGGGGGCCTGTCTGGTGGGAAACTTACACCTGGCAGGTCCGGACCGTTGGAACTGTGCTCCACGGAGGACCATAGTTACCACCTCCAGAATGAGGCAGCGAAGTACTACGTACAACCTACGCTTGGGAGAATAAACAGGTCAAGGGGGGCGAATGGAGCCGCCTTCGCCATGGACGTGTTTCCATCAGCACAGTAGAATAGAGTGCTTCTTTCCCCTCATTGATCACGCTCCATGTTTGAGAAGGAGTTCGCACGATGGTTATGCAATTCACCAGGAGCTTTCTGACGGTGATGGTCGGTATCGGAGATCTCGGCATTGGCACGCGTTCCGATGCCGCGCCGGCGCCCTGTTCACTCTTAACAGATGCAGAAGTCGAGCAAGTCGTCGGCAAGCTCATGAGGACACCGAAAGCCGAGCAGGAAGGACGTGCTGCCTGGTGTAATTATGAATTTGCAAATGGCAAGGACGCCATGGAGGTCTGGGTGTTTCCGGCTGACGGCATCGAGCGTGGGCGGAACAAATCTATGAAGCCTACGGCGGTTAAGGGGTTGGGTGAGGATAAGTTCATCGAACGTGGCATGCATGGACTCGATTATGTCAATCTCTTCATCAAGAAGGGGGAGACAACCATCCAACTATCCCTCAAAGAAACGGCGGGAGATGAGGAAAAGCTCAAGGCACTCGGGAAGAAAGCGGTCGGCCGTTTGTGAGGATGCGCCGATATCATTGAGAAGGAGGAATCTCTATGCGCAAGACGAGTTGGGTGATTGGGCAGGTTCTAGCCGTAGTCGAATGGGGGCTGATTCTCGGTCTGTGCATTCCTATGCTGGCACTGGATGCACGAGCCGAGTCGCTCAACGTGAAACCCGGTGCATGGGAAATGACAGTGACAACCGTTGCATCGGGGATGAAGCTCTCACCGGAGATGGCGGCCAACATGACGCCGGCACAACGGATTCAAATGGAGCAGATGATGAAAGCTCGCGACGGCAAGCCTCACACGATGACGATACCATCATGTCTTACAAAAGAGGATGTGGCTCATGACCGCATCATCAAGGAGATGGAAGACGAAGATGATGAGGCTGAGGTGAACTGCAAGGTCAAAGTGATTTCGAAATCCTCCTCGAAACTCGTCATCGATCAAATCTGCCCCGGCCCACCGGCATCAACGGGACACCTCACGATTGAAGCAAAGACACCCGAAAGTCTCGTGGCAACCGGGGACAGAAACCTCAAAGGATCGGGCAAGGCTCACCTGGACATCAAAGGCAAGTGGCTTCGCGCCAGCTGTGAGGGAGTTGAGGATTAGAAGGCCATCTATCGCTATCGTGCAGACTGCCTCCTCCTCGAGGTGAGAGGGACAGGGCTGTGTGTCACTGCCCATTGCAGATGTTGTCCGGTTTCACGTCTTGGTATGTGATGGGCGCGGTTTCTTTTGCGCTGCATTTTTCCCCCTCGGAATCCTTGGTAGCACCTCACTGAACGTTCGGTATACCTACCTGGATGGCATACCGCATGGTGGCCACGAGTCACGCGCCTCACATGCGTATCTGTTATGAGTATGACCAAGCTGCGATGGTCACTGGCTGATTTTCTCAGAACAATGGCTGCATCAATAATTGTCCGCTAGACTGCCTCCTTAGAAATAGTGAGGACCTGGACTATGCGTGAGCGGAAGGAGACGTGCTCGACCGACCAGGCCGGCGAGACGACACCTCCCGGGACTTCCGGGCTGGACAACATGTCCGGCGATAACGGAAGACTAAAAGGTCTCGCGCTGCTGCTCAAAGCCGGCGCTGTTTATTTCCTTGTCGCATTTGGAGCGGGTTTCGTTTTTGAGATCATTCGGCTTCAAGTGGTGGCCCTGCATGTCAGTGAGCGAATCGCCGCAGTGATGGAAACCCCCACGGCCCTTCTTGCCATGATTATCGGCGCACAGTGGGTGATCGACCGATTCCACCTACCACCGTTACCACGTATACGACTTGGCATCGGTTTTGTCGCGCTCTGCCTCATGATTCTCATCGAATCGATGCTTGTCTTGCCGCTCCATGACCTATCACTCAATCAATACCTCGCCACTCAAGATTTTGTCATGGGAATCTTGCCGGTCGGAGCACATGGTAGCTTAACCGCCATGCCACTGCTTGTGGGCTATCGATGGGAACGCTGATGTGTTGCGCGGAACGAGAGCAGGAAACAACTCTCTCTGACAAGGCCACACCCAACAGTCAAAACCGCGCTCATTTCTTCCTTTGACAAGGAATGCCTGGCTGTGTAGCGTACCCCTGTTTTGGACATTCCTCCCTTCGTCCAGCGAATCATAAGGAGTGGTGCATGATCTATCCTCAGTTTCGTGCATGGCTGCTGATATTTCTGTTTAGCAGCATTGCTACCCCTGTAATCGCATCGGAACCGTCCGATCCCGAATCAGCCGTCCGTCGGATGGTTCGCGCCAATGCCGAAAAGGACCTGCCGACGCTTTCACGGCTGATGGCCCACGATGCCGATATCATCAGTTACGGGGTTGCCGGCCGTAAGTATGTCGGTTGGACGGAGCTTGAAGAGGGCATGCGGGAGGAATTCGTTAATTCCCAGAGACTCGAGCTTCCGATCAATGAACTGAAGGTCTGGACGAAAGGAGATCTGGCTTGGTATGCGATGGAGCTCGACTATATTCGCTATGTGGCCGACGGATCTGATGTGAAACGGACTGTACTTCCGATGCGGGAAACCGGGGTGCTCGAACGCCGCAAAGGCCAGTGGCAATTGTTATCGTGGCATGAATCCTTTCGGTCTGCTCAGTTCGGCGGGCCTCTTGCTACACAGCCTGCTGCATCTTCCAGCCCAGCTCGACAATAACAATATATTCTGTTTGGGCAGTGGCGGCCTCATGGCCAGACTTGATAGAGTGTGGTGATGGAGTCCGAAGAACAAGCCACGATGATAGAACTGCGGCTGAGCTATCGCTACATCAAGGAACAGCCCTGGGTCGTGACGGCCGTGAACGGGTTTCTCTCCGCCTACTTTATGGAGCAGCCCAGCTTTCGTGTGCAGCGCCATTTTGATGAATTGGAATCCGGCATGCATGTTTGGGTGTGCGAAGTGCCCTTCATGATGAAGATGACGACGCTCCTACGAAGGCTGCAAGCCGATATTCCTCCCTGCCGGTATAGCCAGGCCATAGCAGAGCCAATCGACCGTCTGCAGTATGTCATTGATTCTCTCGATCAACGCTGACGACTTGCGCTGTCCGGTGCTCCATTTCTCAAAGCCAGTGGTCAGAATTCTACGGTGGAGTATAATGTCTCATGATGCATCGCGTGCTCGTCCTCGGTGCCGGCAAGATCGGGTCCCTGATTGCCTGTCTCCTTAATCAACGTGGCCAGTACGAGGTCCATCTGGGCGACATGACCTTGGATGCGCCGACGCATCTGGTCGAAGAGCTCGGTTTGGAACGGGTCACTCCCTGTCTGCTGGACGTACGGCATCCGGATGCCGTTGGCACCTATCTCTCAGCGCATCGATTCGACGCGGTTCTCTCGAGTCTCCCCTATTTCTGTAATCCGACCGTGGCCGGTCTGGCCCTGACCCATCATCTGCACTACTTCGACCTGACGGAAGACGTCGAGGTCACGAATCAAATCAAGGTCTTGAGCACAGGTGCCACGCAGGCTTTTATGCCGCAATGTGGGCTGGCGCCAGGCTTTATCAGTATTGTGGCGCATGAGCTCATGACGCATTTTGAAACGCTCGATACGGTTAAGATGCGGGTGGGTGCGCTGCCGGTCCATCCCAGCAATGCGCTCAAGTATTCGCTCACCTGGTCGACCGATGGGCTCATCAATGAATATGGCAATGTGTGCTACGGCATCGAACAAGGCGAGAAAGTCCCACTGCAACCGCTCGAAGGGTACGAAACGATCGAGCTGGACGGGCTGCTGTATGAAGCCTTCAATACGTCAGGCGGATTGGGCACCTTGGCTGACAGCTACGCGGGAAAAGTCCGAACCATGAATTACAAGACTCTCCGCTATCCCGGCCACTGTGAAAAAATACAACTATTAATGAAGGATCTCAAGCTCAACGAAGACCGAGGGACTCTGAAGCGTGTGCTCGAACATGCTGTTCCCCAGACCCTTCAGGATGTCGTCTTGGTCTATGCTTCGGTCATGGGCAAGAGGGAGGATGGGTTCTTTGAGGAGAATTACGTGAAAAAAGTGTATCCACAATGTATCAAGGAAAAACTCTGGTCGGCGATCCAAGTGACGACCGCATCGAGCGTCTGCTGCGTCATGGATCTTGTGTTGAATCACCCATCGGCGTACCATGGATTCATCACTCAGGAATCCGTATTACTGAAAGATTTCTTGGCAAATGATTTTGGAGCCTGCTTTCGATGAGCACGAGTCACACTGCGCTAAGAGACTTGGGTATCCAAGCCGTGAATTCCGGGGGGAGTACCGGCAGTAGTTGGTGGTCTGGTCGTAATGATGGGTCTCTCCTCCCCTCGATCAATCCTTCGACTGGTGAGCAGATTGCCGGCGTCTATCCCTGTTCGCCAGAGGATTACGAACGGATTATGAAAGAATCGCGTGAATCGTTTCGCGCCTGGCGGATGGTTCCTGCACCGAAGCGTGGCGAGATTGTTCGGCTCATCGGCCAAGCGCTCCGTGAGAAGAAGGATCAATTGGGCACGCTCGTCTCATTGGAGGTCGGGAAGATCAAAGCAGAGGGCGATGGCGAAGTCCAAGAAATGATCGACATGGCGGATTTCGCCGTCGGTCAATCTCGGATGCTCTATGGCGCCACAATGCAGTCCGAGCGCCCGGCCCACCGGATGAGCGAACAATGGCATCCGTTAGGACCAGTCGGCGTGATCACCGCATTCAATTTTCCAGTTGCCGTGTGGGCCTGGAATGCCTTTGTGGCTGCCATCGCGGGTGATACGGTCATTTGGAAACCGTCACCCAAGGCGCCGCTCTGTGCCGTGGCGGTGCAACAGATCTGCAATCGTGTGATGCAGCAACAGGGTTATGCCGGAATTTTTTCACTCTTCATCACCGACCAACCGGCCCTGGTAGACAACATGGTGCAGGATCCCCGGTTGCCGCTGATTTCGTTCACGGGATCGGTGCCGGTTGGGCGTCGAGTCGCCGCCGCGGTTGGTCAGCGATTGGGACGCACGTTGCTTGAACTCAGCGGTAACAATGCCGTCATCGTTGATGAGACCGCCGACCTGGACATGGCCGTGCGTGCGATTGTGTTCGGTGCTGTCGGAACTGCGGGGCAACGATGCACGACAACCAGGCGTCTGATTGTCCATGAATCGCGGTGTGAGGAGCTCGTCGGCAGACTCGTGAAGGCCTATGCTCAGGTGCAGATTGGTAATCCTCTCGAAAAAGATGTGCTCATGGGGCCGCTCATCGACCAGGTGGCGGTGGAGGGCTATCGCGCTGCGCTGGACGAGATTAAGAAAGAAGACGGCCAGATTCTTTGCGGTGGCCGCGTCCTGAGTCGAGCTGGATATTTCGTTGAGCCTACGATCGTGCGGGCACAGAACCACTGGCCTGTCGTACAACGCGAAACCTTTGCTCCGATTCTGTATATCATGACCTTTCAGACGATCGACGAGGCGATTCAGATGCAGAACGATGTGCCTCAGGGACTTTCCTCCGCCATGTTTTCCAATCATCTGCGTCATGGCGAACGGTTTATCTCCGCCGCTGGCAGCGATTGCGGCATCGCCAACATCAATATAGGAACGTCTGGGGCCGAGATTGGCGGGGCATTCGGTGGAGAGAAGGAAACAGGGGGAGGCCGCGAAGCTGGATCAGACTCCTGGAAAGCCTATATGCGCCGTCAGACGAATACCGTTAATTGGGGAATGGAGCTCCCGTTGGCTCAAGGTATTAAGTTTGGATCGTAAATGAGGTGTGACCATGGATCAGGCTCAAGAACTCGATGATCTCATGGAGCGGATGGTTGCCAACTATCTGGCTCGTAATCGTGCCGCCACGGTGCTGAAGGCAATGCTCGATGAAACAGGTGTGGGATTCTCTCCTCTCATCGACCATGTCACAATTCGAACGTTCGATATTGACCGGAGTGCTGAACCGTTTGTCTCACTGGGTTATGCCTATGATGAAACGTTGCAGTACGATGATTGGTACGCGAAGGTCTATCGGAAGCCAGGCTATCCGGCGCTCTTTGTCGACCAGGCCTATCCGGATGAACGGGGTACAACCAGCATCATTCCCGGTTGGGTCAATAAATTCGGTGACAAGGTGTTTCACCACGTCGCGGCTCGGGTAGAGGATATCGACCACGCAGTGGCTCGGCTCAAACAGAAAGGTGTGGTATTTGCCGGCAACATCGTCGGAGCTCCGGGAGACCATCTCCGACAGATATTTTCTTCTCCTGAGATGGTTGACGGCCAACCGTTCTCCGTCCTGGAGTTAGCGGAACGACACCGAGGCTACCTCGGCTTCCTACCACCTCAAGCCGACAGTTTGATGAAATCTTCTACCGGACGCTAAACCGTTCCACTGCGTTCGGCACATGCACGTCTTGCGCGACGCGGAATTTACGTGGATGAAGCCCCCTCCTGATCGCTATCAGTTGCTATCCCATGTCCCGCAGCACATGATCGGGATTCCGATCTCGCGCGATGGTTTTCATGAGCTGATCGCCGAAGAGGACGACGACTCGATCCCGTTGGTCCTTCACCATCATTGAGGCCGATGGTGACTTGAATGTGGCTGGGTCGCCGTCCAGCCAGGCACTGCAGGTAAAGGGTAGCGCATCCAGGATGGTGTCCACACGGTATTCGTGGCGCAATCGATATTGCAATACGTCGAACTGGAGACGGCCGACCGCAGCAACCAACGCTTCCTGATCATTGAGACTCCGCATGATCTGCACCGTCCCCTCTTGCGCCATCTGGGACAGGCCCTTGTCGAATGCTTTGCGCTTTCCAACGTCAGTCGGTCGAAGACGGGCAAATATTTCCGGCTGAAACTGCGGAAGAGGTTTGAAGTTGAATCCGCCCGTCAGCGACACCGTATCGCCGATCGTGAAGATACCGGGGTTGATGATCCCGATGATATCGCCTGGGTACGCCTCCTCTACTGTGCTCCGTTCCTGCGCCACCAGGCTATGCGGCCGTGAGAGCCGAATGTCTCGCCCCAGCCGATGATGTTTCACCACCATGTCGCGTTCAAAACGGCCGGAACAGACTCGAAGGAACGCGGTACTGTCACGATGCTTGGGGTTCATGTTGGCTTGCAGCTTGAACACATAGGCGCTGAACGGCATGTCGATCGGTTCCACCGACATCTCCGCTCCGTCCTCGCGGTTCGCCTGCCTTGCCCCAGGACTCGGGGCCAATTCCACGAACGCGTCCAAAAATCTCTCGATCCCAAAGTTGGTGAGTGCCGATGCAAAAAATACCGGGGTAATGTCGCCCTGCAGAAACTGTTCACGCGTAAAGGGATTGCCGGCGATGTCCAAGAGATCCAAATCGTGCTGGACCTGGTCCATGGTTTCTTGCGAGACACGACCTGTGACATCGAGTTCGGCGAGCGGCAAGGTCTGCGTCGTCACTTTCGAGGCTCCACCATGCGCGGTCTTGCTGAACAGCTGCACCCGATTGTCGGCCCTGGTCACGATGCCGACAAAATCGCTGCCTGACCCGATCGGCCAATTGACCGCACTCGCATGAATATTCAAGGCTTGTTCCACTTCCGTCATGAGATCAAGTGGCGGACGTCCTGGCTGGTCCATTTTGTTGATCAAAGTGAGGACGGGAATGCGCCGCAGACGGCACACTGCAAAGAGTTTGCGTGTTTGGGCCTCCACGCCCTTGGCCGCATCGATTACCATGATAGCGCTGTCAGCCGCCGTGAGGGTGCGATAGGTATCTTCTGAGAAATCTTGGTGCCCGGGCGTATCGAGCAAATTCATGACGGCGCCTTTATAAGGAAATTGCATGGCTGAGGCGGTGATGGAGATCCCGCGTTCCTGCTCCATGCCCATCCAATCCGATGCAGTACTCTTTCCGCCCTTGCGTCCACGAACCATTCCAGCTGTGCGGATGAGCCCAGAGTAGAGCAGGAGTTTTTCCGTCAACGTCGTCTTTCCGGCGTCCGGATGACTGATGATGGCAAAGGTGCGTCGTCGCCCTGTGGCGGCCGTCAATTCTGTTGAGGAAGTCGTCTCAGTCGTCATAATTGGAGGCGCAGCATACCATATCGCATGTCAAAGCGGATGATCATCAGAAGCGCATCGAATTGGAGAGATATTCGTACCCGGCCCGTTCCACAGCCCGACGGACGGCACTGAGCACAGCCGGAGTATCCGAATGTGGTAGCACTGCCACGGCTGGGGCGGCACGGAGTTTCGCCACCAGATTCTCCGTCTCAGCGCCCGCCAGGTTGTCGCAGGTGGCGTACAAACCGTCCCGGCCTTCCTCGACCTTGTTGTGCTTCTTCAAGATCGAGTGTAGTGCAGCGATGAGTTCGGGCGTGGGAGTGGGCATGAGTAAAGCCGCAATGGCCCCATGCTCGAGTCGAAGCGTTGCCGCAATCGACAGCGGTGTGCCCCCGTTCGCCCGCTGCGCCGCAGGTAGGAGAATCTTCTCCTCCATCCCAATATGGCGAAGCAGCCCGGCTCGAAACTCATCATACTGCCCCTGCTCGATCCGGCCCCCAGAGGCCAGGGCTGCGTTGAGGAGTGCCTCTAGTCGTCGGTGGTCGTCTTCGAGAAACCTCGTGATAGGGCCTGATGATGGAAGTGTGTCTGCTTGCATGTACCGCTGCCGTTCAGCTGAGTTGTTCGACGAGTCAATTCACCCCGTTGCCTTGTCCTGAGTATGACTTGGAAGACCACACTTCCGAATACGTAATCACCAAGAATACAGCCGAACGAGGTGCAAATTCCACAGGTGTTGGTTGGACTCGAAAATGTACAGGGTTCGCGTTCGGATGATGCAGTTGCATCCCTGTCTTAAAAGGTTGGTCCGCAAGATCCGGAAGGCGAGGAGGGAGCCTCAGTGCCATATGGCTGGTACGCAAGCCATGAAGACGGAGGCCGCGAGAATGAGAAGGGCGCCGAGGAAGGACGAGGTGAGCGAGAAGGGCCCATATGATTGGAATGGCGGTCGTCGCATGTGAGGAAATCGCATGAGACAAAAGGTGATGAGGGACGATCCCGCTCCGAGGAGTGTCATCAGAATGTGTCCGGAGTCCATCATGCCGGTCACGTCCTCGCTTATGTCAGGACATAGGTAAGCCCTGCCCCACCGATGAGCAAGAAGATCAGCCAGCGAAGCAAACCCTCTCGCGCATCCGCTTGAGTTTCGTCGATTCGATTCTTGAGGGCTGGCTGTGACTGGAGATACGTATCGATCACATCATTGGCTTCATGTAATCCGATGTTCCGTTCCAGACGAACCAGTTTGATGGCTTCCATCCTGTGACCTTGCCACAGTGCGGCCATCGCTGCTGATGGAAGCGTGAGATTCCGTGAAGGAGCTGTCGGGACTTCGGAGATGGAAGGCTGAAGTGATGACGGAGGCATAGGCTGAAACACAGCCTAGCACCATCGCTTGAGAGGCCGAAGGGAAACCGTAGAATTGACGAGAGGGATTGATGGTCCACGCACCCCACCCGTCTAAATTTCTTCTCTTGCTTCGCATTTTGGAGGTCTAGTCGTAGGATGTTTATCGGAGGTGTGTGTGTATCTTCGATTGCTCTCAATCCTATTGGTAACCCTTATGGAGAATTTCTGGGAGACGGCTGGTATTGCCGAGACAACCAGAACCACGAATGAGCTCATTGGGCCTGTTCGCAGTGTGACGATTAAGAAACTGGGCTACTCCGCAACGGAAAACTACGATCGTGCCGGTCACCTTATCGAGGCTGTCATCGACATGGTCCATGCCAATACTGCCACGTATTCCCTGTTTCGGTACGACCAGGCTGGTCATCTCCAAGAAGAGCTCGTGCTCGATCCCAGCGGGAGACTCATACTTCGAAAACGAATTGTGTATGCACAAGACGCAGAGGGCCGTGACAGCGCATCTGTGACGACCTCGGAGAACGGTGGTTTTCAGCATGCCGAGTTTTCTCTGTACGACCAGCGGGGCCACCTCTGGGAACAATTGTGGGTCGACGATTCGATCGCTTACAAGAGTCTATTTGACGTATTCGGGCGGCGTATTTATTCCGCTCGGTACAGTAAGGGTGAGTTATTCAGTGAGTTGAAACACCAATATGACGCGTGGGGACGGCTACATGAGCTCGTTATTTACAATGGGCACGGGACTATGGCTGGTCGGGTTGCGAACGACTATGACGACAGGGGAAGGCGGGTGCGAGCGACGACCGAAGCGTTTGGCCAGGATCACCAACAGAAGTGGATCACCACCTATGAGTATGATGACATGGGTAACTGGATCAAAGAAGTGACCGCAGAACACTCTTCTCCGTCACCGAACGCTACGGCTTCCGCTCTTCCGCTCGTGCAAGAACGCCTGATTCAGTACTACCATCTCACCGAGAACACGACTCCATAAGAACTGCTCCTCCATCGAGTCCAGCCAGGCTCGTCTTGGGGACATGACTCTTGAGGTCTGAGCGCTCAACTCAGCGCTATGAGGGGAGGTCTCGAGGTATGGTCCTATCACTGCAGAGAAACGAACATGCTGCTTGTCAGGCTCTCAATCTCGCGCACGGGCTCCGTGTGGCTCAGAATCGGGTCAGAGGAAGGGGAATAGTCAGTTAAACTGCGGACAGGCTGTGGTCACGACGAAATTCGGGAGCGTTGTGAGAAGGGACTGACTCCTGTTCTTGTTGTTGACGGAACGCGGATATGGCAATGGTTTTCTCGATATGTGTAAGACCGGGAACTTGAGAAGCGGCTCGTTCAAACTCAAGCAGCGTCACATTCTTCTGACTACGAAGCCATTGAAGGAAGGGTTTCCAGACTGGATCAAAGTGATGGAACCACCAGTCTGGAGATGTATTTCCTACTACGTCTTCTCTTGATGACGTTCGTAAGGCCTGAAGTTGTGGCATGGGGCTACTGGCCATCTCATTCTGATGAGGCTTCATGGCCACTAGCTGATGTAGAAGAACAATTCGTTCGTTTCGTTCGTTCGGGTTTAGGTTATCCACAAATTCCCCATACCGCTCTGTGCCACACACTGCATTGCTTGAAGTGTTAAGCAATTCAGGTGCCCAATACGTAATATTTCTGTTTACTAAGGTATTGTGAGATATTTCTACAGAGGGTAAGTGACTCGACTGTATGAAATCCTGGCCATGTGTATTATTTTAGAACACTAATTTATTTCGCGTTCGACTCATGGACGGAGGAAGAAGGTGTGAGCGGTTCGCTCAGACAGCAGGGACCATCAGAAAGCGCTATTCCCTAAAGGCTGCATACCCAACATTTGACATTATCTCAAAAACGCTCTAGCCGACCTGAATGGCTCTATTCGGAGTCACGGTCGTTGGTGATGGGTATATTCATGCCGTGTAAGTTTAGGACGATACTCAATACGGATGGCTCTAGCGTATCCTGCAAAGAGGCACTAGGGTTCTCGTCAAAGTGCCTGCTCTGTTCCACGTATCACTGTGTCACTCAGAATATCCGTATAGTGTCTCATCTTGATACATAACATTGATTGAGAGGCTGCAATTAGTGCCTAATAGCCCTGTTATGTATTTTTAGTTAGGGATGTATGGCTCTATTGTATCTCTATTGGAGGTATGATGCATATTGCTCACTATGGCATAAGGAGGATGGATAAATATGTCCTGACTGTTATGCGCTACGTGGAGCGTAATGCACCGCAGGTAAAACTGGTCAGAGAGGCCAAAATCAACTGGCTATGAACCCAGCTTGAAGCGCTGAACGCAGAGAGATGTGAACCTCACCGCGTGGCTGAGTAACTGGCCGGTCGACCTTCCACGGAATTAGGTCGTGCAGGTAGTCGTCTTAAATCGGCGAGGAGTTAGAGGCTCTTGAGAGCCTGTATGGCGTAGCCGCCCATTTTGGCGAGGAAGGTTCGGTGAACCGCATGGTAAAACGGTTTGGGATGGAATCTACGTTACGACCACGCGGGCGTCAAAGCGTCCATACACCCGTAATGGCTCTAACTCCTCTCTGCCCTTCCAATGTAGGATATCGCACGACATGGTAGCTGTGTACAATCAGTCTCCATCACGGAGACGCAATGGCTCAGTTTTCTCATACACGCACCTACAAACGGTTCCCCTTCCATGTTCCGCTCATCATAGGCGGCGAATCCCATATCTGTGAGGGGATGCTTCGGAACCTCTCGATGGATGGTTGTTCGATCGTATGCGATCGTGAAGTGGACCTCGGCAGCAAGGTACGCGTGAATCTGCTCTTGCCGGATCAGACCTCGTCCTTACCCATTGAACTGGGCCGGGTGACCTGGGTGCAGGGCCGTGAGTGTGGAGTGGAATTTATCCAGCTGGCGGTACACGCAAGGTTGCGCCTCAATCGTACACTGCGAACCGCACTCATTCAGTTTCTCAACACTCCCAAGAATCGAGAGTTACCGGAACATACCGTCTCCCGTTTGTAAGTGCTGGTCCCTGTACGGTGTCATTACTCTGGGTAAGCCGTCTGTCAGTCTTCCGAATCTATCCGTAGTCCTCAGAAACAGAACGTTTCACGAAGGGAACAGCGATTCAAGGCAATCGCAGGCTACAGATTTTTCGGCCACAATGAACCTAACTCCGGATACTTCGCGCGATAGTCGGCGTGACTGGCGCGGATGACTTTCCTTGCTTCCTCCCGCCCATATACACTGGTGATTTCTACTTTGTGATGGGTCGTCCCTGGTGCGCTCTTGTAGGTCAAAAAATAATGCTGAAGGCGATCCATGAGTGCCGACGGACATTGTGAAATGTCCGTGAAGCCGCCGTATACGGCATCGTCCCGCATCACGGCGATGATCTTGTCATCGGCCTCGCCGCCGTCGGCCATGCTCAATCCGCCGATCGGCAGTGCCGTGAGAAGGATGTCACTGTGGGGAATGCTCTTTTCCGACAACACGCAAATATCCAGTGGATCGCCGTCTCCAACCATGCCTTTGCGGCGAGCTCGTTTGGCAAAGATGCCGGCGACTTGGTCTCCTGAGTAGGTCTGCGGAATGAGTCCATAGTAGACGGGACAGAAGTTTGAAAACCGTTGCGGCCGATCCACCTTGAGAAAGCCGCTGTTCTTGTCCACCTCATATTTGACCGTGTCGGTCGGCACGATTTCAATGTAGGCAGTGACCACATCGGGGGCCTCTTCCCCGATAGGCACGCCGTGCCACGGGTGAGCCTTGAACATCAGCCCAAGCAGACGTTGAAAGGGGTCGCTCCCTGTGCGTATCTCGGCTGTCTTATCTGAATCCTCTCCCCTTCCTTTTCCCTTCCGCTCTCTCATGTGCCCTCCAGTTCTTTTCTGAATATCTCGACAATCGACAACTCTTCTGAATCGTGCCTCAGTATCTCCCAAGATCTCTGTGGGAGCAATGGCTTCCCATCTTTCACCTCCTTCTAGAACAAGCGGTACTTACGCGAGACGCCTGTACCACAATCCTCACCCGACAGAGGTCTAACGACTAGGACTACCTGAAGCAGCACACATCCTCCGGCAAGTGACCTGAGATCGGCCCATGAGGCGGCACAAGAAGGCACTCGTCAGCGTCGAGTGCATCATTTCAGATGCTGGGAAAAAGGTGAGAGGGGCTATTCCCGTTGCAGCTTGAGGCCTGATCCTATCGGTTCTCGCTCTGCATGAGACGAGCGGATTGAATTGAGATCGGCCGTTACCGGATAGACGTTCGCGTTGCAGACAACGGACGTAATGACTATGCCGCCGAGGGCGCTCCAGTCTTCTCCCAAACCTCGATGTGCCAGCGATTATTTCGTACGAACCTTCACGATGACCGCGGCGATTTCGTCCAGCTTCACCGTGGCATCAAAGAATTCCATCCCCGTCAATTCCGCAAGCTGGACGGCATGGGAACCGATCTTGTCGACCTTGCCTTCCAAGTCTTGGCCTGATTCCAGTTTGAGCCTCACCCGCTTTCCGACCTGTTGTTCGAGTACCGACTTGATGGCATCAGGGCTATTGAGGCCTGCGGTTGGTTCTTCTCCTGCCGCTACTGTCACCGTTCCCGCCAAGCCCAGTTGGCAGATCAACGCAATGGTGCAGACAACGACCATCATTCGTCGCTCCATGAAGTCCTCCTTGTGGGTGAGTACCTGTTGTGTCATGCCGGCAACCGAGCATACCGTGGGCATGGTAGAATGTCACCTATCGCCCGGTATTGCCGGCTCATCCACATGTCACGATAATATGAATGTGAGGAGTGCAAGATCGTGAGCAACCTCGATCGGCGTAAGGCATTGACCTGATGCACCTCTCCAATCAGTGCTCACATGTGCCATCTGCTCCGAAGTCCTGTTTAGAAAGCTCTCGTGTGCGGTTTCAGGCGGGCTCAGTGTCGTCCGTGGCAGCTCGGCGACGCTCCGGCTCTTTGTCGCTCGAAGCGTGCTCATCGAGGGGTGATTTCTGAGATGTTGTCTCGGGAGAGATGTTTGACGCACCCCCAGGGCGTGAAATCAACCTCCTGAGCTTCGTGTTGTTTCCTAATCCATTCCGTAATACAACGCTAGCTAGTATCATTATTGCCGTCTGCTTGAGAGTAGTAGATGTATCTGCGGTCTCTATTTGATCAATGGCGTCATCGGGCTCAAGAAAATCTTTACGCTCTGCCTCGGCGCCGGTTGCGTTGTAATCGATGAATAGAAGTTTCACCCAATACCTTCACTCTGCCATTTAAGCTCATGATACGATTCCCATTTTACTCGACGAGGCAATAACGGCCTAAGAGCTGTCCACACGGAGAATTGCCCCAACACGACGCCCACCTTCGCATTCCCCGGTAATCTCCAAGTCGGCACTCCAATCGTGACCATGGAAACACAGCTGGCAGGGGCCAGTCTTGAGAGGTCAACAATGTAGCCCTTGAGGAACACCGGGAGTCAGGGTACACTGAATTTCCTGCGCTCTTCCCAAACCCAAGTACGGTACAGTCATCAGAAGGAGATTCTTGCATGAAGACCATGAATGGGTTAGCCCTCTGTTTCGTCTCTGTCCTTATCGGCGCCTCCCTGTCCCTATCTTCTCCCGCTCTCGCTCAGAGCCTCCCACCGGCCATCAAACAGAATGTTCAAACCGCACCGAAACCTGTCAGAACCATCGGGATGGAAGAGTATCGAAAGATCGTCGAGAATCCTGGACCAGCCTTGATCGTCGATGTACGAGAGCCGTATGAATATGCAGCCGGGCACGTCCCAGGAGCGATCAACATTCCCCGCGGCGTGATCCAAACCGAAATCTGGAAACACGTCGGATCTGCAGAGAAAGCCGACGCGGAACGCCCGATCGTGCTCCAGTGCCAAGCTGGGCGGCGTGCAACCCTTGCTGCTCAAACCCTTGGAGAACTTGGATTCACTCAGACCTCTGCGGTCATCATGAACCTCGACGACTGGAGAACATCCGGCAATCCTTTTGTGAAGTAGTTTGTTTAGGTATTCAGATCCCAACTGTGGAGAATCCCATGAGCGTCGACCGCTCTCTCTGTGTGATTGCCCGTGCGAAGGCCAAGACTGATCAGGTGGCTCAGGTGCGAGAAATCCTGACCGCCTTAGTTGATGCGACTCGCCGGGAACCTGGCTGTCTCAGCTACGAGCTCTTGCAGAACCACGACGATCCGACTGATTTTGCGTTTGTCGAACGATGGGCCAGCCCGGCAGCAGAACAGGCGCATTTTGTGACTCCCCACCTGTTGGCCACGCTGCAGCAGTTGACCGGTCTTCTGGCATCTGAACCTCAGATCTGTCGATACGGTGTCGTGCGATAGGTGGCTGTATAGGTCGCTCTCTGTCAGAACGAAGCCCTGGATGGGACATCCAGAGATTCCCCTCCAAGATCGACGTTGGCACAACCGCACCCGCACGGAGAACCAAGACGATGACACTTGTGACGCCAGACATAGAACTCACTCTCTCGTACCATAATCAGCGAGCAGTCGTATCCCCCTGGGGCGCGTCGTTACGACGATACTTCTTTATTGATGCAGACGGGCAGGAGATCGATATTGTCTGGGGCTATTCTGGTGGCAGCGGGAAGCGAGGCGGACAGGGCGACGTGCTTATCCCCTTTCCCGGCCGCATCGAAGATGGTCACTACTCCTTCGATGGACAGCGATTTCAACTGGAATGTAACGATAAGGAAGGGCCAAACGCCATTCATGGGTTCGTCCGCAGTCTGCCGTGGCAGGTGCAGGATGTTCACGCAAACAAGGTGACCTTTGAGATTCGTCTCGATGCTGATACGTACGCTGGACGAGGCTATCCCTTTTCATTGGCCGTCTCAGTGATGTATGACCTCGGTGCCACTGGGCTCACCTGCGCATTCACCGTGAAAAACGTAGGGCAACAGCCTGCACCCGTCGGAGTCGGATTTCATCCCTATTTCACCGTTGGAACGTCTGTGATCGACGAGGCTGAGGTGCGGATCCCGGGAGCCGCCCATGTGGAATTCAACGAGCGGCTTGTTCCAACAGGTAGGGTTCTGAGCGTGACCGGTACGCCGTGGGACTACCGACGATTTCGGGCGATCGGTCGTCAGCGTTTCAACCATTGTTATGTACAGCTCGAACGCGACGCACAGGGAATGGCCACGGCATCCCTGCGTCATAGGGCACGCGATCGCGCGATCGACATTACGATGGATCCCGCGTTTTCCGCAGTGGTCGTGTATACCGGAGATGCAATTGCAGATCAGCCACGAGCCGCGCTTGCCATCGAGCCGATGACCTGCGGGAGCGATGCGTTCAATCATCCGGACTGGGGGCTGAAGCGGCTCGTTCCCGGTGAGACCTTTTCCGGAAGTTATCGAATACAACTCCGAGTTATGTAGCGGATTGTTTCGATCAAATACCCTACAGGTAGCACTCGATGTGATGGAAGGAAAGTTGGAATTGAGATTGTGATACCTCAGCGAACTCTTGATCAGGCGATCTTTTTGAGGTGGGGAAGCTTTCCGCTAATGCGACCGCGACAGAGCTGGTAAAGCTTGAACTGAACTTCGTCGAAGGACTCCCCTTGCATAGGGGAATCAGGATAGCCCTCCAGATAGCCGCGCCACTTGCCTTGATCCTGTGAAAGAACGTACTTTGGTGTATCCAAGTCAGAGATTCCTGCCTTGGGTTGTCCTATGCGCTGAATCTCTCGATCGCTTTTGGCAGTATCACGGCTCAACTGATCAACCTTGAGCTGCAGCTCATCGAATGACGCCGCTTGTATTTCGCGATCGGGAGAGCCATCCGGATAGGCGCGCCACTTGCCCTGATCTTGCCAATACACCCAATTTGGTCGTTCCATGTTGGCGATCATAGCGAGGCGTTCAAGATCTGACCAGCAATTTCAAAATTTTTACCGATTCAGGAATCCGTGCTTCTGCCGTCGCAGGCATACATTCCTGACATGGCGTCTAGACTGACATGATTCCCGAGTGCCCTTTCCCACAACCCCTGTCATTTCATCAAGTAGTGACCCATCAACTCTCCTTTCGCGTGGCAGCGGTCGGGTCGGGCGAGAAGCTGGTACTCTGCCTGCATGGATTTCCAGAATCCGCCATCTCATGGCAACATCAAATCGATCCGCTGGCACAGGCAGGATATCGGGTCTGGGCACCCGATCTCCGAGGATATGGTGGTACGACGCGACCAACAGGCATAGAGGCCTACCGAATTGAATCCTTGATGGACGATGTCACCGGACTCCTCGATGCCGCTCAGGCTGAACGAGCCATCTTGGTCGGGCATGATTGGGGTGGAATCATCGCCTGGTACTACGCGATGCGGCACGCCGGGCGCGTCGAAGCGTTGGTAATAGTGAACGCGCCCCATCCGGCCTGCTTCGAACGAGAAGTACGACATTGGCGGCAATTGCACCGCTCCTGGTACATGGGATTGTTTCAAGCTCCCTGGCTTCCGGAAGCGGCATTGTCAGCTGGTCATGGCTATGTGATCGGTGAGATCTTTCGACGTATGGCCGAGCAGATGCCGGATGATCTCATTCAATGGTATCGACGCCAAGCTTGCGAGCCGGGAACACTCACAGCCATGCTGAATTACTATCGCGCGGCCCTACGCGGCGGCGGGGCATTGCGTCAGCGAAGGTTGGGATATCCTCCTGTCCCCGTCCCTACGCTGGTGATCTGGGGGGTGCGAGATCAGGCACTCGTCCGTCAGAATCTTGATGGGTTGAATGAGTTCGTCGAGGACCTGACGGTGCTGACAGTTGCCGATGCCGGACATTTTGTGCATGAGGACAAGCCGGAACTGGTCACGCGCGAAATGTTGATGTGGTTGCAGAATCACGAGCGGACCTGATTTATTGACGCAATAGCTGACCTTCCTTATCGAACGGCCATACACCTTCTCCTTCTGATGTGCGTCAACGCGCAAGCCCCATTCGACTGCGTGCCTCCTCATGATTTCACCTTTCTCCATGCGCCCAATTCCCGCCGTGTATGGGCCGAGTGAACGCCTCCACAGTCTACGTCACTTCTCACCGCTGTCTTATCCCGCTGAAAGTAGCCAAGTTGTTGACCAATATGACAAACGCGTTAGTATGCAATTAATTCCTTCTACGTCATTCACAGTCCGACGAGATGAGGTTCCCATGAGAGAAGCGACGACAGCCACTGCGTTGTCTGTCGACACAGGATCCGATCGACGAACCAGAGTCCTCCTTGCGATAGCCTGCGTGATGCTGGTCGGCCTGATCTATGCCGTGGTGGTACGGGACGAAGCCGTCTCTTGTCCAAATGAACTGATCGGCGCATGGGAAACATCGGCGAAAGGATACGAAGACGGCATGTTGGTATTTACCAAGACCGGCGTGGCCTTCAGTGTGGGGGCAGAACACATAGACGCACAGGCCGTCCGTGGCCTGGAGACGATTCCCAATGGACTTCGTACGTTGTACACGGTGATCTATGGCGACTCGCGACGCGACGAGCAAACCTTATCGTTCTACTACCACACGAAGGAACAGACCATCACCTTCAAGAACCAGTCACATCTCGTCTGGACTAGAAAAGCGATGCAATCATGAGGGGATTGTTTCAGCGAAGACAGCTCTTTGTTCATCCGGTTCAATACTGGTTTGTGATCACCACCCTCCTCTACTTCGTCTGTCTCCTGCTCACGCTCTATGCCGTGGTGTTCCTGCCGATGGCTCAGCCGCTCTATGATTCGTCTATTTCCTGGGAACAACGTGCAGAAATTGCGACGCAGTTTCTCGAGTTGAATGGTCGGATTTGGCCCTGGCTGATCATCACATTTCTCGTGTTGCTCCTCCATTCCGTGTACTTCATGCATCGCATTGCCGGCCCGCTCTATCGTTTTACGGCACTCTTTCGGTCGATCGAAACCGGTCAACTCCATCAGCGGGCACGCTTGCGGAAGCATGACTATTTGCATCGGGAAGCACAGGCCTTTAACAGCATGCTGGACCATTTTGAAAACAAGATGCAGACCATCAACCTGCATTCTGCACTCGTGACACAAGCCTACGAAACCGTTGCCCTGCAAGTTCGCGAGCAAGCGCCAGGACAGATCACAGCTGCTCTGCAGACGCTTGAAGAGGAAATCCATCGCCTCAAGACCTGTCTGGCTGAATTTGAGCTACAGACACAGCAGCCACTCGCACAACAGTGCTCTGAACGTGTCGGATCGAGCACCAGTCAATCCTCCAATGCAATGAAGGCCGCGTAATCATGGGAGAACCACTTCGAGCAACAAGCCCATCCGACCAACATGCCGAAACTCCAACCGCCACCAACGCCTCCAAGGAATCCTCCGGCCCACGTCCGGCACTGGTGTCAGTACCATTGCAAGACGCGCGAGCGAAGCCGAGCAGCGGTCGCACGCACAAACGCCGATTGATTAGCTTCGTCCATCCGCTCCAAGCGCGTGTCCTAAGCCACGTGATTGCGTATTCGCTGATCGTGTTCGTGCTATTGGCCATCCCGGTCTTCAAACCACTCCTGCAATCGCTCGACAATCCAGCCCTCTCCTGGCAGGAGCGTGCCGCTGTGGCCGACGACTTGCTCAGTCTGCATGCCAGATTCTGGCCCTGGGCGCTTGGCGCGAGCGTCGTGGTCCTGATCCATTGCGTTCATTCCTTGCTGCTCATGCACCGTGTCGCCGGCCCGCTCTATCGTCTCACGCGGGTGTTTCCTCAAATCGGTGACGGAAACTTGTGCGTGAGAGCCACGTTTCGAGAAGGTGACTATCTCGTCCCGGAAGCCGATCTCGTGAATCAGATGACCGCCCAGCTGCAAACGAAGATCAACACGTTGAAACATGCGCAGGTCATGCTGGCACTCGACACCGCGCGGTTCAAAGAAGTGGCAGTCATGAAGAACGATCCAGCCCTGACGGCTTTGGCCAAGCAAATGGAACAGAACCTGGCCGGACTGAAGACCTCCCTCGATACATTTAAAACCTACAGCGGGTAGACGATCAGGATGGGAAACGAGACTGTGCGTGTCATTCGAAAGCACCCATCTTGTGCGGCGCCGCAGTCTGCGCTCAAGCAGGCTAAAGGCTTCACCCTCATTGAACTCATGCTCGCGGTCTCGATCGTCGGGGTATTGGCTTCCCTTGCCGCCCCTAACTATCTCGACTTTGTCGAAAAAGCCCGCGTGGCCAAGACCGTCGCGGAACTCCACGGCCTCACGAAAGAAATCAAAGGATATGCGCTTGGCACTCAACAATATCCAAATTCACTGGCGGACATTGGGCGGAGCACGATGTTGGACGCATGGGGAACCCCGTATCAGTACTACAAAATCAACTGCGGGACCATTAATGACATTGGAAGCTTGGCCAGACTGAAATTACGTAAGAAGGACAGTCCTCGAGTCATTCTTGCCGCAGACTCCCCCTTCACGCATAGCAATGGGCATATTTCTTTCGCCATTGATAACGGGGACCGTCAAGATCTTCTCCATTTTGTTCAAGGTGCAGGTGGAGGAAATGGCGGTGGCAATGGAGGTGGGGGGAATGGTGGTGGAGGTGGCCCACCCTGTGGAGGTGTCGGAGGAGCACGGAAGGACCGGTTCCTCGTCCCGATCAACTCGGATTTTGATATCTACAGCATGGGAAAGGATAAAGACACCGTTGCCCCACTGAATCCGCCTAAAAGTCATGATGATATCATTCGCGCGAGTGACGGCGGATTTTACGGCTTGGCCAAGAACTTCTAACGCGTGTAACGCGTGGAGCCCATGCAGACGACGTTCTCCCACCCATTCCTCCACAGCCGTATCGCACGTCGGATACTTGGTCTGTTCGTGCTCTGCGCTCTCGTGCCGACCTCCATTCTCGGATGGGTTTCATATCGCCAAGTCACGGAACAACTGATTGTTCAAACCTCGGCCCGGCTGAAACAGGAGAGCAAATCCCAAGGGATGGTTCTGTATAGCCATCTCCTAACCTTGACCGCCGATCTAGATCGGATCGCTTCCGAATTGCCGCAGACTGGAATAGTCCGCGAAGACACAACCATCACGGCCCCGGTAAAAGAGTTGGGTCGGCGCTTCCAAGAGATTCGTCTCCTTGCGGCTTCCGATCCCAGCCGACGCCACCTCACGCCGGCACAGGTCGCTCACCTTCAAGAAGGGAAGGCCTTGTTGGAGATTCAGGCTATTCCCGATCGCGATCCTCGCCTCACTCTCACCCGCATCGTGAACCCAAGCCGATGGGAGGCAGGGCTCCTCACCGCCCAGATCAATGAGACATCGCTGTGGAGCACTCAGGTGAAAGATACCCTCCCGGGCGATACGGATCTCATCGTT
Organism: Nitrospira sp.; assembly: GCA_005116955.1. Classification (GTDB taxonomy): domain Bacteria; phylum Nitrospirota; class Nitrospiria; order Nitrospirales; family Nitrospiraceae; genus Nitrospira_D. Next base: position 30,531 of record SWDI01000008.1, on the reverse strand, counting down.
GAAGACGGCCAGCGACAGAGTCTCTACTCGACTTTTCCTCAACCGGTGACGCTCCCTGATCTTCGCAGACATGATGTGGCGGCTCCGATGGGGGAAGGGATCCGGTGGCGATTTGGCAGACAGGAGTATGTCGCAGGGGCCTGGACCATGCCGCTCCAGCATACGTTTCTTGTCGAACCATGGGTCATCGTCCTGAACCAAACCCGTGAATCGGCGTTGGCTCCTGTCGAGCAATTTCGTCACACGTTCCTGCTCGTCATCGCGTCCACGTTGAGTGCAGTCGTTCTGCTCAGCCTGTCTCAAATCCGTCGCAGCCTCCGACCGGTGGCGGTCTTGCAAGAAGGCACTGCCCGCCTCGCGGGTGGCGATTTCACAACTCATGTCACTGTGAACAGCGACGATGAATTCCAGGATCTCGCATGCGCATTCAATAGTATGACCGGAAAGCTCAGCCAACAGTTTCACATGTTGGAGGCCATTTCGGCGATCAGCCAAGCCATTCTTTCGAGCCATGAACCAGCGGCCATGATCAAGGTTATTCAGTCACGTATTACTGACACCATCACGTGCGATGCCGTGGGGATGACTTTGATCGATCCTGAAGAGGGAGGCTCCGCTGTCCTATGGGTGCGTGTCATTAGCGGTCAATCAGATCATGAGTCGCAGACCTATCCCTGCCAGTTTTCCGACGACCATCTCGCCACGATGAAGGCCCACCCCAACCACTTTATCGCAACGGTCTCTACCCTGCCGTCATACCTGACGTCGATGCAGAAGCTGGATCTCTCCCTCTTTGTCACGTTTCCAATCATCGTGAACCAGATCGTCAGCGGCGTGTTGGTGCTGGCTTATCGGCAGAGGCACAAGCCACCGGCCGACAGTCTGGCCCATGCCCGTCACCTGGCCGATCAGGTGGCTATAGCCCTGGCCAAGAACCGAGCCATCAAAGCGCAGATACAGGCGCGGATCGAATTGATTCGAGCCGTCGACGACAAGCAGCAGGCAGAGGAACGTGCGACAATCCTCGAGGTCACGAATCAGTCGTTACACACGAAGGAAGAGCGGCTTCGCCATCAGCAGAGCGCCACACTGGCCCTGGTGCAGGACCGCACGGTGTTTGAGGGGTCTCTCCCGAGTACGACCAAACAGCTGACTACCGTCGCCGCGCAGGCGCTTGTCGTCGATCGTGTCAGTGTGTGGATTTTTGAGGAACGCACACAGTCCCTGTATTGTCTTGATAGTTACGATCGGTCGGCCAATAAGCATGCCTTCGGCGGAAAACTGGTCCGCGCACAATATCCCATCTATTTTGAAGCACTGAGCCGCGGACAGCTTCTCCCCGCATCTCAGGCGCAGCAAGACCTGAACTTTCAAGAACTGGTCACAGGGAGTCTAGCACCTCAGCAGATCGGTGCCAGAATCGACGCGCCGTTTCAGACTCAGGGCAAGCTGATAGGTGTCATCACCATCGAACATGTCGGCTCGTCTCGAGACTGGGCACCGGATGAACAGCAATTCGCACAGGCCTTGGCGAACTTCATGACGCTGGTGTTGGAAGCTGCGCGGCGGCGTGAATCCGAGGAAGCCCTCGCCCTCGCCAAGCTCGCGGCGGAGGATGCGACGAAGGCTAAAGCCGAGTTTCTGGCGAATATGAGTCACGAAATCAGGACACCGATGAACGGTGTCATTGGCATGACCGAAATTCTCGCCCGCACTCCCCTATCCGCCACGCAACGCCATTACGTGGAAACGATTCACAGCTCCGGCGACACGCTCTTAACACTGATCAACGACATTCTCGACTTTTCGAAGATTGAAGCCGGTAAACTGGATATCCAGTCGGTGCCGATCGACCTCAGAGATCTCGTTGAGCTCACCGTTGAGCAGTTAGCTGAGCGCGCACAGCGCAAACACCTCACCCTATCGGTGGAGTACGATCCAACCCTCCCAACCGCGGTGATGGGCGACCCGACCCGAATCCGACAAATCCTCACCAATTTATTGAGCAATGCCATCAAATTCACGCAAGCTGGCGACGTGGGTGTGACCGTTGGACTGGATCCGTCCTCTTTCGGTGAGAGGTCTCCACATCAGATCAGACTGGCCGTCAGGGACACAGGATCCGGCATCAGCGCCGAAGGCCAAGCGAAACTCTTTCAATCATTTTCCCAAGTGGATGGGTCTTCGACCCGAGTCCATGGAGGGACCGGTCTTGGCCTGAGCATCTGTAAGCAACTGAGCGAACTGATGGGTGGGACGATCGGAGTCGAGAGCACTCTAGGACAAGGGAGCACGTTTTGGGTTGTGCTGTGCCTGCCACTACAAGCTGAGGCTGCGGTGGCCGTCTTGACGAATCCCCCGCTGGCCGATCTCCGGGTATACGCAGCCATCAGCCACCCAGCGACCCGTCGGCTGGTGATGCGCTACCTTTCGCACTGGGGAATTGTCCCACGCATGGCCACGACAGACGCGGAGTTTCTCGAACTGGTCATGACCGAGCTCGCGACAGATGAGCGTCGGGTGATCGCGCTTGTCGATGAAACCTTCGACGACACCACAGACACACAAATACTCGAAGCGCTGGCGTCCGACACCGCATTGCAAGAGGTCAGGATCGTGCGATTGGTCTCGTTCATCCGGCGGGCGGATGTGGCGCAGCAGCCTGATAGTGCTCACATGCACCTAGTGACCAAGCCGGTGCGTTACGAAGCATTCCGTGATGTGATCTTGACCCTGTTCGATATGGAGCCGTCGGCGCCACAGCAGATATACCCTGCCCAGACGACGCAATCGTTATCCGGTCATGTCCTCCTTGCTGAAGACAACCCAGTGAATCAGGAGATTGCCCTGATTATGTTGGAGACCCTCGGTTGTTCTGTCACTGTGGCTCAGAACGGCCGAGAAGCGGTTGATCAGGCACAGATAACCCCCTACGATCTTATTCTCATGGATTGCCAGATGCCGGAGCTGGACGGCTTTGAAGCCACACGCTTGATACGAGAATGGGAACAGAGCAACTCACGGGGTGCCACGCCAATTGTGGCACTCACGGCTCACGCCACGCCCGGTGATCGTGAACAATGCCTCGCGGCTGGCATGAATGAGTACATCTCAAAACCGTTTTCCATGGATCATCTGCGGGCAGTGTTGATCTCCTGGCTGCAACCGGCTCTGACACCATCAACGATCGATCAGCTTGCTCCACAGCCGACCGTGACGTTGGTCGCGGCGACGCCGGAACCAGAGTTAGAGGCGTCCTTGATTGTCGATGTGAAGGCGTGGAAGTCGATCACGAGCCTCCAAAAGCCAGGCAAAGAGGATATGTTGGCAAAAATTCTGACGCTGTATTTGGCGGATTCACAACAACTTGTCGATACGCTGCATCAAGGCATGGCTGCTGGAGATGCCACGGCTGTCAACCAGGCTGCGCATAGCTTGAAAAGTAGAAGTGCGGTCCTCGGAGCCCTCTCTCTCGCAACACTCTGCCAGCAGTTTGAGACTCTCAGTCGCCAGGGGCAGCTCAAAGAGGCCGAACCGTTTCAGGATCAACTGGATGCGGCATTTGACCACGCTAGCCAGTTGTTTCGAGCTGAACTCAACAAGAGGAGAGCCGCATGACGTCCCCTGACCAACCACCGCTTCCCCTCGCACTGATCGTCGACGATGATCCAACGTTGCGTGCATTATCACGGATGTGCCTGGAACAAGAGGATCTCCGAGTGGAAGAAGCCTCGTCGGGGCAAGCTGCCATCGACTTTGCCGCGGTCATGATGCCGGACATCATCATCCTCGACTTGCAAATGCCGGGCATGGATGGGTTTGTTGCATGTCAGCAACTCCGGCAGCTGCCGCACGGGGAATTTGTGCCTATTCTCATCATGACGGGGCTGGATGACATCGATTCGATCGCGCAGGCATACGAAGTCGGTGCGACCGACTTTATCGTGAAGCCTTGTCCTGGGCTCATCCTGAGTCAGCGAGTACGGTACATGCTTCGGGCAAGTGAGATGCTCAACGCCCTTCGCAGCAGCGAATCCCGGCTTGCTCAAGCCCAGAGAATCGCTCAATTAGGCGGATGGGAATGGGATCTCGTCAAAGACCGCATGCACGTCTCGGATGCGGCGTGCCGGATCCTCGGAATCGCTCCAGCCTTGTGTGATCACTCCCAGGCTTCGTATCTTGCGCGTGTGCACGAAGCGGATCGCGCATTGGTTGCCGAGGCCATGCGAGTTGCGGTCGCCGATGGAACAGAATTTGATCTAGACCATCGCCTCGTCCAGAACGATGGTACCGAACGCATCGTCCACGTCCTCGGGGAGACCATTATGGACGACACCGGGCAGGCGGAGTGTATGGTGGGAACGGTCCAAGATGTTACCGATATGCGAGCGACGGAAGCGAAGATCTATTTTCTCGCCAACTATGACAGCGTGACTCATCTCCCCAACCGAAGCTTATTCCTCCATCGCGTGGCACAGGCGATGACTTGTGGCGCTGGCAGCCATGTCATTGGTGCACTCCTAGTCGTAGGCCTCGATCGGTATCATCGCCTGCGTGACATGCATGGCTCGCGAAAAGCAGAACAGCTCATCAAGGACGTCGTGGAGCGCCTCCAGCATACCCTTTCGGCTGGCGTCACACATGTACAGTCCACCAGTGCTGAAACTCCTGTCCTGGCGCGTCTGAGTGACGATCAATTCGCGATGCTGTACACCCACCTGTCTACACCTGAGGATTCTGCTAAAGTGGCTCACACATTGATGAGCGCTCTCGGTACTCCGTTTGTGGTCGACGGTACGAGCGTGACGCTTTCGGCACATATTGGACTCGCGATACCTGGAGCCGACGGTGCGGATGCTGATGTTCTCCTGCGCAATGCTGTAACAGCCCTTCAAGCCGCCACAACCACGGGCCAGAACAGTTACCGATACTACTCCTCTGCGATGAACACCTCACTGGCCGCCCGGATCAGCCTGGAACAGGATTTACGCTCCGCCATTGCCGAAAATCAATTCGTCCTTCACTATCAACCACAGGTCGATATTCTTTCGGAGAAGGTCATCGGCTTTGAAGCGCTCATCCGATGGCAACATCCCACGCGTGGGTTGATCTCTCCGGCTGAGTTCATTCCGGTCGCCGAAGAAGAGGATTTGATCATCCAGATGAGTGAATGGGTGATCACGAGCGTGGCTCAGCAGCAGCGGATGTGGCACAAAGGAGGATTCGCTCCGACAGCCGTGTCCATCAATCTTTCCGGGCTGCATTTCCGACAGCGCCATATCGCTGGTCATATCAAGGCACTCGTCTATGAACAGGGCGGCAATCCTCAGGATATCGAACTGGAACTCACGGAGAGCGTGTTGATGACCGACGCGTCGACCACCATTGCCACGCTCAGGGAGTTGAAGGAATCCGGGTTTCGCTTGGCCATCGATGATTTCGGCACGGGATACTCATCGCTCGCGTATCTGCAGCGGTTTCCCCTCGACACGCTCAAGATTGATCGGGCGTTCGTCAAAGATCTCAAGCTCGGCACAGTTGATTCCCCCATCATACGCGCGATCATCGGCATGGGTCGCGCGCTCAAGTTGCACGTCGTGGCCGAAGGAGTGGAGACTCGCGACGAGCTGGCATTTCTTCGCATGCAAGGCTGTGCCGCGTACCAGGGCTATCTGTTTAGCAAGCCGGTCCCCGCGAATCAGCTGCAGCATCTACTGCGGGATCGCCGATCCGAAGAGGCATCGATGGCAGCCGAGCGTTTCCGAAATCGCCTGGCCAGCTGAAGCATGGTGTTGCTAGCGGAGAGGTTTTGATAGCTAACCTATGGTCGACCTGGCGTCGCAATCGCAGAAGGTGTGGTTCCTGCCAGAAAAGGATTACCGACCAGTGTTGTCAATGGGACAAGCGCCCCTGTTTCGGGATTGATGGTAAAAGCCGACACACGGCCTCCCAAGGTCGTCACGTTGGTTGCCACGTACAGGAATCGCCCATCTGGTGAAATCGTCAGAGCTACGGGAGTTGTATTTGCTCCGGCTGAAATGGGATTGAGGTTGCCCGCCGAGGTTGACACGAGCCCCAATAGTCCGTCGCTTCTGATCGTGAATGCCGATATGGTGCCGCCACCATTGGCGGAATAAAGAAATCGTCCATCAAGGGAGATCATGAGGGAGTTGGGAGTCGTAGCGCCTGTGCCCGTGAGGATCGGATTTGTAGTGCCCCCTGCAGGCGGCACCAAGGTTAAGAGGCCGTTTGTTCCGATCTGAAAAACCGTCACGTTATGAGAGCCGCTGTTGGCCACATAGAGAAACGATCCGTTCGGCGAGATGGCCATGCCTTTTGGGGCCGTTACACTGGTCTTGATAGGGTTGGTGTTTGCTCCAGACGGAGTGATCAGACTGAGAAGCCCGGTGGCTCCAATCGAAAGCGCCGTGATATCGTTGGACCCGCTGTTGGCTACATAGAGAAATTGCCCGTTTTGAGTGATCGCAATGGCTGCGGGATCTGCTCCGTTGACTGATACAGGATTCGTGGTGCCGGCCGTTTGCGGTATCAAGGTCAAGGCGCCGGAGGCCTCTATGTTGAACGCGGTCACCTTGTCCGTGCCACTATTCCCCACATACACATGCTTCGTGTTTGGAGCAATGGCCAGTGCACCTGGAGCTGCTTCGACCGGCGCCGGATTGGGATTGGATGGCGTCGTCTGGACTGATAGGAGTGTGCCTTCTGTAGAAACTCTGAATGCCGTGACCGTACTTGTTCTACCGTTCGTCACATAGGCGAAAAACCCATTGGAGGACACGGCCATGGCGGAAGGGCCTGAGACATTCGAGAACGGAGAGCCAGGAATCGGGGCGAGGATTCCGCTTGTGGCATTGATGCTGTACCCCGACACATTATCGGATCCGTTATTCGCAACATAGAGGATGGATGTTGTTCCAAGTCCTCCTAACGTCCCCCCGGTTCCTCCAAATCCTCCACCTTCTCCTCCGCCGTCGCCACAGCCTGATGAGAGCACTACCAATGAAAAGAGCCCTCCCAGTAGTGCCTTCTTTAGGATCACAATGTTGTGCGTGTCTCGGCGGACCATAGTTATTTTATATCACCCTCACGAAGCGCTGACAACGACGCAGTTTGGAGTGTTGTAGGATTGTCACGTACGATCAACACAGGGTCGATGTGAGGTGGGAGTAAGAGAGGTGGAGCGCTGATTGGATGTCAGCGGCAATGACTGCCGCTTTCAAGCTCAGCGTCTTTGTGCGCAAGACGCCAACGGCCCAGTTAATGCGCCGCTGGCGTCTATTCGTTTATACAAGAAGACTTACGGCCGACCAGGCGTGGCGATACCGATGGGAGCATTGGGGAGCACTGAAAAAGAAGCGGGAGTGGTTGGTGTCAACGTGCCTCCGCCTCCAATCCTAAAGCCTGCCACTTCGTTCATTCCGCTATTTGCGACATACAAAAACTGTCCTGATGGATCGATGGTTATACCAACCGGAGCAGTTCCAGCTCCGGTGTCTATATTGGAGCCAATCGGAGTTAGTTGACCTCCAGCTCCAATGGTGAAGGCTGTAATCTCATTCGCGGCACTATTCGTCACATACAAAAAAGATCCCGTCGGTGTGATTGTAATTCTCTGCGGGCTTGTACCACCTCCAGTCGAGAACGTCGGTTGTGGCGTAGCAGGCGTTAATGCACCGCCACCTCCAATTGAAAAAGCAGCAACGCGGTCGGTTCCCTGATACACAGCAAACAGAAATGCGCCGTTTGGTGATATCGCGAGTCCCTCTGGACTTGATCCAGCACCAGTAGAAACTGTGCCTGTTGAGGTGAGAGCCCCGCCGGTACCGATAATAAACCCAGAAATGGTGTTATTGCCAGAGTTCGCCACATAGAGGAATTGTCCATTTGGTGAAACTGCAATCCCTCTCGCCAATGTACCACCTGTTGCAATCGTGCCTTGAGCGGTTGATGTCAAGACACCTCCCGCCCCGATCGCGAATCCAGCGACGGTGTTCGTCGCACTGTTTGCCACATAGAGGAATTGCTGATTCGGTGTGATGGTAATCCCACGCGGAGATGGATTCGTTCCTGGGACAGCGATTGGTGTTCCGAGCAGCGTTAAAACACCGGTTATTCCGTTGATGGTAAAGCCCGATATGGTGTGATTACCTTGGTTCGATGCGTAAAGGAGCTGACCATTTGAGGAAACTGTCAGCCACTCCGTGTTATTTGTCCCAACCGTCGCAGGACTTGTGGCACTTAACGCGCCTCCGGCCCCGATTGTGAATCCTGATATGGTATTTGAGCCATCATTGGCCGTATACAGCACCGACGCTGTTCCTTGAAATCCTCCATCTCCGCCGCCACTCTTCGGGCATCCACCGAGAAGTAGCAGTACTGGAAGCACGAGCCATGACAACGATTGTGTCTTCATATGATGTCCTTTTCTTGGCATGCTACGTACGATACCTAGTTCTTGTATAGCACGAGGCAATTGGCACACCAACTGAAATGACGTTTTTTGTTGGACTCTGATCGGTGCTCGCTGGCACACTGCGGACCCATTGGCATGGAGTATGATTGATCGTGCATCGGTCCCTCATTATTCTCGGATCAGGCTACACGGCTAAGTTTCTCTTGCCGCTCGCCCAGCACCGCTACACTCATGTCTTCGCCACCAGTCGGGATCCCGACCGGCACCTCACACATCTGAGTCCTGACCAACGGATACGATTCGATTTGGCACAACCTGAGACCTGGCAGGCGATTCCGACAACAACCGATATCGTATGGTGTTTTCCCGCAGTACCGATCGAATTGGTTCGGCAGTTCGCTGACACCGCATCTCTTCATACCCGCCGACTGGTGGTGCTCGGCAGTACCTCCGCCTACGACGTTGACGCCTCAGCTGAGTACCCCCCCTCCTGGGTTGACGAAACAGCCCCAATCGACCTGAAAAAACCTCGTGTACAGGGTGAGGAACTATTACGAACTGCATATGATGCCATTATCTTACGAGTTGCGGGAATCTATGGTCCTGGCCGCAATCCCGTCGAATGGATCAGAACGGGCCGCGTGAAACGCTCGCGCAAATATGTCAATCTGATTCACGTGGAGGATCTGGCTTCATCCTGTCTCGCAGCCCTCACGCATGCCGACTCTGGCGGGCACTACAACGTCAGCGATGGACATCCGAGAACCTGGATGGATATCTGTCAGATGGTCGAGCAACGATGGGCTATTCGATCCTCCGACTCTCAAGAGGCCCACGCAACAGGGAAGCGGGTATTGAACAAGCAGATGTGCGAGTTACTGAAGTTGGGTGGTACAGGTTTGCGCTATGGGGATCTCTTCGAGGCACTTGAACTGATACAGAGGAACTCGCTCAGCGAAGCAACGCCATCACCGTGAGGCACACGAGCAAATTGTTCATCGCGTGGGCAACCATGCCGGGAATCAGGCTCCCTGTCCGTTCGTAGATCCACGCCCAGAGAAACCCGCTCCAAAAGACACTGACGAAGCCGATCAGGCTGTAGCCGTGGGCGAGGGCAAAAAGACTGGTACTGATCAAGGCGGCGGGAAGGAATTTGAACCGGCGACGAAGCATCGCGAACAGCAATCCACGAAACGCAAGTTCCTCGAAGATCGGCGCGAAGACGACGTACTCGAGTATGCTCACGGCTATGACGGGTGGAGTTCCCCACACGAGATCCTTATCAAACCATTCCGTCCAGTGGTTATTTAAATGTAGGAACTCGGCGGCACGTCCCATGACCCATTCACCCCAGAGTCCGGCTGCGACCACTGCGAGCACGGTGCAGGTCAGGCGTCCAAGGTCGTCTCGCTTGATTCCGAGACCGAAGCCGTTCGTGAACGTTAGGCCGGCAGGCTTGAGCAATTGGATATATGCGAGGACTAGCAGCGGTAGGTTCGCCAATGGAATGGCCAATGCGCGCAACGACACATGCTGAAATGACGGAGTAGAGAGAATCAGGGCGGTCGTCACGACTCCTAAGGCACCTCCACGCAGGATGACTGCGCCGGCAGTTCCTCCAGACCAAGGAGGTGGAACGCCGGGTCCATGGAGACGCAGGATGTTCATCCGCTGTCCCCGCAGTCTGGCAACACCCAAGAGTAAGAGCGACCCCATCACCAGGCATATCGATTCGAACGAGATCAACGGGCGGATCCATTGCTGAACCCGATCTTCTCTGCGTGCACTCTGCTCTTCAACCGTCACGAGGAGATCCTGATTGCCCGCTCGTCGTGCCAGCCGTGCAGCCAGGTGATCATAGAACCATCCGCTCGGCAACGTCTCTGCCAACACCGCCTGTAATTCTATTTCTTGGGTCCTATCAAGTGGCTGGGTGCCATATGCCGCGTCGATCAGTTGTCCAAATAGCAATGCAGAGGTACCACGGTCTTGCCACCTCTTGGTCTCAGCGAGTGCTGCTGCTTCTTGTCCGGACTCCCCGAGTAGGATGGCCAGCCGAATCTTGGAGAGAGGATCATCGGTCGTCTCAACCAGCTCCCGGTACCATTGAATTGCTTGTTCTCTCGCTTCCTCATCGCTGCCCATCGTCCAGTCAGCCATCCATTGCTGCCATGTCGGCGCTCGACGAAGGCTGTCTTGTGCGTCCAACGTACGGCTGACCATCAGATCAAGCGCGCGATCTGGGTCCTCAAATCGCTGGAGTTTTGGAAGCGTCACCGAAAACCACAGCACGGCGCCGAGTGCCGCCACCAGGATGCCGGCGCAGACCCCGCTCACAACCAGCGACCATCGAGAGCCATACGGGGCAATCGATGGCTTGGGAGCTGCAGGCTGGTCATGCTGCGGGAAATCCGATGATCGTCCGATCGACAGTGACTGGTCGTTCATAGGTTTGTCACTATACCATGCGCTCCTGAGGCTCTAAATCCCCTCAAAGTGGCTACAGCATAGTTTTAGCGACAATTTCTCACATAGCCTTGCCTCTTCAACTTGGCTATACTAACCGGGCAGATGGAAGGAGCCTATTGGTGATGGAGAGTTTTCTCGCTCCGCGACGACTGCTTCTGGGGCCCGGCCCCAGTATGGTGCATCCTCGGGTACTCCAAGCCTTGGCCACTCCGCTTGTCGGACATCTGGACCCGGCATTCTTGCGAGTGATGACCGACATTCAGATCCTCCTGCGCCGCGTCTTCTCGACGACGAATCAATTTACGATTGCCGTTTCAGGGACTGGATCGGCCGGAATGGAAGCGGCGATTGTCAATATCGTTGAACCAGGCGACGCCGTCATCGTGGGCGTTAACGGGGTGTTTGGTACTCGACTTTCCACAATCGTTGAGCGCTGCGGAGGCAAGGCCATTCGACTGGAAGTTTCGTGGGGGCAGGTGATCGAGCCCGATATGATTGCCGCGGCGCTCCAGCAATCGTATCCGGTGAAGGCCGTTGCGCTGGTGCATGCAGAAACGTCGACGGGGGCGTGCCAACCCCTTGAACCGATCAGTTCCCTGTGTCGCACGTACAACGCGCTGCTGATCGTCGATGCGGTCACCTCGCTTGGTGGAATCCCCGTGGAGGTCGATCGATGGGGCATCGATGTATGCTACAGCGCCACGCAAAAGTGTCTCAGTTGTCCGCCTGGCTTGGCTCCCCTGACGCTCAGTGACCGTGCCCTTTCTATCATCAAGAATCGCCGCTCCCCCTGTCAAAGCTGGTATCTAGACCTGTCCCTCATTGCGGAGTACTGGACAGAGCACAACCGAGCCTACCACCATACGGCACCGATTTCGATGCTCTATGCGCTCCGGGAGGCATTGCGCCTGATCGAGGAAGAAGGGCTTCCAACCCGGTTTGCCCGCCATCAACTGAATAGTCGTGCGCTGCTCGCAGGACTGAAGGCGCTCGGTCTCGACCCATTGCCTCCCCCTGATCGGCGGCTTCCGACGCTGATCTGCGTCACCCTTCCAGCACACATCGATGAGGCAGCCGTCCGCTCCCAGTTGTTGGAAAGGTTCGGCATCGAAATTGGCGGAGGCCTTGGCCCACTCAAGGGAAAGGTCTGGCGAATCGGATTGATGGGAGAATCGTCGACGGAGGCCAATGTCCTGACTCTTCTCAACGCATTGGAGGAGATCGGGATTCGTCGCGGTTGGGTTTCAACTCCTGGCGTTGCGCTGCAAGCGGCTGCGCATGTCTATAGTGGAGGACGGTAGGTTGTGACGATTGCCATTCATCACGTGCGCCTCATCGATGGCACGGGAGACCATCACGATAACGCAACGCTCATCGTGCGCGGTACAAAAATCTCGGCAGTCGGTCCAAGCAACGAGGTCAAAATTCCTAAAGGAGCTGTCCGTATCGACGGCCGTGGCCTCTCGATTATCCCAGGACTCATCGACTGTCATGTCCATCTGTGCTTGGGCGGAGAGCCGGACGTTGTCGCCACACTCGAATCAGAGCAGCCGTCCTATACGTTGTTGAAGTCGGCTCGGCATGCGAAGGCGACGATCGAGGCCGGATTTACTACCGTGCGTGATGTAGGATCTCGAGATCATTCGATCTTCACGTTGAAGCAGGCCATCGAATCTGGCGTGATGCCAGGGCCACGCATCGTCGGTGCAGGACTTGCTATCTGCATGATCGGTGGCCACGCACGGTTCATCGGCCAAGAGGTTGAAGGAACAGAACAAGTCAGAAAGGTTGTGGCGGAACAGGTCGCTGCCGGCGCGGGAGTCATCAAGATCATTGCTTCGGGGGGAGTGTTGACGCCCGGCACCTCGCCGGATGAGGCGCAAATGACGATGGAGGAGTTGGCGGCAGCGGTCGATGCGGCACAGCGAGCGGGGAAACCAGTCGCCGCCCATGCCCACGGCGCCGCCGGCATGAAGAACGCGATTCATGCAGGGGTGCGATCGATCGAACATGCGACCTTGTTGGACGACGAGTCGGGAGCACTCATGAAGCGGTATGGTGTCTACATGGTCCCGACCCTTTCAGCTCTGGCGACGACGGCAGCCTGTCGACCAGGTTGCGGCATCCCGGATAGTGCACTCGACAAGGCCAAAGCGATGACCAAGCGCCACCGAGCCAGCTTCAAAGCCGCCCATCAGAGTGGTATCGCCATTGCTATGGGTACTGATGCCGGAACCCCATTCAATTACCATGGGGACAATGCGCAGGAGCTTGAACGGATGGTCGCGTTTGGTATGACACCGATGGAGGCCATTGTTGCTTCAACCGCCACGGCAGCCCGTCTCATCGGGATTCAGGACTCAGTCGGAACCGTGACCAAAGGAATGGAAGCTGATCTTGTGATCCTACAAGGAACCCCCCTTCGACGGATCGAGGTTCTACGAGACCGGGACAAAATTGTGGGCGTGATGAAAGCCGGTAAGTTTGTATCGGGACCGCTCTCGCAGTAGCGTCACTTGTCGGCGATCATGTGCGTTCATAGAATAGCTCCAGCGCCGATGTCACGCCGTGGATGCGGCCTTTGTGAAAACGCTCTTCCAGACGAGATCGGAGTGAACGTATCTCTCTTTCGTCGCTTCGCTTGGCGAGTCCCTGAGACACCAGCATGTCCGTGGCGACCTCGACAAGCCGTTGTTTTCGCTGATTCATGTCTGTCGTCACGAACTCATTCAAGATTTCAGATGCCCTCGCTGCCACGACCGGTTCCAGGAACGAATCGTACCCCTGTTCTCGGATGGTTCGCTCTCGAATCACGCCCAATTCAGCCCGCACTCGCGCGACGTTCTGCATCAAGATTGAAAACAGTTCTTTCCGGCCTTCATCAAACAGTTTTTGTTCGATGTCGTCGAGAATGAGGCCGAGATCAACCGCCTCCGCGCGCGGCTCGTCTCCCCAAGACAACCGATCGTAGCTTCGGCGCTTTTCCGCATCACCGATGATTTCATAGGCTGCATTGAGTTCGCGGATCTTGGCGTCGGCATCCTTGCTGTCGGGGTTGCGATCTGGATGGTACTGAAAAACAAGCTTGCGGTAGGCTTTTTTGATGTCGTCATCAGACGCGACGCGGGAGACTCCCAGCACCTGATAGTAGTCCACTCGAAGCATGCGCAGAACTATAACATGGCGCTTCAAAGTCCTTCACCTGGACTCCGACTGTACCCGATGTAGTGACGAGCGACAGGAGTCCGATTCTGTCTTAACGCGGGCGCGTCTTGGCGTTGGCTTCCCTCCTTCTGATCGGTTGGCTGGTCACACCAGTGGGCATGTTGGGACATGCAGCCAGCACCGTTGAGTTGACCTATCTTCTCGAACTTATTGTGCTTTTGTTCTCCTTAGAAACGAAAGGCAGATGCCTTCCTGGCTAGCTCTTGACTTGTGAGAGCCCGGGCTTATCTAATTGATCATGGATACAACACGTACCCCGCGAGTCCTCACGCACGACGAGCGAAAAGCCGCTGAAGCAGCGTTCGCTGGTCGACCCTGTAATCCCGTTTGGTCTGAAGCAGCCAAGCGAGTGTATGAAGGCCTCATCCATGCGCTTCCCACTTTGCCGGATGAGACCGTTGTGACACCCAATCAAAACGCTCCAGGCGAAAAGTCGCCGCTTGAAGCGGTTCCAGCGTTACCGACAGCAGAAGAACCGAAACTCGAAAACCCAATTCATTCAGGTAATGCGCTGGAGATGCGGACCGATATCCCGGCCAACCAACTGATCGCAAATCGCCAACAGGCAATTCAAGATGGATTTTTGATCGATGTGTCAACGGATGCGCAAAAACTTGGCCTGACTTTCCCGGTCACGGTGACGAAGCCGCTTTGGGAAGTTGGGATCGCGCCTGATCAATCAATATCAGAAGAAGAGAAGACCCAACGGTTGCGGGATGTGTTGATGGCCTTTCGGCTTCGTATCGCCAGCCAGACCACGCTCTCACCGCTGATCGATTTTCCGGCGATGTTGTCGATGCCGCCAGGAGAGGTTCCTCAGCCGGTACCGTTGTTCGCGTTGATTCAACCGGACGAACAGAATCGCGCGGTGGCGACCCTGCTGCTCCCCAACGAAGTTTCCGCGACGATCATTCCGATGAACTGAGCAGAGTGGCTTAAGTGATCGTTACGTTACAAGTCCGCCAGCCAGGTTGGTAGAACCCCGCTGCTCAACTGAAGACTACGAGAGATGAGTTGGTTCCAATCCATTCATGGTCTCTGAGCAACCACCATGAGTAGATTGCTGACGGATTCACGGATGAGCTGAATCAGCGGTTCTGGATAGATTCCTAGTACGAGGATGATCGATGCAACAAATCCGAGCGAGCATACGGCCGTCCAACTGACGAACTCTGACCGTTGCACCGTCCCCTGTTGAGGAAGTGCTTCCTGTACTGCTACCTCACCGAACAGGGTCACGAACAATCGAAGGTAATAGTAGAGACTCACGACGCTGTTCCCAATCAGCGCCAACACGAGCCACCATAGGCCAGCATCAACACCGGCCGTGATCGCATAAAACTTCCCAATGAATCCCGCCGTCACTGGGATGCCAGCCAACGACAACAGGCTCAGTGCCAACATGCCCGCGAGCCAAGGACGAGTCCAAAACAAGCCTTGATAGTCCTCGACACGGTCCTTGTCCCCTCCCTCACTCGAATAGACTGTGACGACGCCAAAAGCCCCTAACGACATGGCACAATAGACGATCACATAGAAGGTGACTGCTTCCGCAGCGGGAGGACCACCGGCCAGCAAGGCCACGAGCACGTAGCCGAAGTGGGCAATCGACGAATAGGCCAGGAGACGTTTGACATTCTCTTGCAAGAGCGCGAGCACATTCCCTGTGACCATCGAGACAACAGCCAAAAGACTGAACAGGTGCACAACGGGGGGCAGTTCCAATATCCCGACCTCAGTGGCAAGGCGGAGGAGCAGTGCCATCACCGCTGCCTTGGAGACCGTCGCAATGTATGTCGTGATGGGAGTCGGTGCTCCCTGATACACATCGGGAATCCACATGTGAAACGGTGCGAGACCGAGCTTCAATGCGATGCCGACCAGGACCAGGATCAATCCTCCCAGCCACAGTGCTGGAACCGTCTGCCACTGTTTCACACTCACTCCAACCTCGTGGAAGGTCATGGCTCCGCTTTCGAAATACAGCAAGGCCAGGCCAAAGAGGAGGAATGCTGATGCCGTGATGGAGAGCAGCAGGTATTTCACCGCGGCTTCGAGCGGATTTCGTCGAGTTCGTAAATAACCAATCAGACTGCAGAGCGATAGCCCAAGGAGTTCGAACCCAAGGAAAAATGATACGAAGTGCGCGGCCGTGGTCAGGACCAATCCCCCGAACGTGGCAAGTAGCAGGAGTAGGTAATATTCCTCGACACCGTCTTGCTCATGAAACTGACTGTTCAGGTATCGGTACGACAGTGCGACGATGACCATCGTCGCACTCAATATGAGCCCCATATACAACAAGGCATGTCCATCCACGACCAGCAACGTTGTCACGGCTCGTGGCGCCACCGTGGCTGCCCAGGGCAACGTCGCGAGGGTGAACAGGCACGATAGAAACGCACAGACCGCAATCCTTGCATGATTCCGCCTGAAGGCAATCGCAAGCATCGTCACGAGGCAGAAGGCCCCGAGATCCAGAATGGGCGAAAGAGCGATGAAATCTTGGAGGATCATGGGGTACTCCCCTGCGAGGTCACAATGTGGGACGACAGCAGGGATTCTGATGGCACGTGAATCGTATTGGCAGACACCAGTGCATGCTGTATCAGTTGTTCCATGACCGGCTTCGTGGTGGTCAACACGGCCTTCGGATAGAGCCCCAGCCAGATCTGCAGGCCTGCGATGAACAGTAAGGTTCCAAATGCGACATTCGACAGGTCTGAGGCTGTACGGGTGTCTTGTTGTCGGCCAAAGAACGTGCGCTGCATCATCCCCAGGGAATAGATGGCTGCCATCACCATGCCGAGGGATGCCAGAATGATCATGACCGGTTGAGTCGCATAGGATCCAAAGAGCACGAGGAACTCACCGATAAAATTCGCCAGCCCTGGCAACCCCAATGACGCACAGGCAAAGAACAGCGTCATCGTGGCAAGACGCGGCGTCACGCTCCAGAGTCCTCCCATCTGACCCATATTCCTCGTCTGATACCGCTCCTCAAGTGCGCCGGCCAGCAGGAAGAGGCCAGCAGTACTCAGCCCATGCGCCACCATCTGCATCATCACTCCCTGCAACGCCAGCTCTGTGCCGGCGAAGGCGCCGAGCAGGATGAATCCCATATGGCTGATGCTGCTGTAGGCCACCAGTCGTTTGATGTCTGTTTGGGCACAGGCCAATACCGCTGCATAGAGGATCCCGACCACACCGAGCCCCATGGCGATGGGCGCGACTTCGTTCAAGGCCTCGGGAAACAATGGAAGTGTGAATCGCAACAAACCATAGGCGCCTGTCTTCGCTAAGATCCCGGCGAGGATGATCGTAGCCCCGGTAGGAGCCTCTGCGTAGGTATCCGGTAGCCACGTATGAAAGGGAGGGGCCGGCAGCTTCACGAGAAACCCGATGAGAAATGCCAGCATGAGCCATCGAGCCATCTCACTGGTCAGGGTCAGTCCCATTAGGTCGGCATAGTCAAAACTCGGTCGCCCTGTGGCTTGTTGATGCAGGAGCGCGAGCGCCACTATCGCAACAAGTAGCACCAAGCTCCCGGCCTGCGTAAAGAGAAAGAACTTGAACGAGGCATGCCGGCGCTGTGCATGGCCCCAGATGACGATCAGGAGATACATGGGGATGAGCATGAGCTCCCAAAAGAAGAAAAACAGAAACAGGTCGATGGCCAAAAACACCCCGATGACACCGCCCAGGGCGAGCAGGACCTGACAGTGAAACAATCCGACGCGACTCTGAATTTCTGTCCAGGAGGCAATCGTGGCCACGATCCCGACGAAGGCCGTCAATAGAATAAGGACGACGCTCAGTCCATCGAGGCCAAGATGGAGACTGATGCCCCAACGGGGAATCCAACTGGTGTGACTTTCTGCGAGCCATGCCCCATGTCCTGAGGCCTGTCCTGCGGAATGTTGTCCTCCGAGCCAAAGCGCCAGAATGAAATCAATCGCCAACGCCCCGAGGACGATCCAACGAGGCGCGTGACGAGACCATTGCTGTCCCATCCATGCTATGGGTGCCGCGAGAATTGGGATCAGTATGAGTAGCCAGAGAGCCATAGCCATCACATCGCAAATAGACCAAGTAACATCAGCGTTCCAACTGCAATGCTGGCGGCATACCACCGGACCTGCCCCGTCTGGGTGTGACTCAACCAGCCATGACAGGACTCGGCGCAGACGGCCAGCCACTCGTACCCGCGATCGACCATATCACTCGAATTTCTGGTGATAGCAAACCAGGGCTGCACGAACAGACGATCATACAGTCGATCGAACCCCCACCCTCCTTGCAGTAAGGTCATCGAAGGGTGAGTCGTGGATTGATCTGTCCCTCGCGCGCCGAATAGGGAGCCCGGCAGGAACAGGAGCGCGGCAAGGCCAATCCCGAGCAGCGCCGCGACGGTGACGGCCAGCTGTTCACGGGCCTCGCTCGATTCATCCATTCCAGGAAGCAGCGCTGTCGTTGGAAGCGCATGCGACAGGTAGTGGCTAAAGAGAGTGACATTCCCGAGTGTGTGGGGCATCTCGAGAAAACCGACTGTGAGTGCCAAGAACGCCAGTACCACTAAAGGCAAGCGCATGGCCAGACCTGATTCGCCGGTCGGTTGTGTCCGAACCTCTCCGAAAAAGACTCGAAAGATCAGCCGGAAACTGTAGAGCCCGGTCAGCATGGCTCCGAGTAGCGCACCAAACCAGATCCACCGATGGCTGAGGGGTGAAGACCACACCGACCATAAGATCCAATCTTTGCTGTAAAACCCGGATGTAATCAGGGGGACGCCGGACATGGCCGCAGCGCCGATTAAGAATGTCCAAAAGGTCCAGGGCAAGTGCCGCCGAAGGCCACCCATCTTGAAGATATTCTGCTCATGATGGAGACTGTGAATGACCGATCCAGCCGCCAGGAAGAGCAAGGCTTTGAAGCAGGAATGGGTGAGAAAATGAAAGAGCGCAGCAGGCCAGGCTCCGACGCCGAGTGCCAGAAACATGTAGCCGATCTGGCTCATCGTCGAATAGGCGAGCACCCGTTTAATGTCCTGCTGAACCAAGGCGCTGGTGGCTGCAAGCAGCAACGTCACGAGGCCAAGCACCGCAATGCCCTCTTGCACCATCGGCGCGAGCTCAAACAGATGATGCATGCGGGCAATGAGGTAGACCCCTGCTGTCACCATCGTGGCCGCATGGATCAGTGCACTGACGGGAGTGGGGCCTGCCATCGCGTCCGGTAGCCATACTTGAAGCGGCAATTGCGCCGACTTTCCAACCGCACCGATCAAGAAGAGCACGGCCACGATCATGGCCAGGTTCGAGCCCACTGGCCAGGCCCCCGTCGCAAGACTTTGGACCTGTTGGATCGACAAAGTTTTGAATTGTGTGAAGAGGATGAAGAGCCCGATGGCGAGCGCTGTATCTCCGATACGAGTCACGATGAAGGCCTTCTGTGCGGCCGTGCCGTACTCGGGTTCGCGATACCAAAATCCGATCAACAGATAGCTGCAGAGCCCTACCCCTTCCCAGCCCAGATAGAGCAGAAGGAGATTGTCGGCCAACACCAGCGTCAGCATGGCGGCCACGAAGAGATTCATGTAGGCGAAAAACCTGGCATAGCCATCATCGTGAGCCATGTACTCAGCGGAGTACAGATGGATCAAGAAACCGATGCCAGTGATCACCGCCACCATCAAGAGTGACAACGCATCCAGATACCAGGAAATGCCGACTGTCATGCCGGACGTGTCGATCCAATTCCATGACGTTTGCTGGTAGAACTCGCGGGCGGGAAAGAGGCTAAAAAAGTCTATGGCAACAAGCGCGGTCGTCACGGCGGCTGCCCCAACCGATCCGCAACCAACCCATGCGATGTGTTGTCGACTTAACCGTCCGCCACACAGAGCCAACAGCAGAAAGCCTGCGAGCGGGAGAACGGGAATGAGCCACAGTAGACTAAGCATAGTGTTCAATGATGAATATGCAGTTCTAAGTTGATGTCCCTAACTCACAATGAATCACTCAACACTTACAGGTTGCGTCACCCTCTCATTTCACAGAATGCATCAGCGTCCAATGTCCGGAACCGGTGCGACAGCTGCAGCACGATTCCCAGTGCCACAGATACTTCGGCTGCCGCCAGGGTGAGGATAAATAGGAACATGATCTCCCCATCAACTTGTCCCCAACGAGCCCCTCCGGCAATGAACGCGAGCGCGGCAGCATTCAACATGATTTCGAGCGAGAGGAGCATGTACAGGATGTTTCGCCGACTCAATAGGCCAATCAATCCGAGACCAAATAATATGATGGCCAATACCAGTGCAGGCGTGCTCAGCATGAACGGGCCTCACTCGATAGACGGCGCCCTAAGTGATAGGCGCCGATCAACCCAGGCAACAACAGCATGGACGCCAATTCCACCCCAATGATATAGGGTCCGTAGAGGGCGATAGAGATCGCTTTCTGCCTAGGTTCCGCGACTGCCATCGTGGGATGGTCTCCGGAAGCAATGAGATATCCCACTTCTCCCAGAAGCACCAGGGCCAGGATACTGGGCCCTACCCATGCACTGAGTGAGAACCACGTCCGTTCCTGTTCAACCGCGAGTGGTCCTAGGAGCATCACGACAAAGATGAACAGGACCATGATGGCACCGCCATAAATAATGATTTCAAGCGCGGCGGCAAACTGTGCACCGAGTAAATAGAAAATCAGTGACAACGCGATCAGTGTGACGACCAAATAGAGCAGCGCGTGGACCGCATGCACATGCGTGATCACGCGTAGCGTCGCCAAGACAGTCACCGCAGCAGCGATATAGAAGAGCATCTCCATAATCGTTCTCTCTGTGCTGAGTCCTGAGTTGTGAAGGCCAGGACTTGCCTACTTGTTACTCAGCCTTTCCTCACGGCATTAAACTCTTCACATCTACCGGTGGAAGTTCGTGCTCACCTTCTCCCTTGTCTTTGTCGCGAGTCCTTACGCCGGCCATTCGATAAAAATTATAGTCGTGATACTTACCGGTCCCACTGATGAGGAGGTCTTCTTTCTCATAGACCAGATTCCGACGTGCATATTCACTCTGTTCGAAATCTGGAATCAGCTGGATCGCATTGGTCGGACAGGCTTCCTCGCACATGCCACAGTAAATGCAACGCGAAAAGTTGATTCGAAAGAACTCCGGATAACGGCGCTCGTGAGCCTCTGGATTGTCCGCAGCCTGAAGCGAAATGCAATCGACGGGACAGGCTGCAGAGCAGAGGTAACAAGCCACACACCGCTCTTCTCCGTCGGGATCTCTGGTGAGGACGATGCGCCCACGCCAACGTGGTGGCAAATAGGGTTGCTCTTCCGGATACTGAACCGTCACCGGCTTCGTGAAGGTCCGTTTAAAGACGATCCACAACCCTACGACGAGATTCCGGGCGTATATCCACGTGTTCATCATACGTACAGCCGTTCTACAGGGATGATTCCCCTTTGGATCACATCCGATCCAAGCTCACTGCCGCATCGTGAATCCCTGCTATCCTGCTCTCCACAACACCACCCCACCCGTCACCAACAGATTGATCAACGCGAGTGGCATCACGACCTTCCACCCGAATGACAGGAGCTGATCAAAACGGAATCGAGGCCAGGCCGCGCGAATCAGGATAATCAAGGCGATGAAGCCGAACATCTTCAAGCCAAACCACACCACCGGCGGCAACCAGGGTCCGTGCCATCCACCGAAGAAAAGAATGACGGTCATTGCTGATAGGAGGAGGATGCTCAGGTATTCGCCGACAAAGAACATCCCAAATTTCATCCCACTGTATTCGGAGTGGTAGCCGGCAACGAGCTCTGCTTCCGCCTCAGGCATATCGAATGGGGTGCGGTGCGCTTCAGCCAGTCCCGCCATGAAAAACCCAAGAAACCCCAAGAACTGAGGGATCACAAACCATTGATGCTGTTGCGCGTTCACGATATCGCTCAGGTTGAATGAGCCTGCTAAAATTACCGCGCCCATCAGCGAGATCCCCATGAAGACTTCGTAGCTCAACAATTGCGCAATTGCCCGAAGGCTGCCGAGAAATGCGAATTTGTTGTTGGAAGCCCATCCTCCGATGATGACACTGTAGGCGGCAAGGCTCGACATGGCCAAAAAGAACAGGACGCCCACATTGAGATCGGCGACCACGAAGTTGGGTGCGATCGGTATCACCGCGAACGACATGAGTGCCGTGATCACGACAATGGCCGGCGTAATGACGAACACTGCCTTATCAGCGAAGGGCGGGATCCAGTCTTCTTTCGTAAAGATCTTGATCATATCCGCCAGTGATTGCAGGCACCCGCCTGGCCCCAGTCGGTTGGGGCCGTATCGTTCTTGCCAGACTCCGAGCAGTCGACGTTCGACCCAGATCAACATCCCGGCCAAGGTCAGGCAGCTGCCAAGAATGACGGCGATGGTGAGTGCGGTGTGGCTCCAATCGATCATGCAGCCCTCCGCGTTTGTTCAGTCTGGATTGCCTTCAACAGATCAACCCAAGCCGGCACGCTGACGCCAGATACCTCAGGCACAAGGGAGAGACCTGCCGTCCCCACAGGGGTAGAAGGACTGAGATGCACAACAAGGCGGTACGTCGTGCCCTGCAACATCAGATCAATCGTGCTGTGGTCCTCAAGGGTCAACCGCGCTCCATCTGATGGATGCAAGGACAGGAAGGGCTTGCCAATCCGTTCGGCAATCGCCGGAGATTGGTTGCTGAGTTCGTCGCTTCCAAACACGGCGGACAAAGGAAGCAGTAACCATTGATGAGCGGTTGGCTGAAACGCGTGTGGAATGGTGGTGAACCAACCGGCTGTCTTCGTGGCAACTGGCTCGATGAGCCGAACTCCTGGCATTTCATCGCGCAATGGCCCACCGACTTCGTCTTGATACGTATTGACAGCCTGGATAGAATTCCAGCCAGGAGCCCAGAATTGGGAAATTAGAGGTGAAGGAAGTGGTCCTCGATATCCTTCCATCGTAAATCCAAGCGGCGAATCATGATCAACGGGAGGAGGCGGTTCATGCATGGTCAGATGAGAGATCAGTGACGTACGCCCACTGCATCGCTCTGACTGCCTGGGAGATTTTTGACCCACCAAACGAAAACTCGCTGACGGTGCGACCTCTCCAATGCGTGCCAGCTCAGGAGCCGCTATTGCCGTTGCGGAGACCGCATCGTCGAAGTTGCGCCAGGTCGCCACTCCGGATTCACTCCCACTCTCCTGTGAAGTGGCACGGCCAAGGTCACTCAGCCACCGCCAGCTCTCTTTGACGTCACCGTCCGGGAGAAACACTTGGTAGAACCGCTGGGCTCGGCCTTCTTGATTGACAAATGTCCCATCGGATTCCGGACCTGTGGCAGCCGGAAGCAGCACATCGGCATGCGCCGTCGTGGGATTCTCAACCGAATCGATGACAACAACTGTTTGCGCTGCCTCGAAGAAGGCATCGACGTGTGCCTGATCCGCGCGCCGATACAAGTCGTTCTCCAGCACAATCACGGTATCGGCCTTCCCCTGACGGATCGCATCGAATGCGTCATTCAAGCTTCCGCCACCGAGCAAGGCGAGGCCTGCGCTATTGCACTCTGGAAGCACAAAGCTGAGTCGTGGCTGCTTCCCTTGTTGATGCAGAGCCCAGGCTACATTGGCTGCTGCTTCGATCGTCGCCAGAGAGCCGCTTTCCGTTCCGGCAATGATCAGTGGGCGTTGGGCATGGGTCAGGGCCTCAGCAATTCGCTGTGTGAGGTCCTTCACCTCCGGACTGAGATCCGAAACGGAGGGTGCCCCTTGACCGATCGCTCCAGCCACAGCAAATCCCAACCTGGCGATATCATCCGGCGCGGCGAAGTAGGTGTCAGTGGCATACTCATGAAACCACGTACGCTGATACCCGGTGAGGAACAGAGGACCTCGTCGGTTTTGCACTGCATTGCGCACAGCCGCTTCATCCCATCGAGGAATCTTCAATTCATCGACCTGTTCCATTGGCTGTTGTCGAATGGACTGGAGAAGAGCTAGCGCCAAGCGTGGCGCCTCGTTCAAGAGATCCGCTCCAAGAACGAAGACGGCATCTGACTGTTCGGCGTCGTGAATAGACGCCGACGGCACCGGTCCAGTTTGAAGTACCTTGAGTATCCTGGAGAGAAGTTGGCCTTCCTGCTCATCGATCCCCTGATAAAAGTGCTGCAGGCCGACCAAAGAGCGCAGAGCCACATTGGCCTCGAGCGACGCACGAGGTGACCCAATGCCCACAATCCCATGAGCCTGTCGTACACAGTCCGCTGCGAACTCAAGAGGCTGCGGTACCTCCTCCGTCGTTCCCAGCTTGGAGTGATGACGTTCCTGCCTCACCACGGCCCGCTTGATGCGATGCGGGCTATTGACATACTCATACCCAAACCGTCCCCGATCGCATAAAAAGTAGCCGTTCACCTGACTGTTAAACCGATTGGTGATCCGACGCAGAGTCCCAGATCGTTCACCGGCGGTGGTATTGCAGCCAAGGCTGCAATGTGAGCAGATCGATTGGGCTGCTTGCAGATCCCATTTTCTCGTGTAGTGGTGAAAGAAGGTTTTGTCGGTGAAGACTCCAGTCGGACAGACCTCCACCAGATTTCCGCTGAATTCGTTCTCCAGCGTGCCATCCTGTTCCCGGCCGAAGTAGACGGCGTCATGCGAGCCAAACACGTTGAGGTCACGTCCACCCGCATAATCTCGGTAGTATCGTACGCAGCGGTAACACTGAATACACCGATTCATCTCATGCCGAATGAATGGGCCGAGAGCCTGGTTGTGATGGGTTCGTTTTTGATAGCGGTAGCGGCGGTAGACATGCCCGGTCATGACCGTCATGTCTTGTAAATGACACTCCCCGCCTTCGTCACAGACCGGGCAGTCGTGTGGATGGTTCACCATCAGCCATTCAATGACTGATGCGCGAAAGGCCTTGGCCTCTGGATCATCGATCGAGATCCGCGTGCCATTCGTCGCTGGTGTCATGCAGGACATCACTAGTCGACCAGACTGATCGCGATCGTCTTTGAACTGTTTTACCGCACACTGGCGGCATGCTCCGACCGATCCCATGGCCGGATGCCAGCAGAAATAGGGCACGTTCAGCCCATGTCCCAGACAGGCGGCGAGCACATTCTGTTGCTCATCCACAGTATATGACTTGTTATCAACGATAATGGTTGCCATGGGCTAGACCAGAATCCTCTGTTGTGACAACTTCTTGCTCCAGGGACATCCGCGCGTCGAGATGTGGCGCTCGAAGTCATCGTGAAAGTATTTCAAGGCCGATTGCAGCGGGGCCATGGCACCTGGTGCGAGACCGCAAAAAGTGTGTCCTGGCGCCAGCCACTTGGTATGCATCTTCAGAAGCGACAAATCCTCGCTGGTCGCACGTCCCTCCTCGAAGGACATTAAAAGTTTCGCGACCCACGGCAACCCTTCCCGACAAGGCGTACACCAGCCACAGGACTCACGGGCAAAAAACTTTTCGAGATTCAGCACAAACCCAACTGGACAAGTGTGATCGTCTAATACGATCATCGTGGCGGTGCCAAGACGACCAACCTCGGGCGGGATCGAAGAGAAATCTAAGGGGAGATCCAAGTGTTCTTCAGTCATAAATGCCGTGGAGATACCCCCTGGTAACAAGCCTCGAAAGCGAACACCATCCGCCATCCCTCCGGCATATTGCTCCAACACCTCACGCGCAGTGGTGCCGAGCGGCAATTCCCACCATCCGGGATTGGCGACACAACCACTGATACCGTAGATCTTCGTGCCACCGTCTTGAGTCCGACTCAATCGGTGATACCAGTCAGCTCCTTGATTGACGATATGTGGGATGTTGTAGAGGGTCTCGACGTTCTGCACGACCGTCGGTTTCCCCCATAAGCCGACCGTCTGCGGAAAGGGAGGCTTTGCGCGGGGCACTGCTCGCTTGCCTTCCAGTGCATTAATCAACGCAGTTTCTTCGCCACAAATATACCGGCCGGCACTGGCATGCAGATGGAGGTCAAAGCGAAAGTCCGTTCCAGGAAGAGTTTTACCCAAATACCCAGCTGCGTAGGCCTCTGCAATCGCCTCGGTCAGTCGTTGGGCCGACAGATGGTATTCTCCACGCAGAAAGATATAGCCAACCTCTGCATCAATGGCATAACCAGCAAGGATCATCCCTTCGACCAAGCCATGAGGATCACCCTCCATCAGCACACGATCCTTAAATGTGCCCGGTTCCATTTCATCGCCATTGGCGACGATATACTTGGGTTTTTGTGCGTTGGCACCCATCGGCACGAAGCTCCACTTCGTGCCGGTCAGAAACCCACCCCCGCCCCTGCCGCGTAATCCGGCATCGCTCACCAGGCGCTGTAGGTCCTTGGGAGCCAGCCCGCTGGAGAGCCGTTGCAAGCTGCTATACCCACCCGTTTTGACGTACTCACGCAATGTGCGTGTCGTACCATCCGGATGAATATGTTGAGTCAGTGGTCGTTCCATGTTCAGTCGGTGACGGATATCTTGGACTATTTGTATTTCTCCACGATCTGTTCAATCTTTTCGGGCGTGACGTTTCCGTATACATCCTGATCGATCATCAGGGCCGGTGCCCGTTCGCAGTGCCCTAAGCACGCAATCGGCAAGACAGTCAGACGTCCGTCTGGTGATGTCTGTCCGAGATCCGCGTTATAGAGTGTTTTGATCTGCTCCTGAACTTGTTCACACCCCTTAATCCAACAACTGATACTGTCGCACACGAAGGCGACATGCCGACCGACCGGTTTTCGAAAGATGAGGTTGTAGAACGTGGCCACGCTATCCACATCCTCGACCGTGATCTCAAGAAATTGGGCAATCTCGAGGAGCGTGTCATCCGAGATCCAGCCACGTCGTCGTTGAATGGTCAGCAGGGCATCGATGGTAGCCCCCCGTTTGTCAGGGTAATGCTTCACTGCGTCTTCTAGTTCTCGTCGTTCAGTATCTGACAGCATACGTGCTGAGTCCTGCGTGCTCAGTTATGAGTTCTGAAACTCGTTGGCTTCTTGCTCAGCACCCAGTACCGAGCACTGTTCTTCAGCGATCCACATCGGATAACACATAGTCCACGCTTCCAAGGACAGCTAAGAGATCTGATAACAACTCGCCACGTGCCATCAGCGGCACCATCTGGATATGGGCAAACGAGGGGGTGCGGATCCTCGTCCGGTACGAGAGCTGCGACCCATCACTCGTCAAGTAATAACTGGTCTGGCCTTTCGACGATTCAGTGGGAACTTCCGCTTCACCGGGAGGAAGCACCGGGCCCCAACTCACTCCGACAAAATGATTGATGAGCGTTTCGATGTCCTGCATCGTGTGTGTTTTCAGCGGAGGAGTTGCAAGCGCATCGAGCGATGTATAGGGACCGGATGGCATGGAATCGAGACATTGACGAATAATCCGCAGCGACTGACGCAACTCCAAGACATGCACCAGCGCTCGGTCATAACAATCGCCGTGTGAAGCAACCGGGACCTCAAAGTCGAACTGCTCATAGCCGGAGTACGGACGGACCTTGCGCAAATCCCACGGCAAGCCGCAGGCACGTAGCATCGGACCAGTGGCACCCCACGCGATGGCATCATCGAGAGACAAGACCCCGATCCCGACGGTCCGCTGCTTGAGAATCGGATTGTCCATCACCAGTCGCTCATAATCATCGAGGCGGCTGGGAAACCAATCGATGAACTGGCGAACCAGCTTGTCCCATCCAATCGGAAGATCTCGTGCAACTCCACCGATCCGGAGCCAATTCGGATGCATACGGCCGCCACAAATGGCTTCGGTGATCGAGAGGATGCGTTCTCGATCGTTGAACATGTAAAAGACTGGTGACAAGGCACCAATGTCGCCCGCAAAGGTTCCGTACCAAACAAGATGACTGGCGATCCGATAGAACTCAGACATCATGACTCGGATGACTTGTGCCCGTGGTGGCACCGTAACCCCTGCCAATCGCTCGACGGAGAGACAGTACGGCATTTCGTTCAGCACACCCTGGAGGTAGTCCACACGATCGGTGTAGGGAATGAACGAATGCCAGGTTTGCCGCTCGGCGATCTTTTCCTGAGAACGATGATGGAAACCGATATCTGGGACGATATTGATAATTTCCTCACCCGCGAGTTGCGCCACGAGTCGGAGCACCCCGTGCGTACCGGTATGGGCTGGGCCAAGGTTGATGAACATATAGTCGAAATCTGAATCCTGATCGTGGTGGGTGCGGGCTAACCCCCACTCCTCAGGCTTGAATTGCAGCGCGTCCTGTGCCATGACCAGCTTTTCTGGCGGCATTTGGAACTGTCCGACTTCTGTTGCACGTGAGGGATGATCCTTCCGAAGCGGATATCCCTCCCACCACGAAGGCATGAGAAGGCGGCGGAGAAAGGGGTGTCCGTCGAACCGAATCCCGAACATGTCGAAGATTTCTCGCTCATACCAATCAGCATTTGGCCATAGATTGATGCTGGACGGCAGCGAGAGTGCCTCATCATCCAGCGCCACCTTGATGCGGAGTGATTGGTTCCGATCGAATGAGAAGAGGTGATAGAACACGGTAAAGGTTCCGATCGGTAATCCGTCATGATGGCGACGAAGTCGTTCGTCGGTCGCACTCAGGTCAAACAGCATGGGAAACGGGCGAGGAAGCTCAGATTTGACATAGCGCAGAATTTCATGAAGTCGATGTTTCTCAACCCAGATGGTTGGAATCTCATCCTTGGTGGGTTGCACCGCGGTCAGATATCCGTCAGAGCCAAAGCGGGCTGCGATCTCTGCCACGAGTCCAGTCTGTTCGCCAATTGGGATATCTCGTGTGGCCGAAAGTCGTGGAGTCATGACTTGCCTTTCGGACGACCGTCCGGCTGCCCTGCAAAATGGGGCGAGAGAAGATCGGTCCGCGGAAGCACATCGATACCGGGATATTCACGTTGACTCATCCGCTCGGCTCGTTTTGCATCACGCAGCGAGGGCATAATGGGTCTCTGGACCTCCTGTGGACCGAAGTGCCAGCTCAAGGGGCGGCGTTCTGACCCAACCAGGTTCTGGAGGAGCAGCAAACATTCCATAAAGGCATGGGGTGGCGGTGGGCATCCTGGCATATAGACATCCACGGGAATGAATTTATCGACGCCTTGCACGACAGAATAGGCGTCGAACATCCCGCCGGAGTTTGAGCAGGACCCCATCGAAATCACCCAACGCGGCTCAAGCATTTGCTCGTAGAGCTGCTTGATGACAGGCGCCACCTTCAGAAATACCGTCCCGGATACGACCAACACGTCGGCCTGCCGTGGTGAACCACGGACGACTTCTGCGCCAAATCGAGAGACGTCATAGACACTGGTCAAACTTGTCGCCATTTCGACGAAACAGCATGACAAGCCAAAATTCAATGGCCACAATGAATTCTTCCGTCCCCATGCCAAGAGATCTTGGAGCTTCGCAAAGAGGACTGAGTCGCCAACGACAGAGGTCAACGAACCATCGCCACCATCGGTGATCCGTACCCCCTCCAGTCGTCCGTTACGCCACTCGGTCATCGTAGAGCTCCTTTGACTCCTGCATGGTTGGGCTCTGGCGGTGACGGACTCGTGGACGTTGTGACTGTGCATGCCAGTCCAGCGCTCCGGTGAGCCACAAATACGCAAGGGATGCCAACAGAATGGCCACGAAGATCGTTACTTCAATAAAGCCAAGCCATCCAGTCTCCGGCACTGCAACTGCCCAGGCATAGAGGTACGCCGCCTCCACATCGAAAATAACGAAGAACATGGCGATCAAATAATATTGCACCGGTGGGCGGACTTGAGCGTTGCCAGTTGGCCGAATCCCACATTCATAGGGCACGCCGGTTGCGCTTTCAGATCGGCGCTCAGCTTTTTTCCAGTGACGTTCGCCAAGCAAAGGTGGAAGTCCCAGCATGACGGCAATCACCACGCCGACACACAACCCATAGATACAGATCTGCCAAATTGCGTCATCTAACATGACAATAACTAACCAGCTTTAATAACTAACTATCGGCACTAACTAGCCATTTATTGAGGGCAATGAGGGTCTTCCCAACTCTTGGATATCATGCTGACTGGAGCCTGGCTCTAAAAAAGCATAATTTTACAATTGCTTATGGGGCGAACTGCTACGAGCGGTGGGGCGAGAGAATAACTATGGGGAGACTATTCTGGCTGATGCGCTACGATTTCTGTAGGGCAGCCACTAAGGCTGTCGAACTGATGATCCTATGCGTGGCATTCCGATCCGCATGTGTGTGTGTCCGATCCGTCATACACCTCCCTTGGGGTCTTGAACCAGCTG
>SWDI01000007.1 GCA_005116955.1 Nitrospira sp. | reverse complement strand
ACGATCAAGCAATGTGGATGCCATGCCGGTTCCCGCTCCGCATACGATCGGACACCATCGTGGACGTTGCCAGTCCCGTACTTAGCCGGAGAATAGGGTCCTTGTCTCCCTACGGACTCTTTGCACAGCGGAACCCACTGTTGAAGTTCCGATACGCCGGCGAGTCGTAGTCGGTGGTCGACGGTATGTTAAAATCCCGGCGAGCTGATCGCAGGCTCTCGGGAGCGAAGTCCCACGAGCCGCCCCGCATCACCTTGTATTTTCCGCTTTTCGGTCCTGCCGGGTGTCGCGATGGGCTGGTCGCATAATAGTCTTGGTCATACCAGTCGTTCACCCATTCCCAGACGTTCCCCGCCAGATCATAGATCCCATAGGGGCTCTTGCCGGCTTTCAATTGCCCAACCTGCAGTAGCGCATCATGGTTGTTCCATTTCTCCTTCTCCTTCCCATGATTAGCGCGGAGGGGATCGGGTGGATCGTTACCCCAGGGATAGATGCGCCCATCTGTTCCCCGTGCCGCCTTCTCCCATTCAGCTTCGGTTGGCAGGCGCTTACCGGCCCACTTGCAATAGTGGTTCGCATCCGCCCAATCGACATTGACAACTGGGCGCTTCTGATGAGGCGGCTCGTTCATAGTCGTCCACTTGGGCGGTGGGAATATACTGGTAGCGTCCAGAAACTTCGCATATTGCTCAATTGTTACTTCATAGACATCCATATAATAAGCATCGAGAAAGACCTTGTGTTCGGGCTTTTCATGGTCACTACCTTCGTTGCTCCCCATGGTAAAATCCCCGGCTGGCACGAGGACCATCGGCCCCACATTCTTGGGGGTGATCTTCTCCGGACGCTTGTACCCTTTGTAATCTTTGTGTTCGACAGGTTTCCCTCCATGCGAGAAGGTATGCATGAATGCGACTACTTGCCAGATCTGGTCTTCTGAGAGGAGCGATTTCCATGGCATCATTGGTGTCTTTGGAATTCCTTCCGCCACCCGCCAGAACCAATAGCTGTCTGAGAAGCGTTTCGTATTTTTGAGGCTACGAACCCCTTCCCCACTTCTTACTGGTTCACCGTCTTCGCCATGGCAACCAGTACAGGAAACAAGCGGGTCGGCTTCACCGACATAAATCTTTTTTCCCTCTTCAATGACCTTTGGATCGGTCCACCAGCCGGTGGGCATGTGTTTGTCTGCATAGGGGGCTGGAACTGGATCCAACGGCATGAGTTCTGCCGAAGCGGTGATCCCTCCTGACAGTGTCGGGCCCGTTACCAACACCATGATGCATTGCGCGATCATCCTGCCCCTCATGCGCGACCTCCTATTGCTACCTCAACTTATCGGACATCTGGTAGTGTTTTACTATGAATCGGACAACGTTATGTTGACTTTGGATTAGGACAGGTCACGATGGATGGACTAGTCCTTCTTATCCTTGTCTTTTATTTCTTTTTGCACTTCTTTCAAGACCATCACACCCTGAACCCGACTCGCATTGAGATCGCTCTCCGTGACTTCTTTGTGGACTAGATTCTGATGGCAGTCAATGCAGGTGGCGCTCTCGGTTTCCATCTTCTTATGCGCAGCCTTGGCTGACGCACCCGGTGGCTTGGTATTCTTATGGCACTCCCGGCAAGTGACGCTGTCCCAGTTTTTAGAGACATGGGCGCGTAGTGGGCCATGATTGGCCGGCGCTCGTTAAATTTCTCGAT
>SWDI01000006.1:104618-217242 GCA_005116955.1 Nitrospira sp. | reverse complement strand
AGCGGTTCGCTCAGACAGCAGGGACCATCAGAAAGCGCTATTCCCTAAAGGCTGCATACCCAACATTTGACATTATCTCACATCACATAGGTTGCCACCTGGTCTCGGCTATTTTAGATAGCAATGTTATGGTATCTCAAATGTCCAGCAAGTCTGAAACTTTGCCCTCGGCTTGCCGCGCCGTCGCCATCCTAACTGCCGCTCACTCCTGGCGGCAATATCAGCATGTCTTCAGCCTTGCCATCGGCGATCCAATCGGAAAGCCGTCGCATGTCTGGAGAGGCTAGCCACTGGTCGCGGGTTTGGCAATGCACCTTGATCTTCGGAGTAGCCGTCGCATCGCGCTCGAACTCAAACGACACGCTCGAAAGTTCAAGAGGGCGGCAAAAAAAGACACCATAAGCATACCGCTCCGCAAGTTCGACCTGTTCTGCCGAAAGTCTTGGGTATGTTTCCAAGGCTGCCAGCTTCTCAAGGTATTCTTGACGTGTTGACGAGTCGAGGGTAAATCCGCGGCGGTCATATCGTCCGGTACCAGCAGTAACAACAGGGATCCCGAAAAGAGCCGATTCGATCCCGACCGTGCCACGAACCGTCACCACGTAATCGGCGATCTGGAAAAGGGAGTAGGTGCTAAGTTCGTTTTCGGGTAAAAGAAGCTTCACGTGCGGGGGGAGTGTTCCAAATACTTTTTCGATCACTGCCAACTCCGCAGGCTTGCTCTCGCCCTTGCTGCTTAACCTTTCTTTAACCACGTGGCTCGGATGGAGCCTCACCACCCACTGTAGTCGAGAGTTCGCAGAGGCTGACCGAATCGTCTCGATGAGCCATTGGGTGTAGTCGTCGAACAGATCCTCTCCAAAGAAAAACGATCCATCCCAAAGGATATGCGGGAAAATCACTGCTACTTGCTTATCGCATGAAAGACCTAGCCTCTGCCGAGTCATTTGCTGAGAGAGGATCTGTTTGTCAAACTGTGTACCAACAAGGCTGAACCAATCCTGAGTCTCATAACATTGAAAAAGCTCCTCGCGAAGTTTACGACCATATTCAGGCTTCCATGGAACCGAGCGGAGCTGGCGCCACGATTCGGCTGAAGTGCTGAGGGGCTGTTCTCGTTCATTGCCCGCATGGTAGCGTTTGACCACAAGGCGATTACTTCTGTACCCCATCTCCCAGGTTATGGTGTCGATCCCCAGGTTAATCGCCGAGTCGAAAACCTCACCAACGCCTGTGTAGCCCCGATCCATCACAAGTACACAATCAGGCTTGATCTTGTTGAAGAGTTCACGAACTCTTATAGCAGACTGGACACTTTGTTCAAGCCCCTTGCGCAATTCCAATTGAACTGCGGGTGAACCGAAATCGAGCTGCCTGACCCTACGGCCTCGAATTGCTGACGCGAGTGTAAAACGACCGACATGAACTCCTTCGTATTCGAGATTCATCCAATCGTGTATGGTATTAAGCTGGCCGGCCTGCTGCTTGACCCATTCTGGATCTCCTTGGCTGTCAAAATCAGAATACTCAAAGACCGTCTTGTTGCCTGTTAGCCGTCTGTAGCGCATAAAGTTGTAACGACGATGACGCAGGACCACGGCTTCATAACCGGCCATCTGCAGTCCCTTGATCATCACAGATTCTATTACCGTCCATGGCAGATAGGGGTGGCTAACAACTAAGGCTGTCTTAGGCTTGCAGCCTCTAGGCAGAAGATTGTGGCGAAGCCCCAAGCCACCGGACTCGTTACAGAACCGACGGAAGTCGGCCAGAGCTTTCCTATCCTTCGCGCGATACTCCGGGTCAAACAGGAGATGACGCCAATGCGTAAACGTATAAAACGCGGAGGTTCTTTTCAGGGCAGGGGGAATCATATGGGTTTGTGCCTTTCCTGTCTGTCATCCCGACCACAAAACCTGTCTCGAAAAGTGGAATCACCTCTAACTAAGGGCTAGGGAAAGAAGTTTCTAGGCCGAAACGAAAGCTCGAATTTTCTCAGCAACAAAATCTTCGGTCGCCCGCATGGAATCAATACTTGCCCCACCCAAGTGAGGGGTCAAGATGAGGTTGTCATTCCTTACGGCATAACGCCTCAATTTGTCAAAGATTTCCCGTTTCTTCGCAAGCTCATCTGATAACACATCTAAAGCCGCACCCCCAAGATGATTTTCCTCAAGGGCCATCAATACCGCTCGTTCATTCACAATTTTTCCACGAGAGGTGTTGATCAGTAGTGCGCCCTTGGGAAGTTGAGAAATTTCTCTGTGGCCGACAAGGCCTTCGGTCTCAGAAGCCAGAGAAACATGCAGACTCAAAACCTCAGAAGATTTGAGAAAGGTCTCTAGCTTTTCAAACCTCTTTACACCCTCTACCCAGCCATTTCGAAATGGGTCATAGGCTTGCACTTTCATGTCAAAGGCCCGGCGTAACATGCAATTTTTTCCCCGCGGCAATTGCGTCGATATACGCATGCGCCATGCCCAAGCTACCGTCATGAGCTTGAGCCACTTCTGCCACAATAAGACAAGGCCTCACGCGAATTGCAGCTTGGTCGTGAGGAATACCAGTTGTATTCACTTTGCCTTTCATCTTGTTGACCAGGTGTGCGCCACAAGAAAATCGCCGACAGTTCGCGCCGGGAAAATGCCCGTTCCAAAATAGTCGCCCTCCGAAACCGATAGCATGCCGGCCTCCGACACAAGGTCTTCCAATCTTCCGGCAACCTTGCACCAGATCGAGTACGTATAGAGGCCAGGCGCTAGAGGTAGACGGGGGATGTTGCAGTAGAGACGAGCACCAGGAACCAGCTCGATGGATTCACGACTTGAAGTACGAGACAGACACGCGAACAACTGCTGACCAAGTCCACCGGCAAACTTAATTTGGACAATCGCATTGTCAATTTTCTCAGAACTAGGAATTTCATAAGCGAGCGAAATCGAGATATCCTGGCCAGAGACCACGCTTTCAACCACTTCGCCCCGGTTGTTCAATACCGATGCATTGGTGAATCGCACTTTCCCGCCCCCCTTCCGATCCTTTCGCTCAGAGAGAGGGACGCCTGCATCTTTGCGGGTCTTGGACAAGTACTCTTCAATCACTGACTGTGGCGTGTCCGAAACCTTCAGACGACCACTGTCCAGCAGCAGGGCACGCGTGCACAATGAAGAAATTGCCGCCATGTTATGGCTCACAAAGAACACCGTCCTGCCCTCCTTTGCCACGTCTCCCATTTTGCCAAGACATTTTCTCTGGAACGCTGCGTCCCCAACTGCCAGCACCTCGTCAACTATCAAGATCTCCGGTTCAAGATGTGCTGCAACAGCAAAGGCCAATCGAAGATACATGCCGCTAGAATAGTGCTTTACAGTGGTATCGATAAACCTTTCAACCTCTGAAAAAGCGACAATTTCATCGAATTTTCTTTCGATCTCTGCCCGTTTCATGCCAAGGATCGCCCCATTGAGAAAGATGTTCTCCCGACCCGTCAACTCCGGGTGAAAGCCGGTTCCCACCTCCAAGAGCGACGCTACCTGCCCGTGGATTTCGGCGAAGCCTGTCGTCGGCTCGGTGATCCGAGACAGTATTTTTAAGAGAGTGCTTTTCCCAGCGCCATTGCCGCCGATAACCCCGATGACTTCACCACGCTGCACCTCAAAAGAAATGTCCTTCAATGCCCAGATAGTCGGATCAGATTCACCGGGATCTGCCCACTCCCCGCGCAACAGTTTCCCCGCATTCCGAAACGGTGCGGTGAACGCTGAGGCCAGCGTATCCCGCAGCGTCTTATATTTTTCCCGCTTTCCGATACGGTACAACTTGCCGATTTCTTCTACTCGTATGGCGATATCACCCATGATTCCTCACTGCGAGCCGGAGGAGCCGTCCACGCTCAAGCCCTAGCTGGTTAGTAACAGTCTGTTGCGAAAGCCACTCAGTTCACTCTTACAGCACATCCGCAAAGGTCTTTTCTAGCCGACGAAAGTAAAATACTCCCCCTACCAAGAGAGCCAGGGCAACCAGCGAAGAAACGATCAACATCGGCCCTGGGGCGGTCTCCACCCCAAGCAAAGCCCAACGGAATCCCTCGACCACGCCCACCATTGGATTAATGCTATAGAGAGTCCGCCACGATTCTGACAACAAACTGCTCGGATAGGCGATGGGGGTTGCAAAGAGCCAGAATTGGGTCAGAAAAGGGAGCACATGACGCACGTCGCGGAAATGGACATTCAAGGCAGAAAGCCAAAGAGAGACGCCAAGCGAAGTTATCACTGTGAGCAGAAGCAAGAATGGAAGCCAGATCACATTGAGCGTGGGATGGATGCCGTAATAGAGCATCATTCCGAGCAGCACGATAAAGGCAATCAAAAAATCAATGAGTCCTGAGAGCACCGACGCGATCGGGACTGAGAGCCTGGGGAAATAGACTTTTTTGAGCAGATTCGAACTTCCGACCAGACTATTGGCTGCTTGACCCAATCCTTGGGAAAAAAAGGTCCATGGAACCAGGGCGGCATAAGCAAAGATGGGATAGGGGATCCCGTCGGAAGGGATCTTTGCCAATCGTCCAAAGAAGAGGCTAAAGACAATCATCGTGAAAACTGGTTGAATAATGGCCCATGCCGCGCCAAGTGCTGTCTGCTTGTAGCGTACTTTCACATCACGCCAGATCAAAAAGTAGAGCAGCTCACGGTAGGCCCATAACTCTTTCAATTGAAGCGCCACCCACCCTTTCGACGGTTCAATTCGAATTACCTGAACACTTTCTTCCATAAATACCTTTCTAGCTAGGTGTCGAGCGTTGAGAGTTACGGGCTTTTACCTGATAACGTAGAGCCGAGTGCGAAAACCTTTCGCTCCTTCGCTCCACACGCTTAGCTCTCAGGTGCTTTCCGATAAGGATGCAGTGTTGGAGAAAACGTCTCTCCAGATAGCGATAATTTTAATATGTTTTATGCTTCGCGCAAGTAACTGGGCAAATCGAGCGGCGCGCCCCTACAGGCACAAACCGATTACAGAACGCAGTGCCCTTCAGTTTTCTGATGAAGTGAACCTCCATGCTCTCGATACCAATCCACCGTACGTTCCAATCCCACCGCCAGAGAAGTCGTTGGTGTCCAACCCATAGCCTCATACGTTCGCGAGATATTCGCAACACGTGTTTGTTCCATTGGCCGGTCTGGCAAAGCACCCCACATTAGTTCAATCTGAGGGTCTATTTGATCTGCCAATTGTTGGACAATCGTTCGAATCGACACCAGGGCGCCTGAACCCAAATCGATCACACGCCCTTCTATGTTTGGAGTTTGAGCTGCGGCAATCAGCCCAGCGACGACATCTTCAACAAAGACCCAATCAATCCGACGCTGCCCACTCCCAAGCTTCGGAGATTGCTTGTTTAAAAGTGACAGCGTCACATAGGGAATCAATTTGCTCACATCCTGTTGCCCAGGCCCATACACCATAAAGAGACGTGCCATCACAACAGGAGTCTGATACAGCGCATGAAACATGCGCGCATAACTGCTGCTCGCCCCCTTTGCCGCCGCATAAGGCGAACAGGGTACGGTGTCACCACTGTCAGATTCAGGCTCTTCCAATGAACCGGTCAAGATGATCCGCTGACAACCAATTTCCGACGCGATGGTCAGCAAGTTGACCGTGCTCACCAAATTACTTTGAAAAGTTGGCCATACCAATCTTAGGTCCCTGGAACCGGCGACGTGACTCGCCAAGTGGAAAATGATATCGGGCTTAATCGTAGTTATAATCTTCCGAATGCCCGGCATGTCTGCGAGGTCACCTCGCCACCAACGAATATCGTCTCTACTCCCAACTTGTTCTT
Source organism: Nitrospira sp. (assembly GCA_005116955.1). Classification (GTDB taxonomy): domain Bacteria; phylum Nitrospirota; class Nitrospiria; order Nitrospirales; family Nitrospiraceae; genus Nitrospira_D. The sequence goes on along the minus strand of SWDI01000006.1, from coordinate 211,394 downwards.
TCCTAGAAATACCATGCACTTCTGCGCCACAGCCCAGAAGTGCACGACATAGATATACCCCAATGAATCCCCCTGCACCAGTCACAAATATTCTTCGGCCAGCCAGTTGGGACAATTCCATATTAAAATTCCCTATGCAACCTGCCGAACAAATATCTGCTTTTCCCTCGACTCAAACAAACTCACACCTGGACCCGGGTGAAATATCTGAAACTCTGAGTCGTCGATCAAACAAATTTGAAACACAGCGCTTTGCGAGAGGACGGACTGTGGTGCGTGACACCTTCAAGGGAACGGAATCCTAGTGTAGATGAGCAGGTGGAACGACATAAAAAGTCCGCCTAGCTCTCTAATATCAACTTCCGCCCGGATGAATTTATGATCGATTCTGCTTGAGCCATATGCATCCGTGGCTTACCTCCTATCACCTAGTCGAATCCGAGCGATTCTCCTAATGATTCCAACATTACCGACAGCATAAATCCTACTTGATGGCGTGATACCTGGTACTCAAGTGCCGTTGTATCGGAGTTAATGTGTTCGAAGGTATAAAAGAGCTCTCCTCTGATGTTCCTCGTCAACATATACTGAAGCCTCGATGCTCCAGTGAAAATCTGAAATTGAGAATCTGTATTGGGGAAAAATTGACTCAAGGAATACCCACCACTCCCGCTGACGCTGAGTCGCTCATAAATTCGATGTCTGATGGTCGCCCGCACAGAATTATTGATCCGCGCTCCACCCTGTAAAAAGAACGACGGTCTGGCTGCCCGTGCCAGCGTCAGATTGATGACCGTGTCTCGCTCCGGTGCGGTTGTGACGCTAATGGAACCAGACGGTAACGTCCGCCCAACTGGTTCGACAAACGTGACGCCTCCGCGAACAGTGAACCTCCACTCCGGGAACACCTTCGTATAGTCACCTTCGAGCGTGATGAGATTGCTACTAAATGTCCTGCCGCCTTCGGACCGCTCTTGGGTAAAGAAAGTCTGTTGATACAAGGCGGCGATGCTGTCGTTTCTCGTCAGCTGATAGCGAGGTCCTCCGAACCAGGTGTGAGTCATCGTGTTGAAGAAGGTGGCCCCGGTTACATCCCCGCCTTCGGTGATACGGGTCTGCCTCCGAAGGCCGAACGTGTACCCACCTTCCAAAGAAATATCTCGGGACAGGGGGTAGCTCCCTGTGAAGGCCGTTGTGTTCAGAAGCCTGCTCCGCCGAAATGTTAGGAGGCCGCCCTCAAAGTCATCAACCGCCACCGATCTCCCATAAGATTGCTCGGGGGTATATGCCAAGTTCTCGGTAACGCTCAACCTTGCTCCCCTGACATACTGATCAACCCATCGATCCAAGCCAACAGTGCCATTGAGCAAAGCACCATAATAGTTCAAGTTACTATTGTTCACAAACGCGCTGTAATTCCCCCCCACCTTCAGGTCAGCCTCAATGTCGCGACTCTCGTGCCGCAGGGCTAGCCCACCGTTCACAGTCGTCACAAAATCATGGAGCTGCGGGACGTTCCCCTGTGCGTCCCTTAGGAGCTCCTTTGGCCTACGCCATACATTGCTATCGTATCGTTCCCTCACGTCAGCCCAGGGAACAATGTTCGTCTCCGCATAAACTGACACTGAGGGCAACACCCCCCATATAAGCACGACCGTAACTGCGAACCGAAACAATGGTCTGATCTTGAGCCGTCTACAACACCACAATAGAGTCACCACACTCCTTTTCAGAAGCAGCTACAAACGGATGAGGACCAGCCGAGAACCGATCCGCCCGCCTCGTACCACATGCATAGATTTCAAAAAAACAGAGCCAATAGTGCGTCGGACACCCTGCATGATTCCGTCACGGTACGACAACCGTATCGCCGGAGGTCAACACAATGTTCCCTGGTTCACCACGTCCGCTGACAAGATCATCATACCGCAGAGGAATATGGACTTCCTGGCGTTTGTGACCGGGGCTTTCAATTACCCGCACAACTTGTAGTCGATTCTTGCTTGCATAGTTGGTAAAACCGCCGGCCATCGAAATAGCTTGCAGCACGGTCACGTAGGACTTGAGCTGGTACTTTCCAGGCTTGGTGACCTCACCCAACACAAACACGGCATAACTGTTGAGCTCCTTGACATTCACCGAGACCGAAGGGTTCTGGATATAGCCCTTCAGACGCTCGGTAATCTGCGCGGACAGTGCCTCTGCCGTGAGACCGGCTGCTTGCACGTCACCGATGATCGGCATGGATACGTATCCATCCGGCCGTATCAACGTGATTCTGGACAAATCCGGATTCTTCCACACATTGATCTCAATCTGGTCTTCAGAACCCAAAAGGAATTCCGTGGGGACGTCGGATGCCTTGTATTCCCTCGACGTCACCGGTCCTCGACAACTAGCTTGGACAAGAACAGAGCACAACAAGAGCCCAATCGCCGATGCTCTCATCACAGGCAGATACCACCTAGACACCCTTGTCCATCGTGCGCAATTGTCCACAGCAATCCTTTCCGGTATTCCCTACCGACCAGGGAAGACCACCATTGACTCGCTCGGCACCACAAGTGTATCACCCGGCTTCAGTTCAAAATTATCCGTGATTCCGCTACGAAGCACGATGTCATCGTAGCTCGCCGTGAACCGCTTCAAACCTGGGGCTGTATCCGTAAACCGAAAAATGACGATCTGGTTCCTTGCCGCCGTATCTTTGAATCCACCTGCGATGGTAATCGCTTGCAGCAGCGTCGTTTTACTCTTCAGCGGATACTTGCCAGGATGAGCCACTTCGCCGAGCAGAAAGATGTTGGAACTATTGACTTCCTTCAAGGTCACAGCCACAACCGGGTTCTGGACATATTCCTTGAGTTTGTTCGTCATTTCTTCGGCCAATTTGTTGGGCGTTTTGCCGACGGCCATCACGTCGCGAATGATCGGCATTGAAAATCGCCCATCGGGACGTACTTGCACTTGTCGAGACAGATCCGGATTCCTCCAGACGGTAATGTCCAGTACATCTTCGGCACCGATCACATATTCACTGCTGACCGCATTCGACAGCTTATCCATCATCGCCTGACTGATTGCTTTCTCGGTCTGCGTTGTCGTGGAAGGTACTACGGGGATATCTGTCGGCAATTTACCGGCGTCTGGCTTAACCAAGCTCGAATCACAGAGTCCAGAGCCTGAGCTTGCCGCCAGCACGAATAAGACGGTAATCATATACAGGGTGCACTTCATGATTTTAGGCTCCTTCTCTGATTCAAGCATCTATCTTATCATCACATGACACACTACTTAATTTTTTCATTTGAATCAACATGGCGTCAACTGCACGCTTCCCAATGCTCAATTTCATGGAGTAGGCGGGCAGACCGTTTAAGCGCTCATAATGCTGCCGCATCATGATGACTTTGAATTGTCCATCCGGCTGCCAGCACCCCTTGATCCCTTCTAAGACATTCAGCCCACGAATCGACGCTTCACAGCCAACATGAAGGGTCGCTTCGTCACAGAGAACCAGTTTCCCATTCAAATACGCGAATTCAGGCCTCTGCAGCTGTGCCACGTGTCCCTCCTCTAGGGTTATGCCAAGTACTATATCCGGGAATGGGAAATGAACCTCTGAACTACGGACAGCGCCTGAGGGGTACCGATATCGATATAGCGCCCTGTTGGAAATGTTACCCCCTCTATCTTAAGTCCGACTTGCACTGCTGCAGCCAGCACGGCCCCGACCGGGATGTCGCCCTGTGGATCGATTTTGCGATTTCCAACCAGTCCTACACTGCATCCCTTTCTTACTCGATGCAGGAACTGATGCAAAAACTCTGTGAACACCGGTGTCCACGCGGCACATAACCAGGCATACCTCAATCGTGTCGTCTTCGGTTTAAGATGAATCTCGCGGACGCGAAGGTTTTCATCAATGTCGATCATATCCATCGCCTTGGGGTCGTGTGCCGGAAACAACGCTAACACGGCATCTCCCCCAGATCGATCGAGCCGGGCCAGCAGTTTGGTGAATATATCGCGTGGACAAAAAATAATATCTGGAAACCCAAACGCCACAACCTTATCCTTGATAAAAGGGTAGGCCCGATCGATCGTATCCGGTGGGCCACTAGACCCTTCAATTACCACATAGGCAAGGTCCATCCCGAGTATTTCCCCATCTCCCCAGTATGCCGGAATATCCCATTTCCCTTGCCGAATGACGACATAGCCCTTCCGAACCCCTGCTTTTCTGAGGCACTCCAACAGATAGTGACTCACCACCTTAGGACGGGTCTCCTGGATCCCAGGGATAGGACCAAAGCCGATAGGAAGGACCTCCTTACTGCAGGGAAGCGGAGCCAGCCGAAGAGATCTGCCAGCTGCTGGAAGTACCGCCACCACTTCTCTTTGCTGAGCGAGCCTACCCCTCATCTAGCCATCTGCAATCACACGTCACAGACATCATGCTCCGTGTTCCGCTTTATCTTGATAGGTCAGTACACCGATATCAACAGTTTCGTCATTATAGAGTGACATCCGATCGACGGGGACAAAGGCCTCCTTGATCAATTTTCTGGCAAACTCGATAAACGCGAGCGTACTCTTCCTATCGAAGAATAGACGAGCAGCTGCCCTTGATATAACTCTGCGCGGCGTCGTTCATCCGAGAATGGAGGGTCATAATACACAGTGTTCATAATCGCTTCTCCATTTAAGTGTTTCCCGGCCTCCGACATTCTTTTAATAGACCAACCTCAAAGAGCGCTTCAGCTGCGGATACAATCTTGCCGAACGAAAGGTCGGCGCGCTCGGCGATATCAAGCAGGGTATGGCGTCCATCGGATGCATTCAACACCCAGAAGAGAGCAAATTCAGTCCATTGTTTTTCTTGATGACCAGCAACAGCACGATACAGCCCTCGTCGACCTAACTGGGGTTCGCATTTCTGATTTTGATTTAGATACGTTCGATTTCCTTCCAAGAGATCGAACACTCCTAGACATCGGGCATACGACCGTACAAGAGAGTCCGGCTTCACAAAGTCCAGATCATCGGCAGAGGAGTGATACTCCGGATATTGGCCGTGTAGGGTCCGCATGAAACATCCGACAGGCAGATCAAACCCAGGAGAACAATACTGCCGTTCATCATATCCATAGGGGGAAAAATCGATGATGGTATGGGGCTCTCCTGAATGCCTCAGCACATGCGCCATCGCCCGATCGATCTCCGCATTGCCCTGACGGCTCTTCTTGTAGGTGATGTTCCCCACATCACCTATCCCAGTCAAGACGAGCCCGTGCTTAATGCGAGACACCGTCTGTTCATTCTGAGCTAACCAGGTAATCGACCCAATGGTTCCTGGAATGAAGAGAAAACGGTATGAATATCGTCTTGGACGCATCGCCATCGTTTCCGCCAACTTCACGGCCACCGTAATACCCGACAAATTATCGTTGCACATAGCCGGATGGCATACATGACATGAGATGAGAACCTCATCCAACGTTTCACCTGGCAAATAGACCTCGCCATAGGTGAGTGAACCGGCTTGAAGACTCGAGTCGATGACAACCTCATATTCGTCATCAGACAGTCGTTCAAGATCCGCGTGCCGAAGGCAAAAGCCCCAGTTCTCCTTGTAATAGGACGTTCGGTAAGGAATCCACTCGGGATGATCCGGCAGCGTGAATAAATGGGGCCTGAGGTCCGCCAATGGCATCTTCTTCCGGACGGGCGAACTGTAGCTCATCAGATGTAAGTTGTGTGCTTTGAAATCGATGACTCGCTTCCCCTCCCGGTTCATGACATAGGCATCGGCTACGTTCCATTCCAACGGAACCGTCCAATCAAATACTTTTGTTCCGCTAGGAACTTCATGCATCTCAAGCGCAAGACGCTTCTGGATCGCCCGAAGAGTTTCCCTGACCCCTCCACCGGTAATACTTCGACATATTGGATAAAGCTCCACCATGAAGCTATACAACTCTTTGCCTAACTCTTCACCTCTCGATGCTTCTTCGGGGCCAGAAAATGTCATAATGGCAGTGCGCCGTCCCTGAAAAATGCTGGCCATGTTCGATCTTTCTCCGACATGACCAGAATGGGTTCAGGCCACTTGATCTTGAACGCTGAGTCGTCCCACCGGACCCCCCGAGCACTGGCAGGCACATGGAACTCCGATATATGGTACGACACTTCGCTATTGTGTTCGAGCGTGAGAAACCCATGGGCACAACACTTCGGAATATAGACAGCTCGGCGATTATCTGCCGAGAGCGTTATTCCGACATGCTGACAATACGTCGGTGACGCAGGTCGTAAGTCGACGATGACATCATAGATGGCGCCAGCCGTGCAACGAACCAACTTCACTTCCTCATTGGGAGCGGATTGATAATGAAGCCCGCGCATAGTGCCTTTCTGGCGGTTCACCGAAACACTTGACTGCACCCATCTGGTCGAAATCCCGTGCGCCTCAAACTCCCGTTGGCACCAGGTTCTCGCGAACATTCCTCGCTCATCTCGTACCGGCTCAGGATCGATCAAGAAGACATCTTTGAGGGCGGTTTCTGTGAAAATCATGAATACACTTGTACCTCAGGAATCGGAACGACAAACTTTCCTCCCCACTCCCGAACGTAGCTCATCTGCTGCATGACTTCCTCTCGAATATTCCAGGGCAGAATCAGGAGATAGTCAGGGCGTGTGTCGCGCACTCGTTCCGGCTCATAAATTGGAATATGCACGCCAGGGAGAAAATGCCCTTGCTTATGTGGACTCCGATCTACCGTGTAATCAATGAGGTCCGTCCGAATTCCGCAATAGTTGAGCAAGGTGTTCCCCTTTGCGGGAGCCCCATAACCTACAACGTGCTTGCCCTCCTGTTTCGCAGAGATGAGAAAGGACAGTACCTTCCGCTTCGTCGCCTCAACGCGCGGACCAAACGATAGATAATGATTCAGCCGGCCAAATCCGGCGGTTTCTTCTCGTGATTTCAGTTCCTTTGCTCGTGCCTGTACAGGCTTGGAAGTATCGTCATTGTGGCACGCATAGATTCGCAGAGAGCCACCATGAGTCGACAGTTCCTCAACATCGAATAGTTTCATTCCATGACGAGCAAACACCTGCTCGACCGCCAAGAACGAAAAATAGGAAAAATGTTCGTGATAGATCGTGTCAAACTGGTTCTGCTGCATCAGCTGCAACAGATGAGGGAATTCCATAGTAATCAGGCCCGTTGGTTTCAGCAGCACTTTAAGTCCATTCACGAAATCATTCAGATCCGGGACATGGGCCAGCACATTGTTCCCAATGATCAAATCGGCAGCCCATCCGTCAGCAGCTACATCCCGGGCCGTGTTCTCTCCGAAGAAGGCCACTTTCGTCTGAATCCCCTTCTTCTTCGCCACTTCAGCGATATTGGAAGCAGGCTCGACTCCCAACGCAGGGATGCCGCGTGACACGAAGTTCTGCAAAAGATATCCGTCGTTACTGGCAATCTCCACAACCTTGGAACTGCGATCCAATCCGAATCGGCCCACGATCATATCAACATAGGCTTTCGCGTGTACCAGCCAGGAATCTGAAAATGACGAAAAATACGCGTAGTCTGAAAAAATATCGTGCGGCGTTGAGAATTGCTTCAACTGAACCAACAAACATTTCTCGCACACATAGACATGCAACGGATAGAAGGGCTCCATACGATCCAACTGGTCTGGCTTAATGTAGGAATTGGCCAGTGGAGACATACCAAGATCAACGAACGTACGCTCAAGCGTCGCACCGCAAGACCGACACCCTGATTGCCCCATGCTGATATGTCCTCCTAGCTATCAAAGGATGATGAGTCGTGCTCGATATGTGATGCGACAACAAACCGTGCTCTCACGCATTGCTTCGCTCTTTCCACACCAGGTTGTCTGTCAATTGCCCACTCTCCCGCAGTCGCTTTAATGTGACGAGTCGGATCAACTCACCCGTCCGAAACTCCTGGTCACCAAACTGCATGGCCCTGAGGCCATCATGGAGATCCTTCACCGCACTCTGAAGGTCAACCATTGGAAGAAATCCTTGCGCCAGCTTCGAGAACTTGTCAAAATTTACACGATATGAGCGTTTGTCTGGTTGTGCATCTTTATTGATCGAAACCTCGACGTTCGGCACAAGATTGGCTACAGCTGCCGCCAAATCCTTGACTTGATAATTCCATGCGTCGCTTCCCGCGTTGACGGTCAGAAAGGAACTGCCATCTCGAGAATCTCGCTGCACAGCCCAATCGATTGCTCTCGCCATATCTTTGACGTGAATCAAGGGGCGCCATGGTGTCCCATCACTCAGGATACTGATGCGTTTTGACGCAAGCGCACCAGCCACAAAATCATTCAACACAAGATCCAATCGCAGCCGATCACTCATGCCGCACGCTGTGGCAAACCGGAGACAGGTCGCTGTAAAACTTTCCGACGCAAGCGATTCCAGGTCCTGCTCCGTCTGAACTTTTGATTTAGCATAGGCCGTAAGAGGATTCAGAGCATCCTCTTCCCGGCGAGGGCCACCTTCGGCAAATCCGTACACACTGCAGCTCGATGCAAATACAAACTTCTTCACGCCTGCTCGCTTTGCTTTTCGCGCAAGATCGATACTCGCTTGGTGGTTTATATCAAAAGTAACCTTTTCAAACGTAGCGCCCATAGGATCGTTTGAGATGGCACAGAGATGCACAATCGCGTCGACCCCTTGTAGGATCTGCTCAGGAACCTGTCGGATATCCCCGAAATGTTGCTGATCAGCCCGACTTTCAGGGAGTCGGGAAGCACCTGTTAAACAATGCGCAAAGTAACCCATATCGTAACCAACAAGCGTTGCTTGCGGATGGGATTCTCGCAAACGACGCAGTACTAATGGGCCGACATAGCCCATGTTGCCTGTCACTAGAATCTTCATACTCTACCCCCTGATTTAAGCGCCCTGTTTTTGCAACAGACACAGCGTAAGCACCGAGGCCATTACTGGAATGACTGAGTGAGACAGCATTTACCAAATGTGTCGAATGCCAGGCTCTCTCAAGACTCAATCTACTCCAAACTTTCTCTTCCTGGAATAACTGCCGCGCCTCCAGACTTTCTCAGCCCTTTCCAATAGTGACTTTATGGATGATGATGATAAGGGTATGTAATGATCTAAAAATTAATCGCTTTACCATACCTTCCAAGGAGCCTTTGACGACTGCCATAGCTCCTCCAAATAATTCTTCTCTTTCAGCGTATCCATACAGGACCAGAAACGATCATGCCGATAGCCCATCAATTGATTATCTTTCGTGAGCTGCTGGATGGGATCCCTCTCCCACACAGTCTCATTATCTTTAATGTAATCAATGGCTTTATGATCGAGGACATAGAAGCCTCCATTGATCCAGCCTTCCTCACCATGAGGTTTCTCACTAAAGTCGACAATGTGATCATGATCGAACACAAGCCGACCGAATCGTGCAGGAGGCAGGACGGACGTTACTGTGGCCAGCTTTCCGTGAGCCTTATGGAACTTAATGGTAGCTTGAATGTCGACATCTGAAACCCCATCTCCATACGTAAACAGAAACGTTTCATTCTCGCCTATCCATTGTTTGAGCTGTTTAAGCCGACCTCCCGTCTGAGTGTGCAAACCGGTATCGACGAGATGCACTTTCCAGTCCTCGTGCCGTTTTCCGTCATGAATCGTCGTCTTTCCACTCCCGAGGTCGACTGAAATATCGTTATTGAACGCATAGAAGTTGAGGAAGTAGTCCTTGATCATCTCTCCCTTGTAGCCAAGGCCGATAACAAATTCCTTTATCCCGTGAGCTGCATAAATCTTCATGATATGCCACAGGATCGGTTTTCCACCGATTTCCACCATAGGTTTCGGTCGCAGAGTGGTCTCTTCGGATAGTCGAGTTCCCCATCCCCCTGCTAGAATTACTGCCTTCATGCTCATTTCCTCCTTGATCAGGCTCCAACAGCTGGAAGGAATTCCCCATTGAAAGCCTATAAGAACGAACCGATAATCAAAACCTTATGGAGTCTATGCTGCAGCATAGGGAATTAGTTGGTCAATCTCTAACTACAACCCTCGCCTGGAGCGCGAGTGTACCCAGAAATACCATCCTCTCTTTGATGCCCCGAGATCTCTCGTATAAATATAGCCTCAAGTCCGACGAATGGACTACTTTAAGTCTGAAGAATCAGGCCACTACTTAGCTCTTTCAGCCTCTCTAGTACGCACACTTCATGGCTTGCCATTCTTCTCTTTACTTTAATGGGGCATCACTCATCCCGACATCGACCTCCAGAGATATCGCACCGAACTCCCCTGGCATGCATCACCGCTCAATAGGGCTTCAAGTAGATTGATTAGGAAGATATAGACATCCTGAAAGGGAACAGCAGTTATAGTTCTTATCTTGCATCAAATAGTTCTCTGTTCTTACAAAGGTGGCAAGAAACACTCCACTCGTATGCTAAAGATAATCTGCTCGGCTTGCTCTTCGTAGTTCGGCTTCGTACATAAGTACATACCTTCGCATCTCACAGCATCTCAATCTATCTGAAAAAGAATCGTTCATCGCTCACGCCTCTCATCTGCGTGATCTGAAGCCTCAGCATGCTACCGCCATACCCGCATCCACCGGATCTTTAAATTTCTAATAAACTATGCTCTCCAAGTCAACTTGACATGAGAGTCTTCATAAAACAACGACTATTCTTCCTGGGAAAACCTTCGATCGACACGTACACCAGCAGCCCAAAACTTTCACCCTGCCGATACGGCTCCTTCCTCCTCACAGGACAACGTGAATGATGCGTCGTTGGCTTGAGACCTCCTCTTAGACTTCTATATGTCTAAGCCTTAGTCTCTTGGCATAAGCCACCAGGAAACTGGTAACCTTTACTGCAAAAGTACCAGCTTTTGGATTTCCTAGATATCCAAAGTACGGTGGTGCAAATCTCGATTAGAGGCCTACGCATGATACTCGATCCTCTTGATTGACACCTCCTAAACTTGTGGAGATGGTCAGTGTGTGCAGAGAACTTAGAACATGAACTTAAGCCCTACGAAGTACGTGACGTGGCTGCTTGAATCCCCAATTGGAAGCTTTCTTGTCCAGCGTACTTCAGCAAGCGTTGGTGTGTCAGCAATTGTAATGGGTGTCGGCACATAGACTTTCAATACCTGTTTAATATCCGGGGCTTGGTCCATAAGAACCAACATACCTCCACTACTAATATTCAGCGATAGCGCTTTCCCCCCCTTAACAAGATTAGCATTCCCTGCCTCTAGCGCTGTCATCTCATAAAGAATTGGCCTCAGCAGTGCCGCGCGCTCACTATGGTTTTCATAGCTATCCCTTATCGGCCACTCCCATTCCATTGGCGTCACATCCATTCCTCTTCCCCCCTCATAAGAAATCGTTGTACGACTTTTCCCATTTAATCTGCGATCTTAACCTGCATATGGACTATCCAGCATTCAGCAGGGCTGATGCTCAAACTAGCTCCCGAACCTGACCACAAACCTATGTGGAATATTAGGGACCGCTTCCAGAATCAACAATACCGATGATGTAGGCTGCTTTCTCAAAGGTATATGTTGACTCCCCCGAAAGTGTTAGGTACTATTCCTGTATTCTAAGGCTTATTCCGGTCAGCCTAAGCCATTTGTCATTGAGGTTCTATACTGCACTACGTTTTGACCGTCTTTTGATACCCTAATCTTATTATGCCAGAACCAGCTAAAGGTATTGATCAAACCGATGCTCTTGCTGATCAGCGTGCAGGGTCTGGGATAGTGGTGCTGTCGGCATCTATGCAACTCCTACATATGAATCGACAAGCCACGGAACTCGCCAAAAAAATCAATGCCGTCGAGCATGGAAGAACTACCATGATTTCAGCGCATGGAGTCCTCCCGACGGCCCTGACTGAGCTTTGCGCAGAAATTATTAAAGCGCTTCACATACGAACAGAAGCCAAGGATTGGGAACAATTCGAACTCAAGCGTGTGACAGGCGATCCTAATCAGCCCATTCTTCTGAGAGGCTTCGGTTTGCCAGATCGAGGAGGCATCCAAAACGCCAGGCTTGTGGTTACCATGGAAGAATTAGGGCGAAAACAAAACCTCAACACCGAACATGCTCGAGAACGTTTTCAGTTGACTAACCGCGAGCAGTCAGTTGTGGAACATCTGGCAAAGGGGTGGACCAATAAAGAAATCGCCAATGCCCTCCTGATCACTGAACAAACTGTCAAAGAACACATTAAGCACATCATGCGAAAGACCAACGCGACCACCCGTACCGGAATCCTCGTTCACATCTTCAACTCTTGACGCTCTTAATTCTAAGGCCTTCCCGATTTTTCGAGTTCCTCACGCTGTGTCAATAGCGCAACAGTGAGTTGAGATTGACACAATTCTACTCAGATGATTCGAGAAATATTTCTTATTTCAATTGCAGTTACAGAGTACATCTGCATGGCCTGCTATTTGCATAACCGAATACCATTAGACGGAGGGTGGATGACATGAACTGCAGTATGCTCACAAAAGGCCTGGCGCTGGGGTTATTAGGGATGGTAGTCCTTGCTTCCGGTTGTACAACCGGTCATTCATCCCAATTAACAGAACAAAAAAATAGTGGCTTCATGTCACTGTGGAACACCTATGCTGATTGTAAATCAACCTCTAATTTAGCCCAGGCAACTTCAGATCTGACACAACTGCGTTCAGCTAGCCAAATAGCAGAGGCACGTGAAGGGTTTGTCTTGCCGCTGCCGACTCACCTTGAGCGGCTAGTTACCAATCCAACGAGTCGGGTCGCAGTCGATGTAGAGGCGATGGCTGCCGCTTGTGCTCTACACACCGGAGAGCTCGCCTTTAATCAAGGGCAGACTGATATCGCTCGTGACCTTCTGGTTTCGGTCATCACGCTTCATAAGGAAGAAGGTTCCTATTACGTCCTAAAGGCAAAGACGTTGCTAGCAAGACTTGGGCATGGGGTCAACGTTTCCTTCAACGCTCGCTAGTTCTATTTTCCCCCTCCCTGCAGTCCTCGATATAAATCTACATAGAGTCTCGCCGATCGATCCCAAGACAGATCGACCGTCATTCCCGCATGGATTAAGGATTGCCATGTCGGCTGCTCTTTGTACACATGAAGCGAGAGTACGAGAGTGGAAAGAAGAGAGTCCGTCGAAGCATCAATGAAGTGAAAACCAGTGGCACACCCAGATTTAACCGTTGAAGGGCGAAAGGGAATAACGGTATCCGCCAATCCTCCAGTACGGCGCACAATAGGCACCGTGCCATACCGAAGACTATACAGTTGACTTAATCCACATGGCTCATAGCGAGACGGCATGATTAACATGTCCGACCCAGCTTCAATGCGATGCGCCATTTCTTCGTGAAAGCCAAGACATAAGCCGATCCGATCAGGATATCTGGCTTTGGCGGCAATAAACTGCTGTTCCAAATGGTGATCCCCCGTACCAAGTACGACAGTTTGCATGTCTAAAGACATGAGCTCTGGAAGCACATCTATCAAAAGATCAAAGCCCTTCTGAAAGGTCAGCCGACCGATCACAGCCAATAAGGGAACATCACGATTCGGCAGTTCCAGCTCCCTCTGTAGGGCTCGTTTGCATGCTCGTTTCCCCGACAAATCAGCAGCCGTATACTGTGCCGGCAAGTAGGAATCGCTCTCTGGATTCCAGGCATCGACATCGATACCATTTGTAATCCCTTTGACACCATCCGCACGACTTGCCAGCACACCTTCAAGACCACTTCCATATTCTGCGGTCATGATCTCCTTCGCATAGGTAGGACTCACCGTGGAAACAGCATCTGAGAAAATAATGCCGCCCTTCAGGCAATTGACCGACCCATAGAACTCGAGGCCACTTGGGGAAAACAGTGACGGAGGAAGCCCCAGCTTCGTAAACTGCTGGCCAGGGAAAATTCCTTGATATCCCATATTGTGCAGAGTCAAGAGCACTTTCAGCTGATCGAGCCCCTTATACTCGTGAGGAAGCGTCTTCAGGTACACTGCGCACAAAGCCGTCTGCCAATCGTGCAAGTGCAGCACATCAACCTTCTCCCCTCGAGTCTCCATTAACCCACGCACTATTTCGAGTGCGGCACGACAGAAGAGGATAAACCGCTCGAGGTTGTCCGGATAATCGTGATGGTCTTGTTGGTAAAGCCCCGGGCGATCAAAATAGGGATCGTACCGCACGAATAGTACTCGCAACCGATGCAATGCACCTGTCACCGGCACGTTCTCTTCTTCTACAGTGACATCGACCGGCTTCCCATCAACCGGAATAGAAAGTTGCATAGCCAACTGACGAGACTCACCGGTTACTCGACCTCGGTAATCGGGCATCACCAATATCACATGATGCCCCAACTTCGTCAGCTCGATCGCCAACGCGCCGACCACGTCGGCCAATCCGCCCGTCTTGGCATACGGAACGGCCTCAGAGGCCGCCATCACGATGTTCAAACTACCTCCTGATGATAAATCATGTGGGGGTATTGGGCGGAAGACTTAGGGTCGAGAACCTTCGTCAAGCCTGGTCTTGAATCGATCCTCATAGGCCCATGTTTTTGCAAGGGCATGCAACTCCTCGGCCTTGAGCTCTTCCTTATAGACAAGGCGATCATCGAGAAATACCAGAAGCCAACCACGATCGGGGTATGCGAAATACACTCCTTCGCCCGCATGCACGCCAGCCTTCCACCCCCTCGGAGCCTCTCCAGTTGCCACGCGTGATCGAGGAATCACGCTGAAGTCCGGCATCACGAAAAAATGGCTGAACTCACTGTGATAAAGCGGCGGTTTCCCCCAGGCGTTTACGACTGCCATCGTAGTAACTTGATCCAGCACAAGGCTATTAGCTTGCACCAGCTGTTCTTGCTGCTCCAGCGTTGGCATGCTCTTGCAGCCTACGATCAATCCGAGTAGTACCACTCCACATACGCACCGTATCACCTTTGTCAGGACACCAGAAATGTTAGTCACGTTGTATCCTACCCTCACATGAGCCGTCTGGATTTTGGCTCAACTGGCTTCACTGGCTGACAGACGTCGCACTGACACAATTGTCGTAGCAATGCATAGGAATAGATACCGGTATCGTGGCCGTCACTCCATTTGAATTGAAACGCGTAGCGCCCCACCGACTCGATGTCCTGGAGCATAATCAATATCGGCACATCCTCTGCCTTGAGACGCCGCTCGCCCGTCCACTCATCGACACAGGCCGCGCAGGGACAGTGCTGCCGGAGATAACGAACCGAATACTTCCCCTTGTGGCCGTCGCTCCACTGGATTCCCAACACTCCCTTGTCGAGCCACTCCATATCTCGAGGCTCAAGAGTAGTGGCTGTCATGTGTTCACCTCTCATCGTGTCTTGCTCATCCTGGCGATGCGAGTGACAGGAAGTCAACCGGTGGCAGCCGTTTCCCGGCAACCACCGTGACATACCCTTCAATCGCTTCCTCCACCTCATTTCGCACTTGCCCCGTTGCTCGCAACCGCGTGAGTACCGTAGGCGCCAGCCGAATGGCTTGCTGGAGAAACAACAGGCTGCCTCGTGAGAATGCGACACATCGAACTCGTTGACGCGCGGCGCAGGTCAGACACACAAGACCTCCGGCGATTGGAGAAAATTGAGGTTCTCCAACGAAGTGCGTCTTCCCGCAGGCGGCGCAATGATCGGTCTGCGGGCGAAACCCCGTCAGTCCCAGCAGTCTGATCTGAAACAGGAGCGCCGTAAAGGTCGGGTCTTCACTTTCCTGGAGCGAGGCAAGGCCTTGCTCCAGGCTATCAAACAAACGGGGGTCCGGATCTCCATCCGGAGTGATCGCGGTGACAACATTGACCATTCGCGCCGCCGATGCCATCAAGCGAAGGTCTTCCCGCAACACTTGAGAAGATCGTACCAAATCGACCTGCGAAATTCGAAACAGGGAGTCCCCTGTTTTCTCAAACAGATTCAGACGACACACACTAAATGGTTCGATCGCGGCCCCAAATCGGCTTTTCTGACGACGGGCACCACGGGCGACCCCTCTGATTTTACCCAAACTCTTGGAGTACACGGTGACGATTCGATCGGCATCCCCCCACTTGCGGCTCCGTAAAATGATCGCAGTCGTCTTTACCAGAGGCACAGCTCTCTCCCCTCCCAACCTCGGTTGAGGCACAAGGATGCACCAGTCCGTGTCACCGGAGATAGTCCAAGAAAAGAGTGGCCAAGGTCAGATAGATTGTAATTCCAGTGATATCGTTTGCTGTCGTGACAAAAGGACCGGCAGCAACGGCCGGATCGACCCCCACGCGTTTGAGCAGAATTGGCATAATCGTCGCCATGCTGGTCGACACCAAAAATGCAGTGATCAGCGAAGCTCCGAGGACCATGCCCAAAAACCCTTGATGCAAAACCCAGGCAACCAGTGTCAGCGTCACACCGCAGGCCACCCCCATAACCAAGCCGATCTTCGCTTCACGAAAAAAGATAGGCCATACATGAGTGAGTTCCACAGAGCCGGTGGCCAACCCTCGGATAATCAGCGTCGAGGACTGCAACCCCACATTCCCACCCATCGCCGCAATCACAGGAATAAAACTCACGATCGACACCACCTCCTGGATCGTATAACGGAAATGCCAGAGGATCGCACCGGACAGGAGACTGCCGACTAGGTTGGTAAAGAGCCATGGCAACCGCAGTTTCGCCGAGCCGAAGCTCGAAGGCTTCAAGCCCGTGTCTTCCTCAATTGCCCCGGCCATTTTCAACATGTCTTCGGTCGCTTCTTCTCGGATCACATCGACCACATCATCCACCGTGATGATGCCCACGAGTTTGCCATCCCGTTCCACCACCGGAATCGCCAACAAGTTATAGCTGGCCACCTGGCGTGCGACTTCTTCTTGATCCAAGTCGATCGCCACACTCATCACCTCTCGGGCCATGATATTTTTCAGTGGCGTCGTCGGAGGGACCGTGATCAGCTGTCGGAGTGAGAGGACACCAACCAGACGATCGTCCTTGTCCGTCACATAAATATAGAACACCATTTCCGCATCAGTGGCTTGCTGTAACCGACGGATCGCTTCCTGTGCCGTGGCATCCTCCGGCAAGGAAAAGAACTCTGTGGTCATGATCGCGCCGGCCGTATCCTTTGGATATTTAAGGATATCGGCAACCTCGGACGAATCCTCGGTCTTCATGAGGGCGAGAATCTCTTTGCTGCGCTCTTCAGGAAGAAATCCGAGAATGTGCGCCACGTCGTCGGGGCCGAGGTCTTTCAAGAGCCATGCAATGTCAGAATGCAATAGATCTGCGAGTACTTGCTGGATGCTTTCGCCGTCGAGCTCACTGAGCGCTTGTCCACGCTTGCCTTCGCCGCGGACTAGTTCGAAGATCTCTCGTTTTTCCTTCGGAGAGGAGAGATGGGTCACGACTTTGGCGATGTCGGCGGGGTGCATACGCCCCAACATCTTGGAGAGGTTCGTGATGGCTCCGCGTCGCAGCAACTTTTGTACGGACTGGATCACAATGTCCGATTTCGTCTGCCCACGTTCAGTCTGATCACGCAAAACTTCACGCAGCACATCGCGTTCGGACTGGTGCGGTCGCTGGTCCGGTGCGTGCGGCTCTATTGGTCGTTCCATCGGCTGCATCATTCCCTAATAACCCAACTCCACCAAGGTCTGCTCGTCCTCACGCCAAGATTTTCTAACCTTCACCCACAGCTCCAGAAACACTTTCATGCCGAACAACCGTTCCATGTCCAGCCTGGCCTGTGTGCCGATCAATTTCAAACGCTCTCCGTGTTTGCCTATCAGGATGCCCTTCTGCGATTCTCGCTCCACCAAAATTGACGCCCGAATCTTCGCCAGCTTGCCCTCCTCGACGAATTCATCGATCTCGACTGCGACCGCATACGGCACCTCCTCCTCCGTCTCTTGCAGCACCTTCTCACGGATCATCTCAGCCGCCAGCGTTCTCATGGTCTGATCGGTCATCACATCGTCGCCGTAGGCTCCTTCTGCCGACGGAAGATAGGGAACCGTCACGGCCAGCAACCGATCAATATTGTCGGCGACCTGAGCAGAAACCGGCACCACCTCCGTCCATGCGAAGAGTTTGCCATACCGTTCAAGAGTTGGGAGCAGTTTCTGCTTGTTGACAATATCAATTTTCGTGATGACAAGGATGACTGGACGCAGCCGTTTGGCCAATGCCTCCTTCATATGCTTGATAGCGATCAGATCTCCGGGACCCGGAAGACTGGTTGCATCCATCAGCATGTACAAGAGATCCGCATCTTCCAAGGTCTCCACGGCAGTACGCAGCATTCGACGATTGAGCAAGTGCTCGGGTTTATGAAGCCCCGGCGTATCGAGAAAGGCAATTTGTGCTCCGTCCACATGCACGACACCCATAATGCGGGTCCTTGTGGTCTGGGGCTTACTCGACACAATCGAGATTTTTTCACCTAGCAGGCAATTGAGCAGCGTCGACTTGCCGACGTTGGACCGCCCGATGATCGCAACTGTTCCAAACTTCATGGTTTTGACAACGACTCCAATTTCTTGTCAGGGTCTGGCACCAACTGATAGACAGTCTCTCCCTTACGCACGTACCCCAACTGTTCTCGAGCCAACTGCTCAATTTTAGCGGGGTCATGCTGGAGACGGGTAATATCGTGCTGCAATGTGGCACTTTCTCGGCGTAAGGTCGAGAGCTCCTGTTCCAGATTCCATGCATGATCGCGCATAGAGAGATACCGAGTGAGGCCCATGTCTCCGGAAAACAACGCCACGAATAACCATACACAGCCACCCGCGCCGAGCACCTGCATGGCGATCAGGACACGCTGCCGCCATTCCAGCCATTGCCGTCCACGATTCTGTTTGATAATCATCTGTGCATCCGGCGGCGACAGAACCAGCTAGGCCCTGACCTGCACGGCCTCTCGACCACGATAGAGCGCCACGGCTCCCAGCTCTTCTTCGATTCTGAGCAATTGGTTATATTTCGCCACACGATCCGTGCGGGATAAGGATCCCGTCTTGATCAATCCGCTATTCGTCGCAACCGCCACGTCCGCAATCGTGGTATCTTCAGTCTCACCGGACCGGTGGGAAATGATCGCTGTATAGCCTGATCGCTTCGCAAGTTCGATCGCATCCAAGGTTTCCGTCAGGGTCCCGATCTGATTGAGCTTGATCAGAATCGAATTCCCGATTCCCTCCTTGATGCCCTTCGAAAAGATTTCGACGTTCGTGACGAAGATGTCGTCCCCGACAAGCTGCACCCGTTTGCCCAGCTTCTCGGTGAGGATCTTCCACCCCTTCCAATCCAGCTCGCTCAACCCGTCTTCGATGGAAAGGATCGGATAACGATCCAGAAGCTTGCCGTAGTAGCTGATCATCTCATCCGACGAACGCTCCGGATTCTTTTCCGCTTCGAGCACATACCGTCCCTTGTCATAGAATTCGCTCGCCGCGCAGTCCAACGCCAACGCGATATCTCGCCCGACCTTATAACCCGCTTCCTCGATTGCCTGAGAGATCAGACTCAGCGCTTCTTCGTTCGATTGCAGATCTGGGGCGAACCCACCTTCATCCCCCACGGCCGTGTTGAGCCCCTTCTTCTTCAAGAGAGCCTTTAACGAATGAAAGACCTCGGTGGCCATGCGGAGGGCTTCGCTGAATCGGCTTGCGCCTATCGGCATGATCATGAACTCTTGGAGGTCCAAGCGATTATCGGCATGGGCTCCGCCGTTGATGATGTTCATGAGCGGTACGGGAAGCACACGGGCATTCGCCCCGCCGAGATAACGATAGAGTGGCTGCCCTGTTTCATTCGCCGAGGCCTTCGCCACAGCCAATGAAACACCCAAAATCGCGTTGGCGCCCAGCTTACTTTTGGTTTTCGTCCCATCCAACTTAATCATGGCCTGATCGACGCCAGCCTGGTCGAATGCTTCCTTACCAAGCAATTCTGGGGCAATAACCTTGCTGATATTCACAACCGCCTTGGAGACGCCCTTTCCCATCCACCGTTTCTTATCACCGTCGCGGAGTTCGATCGCTTCCTTTTCCCCGGTTGATGCACCAGATGGCACAGCCGCCCGCCCCTTCGCACCGCTTTCGAGCGTCACTTCGGCTTCAATCGTCGGATTCCCACGTGAATCGATGATCTGTCTGCCCTTGATTTCTCTAATCGCGCTCATAATCTCTCCGCTCCAGTTGGCAAGTTAGCTCTCACCTCAGTTTCTTCCTTAACAACTCATTCACCTTCCCCGGATTCGCTTTTCCCCCGCTCGCCTTCATCACCTGTCCGACCAAAAATCCCAATACTTGTTGTTTCCCCTCTTTGAACTGCGCAACCTGCGCTGGATTCTTGCTCAATACTTCAGCAATGATCTGTTCTAGCGCCCCTTCGTCAGAAACCTGCGTCAACCCTTTTTCCTGCACAATCTGTTCGGGAGCCTTCCCACTGCTATAGAGTTCCGGAAAGATTTCACGGGCGACTTTCAAGCTGATGACCCCTCTGTCCACCAGCTGCAATAGACTCACCAACCGTTCAGGCGTGACAGGCGACACTGCAATATCAGTCCCGGAGTTATTCAACTCTCGCATCAACTCTCCCATCACCCAATTACTTACGATCTTAGGTTGAGGGAACTGCTTCACGCAGGCTTCGAAATAATCCGCCATGCCCTTCGAAGCCGTCAGGATAGTGGCGTCATATTCCGGCAACCCATAGTCCGAAACGAATCGCTTCGTCCGCACAGCCGGTAGTTCGGGCAAGCGGCTACGGAATCCATCGATCCACGCTTGATCCAACTTCAACGGCACCAGATCCGGATCAGGGAAATAGCGGTAGTCATGGGCTTCCTCTTTGGAACGCATGACTGCCGTTTCACCACGTTCGATATTCCAGAGCCTCGTTTCCTGACGAATCTTGCCTCCCTCAGTC
The DNA here is from genome assembly GCA_005116955.1 of Nitrospira sp. Taxonomy (GTDB): domain Bacteria; phylum Nitrospirota; class Nitrospiria; order Nitrospirales; family Nitrospiraceae; genus Nitrospira_D. The sequence goes on along the minus strand of SWDI01000006.1, from coordinate 190,352 downwards.
AACACTTTGGTCTGCCGCTTGATCTCATACTCAACTGCATCCTTCACATACTTGAAGGAGTTGATGTTCTTCAGTTCGACTTTCGTCCCAAACTCCTTCTGGCCAGAGGGACGCAGCGACAAGTTTGGCTCACACCTGAAGCTCCCCTCCTCCATGTTGCCGTCACAAACGTCAAGGTACATGAGGATGTCTCGCAGCCCTTTGAGATAGGCCACCACCTCGTCAGCCGAATGCATGTCCGGTTCCGTCACGATTTCCAGCAGCGGCGTGCCGGCGCGGTTTAGATCGACCCGACTCCCACTGGTACCGGTCTCATGGATGTTTTTCCCGGCATCCTCTTCCAAATGCGCACGACGGATACGGATTCGTCTAGTCCCGCTACCATCACGAATCTCAATCCACCCATGTTCACAAATCGGGGACTCATATTGGGAAATCTGATACCCCTTGGGTAGATCCGGGTAGAAATAGTTCTTTCTCGCGAATCGATTGTTCGCTGCAATCGTACAGTGCAGCGCCAAACCGGCACGAACCGCCATTTCGACTGCCGTTTGATTGATGACGGGCAAGCTGCCTGGCAGACCAAGACAGACCGGACAGGTCTGACTGTTGGCTGACAGACCAAATGTCGTGCCGCACCCGCAGAACATCTTGGAGTTGGTCCGCAGCTGTGCGTGGACCTCCACTCCGATGACCGTCTCAAAAATCATCCTCGATCAGGCCCCTCATCGGATGTGCGACCGCGCTCGCGTCTCATGGCTTCACGTCCAGCATCGAATGCCTCTCGCAGCACCGACTGCTTCGTTTCGACAAACTCCTTGCCCTGATCAACGGCTTCTTCAAACACCTCGCCGGCACGCCCAGCAAGATCTCGAAGATCGTGTTCCGCACGACGGGCATACCCCCGGAGTCGATCACGCGATTCGCTCCCTGTTTCTGGCGCCAACAACAATGCCGCAACCGCACCCATCGCTGCCCCGCTCAGAAAAGCCAAAAAGACCGCCGCTGATGATCCTCGTTCATCCGCCATTGTGTGTCCCTCCCTCATGTTTCATGCGTTCCCGTACGACGTGAGTGGCTGCTTTGAAGCCCGCAACCATGCTCGCCATATTGTTCAACAGCGTCCCGCTTGAACCACGAACGACATTATGGACTTGTTGCACAGACTCGCCGATTTCACCTACCGCGTGGAGCAAGACGGCCGCATGCTCAACTCCCTCGCGTGCCTGACTTGTTACGTCGTTCAAATTCTGGCTTATCGCACGCAATTCAACCACCAGGGCAGGCAGCTCAGTGTTCATCTTGGCCAGCAGCTGTTCGGACTCAGCGACTGTCTTTCGAACCTGCATCAAGACGGGGACGAGATATCCAACCAGCACGGCAAATACTACAGCTACGAGGAGTGCCGCGATCTCAACAATCGTCATAATTGCCTCTTGTCGTGGTGAGTCATCTCCATCCATCTGCCCTCTCTCCGCATCCTTCTCCGCTGTCCTCTGACTGCACCGGTCTACCGTATCGTCGGTTTCTTAAGATGCCATTGCGTCGATTGCTCATACGCATGGGCCGCTCGAAGTATCGTCTCTTCTTCGAACGCTCGCCCGATCAATTGCAGCCCGATCGGAAGTCCCTCTTTACTGAAGCCGCAGGGCAGAGCAATCGCCGGCAATCCAGCCAGATTGACCGAGATCGTGAAAATATCGGAGAGGTACATCTGTAGCGGATCTTCGCTCTTTTCACCAAGCTTGAAGGCCGGAGTCGGTGTCGCCGGGGTCACAATGAGATCGACTTCTTTAAACGCAGCGTCGAAATCCTGGCAGACCAACGTTCGTACGGCTTGAGCTTTCCCATAGTACGCATCGTAATACCCGGCGCTGAGCACATAGGTCCCCAGCATGATCCGACGCTTCACCTCCGGGCCAAACCCTTCCTGTCTCGTTTTCATGTAGAGATCGAGAAGATCCTTGGTCTCCTTGGCACGAAAACCGAACTTTACCCCATCGAAACGAGCAAGATTCGAGCTGGCTTCTGCCGTGGCAATCACATAGTACACCGCCACAGCTGCGTCGGTCCTTGGTAGACGGATTTCCTTGATCTCAGCTCCAAGAGCCTTTAGTTCCCCAATCGCCGCTCTGACCGACTGTTCGACATCCTGATCGAGTCCTTCGGTAAAAAACTCAACCGGCACACCGACCTTCACAGTTTTGAGATCCCGTTTTTGCAGCGCTTTCATATAATCTGGAACAGGGCGGTCGACCGACGTGGAATCCATCGGATCATGACCTGCAATGGCCTGAAGAAGAAACGCCGAATCGGATACATCTCTCGTGATCGGCCCGATTTGATCCAGCGAGGAGGCAAACGCGACCAACCCATACCGCGAGACCCGTCCATACGTCGGCTTCAGTCCGACCACGCCACAGAAGGCTGCCGGCTGCCTGATGGATCCGCCGGTGTCTGAGCCAAGCGCCGCCACACATTCCTCTGCCGCCACTGCCGCGGCCGATCCTCCACTTGATCCTCCCGGCACACAGTGCAGATTCCAAGGATTCCGGCTGGGGCCGAACGCGGAATTCTCCGTTGATGATCCCATCGCAAATTCGTCTAAATTCGTCTTACCTAACAATATGTACTCTTGCGCACGCAACTTGGCGATCACCGTTGCATCGTACGGCGGGACGAAATTCTGCAACATGCGAGAGCTACAGGTCGTAGAGATGCCCTCCGTACAGATATTATCCTTGATGGCCAGAGGCATTCCGGTGAGCGGCAGGGTCTTCCGCCATCCCTTGAGCTTTCGGTCCAAAACCTCAGCCTCCATGAAGGCTGATTCTTTCGCTTGAGTGACGAAAGCCTTTACTTTTGGCTCCACATGACCAATGCGCAAGAAGTAAGCGCGCACGATCTCTGTAGCTGTCACTTCCCCTGCCTGGAATTGTTTCTGAAGCTCACAGAGGGTTAGTTTATGAAGGGACATGAACCTCTCGTTCCCGACTGGTGATCTGCGCACGAACCGACAGGACGCCTCATTGGTTAGCCTGTCCGTGGCTTATCAGCTCACCGCCACAATTCGATTTTTTTCATTTACCCGGACGATCTTGGGGGTGTGCTTCTTGATCTCTTCTTCGCTGTAATACTCATAACAAAAGATGATGATCTGATCCCCGACTGCCGCCTTTCGAGCGGTGGGCCCATTCAAAATGATCTCCCCTTTTCCTCGCGTACCGTTGATCGCATAGGTCATGAATCGCTCGCCGTTATTCAAGTTCGAGCAGACAATCGCCTCATAGGGGAGGATCCCGGCCGCCTCCATTAAGTCTTGATCGATTGTCAGGCTGCCTTCATACTCGAGATGGGCCCCTGTCACTGTGGCACGGTGAATTTTCGAACGTAACATTTGTCGAAACATGTATCTTTCCGTTATTCGCCAATCGCTGCGTGCTTTCGTTGTGGTCAACGTGCGAGTCGGCTACCTGACGATTAACGCTCCTCTAGAATTTTAGGAACAACAAACCCATCCACTTCACGCTCTGGCGCATTCGCCAACGCCTTTTCTGAAGACAGTGATGGGCGCACAAGATCCTCACGAAACACATTCACGTGTCCCATGACCGTGGCGGTCGGTCCGATTCCCGTCGTGTCGTACTGACTCAACGTATCGACATGCCCGAGAATCTGGGTCAACTGCTTGGCAAATGTCTCTTTTTCAGCAGTGCTCACCGCCAATCTCGCCAGCTGCGCCACCTTCTCGACATCCTGCTGCGTAATCTCCATTTCTTTCTCTTTTTCCTCTCCCTAAGGATATTCAAAATGATCTTCCGGCAAGGCCACAGGAAGTCCCGAGACTGAGGGCTACCCTCTGAGGTACTTCGCAGAGAGAGGGACGACCTTGAACGCCGCTGAAGGCCAGTTTCAACATCCGGCTATTCTACCGTCACACTCTTGGCGAGATTCCTCGGCTGATCGACGTCCGCCCCACGCAATACGGCGATATGATACGCAAGGAGCTGAAGCGGGATGGTAAACAACATCGGCGAGATCAGCGGGTGGGTATCAGGAACGGTAAACACCGCATCCGCAATCTTGCCGAGCTCCCGCTCTCCTTCTGCCACGAAGGCAATCACCGGTGCGTGTCGCGCTTTTACTTCCATTAGATTACTGACGGTTTTGTCATACAGTTTGTCTCGGGGCGCCAAAACCACGACCGGCATATCCTTATCGAGCAACGCAATCGGGCCATGCTTCATCTCGCCTGCCGCATAGCCTTCGGCATGGATATAAGAAATCTCTTTCAGCTTCAGCGCGCCTTCCAGTGCGATCGGATAGTTGATCCCGCGTCCTAAGAATAAAAAGTTACGCTTCTTGTAATATCGCTTAGCAATCGCCACAATTTCAGCCTCTCGCTGCAGCACGCGCTTGACTAATACCGGCAACTGTACCAACCGATCTAACCAGGCTTTTCCGTCTGCAACCTTCATCACATTACGAACTCTGGCAAAATGCAAGGCCAGCAAATACAGCGCCGTGAGCTGCGCGGTAAACGCTTTGGTCGATGCGACGCCGATTTCCGGCCCGCAATGCGTGTACAGCACCCCATCTGACTCACGCGCCAAGGTGCTGCCGACAACGTTCACGATGGAGACCACACGCGCCCCTTTTCCCTTTGCTTCTCGCGCAGCAGCCAGCGTATCAGCCGTCTCTCCGGACTGAGAAATTGTGACAAATAGATCGTTCTTCCCGACGAGCGGATCGCGATACCGAAACTCGCTCCCGATATCCACCTGAACCGGTGTACGAACCATTTCTTCAAATAAATATTTCCCGACCAGGCCTGCATGCCAAGAGGTGCCACAGGCGACGATCCAAATCCGCTCAACCGCTGCAAACTCTTTCGGTGTGAGCCCGATGTCCGGTAGATCTGCTTCGCCAGTCTCATAGGAGTACCGTCCGCGCATCGTATCAAGGATTGTCTGAGGTTGTTCGTGAATTTCTTTCAGCATGAAGTGCGGATAGCCGCTCTTCTCCACCGCCGACGCATCCCAGGTAATCCTCGTTGATTTGCGCGAGACAGCATGGCCGTCGACGTCGGTGAGATGCAGGTCGTCTTGAGTGACGACCGCCACATCCCCTTCTTCGAGATAGGTCACTTCGCGCGTGTGCGCGAGCATCGCCATGACATCAGAAGCGATGTACGAGGCGTGCTTGGTCCGCCCAACCACCAACGGGCATCCGGACCGCGCGGCAATCAACGTCCCAGGTTCTCGCTCTGACATGACGGCCAGTGCGTAACTGCCACTCACATCTTTCGTCGCCAACCGTACGGCATCAGCCAGCAGCTTCCCTTTCTGAAGGTATTTATCGATCAAATGCGCGACGACCTCCGTATCGGTTTCCGATACAAATTTGTAGCCGTCTTTTTCCAATTGCTGTTTGAGTTGCTGGTAGTTTTCAATAATCCCGTTGTGGACCAACACGCAGCCTTTGGACCGATGCGGATGGGCATTCTGCTCTGAAGGCTTCCCATGGGTCGCCCAGCGAGTATGGCCGATTCCGACCGTCCCCTTGAGCTCTTTCGCCTTGAGCGAATTTTGAAGATTGACCAGCTTGCCCACACTCCGCCTGACGACAATTTTCTCCCCCTCCATGACGGCGACTCCAGAGGAGTCGTACCCACGGTACTCCAACTTCGCCAATCCCCCGATGAGAATCGGGACCGCATCTTGATTGCCAACATATCCGACGATTCCACACATAACAGTTACTCCAGGTCTCACTAGGATGACCGGTAAATAACGACACTCAGACCGTAATCAACGTTTCGATGACTTTGCGCGTCCTTTTTTTAAGTTGCTCGAAGCTTTTTTATTCTTCTGTTTCTTCGGCCCGCTGGCAGCCTTTGTCGAGTCGTAGCTCGGTATCCCAGCGGTCAGCAACACCCGACGTTTCGCTGCCCACCCAACTCGATTGACTTGTAATACACGGGCGATCGCCAATGAATCAGCCGGGACGTTCTGCGTCACGGTCGTCCCCGCCGCCACCACCGATCCCTCTCCAATCGTCACCGGTGCAATCAGCTGCGTATCGCTTCCCAGAAACACATTCTTGCCGATCACCGTTCGATGCTTTCGCGCTCCGTCGTAGTTACAGGTGATGGTGCCGGCGCCGATATTAACCCCTTCTGCGATCGTGGCATCACCCAAATAACTGAGATGATTAGCCTTGGAGCCTTCACCCAATTCGGTGTTCTTCATCTCGACAAAATTTCCGACTTTCGCTTTCCGCCTGACCACCACACCTGGACGAAGATGCACGAACGGACCGAGATGTGCATCATCATGCACTTCCGACTCAGCAAGCACGCAGGAGTCTAAAATCTCGACGTGATTGCCGATCACACAATCGGTGATACGGACCCCGGAACGGATTGTCGTCCCTTCACCGATACTGGTTTTGCCTTCGAGACTCACGTGTGGATACAGCACGGTATCTCTTCCAATGGTGACTCCAGCGTCAACCCACACGGAGCCAGGATCCCGCATCGTGACTCCGGCGTCAAGCCAGTACTCGCGAATCTGCTGACGGACGACCTGCTCCGCAGCCGCCAGCTGTTGCCTAGTATTGACTCCCAGCCCCTCGTCGGGATCTTGAAGGGTCACCGCCGCAACACGCCGCCCCTGGTCAACCGCCATCCGAACAATATCCGTCAGATAGTATTCATTCTGCGCGTTGCGTGGCTCTAGCTTATCCAGGGCCTCGAAGAGAAAATCTCCAGACACGACATACGTCCCTACGTTGATTTCCTTGGTAGCCCGTTCGACCGAGGTGGCATCACGATCTTCTACGATCTTCAGCACATCGGACGAAGTGATTTCACTCTGGTGAGATCCGCCGGACTGTCGGCGAATGACTCGACCATAGCCGCTGGGATCATCGAGCATCGCCGTCAGAATCGTCACAGTGGCGCTCTGGGATTGATGGGCTCGCAATAGTTCCCGCGCCGTCTCTTCCTTTAGCAACGGAGTGTCCCCGTTCAAGATAAGATAACTCGTCGGATGCGCCTCGTCGCCCAGACAAAACACGGGGCGGCTTTGCAGTACCGCATGGCCGGTCCCGAGTTGCTCGGCTTGCTCGACGATGCTCACAGACTTTGATCCCAGCTTGCCGGCAATACCTGCCCCAATCACGTGCCGAACCTTGTCGGATTGATGCCCAACCACAACCGCAATACGATGACCCGCGAGTTGGAGCGCCACATCAACAGCGTAGAGAACCATCGGCTGACCCGCGACATGATGCAACACTTTGACTTGGGTGGACTTCATCCGTTTGCCCAACCCAGCCGCCATCACAATCACGCCTAAGCCAGGAATACGCGAGACCGTTGTGCATTGATCCACTGATTGTTTCATCGAAGACTCCGGAAATAAGAGAACCGCAATTGAGTATCAGGACCCCGTATTTATCCGATCGGCACACCGGCATCTGGCTGTTTGACCTGACTCCACTTCGGCTCTCCCTTCAGGGCCGAAGCCATAGCACCGGATGGCGTATAGAGGCCACCCGATACAATCAGTTTCATGGCTTCTTCAATACTGATATCAACAGATATCACTTCCCCTTCCGGCACTAAGAGGAAATAACCCGACGTCGGATTGGGCGAGGTAGGCACGTACACATGAATGAGCGCTTCCTGGCCCAGTGCCGTGGTCTCGCCTTTCGTCATGCCAGTTACAAACGCAAAACAATAATGGCCGTTCTTTGGGAATTGAATCAAGACCACTCGACGATACGACCCTCGCTCCGAAAAAGACAGAATGTCCATCATGGACTTCAACGTGGAATAAATCCCCCTGACGAGAGGCAGCCGGTTGAGCCAATCTTCCCAATGCCCCACAATCTGACGCCCGATGAAGTTCGCCGCAAACAACCCGACTAAAAAGATGAGCAGAACCAGCGTGATGATCCCTAGGCCGGGAATATAGTGATCCGGCACCAATTCTGCGACGGCTTCGCCCAAGATGCCGTCTACCGCAACGAATAGGGTCTTTAGGATGAGAATCGTGCCCCAAATAGGGGTGACAAGGAGGAGGCCTGTGAGAAAATAGCGTCTTAGCGCGACCTTGAGCATGAATCACCGACACCCAGCCATTGGGGAGAGCATTGCGTGATTCATCTTACAGAGTCCCTGACAGACCTCGCAAGCATTTTATTGTAAATTTCAACGGGTTATGTGCTTAGATCTGGTGAATCTAAAAAAGGTACTGGTCTTGCTATTCGCCTCGACCTGACATAGGATCGCTCCCCGATTGCGACTGCAAATGAAAATTGCCAATGGGTAGAACAGCAAGAAAATCGACGGGCATCTTCATGACGCTGGAAGGCGGTGAAGGAAGCGGAAAAACGACACAAGCTCGAAGACTCTGCGAGTGGCTGACCGCGCAAGGCCTAGACGTGCTGTATACCCGAGAACCGGGAGGGACGCTTCTCGCCGAACGTCTGCGCAGCATCATGCTCGACCATTCGGGGGAAACCATCGCCCCTGAAACGGAAGCCTACCTTATTTTCGCGGCCAGACGCCAGCATGTGGATCACGTCATCAAACCCGCACTCGCACGCGGAGTGACGGTCGTCTGTGATCGATTCTCAGACTCGACGATGGCCTATCAGGGATATGGACGGGGATTGGACCTACGAATATTGCGCACAATGAACGACTGGGCGACCGGGAAACTGGCCCCTCAACTCACGTTGCTCTTCGACGTCCCCGTCACTGTCGGACTCAGCCGACGCCGTGGTCGCGCTGCCACCCAAAATCGACTCGATCGAGAAGCCGAGCGGTTCCACCGGAAAGTCCAGGCGGGATTTCACGTATTGGCACGACAAGAACCTCGGCGCATCATGGTAATCGATTCCGCACAACCGCTGGAGTCGGTGACCCAGACCGTAGAAGAACTGGTTATGAACTGGCTCAAGACCCATCGCAAACGGACATCGAGACACCGATAGCCCATGCCTTTCGCCGATATCACAGGCCACGAGCAACCCATCTCCCTCCTTCAAGCGACGTTGTGCAATAGACGACTGGCCCATGCGTATGTGTTCTATGGCGAAGCCAGGATCGGAAAGTTGATGACCGCCGTGCGACTGGCTCAAGCCCTCAACTGCGAGCAACCCTCACGAACAGAAGCTCAGGACAGCTGTGGCCGTTGCCGATCCTGCCTTCAGATAGCCGCTCGGACGCACCCGGATCACTTTGTCATCGAGCCCGATCCAAAAGCCGCCACGCCGCAAATCAAAATCGAGCAGGTGCGGGAGATCGAACAACAGTTCGTCTATCGTCCACTCATCGGGGAGCGAAAGATTTGCCTGATTGACGACGCGGACCGCCTGACGATCGGTGCAGCGAACGCGCTCCTCAAGACCTTGGAAGAACCTCCCGGTGATAGTCTCTTTATCCTCGTCACCAACCGGCTCCAGGCGCTTCCGATCACCATTCGATCACGCTGCCAAGCACTCCGTTTCACGACGCCCGCCCGCACCCAAGTTGAGGCGGCATTGATCCTCAAGCGGGAGCTTCCTCCTGCCGACGCCCGTTTCCTGGCGGTCTTCGCCGATGGCCGTATTGGAGAAGCGCTCACGGCGAATGTGGCAGACGTTCGCGCGCGACAACAAGAATGCCTGGCGTTGGTGAAGCCGGAAAGTTTGATGTCAAGCGCGACCATCCTCTCGGCAGCGGAAAGCTTGGCAAAGACAGACCGTGGCGAGGAAACCCTCGCATGGCTCACCCGATGGATTCGCGATCTGGTCATCGTCATCGTCGATGGAGATCATGATCAACTCCTTCACCTCGACTACATCACAGACCTGCGACGATACGCCCAGCGAGCAGACATCGATGCTCTCCTGACCCTCTTGAATGATATCGAGCGTACCGAACAGCAAGCCACGCGACACCTCAACGTGCAGATGGCACTGGAAACGACATTCCTTCGCCTGCGCGAAGCGCTCGGCCTAGTCCCCGCCGGAGCCGCAACCTAGCCAAAAGCGACGCCAACCTGATATCTTGCCCGCGATATGACAGACGCGAACCCCTTCTACATCACCACTCCGATTTACTACGTCAATGATGTCCCACACATCGGCCATGCCTACACCACCATCGCGGCCGACGTGCTGGCGCGCTACTGGCGGCTACGTGGTCGTGAGGTCTTCTTTTTGACCGGTCTCGATGAACATGGCCAGAAAGTTCAACAGGCCGCCGCCAAAGCCGGCATCGACCCTCAGGCCCACTGCGATAAGCTTGCGCCTCAGTTTCAAACATTGTGGCAACGCCTCAACATCTCGAACGATGCGTTCATTCGAACGACGGATCTCGAGCACAAATCCATTGTCCAACGATATCTTCAGGAGCTCTACGACAAGAATCTCATTTATCAGGATTCGTACACCGGTTGGTACTGCACGTTCGATGAGCGGTTCTGGACTGAGAAAGACGTGGAGTCCGGACTCTGTCCAGACTGCAAGCGCCCCGTCGAACAGCTCAGCGAGCACAACTACTTCTTCAAAATGGGGCAATATCAGGACCGCTTGATCGAGCACATCAAGGCGCATCCGAATTTTATTCGCCCAGAGTCGCGACGCAACGAAGTCCTCGGGTTCTTGCAAACCCAAAAACTAGGCGACCTCTCGATCTCGAGACCAAAGTCACGGCTCTCCTGGGGGATCGAACTGCCGTTCGACAATAACTACGTCACCTATGTCTGGTTCGATGCGCTGGTGAATTACATGTCCGCGTTGGAATATCTCCCGAGAGAGAAGCCGACGGGAAACCAATTTTGGCCTGCTAATGTCCATCTTGTCGGGAAAGACATCCTGACGACCCACGCCGTGTATTGGTCCACGATGCTCATGGCGCTGAACCTGCCGTTGCCGGAAACCATCTTTGCCCATGGCTGGTGGACGGTCGATGGCGAGAAAATGTCCAAGAGCCGTGGCAACGTCGTCGATCCCAATAAGATGGTTGAGAGCTACGGCGTCGATGCCTTCCGCTACTTCCTCTTGCGCGAAGTGCCCTTCGGGCAGGACGGAGATTTCTCGCAGAGCGCGATGGTTACCAGTCTCAACAGCGACCTGGCCAACGGCATCGGCAATCTGCTCAGCCGCACGCTCACGATGATCGAGCGCTTCGCGGATGGTAACATTCCCGCAAGCGGACCGCCCGCGCTGCCGGAACTCGAAGAGAAGATCGCCCGGGCTGCTACGCAATTGCCAGCGACATTGGAACGAGGCTTCCACGCGCTGACCTTCCGCGACAATCTGCAGGCGATCGGTGAACTCGTCAGCCTCTGCGACGAATACATCGACAAGGCCGCGCCATGGAAGCTGGCCAAGAATCCGGAGGATGCGCCGAAGCTGAAGACCGTCCTTAATCACTCCGCCCGTGCCCTGCGCCTGCTGGCCGTCTTGCTCCATCCCTTCATGCCGCAGACGATGGAACAACTGGCCCGACAACTCGGCTACCACGTCGACTTTTCCAAAGCCCTTCAGGCCTCCGCCTATGAGTGGAACAGCCCCGTGTCTGACCTCCCGATTACCAAGAGCGCCCCGCTGTTCCCGCGCATTGAAATCACCGCATCAGATACCCTCGGCATAAACTTAAAAGAAAACGTTAAGATAGAAAAGAAAGCGTCATCGAAAAAAGGAGCGACACCAGTGAGCGACACATCAACAACTCCACAACCGATTCCTGCCGCAGCCACGATAACTCCGGCCACAACATTGGCAGGTGCGGCAACTCCAGTAGCAGTGCCGGCACCAGTCGCACCGCCCCAGATCACCATCGACGATTTTATGAAGATTCAGCTGAAGACAGCGAAGGTCATCAGCGCAGAGCGCGTCCCGAAGTCGGAGAAGCTGTTGAAGCTACAAGTCTCCCTCGGCGCCGAGCAGCGCCAGATCGTGGCGGGCATCGGCAAGAAGTACGAACCGGATGCGCTGGTCGGCAAAACCATCGTGATCGTCGCCAATCTCAAGCCGGCCAAACTCATGGGCATCGAGTCGCAGGGCATGGTACTGGCTGCTGGCGATGCCGACGTGCGCGGACTGCTCACCATTCAAGAAGAAGTGGACCCTGGCACGAAGGTGAAATGACACGATCTTCCTTCGCCCTGGTGGGACTGATCTTCTCGCTCACCCTACTTTCTTACCTCTCGACTCCGGTCCGAAGTCAAACACCTCCCAATATCCCGCTCAACGGCCCACAACCCACGGTGGTACTGGTCCGAGTCGTCGCGCACGGGGCCATGGTGTTAGGCCGAGAGGTCGGTGGAGCGCGTGTGACGATCACGGAGGTGGCGACTGGCCAAATTCTGGCTACGGGTCTGCAGCAGGGCGGGTCTGGCGACCAGAGCCAAATCATGCGCACACCGCACATGATAGAAGAACCAGTCTACAGCTCTCGCCCCTCCGCAGTGTTCACCACAACATTGCAGCTACACAAACCAACATTGGTGGAGATCTCGGCTGAAGGGCCGCTGGCCTATCCTGCCGCATTACAGAAAACGAGTACGACTCTACTCGTGCTCCCAGGACAAGACCTCACACATGACGGCATCGTGCTGCACCTCCATGGGTACCTCATCCAAATTGAGCGACCCACACCGCCCGAACCGCTGATCGCCAAAGACGACGTGAAACTCCGAGCCTCGGTCCGAACCCTGTCCGGCTCCTTCGTCCGCCCCCACGGAGATTGGGACTCACGAAAGATCCGTATCTATGGAGAGGTGTTGATCGGAGACCGAATAATTGAGCGGCTACAGATGTTTTACGATGAAGGAAGCCGCACATTTGAAGCTCCATTCTTTGTGCCACCATCAAAGGACGTTCCCGATGGGATCACCCTGCGTGTGATCGCCTCAGATCTCTCGAGCGGTAATGCAGGAATGGATCAAGCCACCTACCCAGTCCTGAGTGAGCGCCTTTCTCCCCAACCCGGTCGCTAGCCTGCTGCAAACTATTTTCCTCAAACCTTCGACAAGACTTGTCGGGTCGCTTGCCTCATGCGAAACTGTAACTCATGACGACGTTGGCTTCATACGCGCACCTCCAATCACGGCTCCGACTGGCCTTGGCCATCAATGCCGTGATTATCGCGGCTGAGTTTGCTGGCGGCTGGCTTCTCAATAGTATCGGTCTCATGAGCGACGCAGGCCATAACCTTGTCGATCAAGGATCGCTCTTTCTCGCACTCTATGCCCATCTCCTCACCGCACGGCCGGCTTCCGAGAGCCGGACCTTCGGCTACCATCGAGCCGGTATCATCGCAGCGTTTCTGAACAGTTTCATTCTGTTGCTCACCGCTGCCGGCATCACACTGGTCGGCCTGAAGCGATTACTGCAACCCGTCCCCGTCGACGGTGGGTGGGTGATGGTGATCGCCGCCGTCAGCTTTGTGGCCAATCTCGGGATCGCCCTCTTGCTCCAGCATGGCGCGAAAGATGATTTGAACATTCGGAGTGCCTTCTGGCACATGTTGGGAGATGCTTGGGTCTCACTCGGCGTAATTGTCAGCGGCGGCGCGATTCTTCTGACAGGATGGACGATCCTCGATCCGCTCGTGAGCTTACTGATTGTCGGAGTCATTCTCCGAGGAGCCTGGCCGATCTTTAAAGAGTCGATGGATGTCCTGCTGGAGTCAACTCCGCCTGGCATCAGCGCGTCTCAGGTAGCCGCAACCATGGAGGCTATCCCCGGCGTCACGAACGTGCACGATCTTCACATTTGGGCTGTCGAGCCTCGACTGATCATGCTCACCAGCCACGTGATGATCGAGCGTCACCGTACCCCTTTGGAGTTGCTGCAGCTGATCCAGAACCGGATTACGACGGACTTCGGCATCAAGCATATGACCATCCAACTAGAAACCGAATGTTGCGACCCCGACGACATCCACTGCGACCTCCGGAAACTGACCGGGCAACACCACGAAGCCCATACCTTCGCACATCACCATTGATCTTCTTGTCGCTGCCTCAGCTAATTGAAGCCATGAATGATTCGAACCTCCCCTAACTATCGGCTGAGAAGAGACCATCGCTGAACCGGATGACGAAACATGCATCCCTAAACACACCTTTCATTCTGTCAAGAACGCATCCTCCTCCACGACCCACTGGCCATATGGAGATGATTAGCAGGAAAGGATTACGAAGTATCTCTTGCCAGGCTGATTCTTCTACGAGTCCTGGACCCGCTCACCTCTAATTTCGGCCCTGACAAATAATCGTGCGTTTCTGGTATCCTACCCTCGTTTCTTCACCACCTTGACTCACTACCTGTGACTATTTCAAAGGGGGAAAGCAGATGTTTCCCAAATCCATAAGTAACTTTCTCATCGTCCTATCCTTATTGCTGTTCTTGACGGGCTGTATCGCCAAGCAGTATGTCGTTCACCCACCACCGCCGACACTGTTACCGGCAACTCAGCCCCCCCTCTCTTCGGCCACCGAGTCCACCATCAGCGTTCCTGTTCAGATGAACCTCGCGCCGTTTCTAGCTACGGTCAACGATGAGAACGTCATTCCAAAAGTGTTCGATCAATCAGGCAACCCCATCAAGCACTCGAAAGGCGTTGAACACAAGTATTATGTGGAACGGGATGATTTTACGACCGAACGTTTCGACTCCTACCAATCCATGAGCCAGGATCAAGGTGCCATGCTCCGCGATTGGTGGAAGGGAATCGACCTTCCGGGGACTCGCCTCCCCCTCACCGCTGAGCTTCATCCTCACCTCGGTACGCAGGCACCCACACCGACCGTCAAGGCACCTGCCGACTGTGGCGCCGGCCAGGAGCGGTTACGAAAAACGACGCTGCATGGTGGTGTTGCAATCGGTATGACTCCCAACTACGGTCTGTCCGCGTCGGTCGCCGATGTGACAGTTCACACCGTTGATACATGTACCTCTCGCGTCACCACGACCGACCTTCCCCAGGACGTCAGGAACAGATTGACGGATACTGTACGAAGCGGCCTCCATCATGCGGTTGCACGACTTACTTCGAGCACGGTTCGCCCTCAAGTGGAAGAAGTATGGAACGGGTTGCGCGCGCCAATACAACTGGAACCGAACGCGTGGCTCCACCTCAATGTCGAAAAGATTAAACGACATGAGTTCTCGATAGAGAGACAGAGTCTTCATGACACGCTGCACATAATCGCCACGCCTGTGATCGTCTTCGGTTCCGAACCACCTGTTGCCACTGCAGCACTTCCTCAACTCGATACACGACCGGCTTCCCCTGGATTCCACGTCGTCGCTGACATTCCGCTGGACTATCCCTCGCTGTCCCAATCACTTGCGGCGCGGTTGAAGGGAAAACGTGTCGCCGTGAAAGGAGACTTCATCCAGATCACTGATGCCGCCATTTTGGGTCGTGGAGGCAACCAAGTGGTCTTGCGGATAGCCTTTGCAGGAGATGCGACCGGCCACCTGTATTTCGTGGGGAAACCTGAAATGAACATATTGACACAGTCCGCCCAAATCGGTGGCCTCCGTTTGGACCACGATTCCGAACAGTTCCTGGCGAAGAGCGGCCCCGATTGGCTCTACCACTCTTCCATCAGAGAACTCGTGATGGGTGAAGCTGTCCTCGGTGTGACTTCGGCGACCGACCGCGTGAGAGACCTGCTTCGAACGGCACTGAATCGATCAATTAATCAGACGCTCTCCCTGCAGGGAACTGTCGCGTCGGTACAAGGCATCGGCGTGTTTGCTGATGTGAACTCGCTGTACGTTCGAGTGATGAGTGACGGATCGTTCAATCTAAAGGTCGAGGGCAAACCCTAATCTCCGTTAGGGCAGAAAGACCAGCCAGAGGTAGAACGCGCTGAGAGCGACGGAGCTGCTCATGACAGGGAAGCCGAGCTTGAAGCACTGCCAACGGGCAATCCGGTAGCCGGCCTTCTTGGCGATATCCACTATCACGACGTTGTAATCCACCCCGAACTCATGCCAGGAGAATAATTCTCCTTACGAGACCGCGCCGAACAAGGCCACAATCGTCTTGTGGGGTCCCTCAGTCATGATGAGCGCGTAGCATATGCCGAAGATAAAAAGAGCCAGCGTCAGAGATGACCTTTCAGTTCTCCGAGCTAGAGCGTTTTTGGTTTACGTCTTTACATAGCCAGAGGAGGTAAAGTAGCGTGTGCATTCGTTGGGTGTGAAGCGGTCAAGCAGCCTTCCGATGTCAGCCCGTAGATCCTGTGAATAGGCCTCCATCCCGTCTCCTCCTCAACGTAGACTGTGAGGAGATTCTACTGGCTGTATGCACTTAAATCAAAACTGCTCTAAATGAAGACGGATCATCGTACAGGCCCCCGCATTATCATGGGCCGACGGCGACCATGCAATCGGAGTCGTCCTTCTGGTACTTCATTCGGGCCATCGCAGAGAACATTTTCCCCTTCCTAATCGCGACTGCAGCCATTAGGATAGGCAATGCCCAGCGACCTGACCGTACAGCAGGATAATCTTGATCGTCTCATTACCGGCACTCACTGGGCCCCTCACGCGGTTCTGGGCCCGCATCCCACGATAATCGATGGCCGCCCCGGCTTCGCGATCCGGGCCTGGCTACCCCAGATCAAGGATGTAGAGGTCGTATCCGATTCTATCCTCTGGCGTATGACTCGCATTCGTGAGGAGGGACTGTATGAGGCGCTGCTTCCAGATACTACACTCGCGCCATCTTACACGCTTCGCCTCACACGCCACGACGGCACGGTCGCTGAAATCCACGATCCGTACGCATTCCCTCCCCTGTTAACGGACTTCGATCTGCACCTCTTTACCGAAGGAACGCTGTACAAGGCCTACAACAGTTTCGGCGCTCATATCCGCACCGTCCAAGGCGTCCCCGGAGTTCACTTTGTGCTGTGGGCCCCTAATGCCACACGTGTCAGTGTGATTGGGGACTTTAATGGTTGGAACGGTCTCTGCCATCCCATGGCGAGTCGAGGATCGACCGGGCTCTGGGAACTCTTCATGCCCGATCTACCGGAAGGCACCCTCTACAAGTATGAAATCCGGTCGCGAGAAGACAACGTTCTGTTGAGGAAAGCCGATCCCTATGCTGTCGCGAGCGAGGTCCGCCCACGGACTGCCTCGGTCGTGCATGACTTGTCCAGCTACATCTGGCACGACGGCAGATGGATGGCGGCCCGATCCGAATGGGATCCGCTGACCGCTCCCCTCTCCATCTATGAAGTCCATCTCGGGTCGTGGATGCGAGTACCGGAGGAGAATAATCGCTGGCTGACCTATAAAGAACTCGCTGCGAAACTGATCCCCTACACAAGGGATCTGGGCTACACACACCTGGAACTCATGCCGGTGACGGAACATCCGTTTGACGGATCATGGGGGTATCAAGCGACCGGTTACTTTGCGGCCACCAGCCGATACGGCAATCCTGATGATTTCATGGCGTTTGTCGATGCTGCGCATCAAGCCGGCCTCGGCGTAATCATGGACTGGGCGCCGGCGCACTTTCCTGACGATCCCCATGGATTGGCCAAGTTCGACGGCACACACCTCTATGACCATGCCGATCCGCGCCTCGGCTATCACCCCGATTGGCACAGCCGGATTTTCAATTACGATCGAGTCGAGGTGCGCACCTTCCTTCTGAATAGTGCCCTCTTCTGGTTGGACAAGTACCACATTGATGGATTGCGCGTCGACGCCGTGGCATCCATGCTCTATCTCGACTACGGTCGACAGTCCGGTGAATGGATTCCCAATGAGTTTGGGGGCAAGGAGAATCTTGGGGCCGTCTCGCTCTTGAAAGAGCTCAACGTCCTCGTCCACCGAGAATTCCCAGGAGCCGTCACGATTGCGGAAGAATCCACGTCATGGCCTGGTGTCTCTCGGCCAACCTATACAGGAGGACTCGGTTTTACGTTCAAGTGGAACATGGGGTGGATGCACGACATGCTGACCTTTTTCCAGCATGATCCAATCTACCGCCGGTTCCATCAGAACCAACTGACGTTCGGCCTGCTCTACGCCTTCAGCGAGAATTTTGTCCTCGCCCTCTCTCATGACGAAGTGGTGCACGGCAAACGAACGTTGCTCGACAAAATGCCGGGTGATGTCTGGCAGCGGTTTGCGAACCTCCGGCTGCTCTATGGCTATATGTACAGCCACCCCGGTAAGAAAATGCTGTTCATGGGCGGAGAGTTCGGCCAGTGGCGGGAATGGAACCATGACACCAGCTTGGATTGGCATCTCTGCGAGGATGAGCCTCATCGTGGGCTGCAACGTTTGGTCCGCGATCTGAACCGAGTCTATCGCGAGGAGCCGGCGCTGCACGAGATCGACTTTGACTGGAGCGGATTTCAGTGGATTGATTTCAGCGACGCCGACAACTCCGTCATCGCCTATCTTCGAAAGGCAAACAGCACGCAAGCGGCCATCGTCTGCTTGTGCAACTTCACGCCAATGCCTCGCCACCACTACCGCATCGGCGTCCCGGAATCTGGTTGGTATCAGGAGATCATCAACACCGATGGGATCGCCTACGGCGGCAGCAATATGGGTAATGGCGGTGGTGTTCACGCGACCAACACCCCGAGCCACAACTTTCCATACTCACTGACGATCACGCTCCCGCCCCTGTCCATCCTTTTATTGAAACGACAACCTGCCGACGAGCGATAGCACCCACTTCGGACACAACACCCCCGTCAGGAGCAGAGCTGTTCTCGTTCGCTTGGTGATTAGGAGAGGGCTACCAATGCCGGAAGGGGCCTGAATCCAAATGTACGTAGCTCGAACGTTTGTAGGAGCCGACCCCGCCGTACTGCAGTTCGAGCGCGGCTTGGCGAAGCTTCGTGGTGGGAACACCGGGGATCAAAAGATCGATCGCTTGTCCTTGCATATGTAAGCTATTCTTGGCGACATGTCGGTCCGTCCGAACTAACATGGCGTTGTACTCGGGAGACCGAAATCCTGAAATCACATGAATCTCTTGCTGGCTACCGAGTTTCCTTTGCACCAAATTCACGTGCTCCAATACGCGCACATCAATAGCCCCGACCTCACCCGTGTAATGGCAGCGCAAGAGGCAATTCACATCATCAAGCGCTGTCAGATCATAGTTCCCGGCTTCGTCTCGGTACGTGACATCCAGCCGCTCATTGGTCCACACATTCACCAACGTCAGCCTGCCCTCTGGAAGCTCACGAGCCTGCACCGGCTGCGGACCGACTAACCGCCCACTCAGTAAGAGAGTCCCCACCAAGGAAACCTGAAGAAACGCTCGCCTAGTCAAGGCCCATTTGGGCTGATCTGTAGTATTCACTGAAACAACTCCAGAAAAAAGTGGACAGGACTCGTTAAAAAAGCTGTCGGTTTTGTAACAAAAATCATAAATTGGGTCAAACAATTTGTCCCGAGAGGCTTTAAATAGCCTCCTCATGCCCAATAAATGTATGCTTATGCATTCATTTAAACATTAATTGATGTATGCATTTACCTTCCATGCCTAGAAATGACGTGCGCTGGTCGACTATCAGAATGCCTTGGAGTGACGGCTTACAGGATGAGGCCAATCGGACTCATCTTCATTTCACCTCTTGCACCTATGCGAAAAATCAATTTCTTTCTAGACTGTATCGTAGGCGCCAGGTAAGATCAGAAAAACTCAGTAGAGTATATATGGCCACTATCCTAGTCATTGACGACGAACCCTCCATCCGAGGGCTGCTGAAAGAAGTCTTGGTCAAGGCAGGGCACCGCGTACTTGAAGCCGAGAATGGACGCAAAGGGCTCACGCTCTATCAGAATGAGCTGGTCGATCTCGTGATTATGGACCTGTTGATGCCGGAAACGGACGGCCTTGAGGCCACGCTTCAGCTCACTCGCGAATATGTCGATGCCAAAGTAATCGCGATCACGGGAGCACAAGGCGATCACAACTTCCTCGATATTGCGAAACTCTTCGGTGCACGTCGCGCCTTCGAAAAGCCATTCGACATCAACAAACTACTTGATGCGGTGAAAGAAGAACTTGCAGCCTAAGCCATAAAGCAGGCTCCCCCTCCCAGGTCCCTCCGATCGAGTACTAGCCGAATTCTTTCAAGCTGCACAAGAAGACAATAGGCCGCCAAGCGTAACACCATAACAACAATGTATTATGCTTGCGCTTCGTTCACAGTCAACACCGTGACACATCGTGTATACTGACGACATCGGATGCATCGAGACAATCATTGCGCTTTTAAGATGATCGTACGATGACCCTTTGGACAGGACTCAAACCAAAGAGCGGAATGCTGTGGTTCGTACTGGCCGTCCTTGCTATCGCTCCCCTGCTCCCATTCAGTAACTTTGTCGGACACCCGCACTGGGACTATGTTCGTTGGGTCCCTTTTCAAGACTTTGCTCTTTCCCGGAACATGCTGAAGGACATCGTCGGTAACACGTTCTGGTTCATGGTGTTCGGATATCTGCTTCACTACCAGCTGAATGAGGATTCACGCACTCTCCGGACCATTACTACAATCATCGCCATCACGGGCGGCATCTCACTATCGATTGAATTCTTCCAAGTCTTCTGTCACAACCGCATCGCTTCGATAACGGATGTGATATGCAATGTGTTCGGGGCCGGTCTCGGGGGGTACCTTGCTGAGAAACAGCGTGACAACAGCTACAGAACGATAACCAACGGCGTGGGGATGGAAGGTAATGGGTCAAAAACGATTCGATAGATACCCCCGCCTTTACAGCTAGAGCCTCCTGTTGGCTTAGAGTACCCCTTCAATCACGGTCAAGCTCTCAGTGTCTTTCGCGCAAGGCCTCGCATCATAGCAGGATCGGCATACCCCACTTCACTCAACGCATCCATGAGGTGTATCCCTTTCGAGGCAACCAACTCTCTTGCTTTCGTGTAGTTCTTCTCGCTAAACCGCGCAACCGCGGGCTGACCATTCACGATCTGACAGACAAGTACCTCTCCGTTCACCTCCAGCGTGCCACCCTGTTCGATCAGCATTTTTGCCTGTACCACAGTGATACCATGAAGCTCGGCAAACTCTTGCAATCCACCGGTTTCGACAAGGCGTCCATCCGGCATGATACAGAGCCGTTTGAAATGTGGCGACCAGTCCTTTCGGAAATCGATGTACTTGATGTCGCCGCCTTTGGCAACGGTGCGATCTAACGTTCGATAATCCAGGCCCAAATTTTTCTGCTGCAGCTTGGCTTGCAGCTCACCCGGCAGCGTCCTCCAGAAGACTTCCCACGCCGCATCAACCATCGGAAATGCCCTGGATCGCGCCACGTGCTCGGCCTCGGCAAACTGCATAAGGTCCAGCGTCCAGGTTTGTTTCGGCCCTTGCCCGGCTGAATCAATCCGGCAGGCAAATAATCCTCGAGTGAGGATGCCACCGATTTGTGGATACACATACGTGCCGCCTGTGGTCAGCAAGGTTGTCATCGTCTCATGCGGGACGTCGTAGCTCTCGGACAGAATCTTGGCATGGGTAGAGAGATCCTCGGGCTCCGTCATCGCACACAGGGTGACATTTCCAGGGGCGTCGAACTCCGAATAGTCCTCGATGACGTTATAGAGCACCGTCCGCTTCGGCTTCTCAGCCTTCTTCTTGATCTTGAACATGAGTTACCTTACAGCCATCAAACCTTATAACTGAGGCCGTAGATGATCATACGGCGGTAACATCTGCAAGCGTCGATCTTCCACCGGCCCACCAATTGTGAAGTGATAGAGGGATTGCATGGCCAACGCCTTCACCCCAATAATCTCGTGGACCGGATCATCGAAGAAGCAACCGATTCCCGTCGCCCGCACTCCTGCCACTTCCGCTTCCAGATACAAGACCTGCCCGAGCAAGCCCGCTTCCCAAAACATGCGTGGATACCACCAGGCGCCTCGTTCCCGCAACGTGCCTTCAAACTCAGCCAGCATCCCGAACGAGAACGCACTGTCGCCGGCAATATCCTGATGGCAACTCACCTGCACAGCCAGCTTGCGGGCATCGCCTTCGAGCAACCAGTAGAGCGGGAGATCATCAGGACACTCCGGTACAAGGGTCCATGTCAACTCGGGATTCACAGCTTGTTGAATGAACGTTAACTTCTTCGGATCACGGACGAGGCAATAGAGCCCAGGCGTCAATCCATCCACTCGATGGACAAATATCAGAAGATGAATCGTCGGATCATAGGGCCACACATCCCACGGCATCGGCCGGTCCAACTGTGGCCGTTCAACGCGAGGCAGGACCTGTTGCATCATATGAAAGAAGGCCGAAGCAGATATCGACGTTTTGCCGTCAAACGAGACAGCGCTTCGGCGCTGGCGAATGATCTGGCCAGCCAATGGGCCGTGAGGCGCGAGGGGTACAGGATGAGGGGTGACACGAGGAGACTGAAACAGAACATTACGTTCATCACCAGCAAGTTGCCATGAAGCCTCGGCCACTTCGTCGATAATGTCCCAGTGGACCCCATGCTCTTGGCTCAGTCGATTGGCTTTCCCATGCCATGTCGCACCGGCCAACTCCTTCACAATCGCCCTATCGAGAAACAACGGCACCATTCGTTGCTCTCCCCTCACCTCCCCTGAGGGCCAGATCACTGCCAGACAGTCAGGATGCTCCGGCTCAGCTTCACCGAAGTCGTCCTTGCGATCTGTCCCGAGTAGCATCGCCACTGTGTCTTGATCCACACCGTCTAGCAACGCTATATTCCAACCCAACGTTGCCGCAGCGATCCGCGCGCTTCCGATCGCATGGCCGACATCGTGATTGCAATAGCGGAAAGCCCGCTCGCCATATTTCCAAGCTTCCCGCCAATGAACCGAGGTCAGTCCGAAGAGAAACGCATCGGCAGGAAAGGGTGCCAGCAGCCGAGCAACATGTTCAGCCGGAAACTCAGCCCGCCATTCCAGACCATGTTCCTTCGGCGCGTAATGAAAGAGACCCGGTTTCAGATCGAGCCCATCGATCTTTGGTATGACCACATAGCCTTCTGTCGGATGCAGATTCCCTGACGAGGGATTACTCCGCAGCGCCCATTCTGACTCCCCCGCCTTCTTCCACGCCGACAAGGCCAGGGCGAACTCAAAGAAACGGGACAACGTGCTCAAGCTGACAGGCTGACAAGCAACAGCTTCTCGTTCGTAAATCGCAGCGTAGGTAGGGGACAGAGGCTCTTTATCGGGCTTGAGCAATGGAAGAGGTAGCAACTGGGCTCCCTCAAACCGGCGAAAGGGATCGGGCTGATTCGCCCAATCCAGAAAACCAGACGAGCGGGCGTAACGATTGAACTGATGCTTGGTCCGAATGTGATAGTGAATGATGCGATCAGCGGGATCCGTCGAAGCGGCCTCGGACTTTGCAGAAGGAATTGGGTTCTCGGTGCTCATCAGTTGGATACGAACAGTCTACAGAGCCCCTGACCACAATGTAAATCTATAGCCTGAGCAAGACACATTGACCTCCATTCCTCTCCCCCAGTATTCTCCAGGTTAGTCACAATACACACGGACGAGATATGAGGTTCTCATGCAATTCGACGCAGCCCTTGCCGCACAAGACGCATTCAGCCAATCCGACCGTGAACTCGGCTCGGACTGGGACCACGCCGTTGAGCTCGAAGAGACATTTTCTTCCAATGCCGGCGCAACTGCCCGAGGGGCCTACGAGGAACTGCTGGCGCTCGCGCAACACCATCCCAACGCCCACTCGTTCCAAGCCTTCTGCATCTACATCACCTGGCAGCAGGTGACGGAGGAGACGATCGCCCGTCACTTCCAGACCGGGATCAGACTATCGGAAACCTATCTCGCGTCGCAGAATGGCAAGGATCAGCAGAGCATTGCCTACGTGACGGAACTCTACGAGTCATTCCGAGCCGGGTTGGGATTGGAGGAAGAGGACGAGATGCAGGTCGAATATAGGCGCGATACGCCCAAAGGCGGAGACTAGCACGTCGCTCAACGCAAAGACATCACTGGTCGCGAGTTGCCAGGGGTCATGATACTGACGAAACTCGCAGCTCGAAGCCCGCAACTTGTTACGAAATACACTTCGCGAATAACGATTCACGATCTTTATGTCGGATAACCATAAACATCGAGCACGGATTTTTCTCCATCGTGGAGATCTCGTTCAAGCTCGCGCGGCCTGGGAAGCGGCAGTCGCCGATGATCGAACTCCCGGGAATCAGCAAGCGCTGTCAGATTCTCTTGGGAACCTTGGCAACACCTGCGCACTCATGAACGATTTTCCACGCGCAGAACAGTGTTATCGGGAGGTGCTTCAGATTCAACGGACCGAGCGCAATCTCACCGCCGTTGCCCATACCTTGGTCAACCTCGGCAACCTGCTTATCGCATCCGACCATCCCGAAAAAGCACGTCCCTACTATCTCGAGGCCATGGATTTTCTGCGCCAGTTACAAGACAACCGAGGACTCGGCATTCTCTATAACAATCTGGCGTTGCAAGAGGCCCGTGACGGCCAGTGGGATCAGGCCGTGGCCTCATTCAAACAAGCGCTCGAGCATCACCGAACGGTCGGCAACGAAGAAGGGCTCGCGGTTACCTATAGTCAACTCGGCAAATGCTATCTCGATCAAGGAGACCTCACCGGAGCTGAACGCTGCTTGAACAACGCCTCGGAACACTACATCAAACTGGGGAACGAACCGGCTGAGGCCACCGTTCTTCGTCTTCTCTCGACGGTTTACGAGACGCGCCAGGACCATACCTCTGCTCGACGATGTCTTGAGCGTGTGGTGTCACTCGACCAACGCTATGCCTTGCCGGAGTTCCACACCGACTCCGCCCATCTCTCCATGCTGAGCCAATCCCGATAGCTCCCTTTGAATTTCTGCTCCATCGCTCGCTCATCACTTGCATTCTGCCATCGAGCGTCCTTTCAACTCCCAGCAAGGAGCGAACCCCGCGCAGTTCCAGACAGAATTTAATCCTCTGCTACCTTTGAGGCAGTACGCCTGAACACCTGCTCATCAAGTTCCATCTCGCATAAGCCGACAAGATATTGACCTGGAGATCATATGGCTTCCTTCGTTCGACGGTTCACAGCCCTGATATTCGGAACGATGATGACGGCGTCCTTCGCCCACGCTGGAGATGTCTCCCCCACGATCACAGTCGGCACGCAGGAAGTCGGGCTCACCGCTGGCTACATGCTCTCACATCGCCTCACCTACCTACACAAAACTCAACAACACGGACCGGCGCTGATGCCATCCTGGATGATCACCCTGACCGATCCAGTGGGTGACGGCTGGTACCGTGGACAAGTCTCGCTCGGCGCAGAGATGGTCTACCTGGAGTTCCGAGAACCGTTGCTGACGCACGGCATTGGGTTCACGCCGCGGATCAAGTACACCTTCGTCGCCTTGGGTCGGCTACGACCTTATGCGGAATTCACCGGTGGACCGTTCTGGACCGATCTTGGGGGGCGGGTTCGAGAACAAGCCAACGAATTCAATTTTATCCTGTCGGGTGGCGTGGGTGTGTCATGGTTCATCACGCCGCAGGCCGCCATCAATGTCGGTTACCGCTTCCATCACATTTCTAATGCCGGTACAGCCTTTCCGAATCTTGGTCTGAACGCGAGCCTCCCCTTTGCGGGGTTTTCATTCTTTTTCTGAGGAGACGGCGATCATGACAATGAACATGTTCCGATGGTCAGTCCTGAGTCTTGCTGGGTTCGTGCTGTGCAGCATAACGGGATGCACCAGATGGATCGACGTCAAGCCAGCCGCTGCCGCTCCCAAAGAGGCCACGACACACTCACTCCCCAATGATGAACGGGTCCCGCTCGTGACCAACTCGTTTCACCTCTCAAGAAACGGGTCCTTGCAATATCCCTCTGCCGACCTCGAGCGGCGGATCTTAAGCAGCATCCAGGAAACCAGTCTGTTTTCGACATTGACACCGCTGGGAGAAAAGTCCGATTCGCTCGGAGACAAGACCGTCTCGGCGCGCATCACCGTCGAGGAAACCATCGAGCCTCACTCCTGGCTCTCGGCATTCAAAGGCTTCGTTATCGGAGGATCCATGTTTCTCCTCTCGCCCTTCATTGACCTTGAATATGGGTATGCCGCAACAGTCGCCCTGGAGCTCGAACGATGGGATGGCCACGTCACACGTTATGAGGGCCGCTCATCCGGCACGGTCTACTACAAACTGTTCGGCGCCACACCGGTCATGATCGACGAGCTCAAGGGACACGTGACGGAAGCCTGCCTCACGGACCTGACTCAACAGCTCGTTCGAGACACCAATCTCTATATGGCTAGTAGCGCCCCGCTCCCGGACGCTGGCATTCGCACGGTGACTGTAAAATCCAAACGACCCGCAACCACACACTCCACTCGTGCTCTTGTTCCAGTCGCGATGCCGTAGCAAGACTGGGACACTTTCTCCAACCACCATTCTCATCTGGTCGATCCTGCCGTTCCAGTGGTATAGTACCGCGCAATAGAAAGGCGTGAATCCACATGTGCGGTATTCTCGGGCGATTCTATCGTCAACGGTCTGACCGATCGTCTTTTACAGAGCAGGACCTCACCACGTTGGCTCACCGTGGCCCTGATGGCGCTGGGGTCTACACTGATCGGCACATCCAATTGGGGCATACCCGACTCGCGATTATCGACTTGACGGAGGGTGGACATCAGCCCATGACGTATGGGGGCGACCGCTATGTCATCACGTACAACGGCGAGATCTATAACTATCTCGAACTTCGCACACAACTTGAAGCCAAAGGCGAGCGGTTTGCAAGTCGTTCCGATACCGAGGTGCTCCTTGCAGCGTACAAGGTGTGGGGGCAAGAGTGCGTATCGCATTTCCGCGGGATGTTTGCGTTCGCATTGTGGGACGCCAGGGAGAAAAGTCTCTTCCTGGTGCGCGATCGCTGTGGAGAAAAACCTCTTTTTTTTTACCAAGATGATCACTATCTAGTATTTGCTTCGGAACTCAAGGGACTCCTGCCACTGCTGCCTTCCCGACCGGCGATCAATCCGGCGGTGGTAGATCTGTATCTGCACTATCAGTATGTCCCGGAGCCATTCACTTTGCTGCAGGGAGTGCAGAAGATTCCCGCGGGACATACGTTGATGGTCTCGCTAGATAATTGGGTGACCGAACCAGTGCAGTATTGGAATGTCGAGGAACCCACGAAAATGACGGGCTTGCCCACGGATACACCCGGCATTCTGCGCTGTATTCGCGAACGCTTGGAAGAGGCAGTGAAGTTGACACTGCGGTCCGATGTCCCGATAGGAGTCGCGCTGTCTGGTGGGATTGATTCCGGGGCGATCGCGGCTCTGGCGCAAAAGCACTCCACTACACCGATCCACGCCTTTTCCGTCGGATATCCAGGCCGCCCTCCTTATGATGAGCGAAAACAAGCACAGGACTTAGCCAAGCAACTTGGCCTGACCTTCCATGAGGTCGAGTTACCGGTCGGGAACTTTGTGGATTTTTTCCCTCAACTGGTCCGTATCATGGATGAACCGATCGCTGATTCCGCAGCCTTTGGACATTATGCTGTGCCAAAGGCAGCAGCGGACATGGGGATCAAAGTCCTGCTGACCGGTTTGGGGGGGGATGAGCTTTTCTGGGGGTATCCTTGGGTCACCCAGACCGTGACCATCAACCAGATCTTGGCATCATCATCCTTTCTGAAAGCCATTCTCCCTCTGACAGCTTCCCCTAGCATGCAGCGCGTCCTTAGGAAAGCGACGCGGCACTCTAGTGTTCCTTCCTGGGGTCAGCGCTGGGCCTCGCTGTTATATGGAGTGGGAACCATACCAAAGCCGATTGACCAACTGCACTTCTACGAGGCCTGGCCACATTTCAACGAGACGTTTCAGATAAAACAGACCGTCTATGGTCCAGCCATGCGCACAGTCGGCGAGCTGAATCCCTTCAGGCCGACTGATATTGGCCCACGGAAAGTGGAGCAACTACCAGCCGCAGTTATTCGTCTGCTGTTCCATACATGGCTTGTCTCGAATTGCCTTTCTCTGGGAGATCGGGTGAGCATGAGTGTCGGGGTGGAAACCCGCTTGCCCCTTCTGGATGTCGAACTGATCGAGCTTGTGATGGCATTACGCAGGCACCAACCTGATCACACCTTTGGACAAAAATCTTGGCTACGCGCGGCGCTGAAGGGCCTGCTCCCCGAAGAGGTCCTGACACGACGAAAAGCCGGCTTTCAACCTCCGGTAGGGAAGTGGTTATCAGGTGTCGTCATGCGTCACGGTAACGGTCTGTACGACGGCAGCCTCACAAGGGCGGGCATTCTAGATCGCAACAAGATTAATCTGATACTGGAGATGCCTCGGCAGCGTTTGTCGGACCTCTATTTCGCCTATAAACTAGTTCTGCTTGAGGAATGGCATAAGGGCGTAGTGGGGACACGCTAGCCCACAACCTTTCTCAATTTGGCCAGCCAGTGTTGTAGACCAATGGTCCTGCGGTACGGAATCCCTTCCCAATCATCTCTACTACGATCCGACGGTTCACCACCTTTTTGCTGACTCTCGAGTCGATCCAGATCAGAAGACCAGTTGTGGTCTCGCATGATCGGACGTCACCGACAGAAAGTTCTGTGACGTAAAGAAGGAGCTGGCCCACTACTCGCGATAGAGTGCACTACATTCCGAACTGGCCGATCCTGCCGTTCTAGTGCTATAGTGTCCCCCTATGGACATTGATGCGTTCCGTCAGATGGTCGCCAAGAATCCCAAGGGATTTCTCGGCCGCTATGGGCTCGGCAATAAGATTCTTCAGGAAAACGGAAGCCTCGAAGAAGCGGTCGAGCATCTGACGGTCGCCACACAATTGGACCCGACCCATGTAGCCTCTCACCTGGCTCTCGGCCGTGCGTTAATCCAACTGGGCAGGAATGCCGAGGCCAAGCCTGTTCTGAATGCAGGCATCGAAGCGGTACGTTCTGGTCGATCGAATGGCGGCAAGGACCTTGTGCCCGAGATGCAGGAGTTGCTACGGTCGCTCTAGATACATGCGCCTCTACTCTTTTCGACGGAAGGAGTCTCTCCGTGAACCTCGACGACGCCAGAAAACGTATTGAATCAGCCGTCACGCAATATGGTCAACACGCTGCCCCGGCCATCGACCTCGTCATGGCCGAAGTGCGGTCTGATATGGGGGCCGGCGCATTTAATGAGTTGGTTGACGAGTTCGATCTTGAGCTGACATACAATATCGCTCCAATGGAATCGGATCATTCTACTAGTTGAGGTAGACTCCTCCTGCTCTATCGTTCACTCGTGATGCTCACACGCTCCTGCCTATGCCGCTGATCTGGGCTGCTATCTCAGGACATGGATTTGGTCACGCCGCGCAAGTCGTGCCGGTGCTCAATGCACTAGGCCGCCTCGTTCCGAACCTTCGAGTTCTTCTTCGCACCACCGTCCCCGCATCATTCTTCACAGATCGCCTCACGATTCCCTGGGAAACAAGCGCCGTTCAGCAGGACATCGGGTGCATTCAGAACGGCCCCATGACAATCGACGTGGAGGCGACCTGGCACCAACATCACCGATTCCACAGCACTTGGAATGATCGCCTTCACACTGAGATGGACGCCATGCGTGCTGCCGCTCCGGATCTTGTCTTGGCCGATACTCCGTATTTAGCTCTGGCAGCCGGGAAAGCTGCCGGTGTTCCCACCGTCGCACTCGTCAGTTTGACCTGGGACCTTGTCCTATCCGATTACCAGGCCCCTCCATCGAATGACGGAGGGAGAATCATCCAGTCGATTCGACAGGCCTACGGCGCAGCTGATCTCGCACTACGAATGACGCCGGCTCCTACCATGACGATCTTCAAAAAATTGATCGATATTGGACCGATCGCTGAACCGGCTCCTTCAGCTCGCGGACAACTCACCGAGTTCCTGAAGTTAGCGCCTGGAGAACGAACCGTGCTCATCGGATTCGGCGGTATTCCGTTGGACTCACTCCCGTTCGACATACTGGAATCGCTCACCGGCTATCGATTCCTTTTCGACGGTTCGATCCCATCGACCAGCAGGCGATTCGTTTCTACCAAATCTCTCCCGTTTTCGTTTAAAACGTTGTTGGCCTCGGTTGATGTCCTCATAACGAAACCGGGCTATGGGACATTAGTGGAAGCCATGGCGCTGCAAACACCTCTGGTGTATGTACGCCGGTACAACTTCGTCGACGAACAGCCGTTGGTAGACTATCTCCATCGGTATGGACGAGGCGTTGAGCTTTCCATAGACGACTTCATGACAGGCCAGTGGTTGTCAGCGCTCAAGAAGGTTCTTGACCTCCCTTCAACAATCGCACCTCCTCCCCTGACCGGGGCGAGCCAAGCAGCCACAGAGCTGGCAACGTTTCTATAGCAGGCTGCGGGAAAACTCATCTCGACCTGTGTCGCCATCACAGATATTTCGGTGTGAGACGACGTTGAATGGCCACGCAGGATGCGCAAAAATGCCGTCCAGCAAGGCCGCAGCGAGCAAAGAGGCGAATCGTACTCTGGGCCGTACGTTGAGCCTCTGAGCGATGCGAGAACGCCGCTGGCGGTCTTTTTCCGCATCCTGATAGATCAGCTCACCCTCGATCCCTCTGCCACGACGATCTTCTGCTCCATCTCTGCCTCACACCTTCTTGATCATCTCCAATCAGAACCTGACTCACTTGTCTCTCAGCGGACGCGAGGAACGTGGGCTTCTATGTTCTCTACAAGACCTTCCCAATAACTACGGCCTCTCTATCTCCCGATTCTTCCACCTAGAAGCTGACGCCCCTCGATATGCCGTCGCATGGATCGGCACCGGTGTCGCGACACAACCGATATCATCCCTTCGCCAATAGATTTCGTGTTTTGAGCAGGCCACAACCCTTCGTATCGTTTTGCGCGATTTCTTCGTAGCGCGAATCGAGGGTGCTATAGTCAAAACCGGTTAACGGATCATCATCTCGATCTCCAAAACCACGCCCTATGGACACAGCGTCTCAGTTCGCCGCCTCGACTATTGATCCCAAACTCGTGGCACGAGTCGCCAAAGGCGAGCAGCCTGCCCTGAGCCAACTCTACGATCAATCCAGTACCGTGTTATTCAGTCTGGCATTGCGCATCCTCGGGAACCGCGAAGAAGCCGCGGACGTCCTCCAGGAGATCTATCTCGACGTCTGGAGAAAGGTCATTCGCTATGATGTCGGTCGAGGCACCCCCATTGCCTGGCTCATTACACTGACACGCAGCCGGGCTCTCGACAGATTGCGGACACGCGGCCCTCGTACTCCCCGCGACATCAGCTCGTCCATCGACGATGCCCGGACAAGCCCATTCGACGACCGCCAGAGCGATCCGTTTGATTCACAGACCGACCAAGGGCTACGGCATCTGATCAGAGAGGCATGGGCGAGCTTGCCGCAGAAACAACAACAAGCGGTTGAGTTGGCCTACTATGAGGGTCTGCCCGATACAGAGATCGCGGCGCGGCTTAATCAGCCGATCGAGGAAGTGAAGACCTTCATTGTGCTCGGCATGGCACATCTGCGTGAGGCATTGCACTCATATTGGGCACAGGATGAAGCGGTATGACACATGACCAGTTAGAAGCCGCTGTCCCCATATACGCCGCCGGAGCGCTCGAGCGGGTTGAGCGACGGGCTTTGGAGGCCCATCTGCTTTCAGGATGCAGCTCCTGTCACGCGACACTGAAAGAATATCAGTCGGTGGCGGTGACGTTACCGTTCGGACTCACCATCACACCTCCTCCTCGAGGCTTAAAAGGCAAGATTCTGTCATCCCCTGTGTCGCCCCCTGTCACTGAGTCAGAAAGCCAATCACCCTCTCAACCAAGCCTTCAGCCGGGTGAATGGATGAATCATCTCTTCCCACCGTCATCCCCACCGGCCACATCATTCGGATGGGCGTTGGGAACGGTTATCGTGGTGGTTCTGATCATCCTGGTGTTTTTTGGATGGAACTCCTCCACCCACATGGCCGAAGACAGGGAGAAGTTAGCTCAGCTGCAGTCTCAAGCGGAGGAAACGAGCGCTCAGCTGGCGGCGCTCCAACAGCAGCTTAGTGAACGAGCGGAATTACTCGCCCAAACCCGAGAAGAACTGCAGCGCCGCATGGCTGAACTGGCAGAGGCACGAGATCAGTTGTTTCAGCGAGAAGTCGAGCTAGAAGAGATAAAAGACCAACTGCCTCAACCACGTATCAGACCGACACCCATGCCCTAAATACTACGGGTCGTCGCCAGCTCATCAATTTTCCTCACTCCTGTCCCTCTCTCCAGCTCCTATGCTAGCATGCACCGTGACCATCAGGGACTCCACAACATCACCCTTGCTGCCGCCAGAACCAGACGATTCTTATTACATGGAGCTGGCTCTCCAGCAGGCAGCTCTCGCCCCGCAGGCAGGAGAAGTCCCCATCGGCGCAGTCCTCGTGCACAACCACGAAGTGATCGCGGCCAGTCACAACTATCGAGAAATTTCACAGGATCCCACGGCTCACGCGGAAATGGTCGTGATCCGTAAAGCGGCCGAACAGCTCCGAACGTGGAGACTCACTGAAACAACACTCTATGTCACGTTGGAGCCCTGCCCCATGTGTGCCGGAGCGATCGTGCAATCTCGCATTGCACGACTTGTGTTTGGAGCCTGGGATCCCAAAGCCGGTGCGTGCGGATCGATCTTTGATATTCCAGCCGAGCGCCGGCTCAACCACCGAGTACAGGTGATGGGAGGTCTCCTCGAACAGGAGAGCCGGAAACTCCTACAGGAGTTCTTTCGCGCCAAGCGCGGCGCTCTTTCTGAAAGCAGTAGTTCCCCGAAGCCAGCCTCCTAGCAACCAAATAGTCTCCTCGGCCACCGCGTCGTTGACACAGAAATGTACGCATGGTACGGTGCATCTATCGAGTCAGCCACACGGTTGCTTCCCTCAGTTTTTCCACGTACTCACTCCGTCAATAGTCACTCCGCGTTCGATCGTGATTCGGTCAAGGAGTCTGTCTGCGAGTTTTTCTCATCCACGTTCGCGATCCGCAGTTCTACGCCCTTCCGGCTAAAACACGTGCTGCCAACGGCAATGTTCGCGTGATGGGATTCCCTCCCATCGGCATCATGTCACTGTCATCTGTCATTAAACAGGCAGGGCACGAATGTGTGCTATTCGATCAGGCGAACCCTGACACCCCGAACCAGGTCATCATCGACCGGATCAATCAAGAGCAACCAGCGCTCGTCGGTCTCAGTTTCCTGAGTACCACCAGCTATCCCTATGCCAAGATGCTCGCGCGGGAGATTCGCGCGACCAATCAGACAGTCAAGCTCGCGTTCGGCGGCGTGTTTGCCAGCCTAAATGCCCCGCTCGTGAAGTTGCAATGTCCTGAAGTCGACTTTGTCTGTCGAGGCGACGGCGAGCAACTGCTGCTCGATCTGCTGGCAAATTTTGAGAACCCACAAGATGTCGCAAGCTTAACCTGGATGAAGGATGGGCAGGTCATCCAAAATCCAAACCGCGCCATGGAACGGCAGCTCGATCAGTGGCCATTTCCTGATCGTGAGAGCCTGAAGCTCGACTATGTTGAGTCCATGCCGCTGGACGTCCCGGTCGTGCTTTCGATGGACCGGTTCACAACGATGCAAACGTCTCGTGGGTGCCCCTGGCCCTGTATCTTCTGCGACATCCCGATCTTCAACGAAGGGAAGTGGCGAGCC
Source organism: Nitrospira sp. (assembly GCA_005116955.1). Classification (GTDB taxonomy): domain Bacteria; phylum Nitrospirota; class Nitrospiria; order Nitrospirales; family Nitrospiraceae; genus Nitrospira_D. Next base: position 156,542 of record SWDI01000006.1, on the reverse strand, counting down.
CGCAGCCCGCAGCATGTCGTCGCGGAGATGAAACATCTCGAAGCGCTGGGTTATAAGTCCGTCGGGTTTGTCGACGATCATTTTCTGCTCCAACCCAAGCGGATCGAAGCCATTTGCAAGGGCATTATGGATGAAAAGCTCACGATCCGATGGGGCATCGAGGGACGCGTGGATTCCGTCGCCCAACATCTCTTCCCCGCCATGGCCAAGGCCAATTGCCAGGCCATGATGTTCGGCATCGAGAGCGGCAGTCAAAGGATTCTCGATCGCTTGAAGAAAGAACAGACGCTGGATCAAGTGACGACTGCGGTCAAGAATGCAAAGAAGGCCGGGATAACGATCGTGCACGGATTCTTCACCGTGGGCAACCCGGACGAGACGATTGAGGATATGGACGCCACCTTCGACTTCGCATCGAAGCTTCCACTCGACACCTTCGGGTTCAATCGGCTCTGTGTCTATCGAGGCACCCCCTTGTGGCAGGAATATGTGAAGCGCGGGTTGGTGAACGAAAACACGGATTGGTACAAATATTTTAAATGTTCAGAGATCGATCCAACCTGTCTCTCAGGAGAAACGATCAACCGCGTGCGACAGGCTGGAATTAAAAGGCTTTTTGGCTATAAACTTCTCCACTACCCCCTCCAAACCTTTCAACTCCTCCGCCGCTTCCTGCGGCATATGGCAGTACGAGACGTGGCCTATCTCCTCCTGAAGCCGTTCATGGGACAGAAGAAAGGCGCGACGAAAGCTGAAGTCCTCTCCCGCTTGGTCGAGCACGCCGACATGAAAGATGCCGCCGCGCAGCTGACCCAGGTGGCCGATGATATGCTCCACAACGTCTTTGAAGCCTCACGCCTCGAACGCCAGCGGATTCAGCAAGCCGCAGAAGGATCGCGCGAATTGCCGATGGTGCAAAGCAGATAGGACCTCCGCGAGCGTTCCGTCTCCACTAGAGCGTATCGTTCTTCTACATTACGGCTGGTACTCGCTATCTGCGCCCAGTTGGTTGGCGATCAGCCTCCTTCCCTAACCAATGCACTGCACCACCTGCTTCAACCTCTTGACGTCATGAACCGGCCAGCATAGTATCTACCGTGTATCTACATCGGAGGCATGCATGAAAACGACAGCGCAGAAGTGGGGCAACAGTCTGGCAATTCGAGTCCCCAAAAGTGTCGCTCAACAAGTCGGGCTTAAGGAGCAGGATGATTTGGAGATTGAGGTGCAGGACGGCAACATCGTGTTGAAACCCAATCTTCGACGTGTGTATCGCCTCGAAGACCTCGTCAAACAGATTACGCTGAAGAACGTGCACGGTGAGATTGAGACAGGCACCTCAGTCGGCCGCGAGATCTGGTGATGAAGAAACCAGGCTATATTCCAGACCGAGGGGATATCGTGTGGTTGCAATTTAACCCACAATCCGGTCACAAGCAGGCTGGACACCGGCCTGCGCTCGTGCTCTCACCGGCCAGTTACAATCGAGCCAGCGGGTTGATGCTCTGCTGCCCCATGACCAGTCAGAAGAAAGGCTATCCATTCGAAGTCGTCATCAGTGACGATCCCCACCAAACGAGCGTAGTCCTGGCCGATCAGGTCAAGAGCTTGGATTGGAAGACTCGCCAAGCCGTGAAGAAAGGGACGGCTTCGTCAAACGTGGTAATGGAGACACTGAGCAAGCTCCAAACCTTGCTGTAGCCCGCTGATATCGCCGACCGATTCTGACGAAGTCATCTTCCTCATCCGCTGCCTCGGCGAGACGACCGATGACTGGTAGGCACTTGTTGCCCCATCACACCATTGACACTGTTTTCTTAGCAGGCTGCGGAAAAACTCGAATTGTGTGTTTCGACGGGCTCAGCACGAACGGAAAATCCTCGCATATTCAACAGCGGCCCCGTTCGTCCTGAGGCTCTCGAAGGATGAACGGATGGTTTTCCCGCAACCTATTAGAACAGTAGCCCGTCCCCTATTCTGTTCTCTACGTTCAGGCGGATGTGATCGGATCCGGCGATCAGCATCTGCGCAAGCTCAGGACATTCGAAGACAGTGCGATGGTGCGAGTGGCTGATGTCTTGTGGATGATTCCTTCGGGATACAGACAGTATCACGATGAATGAGACAACTCATCTCACGGCAATTGACCAAGCGGCACCTCAGCGAATCAATACGTCCTCATACAGCGTTCCTCCTTGATCGCTCCGCATACACGATTCAAGATTTGACAAGAAGTGTCTCCTCCACCGACGTACTGTACGCTCCGTCACGCTCATGATCTCTGCCGCCTCCGCCATCTCAGCAAGGGTGCCTGACACCCTCGGCGTCGGCCCACCACACCGCACGATTCTGGATCTTTTTCCTTGACCATCCGCCTCGATGTTGCACATAAATGTTCCATCTTATTTCCCGCACCCTGCCTCTGGATCCCAACTGGCAGTGGGCAGGGTCCTCATCCACCACACACATCAGAAGGAGGCACCAGATGAGTTTTCTCGAACAGACCGGACCAACTAACCCCTTCACTGGCCTCGATGTGGGGGTTGGCAGCGCCCCTACCCTCGGCGATCTCGACGGCGACAGCGACCTCGATGCAGTCGTCGGGGAATTCGACGGCAACCTGAACTACTACCAGAACCGGGGCACGGCCACCGCTCCAGTGTATGCCGAACAAACCGGTGCGGCCAACCTCTTCACCGGCATCGATGTAGGGAATTTCAGCGCCCCCACCCTCCGCGACCTCGACAGCGACGGCGACCTCGATGCAGCCGTCGGGGCAGGCGACGGCACGCTGCGCTACTTCCAAAACACTGGCACTGCCAGCGCGCCAACCTACGTCGAGCAAACCGACACTGCCAACCCCTTCACCGGTATTGATGTAGGAAGTATCAGCACCCCCACCTTTGGCGACCTCGACGGCGACGGCGACCTCGATGCAGCCGTCGGGGCAAATTTCGGCTTCCTCAACTACTACCAGAACACCGGCACGGCCACAGCTCCGGTCTACGTCGAGCAAACCGGCCCCGCCAACCCCTTCACCGGCATCGATGGGACGGGCAGCATCCCCACCCTCGGCGACCTCGACAGCGACGGCGACCTCGATGCAGTCGTCGGGGAATTCGACGGCACGCTGCGCTACTTCCAAAACACTGGCACTGCCCGCGCTCCGGTCTACGTCGAGCAAACCGGCACCGCCAACCCCTTCACCGGCCTCGATGTGGGGTTTAACAGCACCCCTACTCTCAGTGATGTCAATGGCGACGGTCGGCTCGATCTCGTCGTTGGGAGCGACAACGGCCAGCTGCGGACCTTTCTCAATGTGCCAAATCGCGCGCCGGTGGCGGTGGACGATGCCGTGAGCACCACAGAAGACAGTGCGGTCACGGGCGATGTGTTGAGCGCCACCCCCCCCACCACCGCCGACAGCGATCCCGATGGCGACAGCCTCACCGTGAGCCAGGTCAAGGGCAGCGCCGCCAACGTGGGTGCCGAGATCGCGCTGGGCAGCGGCCGGCTCACCATCCAGGCTAGTGGCGCCTTCAGCTTCAACCCCAACGGCGGCTATGAGTCCCTGACCCAGGGCGCCTCGACCACCGAATCGTTTACCTACCGCGTGGCCGACGGCAAGGGCGGCACCGATGACGCAACGGTCACCCTCACCATCACTGGCGTCAACGATGCGGCCAGCATCAGCGGCGACACCACCGGCACGGTCACCGAAGATGCCACTACGCCAAATCTGACCACCACTGGTACTCTAAGCGTGAGCGATGTTGATCAGGGTGAGAATGGGGTCCAGACCACCGTCACACCGGTCGGCAGCCCCCTCGGAACCCTCTCGATCACGACCGCCGACGCCTGGACCTATGAGGTCGCCAACAGCGCCGTGCAATCCCTTGCGGCCGGCGCCACGAAGGAGGAGACCTTCACGGTGAAGTCAACGGACGGCACGGCGAGCCAGGACATCATGGTCACGATCCAGGGTGTCAACGATGCGCCGGTGGCGGGCGCCGATACCGGCGTGGCTACCCAGGGCACGCCGCTCACGCTGTCCGTGGCCAGCCTGCTGGCGAACGACAGCGATGTCGATCAAGGAACCACGCTGGCCATCACCGCGGTCGGCAGTGCCGTGCAAGGCAGCGTAGTGCTCAGCGACCACGGGACCCCAGGCGACCGGAGCGACGACGTCATCACCTTCACGCCAACCGGGAGCGGTGCCGGCGGCTTTCAGTACACCCTGAGCGACGGCAGCACCACCGTACAGGGCGCCGTGAGCCTCACCATCGGCACGCGCCAAGTCGGCGGCAACGGCAACAACTGCCTCACCGGCAATGCCGGCCCTGACTATCTTGACGGCGGCAAGGGCAACGACCGGCTCACCGGCAGGGCGGGCGACGACACCCTGCTCGGCGGCAAGGGCAACGACCTGTTGGTAGGCGGGACGGGGGCCGATATCCTCACCGGCGGCTTGGGCAACGATACCTTCCGCTTCGCGCTCGTCGACTCGCCCCTGGCCGGGTTCGACAGGATTATCGACCTCAAGATCGGCACGGACCGCATCGATGGCCCCACGGCGGTCAGTGCGGCCAATCTGCGAGAGTTGGGCGCCGTGACCGCCCTCACCCAGGACAAGATCAATGACGTGCTGACCGCCGGCACCTTCGCCGCCAACGGCGCCGCAACCTTCAGCCTCGGCAGCCGCACCTTCCTGGCGCTGAACAACGGGACGGCTGGATTTCAGGAGGGCACCGATGCAGTCATCGAACTGGTGGGCGTCACCGGTAGCCTGACCGATCTCGCCATCATCTGAGCCGCGCGGCTCGCCCGCTCTGACCAGACCTCGGCGGCGCCGATGCCGCTGAGGTCTGGCCACGGATTCAGTCCGCATGCGAGAGCGTGGGAACGACACGCACATCATAGGTCGAATCTTGAATCCTGCATGGCACAGGAATGAGCAGGTAGTCTTGCCTCGCGCCGTAGACCTCCAGCATACCTACCATCCTCAATGGCCTACAGCTGAGCTTCTCCACCAGTTGAAAGTCAGGTTGACTCAGACTCCTCCCTCGCTTCTTTTCAAAACGATCCCCTTCAGACCCATGATGCATTGCGTGATGATGGAGCTTGAATGGGAGAGTGATTTGTTGGACATGTCCAACAAAAGTTTCTATCCCGACGTGAGCGTGATCTTGGCACGCAGGGATGGATCTGGATGAGCAGATGGATCTTGGATGGCGACTGTCTACCTGACATAAAAGACCGCGATGCATGACGCGTCAGGTTGTTGGACATGTCCAACAAGATTTCTCCTCTTCACAAGACGAAAGCTTGTCTCAGAGTTGGAGACGAAACAGTACGAGCTAAAACTTTATCCAAACCGTGATGAGCCATGATGGATGGTAGGGGTGCTTGTTGGACATGTCCAACAACTGGGTCAGCCTACTTTGGCTATTCGTAACAGAGATCAGCTGGAGCTGAATGGGTCAATGAATTCCGTCTATGAAGCTGCCAGATTGAGAACACGACTGTGATGGAATGGACTGTTCTGGATGGCCCCTCCCCATCTGAGAGATGGAGAGGGGAAGTAAATGGTAGGTCGTTACTGGAAAATGATTCGCTCAATTTGACATTGCCGAGCCGGCACTTCCTCTTGCTTGCCATCCTCAAAATTGACGATCAGGTGGTTCGGTTGCTGAGGGGCGTGCTGGAGATCTACCGTACCAGATCGATCATGAAAAACGACGATCAGCGACGGCATCGTTGTCGCTGAACTGAGCACTTGTCCATCTCTCACCTGCTCCACTTTTGGTGAGGAAATTTTTTGCTTTTGTGGACCCCTGAGCTTGGCGGATAACGCCGACACCGTGGCACGTGTAATCTCCTGATCAGTGGCACACCACCGCTCAACCTCCTTGGAAAACTCCTTATAGAGATTGCGTAAATCGTAGAGCGTCTTGGCCGAAGAACATTTCCCTGATGTGTAAATCTCATCGATGCAAGCCGGTGGATCAATGAGTGCTAAATGGTTCGTAACCATGGACCGATTGACGCCAAGCAGTTCGGCAATTTGAGCCTGCTTTTCCCCTTCATCCATCTTCCTCTTAATAAATATCGCCAGCTCGCGCGGCTTCAGATCTTCACGCTGTAAATTCTCGATGACTTGTTGGTAGTCGGTGTGCGACCGATCGACGAATGCTGGAATCGTGGCTTTCCCGACAGCTTTTGACGCCCTGAGCCGACGGGCTCCGAAATTCAAAATCCATCGCTTTTGCTCAGTGGGGTGAGGACGAATCGAGATGGGCGTTTTGACTCCGTGCAGCCTAATACTGTTCTCCAGTTCCTCCATACTCTCCGCACCGAACTCTCGGCGTGGCTGCTCAGGATCTTCGTCAATGTCTTTGACTTGGATTTGAAGTGGGCGCCCTAAGACTTCAGCCGTCACGATCCGTTCTTTGGCGATCGGATCAGGAGCTGAAGCAGGAGCAGGAGTTGTACGATCAAGAGCCGTAAGATCTAGTGTCGCAGTTATTGGTTTTTTCATTCTGTCACCCCCATCGTATGAGCCACTTTCTGAAAGATTGGTTTGAGATGCATCCACGCATCGCGTGAACTGGTTTTCTGCAAGGTCCAGATCGGTGCCCCCATCGCCTGGGCTTCAGCCACAGCCGTGCGTGATGGAATGGCGGCCATACGTCCATCGTCCAATCGGATGAAGAGCGACGCAAAGGCTCTACTGAGTTGTTCCATATTGCCGCGTTGAAATGGTGTGGGCTCCACCAGATTTGGAAGGAGGCCAATGAATCGGAGATCTTTGTTCAGCGTACTTTGTATCTTTAACACTTGCGCCCGTAACGCGGCAATGCCATCAACGGCCTCTTGGTTCAATTGAATAGGAGACAGCACGAAATCACCCACCACGAGCGACGCGAGTACGCGAATATCTGGATTCGGATTTGTATCAATGATGGCCACATCAAATCGGTCATCCATCTCGTTGAGGAACAGTCTGAGATTGTTCGCGAACAGGTTGTGATCTTCTTCTCGTCGTTCGAGTTTGAGCAGATCGACATGGGATGGAATCACGACAAATTTCCCATCCTCAATGGTTGTGACAGGATCGGTCAACAGCTGATTGGCTGTGACCGCCGAGATGGTGGCCAGTTTCGACGTGGTGATGTTTTTTGAGGTATTTCCCTGATGGTCTAAGTCAATGATCAAGACCCGCTTCTTGAGCAGTTCGACGAGAAAGTACCCCAGCTGGCAGGCAATTGCCGTTTTCCCAACGCCACCCTTCTGATTGGCTAAGACCAACGTTTTCATCAACGCTCTCCTTCTTCACGGATTTGTGAATGCCGCCTTCTTCAGTTGCTTCCTTTTTTGGAATGACCTGCGTCACGAATCCATGGCCTGCATGACCTTGTTTGTTGCAGATTGCAGTGGAGCATTCAGGACTGACAGATTTCACCAATATACCTACCACCCGAAGAAACTCGTCTCTTGCTCAAGATGCTTCATGGAAACGACCATCTCCTGAAAACCGATTACTACGTGAAAGAACGTGCGTCATCAAGCCTGTCCTGAAAATCTTCTCCCCTCCGTTTCTGAACGGAGCAGTATCCTAGGTAGTAGGAATTGTCAATGCTCTTCCTCTATTGAAGAGACTCGATAGTTTTTTGTTCGCGTAGTCACGGCGATTTCATGACGTGACCAATACTGTTGGCTGACTAATCAAGCCAGTCTGGTGAATCGTAGAAGATATTCACCAGTCGTTCCGTGAGGACAGTGCCGGAGAGAGGCCTCGCGACGAACAAGCTCATGATCGCCTTGGATCGGCGCAGCAGAAGATATGGCAGGAGTACGTGAAACTCAGGTTGTCGAACGAACCAACGGACTGGCACGGATACATTCACATTCAATATTTGGGAGTCAATCTGACTTGCCTCTCACTGGAAACTGATCAACCACGTGTGACAGGCATCAAGAAGGAAAGCGCCATCGAACGAAAATCGTCTCGCGCTTGGTTGAGCACGACGACATAATAGATGCGACAACATAGTGTCCCAAAATAGCGGACGAGATACGTTACGATGCGTTGGAGGCTTCACACCTAGAGCGATCGACGACTCGCAATTATCCGAGGAGCGATGCGGACTGCCGATGATCCAATTTCGATGGGACCTACGCGATCACTTCATCTGAAGTGATTGAGAAATATACAGTAATCTACATGTATTTTATCCAGGCCCAGAAAGTCTATTTGTGTCATCGGAATCAGAAGTTCATAGACACCCCTGCGATGACATGATGCGTGTTGTAGGTCGTCGTAAATGTTTCAGTGGCAAGAGCCGGCGTCGTGTTCTGATAATCCAATTTACTGGTGAAGTGCGTGAAGCGATATTGTCCAAATACCCCGATCCGTTTCGTGATCATCACGATTGCTCCAGCGTCGACTTTCGCACCGACAGAAACGTTGGTCGCACTTTGTCCACCCGGCTGAACAAAGTCGTTCTGCCCCGCGAAGGTGATGAACACCGAAGGCCCGGCGGCAATATACGGCTGCACGCGTCCATGGATGAATTGTTCGTCTCGTAGGAGTGGGATCCGTAGGCGGAGCACATCGAAGCCGATTCCAAACGCCGGCAGACTCCAATGGGCGAATTGTGTGGTCGTCCCACCGCTACTGATCACGCCCACTTGTTGTCCTGGAGGCGTCTTGAGGTGGAAGAAGAAGACGTCCAGCCCGAATCCAAGCCAGTCCATTTTTTGTTTCTCCAGCCAATATCCCCCACGAGCGCCGGCCGTCCAATTATTGTGGACATCAAGACCCTGGTAGGTTGTCGTGGTTCCCAACGAACTGGTCACGGTCAGGTCCGAGTTCGACGTGAAAACGGCCCCAGCATAGGCATCGGCATACCATTCAGCTGACCCATCCGTTGGATACGCCAGAAGCCCTATGCACAACGCGAGGCCAAGAACACTGCTGGTCTTTCGAGAGATCATGATCGTGCTCCCTCCTATTTATGAAATCCTTTCGACTAGGATTACACACCGGTTGCGTCTTCTTCGCCAGCACTATTCGTTTTTCGACTGTGGCCGAGGCTACCTATGGAGCATGATTTCTAGGAGGCGAGAGATTTCTGAGAATCGATGCGAGCTCCGGCTTGTACGCAGTCCTTGACATCCTCTTCTACAGCGTATAATCAGGCGCCCTGTTTGGATGAGACTTGATCAGTCACGCTGAGAAACCTGACCTGGCAGATTGGAACGATGCTAAGATTTTTCGACGCTTCAACCTTCGTTCTTGCCTGCTTACTCCTTGCAGGCTGCTCGCTCATCGAGTCTCCTAAGGAAGAGGCAAATTCCCTCTCACTCGTTTCCATTCAAGCCGCAAGCGCGAACGTCATCGTCGACAATAATTACCTGGAGTCGTGCAGGGCAAAGAGTGTTCCCATTCCGCCAGATTGGAAGCGGGCATCATCAGACTGGGAACGCCACGGCAACCTTCACACTATCCTCCTGACGCCGAACACGTTGGATCAATCTCCTGTGGATGAGACCTCATTCGCGAGCGTCTGGTCATACGCACCGCCTCAAGGAAGAGGCGCCTGCATTGCGCTGGGGAGGAATGGTGGGTCATTCCAAGTCATCTGTCAAAGCGCCACGACGGGGTATGCCTGTTTTTGGAATAACGACCCGCGTTCGCCAGCGACCAGCTGGACCCCTGAGACGGCCGAGGTTCGAATGATCTCACTCCGCGATCCGGTTCAAGGATTTGCTCCTGGCACCGCACCCTGTACTGACTGCCATCGTGGGAACAACGCCTTCCTGTATGCTCCCGACGATTCGACCTGGGCCACGGTATTGAGACCAAAACAGAGGCGCCAAACGTTCACTACTCGGGTTGAACAATCATCCCATCACGGACAACTCACGTTCGGCTCGACCACAACCACCTATCCTCGCTTTATCCCGATTGGAGGAAACGCCGTCGCACTCCACAATCCGCTGCCGACTATGACTGGGTGCTCAGGATCCTGTCACGAGCTGCACCTTGAGATCTTCCAAAAGAATCGTACAGCCGAAGGCTATGTGCGGATCCCACGGCCTATGGGTCCCAACTGTGCTCAGAACTCCCCACCGGATGATCCGACGAGGAATTGTTATCACAGTCACGGCTCATGATTCGATGCAGCCACGTGACTAACACAGGCACAGGCATAGAGAGTCATTTTCATCAACATTTCCAATCACATGGCGATTAGCTATTGAGTTGCCTTGTTCAATACTTTTCCTTGATGTAGCCTTTCTCAGGAATCGACGCCATATGAAAGATAAGAAGCGCCTTCCCACCGATGGTGGACCAATCAAATGGGTGAGTCCCTTCGCATCGCTGAAGCAGACTGAACTGTCGCCGACTTCACCCGCGCGATCTGTTGCCGACCAGGGCGTACCTGAACTCGTCGTCCACAAGAAGAACCGTGGGCGAGTGGACATCATTCGTCAAACGGCACACCGGGGTGGAAAGACCGTCACGGTGGTCACAGGGTTTGTCGGGATCGGTCAAGCCGAGAAGGCACTTCTTGCCAAGCGGATGCAGAAGGTCTGTGGGTCAGGCGGAACGGTCAAAGAAGGGAGGATCGAGATTCAAGGCGATCAGCGCGAGTCGGTCGCCCGCATTCTCATCGAGGCAGGATTTCGCCCGGTCTTCGCTGGAGGATAATGCGCCGTTCTATCGGCGAGAACATCACCGCTTGCATGAAGGAGACACATTATGGTCGAAACTACCTTCCACCCCTGCGTGTGGATCTGACGAGGAATTGGAGCATTGTCCCGTCAGTCGTTTTGGTCATCACACTATGAGACGCTGCCGATGACCAGCGGCGCAGCCTCCATTCTCTGTACAGTAGGATTCCCACCGCTATCGCCGCTACCCCACCGAACAGCCACCACATGCTCATAGGTCCTCCAAGATCATCAGGCTCAATGCGCCCCTCGCACTCACAATGCTCCGCGAGAGCGCAGGATCACCGTCTAGGATCTCGTCTTCACAATGTTCTAGCGTTCACTGCCTGAGCTCAGCGTCAGCCGGGTACCGTCAGCACACGATTCTCTCTTTTATCATAGCCGTGTAAGATAACATATCTTTTGATACAGCAATGTTGCGTATCCCCTGCGAAGTTTTTCCCGTAGAGTGTACCCTTCATGTTCGAGACCTATACCCGTACAATGGCTTATGGTTGATCAAGGACAGGCATGATGGTAACCCCTGCCCCTTTCTATATTCTCTGCGGCTCGCTCGGCGCCGGCAAGACGACCCTGCTGATGCGGTTGCTTGAGTATTGGAAGGCACAGGGTCGACGGACCGGTGTCCTGATGAACGAAGCGGGGTCCGTCAGTATCGATGGCCCTCGCGCGGGAACGCTCGCCGAGCAGGTCATGAATCTGGCTGGGGGCTGCGTCTGTTGCGACACAAAGGAAGATCTTTCCTGGGGTATCGCACAGCTTGTGCGCGATCATGGATCAGATGTGCTGATTCTGGAATGTTCAGGCCTTGCCGATCCGGCTGAAGTCGTCGACGCCGTGACGGATGCCTACACCGCACGCTTGGCTTCCCTTGAACGGGTAATCGCGCTGCTACATCCTGTCTCGACCGACGAAAGCCATTCCAGCGCCTATGTGACGACGCAAGCCATTCGCTGTGCCGATGAACTCATCTTGAACAAGCGAGACCTGTATGTTCCAGGCCATTGGGAACGGTTCCGCGCAGGCATCGTCGAGCAAAACCCCTATGCCCGCCTATGGGAAACATCTCACGCTCGACTCGATGCCGCAGACCTCTTGGCTCCACACCCTTCCAGGAAACCGACAGCTCCCACCAATGTACTTTTTGGCAAGGCACAGATCTCACCCCGGCCAAGAGCGACCTACCATCCCATCGCGACAACTGTCTTATTACCTGGCCCGCTGAATCGCCAGCGTTTTTTAGCCTGGATCAAGACGATCCCCAAAGAACTCGAGCGGGCGAAGGGTTATTTCCGATTTGGCAATGAACCAGAGCTGCAGGAATTCCAATACGCGCTGCCGGGACAGTCCACGATCACACCGGTGACATTATTGGATGAGCCAACGTCTGCCCTGGTGCTAATTGGTCGGGGATACGATGTCGATCGACTGCAGGCTGGCTTGTTAGCCACGGTTGAGGAACCATCACCGCCTGCGTAATCCTCAGGATCTGACTTCAACTTTTCCAATCGGCATGACGACCGACGCCAACTTCTTCCGGAACTTCGGCCATTGCAGCAATGCCCAAGCCGCTCCTCCGCCGATTACGCCTCCAAGCATCCACCCACCGAGCACATCCGTCACATAATGAGCGCCGATAAATACGCGTGAAAATCCGACGAATGCCACAATCGGCCAGGTGATCCAGCCTGATTTTGGATAGAGGACTTGCAGGAATGCCGCGATGGCGGCAGTGTTGGCCGCGTGGTTCGACGGGAAGCTGAACAATCCCCCACAGCCACTCGGTTCGATCTTGACGGCTTCGGCCAACGCCCGACAGGGTCGGACTCGTTCAAAGACCCATTTGAGCTGTCCCCCAACGAAATCGGTGAGTCCGACTGCTGCCCCCAGAACCGGACCGCCCAATAGCGCTTCTCGCCTGTTGTTCCAGATCCAATAGGCGATCGCGCAGGCCCCTGGAAGATAAAGCGTGCTACGGTGTCCCAGTTGTAGGAAGAAGTAATCGGCAGCCGCTGACTGGCCTGCCAATCCGTTGATCGCCAGGAAGAGGATCTCGTCCACGCTCATGCGTGCGACGATAAAGCCTTACTCATCAACCGTCAAGCTTGAACCAATCTCCTGCCCGATTTCTCAATCGACGAATACCGGCCACGAATTGTCCGCATCATCTGGTCCTGAAATGAATTCGGACGGTCAGTTCGCCATCTACCGGGTCATCCCCTTTCATCTGGGGATCGAATGTCCATTTACCAAGTGCAGTGACTCCAGAGGTCGTTAGTTCGCGATGCTTGCACGGTTCCAACACCACGACAGTCACCTTCGCGTGCTTGGACACCAAGAGACGGGCTTTCATCCAATCATCGATTTCCTGACCATTGAGCGAAGTGGGAATACCGGGCCAGGGCGTGGACTTGGCCACGGGACCCAATTGCTGGTCCTTATTGAGAGACAATCCGTGGACATGAACCTCCGGTAGCTCAAGCACGTCTTCGTGGTGATCGCTCTCATGGGTGGCGTCATCGCCCGCCGCTGCAAGAGCAGCGGCGGGGCTCAGTAGCACACACAGTGCACAGACCAACACCATCTGTCTGATAATCAAAGCCATGGTACCGTCCAATAGATTCATGTGGATACTTTATATATCAGAAGAACCATTGACCTCGAAAGAAGAAGGATCGCGGCATACCGGCATGAGACACCCCAAGGCCAATACTGCCTTCGCCCTGATTGATGAAATACTTTTGATCCAAAGCATTCACAATATCGAAACCTACCACGAACTTCTGCCCGTGCCAGGGCAACGGAAAGACATGGCTAATCGAAAAGTTATAGATCGTGTAGGTCGGGCTATGACTCGAGTTGGTCTTGGCACCTTCTTCTGCCGTCCGCAACCCCGATCCAAACAGAAACTGGCCTGTGAAGGTCGTGCGATCGAGCAACCGGTAACTCAGGATCCCCGAGGCACTTAACGTCTGCTGGTGATCGCAATGGACGCCGCTGCGCGAGTTGATATCGGCGATTTCTTCAAAATGCACGAGATTATGCCCGGACTGCAAGCCATAGCCCTTACACTGGCCCCAGGCGATGTTGGCACGACCTGTCAGATTTTCCATAAACCAGACCTTGAGCGCGGCATCGGCCCCCCTTGTCCAGCCTCGTTCAAACGCAATATAGTTCAGCAAGGGCGTCGTGCCTAACTGGTGTGCGTCCGACATGTAATTGGCGAGCTTGTAGTACCCCGTGAGCTGGAGGGTCGCCCAATCCGTCAGGGCATGGACGCTACCAATTTGGAAGTAATGGGCCCGCTCAGCCCGCGGCAGATTGTTAGTGTCATTTTCTGGATGCGCTTTCGTCTCCTCTGTATTCAAGCCGGCCAAGGCAAGCCGCTCAAGATTCGGCGGCGTAAAGAGCCGGCCATAGTACACGTGAAAGGCGTGGTCGGGATTGTACCGGTACGTCACTCCAACCCGTGGGCTGATCTGCCCCTCGTCACGCTGATACTGCACCGTATCCGCACGCACACCAATGTTGACTGTCCAATGTTCATTCGGCGTCCACTGGTCTTGAATCCAGAACTCTTGCCGCCATCCGATGAGCCGGTTGTCGCCGCCACGGTTGATCACCCCATCAAACGGATTTCCCGCGCCGTCATCAAGAAAGGTAAACAATCTCGTCTTGTTGATCGCTTGGGTCCGATCGACTTGGAACCCAGCCTTGATCAAGTGTTCCTTGCTGTGGACGTATGTATAATCCATGCGCACGCCACCAGAATAGCCCGTCCGGTCTTGGCTTCCGGCCGAAAAGGGTTCTTCTACATCCGGCACATAGGCGAGAACATTCAACGGATCTGTTCGAAAGGTAGCTCTCGTGTGACGAAAATACCCGGCCAAACTAAAGAAATTCCTAGTATTGATGTCGCGCCGCCACACCAGGTGGCCATATTGGTTGTTCTCCTTCTGATTCTCATCAATCATTTCCGAGGGCACAGGATTGAACCCAGGCCGGTTGATCCGCAAGAGCGGCAAGAGCACTCCGCTGGGATCCACTTCCAGTCCCGGCTGCGTCGGGATCTGATATTTCGCGATGGAGTTCAAGAACAACAGCGTAATGTTATTGTTATTGTCGTACTGATAGTCGCCGCGAAACATGGTCTGGTTCCGCTCGCTCTGCCCGTGAAAAATGGAGTGCCCAACGGTCGGCGGCTCGATGCCTCGATTTGTCGCCGTATGGCTGTTCAAGAAGTAATAGCGGAACTTCTCGCCGATCGTGCCTCCATACTCGAATGACGGGTTGATCGTTTTATTCGATCCGCCGAACATCTGGACCGACCCAAATCCCGGCTTCGTGCCGCTCTTCGTCGTAATATCAATGAGTGCAGCCGTCTTGTTTCCCACATTGGCTTCCATCCCGCCCAGCACGATATCGGCCCGCTCCCATGCCCGCGGCGAAATGACATCAGAAAACGTCGAGGAGACCGTGTCAGGAATCGGCACGCCATCGATCCTGAGTTGGAGATTCGCATGATCCTGTCTGATATGAAGCTGCTTCAACGATCCATAGGCCGCGCCCGGGATTGTCAGCAACACGTCGTGTAAGTCGTTGTTGTTGCCTCGCGGAAGAATATCGATTTCCTTCCGACTGAGTGAGTAGGTCTCGCTGGACGCCTTAGTCTGAATGGGGGGTAATGGTGAAACCACCTCCAGCGATACTTCCTTGGTCTTGGAGAGTGTCAGGGTCACTGGATTCACCGGCTCTTCGCCAAGCGTCAGCACCATATACTCACTCCGATAGGTCTCTTGTACCGCACTAACGGAGTAGGTACCGCCCTCGGGAACGGCGACTTTGAATTCGCCGGCATCATTCGAGACTCCGGATGTCACCATATCACCCGCTTGATTCTTGACTTCAATGACAGCCTGCGGCACCCGCCGAAGGTCCTGGTTTTGGACCACTCCCTTGATTACCTGGTTTTGCTCGCTGTCGGCTGCCTGAAGGACCGAACACATCCCTCCAGCGACCACCACGACGATCGTCACGATCATCGCATTCAACATACCTTTCACAAATGAGTACATCACGCTCCTCCTCTACTCACACATCCACACACAATCAATGAGAACGGATGGACGAGGCGTACCTAGATCACACGCCTGTCGACCATCCTGACTGCTTGGCTTGGTGGCTCAGCTATACTTGAGGAGGGGCACGGGAAGGGCCGATAAGAGAGAGAGCAGCCGATAACAAGACACATTCAGACGGCAGTTCCTGCTGTCGAACAATATCGCAAACGGCAAACCGTGGAATATCGAGATCGACGGATCCTGCAATGTGGTGCTGGACCCACTGACAGATGTCGGTGTCCGAATGTTCGTGCCCATCCGAATCAGCTGCGGCCAACTCGTGGTGGACATCCTGAGCGACGGCGAACGGAGCCAGCCCCAGGATGATGCAGATCATCCCCAACGCCACCCCTGCGCGGAGTAACGAGGAGAGGTCTCTCAGTCGTCTCAAAAACATGGCCGTAGAATAGGCATCCAGTTGTCAGAATTGCAAGAACCGTTGAAATCAGTCGCCAGATGGCTCAATCCAGCCCCATCAGCAACCAGTATGGACTTTTCTGGCGTGATTCGTTAGATTAGTTACCCTTCAAAACCAAGGCGATTAAGACCGTTCAAGGACATGACCATTCATGAATAGGCCGATCGATAATCAACACGTCATTGAAATCAAGGCGCTCCCCTCTCCTCGCGCCATCAAGACCAAGCTGCCCATTACTGATCAAGCGGCGGCGCTCGTCGTAGAAACGAGAGAAGCCATTCGCCGCATTCTTCATGGAGAAGACCGCGACCGGCTCCTGGTCATCGTCGGACCCTGCTCCATCCATGACCCCGAGGCCGCCTATGAGTATGCCGGCAAGCTGAAGCCGATCGCCGATGCCTTGCGTGACCGCTTCCTCATTGTCATGCGAACCTACTTCGAAAAGCCGAGAACCACCGTGGGGTGGAAAGGGCTCATCAACGATCCGCGTCTCGACGGCACCTGCGACATCGCGGCAGGGATGGAATTGGCGAGAGCGATTCTCCTCAGAATCAATCAATTGGGCCTTCCCTGCGGAACGGAGCTCCTGGATCCGATCAGCCCGCAGTACGTCGCCGACCTCATTAGCTGGGCAGCCATCGGTGCCCGCACCACGGAAAGCCAAACCCATCGCGAAATGGCCAGCGGAGTCTCCATGCCGGTCGGATTCAAGAATGGGACCGAAGGCAGTTTGCAGGTCGCCATCAATGCCATGACGTCCGCCCGCGCGCCACACCATTTCGTCGGCATCAATGCCGATGGCCAGACTGCCATCATCAAGACCATGGGCAACCCTGATCGCCATCTCGTGCTCCGTGGCGGAGGCGGACGAACGAACTATGAAGCACAGGATGTTGCCAAAGCTGAGGTTGCGGTTGCCGGAGAGGGGATCGCCCGCTCGATCATGATCGATTGTTCGCATGACAATTCCAGGAAGGATCACACCCGCCAGGGCTTGGTCGCTCACGAGGTTCTGCGGCAGTTCCGCGAAGGCCGCCAAACCATCATGGGACTGATGCTCGAAAGCAACCTGAATCCCGGCAAACAAGCCTGGAAGGAAGGGGTGGCTCTTCAGCACGGTGTCTCCATTACCGATGCCTGCCTCGGCTGGGGAGAAACCGAACATTTATTGCATGACCTTGCCGCCGCCATCACTCCAAAACCCGTCTCCTGATCTTCTACCTTTTCTCACCGCCAAGAGCCTTTGTGTTTTAGCCACGATGCTTACTGGACTCCGTGCCTCCCGTGCCGTCGGGATGCCGATGGCCGCAGCCGAGATCGCCGAGTCCGCCGCCGAACATATTCTTTAACGTGGCGGGCGGGGCCAGTGAATCCGCAGGCAGATCCGATAAGCCCGCCATATGCGCGGCCAGGTCAACTCCCGCTGAAAAAGACGATAGAATCCGCCTCAGTCCCGTTCCACAACGAGGGCAGGTCTCAACCGGAGAAGCATTCATCAATTGCCGAAATGCGAACCGTTTCGGACAGTACAGCGACTCCACGCAATACTCGGCCACACATTCATAGGTGGGCATGGCTTGCGTACCTTCTCATCCTTTGTACCGAACCAAGATCCATCGGTCCCTCTTCACGACATTCTACGAACTCAGCTTGTATTGAATCGGGATTCGCATAACGATTCGCTCCTGCCCCAGCGGCTGAGAGAGGGTCAAGGGACAGGATTCCTTGATGGCCTCAAGAGCCGCGCGATCCAGCACCGCATATCCGGACCCCATTGCCACAGAGGCATCGAGCAATTGGCCCTGTGCATTGATCACGACACGCACGATCACGCGTCCCTCCCACTGATTCATTCGAGCCTCGTGCGGATACCGCTTCATTTCCGACACCCGACTCCAGAGCATCTGCATCAACCAGCCGAAATCGGCCTTCGTCTCAAACGAACTTGTATCCGTCACGGTTGAGAAGAGCCCTGTGGCCTGAGTGGGCGGATCTGACGAAGCGTCGGCACGTTGAGCGGCTGTGTCAGCTGATTGAACGTTGGAGGATTGAGGTGGTTGAGCCTCCTCACCTACAACGTTCTGAGATTCTTCTACGGTCTGAGGAGGCGACACCCTGTCACTCAAAGGCGCTCCGGTGGGATCGTTTGCATCTCTCGGATTCGGTACAGCCACTGCAACGACAGATCGAGCTGGCTCGGTTTCTGCTTCGGATAGAACCGGCTCCCTGGCAGCTTCTGTCCTATGGGTCACCGACTGAACAGATGGTGGTGGGGCTGCAGCAGACTTACCTATCGAGCTGGTAGCCACTGGACCTATTTGATTATCACGCTGAGGCGAGGGAGCAATCGAGGATACGTTACGGCTTGATGGCTGAGATTGGCTGACCAGGGAGACCTCCCACTGAAAGATCGGCTGCAACACGATGGCCGGTTGCGATATCAGCCACAAGCCCAATCCCCACAGGGCGCCATGCAGTGCGACGGAGCAACCCCAGCTTCGCATCATGGTCCCAGACTCAATCATCTCCATTCCCCTGTTCATCGCTGCCGAGCCTTCATGCCTGGACGGACAAGCCCCATCCACATCCCGGATCCGGCCAATCCGGCTCCAAGCAGACACCAGAGAGACATCAACACCCGACGCAGATCGCAATGCTGCGAGAGCCAAGGGACCTCCCATTGATGCAACCCATCGAAGAGTCGGTGATAGAGTCGGCGGCTGGAATCCAACCGCTCCACAACGGCACCGGTCCCCCCATTGATCAGCACTCCTTTCGATTCAGGACCACTGGTCTCCACCTGCAGAAACAGTGATGCGGGTTGATCATTAGTCCCCAAACAGCTACCGGCATTGACTTCACCAGGCCTTGTGAGTGTCAGCACCCCATCACCGAGTAGAGGCCTGGCCGCTGCCTTCACCACCTCATCCTGAAATACTTCCCGCGGACTTTCATCTGGCTCCACCATCACCAATATGTCTTGATGCGAAGGAGACGTGCGGGCCATGAGGTGGACGATGCCAGCCATTTTGATCAGTCGAATCTCTTTGACTGTCTCGTCCGCCAACGTCGCGGAGAAATCCGGTATGGCCCCGATATCCCCTGGAATAAGCCGTCCGCCCATGAATCGCTCACGGTCTTCGACATTGACCTTCCCATCAGAAAACCAGCGCCCATGGTCCATCGACAACCACCCGCTCGCCATCCAGCAACAAGCTGAAATACCGACGATCACACCCAGCACTCGATGAACCCTCCACCGGCCGACGAAGAGCCCAGACCAACCGTGTTTCAGCCACTCTCGACCTAGAATCAGACCGCCGGCCACCACCGTCACTGTTCCGATCGCACTCACCCACCAGACGACTTGGTCCCACCAAGCCCAGTGGCGTCGCAGCCAGGGGAGATACCACCAGTGAATAACCGCTCCAACCAGATTCCATCGTCGCTCATCTGTTGTCGTGTCTTGTACCACGTCGCCGGTCAGACTTGAGACATACAGGACGGAACGGCGTTCTCCGGACAGCTGCACTTTCCATAATGGTCGATGCGGATCAAAGCGCTGATGCACGGTCCAGACATCGTGGTCGACCAGATTCATTTCCTCGACTGCGTTACCGGGAGCAATCTGCAAAGCAATGCGCTGGGCCCATTCCCGGCTGAGGGGAGCGATTGTTTCCGCAGTGTCGGCTGTGAGCGACATCATCGTTCCTTTGAGCGACTGTGCCGTCGCCACCGGCCTGCCACCCACCATTCGGATACGTATCGACTCGATTCCTTCCGGTCGATCCAATCGATTCAACAGTCGACTGAGCGCTGCACAACAGTCGGGTAGCTGAATGGTTTCAGCCGTCAGCAACCACTCCCGCTCCGTCAGACTGGGATAGGGTCATCATCTCAGAAGCGCGCGGTGAGCATCACTTCCATCGTCCGGGGGGCACCGAGCAACACCTGGCTCGGATAGAACGGATCGGCCCAGAGCGCATAGGTCTTGTCCGCCAGGTTCCGCCCCCGGATAGTGAGCGCGAACTGCTGATACGGAATCGTGACCCACACATCCGCCGTGGTGTAGCTATGCAGGCGCACCGTATTGGCATTGTCCGCGAAGCGTGGGCCCACATAGCGGAACGCGGCCCCCAGGTCGAACGGAATAACGAACGGCATCCGGTACTGACTCCAGAGATTCGCCACCGTCTGCGGGACGTTCGGCGGGCGATTGCCATCGTGTGCGACGAGATTGCCGCCGGTCTGCTCGGCGAAGTCCTCAAACTCCGCCGACAGAAACGTCAGGTTCCCTTGGATCCGCCACGCGTCCGTCGGGCGTACGGCCGCGCTCAGTTCAAACCCCTTGGAGGTTTGGCGTCCCGCGTTCTCCGCCGTGGTCAAGGTGGTTTGGGTCAAGATGTTCTTCCGGAAGATATCAAAGTAGGCTACGGTCCATTCTGCCCGATTGTTCCAGAGGCTCTGCTTCAGGCCCACCTCCCACTGCGCGCCGGTGGCCAGATCGAAGTTCTCCGCCGCCCGTACGAGGAAGATATTGGTGCCGACAGGATCCGCTGCTGTCGCATAGTGTCCGTACAGCGTCAGAGTCGGAAGCAGGTCGTATACGGCGCCGACGCGCCAGGTGACCGGCTGAAAGTCTCGCTCAAAACTGGCCGCGGTATTGAACACCCCGGCGTTGTTGAACAGCTTCCGGTTCAGGTCGATATGGTCAAACCGCATCCCGCCGACGAGTTTCAACGCGTCGGTCACATGGAATTGGTTTTCCGCGAAGATAGCGGTGGTGGTGATGGTGGACCGCTGTTCCGCCGAGACGATCGGCCCGAAGGAGCCGGAGGGAATCCCCAAGGGGTCCACGCTGTCTCCTCCGCTGAAGAAGCTTGGGCGATTCAGGTGCAGGTGGCTGAAATCCACGCCGACGATGAACCGATTCTTATGCGCGAAGAGCGATTCATTGACTTGCATCTCCAGCCGGTCTCCGAGGATGTACTGATCGTGCTGGACGAAGAACCGATCCCGGTCGATCAACAGGGTGCCGGGGTTGAATTGGTAGGTCTCGGCATTCTGCCAATCCCGCCCGGCCCAATAGTAGTAGCCCTGATTGCGAATCTGGATGGTGTCGGTCGGCTGCCAGTTCGCTTTGAGTTTGGCCCAGTAGGTCGTCGAACTCATGTTGGCATCGACGACGTTGAAGTTCTGACGGAGGATGCGCGCGTCGAGGGTCCGCCCATCCCGCGTCGAGACAACATCGGGGACGGCGAAGGCCCCGGCGAAATTCCCAGGGACCAGCGGGGTGCCCCAATAGGGGACGCTGCGGTCATGGCTGACGTCGAACGACAGTTCAAAATTCAAGCGTGAGGTCGCGTCATACAGCAGGGCGCTGGTCATGTTCCAATAGGTGTAGGGCGTACGTTGGACGCCGCTGAAGCTGTCCGACGTCTGATAGCTCAGATCAACGCGATAGTGCAGGTGGTCCCAGCGCAGAGGGCCACCACTACCGGCTGCCGCACGCAGCGTATTGAACGTCCCGTACGACAACAACGCATCCACGGTGACCTGCTCACTCCGCACCGGCCGCTTGGTGACGAAGTTGATGGCCCCGCCGAGCGCGCCTTCGCCATAGAGGACGGAGGCCGGGCCCTTGAGGATTTCGATGCGCTCGAGATTCCAGGTGTCCCGAGGCCGGGAGGTCATCGAGGCGGGGCCGATCATCAGCCCGTCGTAGAGTAACCGGAGTTGATTGTGGGTGAAGCGACGCTGGCGGGAATCTCCCGTATCGAGAGCCCCAGCCGACTCGCCGAGGGACTCGGCTGGTCCACATGCAGCGTGCCCGTACCGCGAGGTTTAATCGACGAGCCGATCACGGTCACTTGTGGAACTTGTACTTCTTCATGACTCGGCGGTTTCAAGCTCTCAATTTCACGATCTTGAGCACTGACGGCAGAAGCCAGAACACACGAAACAATTGCGAGTGCGTAAATAAAGCCACGACGCATGGGCATTCCCCTTTTATTCTCGAAAGGTTGGTCGGAATGTTCCCGTACCCAGGTCTCCTGACTCTCGGCTCCTCCTACTCTCTGCGCCTTCCCATCCTTATAGACAGTGGCTGAGTGCAGATTTCGTCCCCGATTACAGTTGCGGACCAGTGGCGGACTTTCACCGCGCTTCCCTTGAGTACATGGACGATGAATTCACTGACGTAGAGTTTCCGTTATGGAATCCTCCTTTCCGTTATGCTGTCCGGCTCTTTGCCTTCACCAATGCCGATACAAAGGCTAACAACACCGCGCCTAGCACAAAAATTGTGAGACCAAGATCGCTAATCGGTAGCGCAAACGATGT
Organism: Nitrospira sp.; assembly: GCA_005116955.1. Taxonomy (GTDB): domain Bacteria; phylum Nitrospirota; class Nitrospiria; order Nitrospirales; family Nitrospiraceae; genus Nitrospira_D. Next base: position 133,922 of record SWDI01000006.1, on the reverse strand, counting down.
CGGTTGGAGCAGTTTGATGATCCCGATGACGTAGGCCAACCCCACAACGGTCAGTGTCATCATCCGATTGCCCTGGATGGCCAGCGTGGTGGCAGCCAGATACATCCGCCTTACGATCAGTCCATTAATCGAGTCCGTGATGACCATTCCCAGGCTGAAGGCCACTCCGATCAGCAGTGCACCGAACAGGCCATAGCCCATCGTGCCAGCAAGAGCCCAGGCCGACATCTGGCTGGCAGTCTCAAACCCCAGTCCGAACAAGGCACCAATCGGCACCGCGTTCATTGGATGTGTGACATTGAGAAAGCGTCTGGGCAACAAATGGCCGATGACGCCGTGGCTCAGCGCCGCTGATCCAGTCGGCAGCGTGACCAGTCGCGCCACATTCAACGACCCAATAAGAAATAAGAGGCCGGCCGACAAGACTCCGCTGACGTGCAACACAGAGGTACTAAAAGATTGCAGATAGTCGGCCGCCAGAGCGATCGCTGTCGCAATCAATAAAACTGACAATGCGTGCCCAAACGCGAACCACGTGCCTACCCACCGGCTCATCCGTGGATGTCGATCCACCGACGCCCTCGTCATACCGTCTATGGCGGTGAGGTGGTCTGGATCGGCCCCATGGCTTAACCCTAATGCGCAGGCGAGACCGAGTAAGGGCCAGAGAGTACCGTCAGCTGGATACATAGGACTCTTTGGCAATGGTCCATCTCAAAGGAAAGTCATGCGGCATGGGTCACATGGGAGAAACTGGAGAGAGGCCCGTGAGACGCCCGAGCATTTCGCAATCGAGATGCTCACGCACCACGGCTTCTAGCCGGTCATACTCAGCCTGCTTCGTGGGGATGCGCGGAATCGTGGTACATGTGGGGAGACCTTTACGGGTACGCAGAAACGAAAGAGTCCGGTCCCTGATCACCTCATTCTCGAACAGGCCATGCAACATGGTGCCCACCACCATCCCGTCGCCACTGAGGGCTCCATCTCCGCGCCGCTCCACACGGCCATTTCGCAACCGTATGTCAAACAAGCTCGTCCGTTCGTTCCTCAGCTCCACCATGCCCATATGGATTTCATATCCCTGAATCTCTTCTTCGACCACAGTTCCATTGGTGAGAAACGAGGGCTGTGCCACGCGAGCATGAACTTGTGCTGTCACCTTTTCGCGTTCGAAGTGCGTCCGCAGGGCCAGCAGCCCCAACCCACGTACGTGGGCTTCCATCGATTCGACCCTATGGGGATCACTGATGCTCTCCCCAAGCATTTGACAACCGCCGCAAATCCCTAAGATCGGTTTCCCTTCACGAGCGCGGGCTTCGATCGCGTTCGCGATACCAGATGTGCGAAGCCACGAAAGGTCAGACGCGGTATTCTTTGACCCTGGCAGGATCACCAGATCCGCCTCTTGTATCGTATCGGGTTGCTCGACGAATCGAACAACGACGCCTGGCTCGTGTTCCAGAGCTTCAACATCGTCGTAGTTGGAAATGCGTGGTAACCGCACCACCACGATATCGAGTTCCTTCCGCGATGGTTTGGGACGAGCCATGCGGTCTTCAAGTGAGACGGAATCTTCATCAGCAATACGAAGGTCTTGAATAAACGGCAGGACGCCCAACACGGGTTTGCCAGTGCGTGCGGTGAGAAAATCGAGCCCCGGCGCAAGCAGCGCCTGATCTCCGCGGAACTTATTGACGACAAACGCCGCAATTCTGGCTCGTTCGTCTGGATCGAGCAGTTCCATTGTTCCGACAAATGCCGCAAATACCCCGCCGCGATCGATATCCCCCACGAGCAGCACTGGCGCATCCGCCAACTTGGCCACGTGCATATTCACGATGTCGCGAGACTTCAAATTAATCTCGGCGGGACTCCCTGCCCCTTCGATCACGACCAGGTCATAGTCGGTGCGGAGTCGCGTGAGTGAATCGGCGATCACGTCTGACAGACGGGGCTTGTACTCGTGATACTCGGTGGCTGTCATGCTGCCGATCAATTTGCCGAGCACCACCACCTGGCTTCGCCGATCACCTTCTGGCTTAAGAAGGATCGGATTCATATCGACAGTGGCCACGATCCCTGAGGCCTCGGCCTGTACGGCTTGCGCCCGACCGATCTCCAGACCATCGGCTGTGACCGCTGAGTTGAGCGCCATGTTCTGCGCCTTGAATGGAGCGACCCTGAGCCCCTCACGGCGGAAGAATCGACAAAGGGCTGTGACCAGGAGACTTTTCCCAGCTGAGGAAGTAGTCCCCTGAACCATGATCGTGGGTGCAAGATCTTTCACCGGGCTCTCCTCGCATGCGCGGCACAGGCTTGCACGAACCCCTGAACCAGGAGAGGATTTGAAGCCCAATGGGCATGGATATAGGAACCCAGCGTATTGCCTCGGCGATAGCCCTCCCCAAAGGGCTCACCACCACGTCGACGACACACGTTGTAGGTGCGCTCGACGTCCGGCGAAAGGTGAAAGTCTGAATAGCGAAATTGATGGCCGCGAAATCGCAGACCTGCTGGACCAAGCAGCGTGTTCTCCTTCGTCTCGACCTCGACATATCCCAGCGCCTGCAGGCGATCTTTCATCTCTGCTTCACCAGGAATGAGCCCCACCATCGGATACAGCGTGCGATCGAGCGTTCGAATGCCGCTGGATAAATACATGAGACCGCCACACTCGCCATAGATAGGTCCTTGCATCTCCGCAAACGATGCCACTTCTGCGCGCATACTCTGGTTCCGAGACAGACCTTCGGCATGGACCTCCGGGTACCCGCCTCCAAAATAGAGACCATCCACATCGGGCAAATGCGTGTCATGAATGGGAGAGAATCGAACAAGCTCCGCGCCAAGACTCTCAAGACGGCGGAGGTTGTCGTCGTAATAGAAGTGAAAGGCTTCGTCAAAGGCGAGGCCAATTCGGCACCGTACCCCTTCCGTAACAATTCGTTCCATCGCGTGAATATCGGGGAGGGCCGGCGCGGCATGAGCCAGTGCTATGATGGTATCGATATCGCACCACTCGCTCACCCGATCGCCCCAGGCGACGAAGACATCTTCCGACACCGTTGCCCGATCGGCGCTCTGCAGCCCCAGATGCCGATCTGCAAAATCCAAGGAGGATTCCTTGGGAAGCCCACCCATAACGGGAGGCGAACCCTCCGTCGCTTTGCGGAGTAAATCCAGATGCCCACGGCTGCCAACTCGATTGCAGATCAGTCCCGCAACCTGAAGATCGACATCAAAAGTTGAAAACCCTTTGGCCAACGCCGCAATACTGCGAGCCATGCCCCCTGTGTCGCAGACAAGCAGCACTGGTGCCTGTAGCCACTTTGCGATCTCAGCGGTTGACCCTTCGTCGCTCGTCGGTGATGCGCCATCAAAGAGACCCATCACGCCTTCGAGGAGTGCGATATCAGCTCCTTGCGTTGCGCGTGTGAACGTCGAGAGAACCGCATCACGCCCCATCATCCATCCATCAAGATTGTGACATGGCGCATCGGCTGCACGAACGTGATAGGTCGGGTCGAGGTAGTCCGGACCACATTTGAAGACAGCCACGCGCAGTCCCCTTGCACGCAATGCCCGAACAAGGCCAACCATGACCGTTGTTTTGCCAACATTGCTAGCCGTCCCTGCAATAACAAGTCGTGGGATCTTCAGCATTCCATGTCCTTATGAGTCGAGAACGGACCTACCAACCGATCGCACATTCAATTCGGGCTTTACGAAAGAACATCGTCGCAGTGCGAAGACCCAAGAACATCATGATCCGTCACAATCTCTTCATCATCGTCACAACAAGAGATACCAATGATGTCACGCTGTCTTCCTCAGCCCGCACCACAGACTGAGCGCCACATTGACGCGCCGCGGCTTCGGTCTGTGGCCCTATCGCCGCCATCGCCACCCCTTGCAGAGCCTGACCAAAATCACCTGACAGGACAGTGCGAGCCGCGGAGGAGCTAGGCAGCACCACGAGATCGATCGGCGGCAACAATAGAGTGGGCATCCGGTGAACATACCGGTAGACAGCGATCGTCTCGACTTCTGCACCGATCTTCATGAGTTCGTGCTGCAAGTTCGGCCGGCCGCCCTCTGCCGTCACCAAAAGGAAGTGTCCCTTCTGAAAAACTATCGCATGCTCGACGAGCGCTTCTTGACAGGCACCACGCACAGCACGCGTGACTGGAATACCATGTCTGGACAAGGCCTGCGCAGCCGCCATCCCCACTGCGATCACCGGCACGTTGAACGTGGGTGTGCGCGAGACCACCGTGTCGACACCGGCGGCACATCCAAAGACAATGCCGTTGAATTCCTGAAGACGCGCAAGGGACGCTTCGATGGGAGCACGTCCCTCGAAGGGCACCACCTCGACCTCGGGCATTTCCAACACCTCGGCTCCGAGCATACGAAGGTCTGCGGCCAGTGGAGACCGGCCTGGACGTGCACGCGCAACCAGCAGCCGCCGACCAGCCAGCGGACTTCGTTCAAACCAGGCGATCCGCTCACGCAGCGCGACAACCTCACCCACGATGACGAGCGCTGGAATCGTCAGGTCGACATGTTGTGTCCTGTCCACGAGAGACGACAACGTACCGACAATGACATGTTGATGTGGCGTGGTGGCGGACGCGATATAGGCCGCGGGTGTGTCGGCGGAGCGGCCTGCTTGAATCAGACGCTGAAGACTTGCGGACAGCTTTCTCGCTGCCATAAACAAGACCAACGTACCTGTGCCTGAGGCAGCCTTGGACCAGTCGGTGAAACTGTCCCGATTCCCATCGACATCATGGCCACTCATGAAGGTCACATCGGAGGCATGGAGTCGATGCGTCAGCGGGATGCCGGCATAGGCCGCCGCACCGAGCGCGGCTGACACACCAGGGACGATCGTACAGGGGATGCCGGCTTCCGCCAGTTCCTCTGCCTCTTCTCCACCTCTTCCAAAAATGAATGGATCGCCTGCCTTCAAGCGCACCACCATACGCCCTGCTTTGGCGCGAGCCATCACCTCAGGATGGAGTCGATAGGAGGTCACTCCCGTACCATGGCGTCGTCCAACCGGTAGTAACTCTGTTTCTGGTCTAACCAGTGAAAGGATGGCCTGAGAGACCAGTTTGTCGTAGGCCACCACGTCAGCAGCGCGCAGCAATTCGAGAGCTCGGACTGTGAGCAGCCCAGGATCGCCTGGTCCTGCCCCGACCAGATAGACCATGCCTCTTCGGATTGTTGGCTCAGTCGGCACGAGGATTTCCTGGTTTCTTCACGGCAGGTTCACCCTTCCTAAACCGGTGGGTAAACTCCGGATCGTACAACCGCGAATTCGCAAACTCGGTTGCCGTCAGCACACGCCCTACCAACACCATCGAAGTCGAGTTGAGCTTGGCCGCCTTGGCCTTGTCGGCGATATCCGCCAGAGTCCCGGTCACGATCACCTGATCAGGCCAGGAGGCTTTATGAACGATGGCCACAGGACAATCGGCTCCATACGACGGAGTCAGATCACGGGCAACATCCTTGAGCAGGGTGATGCTCAGGAACAAGGCCAAGGTCGCTTGATGCTGTGCGAGGTCTTCCAGTTTTTCCCCAGCTGGCATTGAGGTCCGCCCCTCTGCCCTGGTCAGGATCACTGTCTGAGACAATTCTGGGAGGGTCAGTTCACGGCCCAGCGCTGCCGCTGCCGCAGTGAAGGACGAGACACCGGGAACAATCTCATAGCCAATCCCCAGCTCCATCAGCCGGCGCATCTGTTCCGCGGTGGACCCAAAGATCATCGGATCGCCGGTATGGACTCGCGCCACATCCTGGTCCGCATCGCGGGCTGCCACGATCACCTCGACAATCTGTTCGAGCGTCATCCCTGATGAATCCATCACCCTGGCGTCAGGCCTGGCATGGGCAATGACTTCTTTGGGGACTAGTGAGCCTGTGTAGAGCACCACGGGACAGGAAGCGATCAACTCCGCTCCGCGCAGCGTGAGAAGTTTTGGGTCACCCGGACCTGCCCCAATAATATAGACACGCATCAGAACTCCTTTACGTACACTTCAGCACGGTCTCTCGCACAATGTGCCAAATCTCTGCCGGGATCTCTCCCAGCCACTGCGCATTGATTGTGCCACCTGATACAGCGCGATCCTCCTGTTTGGGGTCGGTCACTAGCCGCCAGAGACGATCGCTCACTGAGCCATTCCGTTGAATCACGAAGCGATCGACCAGTAATCGAGCCAGGCCTTCTCCCTCGACAGTCATTGTCAGATACGGTTGCGGTATCTGAACCGAGCGAAGAGGTGAGAGACTGATAAAGGGCCGCTCCATAGCGTTAATCACGCCAGGACACTCGAACCCCACCGCGACGAAATCGCACGGCTCCTTGGGATTGCCCACCAAAAAGAACTGTCCTCCAGTCTCAGCTAAAATGGCTCCGGCTAACCGTCCGATCAGCGCCATCAGTCCATCTCCGAGACAGGAGGCACAACCAGCGAGAAACCCGGCCTTTGACCAGGAAGAACAGCTCCATCAAAACTGTACTTGTTCGTATAGCCGCGCGGAGTCACCATGTATCCCTCGAACATAAAGGTATTGCTCGACCCGATGATGACAGTAGTCAACATCCCGATCTCATAATCTAGAAAGGTATCCAGATTGGTCAGAACGACCTGTTCCATATCGCGATACGCGCTCTTCACGAGGGCTACCGGCGTGTTCCCCTCACGGTGACGCCGAATAATCGCCTGAGCATCCACAATCTGTCTCGTGCGCCGACCGCTGGCTGGGTTGTATAAACCGATTACAAAATCCGCACTGGCCGCTGCTTCGATCCGCTTCTCGATGACAGACCAAGGGGTCAGCAGATCCGACAATGAGATCGAACAGGAATCGTGGACCAACGGTGCACCGACCAGGGACGCGCAAGAGTTAAGCGCAGTCATCCCTGGAACGAGCCGCAACTCCGGCGAGTCACCCTTCTTCCAACCCATTTCTTTTAGAACCTGAAAGACCAAGCCCGCCATACCATAGACACCCGCGTCCCCGGAGGAGATTAACGACACCGTCGCGCCATCTCTTGCACGCTCAATGGCGGCGCGAGCACGGCCGATCTCCTCTGTCATCCCTGTCTTGACGATCTCTTTTCCTTCAAGAAGGTGACGAACGAGCTTGATATAGGTGGTATAGCCGACCACGAGTTGTGACTCGGCGATGGCCTTCAAGGCGGCAGGAGTCGCATGGTCTTGCGCACCCGGCCCGATGCCTACTACGTAGAGAATTCCTTTTGAATCGTTCATAGGCTCACCATCTCCACCTGCCGTTTTGCAAAGACCCGCCGCGCCACAGCCAAGGTCATCGATCGGCCCGCTCCCGGTTCCGTATAGATCTGTTTGGGCACGAGGAGCTCATCCGCCCCTGCAGCAAGCAATGCAGCTGGCTCCGACACCCCACGCGAACCGACATGCTGTTTCACCTTTTCGGATGGATTTTGAATGCCCGGCACCACGTCCAGTTGCTCCGGCGAATAGGTGCGCAAAGGCCAACCATATTTCTCGCTCAAGGCCAGCAAGGCAACCTCGTCCTTCTTCACATCGATGGTCGCCAGTTCTTTGACCGACTTGGGGGAAAGGCCCTGTTTCGCCAAAATGGCCAGGACTCCCCGATCTACCAGATCGGGAGCCGTGCCCCTGTCACAACCGATCCCGAGCACGAGACTCTTCGGACGATAGATGACAGCGTTCTCCCAATGGGCTGGATGAGATAAGCCGATCTCGCGGTCCGTCGCGATCAAGAGGATTTCAAACGCCTCCGAGTCCACTCCCTCCAGCGAGGTGGCGTAACGGACTCCCTCCGGCAAGGGCTTCCCGGCAGGCCACCAGTCCGGCTCTCCCGTTTCTTGTACAAACAGCACCTTGGTCGCATTCACCACTGCGGCACAACCTCTCGTCACATTGCGATCCATGTCATCGAGAGTCCAGCCCAGGTCGCGTCCTAGGATATCCACGGTCAGGGTCCCGATCGCATCAGATGCGGTCGTCACCACCGACTGCGCGCCCAACGCGACCGCAATCCGACCGGTAAAACTATTCCCACGGCCAACGTGACCGGAGAGCACACAGATTGAGAACCGGGCCGCGTCATCGATGCAGACCACCGCTGGATCAACCTTCTTACTCTTCAAGAGAGGCGCAACCATACGAACGACCGCTCCAATACTGATGATAAAGACATGGCAATCGTAGGCCGTAAACGTTTCGATTAAGGTCGGGCCCATCGGAAGCGGCAAGCGTCGCGCACTGGGCGATGCCGAGGCGATCAGCTTCTCTGACACAAAGAGGTCGGTGTCTATAAGGTGCGGCAGCAAACGAGATGCAATCGCGACCCCGTGCTTCGTAATGGCATAGACAGCAAACGTCTTGCGATCGACGGTCATGCCTCAGACCCTCTCGTCGCAAACCTCGACATCGCCGGTACTAAGCCGGCAAGAAGCCCACTACGTTCCTTGCGCGACACGATGATCATCGCGAAACAATCGCCCCGTTCGGTCTGGATTGTGCGAATATCCCGCACAATCCGTTCCTCAGCCATGGTTGCTTTCGACACGTAGACCGCTCGATCAACAAGGCCCTGCTGCTCCAGCGCCTGGACCACCTTGGGAATCTCAGTGCCCATCTTCATGAGCACCACGGTATCAAACAGCTCCAACACCTGATTCAAATCCTCGACTCCATAGCTTGCAGGGAGAATGGCAATCCGTTCTTGTCCATCCGCCAAGGGAATGCCAGTCACGGAAGGCACGGCCATGATCGACGAGACGCCTGGAACGACTTCGATGCGGATCCCAGGCCAGCGGAGTGGGGCTTCTCGACGCAGATAGATGAACGTACTAAAGAGCGAGGGATCTCCTTCTGTCGCAAACGCCACCGACAAGCCCTTCTCCAGACGTTCCCCGATGGCGGTAAAGGCGACATCCCACGCTGGTCGAAGACGCTCGGGGTCCTTATTCATCGGAAACGTCAAAAAAATACGCTCTTGTCCCAGAACCTCACCCAATGTTGGTTTGAGAATCTTCCAAGCCATCGACTCTCCGTAATCCGAGCTGCGAGGTAGCGCGAGAACCTGCGCCTGTTTCAACACGTTCAGCGCGCGCAGCGTAATCAGATCCGGTGCGCCTGGACCGACGCCGACTCCATATAACGTTCCGTAATTCATGAGACCACTCCTGCCTGTCTGGGCTTCTCGACTGCGAAAATTTGAATAGGATTCAGAGATTCGTACCGGAGATAATGGGCCAAGGGTTCAGCACGCGAGATTTGGAGCAAGGTGACATCCGGCACCAATCCCCGCTTACGAAATGTCTGATACGTCTCCGCGACATTCTCCAAGGTAATGGCATTGACGACGAGACGTCCGCCTGGTTGCAGGCGCTCCATGACGACATCAATGATCTCCTCCATACTCCCCTTGCTGCCACCGATGAAGACCGCATCCGGTGCCTCCAGACCGGTCAGCGCCTCCGGCGCTCGACCGGCGATGACCCGCACATTATCGACCGCATGGGTCAAGAGATTCTCCCGGCAGATCTGGACACCTTCAGGATCGACCTCGATCGCATAGACCACCCCCTTGGGTGCGAGCAAGGCCGCCTCAATTGCCACAGAACCAGAACCGGCCCCGATGTCCCAGACCACACTGTTCGGCCTGATCCCCATCGCAGCCAACGACAAGAGCCGCACTTCGCGCTTCGTAATGAGACCTTTCTTCGGCATCCGCTTCGCGAACTGATCTTCGTGAAGAAACGGAATAGTGTAGGGCACTCGCCAAGACGGATCAGAACGGACAAGTAAGAGCACGTTGAGTGGGGCGATGTCCTGACAGAGGGCTAGATCTTTCACCTCAAATTGCCGCACCCGCTCATCCGGTCCACAAAGATTTTCACAGACCCACGCCTCCCAGGCCGTTTCTCCATGCTCGACCATGCGCTGGGCTAAGACCGATGGGGAGTTCTTGTCATCGGTGAAGATCGCCACCTTGGTTTGCCCCTTGAGCTTGGTGAGAAATCCCTCGGATGAGCGGCCATGCAAGGAGACAAACGCGGCGTCATCCCACTTTAAGCCGGCTCGAGCAAAGGCCCATTGCATCGAACTGGGCTGAGGCAGCACCTCGACATGCTCGGCGCCCAGCCGTGCGATCACCAGACTGCCGATGCCGAAAAATAAGGGATCGCCGGACGCCACCACACAGACATTCTGCTCCTCTGCCAGTTCCGCCACCCGATCGAGCACCGACGACACACCACCCTTGAGGACGATCCTCTCGCCCTGAAATTGCGGAAAGAACTCAAGATGGCGATCGCCACCTACAAGTACCCCCGCCTTCATCACCGCGTTGACGGCACGGCTCGTCAGACTCGCACAGCCGTCATCCCCAATCCCGACCAAGGTAATGGTACGCCGAAGACTCATACCGGTGCCTTTGCCGAGAGGAGCAGCAACGCGTGAATGATCGCGACCGCAATGGGACTGCCCCCCTTGCGGCCACGGGCCACGATAGAGGGAGTCGAGAGTTCCAGCGTAACCTCTTTCGACTCAGCCGCCGACACGAATCCAACTGGGACGCCAATGATGAGCGCCGGCTTCGCTCCCTCCTCACGAATCAAGCGAGCCACCTCCAGCAATGCGGTAGGGGCATTGCCGATGGCCACCACTGCGCCATCGAGGAAGTTCAGGCGATGCGCTTTTCTCATGGCTTCAATCGCGCGCGTCGAATTGTTGGTCTTGGCCGTGAGGATGACATCGTCGTCCGAAATGAACGAATGGACCTTGCAGCCGTAAGAAGATAGTCGCTCCTTGTTCAGGCCGGCAGAAATCATCTTCACATCGACCAGGAGCGGACAGCCCCCTTGAAGCGCCGTCACACCAGCTCGCACCGCCTCAGGGTGGAACCGCATGAGCGTCTTAAACTCGAAGTCCGCCGTGGCATGAATCACTCGGCGCACCACTTCCCATTCGTCCGAGCTGAACTCGTGCGGACCTGCCTCCTGGTCGATGATGGCGAAGCTTCCATCCTCAATGCTCCGTCCGAGTGCCGTCATCTGTCTCATATCATTCATGTGTGAACCTCCGGGTAACGACCGAGCAAGGCCCCGCCGAAGTCGACAAGACTGGCCTCCACAAATAACTTCCCACCAGCATGGCGCTGACACTGTTCAGCCACTTTTTTGGAAATCAGCGACGTGATGCCGACGAGACCAGCCTCACGGCACAATTCCAATACATGCCGGGCTGTATTGGCCTGACGGATGGCCGCCACTAATTCGTCAGGCGCGGATAGCTCGGCTGCCAGCGACGCTAGAAACTCCATATCCACTTCCGATCCGGCGGCATGGGTCTGCATCTTGCCATTGGCCATCTTTGAGAGTTTCCCCATCATCCCAACGATGATGGCTCTCGTAACCCCTCGCTTCGCACATTGCTTCACGCCGACACCGATGAAGTCGCCAACCTGAATGAAGGCCTGTCCAGGCAATTGCGGATAGAGGGCCATCGCATATTGTTCCGACTTGCCACCGGTCGTGAGCACCAGTTCGCACAAACCCCCAACCGCTCTGTAATATTTCGACTTGGGACCGGGTTAATCGCAGGCCCATCAATCTTCAGTCCCAACCCAGCCTTGGTGACTCTAGCCACACCAGAGCCTCCTCTGATCTCGATACCGGGATCGGTACGGAGCTCGACCTCCGCAATCAGTTCGGCGCCATGTGTGCAATCGGGATCGTCGCCGGCATCCTTGATCACGCTGCAGATTGCGCGCTCGTACACGCGCTCGCAGCGTGCAAGCGCGAAGGTGACACGCGACCGATTCGGCAATGTCGTTTCAATCTCAGACAGCATGGAGCCCTGCACCAAACAACGGGTCGCAGCCTTAGCCGCAGCCGCCGTGCAGGCGCCGGTGGTAAACCCGGTGCGCAGGCCCTTTCGATCTTTTGGTGGTGCGCTCTTGTCCATTGGTCATGTCCCCGCACACTCCGCCAAACATCCAAATCGTTCACAGATCTGTGTCGCACGGTCAGGGCTATAATTCTCAGCTCGCGCCTGGTTCGTCCCTCTGAACGTCACACGGCAGAACAGCGCCCCACCTGGTCCTACCAGCTCAAGTGCCGCATTGGCCTCGTCTTCGTGCCGGTATGTCAGCTTGCTCCCCTCTTCGCCAAGCGTGTCCCACTCGGCCCCTTGCCGCAGAGTCAACAGCCCATGAACTTCAGCAATCGCACCGGACGAACGGACGATGACGCTCGTATCCCCGTACGCAAGCGCTGCTTCCAGCGCTGAGAGAATCTGCTCCCGTCCGGTCATGCGGATTTCTTCGGCATATTGAAAAACGATTCGACCTGGTCCTTACCCACGGCTACTCCAGCATTGACCAGATCATCGAACAACACCTGATTGACGGCTCCATCACCCGCGATAAAGGCCTGACTGAAATCGCCCCGTGAGAGCACCTCACGAAGAGCGGCGCTGGCCTGTGGAATCCGGTCTGGATGACCGACCTCGGGAATCGCTGCAATTCTCACCTCGCCACAGGCTGCGGGAATCTGATTCTTCACGAACTCTTCCGGAAGGAAATACTCAGCTGAGGTTCGCAGCCAGATGAGTACCGCCTGAGGCAACAGCGGCGCAAAGCGAGTGGCGCGCACAAGCCCCAGTGCGGCGGTAATCCCTGTATCCGTTGCCAGAATCAACGTCCTCCCAGAGGTCTCCTCTCTCGGAACAAACTTCCCCCAGGGTCCGCTGAACGAAATATCTGTTCCTGCTGTAAGCCCATGTACAAAGGCGGATCCCAGTCCATCGGGAATGCGTTTCACCGCAAGCTGGAAGCGACGTTGCTCCGCATCACTGGTCAGGAGCGAGTACGCTCGCTTGACAGCCTTGCCGCTCGGCAAGACGATTCGACTATCGAGAATCAGGTACTGTCCGCCGACAAATCCCAACGGTTCGGTTGCCCACAGATCGAGCAGCAGGGTATCGGACCCCAGCCTCTCGGTATTCATCACGTGGGCAGTCTTCACAACAGCCATCGCCGCTACTCCGCCGGATAGATCTCGTGGACAAAATCATGTATTTCATCAAGGTCACGGTAGAACTGTGTCAGGCTCCCGATCTGATGGGTCAGATCGAGATCGACCTTTTTCGTGAGGACCACGAGCGTGCGTAGGTACGGAAGCTTGGGGTCATCAGCGCGCGTTGCTGACACACGCTGCTCAAGTGCGGCAACTGCACCTTCATAATACTGTTTGAGCGATGCCAGATCCTTCGCCACACACATGGAGCGAATCGGGCCTGGCTGATCGGCCCCGGCACCGAGTTCAGCCAGCTCATGCTGCCGCTCAGCTTCGTTCTTCACCCCTAATACTTCCATCAAGCCCAACCGAAGCCCTGCGATTTCATGACAGGCCATTGTGAATCCTCCGTTACTGCATGATGTTGTCAACCAGGCGACTGACAAGCCGATCACTGAGTAGATGCTCCTCGATCAATTCTTGCGCATCCGCTTCTTTCACACCGCGATACCATATGCCATCCGGGTATACCGCGACCGTGGGGCCCTCTCCACACCGGCCCATACAGGAGGTCTTCGTCACGCGAATCTCTTTCTCGCGGCCGGTTGCCTTCAGCAGGCGACGTAATGTCGCAATCAACGTAATACTTCCTGCGTCAGCACAATCAGCGTTTCCACAGATCAACACATGCTTACTCAGCGGCCGATGGGCATGCACATGTGGCATGGCCTGCGTATGGGTGAACCCATGTCGCAGACTCCAGAGCAGCGCCGTAAGGCCGCCCACCTGCTTAGTCACGGCGGACACCGGCACACGATATTGGCAGGTGTCACAGGGGAGCGGACGTTCTCCTTCTATTGCCTGTGAGAGACGCTCGTCCATCACACTGAACAAGTGCTCATGACTTCCCAGATGTGGCGTCAGTTCCGTCTTGATCCAAGGATAACGAGCTTGGAATGAATCCACCTGCTCACGAATTTTTGCGATCAACCGTCCGCCAAAGAGCAGATATGGAATGACCACAATCCGTTTGGGACGCGCACGTGCAATCAGCTCGACCGTCTCTTCCAAGCGTGGTCGCGCGATACCGATGAAGCAGGGCATGACCCACCCGAATTCACGCCCTTCGGCAAGGAGACGAACGACTTTACAGAAGTCACCGTTCGCATCAGGATCGCTTGCACCACGGCCCACAACCACAACGGCAGTGTTCGCAGCCTCAGCGGCACCTTCCAGTGCCGTTTGTGCACGTACGAAGGCCAGCTCGATAAGATTGGGATGGACGCCCAGAGCATTGGTGACGGTAAACCGGACCGTAGGAAAATCCTCCCGTACCTGAGAGAGCGCAAGAGGAATATCGTTCTTGACATGTCCGGCCGCAAAAAGGAACAGAGGCAGCACAACCACGGAATCGACCCGATGAGCCAATTCACGAAGAGCGGTGGCTAACGACGGACTGGCCAGCTCCACATAGCCGTGCACCACGTGAAGATCGGGATGCGTCGCACGATAGGTCGCGACGACCGATTCGAACTCAAGATTCGCGTTGGGGTCGCGACTCCCGTGTCCGACGATGAGCAACCCTGTACTCATGCCGGTTCTCTTGAGTTATGTGATGTGAAGAGGACAATATCGCTGGGATCAGTCGCCCGCTGATCCCATAACGTCGAGGGCATAAAAAAACCTCCGTTCCCATGCGTGGAACAAGAGGTCACATGCCAAATTAGGCAGGAGAGCTCCTCCGTTACCACGCGGAGAAACAGTTATGTAGCACCTCGGATAGGTCTCCTGGCTCATGGGTTCAGAAGGTTGGACCTTCACCGCGTCCCCTGGCCTTCCCCAACGAGTTCGTTGAGTGGCGTACATCGGGGTCGCTTCCCACTTACAGTGGCGGGACCGCGCCGGTTTTTCACCGGACTTCCCTGTTATGCCCTTTCGGGCATCCGAGAGGCTATGCAGTTACGTTGTGCGCTACATACCTGATCAGTCACTACCCTGTCAATCTAGAATACCGGCATCTATCACGCATGAGAGCCATCAGTCTCCCTCTCAATGGGTTACCCAGGTATATCGACCGCCGCCTTGCCGACACCGCTGTGCGTCACGGCAATCACCAATCGTGGATAATCCCCCATGCGCAGCTAGATGGGAAGATCGTATTTCATGCGCACACCACCAAAAACCGAGCGGATCGGCCTGCCGAATAGAAAGACCTCCTCATAATCTTCGTTGAACAGGTTGTCCACGCGAACATAGGCTTGCCAGTTCTTGGTCACATCGTAGGATGCTGACAGATCTACAATGTTGAAAACCCCGAGCTTTTCGTTAGGGTTGTTGAAAAGGTTGTTATTCCTGGCTCCCACAAATCGATAATCAATATTCAGCACGAGAGCTTCAATTGGTTGATACGTGACTCCAATCGTTGCCTGATCAACAGGCCAGCGAGGAAGTCGCTTGTCGCCGCCCAATGGATTGTCAGGAGTATCGAATGCGCGGGTCAGCGTATGCGTGTATTGCCCTCGCAAATCAAATCCTTTGAACACATTCAATTTGAATGCAAACTCCCACCCTTGCGTCTTGGCGTCTGCAACATTGATGGGGCAAAATCCGAATGTGGCCAGTGGACATAATGTGCCGCCGGAGGCAAATTGAATCAAGTTTTGAAATCGATTCCAAAAATAGCCGGCGCTGAGCTGGAGACGGTCGTTGAAGAGGCTCTGTTCGATACCGAGATCCATGCTCAAACTTTTTTCCGGTTTTAGCTTGGGATTGCCAAACCCTTGAAAGAACAAATCGTTCATCGTCGGCGCTTTAAACCCGCTGGCATAGCTCCCTCGAAGTTTTGTGCCGGTTTCTTTGACGACATAGCCGCCGGTTACCCGATACGTCGTCGCATCTTCAAATGCGCTGTAACTATCATGGCGTCCTCCCGCGGTAAAAAAGAGGCGATCCCACAAGTTGACCTGAGCCTGAGCGAAGCCTGCATTTGACGAAAGCGCCCTCGCGGGCGCTGCTCCCCCAAAGAATCCCGCTGAATCACCCTCTTCTCTCCTCAGTTGATACCCTGCAGTCAGAAGCAGAAACTTGCTGATCTGAAAGTTGTTTTGCCATTCCAAGCGGCGATTCAGAATTTCCAGATCGCTTGAGAATGGAGTGAAGCAGGTATCGAAATTGGGGAAACACGAAGCGGGATTGGCTGTGATAATTTGCCTGGTATTGAGGTTGAATCCGACGGCTCCACTCTGACTTAATAATCGTTCATTTGCCTGGGACAACGTTAGTTTCGTGGTCCACCATGATGTCAACGGCTGTTCCCACATTCCATTGAGAATAAGGTTTCGATGGGTCGATCTTGCGCCGAACACGTCTGCGGGCGCTCCGCTGTCCGCGAATCCGTCGAAGCTGGTACGCGAGTCATACCAGCGAAAATTGAACTCGACACGCCCCTCTTTCGGCAGTGACACACCGAGCTTTCCCGATGCCTGCCAATTATGAAAGCCATCGCGCTCAAACGCGCCACGGCGGTAATTGATGGCTGAAAAACTGCTGGTGTCCCAACGAGACACTGAAGCAGAAAAATCGAAGGGGCCTTTTGAACCGGACACCTGCCCGCCCTCACGAAACGTGGCAAAGGAGCCATATTCCATAAATGCTCCCACCGTCGGCTTGCCGGCCCCTTTTTTCGTGTAGATGTTGATCACTCCACCGATGGCATCGGACCCGTAGAGCATGCTCTGTGCCCCACGGAGAATCTCGATGCGATCGATGTTCTCCGCCGTCAAATTCGAAAAATCGTATGAACCAGTGGTAGGACTATTGACGATAACGCCATCAATCAATACCAACGTGTGTCTGGCAAATGCCCCTCGCATCTTCACTGTGGCTTCTGTGCCAGGACCACCGCTCGACGTTGCAAACACACCCTGTGCAAGACGCAATCCATCGATGACCGTCTTGATTTTTTTTCTCTCTAATTCTTCCCCGGTGATCACCTCAACGGCACTCGTGACTTGTTTGGCCGGAATTGGAGTCTTGGTCGCGCTCACCACCACATCGGGAGCCTGAATCACCTCCGGTTGGTCGACCATTGCGACTTCCTGAGCTGAGGCGGGATACGCGAGAACCGCAATCCATGAGAGAAGGACACATGTACGAAAAACACGACGAGCTACGAACCCTAACATGAAAACCTCCCTTTGACTCGAAGGGTGTCTATCGTCCCGGCAGCTGGGTCTCCTGACTTGCGGCTCATGGCTTCTCTGCGCCTTCCCATGTGCCGAGGCACACAGTGGCATCCGGCAGAGTCACTCCCCGCTTACAGTGGCGGCACCGTGATGGAGTTGCACCATCTTCCCCGTCGCTGACGGTATGACCTAACGAATCCCTCCCGAATGATTGTTCTGCACCAGACGACTTCTGCAGGAGAGCGGTGCATTCTCATCCTGTTCACCTCAGATTACCTTGGCCACTCCTCTTGGTGGCTCACCATCATCCTAATCAGCCGGTGTGCTAATTCCGGATATAGTCGATCGAGTATCGTGAAGAGCGCGGTACCATGCGATCGAAATCCCAGTCGAACGTGAGGACCGCAGATCGCTCCGATGTATGTGTGAGTACTCGCACGCCGTCCTTCACAACCAAGCTTGGCGCCTTCCAGAAGTCCAAGGTCTTTTCTGCGCCGGTTCGGTTACAGACAATTAATGGGAGCCCTGTTTCATGAGTCCGTTGCTCCCATTCCCCATTTGGACCGTGTAGACCAGGTCCCCACGATGCCGGCGAGACAAACATCTGCGCACCTTCAAACTTCATGGCCCGGGCGATATTCGGCGTATAGGCATCGGCGCAGACGAGCACCCCCACCTTGATGCCACCACATTCGATTGGCACGGCAACGTCTCCTGGACTCGACCATGACAGGGAGTCGCTTAGCACGTTGATCTTACGATGTCTGCCGATGATTTCCCCTGCTGAATCAATCACGAATACGGTGTTGTAGAGCCGGGACCCATCTCGCTCGGGGCACGAAAGAAAGACAGTCCGTTTCAACGTCCTCACCAATCGACAGACTTGCTGCATCCAGGAGTCCGGCTGCGGCTGAATCCAATCGGTGCCGATCAACTGTGGAAACTGTAGTCCGCAGACGGCCAGCTCCGGTGTCACAATCCACTCCGCTCCCACCGACGCCGCATGTTTGATGGCCTCAACGATCATGTAGCGGTTCTGTTCCAAGGCTCCGGGAACCGTCTCAAGATGAAGCAACGCAACCTTGATCACCCTCATCTTAATTCTCACCGGACAACTGGCGACCGGGAAGCGTAATCCGAGGTAATCCAGTACTCGGATGTCGATCCACCAACACTCGGCAACGGTACACGGATTCCAACACTTCCGGTTCAATGACCTCGCCTGGGCCACCAAGTCGTACGATCTGTCCACGATCCAACAACAGAATTCTGTCGCAATACTGACTCACCAGATTTAAATCATGGGAGACAAGGACGACGGTTAAGCCACCCTCATCTCTCAATCGGCGCAACACCGAGCAGATTTCAACCTGATGTTGCAGATCCAGAAACGCGGTCGGTTCGTCCAGCAGCAAGACTTTTGGAGTCTGGGCAAGCGCTCGAGCAATCACGGTCCGCTGCCGTTCACCACCGGAAAGGTCAGGCACCGACCGGTGAGCCAAATGGACAATGTCCATCGTCATCATCGCCTGTTCCGCGATAGCCAGATCTTCTCGATTTTCCCATCCAAATCCACCAATCCATCGGTCTCGAGCCCGATGGGGAAAGCGCCCCATCAACACGCTTTCAGCTACGGTAAAGGGAAAGAGCATCTGCGTATCTTGCGGCACCACGCCAACCAGACAGGCGACTTCCCGCTGAGTCTTCGCCGAGAGATCCTGTCCGAATAGGGTGATATGGCCTTGCTGAGGAGTCATCAGTCTCGCCAGTACTTTCAGTAAGGAGGTTTTTCCGGATCCGTTCGGGCCAACCACACCCAGGACCTCACCTTCTTGCACGTGAAAGGAAATATTATCCAGAATCCATCTGGCCGCCGGTGACTCATTCGACTGATAACGGAACCGAACAGACTCGACATCGTAGGCAGAACCTCGCCCTAGCAGAGGGATTGAGTCACTGCTCATCATTCCTATCGCTTGATGTTGACTCGTCCCACTCATGCCAAGCGATCCTTTCGCCAGAGCAAGAGGTAGACAAAGAACGGTCCGCCGGCCAGAGCGGTGATAATACCAACAGGAATCTCCGTCGGAGCGATCAGCGTCCGCGCCACCGTATCGGCACTCATCAGGAAGGTGCCTCCAACCAACGCCGACGCGGGAAGGAGTAATCGATGATCCGCACCGATCACGAGCCGTACGGCATGGGGAACGACCATGCCAATAAAGCCGATCATTCCGCTGACAGACACAACCGCTCCCGTCACCAATGCCGTCAAGACAAACAGGGATCGCTTCGCCTGTTCTGTGTCGATACCAAGCGTGCGGGCAGACTCTTCTCCTAACGCCAGGATGTTGAGGACGCGCATATGACGAAAAAGCAGGAAGAGGCCGATCGAGAGATAGATGATGAGTGCAACCAAGCTACCGTAGGTGGGAGCGGTGAGTGTTCCCATCAACCAGGCCATCATGCCATACGAACGATTCGGTTCGAGGATCGACGTAATGAACATAATCAAGGCTGAAAAGATGGCGTTGAGAATCACTCCGGTCAACAGCAGGCTGTGGATCGGCAGCTGGCCATAGGTGGCAGCCATTCGATAGATCACGACGAGCGCCAAGAGGCCCCCGGCAAATCCACAGGCGGGCAGCGCAGTTTCCGCAAGAAATGTGGTTCCTACTCCGAACAAGATTCCCACTGCCGCTCCAAGCGCGGCACCGCTGGAGACACCCAGCACATAGGGATCAGCCAACGGATTCCGTAACAGCGCCTGCAAGGCAACTCCCACAGAAGCCAGGGAGCAGCCAACCAAAAAGCCCAGCAAGATCCGTGGCAGTCGGACCTGCAGCAGAATGGTTTTCGCAATATCCGATGTCTCATCAGTGCTGTCCTTCAAGCTGACCGTGTCAAACAACGCTTGTAAGACCTCCCCATACGCAATCGGTTGGGCACCGAAGTGGAGACAGATCAGGCCCACCACAACGGCCGTGAGGCTAAGAACTCCAAGTGTCGCCATCCAGCGTGAGTTTGTGAGGATCGAGCCTTGAGAGACCATGCGGCCAGGTTGATGGGATAAGACTTCTGCGTAGGACTCAGGCTGAACCATGGTTGGAAGCTGTTTCAACAGATCCTCACGGGCGAAGCGCACCCTCACTGGAACCGAACGCGTCCGGATGGATGGCTCGAGCCAGTTGTTCTAACCCCTCAACGACGCGAGGCCCAGGACGATTCAACAGACTCGATGAGACCTCATGGAAACGCTGGTGTTTCACGGCGGAAAGCGAGTCCCATCGCCGCCACTGCTGTTGCTCGCTACGTGGCACCGTTTCCACGTCTCCGCTTGGGAAAATCAGCACCTCCGGATCTTCCTTTAACACGGTCTCCATGCTCAGTCTCGGATAGGCGTCGCTCGCCTGCGTCGCAATGTTCATCCCTCCTGCCACACCGATCATCTGATGGATGAAACTTCCCGGCCCCACAGTAATCAACGGCTGGCTATTCAGGACATACAGGACACGTCTGGCTGGTAAGGGCTCAACCTTGCGTCTAATCTCAGTAATACGCTGACGCATCAGTTGAGTCACCGCGTTGGCCGCCGAGACTTTCTCAAACATCTGTCCCAACGTATGAATATGAAGCGGGATATCTTCCAAGGTGTGCGCATCGAGTATGAACACAGGAATCTTGAGCTGCTCAAGCTTCACCTGCAGGTCTGGACGGAGAAAGTCCCTGGGCGCCAATACTAATTCCGGCCTCAATGCAATAATCACTTCCACACTGGGATTGGCATACCCTACCTTGGCTTTAGACTTTGCAGCAGCAGGATAGTCACAAAATTCCGTGACACCGACAATCTGTTCCTCCAACCCAAGCGAGAACAGCATTTCGGTAATACTCGGAGCCAGCGACACGATACGAGCCGGCGGCTTGGCCAAATAGATTCGATGTCCGGCATCATCTATAAATGATCGTGATGAGACATGGGCCATGAATGGCATGCCGGTAAGGATACCCTGCTGTCGTCGCTTCATCTCACCATACTCTCCTTGCCCACTTTCAGCTGTCAGCGCAAAAAACACCGACAGCACCACCGTGAGCACGGGTATGACAGGGTGATATCGGTGCCATCGTGTCAAAAGAAAAAATCCCCAAGGCCTGAACAGACCTTGAGGATTGCACCCGCTTCTTCATCCTCACCTGCTCCCCAGCCTCGAGGGAACGACGGTCACTTCTCCGAGCAGGTCTTCTGGCTCATGGTTCACCCTACTCCCCGTGCCTTCCCATCCAACATGTGAAGCGTCATTCGTCGTTCGTGAAGCGCTGGAATGAAAACTCTTACAAAATACGCTTCACGAGATACGTTTCACGTGCGAGACAGTGGCTGTTCCGGGTTTCGTCCCCATTGACAGCGGCGGGACCGCGAGGGATTCACACCCTCTTCCCTTACTCTGGAGCTATAGAGGCAGCACAATAGGAGAGAATAGCAAAACTTGTCAAGCTCACGCCTCGTCGCAGCGGCTTCTCCCGTCACGCAGTACAAACCTCGCGCGTGACGAACGTCGTTCCCATGGATCATCTCCACACACCTCTCCACATACCAGAGACAACATCCATGACAGTGCTCTTCTTGCTTAGGAAGGTCTACACTAAAACAGAGATAGCAATTGAGTGGCAGGCAGAAAAAGACCTTGTCGGCCGCGCTGAGCGCGGATATAACGGGTGTGCGACCAAACACAACCATTAACCGACAAGGTGACCGGATGGTACGACAAACGGTGTTACCCTTCAAGCTGGAACGGACGGACGAAACCCTCACGGCCCATGGGGGCCTGGCGCTGCTGGCCGAGTTCAATCATGGGCTGGGCGTCTGCGGGTTGACGGATCGATATCTGCCGGGCCCTGGGAGCAATCGGGGCTATGCCCCGTCGGTGTTTGTGGATCGGCTGATCCTGATGCTCCAGGCCGGAGGGCGGAGCCTGGAAGATCTGCGGGCGTTGCGACGTGAAGCGGGGCTGATGCGTCTGCTGGACCGAGCGGCACTCCCCGATCCGGATACGCTGGGCGATTGGCTGCGGCGCATGGGGGATCCGCAGACGGAGTACGCCGGGCTCGTGGGCTTGGGGCAAGTGCGCGACACCGTGAATGCCCGGCTCCTGCGCCGTGATGGACGCGAGACCTATACGTTGGACGTAGATGCAACGCTGATCGCGGGAGAAAAGCGCGACGCCCACGTGAGCTATCTCGGGGTCCGCGGGTATATGCCGCTGCTGGGGTTTCTGTTTGAGACGCCCCTCTGTCTGGTCGATGAGTTTCGGGACGGGAATGTGTCGCCCGGTGCTGGACAGCTCGAGTTTTACCGGCAGTGTCGCACCCGTATGCCCGGCGGCAAGCGGCTGGCGCGGTATCGGGCGGACAGTGCGTCATACCAGGCGGCGCTGATCAATGAGTTAGAAGCCGATCAGGTGGGGTGGGCCATCACGGCCGATCAGGATGTGGCGGTCAAGGCCGTGATCGCCGGGGTTCCGACGGAGGCGTGGCAGGAACCGGAGCCAGGGTGTGGGTATCAGGTCGCGGATACGGTGCATACGATGCAGGCGACGACGGCGGCGTTTCGGCTGAGCATCAAGCGCGAAGCGCGGCCGCAGGGCGAGCTGTTTGATCAGGTCACGGGGCCGTATGCCTATCACGTCGTGGCGAGCAATTGGCCAGGGGAGGAGAAGACGGCGCACGAGGTGCTGGCCTGGCACAATCAGCGTGGCCAAGCGGAGAACTTCCACAAAGAGCTCAAACACGGGTTGGGGCTGGAGCAGCTGCCATGTGGAGATTCGGGAGCCAATGCCGTCTTCTTCCGGATCGGTGTGCTGGCGTACAACCTGTTCGTCGGCTTTAAGCGCCTGGCCTGTCCCGTCGCATGGGCGGCGCAGACGATCACGACGGTGCGCTGGCGGCTGGTGCAGGTGGCAGGGCGGATCTTACGCCATGCGGGGCGCGTGGTGTTGCGACTCGTGCTGGAGGCCGAGGCGCTCGCCTGTTGGCACGCGATCCGCCAGCGGTGCTGGGCGCTCGGTGTAGCGACCTGACGTGACGGCGGGGGACCACAGCGGAGGGAACCGTGACAGGGCGAGGGCGCGGTGCGTCTTCACGGACCGCTCAGTGCCGCGGATTCAACACCAGAAGAGAGCCGTACGGCGGGACCGCACTCTTCTCGCGACAAGAAGGAGGGGAACGAGTTCAAACCCAGGTCGACAACCTGCCCAACGAACATGGCGGAAGTTCTATCTCTGGATTTGGGGTCTACCTTGTGCTTGTGACCATCTATTCAGCTGTGATACTATCACCCGATTTCAATCAGGTTCATTCAGGCAACAAGGAGAACGACCGTGGCATGGATGTGTGAGATTTGCCAAAAGAAGCCGGTATCGGGCAACAATGTGAGTCACGCGAACAACAAAACCAGGCGCGTGTTCAACCCTAATCTCCAAACTGTTCGCGCAGTGGTGGATGGAAGTCATAAACGTATTCGCGTCTGTACGCGCTGTCTGCGTTCCGGATTAGTCCAAAAAGCGGTCTGACGGCGTTTTCCTCTTCGCACGCAAGTTACGGCGCTCCCCAAAGAAGCCGACCTCCTCGCTCGACCAGCTTGATGATCGATGGATCATCAGGGGAGAGCGTCAGGGTGCGGTTACCGTCTTTGCTCCTGAGTACGAGCCCGACTTCGCCATTCGCGTCCAACCCGAGACCGGCTCGGGCTTGCCCCTGTGCGTCCAGCAGCAAGAACTCCTCGGCATGCACCCCATTCGTCCTCTGCGCGTCAACCGACATTGGTGAAAGTAACTGAGTGCTCAGCACGCCGCCGACTGTTCCGCCGAGAAACGCTGCAACGCACAGCGTGAGCATCTGTTTATTCTTCACGACTGTTCCTTTCGTACAATGAAAATAGAAGCCGAGGTTGCCGGAAAGAATCCTATGCGAGATGCTGGCCGACAGCAACCCTTCACGCAACGTCAGAACAGCCGTCGGCTTAAGGAAGGTGAGGTATTAAAGGGAGAGCTAGACGGTTCTTCACCATGACAGGCTTCGGATATGATCTCAGGAACACGCGACCGTCTCGCCATTGCACTGTACGGTTAGTACCATGGCGAGAGCGACGTGTAGCGATTACTTTCCCTCCGCTGTCTAAGACTTCGTGCCGATGAAGACGAATCCGTCTGTCTTCCCGCTATTGAATGCTGCACTGGTGAGCTGCTTGGCCCCAGCATCATAGAATCCAATTCCGTTCACTGTCTCCGTTCCAAGGCTGCACCCATTTTGCCCACCGAATGTAATAGTCACATCAAATACATTTCCGCGCGTCCTGGGTGAAAACTTGCCAGTGAAGATACACCCCGTATTGGTATTGCCTGAGATGTCTCCGGCAGCGGTAACCTCAACCGTCGCGGTTTCATTCGTCGTAATGAAACCTGTATAGGTTCCCGCAACGGCGTTCCTATCCGGAGTCAAATCATAATCGCTGTCGTACGTGGTCGTGAATGTGTTGTGCACGTTGCTCTGAGGATAAGAAATCGTGCCTGTAAAACCTTGTTTCGTTATATAACTGCCGGTGATTGTCGCGTTGAGTAATCCAGTTTGCAAATTGAAGTCTTTCGCGTCTGACGAGGTGAACGTACCATTTTGTGAGTTGCTCGTTCCCTGGATAAGCCCCGCAAGGATTGAGGGATCGCCGGCAACAGAATAGAGTATCCAATAGACACCGTCATCAAGGACAAGGCCAGACATCGTACGGTTGGTATTGGGGATCGTCCCAATCCAAAGCCCCTCTGCGGGATTTACAGGGAGCGCCGTAGGAGATGGTGACGGTGTCGTATCACTCCCGCTACAA
Organism: Nitrospira sp.; assembly: GCA_005116955.1. GTDB lineage: Bacteria > Nitrospirota > Nitrospiria > Nitrospirales > Nitrospiraceae > Nitrospira_D. The sequence continues at coordinate 108,808 of SWDI01000006.1, read as the reverse complement.
GCAGAAAGACTTACCAGAAACAACAAACCCAGGATGTAAATCTGAATCCGTTTCAGATGCATGTGTGGTCTCCCTCTACTCAAGCCAGGACTGAGTCTGAAAAATATAGGCGTATTCCTAACATTCTGTGTAGGAAGACTCCTATCCCTCTCAAGATGGGGGCAGATAGAACTGGGGCTTAGTGGGTCATTCAAAATAGGACAGGGGTGTCGATTTCAAACGGAACCGCACCTAAAACCGTTACCAAGGGAACTGTCGTGGAGGGAATAGCTGTCGAAGTAGTTGAAAAACTTGGAGCGGGCGGCGGGATTTGAACCCGCGACAACTTGCTTGGGAAGCAAGGACTCTACCACTGAGCTACGCCCGCTCGCTGATTGGCATCCTACGCGGGTACTTCACAGCAAGTCAAGAAAGTGGTGCTCTCCTTCATGATCTCAATTCTGCAATGGCAAACTTCTTTTTCCCAATCTTGAGGCGGCGTTGTTGATTCAGTTCAAAAGCAATGAGCTTGTCGGGGTTTGTTTCCTTGATGCCATCGACTTCGATTCCGCCTTGAATGATCAATCGCCTCGCTTCACTGCCGCTAGCAATTAAACCTGTTTTGGCAATCAGTTTGGCAAGCTTTATGGAACATCCCTCAACCACGTCTACCTCTGACATATCTTCATGTGTCAGGCGACGAACTATATCCGGTTGGTCAGGGAATTCCTTTGCTTGAAACTTCTGCTGGAATTCAGCTCTGGCCTGCTTGCCTGCATCCGTACCATGGTAACGAGCCACGATCAGCTCGGCGAGTGCCTGTTTTGCCTCCATCGGATGGAGCGATTTGGCGTGCCCAAGATCTTCCGTCGTCAGCAACTCATAGTACCGATACATGAGCGTGTCGCTGATCGACATCAGTTTTCCAAACATCTCACCCGGCTTATCTTCCAACGCGATATAGTTTCCGACGCTCTTGCTCATCTTCTTGACGCCGTCTGTTCCCTCGAGCAAGGGCATCGTGATGACGACTTGGGATTCCTGGCCATAGTCCCGTTGTAACTCGCGTCCCACCAGTAAGTTGAATTTTTGATCCGTCCCACCCAGTTCCACATCCGCCTTCAACGCTACGGAATCATACCCCTGAACGAGCGGATAGAGAAATTCGTGCACGCTGATGGGTTTCTGCTCTTGATACCGTTTATGGAAGTCGTCCCGCTCCATCATGCGTGCCACTCGATAGTGAGCCGCCAACTGAATCAGCCCTTCAGCCGTCATCTCGCCCATCCAACGACTGTTGAACTCAACCAGGGTTTTCACCGGGTCAAGAATCTTAAAAATCTGGCGCTGGTAGGTCTTGGCGTTTTCAAGTACCTGTTCTTTCGTCAATGCTCTACGGGTTTCGGAGACGCCGGTTGGATCACCGATCATCCCTGTAAAATCACCGATCAAAAAAATGACTTGGTGACCAAGATCCTGGAAGTGTTTCAACTTGTGAATCAGGACCGTATGTCCAAGGTGAAGATCCGGCGCTGTCGGATCAAAGCCGGCTTTGACCCGCAATGGACGGCCCTCTGTGAGTGCCCGCTTGAGCTTGGCTTCTAGTTCCGCAGGCTGGATCACCTCCACGGCGCCACGTCGAATAAGATCGATCTGCTGATTCACATCCTTCATAGCACGCGTCGTTCCGTCGTTCCTTCTGAATCTGATGTCGAAACCGTCACCAACAATTTGAGCTGATCGAATTTCTTGGCACCGATACCCTTTACTTCACGAAGGTCCTCGATCTTCCGAAACCCTCCGAGTGATTCCCGGAAGGCGATCACCCGTTGTGCGAGGACCGCACCAATACCGGGCAAGGCCTCCAGCTCACCCGCCTTCGCCCGATTGAGATCCAACAACGGCCCAACTGGTGTGGAAGACAGCTTCGCAAGTGCGACGATCTCACTATTCGGCTCCTGGCCACTGCGACCAGGTTGCCTAGGCGCGTGCCCTACTCGATTATCCGGCCCCGTCGCCGGAACAGGAGCGACCTGCCGTTCGGCGGTGAATCCAGACACATGATGCGGAGTTTTCTGAGGGGCCCATATGATCCAGAAAACAATGCCTACCGTGACTGCCAGCAGGCCAAGCTTCAGCAACAGTGAGCTGATCATCTTGCCACCTGCTTTCGGAGCTGATGAATGGCGGCACCATCGACATCCTCCGCCGCTTCCATCACCCCCTCAGCGAGGGTTGGATGGGCATGAATCATCCCAGCCACTTGATCCACCGTGGCTCCCACCTGCAATGCCAATGCGGCCTCATGAATCAGATCCGCTGCGTGCGCGCCAAGAATATGGACGCCAAGAATCTTGCCGGTTGCGGAATCGGCAATGACTTTGAAAAAGCCGGTGGTATCACCCGTGGCTTGCGCCTTGCCCAAACCTGTGTACCGGAAGCGGCCGATCTTCACCGCTTGATCGGGCTCCTGTCCCCTTGCCTGTGCCTGGTCCCGAGCCTGCTGCTCAGTCAGCCCAACACGCCCGATCTCGGGCAAGGTAAAAATACCGGCGGGGATCACGTCATACTGAATGGTGCGCGGATGTCCCAGAATATTTTCGACTGCCACCTGCCCCTGCGTCGAGGCGACATGGGCCAACATGGCCTTCCCGGTCACATCGCCAATCGCATAAATACCCGACACATTCGTTTCCAGCCGCGCATCAACCAGAATTTCGCCACGCCGTCCAGTGGTCACACCGACCTTCTCCAATCCAATCCCTCGTGAGTTGAGCCCTCGGCCGACAGAGACTAAGAGCTTCTCTACGGTGATGGCACTGCCATCTTTCATCTGCACCACAATCATTTCCGGGGATTGTTCTACCTTTTCGACTGTGGTACCCGTCAGCACCGTGACGCCACGTTTTTTCAGTTCACGCGTCATGGTGGATGAGATTTCTTCATCCTCTAACGGCAAGACCCGTGGCATCAGCTCAACCATCGTCACCTGCGTGCCAAGCCCGCTATACAATGAGGCGAACTCACAGCCCTCCACACCGCCGCCAATAATCATGAGACTGGCCGGGATCTGTGTAAGATCCAGCATCTGCTGGCTGGTCAGAATTTGTCGTCCATCGATTGGAAATTGAGGAAGGTTGGGCCACGATGACCCGGTGGCCACGACCAACGCGTCAGCCTGGATCTCGCACTGACTCCCATCAGATTTGGTGACCACGATGGTCTGCGTATTCTTGATCGTTCCCTGCCCACTTATGTGATCAATGCCCCATCCCTTGAACAACGTCGTAATCCCTTTCACAAGGGTCGCCACGACTTTATCTTTTCGCGACACCATCCGCGCAAGGTCATAGGCGACAGGTCCCTCGAACAGGAGTCCCAGCTCCTCCGCTTTTTTCAGTTTGTCGCCAAGCTCTACAACAGAGAGGAGGGCTTTACTCGGAATGCAACCCCAGTTGAGGCAGACTCCACCAAGCTTTTCCCGCTCGATGACCGTCACCCGAGCGCCGAGCTGTGCTGCGCGGATAGCAGCCACATACCCGCCGGGACCGGCACCAAGAATGGCAATGTGAGTTGGAGAAGTCATGTGGATCAGTCACTCATTGTTGATTAAGGCATTGCAGACCGTCACCGAGATCCAATCACGCAATGATGCAGAGATCCAATAGACAGGAGACTCAATGTTTTTGACTGGCGAGAAAGGCTTCGTACTGAACAGCCGTCATTAACTGATCAACTTCCGCCGGATCGGCAAGATCGATGATCGCGATCCAACCCTTGCCGTAGGGATCGGAATTCACCACTTCAGGATGATCCTTCAAATCGGTGTTAATCTGGCTCACCGTTCCGCTCACCGGCGTATAGATCGTAGACGTTGTTTTCGTCGATTCCACTTCCCCGATCTGTTGGCCGACCTTGACCGAGACGCCCACTTTGGGCAGATCCAGAAACACGATATCGCCTAAGGCATCCTGTGCGAAATCACTGATTCCCACAGTCGCTCGTTTCCCATCGAGGCGAACCCACTCATGCTCTTTGTGAAACCGCAAATCAGCTGGAATCATGTCGGCTCCCTATACAGAAGGTTCAACGTGAGATCAGGCGAAACCAACGGACACTCCTCCTCGGTCGCCACTTAATCTCAGCCCAGATTTCCTAACTTTTCAGGATGGTAGTTGGGGCCGACTGGCGTTGTCAAGGAACGATCTGTG
>SWDI01000006.1:31844-104518 GCA_005116955.1 Nitrospira sp. | reverse complement strand
GACGCTGGCGGGAATCTCCCGTATCGAGAGCCCCAGCCGACTCGCCGAGGGACTCGGCTGGTCCACATGCAGCGTGCCCGTACCGCGAGGTTTAATCGATTGATCGAGAACCTCTACCACCGGCACTTCGACCTCTTGAGAGACATCTTTCTCCTTTTCGGCAGCCTCCGACACTGCTGAACACACGACCCCGCTCACAACCATGACTGTCGCAAGAAATAGATACAGCCCCATACAACGCAACTGGCTCACAGCGACCCTCCTTGCAATCCAAATAGTGATCGTATTCTTTCCTCAGCCAATAATTGCCAACGGAGCGTTTCTGTCACTCCATTGACGAACGGCCTCAGATTGACTGTGATACTACAGGGAAGGATCAGGAGGGCCACGAACGGAGAGTCTGATAGCGATTGGCGATTGAATGTGTCCTGTAGGGAATAGCCTCAAAAGGGCAGCGCTATCGATCAGAACAATTTCGGGCTCGCCAGAAGCAAGCCCAGTCCCGGCGGCATGATCAAGCCATGCATGATTGTCGAGAGTCGTATGGGTCGGATCTCCGGTGAGGAGACCCACCTCGTGATCGAGCAGTACAAACGGCAAGGGCAGCGCCAGCACCAGATAGGCAAGCAGCGCTCCGACCAACAGGATGCGATAAAGGCGAGGATACGTCACAATCGTATTACCGCTCTTCCTTGTGCACTGCGTGCATGCGACCAAATGAACAATATTTATTCACTTCAATCCGGTCGGAATCGATTTTCTTGTTCTTTGTCGTTGAACTGACGTCCCCGGTGTCTCGTAGCCGATACAGGCTACGGTAACAACTTCTCGCATGCTCTCCCCCTTACATCAATCATTCACGCGCCTCACACCTCAGAGCGCTTTCATCAAATTCTTGCGGCTTCACAGCGATCCACCTTCCCCGCTGGACCGTGAAACATTGCGCACAGGTCTGATCGTAAAATGGCGCCAAGCCCATAATCCAGTCGCGTGAAAACTCCCCTTGGTATTCCTTGGGGAGAAAGGCCATGAAACCGGACGGCGGCGTCACTAAATCGGACATATCGACTCCTATCGCACCGTGGCTGGGCCAGAAACCGTTCCCTTGAATTCGCGAACCCTCGCAGCCTCTCCTGGATTTCGCAAGCGAACGCCCATACTCCCTGCAGCCAGAAGAAGAAAAAGTTCAGGGCCAGAGCGAATTTCTTAGCGCGTTAGACATTCTGCTCCAATTCCAGTTTAGAAAAGACAATTCGCATGACTATCCGATCAGGACAGCCAGCGATCCGTCGCAACCTTTTCGCGCTGTACTAGGTCATCAATAGCAACCCTATCCCACCCACTCGTCCACTCGTTTCCTTGTTTTTTGATCTCTCCTACCTCAACCGAGCCTCTACCTCTCTCTTGCGCCTGCTCTCTTCAACACAAAGCAATCTGGCCGCATCCAGCGCGCTGTAGGTCACGATCAGATCAGCGCCGGCTCGTCGCATGGAGGCGAGCGATTCCAGTAAGGCCTCTTCGTATCTGAATGCACCGGCGACCGCTGCCGCTTTGAGCATGGCGTATTCCCCACTCACATGGTACACCGCCACCGGAAGCGCCGAATGGGCCCGCACCAGACGTACGATATCCAAGTACGGCAGACCGGGCTTCACCATCAGCCAATCAGCACCCTCTGCTTCATCGAGCCTGATTTCCCGCAGAGCTTCTCGGTGATTTCCTGGGTCCATCTGATAGGTCCGTTTATCACCGATACGCGGCGCGCTCTCCAAGGCTTCGCGAAACGGTCCATAAAATGCCGCGGCGTACTTCACGGCATAGCTGCAGATGCCGACGTGTGGATAACCGGCCCCATCCAACGCACGACGGATCACACCGATCCGCCCATCCATCATGTCCGAGGGAGCCACCAGATCGGCGCCGGCTTGTGCTTGGACGACGGCCATCTCCGCCAACAGGGGAAGCGTCGTATCGTTGTCGATCTTGCCGTTGATCACCACGCCGTCATGCCCATCCGATGAATAGGGATCGAGCGCCACGTCGCTGAGAATTAACAGATCCGGCACAGCGGCTTTCAGTGCGCGAATCGCCCTTGGCATCAGTCCATCCTGATTACGACTCTCTCGGCCTCGCGGGTCCTTGAGGTGATCCGGCACAACCGGGAACAGCGCAATTCCAGCAAGGCCGGCGCAGGTGGCTTCCGCAACCTGCTCAATGGCCCGATCGATCGAGACCCGTGCGCAGCCCGGCATGGAGGCTATCGGCGTCATCTGATCGACTCCATCTTGCACAAACAGAGGCCAGATCAGATACTGTGGGGCGAGCCTACCGGACGATCGTCTCGCCCGGAACGACGCACGTTCGTGATGGAGTGGGGACGATTCATGTCGTGACGCCGGAATCGGAAGAAGACTCATTCCCAAGGCTCCTTCACGAGCTGCATCAGACAGTCAACCACCCCCGGCGTGAGCGGTTGACCTTCCATCACGTTCGACCAGACCGCTTCCCACTGAATAACCGCCGGAGAAATCGTAAATCCCTTGCTCTCCACGGCAGCCCGCATAGACACCGTCGGCCACTCAACAACTTGATTCCATAATACCCGCATGGCTGGATTCGCTCCTGTCGTCCTGAGAGTCGCGCATAACGCTGCCAACCCCTCCAATGCCCAGATGTCCGGAAAGGACGGACGGACAGGCACGAACACTCGGTCAGCACCGCGCAGAATGCTTGTCGTCATGTCAGACAGGGTCGGTGGCCCATCGACGACCATCCACTCGAACATCGGCGCAAATCTGGCAACCTGGTCGTGCACGATCGGCTGAATTTGAGAACGGGCCACGACACGGAACCGTTCTCCCCAGTGGCTTGCCCATTCACTAGCTGTGCCTTGCACATCCGCATCCAACAACAGCACGCGAGCACCCTGGCTCGCCAACGCCATCGCAGTCGCGATCGCCAGTGTTGTTTTCCCAGTGCCGCCCTTCTGATGGATAAATGCGACCGTTTGCATGGCCATGGCTCACGCGGCATCTGGCCATCGATACCGAATCTGCCCCCCAACAAACGTCATCATCACACGGCCATGCAGCCGCCACCCGCCAAACGGCGTATTCCGTCCTTTTGAGTAAAACTGTTCGGGATCAACCACCCATTCACAGGCACGATCCACCACGGCGATGTCAGCCGACGCACCGGGCATCAATGTACCGCTCGGCAGTCCCAACAACCCAGCCGGCTTGCTGGTCAAGCACCGCACGGCTTGCTCCAGAGACAAGACACCCGTCTCGACAAGCCGCAACGTCAGTGCCAACGCCGTCTCCAGCCCGACAATCCCGAAGGGAGCCCGATCCATCCCCCATTGTTTTTCATACTCGGCATGCGGAGCATGGTCGGTCGCAATGGCATCGATGGTCCCGTCTGCAAGACCCTTGAGTAACGCGACGCGATCCCGCTCGCCCCGCAAAGGAGGATTCATCTTGGCATTGGCGCCTTGCTCACGAGCCGCTTCATCGGTCAGCGTAAAATGGTGAGGACATACCTCGGCCGTCACCGGCAACCCCTTGGCTTTCGCCTGTCGCACCATATCCACCCCGGCCGCCGTGCTGAGATGGGCCACATGCAGGCGCGCGCCTGTGGCTTCGGCTAGTCTGATGTCGCGAGCGATCATCCGAAACTCCGAGCCTTTGGGAATACCGCGAACTCCCAGTGCACGGGACACCGGTCCTTCATTCATGCACCCACAGCCGGACAGGACGATGTCCTTCGCAGTGGTCGATCACGGGTAAGTCAAGATCCGCGGCCTGTTGCATGGCCTGTCGCATGACCTCATCGTTCATCACCGGCCGTCCATCGTCAGACAGCGCGACACAGCCCGCCTCCTTCAAGGCTCGGAAATCGGTCAACTCACCTCCGACCGATCCCTTGGTAATCGCGCCGATTGGATAGACCTTGGCGCAATCGGCTTCTCCGGACTTCCGCTTGATCAACTGCGTCACCATCGGTTCGTCGTTCACCGGCTTCGTGTTCGGCATGCAACAGATCGATGTGAAACCCCCCGCCACAGCCGCCGCCGTGCCGGTGGCGATAGTTTCCTTATATTCAAATCCTGGCTCGCGCAAATGGACATGGAGATCGACGAGGCCCGGCAACACCAGTAACCCCGACACATCAATGCAAACCGCTTGGTCGGGAGGACAGACGTCCGGCGACACCACGGCGTCAATCACTCCATTCCTGATCCAGACATCCGCTTCTCCGTTCCATCGGCCCGGATCGAGCACCCAGCCGCCCGACAAGACCAGGAAGGGGAACTCACCCAGGATTCGCCCCTGAATGCCTCCGCGCTGTGTTCGGCCTACACCCATAGGAAGAAGTCTCAATCCGTTCCAAGCAATGAAAGACGTTCTGCTCAGTTCACCTTCTCAATGCGGCAGCATAGTCAACGTCGCGATGGTCACCATGCCGGCGATCATCATGGCAAACTGCCAGACCCCCTTGGCTGCCCCCAGCCGCCCATGTAAACCAGGCACGAGATCCGCCAAGCCGATGTAGAGAAAACTCGCAGCCGCCACACTGAGGGCATAGGGAACGATCGTCTCTGCATAGGCGAGGCCTCCGTACGCAGCGACGACGCCAACTAATGTCCCCATCCCCGAGAGCGTATTCCAGAAAAACGCTTTCCAGCGAGAGAAGCCACTCGACAGGAGAATCGTGAAATCACTCAACTCCTGTGGCACTTCATGCCCCAACACCGCAAGCGTCGTGACGAGACCGAGTCCGGGAGACGCCACGCAAGCGGCGCCGATGGCGATGCCGTCGGCTACGTTGTGCACCGCATCGCCGATCAGGATCAACATCCCGGTTTTTTTCTCCACCCCATGGGCATGGTCGTGTCCATGTCCATGATCATCAACGCCACCTTCCGATGGATCCTCGTGCGAATGTCTCCAAATGACCGTCCACTCCAACACGAAGAACAGAACAAGCCCCGCCAAGATCGAGAACCCCACTTCATAAATGGAAATATGTTCTAACGCTTCGGGGATGAGCCCGATGATCGCGGTGGCCAACATCGTGCCCGTGGCGTAACTCAGCAGATAAGGCATCACGCGTTGACGCCACCCGTCCGGGATGAACAACACGACCGCAGCGGGCAGCAATGCTCCTAGGCTTCCCAAGAGCCCCATCGAAACCACAAACCACCAGGTTGACTCTCCCGGTAAGCTCACGATGCATCACCCTGGCTACGCTGTCCCTCTTGAATGCGTCTACAATTTGGCATTAGTTTCTTCACACTTCCCAATGGTCGCTGATCATCGTCCGATCAACTCGTGTTCGAAGAGTTCGATCACCCGCGTTTTCACCAGACCTCGTTCACCAAACGAGACACGGCGACGCAGCGGGAGCCAGATGCCCTTCACGTCCGTATACTCGTTGACATAACTCTCCATTCCGATCACAGACTGACCATCGAGCGTAAAGTATGTCATCACATAGTGACTCGAATATTGCTTCCCCTCAGGCGCGTGCTCGCAACGCTCGATCGTATTGACTCGCCGTTCCGCCATCGGGGCAATCCGCCCGATCTGCGTGTACTGGCCATCCTTGATGCGATACCAGGAATCGAGGCGTCCTCCGGTCAGCAGCACACGGCGGCCTCGCGGGTGCGACACAGTGGGATCCTCTTGGGAATCGAAGGACAGTACATACTTGCCATCGCCTTCCTCGAACGTGGAATAGGCCAAGTGCATCCCCTGAGTCCACAGCCGTTCTCGCACCCACTCTTGAAGGGCCGCGTCGGCTCCGTCCAACTCAACTGTGGTCTCTTTCCTGGGGACCAGGCTCATCCTCCCGCGGTAGACTCGCCCCTCATCGTTCAACGACAACTTCGCTCGATAACCGGTGAAATGCGCCGGCCATCGATACATACGACCATGGGCTTCTTGGACTAACTCCCGTGCTGCCCGGTCGTCTACAGGCTTCGCACCTTGCTCTATCATCGGCGTCACGGCTCCACTCCCTTGCATCATGCGGTTCTCCCTGTTGCACGATTCCATCGCTTGGTCTGGCGCTTCGCCCGGCTGGCCCGCCTCACAAGACAGGTCTCCAAGCCTTCGAGAAATCGTTGCCAGGGCACGCGCCGACCGATGACCACGACCATGGCCTGGGATGGCTTGGCCCCTGTGTAGGGACTCAGTGCCAACGAGCCCATGACCCATTGAAGTTCTTGGAATCCTTCCCGCCCTTGCACGTTCACAAAACCCTTCATGCGAATAACCGATCGTTGAAATCGCTTTAACCAGGCTTCGAGGCGAATAGGATCGAACGGCTTCATGATCTTGAAACTGCCGCTTTGATAGCCGGCTGCGGAATTCTTGAGTTCTCCATCCATCTTCATGGCTACAGAAACACTTCTCAACCGACGGAGTATCCGTTCGATCTGCACGTCCGCATGCACGGCTCTCACGGTGACAGCCGTGGGGTTGGCCACCTTGATGCGCCGCTCGATCAGTTCAACCTGCCCCTTGTCGATCTGATCCAACTTGTTCAACACAACCGTATCAGCCCTCTTGAGATGGTCCTTGGCTGCGGACCAGTACGCGCCGAGCTTCAAAAACCGAGGCGCATCGACCATCACGATCACGGAGGCCAACTTGCCTCTGGATGAGTGTTTCTGCTGATCAGCCAGCGCCTTCTCAACCCCCATGACCACCTGACCGGTGTCCGCCAAACCAGTTGTTTCAATGAAGAGCGGAGCGCCCTTGGACTTTCGCACCAAATGTCCGACCTTTTCGCTGAACTCACCCGACAAATCACAGCAAATACAGCCGCTCAGCAGGGCCTCCAACTCAACATCCTTCGAACGTGGATGCTCATGCAGCAACGACCCATCGACATCGACCTCCCCAAACTCATTCATCAACACCGCCGGTGTAATGCCCTGGTCTAACTGATGAGCCAATGCACGCTTGAGCAGGGTCGTCTTCCCACTCCCCCAAAAGCCGGCGATCACATAGACAGACGACATCGACGACGTCCTCATTACGAGACTCCTTCTGCGTGGTGGTGCGGTTCACCTCCGTTGGCCAGACGTTCCACATCATGTCGGCTCACCTCGTCGGTCGTTTTATGGAGCTTGTACTGCTTCGTGACTCCCGGGCCTTCCAACACTGCAATGACCGTTTCAATCGGCGGGCAACCGGGCTCTCGGCATTCCAGTTCGGTGACCATAATGGTGGTGTCCTCACCGAGGCTCCAGGTTTCACGAGTCCAGGACTTGATTCGATCGACCTGATCCTGTTGCAGCACACGCTTTGGGCCAAACAAATTCATGCTTGATCCTCGACTCCATGAACGGAGAACAATGACACACCTCCGTCATTTGCACCGGTCGCCAAATACTGCCCGTTGGAACCCCAGGCCACGCACGATAGTCCACCGGCCTGGTTCACTTCCTGACTCAACAGCGGTTTGGTCGTCTGTGGTGACCAGAGACAGAGCAGGCCGTCTTCCCCTACCGTTGCCATGATGGATCGACTAGGATGGCAGGCGATTTCTTGAATCCATCCCAGATGTCCTTTAAAGAGACGCCCGCCTGTCCCCTCAAATTTCTTCATGTTCCAGGCGACCAGAGACGGACCGGAGGCAGTGAACAGATTGAGACCGTTATAATCAAATCGCACTGATGTCACCTTCACCGGATAGCCGGACATATGCCAGTTCTGATCGCTGTCCGTACGGAAAAGATGGACCGATCCGTCGAGGTTTCCTGATGCCAGATATTCCCCGCTCGGACTCACCGCGATCGTCAGTAGGGCACCATCATAAGGAAAGGGCCGGACCGGCTTCTCTTGGCTGATCTTCCATAGCCAGGCCCCGCCATAGGCAGAGGCCACGACACCGTCACCACGCGGCATCCAGGTCAAGGCTGAAATCGTCGTCTTATAATCCGGAACTTCAGCGGCAAGTTGAGGGGTTGATGCAGGATTGATATTCCAGATGCAAAGCTTTTTCCCAGCTGACGCTGCCAGAAATTTCCCATCCGGCGACCAGGCAAGATGCTCGACCCACGAACCTTGTCCTCCAATAGGAAGTGCTGCGCGCGCTTCACCTGTATTCGCATTCCAGATTCGGACGAGACCGTCCTGCCCCCCCGATGCCAACTCCTGCCGCTTTGGGTGCCAGGCCAGCGTTAAAGCCGACAGCTGATGCCCCTTGAGTTCATAGACCGGCTTGAGGGACGCAGCTTCCCAGACAGCCACTTGGCCCGACGTAGAACATGCGGCAAATCTAGTTCCATCAGACGCAAAGGCCACGCGATGGACATAGTCACCGAGCATCGCTCGGCCAATTGGGCTGAGCGTCACAGCCATCTGACGTTTGGCTAGACGAGGCATGACCGGAATCCCTTCGTCAACGCGTCTCGATCCAAATCCTTCCCAATGAACACTAGCTGGCTATTGCGAACCTCCCCAGGTTTCCACTGGCGATCGGCTTTGCCATCAAACAACATGTGCACTCCTTGGAACACGAACCGATGGTCACGATCTTCGACATTCAAAATCCCCTTCATCCGGTAGATCCTTGTTCCCATGGTGCTGAGTACTTCTCGGAACCAGTCGTTCACCTTTTCCTCGTCGACCACTCCATCCTCGACCAGCGCCACGGAGAACACGCTCGGATCATGCTGATGCGCATCTTCGCCGAGAAAGTTGGGATCGATGTCCAACTTACGACCCAGATCGAACGCTCCGATGTTCAACAGCCGGTTGATCTCCACCTGTGCATCCTTCGTCCGATGAATCTTCGCCATGACGTTGATAGCCCGAATCCTGACTTCCAATCGGTCCACCTCGCCAGGCGGAACCAGGTCAATTTTGTTCAGGAGAATCACATCGGCGAATGCGATTTGCTCTTTGGCTTCCGGACTCGTATCAAGATGTTCCCAGATATGTTTCGAATCGACAACGGTGACGATTCCGTCGAGCAACAACCGCCGCTTCATCTCGTCATCGACGAAGAATGTCTGCGCAACCGGAGCCGGATCGGCCAGCCCGGTCGTTTCGATCACCATGTAGTCGAATCGATCCTTCCGCTTGAGCAGATTTCCGATGATGCGGATCAAATCACCCCGCACGGTGCAGCAGATGCAGCCGTTGTTCATCTCAAAGATCTCTTCATCCGCACCGATGACCAACTGATTGTCGATGCCGACCTCCCCAAACTCGTTGACAATCACCGCCACCCGCTTCCCATGCTCCGTCGTCAGAATCCGATTGAGCAGCGTCGTCTTACCCGCCCCCAGAAAGCCGGTTAACACCGTTACCGGTACTGGAGCCAGCATCTCAGTCGTCGTCGCCATCACACACCTCCTTCTACCTCAGACCGTGGACTATCTCTTCGGACACCTTCTGCTGGAGAAGATCGGATACCGCTCTTCATAACAAGTGAAGAACGCCCAACCCCTTGAGTGTCGGTTTCCGGGAGGCGGAAAGCGACGACTACCCGATCTTCCCCGCACAAGGTGCAGAGAGACACAACCAACGGAGCGATTGATGAAATTGAATAATTAGAAAGAGAAAAAAGGAGGACCGCGGACAGAATCAGACGAGCGGGGAACGAACTTGAAGATAGGATTCAGTAGAGAGGTAGTCGCGTCTAGAACAGGAACAAGGACTGGCGGTGGCGTGACTGAATGCAATCCAGCGCTGGCAGCATGATCCAGCCAAGCGCAGACATCTTGATCCGAATGTTCGTGAGACGTACCGGCCGCGAAGGTGTGTTCCAGCAACAACGGCTGGAGTGTCAGCACCAACAATACATAACCCAGGACAAGCGCCCAAAGGCCGGCCTTTTTGATGAGTCGTGTCATCGGCATTGCGGGCACCAACCAAAAAACTCCAAAGCATGACCGTCTACGGAGAATCGAGTTTGTTCTTCTATGAGCTTCGTCAACTTTTTCAACGGGCACAGCATCAGATCAATGATCTTCCCACAGCCTCGACACTGAATATGGTGATGATGGGCCCGTCCATGAACCACTTCATAGCGCATCTGCCCTTCATGAAATCCGACGGCATTCACCAGACCAAGCTCTTGAAGCATCGCAAGGTTACGGTAGACCGTGACCAGATCGACATTCGTTCTGGCCTTAACCAAACCCGCATGCACCTCAGCTACCGTAATCGGAAGAGCGTTTTTCTCCAGAACGGCAAGAATGGCCTTTCTGGCCTTCGTTAACTTCTTGCCGCCCGCTTTGAGACTATCGATGATTGAGAGTTCCATTCTCACCACATTTGCAACTCACTTGCATTTACCACCGTGCGCGAACCACTGTCAAGCACTCTTTATCAAATCCAGCCAGCCTCGTCATCTCCAGTTCAGCATGGTAAGATGTGCACCTATGTTGATCGATACCCACACACATCTTGATGATGCGCGCTACAACGACGATCGTGAGGCGGTCATCGGCCGTGCGCGGGAAGCCGGAGTTGACGCGTTCATCTCCATCGGCTGTGATCTGACGACCAGTCAAGCGGCCGCCGCGCTCGCCGATCACTATCCCTTTGTGTATGCCTCCGTCGGGGTCCACCCACACGAGGTCAAGCATATCCAGGACGATTGGTATGATGAGTTCCGCCGTCTAGCGAAGAGCAAGAAGGTCGTGGCCTATGGCGAAATCGGGCTCGATTATCACTACAATCACTCCTCCCCAAAAGAGCAGCGTGACCGATTCCGCGAGCAGATTCAGGTCGCACGCGAGCTCAAGCTACCCGTGATTATTCACACGAGGGAAGCCCAAGAGGATACGATTGCGATTTTAAGGGAAGAGAAGACGTCTGAAATCGGCGGGGTCTTTCACTGTTTTTCCGGAGATGCCTGGCTGGCGAAGGAAGCCCTTGATTTGGGATTTCATCTCTCGTTTTCTGGCATCCTGACGTTTCAAAATGCGACGGCGCTACGCGAGATTGCCAAGCAGACACCGCTGGATCGCGTGCTCATCGAGACCGATTGCCCGTATCTCACCCCGGTCCCCCATCGCGGGAAGCGCAATGAACCGGCGTATGTGTCACAGGTAGCAAAACAACTCGCAGCCATTCATCCCGAGCTCTCCTTGGAAGAGATTCAGGGACGAACGACCGAGAATGCAAAGCAGCTGTTCAAAATCGCTTGAGCCGGCGAGCGCGTTGTCGTTGAGATTTTGGCAGTTTGCGAGGGTTCCCCTTCTTCTCCGGTCCCCGGGTCGAGCGAACATCGCCCCCTATATCGAGTTCTTTATAGGGCATGGTGCCGCCTGCGCTTGATGACACCCGCAGCTTGTCCGCAAATTCGCGAGCTCCCATGACCATGGCCCCATGAGCTCTGGCCGTATTCACGATTTCGTGGTCGGAGCTGACGACCGCACAGTCCGCCCCGTATTCCCGTGCCAAGCGTTGGATGACCTGATCCGCCCGCTCACCCCGTTTTGAATAGATTACCTGGACTCCTGCTCGATGCTCCCGCCGTTCGGATGGCTGGCCCTGTTGCCAGCCGTCAAATACGACGGTAATGGCATGGTTCTTCCGATGCCGATAGGCGGCCAAATCATGCAGTAACACCTCGCGGGCCGATTCAAGGCGTCCGGGAAGGGCTCCGGCTCCAGCCAGCACGTTATACCCATCGACGATCAGATGCGTCGGCATATCTCACGCTATCGCGGTCGTGAGCCCACAGTCAATCCGAATTCCGCCTCGCTAACGAGCGTAAATCTTGACAAGCCGGCGGACATCTGAGAATAGTTTCCCATTGCCTTC
Organism: Nitrospira sp.; assembly: GCA_005116955.1. Classification (GTDB taxonomy): domain Bacteria; phylum Nitrospirota; class Nitrospiria; order Nitrospirales; family Nitrospiraceae; genus Nitrospira_D. The sequence continues at coordinate 92,723 of SWDI01000006.1, read as the reverse complement.
TACCGACAAAAGGCCCATGCGTATGCGAAAGCCTCGACTGCTTTCCGTTAAGCCCCTCACCTTCCTCTTGTCCACTGCCATCTTCTTCCTCTCCGCATACGGGATCCTGATCCCATCGGCCTCGGCATGGTCCTCCGATGATCACCGTCCTTTACCGATGCGGTCATCGGAACAGAGCCGCATCAGAGGAACGACCGCTTCCCTGACTCCCATTACCGTTCGCAATTTCCGTGTGATGACGAGCCAGGAGAAAACCAGACTCGTGTTGGATCTCGATCGTCACACGACGGTCATCGAGCAACGAGCGGCCAATCCAAGTCGCGTGGTCCTCGCCCTTCCCAACACATGGCTCAGCCAACCAGCGCAAACGAAAGCTACGAACGGGACCATCCCGTCACCCTTCATGATCACTCAACTGCCCTCGCATGCTGTCGCGGTATCTCTTCCAACCACAGCGTTCCGGACCTATAAGCACTTCACGCTCTCCCATCCACCTCGCTTGGTCATTGACGTGACTCCACCCAACGCACCAGTCCCTCCTTCCGCGCTTGACCGGGGCGAAGTCTCTCAGCGGTCAGCCGCTCCCGCGTCCAGACCCGTCACGCCGCGCGTCAAGGGATACACAACCATCGTCATCGATCCAGGCCATGGGGGGAAAGATCCGGGCGCACGGGGGCTCCAAAGGACCGAGGAGAAGGATATTACCCTCAAGGTAGGGCTTCAGCTTCGTGAACTGCTAAATAAGCAACCCGGGGTGCGTGTGTTGATGACCCGAGACCATGATGTGTTTATTGAGTTGGAAGATCGGGCCAGGTTTGCGAACAACAGCGAAGCCGATCTCTTCGTCTCCATCCATGTCAACTCGCATCCTTCACGCCAGGTCAAAGGGATTGAAATCTATCACTTCGGGGAGGCCAAGGATCAGCGAGCCCTTGAACTCGCAGCACGGGAAAACGGTACCCCAATCAGCAACACCGGGGTCGGATGGGAATATCTCGTGGCGGATCTGTTAACGGCGAAGAAAATCGAGGAGTCCCTGGAGCTTGCGTGGAACGCGAAAGAAGCTATGGTCTCCCAGATGAACGGGCAATATGTGGTCAACGACCATGGCGTCAAGACCGCACCCTTTTATGTCTTGAGGTTTACGAGCATGCCCAGCATCCTGGCCGAGATCGCCTATATTTCCAACCCCGATGAGGAAGATCTCCTCAGAAAACCGGCGTTCGTCCGCGATGTCGCGCAATCCCTCTATCATGGTATTGTCTCATTCTTGACTAATAGTCGACCGGACATCCGCTGATCGTCTCGCTCATCGCCATCCACGTGTTACATGCCTATCGTCAAACTGACTCTCGAATATGACGGCACAGCCTACGCAGGTTGGCAACGTCAACCCGACCAGCCAACGGTTCAAGCAGCCGTCGAAGCGGCCATTGCAGGCGTCACTCAAATCAACACACCGGTCATCGGAGCCGGACGCACCGATGCAGGAGTGCACGCGATGGGACAGGTGGCAAGTTTCCATATCAACCGTGACATGACGCCTCGAGAATGGACCAGGGCGCTGAACGCTCATCTCCCAAAGAGCATCGTGGTGCGATCAGTCATGCTCATGCCGGACACCTTCCACGCAAGACATTCGGCCAAGGGCAAACTGTATGAATACCGTATTCTGAATCGCCCGGAACGTCCGGCGGTCGAGCGTGCCTACTGCTGGCATATCCATCAGCCTCTTGACGACGCGGCGATGAATCACGCGGGGCTGGCGCTGATCGGCTCACACGATTTTTCTTCGTTCCAGACACAACCCACCGACAACGACGATCCCATCTGTTATCTGCAACAATTCACGGTGTTCCGGGAAGGCGATCAGCTGCGAATCGAAGCCTATGCCGACCGTTTCCTGAAACAGATGATCCGTTCGATAGTCGGCACCCTTGCGGAGGTCGGCTTGCACAAACGCCCGCCGGACAGACTCAAGCACATTCTCGATGCACGAGATCGTTCAGCAGCTGGCAAAACAGCTCCCCCACAGGGGCTATTTTTAGTGCGGGTGGATTACGAGTGAAGGCACGAAGGGTCAAAAACTGCCTGCCTGAACCACATCATCAAGACTGTTGATATCAAGCCAGTGGCCGACCGTATAGAGTACACGAACAGAGAGTTGCCGCTTCAACAGTTCTTGCAATAGAAGGGGAATACCGGCTTTGCGATTCGCTGGATTAGCTACCATCTCAGCGAGGATCGCCTGAAGGTGGACGGCCCCGGTGGGAGACACTTTGAGAAACCCCATCCAGACTCCATGAATGCTCTCTTGCGGTGCCAGATTCCCTAATTGTTTAAGATAGATCTTGGCATTGAAGGCTTTCCTTGAATTTGGCAGCGTGCATTCGGCGAATCCACCCAGACGGGCATAGCTGCTCTGGTTCTGCCAATCGCTGTCCACAAAGACGACAAAGTCCTCTTTTTCCTGACAAAGGGCCTGAGGAATGTACTTATTGAACAGCACGTCGCCATACGAAATGATCAGATCCTTAGCCAACCCTTTCCGGACACGCACTGCTTTGTCGAGCGAATCCAACTCACCGGTTTCGGCAAAGTCATCGTTATCTAAATAGGTCAGGTTGGGCAGCGTCACCGCCTCCTTCTTATAGCCACGGACGACCGTGATGTCCTTGATCCCCACGGCGTTATAGGCGTCCACGATGCGGGCAAGGATCGGTGTCCCCTGTATTTTCACCATCGTCTTGGGTTGGTGCTCTGTCAGCTCACGAAGCTCCTCCCCACGGGAAGCCGCCAACACGATGGCGCTGGTATTTTCCGCGCCTCGAGGAAGATAGCGGTCTTCGGCATCTTGTAACTCTGCGGCATTTTGCAGCCTGAAGATTTCTGAAACCGGCGCAACTTTGTCTTCAATGGAGAGCAGATGTTGCTGTTCCTTCAAGGTCCGCGCGGTTTTCTGCATGGCGGCCACGGCGGTTCGGAGCATATGATTGGCCCAAATAACCAATGAGAACCCATGTTGCCGAAACACGTCGGTGGGCGTGGCGTAATATTTGGTGGGTACAATCACGACAGGACATCGATTGCTCCATTCCTGCTTGAACGCAAGAATCTCATCCGGCACCGACAAGGCACTATGAATGAGGATGCCGTCTGCGCCTGCCTGACGATAGGCCTCGGCTCGGCGAAGGGCTTCCGCCAACCCCCAACCACAGATGAAGGCTTCCACTCTCGCGATAATGCAAAAGTCCGAATCAGTCTGAGCGTCTTTGCCTGCCTTGATCTTGCCGCAGAACTCTTGCATGTCCGCCATCGGTTGAGCATCGCCCTTAATGAAACTGTTTGTCTTGGGAAAGAGCTTGTCTTCGATGCAAACCGCGGCGATACGTCGCTGCTCCAGTTTGCGTACGAGCCGCTGCATGTTGTTGAAGTTGCCATATCCCGTATCGCCATCGAGGAGAATGGGAATCGTAACCGCGTCGGACATGAATTCCAGATTATCCAGGACTTGAGTCCAGCTGGCCTCGTTGTTGTCACGAACTCCAAATTGGGCTGAGATGGAAAGGCCGCTGGCCCAAATACCTTTAAAGCCGGCTTCCTGAACGATCTTTGCACTCAGGCCGTTATGAGCTTCGCAGATGAATTCCAGCTGCTCCGATAAGAGGAGCTTCCTAAATTGGCTCGATGGTGTAATGCCTGGGATTGAGCTCATAACTGTCCTTCCCTCTTCCCACCCACATACGTCAAGATGTATGCCGCTGCGGTGTATTGATTTCCTTCAGAGAATATCCTTTTCCTTTGAATAAATCATCCTGTCTTGTCGAGCGCTAAGCCGTAACTTCTTTCTCAGTGGCTATCGTCCTACACAGGCCCTCTTCGCCCATAAATCGCTGATGCCCAACAGGCCCCAAGCCATTCCTAACAGACAAGTACGTATTTTCTTGCTAAGATGTCGCTCGGACGGGCATCTCACCTCTCACCATAAAGGAGAATTGGTATGTCGACAGCGCTACGTGTGATCACGGTTGCCTTGTTCATGGTTAGCCTTGGAGCGACTCCATTCGCCGTCGCCGCACCTCAACAACAGAACAAGATGAAGGTCTGTAACGAGCAGGCAAACGCGAAGGGGTTTGGCGAAGGAAAGGGAGACGAGCGGAAGGAGTTTATGAAGGACTGTCTCTCCGCCAAGTCGGAGAAAAGTGGAGGCGGGAAGGGCTCTCAGCAGAATAAGATGAAGACGTGCAATAAAGAAGCGGGCGACAAGAAGTTGAAGGGCGACGAGCGGAAGCAATTCATGAGCGATTGCCTCTCAGCCTAGTCCTGTTATTCCGGCGCGGCCCATGCCGCGCCGGTTGATTTCGTCCGCGAGTCTGCCCGTATTGCTCACTGTCACGGATTGGACTTCTCATCAGGATTTTCAAGTCTTTTTCGGAGTTCGATCAATTCCTGCTCAAGCGCCAGGAAGCGATCGCTAATAGGGTCTGGCAAATCAACTTGATCCATCGTCGCATCCGGCAGGCGTTCGCCCAGGGACTTGATCACACGGCCCGGCACACCGATGACTGTCGAATTAGGAGGCACATTCTTCAACACGACAGAATTGGCCCCAATCTTCACATTGTCGCCGATCGTAATCCCGCCAAGAATCTTGGCCCCGGCCCCAACCACCACGTGATTGCCCAACGTCGGGTGGCGCTTGCCACGTTCCTTGCCAGTCCCTCCCAACGTCACGCCTTGAAAGAGAGTCACATAGTCCCCAATCTCAGCCGTTTCTCCGATCACCACTCCCATACCATGATCGATAAAAAACCCCGTCCCGATTTTTGCGGCAGGATGAATCTCCACACCGGTCACCCAGCGGGCTAGTTGTGAAATCGCACGCGGGAGGAAGGGAACGCCCATCGACTTGAGGTAATGGGAAATTCGATAGGCCAACAACGCATGGAAGCCTGCGTACGTAAGGATGACCTCCAGCTTGCTTGTTGCCGCCGGGTCTCGATCAAAAACCGCCTTGAGGTCTTGTGTAATGTGCGCCAGCATCAGCAGTATATCTTACGACCTCAGACCGACTCGATCAAACAAATGGCGTGGGCGATCATGCCCTCCTCATGACCCACGGCGTCTAATCCTTCCCCGCTCTTGACCTTCACATTCACAAACTCAGGAGCAATTCTGGCCGCTTCTGCCAGGGTCTTCTGCATAGCCGCAAGATGCGGTCCCAGACGAGGCGCTTGAGCCACGATGACGGTATCAATATTTCCCACTCGATACCCCTTCACTCTCAGCTTCAACATGACATCTTCCAACAGTTTGAGGCTCGAGATTCCTTTGTACTTGGGATCCGAACTGGGGTAGTGCCGTCCCAAATCTCCCTCTCCCATTGCACCCAACAAGGCATCACAAACGGCATGAACCAGCACATCGGAGTCAGAATGACCAACCAACCCTTTGTTATGAGGAATTTCGATCCCGCCAAGAATCAGTTTACGCCCTGGTCCCAATGGATGGACGTCATAGCCATACCCAATACGAAATCCCTTGCTCATGTTGTCCCTTTCATGCGTCCAGACTGACGGGAGGCCAAGATAGCCTCACCGATCACCATATCTTCAGGCCTTGTGACCTTGATATTCTCTCCGCTCCCTTCCACCACCACGACTGGATGACCTGCCCATTCGAACAAGAACGCATCATCGGTGGCGCGCACAGCGTCCGCATGAGCTTTCCGGTGGGCGTCCAACAATCGATCACGTCGGAACGCCTGTGGCGTCTGTGCCAACCAGAGCGGCCCGCGATCGACCGTTCGTTCGATATGATGATTGTTTCCAACCTGTTTGACCGTATCACGCATCGGCAAGGCCACGACGGCCCCGCCCACGCGGCGAGCCGCCTCGACCACATGAGCCACCATATCCAGAGTCAGAAACGGTCGCACCGCATCATGAACGACCACAATATCTGCCTCCACGGGCACGTGCTCGAGGGCATGCCGGACCGAATCCTGGCGCTCTTTTCCACCCGCGACCACCCTCGTGATTTTTGAGAATCCATATCGAACGGCAAGGTCGTTGAGGCAATAGTCGAGGTCGGCCTCTGGCACAGCCAGTATGATCTCGCGGATGACGGGAGAGTTCTGAAGTACACGAAGCGAGTGGACCACCAGCGGTTCACCGCCTAAGGCCAGAAATTGTTTGGGAATAGCGCCGCCCATGCGGAGACCTCGTCCAGCGGCAGGGACGAGAGCCACGGTGTGGTTACTCACGTGAAGAGTCTAGGATTTCTGCAGTCACTGTATGACGGCCTGCCCACCGACTGACTCATGGGCGAAGCGTGAGATAGATCGTCCGTCCCTGGCGCTTCAACAACAGCAAGACGGCTTGATCTTTCGGCAATTTGCCAGCGATTCGCTCAAAGGTTTTCACGGACGTGACGGCTTGGCGATTCACCTCGAGTACGATATCCCCCTCACGAACTCCCAATTCTTCCGCCGTGCTCCCGGGCTTGACCCGAACAATCACCACACCGCGCTCACTGGATTTGAGCCCAAATCGGCCAGCTAATTCTTCGGTTAACTCTCGCACATCGAGACTGGAGAGTATTCCCGTCGGCGTGGCTGAATCCCCTCCGTCTTCATCGCTGCTTTGTGACATCGACTTGGGCTGCTCGACGATGGTGAGATCAATGGTTTTGGGTTTCTTATCCCGAATAATCTTCACCACAACTTTCTTTCCAACTGCAGTCTGAGCCACAGCATTGCGCAGATGGGTTGGTGAATCCATCGACTTGCCATCATACTCGATGATGACGTCGGCTCGTTCAAATCCGGCCTTTTTCGCCGGGCTGTCGTCCATCACATCACTGACCAGCACACCCTTTGTCTCCGTGATTCCAAACTGGGAGGACAATTCCGGTGTGAGCTCTTGAATCGAGACGCCGAGCCACCCTCGAACGACTTTGCCCGTCTGCACCAGTTGCCCCATAATCGACTGTGCCATATTGCTCGGCACGGCAAACCCGATACCCATGTTGCCGCCGCTCTGGCTGAAGATGGCCGTATTGATTCCAACCAGCTCACCCCGCACATTAACCAGCGCTCCACCTGAATTCCCGGGGTTGATCGCTGCGTCTGTCTGGATAAAATCCTCGTACTCCGCAATACCAGCGGCTCGCCCAAGAGCACTGACAATCCCCAAGGTCACGGTCTGTGTCAGTCCGAACGGATTCCCGACGGCCAGGACAAACTCCCCGACTTCCAGTTTATCTGAATCGGCCCACGCGACGGTCGGAAGCCCAGTCGCCTCGATCTTCACGACAGCTACATCGGTCTTCGGATCGGTCCCGATCAGCTTCGCCTTAAATTCGCGCTTATCCGACAGCGTGACGCGAATTTCATCCGCCTTGCCGACGACATGATTATTGGTGATGATGAGTCCGTTTGATTCAACGATCACGCCGGACCCCAACCCCCGCTCTTTTCGTTCTTTCGGATGTTCATACTTTTTGAAAAACTCGTCACCAAAAAACTTTCTAAACAATGGGTCATCAAACGGCGCTGTCCCGGAACCTTCAGAACGTCCGCTCTTGGTCGCGTAGATATTGACCACCGCTGGTTTCACCGACTTGGCAATATCGACAAATGTTTGATTGCTTCCGCCCAAGACTGGCTGGGGAGCCGTCGACACGGGTCTGGCGACGGGGAGCGTTGGGGCAATGGAAGAGGCATCGGGAACCGCATGTCCAGCAGGCAACCAGCCGAGGTCCGAAGCAACTACAAAGCCTATGACGATCCCAACCGTTAACAAGGTTGCGGCAACCATCCACCTTCTCATTCCGCGAGGCGGTTTGCGTTCAAAATCCACTTGATTCATGGTGTTATTTCGCTCGTATCATTCCTGCATGGGAGATCACTGAATCTCGCCGCTGTAAATCCCCATGATCGTGTGCAGAAACTTGGTCGCCTCCGCTTTTGGACGCTGGAATGAATTCCGCCCGATGATCGAGCCAAATCCGCCACCATCCCGAATGGCTCGAGCTTCCTCGAAGACGTTTTTATCTTCGCTCTTGGCCCCGCCCGAAAAGATGACGATCCGACGACCATCGAACGAGCTCTGGACGACATGCTTCACTCGCTCCGCCAGAGTCTTGATCGGAATTTGTGTCGATTCATACACTTTCTTGGCCGCAGCTTGTTCCAAATGCGCAGTCGGCAATTTGACCTTGATAATGTGGGCGCCCAATTGAGCCGCAATCTGCGCCGCGTACGCGACTACATCCATAGCCGTCTCACCTTCTTTACTCAACACCGACCCTCGTGGATAGGACCACACGACCACAGCAAGGCCACTGTCTTTCGCTTCCTCGGCAATCGCTTGCAATTGCTCATACATGGCGTTGCAATGGGAAGAACCCGGATAGATCGTGAACCCGACGGCCGAACAACCCAACCGAAGAGCATCCCTCACACTGCCGGTAACTGAGGGCAACGGATCCTTCTCATCATGCAATACATCGTGATTATTGAGTTTGAGAATGAGGGGAATCTGGCCCGCAAACTCATTGACCCCGGCTTCCAAAAACCCCAGTGGGGCAGCATAGGCATTACATCCGGCATCAATCGCAAGTTGAAAGTGATAGTGCGGATTATAGCCTGACGGATTCGGCGCAAAACTCCTCGCCGGCCCATGCTCGAATCCTTGATCCACCGGTAAAATGACCAACTTGCCAGTCCCCGCCAACTTGCCGGAGCGCAACATGCGCGCAATGTTGGTCTTTGTCCCCGCATTATCGCTCCCGTACCAACTGAGGATCTCTTGAACCCGATCTCCCATGATTCCCTCCCGATAACTTCCTAGTATCACACGGCGTGAGTAATTACACTCTCCCCTGAATGTACGCTTCCGCCTGCTCAACATCCAGACGGCTCCCAATGATCAATGGCACACGCTGGTGCAATTTTTTAGCTTCCACGTCCAGAATTCTCGCTGTACCCGTCGAGGCTTTTCCGCCAGCCTGCTCAACGACAAAGGCCAGTGGATTCGCCTCGTAGAGCAGCCGAAGCTTCCCTTCTGGCTTGTCGGCTTCGCCCGGATAGAGATAGATCCCGCCTCCGAGCAACAGGCGATGCACATCGGCCACCAAACAGCCCGAATACCGAGCGCTGTACGGACGACCGGTGGCTTTATCGCTGACCTTGAGCGAATCCACATACTTCCTCGTTCCCTCCGACCACTTGTTATAGTTCCCTTCGTTGGCAGCGTAGACCTTGCCCTTGTCAGGAATTCTGACCTGCGCGTGGGACAGAAGATATTCTCCGATGCCGGGTTCAAGCGTGAATCCATACACCCCCTGCCCGACAGTGTACACCAGCATCGTGCTCGACCCATACAGCAGGTAACCAGCCGCCACTTGTTCAGTACCCCGACAGATCATATCGCCTTCGGTGGGCAAACGGTCAGCCCGATCATACTTGAGCACAGAAAAAATGGCCCCGAGAGGCATATTGTTGTCCGTATTGGAGGAACCATCAAGAGGATCGAACAGCAACATGTACTTCCCCTGCGGCCAATTGCCCGGCATTGAAATCGGCTTTTCCATTTCTTCCGAAGCCAATGCGCAGACATACCCACTATGTTGAAAGACCTTGACGAAGTCATCGTTGGCGATGGCGTCCAGTTTCTTGACTGTTTCTCCCTGCACGTTCGTGTCGCCGGTCGTTCCAAGGATGTTGATCAGCCCGGCACGCCGCAGATCTTCAGAAATGAGCTTGCCGACAAGACCGATCTGGGTCAACAGACTGGAAAATTCCTCAGTCGCATCTTGATGCGAAGCCTGGTTCTGAATGATAAAGCGGCTTAACGTAAGTGGAAATTCTCGCATAAGGACGATCAGTATAGCGGGTTTGACCCGTGCGAACAACAATCGATGTTTAATACTCTTGCTTTGGAGAAGTGGTTTCAGGAAAGCCGTCCACCAAATCAGCGACAATGGACCCGAGCACGACCTTCGCCTTCATTCGAAGCGGAGTCTTCCTGTCATCGTTGGTAACCCACACGCGGATGTTTCCCTGATTCATGAACAGCCCATGGAACGGCATGATCACCAATACCCGAACCGTCTCCGCCTTTCCCCAGGCCCCTTCAATAGTCTCAATCGCCTCGACAAGAATTTCGACCGGGCGATTCTTCTTATCGTGGTACACGTTCATTTTCAGTGACGTCCCCGGATTCGGTGGCAAGACCGTCCGTGTATAGTACAAGCATGAGATGATGTCCTGTGTCCCGGCTGGGATAGGAAGCGACTCCGTCGCACCTCCTCTGACAGCCGTGACCATGCCTTCTTTTTGATGGAAGACATATTCAATATCCTCTTTCTTTCTCCCTTCGCGCCGACGGAAGGTCATATGATCCGGAGCCAGTGTCTCCAGATCCAGCTCCGATTCAACTCGATTATCCACCGGAAAGAACTTCGTGATGATCGGTGTCGAGTGCGCCGTTCCCACCAACTTGGCAATCAGTCGATCGTTCGGTCCCTCCATCTGAGCCACTTCCATGACGGCAATCGCAGCCGTCATATTGAGCCAGGACACCGCATACGTCAGCCGTTCACCGACCTGAAAAGGACGCTTGAGTTCGCCTTGAGCATGAGTTTCAACTGAACCAGCAGGTAAAAACAGGAACAACAAGGGAACTACAATCGAAGCATAGCGGCACATGTGAGAGACACCGGGAATTCGATCGGGCCAAGCCGTGGCAGCCATTAACACCCGACCGCTCGTTTCGCCTCCAGAAGCTCCTCCTCGACGATCGCTCGAATGAGGTTAAGCTGTGCCGAAGACGTCGCCTCAAATCTGAGCACCAAGGCCGGCTGCGTGTTGGAGGCCCGAATGAGCCCCCATCCATCATCAAATATCCCACGGACACCGTCGATCGTAATGAGGCCTCGCAGCACCAGTTTGCTCGGCCCAAGGCCTTGCTTGCTCTGCAAATACTCCGAGAATCTCAGGCGAACCCGCTCCACCACGTTGAATTTGACCGTATCGGGAAGGTCCACCCGTATCTCTGGAGTCACCACCGTTTTGGGTAAGTCGGCGACTAAGGTTGAAAGCGGATGTTGGGTCTTCGCCAGGATTTCAACAAGCCGACAAGACGCATAGACCGCATCGTCGTACCCAAAATATCGATCCGCGAAGAACATGTGTCCGGACATTTCACCGGCCAATACCGCCGATTCCTCTTTCATCTTTGCCTTGATCAGCGAATGGCCAGTCTTCCACATGATCCCACGTCCGCCTCGCTTGGCAATATCGTCATAGAGACTTTGCGACGCCTTGACTTCAGAAATAATCGTACTGCCTGGTTTTGCGGCCAGGATCTCACGCGAGTAGATGACTAACAGACGGTCACCCCACAGCACCTCGCCCTGCTCATCAACAGCTCCGATTCGGTCCGCATCCCCGTCATACCCGATTCCCACATCAGCCCCATGATCCTTCACCGCTTGCATGAGATCGGCGAGATTTTCAAGCACCGTAGGATCCGGATGATGGTTAGGAAAGCGTCCGTCAAGATCGCAATACAACCCGGTCACTTTACAACCCAGCAATTCAAGAGCTTGTTTGGCGATCAGAGACGCTGCGCCGTTTCCACTATCGATCACGACATGCAGCCGGTTTGCGTGGACATGAGAGAAGCTTTTCTGGAGGTACGCCAGATAGTCGGGAATAATCGGATGCTCGGAGAGACGGCCGTTCCCCGATACGAATACCCCTGCTTCCATCACCCTTCGAAGTTCCTGGATTTCCTCTCCATGAATGGCGGACTTGCCGACACAGATCTTAAAGCCGTTATACTCCGCCGCATTGTGGCTTCCGGTGATCATGATACCGCCGCCGACCGGCAGCGTGAACAAAGAAAAATACACGAGCGGTGAGGTGCAAATCCCGATGTCGATTACATCGAGTCCGCCCGCGAGCAGTCCCTTGAGCAGCGCCTTGTGCAAGGACGGAGAACTGAGCCGCCCGTCACGCCCCAGGCTGATCGTCTTCACTCCACGCTTCACGCCGTACGTGGCGTAGGCCCGGCCCACCCGCTCAGCCAGATCCTCGGTCAATTCGCTGCCGACAATTCCTCTCAGATCGTATTCGCGAAACAAACCCATAGTTCCTCGTTCAGTCCTCTTGTTGCACAGTCTTCAAGTCTGAAAGTCGTACAGTTGAAAGCCTTTGGGAGTAACTGTATGACTTTTTCCGTTCAGTTTTTCGCACGTCCGTAATCATCCTTAAACCGCACAATATCATCCTCACCGAGATACGGTCCGTTCTGTACTTCGATGATATGCACGATCTCTTTCCCAGGATTTTCTAGTCGATGCTGTGTCTTCATCGGAATCGCCGTACTTTGTCCGACCTGCAAATCAAAGATTTCTTCTCCTCGCGTGACACGCGCTGTACCAGCTATCACAACCCAGTGCTCACTGCGTTGGCGATGGAGTTGGAGCGAGAGACGGCCTCCGGGATTCACCGTGACGCGTTTCACTTTGAACCCAGGCCCCTCTTCCAACACGGTGTACGATCCCCAAGGCCGCTGAACCGTCAGGTGTTCCAAATGTTCAGGGGCTTGCTGCTGTTTCAGAATATCGACGATCTTCTTCACATCTTGCGCCCGCGCTTTGGGGCACACCAACGTCGCATCGGGGGTATCTACCACCACCATATCTTGTAACCCGATCGTTGCGACGACACGCCGATCCGCATAGACGATCGAGCGCGTACTCTCCAGATCGACCACTCGTCCGATCACCACATTGCCGGCCTTATTCTTCTCCGCCACTTCGTCCAGACTGCCCCAACTCCCGACATCTGACCATTTAAACATCACCGGCACCACGGCCGCCTTCGAGGACTGCTCCATTACACCGTTGTCGATTGAAACCGGCTTGATCGCACGATAGACGTCATCAATCACCTGCGTGGATGCCCCGCTCACTTTCAGCTCCCTGATTCGATCCATCGCGGTCGCAATGGCCGGCTGATGCCGGCGGATCTCTTCCACAATCGTCGCGGCACGCCAGACAAACATGCCGCTATTCCAAAAATACTGCCCCGCCTTGAGGTACTGGGCCGCCTTCGTTGCGTTGGGTTTCTCCACGAATTTCTGGACACGATATCCACGTAATTTCCCCTGCTTACCGAGCAGCATCTTGTCGTTCGGCTTGATATAGCCGTACCCGGTTTCCGGTCGAATCGGCTTGATCCCAAACGTCACCAGGTAGCCTTCCGCGGCCAATTGTGCGGCCAATTGAACCGCTGCTTCGAAGTCACGCTGCCCCGTCACCACATGATCGGCGGGAACCACCAGCATGAGACCATCCGGGTCGCGTGCCGACACTTCAAGCGCGGCAAGCGCGATCGCAGGTGCCGTATTGCGACCTTCTGGTTCGAGGAGAAATCCGTTCGTGAGGTCCTCTTTCCAGTCAATCAGTTGCGTTCGAATGAGATCAGCTTGCGCCGCGTTGGTCGAGATCAGCACATTAGCAGCCGGGCTACAGCCGAGGACGCGCCGCATGGTCTGCTGAATCAACGTATGCTCGCCGCCGATCCGCAAGAGCTGCTTCGGAAACAGATGACGGCTTAAGGGCCAAAATCTGGTCCCACTCCCCCCCGCCATGATCACCGGATATAGTGAGTGACGCTTCGCCATGTTTCCCTCTCAACGCTTCCGCTTACGAGGTTTCATTTCGTTGTGGGAGTTGTGGGAAAGGAGTATCAGTTCGGTAATTTCTCTCACCGCCCCCTCCCCACCCTTCTGTCGGCACACGTAGTCGACAACCTTCAAGACCTGTGGAAGCCCATCCGCCGGAGCCGCTGACAGTCCCACCGCCTTCAAGGCTTCGATGTCGTTGACGTCATCGCCGATATACGCGACTTGCCTAAGTGAGATGCCATGTCGTATGGCCATGTCTCGGATCACCGACACCTTGTCCATCACTCCTTGATGAAGTTCAGGGATCGCGAGTTTTTCCGCCCGGCGAGCGACCAACCTGGTTCGCTCCTGCGTCACAATTGCCGTGATGAGACCGACCTTCTGCAGCAGTTTAATCCCCATTCCATCGCGGGTGTTGAACTTCTTCCATTCATCGCCCGACTCGGAATAGTACATGCCTGCATCGGTAAGAACTCCGTCCACATCCGTCGCGAACAGACGAATCCCTTTGAGTAGAGTGCGGGACGGCCACCGCCTTACAGAGCTTCGTGTTGTGCGCTTAATCGCCAAGGCTAAGAGGCTTACCTGGATAAACTTCGAAAAGACCCATCATACCCTACAGGTAAGACATTGCAAAATAAAAACATGACCAGCCGGCCAACAGCTACCAAGAGTTTTCCACAGGTTTTGACTCCAAGCCTTGCCACAGTCACGGGTACGATCTGTGAGTTTACGCTGGTATGTCATGAGTTAGTAGCTGAAACAGTCCTGGCGAATAACCCAAGTCCCGCGCTGCCTCAGCATGGTCAAAGACAAGGTCACGGTTCATGCGCTCCGCCATCTCCATCGTCCAATGTCGATATCGCGGCATTAGATTCACGGTTGTCACCGCTAACCGGAAGAGCCATCGCGGTATGGTCACCAGTCGTGGCGATTTGCCGATCGCGCCAAAGATACGGCTCACCATTTCACGGTAAGACAAGGTTTCCCCGCCTGAAAGGTTGTACGCCCGGTTCGCTGCGGCAGGCCTCGTCAGTGCTGACACGCATGCAGCTGCCACATCCTCCGCTTGTACAGGCTGGCGCAAGCCTTCGGCCTGTCCCAGCAGTGGGAAAAATCCCCATCTGCGTACAAAACGGGCAATCTCCGTCAGGTTCTTGTCTCGCCCGCGTCCATAGATCAAGGTGGGACGCAAAATGACCCACTCAATTCCATGTGCCTCCGCCCAGGTACACAACGCACGCTCTCCTTCGGCCAGTCGTTGTGCAATATGCTGCTCACCGCTATCGGATGACTCCTTCTTGATGAACAGGCTTGTTGAGGACAGCGCCACCACTCGGCGTGCGCCGGAGGTTTTGATCATTCCAAAATACTGAGGCAGCACCCAGATAGGAGCCACACACAACCACTGTGTGATTGAGGGAACTTCGGGGTAGGCGGGTAAAGAAGCACGCAGCTGCAACCAGGTTACTCCTGGGTCAGGTTCGTCACCAGATGGGTGCCTGGAGAACGCAACCGTATGACGTCCATCGTCTCTCAGTCGCGGGATGATGCATTCGCCCACCAGACTGTTTGCCCCCAGCAAGCCGGTCTTCACCCATTTATCCACGCTGAATTCCGAGATATCGCAGAGTGAGCAATGCTGAGTGGTATGCCGCGACCAATCCAAATCGCAACCAGATACCGAGTGCCACCAGCCACATCAAGGGGCCGGGGTACTGATGCTGGAAAAACTTGCGATAAAACCGCATCATTCCACGGTGCTTATGCCATTCAACAAATATGGGACGAGAGCGGCTGCAGCCTCCTTTGTCATGAACGATCCTGGCATCAGGCACAAACATGATTTTCCAGCCCTTGTGCCGCAAAGTCATGGACAAATCCAGGTCTTCACAATGCATGAAATAGCCCTCGTCCCAACGCCCGACATCTTGCATCGCAGCACGCCGGATCAACATGCACGCACCGGAAATCGCTTCGACCTCAATTGGGTGGCTCGGTAGTGGCTGCTTGTGTAAGTGAAAATCAAAAAACAGGCGTGGCCATCGATCTGCAAAACGCGACAACCCAAATGCCCGCACAAAGGATCGCCATGGCGTTGGAATAGCCCGCCGCCCTCCAGCTTGTTCGGTGCCATCGGGATTGAGGAGCAGACCACCCACCATTCCCACATCCGGGTAATCATCAAGCACCCGCAACAAGCGCTTCACTGATTCCGGTTTCAGTACACAATCGGGATTAAGAAACAACAGGCAACTGCCCGCCGAATGCTCAGCTCCGATATTGCAGCCTGCGGCAAACCCAAGATTCTCTCGATTACGAACAATCTTTAACTTCCGATCACCTGGAAACGCGGCTTCAAGTTGCACCAAACTATCGTCACTCGAAGCATTATCGACCACAATCACTTCGTCCACTTGGTTTAAGGCTGACGAGACACAGGCGACAATGCATTCGCATGCATTGTAATTCACGATGATCAGCGAGACTGTATCGGACGTAGAACTGATCTCAAGATTGCCCGAGCGAGATTGTGATGATGAACTAATCTGCTGTCCAGAAGTCATCGTCAGCATTTCATTCCTTAGCGAAATTCCGTTAAGCGTTGACCTGAGTTTCAACCTAGGCTAGGTCTACCGGGCAAGTCAACTAGAGCAGTTTTGATTTAAGTGCATACAGCCAGTAGAATCTCCTCACAGTCTACGTTGAGGAGGAGACGGGATGGAGGCCTATTCACAGGATCTAGACGCTGTTACGCCTCACCACGGCAGCGCAGCAGGCCCTCATGGCCCTGGCACGAGCCAATATCCTGGCCCTCAGCCCGACTTAGCCGGAGATTAGGGCTAGCAATAGCTCTTCCTCCCCACTGATGGACCTGCTTAGATATGGAGTACCGTAAGCGCTGACGGGGCCTCTGAAACTTTGGAGACGACGGACGTGACAGTTGCAACCGTGAATCGATCAAGGCAATCCCAATAGGGACAGACCTCGCCGATACATTTATCGCAGGTAGGAACATCGGGGCGCAGCAAGACTCCCGTCCCAAGCGGTTTCCACCGCACCGGCAAATTGTTTCGTCGAGGATCGAACAAGGTGACCGTGGGAATACCTAGAGCTGCCGCCAGGTGAGCCGGTCCTGTCGCTCCTGAGACGACGACATGCGCACCGGCGATTACCGACATCAGTTCTCGCAGCGACAGGTTCCCCATAAGATCTACTACCCCTGAGGGAAACGCCGTAGGCAACGACAGACCTTTTCCAAACTCTCTTCGTTCCTGATCGCTGCCAGTCAGCACCACGCCATATCCTCTGTCTGTCAATGTCGAGACCAGGTCACGATACTGCTCCAGCCGCCAGCGACGTGCGGAAACTCCTCCCGGGTGGACCACGACGCGAGGTCTCGGCAATCCCAACCACCGAGATGCCCCGGCTGCTCGTTCGGCCTCGGTCAGGGTGAGCACCGGCTGACTCACAGGCTGAGGAGGCAACCCCAACCCCTGGATCATATCGACGTTGTACTCTGATTCGTGTTTTGCAAACTCGCTGCGATGTTCATAAATACGGCGATTGGCCAATGGGCTATACCACCGGTAGGCAGTGGCAACGCGAATCGGGACACCAGCCACCCACGCGGCCCACATCAGACGGCGAAACGGCTTCAAGAAAATTGCTGCCTCAACTCCCTGCGAAAAGGCGAGACGGAGTTCCTTCAATGGGTCTGTAAAGCGAATCGTTCGCACATAATCCACATCGGGATGATGCTCAAGCAAAGGCGCCACAGTGGGACTAGTGAGAAACCCAATTCTGACCCCAGGCACAAGCTGCCTGAGTTGGGTCGCCACGGGAAGAGAGAGTAAGACATCGCCGATGCCGTCCGGGCGAACGATCAAGACATTCATCGACATGGTACGTGAGCCGTCAATAAGGGCCGTATCACATTGACCACTTGAGTAGGCTGAATGAGATGAAGGCATTCCAATTCAGGATCGTGTCGGCAGATACGACTGAAACAGGGACTACAGGGGACTTGACCGATCAGCACCTGATGACCGTCTCCATATGGACCAGTCCGACTCGCACTGGTTGGTCCGAACATCGCAATCACCGGAATCTCAAGTGCCGCCGCGATGTGCATTGGCCCAGAATCATTCGTGATCATGGCGGTCGCGGTCGAAAGCAGTGCCGGCACGCACCCCAAGGGGATATCACCGCACAGGTCGATGAACGGAGACTTCGTGAAGGCTTTTAACTTCTTCGTCAATGCACGCTCTTCGGAGCCGCCTATCATCACGAGCGGATCACGACGTGCCTCGTACAGCTGATCTACAACGGCAGCAAAGGACTCGAGCGGCCAGCGCTTTGTCGGCCATCGCGCTCCAACATTTACGGCAACCCACGGCTTGTCTAGTGTGAGGCCTCGCCGTTGACAAATCTCTCGAACGGTCGCCATGTCCTCCTCTCGTAGCCTAAACCCAAATCGCGGTTTATCCGGCAGAGATGCCCCCAACGCCACGACAACGGAAAGATATCGATCGACCGCATGGATATCGGGATCGGTAACCGGGACACGGTCGGAGTAGAACCAGGGACTTCCTTCTCTTCCATTCGCGAAGCCAATACGCGTCGGCGCACCACTGAGCCACGCCAAAATGCCACTGCGAAACAGCCCTTGCAAATCGATGGCGAGGTCGAACCGCTGTGCGCGCAGTGCCCGGCCTTCCCTGATCCAACTTCCCACCGTCATATCAACCGGCCAGACACGATCGACCCCCTCTGCCCGTTCGACAAGGTCAGCCCACTGGCGCTTCACAATCCACGTGAGATGTGATCTCGGCCATTGTGATTTGATCGCCGAAACGACTGGCAATGTATGCACGATATCCCCGAGAGAACTGGGCTTGATCAACAGGATGCGGGCATTGTGCAACACCGATGAGAAGAGACTATCGAGAGGGTTGACAGATGACACCGGAGAACCTTCCAGCGAACACTGCGCGTCAATACCTAGAATGAGGCAAAACCACGTGTGATGATCCGTACATCATCCAAAACTCTGTTCATCCACGTCCCACAGAATAGGAGCGACACTGAGGCGAATAGAGTGTGTCGAGCAATGCCTTACCGCTCTTTGCGTCCGCCGTTTCACGCCTCTCTTTAAATGATCGGCAGAGACGCTGCCAAGCCCGCAGGTACGGTATCGGCGTCAAGTGGCGCCGCACGTTGCTGTGCTGACGCACGATCCTCGAGATCCACTCGCAGTTGCCCACAATAGTTGCCGCGTAACGATCTTGGAACAGTGGCTCCATACGAGACAGGAACATCGTGATATTCCCACCATCGCGAGAGATCAGATGCTTGGTCTCGAACAACCCGTGTTTCTTAGCCAAGCGGCGTAGTGACACCACATTGAAGTTATAGAGATGGGCTTCATGGAATGTGCTGCTGGGAGCCTGACAGGTTGCCTCGACATTGGGAACCTCCACAACAAGCGTGCCGTCCGGTTTCAGCCAGGATCGGAGCAGGGCTAGGATGAAACCCGGATCTTCCGTATGTTCGAGCACATGCCAGATCGTCACCACATCGAACGATTCAAGTGGAAACACCGCCTCTTGCACGAACCCGACCTGAACCGTGAGCCCATATTCCTGTATGGAATAGTCGGCATACCCTCTATTCGGTTCAATCCCGCTCACGCCATGCCCCAACGATTGAAGCAGATAGGCGAACTCTCCTCCGCCAGTACCAACATCGAGAACAGCTTTCCGACTCGACAGCAATGGCTCGATCTTTTCGAATCGCGACAAGGCCACATGGCCCGCGCGTAAGACGTGTTTAGGTTTCGGGCGGTAGGTGTGTTTGTAGGAGAGGCGGTACTCCTCCTCATAAAACTGCCTGGCGTCATGCGGGCGTGGGTCCGACCACACAAGCCCGCACGCTTGACAAATGACCGTCCGCAATGGCTTCCCACTTCGACTCTTATTCGACAGAGTCGACACCTGGGTGCCACCACACAGGTTACATGGAACGGAACACACGTTCACAGGTTGGTTCGCTGCCATCGTTCTCTCTCGCTGCGCAACACAGCCGACTCCCTCGCCCATCGCCTACTACCGATATAACTTACGCTGGCTCTCCACCCAACACAAGACCGCGCCGAACGCCGCCGCTCCACTCCATCACGTATGTGCAACCTGCCGCCCGCGGATCTGTACGGACGCCCTGTTTGCATCGGAGAGCAGCCAGTCCGCAGCGTCCGCCAGCGAGGATGCCACCCAGGTTGGAGCTGGCCCTGAGGCTTTGAGTCTTTCTGCGTCCTGCGGAGACACGACACCCGTCGTCACTAAGATACTGCGCACCCCAACCCGCTGTGCCAATTCGATGTCCCGACTATGATCGCCGATCAGATAGGAGTGATCGAGAGTCACCCCACATTCTCGCACCGCTTGGTCAATCATCCCACGGTTCGGTTTTCGACATTCGCACCCGTCGTCAGGATGGTGAGGACAGAAATAGATCGCGTCGAGTGTCACACCCGCGCCTTCAAGCAGACGCTTCAGTTTCATGTGCACGGCATCGAGGTCCTTGCGCGACAAGAGTCCTCGCGCAATTCCCGATTGATTGGTGACGATGATCAATCTGGCACCAGCCCGCTTCAGACGCGCGAGCGCCTCGGACACCCCAGGAAACAACTCAAACTGATCGGGAGACTTGATATAGCCGGGATCAGGATTGAGCGTTCCGTCTCGATCGAGAAAGATGGTGTAGCCGGACAGAATGTTCGTCTGGTCTGTGTTGTCTGGACGAGATAGACCAGATACACGAGATAAACCGCTCAGCTGTTGCACTGCCGCTTCATACACCCGGTCAACGGGGATACGCGTCATGCAGCGGTGATCAATCGGGCATTCCCTAAGGAGGCAGGGCGCACAGTCTACGGCCTCCCGCACAATCGACCGCTCTTGCCCATAGGGTGCGGTAGTATGTGAATCCGTAGGACCAAACACCGCCACGACCGGCACACCGCACGCAGCAGCGATATGCATCGGCCCTGTATCGTTGGTAATGAGCAGGCGACATCGCTTGACCACCGCCATCAACTCACGAATGGTCGTGGCACCCGACAGCACCACTGATTGCCCATTGATTCGAGCGGCGATATCCTTTCCTAAGGACTCCTCTCCCTGTGCCCCCAGAATGACCACTACCACCTGTGCATTCTCGTCCTGCCCTATTTGTTCCGCAAGTCGCTGTGCGACTTCAGCAAATCGCTCAGGTAACCAACGCTTTGCACTTCCGTAGGTCGATCCTGGATTGATACCAATCACAATATCTGACAAACCGACCTCGACCCCAGCGAGTCTGACATCCAACTGACGACTCTCGTCTGCTGTCACACATAGCTTCGGCGCCGATGCCACGCCAGACAGCCCCAAAGGCTTTAACAGGTTCCAATAGTACTCGACTTGATGGACCCCACGACTACGACTCGGCACCGCAACAGGCGTGGTCAGAAAAAAGACGCGTCCATCAGTGGCATAGCCATATCGCTGCGGAATACCCGCAAGCCACGCGAGAAATGCCGCCTCGAAGGCGTTCTGAAAGAGCACGGCCAGGTCGAAGCCATGCCGCCGCAGCGTACCCGCCAGCGACCATTTTCCAGAAAGCCCCGCGTGAGTCCCCTTGTCATCGTACACCACGACTCGACTCAGCTCTGGAGCCGCACTGAACAGTTCGGCGACGGCCCGCTTGGCAAGCATCGTGATCTCCGCTTCTGGAAACAGTGACCGCAGCCCGCGAATAGCCGGCTCGCACATCACGGCATCGCCGATCCAATTCGGCGCCCGCACCAAGATGTTCCGAGGCAGATCTCTACGCACGAACTCCTACCTGTTCAGTCTCATCGGTTAACACCCCATCGATCAATCCGTACAGCCGCGCTTCTCCGCGCACGACTTCCGTTCCCAGTCGAAGCATCCACCAGGGATCATTGGGCCGGAGAAAGGGGGACAGTTTTCCGCCGTCCTTCTCGGTCGTTAGGACAATCTCGCTCCCATTGGTCTGCACCGTGGCACGGATCTGTCCGATCTCTTCCTCACAGTAGCGATGATGATCTTCAAACACTGTCTCTCCAAGGATCTCAACCCCGATGGATTCGACCGAGCGGCGGAACGATGGACTATTGCCGATCCCGCTTACGAGCCAGGCCCGTTTACCCTGCCCCCATTCAAGAGCTTGCGGCTCCGCTGAGCCGATTGCACGAAAAGACTCCGGCCGAAATACGACCTCTATGACGTCCTCTGACGGCCGCGCGACCTTACGCAATCGCTGCTGAACCGCTTCTACATCTTGCCGTGAATCGGCTCGGGTAATCACCACCGCACTCGCTCGTTCAAGCGCCGCTAAGGGTTCCCGCAGTCTTCCGGATGGAAGCAGCGCATCAAGTCCTGCCGCATCGGTGGCATCCAGCAACACCAGATCGACATCGCGATGAAGGGCTCGATGCTGAAAGCCATCATCGAGCATGATGTAGTCGACGGGATACTGTTCCAAGACCCACCGACCAAGCGCAACCCGATCAGCCCCCACCGCCACAACGGCGTGCGGACAACGCTGCGCCATGAGAAACGGTTCGTCCCCGGCCTCCGAGGGGCCGGCTAAGATTCGCGATCCATTGGACACCAATAGATAGGGTACCGTGCTCGTCCGTTTGTACCCTCGGCTCAAGATCGCTACCCGTTTCCCCTTAGCCACTAGCCATTCCGTTAGGAGAATGACGATCGGAGTTTTTCCCGTCCCCCCGACTGTCAGATTACCGACACTCACGACCCGACAGGGTAGCCGTGTGGTCGTGAGCCAACCTTGGCGGTAGCACCACAGCCGACACCGAATAATGAGGCCGTACAACCCAGCAACCCAGTACAGCCCTATGCGAACCGGTTGTCCAGGAAGCAAGAACGCCATGTCAGTGTTTGGCCACAAGCGGTCCCGGCCCCGTTGCCACACACGAGTCGGAATACGACGGAGCCGCACGGAGGCAAGTCTCAATGAACTCCAGACTCCGTGTGAGTGCGCCTTGATTGTCCAACACCACCTGTCTTGCAGCCTGCCCCATCCGATGTCGAGTGTCAGGCTGACCGAGCCATTCTTCCAGAGAGGTAACGAGGTCCTCCACTCCCATTACGCGGCGACCTCCTCCAGCCTCTGATAGAAGTGCCGAGACCTCGGCACAATGGTCTGTATGGGGCCCAAACAAGACAGGGATACCCCATACAGCCGGTTCCAACAAATTGTGTCCCCCCACCGGAACCAGAGTTCCACCGACGAATGCCACGACAGCGTCTCGATACGCGCGAGACAACTCTCCTCTTGTATCCAAAATGATCACGCGTGGGCCAGATGGCTTCCCCTGAATCCGACTCCTCCGCTGCACGGCAAATCCGGCTTCTCGCAGCACGGCTTCGACTCGATCCGCTCGCTCGATATGGCGTGGCGCCAGCATCAATACGGTTGTTGGATAAGTCTTCACGATGTGTCGGTAGGCCGAAACCAGCAGTTCCTCTTCTCCGGCGTGCGTGCTACCCGCGAGCATCAATTGTTCATGCTCATTGAGCCCAAAGCTCTGACGGAGCGATTCATGTGAGCGAACGTCCGGGAGAGGCTGATCAAACTTAATATTACTGGTCACATGAACGCGTAACGGCTCAGCGCCCAACGCAACAATACGCTGTCGATCTCGATCAGATTGCATGAGACAGAGTGTGAGCGTTTGCAGTATAGATCGATAGAAAGAGCGAATCACGGGCACATCCTGACGACCAAATGACCGCGACGACAACCGCCCGTTCACCAACACCGAGGGCACATCCTGTGCTCGTAACGTCCATAATAAGTTCGGCCATAATTCTGTCTCGACAAACACATACAGCACCGGCCGCAGACTGCGGATCATCCGAGCCACAGCCCAGGGGAAATCAAGCGGAGCATACCGGTGTTCGGCAATACCGCCTAAGCGCTGTTCTACCGCCTCTCGGCCGGTTTCAGTCACCGTCGTGACGATATACCGAAACTCAGGATGACGTTCGCGCAGCGCCTTCACCAACGGCGTCGCAGCGACGACCTCACCAAGTGACACCGCGTGGATCCACACAAGCGGCGACGCTGTCGTGTGGCGATCGGAAGGATGAATGTGCCAACCCATCCGCTGAAGAAAACCAGGGCGGCAGCGTGGTTTGGCCAGCAACACAGCGATAATCACTGGGGCGGCAAGAAGAAGACCGATGTTATAGAGCAGCTTCCACATGAGAACGAAGTGAACCGCACGAGGCAAAAGGTGAGGCGCCCTGTTTAATGCCTGCGCCTCTTACATCTCACGCCTTACCTTTTACACCCACATCTTTTTCCGCCTGATCCGTCAACTGATTCAACACGGTCTCAAGTTCCACTCGAGCTGTTTCGAGCGCCGTCTCATCGGCCTCACGTGAGACCCAGAGCGGACGTCCGTAGCAAAAGAGGCCTGTCGAAAACGGATAGGGGACCATGTAGCGGTCCCAGCTCGCAAAGAGTTTTTTTTTGAGCAGGCAAAGGCTATTGGCACGATCGGAAGTCCCGAGGCTTTCGCCAGCTGGATCACCCCTAGCTTGGCAACGTGACGCGGCCCTTTCGGGCCATCCGGCGTCACCGCAACATCTTGGCCGGATCGAGCTAATTTAATCAATGCGCGTAGGGCATTGGCCCCGCCGCGCGTACTGGATCCACGCACGGCCCCATGACCGAATCGCGCGATGATACGCGCAATAATCTCTCCATCTCCATGCTGGCTGATCAACACATGGGCACCCGGTCCTCGGTATCCAAAGGGAATCATCAATTGCTGTGCATGCCAAAATGCGGTAATGGCGTGCCCTCCTTCACGATACAAGGCATCGACCGCTTCCTGTCCTCTAGTCTCGTGGCGCATCGTGCGGGCAATACCACGAATCAGTGCCACGCCCACCGGAGGCAGCACAGAAAGTTTCAGCCATCTGACCAAGAACGATTTCTTCATAGAATCAATGCGCCAATTCTTCGGATTGAAACTGCAACGTGTGCAAACGGTGGTAGCTTCCTCCCTGCCGAAGCAGATCCTCGTGCGAGCCTACTTCAACGATCGTCCCACCGTCCAACACCACAATGCGATCCGCATTTTGAATGGTCGACAGCCGATGAGCAATCACCAACGTCGTTCGATTCTTCATTAAGTTCGTCAAGGCCAACTGCACGATCCGCTCAGACTCCGTATCCAACGCCGACGTCGCTTCATCCAGGATCAGCAATGGCGGGTCGCGAAGCAGCGCGCGGGCGATGGCCAGACGCTGGCGCTCGCCCCCCGAAAGCTTAAGCCCCCGTTCTCCGATGAGGGCATCATACCCGTCCGGGATCCGAAGAATGAAGTCATGCGCATAGGCCAGTTTCGCCGCCTGTTCAACCTCAGCCTGACTGGCCCCTGTTCGTCCAAAGGCGATGTTGTTCCGGATGGTATCATCGAACAGCACAATCTCTTGCGACACGATCCCGATATGGGCGCGTAATGACTGTAATTCGTACGAGTCAAGCGGAACACCGTCGATCATAATACGGCCTGTGGTCGGCTCATAGAACCGCGGCAACAAACTGACTAACGTGGTCTTTCCACTTCCACTGCTCCCGACAAGCGCAATAACTTCCCCGGGCGTGATGGTGAGATCAACCTTGGTCAGCGCGGGAATCTTCTGGCTCTCATATCGCAACGAGACACCCTGGAATTCAATGGCACGGTGGATTCCAGCCAACGGGACCATGCCCTGGGTCTGTGCCTGTTCCGTCTTCATGTCCAACACATCAAAGACGCGTTCAGCCGCAGCCAGGGCTTGCTGGATCAGATTGTTAGCCCCAGACAACTTCCGAACCGGGGTATAGGCCAATAACATGGCAGCCATGAACGAAAAGAACGCGCCGGGCGTCATCGTCCCGTTGATGACGAGATAGCCGCCATACCAAATAATAACCGCGATACTGATCACGCCGATGACTTCCATATGCGAATGGCCAATCGACCAGACCTGATTCGTTTTCAAGGTGGTAGCCAGAAAGGCCTGGTTCCGCGCTTGAAATCGCTCGGCTTCTGCGTCTTCACGACCGAAGGCCTTCACAACCCTGATGCCGGCAAATGTTTCTTGGAGTGTTGAAGACATATCGCCCATCTGGGCTTGTCCACTCGCCGCCAATTTCTTCAACCGCTTCCCCACTCGAACCATCGTCAGCCCCGCAAGCGGAATCACGACCAGCGAGATGCCCGCCAACTTCCAGTCCTGATAGAGAATCACGCCGACCATCGCCAGAAATGTCAGGGCATTTTGAAACATGTCTTTGACGACACTCGACGCCGCATTCGCCATCAACCCAACATCGTTCACGATCCGCGACACCAAACGACCCGACGTGTTGGAGTCGTGAAATCCGATCGGCATGCGCATGAGCTGCTGAAACAACTCTTGCCGAATATCTGCCACCACTCGATTCCCCACATACGCCATCAGGTACCCGACGCCATAGCTGAAGAGAGCCTTCACTGCCGCAACGGCCAATATCGCCAGCGGCAAGATCAGCAGCAACTGTTCATTTTTTTCGATGAAAATCCCGTCGAGCACTGGACGTGCCAACCAGGCATACACCCCGGTCAAGATCGCCACCATCCCGGAGCAGGCGAACCCACCCAAAAACCTCGCCCGATACGGGCGGACATACCGCATGAGCCGCTTAAATCGTTCTAGGCCTGACATGCCGCCAACACCAGTTCTGCCGCTCGAACAGACGCGCCTGATTCACCCAACGCGTCTCGTACTTGTGCCAAGCTCCGCTTCATTTCCGCATAGGCTGCGGGATCTTCCAAGATCCGCAGCGCCTCCTCGTAGAGACGCTGACCGGTAGCCTCATCCTGCAACAACTCCGGCACGACGGATCGACCTGCCACCAAATTCACCAGTCCAATCCATTTGACCCGGAGAAAGAAACTCGCGATCCAAAATTCCAATTCGGATGTTCGATAGATCAACACCATAGGAGTGCCCACGACGGCGGCTTGCAGCGTGGCTGTCCCCGACGCCACCAGTACCACATCGGATACGGCCATCACCTCACTAGCCTGTTCTTTGACCAGAGTGACAGGAACCGAACTGTGCCGCAAGAGTGGCTGCAGCAGATTATCCTGAATTGTGGAGGCCTGCGCCAAGATAAACTTCGTTTTTGGCGCCCGGTGAGCCAATTGCTCCGCGGCCCTGATCAGGATCGGCAACAGCGCCTGTACCTCATGTGCGCGACTCCCCGGCAACAAGCCAACCACCCGCTCATCCTGAGCAAAGCCAAATCTGCTGCGCAGCGCCGGCCGATCGTAGGATTCTTTGACTGCATCCAGAATGGGATGGCCGACAAATGTGCAGCGCATACCCGCGTTGTCATAGAGAGGTTTTTCAAAAGGCAGAATGACCAACACCTGATCGACTCGTTTCTTGATCCAGTACATCCGCCAGGCCCCCCAGGCCCAAATCTGCGGCGCAACATAATAGAGCACGCGCAACCCAGCGCTTTTGGCGAAGTAGGCGTACCGTAAGTTTAATCCGGGGTTATCGACAAAGATGACCGCGTCCCATGGTTCGGACCGAAACAACCGTCGCATGAAGAAAAACCGTCGCATGATCGCCACCAACACCAAGGGCCCGACCATCCCCATCACGTCGAACTGCCCCATTTTGCAGACCAATTGCACACCGGCCGCCTCCATCGCTGCCCCTCCGATCCCGGCCAACGAGACCTGAGGGTCCTTGGCTCTGAGCGCTTTGGCCAGATTGGCTCCGTGGAGGTCGCCGGAGGCTTCACCAGTAATGATCAGGATACGCGGCATGACGATTTATTGGAGCACAGCCAGTGACAGCGATTCGATGCACGCGGCTGAGAAGGCACGTGACGGTTGATCCGTGGAGATGGTCTCATGTCTTGTGAGGCAAAGATACTCCCATCGCTGACAACACGCGATGAGCCAGCTCCAGAACAGCAACCCCGTCCTCGCCGGACACGATTGGGCAAGATTCCAAACGAATCGCATGGAGAAACGATTCCAGCTGTAGTTTTAACGGCTCACCGTCTCCGGCTTGTACCTCTTCAGCTACCACCATGGGCTTCCCGCCAGACTCAAGCGATCGGCGTCCGATCACGCCCTGGCGAGACTGGAAATCGATCGACATACACCCATCGCCTTGAAATACATGCCATTGTCGCGTTGCTTTTGGTGATATTCGACTCGCGGTAAGGTTGACGACACACCCACTCCTAAACTGAACACGTGCATTAGACACATCACTGGTCGAGGAGAGCACCGTCACTCCAGTGGCCCGCACATCTTCGACGGGTCCTGGATCGAAGGACAGCACCAAATCAAGGTCGTGAATCATCAAATCCAGGACGACATCAACGTCGGTGCCACGCCCGCTGTAGGTCCCCAGTCGATAACACTCGAACAACAGTGGCTTTCGAAAATATGGCCGCATCAACTGCAGAATAGGATTGAAACGCTCACTATGTCCCACTTGCAGCGTACATCGATTGCGTTTTGCCAACTCCACCAGCTCCCGTGCCTCAACCGGCAGAACGGCGATCGGTTTCTCCACCAGCACATGTTTCCCGGCTTCGAGACAGGCTTTAGTCACGGAATAGTGACCGGATGTGGGGACGGCAATACTGACGACCTCAACCTGCTTCAGGAAATCTGGCAGATCACTGAATACCTGTGCGCCATGCTTCTGGGCAATGACAGAGGCTCGCCCCTGGTCTTGGTCCATCACGCCGACCAGCGTTGAATCTGGCAATGAGGCATAGAGGCGTGCATGGTGCTGACCGAGATGCCCGACCCCGATGACACCGGCACGGAGCTTGACCATACACCTCGTGGACTGAATTGGAGAATTTCCTGATTGATTGATTTGTTGAGCTTCTGAAATCAATCGATCAACAGATCTTCAGATTCCAAACCGTGTTCGCTGACTCAGGTCGCTGAGCTCGGCTCCTCTTCGCGAGCGAGGCCAACGACGGCGATGCCGGCTTCCTCCGCAGTGCGGAGAAGCACTTCTCGATCCAGCATCACGGATCGACCGGCCTCAACAGCCAGCACCGATGCCTTGACGGATTGCATGACCTCGATCGTCCTAGGACCCACGGCCGGCAGATCAAACCGAAGATCCTGCTGCGGCTTACTCCGCTTCACCACGACCGCACCATCCTTGGCCAGTTCGCCGCCACGCTTGATCGCTTCATCGGTACCTTCGACCGCTTCGACCGCCACGACGACGCGGTCTTTGATCACGATGCATTGGCCGATGTCGAGGCGCCCAGTCTCTTTAGCCACGTCCCAGCCATAACGGATGTCCACCCACTCCTTCTTAGTTGGTTGACGCGACGTGAGCGTCCCTTCCTCAACCAAGATCCCTTCCAGACCGAACGTCGACTCACAAATGGTGATGCCATCCTTCTCGAGTTCTGCAGCAAGTGCACGTAGAATATCGTCATCCTTCCAAAGGGCTAATTTCGTGGCGAGCGCGAGCACACGAAAATCAGGACGGGCATGGCTATAGACATGCGTTTTTTTGATGCCCCCCAGCATGACCACATTCCGGACGCCGTCGGCCTTGAACGCGTTGATCAACTTGTTAAGCTGACCGATCTTGACCCAATGAATCCGATCGACATGCTGTTCGAGCTCCGGTTCAGTCTCGCCCTCATGAGCCACCGCATAGACTTGAAGGCCCATTTTGCGAGCGTTATCCGCAAAGATGATCGGAAATCGTCCGTTCCCGGCGATCACCCCGATTCGACCGTCCGCTATAGACATGGCCAAGGTCATAGTGGCTGAGTAGCTCACACCGGTTGATCGAACTCGCGCTCTAGGTCATGGTTGACAGCCCTTGAGATGCCACGTTTGGTTCCCTCCATAAACGTGAGGATCTTGGCCACATCCGCCTGTCCTTTAAACTCTTTTTTGGCCAATCGTACCGCCTCGGCTGTCCGATGGCCCGATCGGAACAGCAAGTCAAATGCCTTCTTCAACACGGCAATCCGGTCCACCGAGAAACCATGCCGTTGCAACCCGACTGAATTGAGGCCGTACAGATGTGCACGATACCCGCCGGCTGCAAATGCAAACGGAGGGATATCCTGGCCGATCGCACAACACCCTCCGATCATCACATAGTCTCCGATACGCACAAACTGAAGAACACCGGTCAAGCCTCCGATAACCGCATGATCACCGATGGTAATATGCCCCGCCAGGCTTGCCGCATTCGCCATAATGATATGATCACCGAGCCGGCAATCATGCGCCACATGCACGTAGGCCATCAGAATGCCCTTGGATCCAAGAGAGGTCACGCCCCCTCCCTGCGTAGTTCCCCGATTGATCGTGACATATTCGCGGATGATGTTGTCATGGCCGATGACGACTTTGGTCGGTTCCCCTTTATAGCCAAGGTGCTGTGGAGGCCCTCCGATCGAAGCAAACGGATGCACTTCATTCCGCTCCCCGATTTCCGTCCACCCATCGATAATCGCATGGGAAAGAAGTCGGCTCCCCTTTCCGATCACGACGTGCTCTCCCACGACGCAGAACGGCCCAACTTCTACGTTATGATCGAGGCTCGCCTTGGGATGAATGATCGCTGTTGGATGTATCTTCACGCATGCCCCCTTTACTCGCGTCAACCCTCACCGGCCATTCGTCAACTGCCGGATCACTGCCTGGCCCACACGCCGACCGTACGCTTCAGGAATCGAGTACTTCATCAAACCTGATTATTTCGTGTCCGCCTTCTCCTCCATCACCATTGCCGTCATCACGGCCTCACAGACCATTTCATTGTCTACATAGGCCTTCCCTTGCATTTTCCAGAATGGCGGACGCTTCTTGATGACCTCGATTTCAATACGCAGCTGATCGCCCGGAACCACTGGTCGCCTGAACTTGGCTTCCTCAATGCCCGTGAGATACATAATGGTTTTTCCAACCGTCCCTCCAGACTTGAAGACCAGCACACCACCCACCTGGGCCATGGCTTCGACAATCAGCACCCCCGGCATCACCGGGCGGCCGGGAAAGTGTCCTTGAAAGAACGGCTCATTGATCGTCACGTTTTTGATGCCGATGATGCTTTTATGCGGTTCAAACTCTTTGACTCGATCCACCAGTAGGAACGGATATCGGTGGGGAAGTAACGCCTGAATCTCAGCCTGTTCGACCGATGCCATGGGCTCTGCCTCCTCTCCATCCTGAATAGAGCTACCGTCTAGGGATTCTGTCGATCAAATTCCTTGATGATCGAATCTGTCACATCCAACGCTGGCTGATGATAGAGGACAATGCGGATGAGCGCTTCATTGCCCTTATCGAGGATAGCCGTATATCCCTCTTTCTGAGCCACAGCCTGCGCGGCGGCGGCGATTTTTTGCGCATATTCCACGACCATTTCGCGCTGTTTTTGTTGAACTTCACGATTGAACTCTTGAAGCCGACGCTGAAACGCTTCCATCTTGCCGCGCAACTGCTCTTCTTTCTCTTGCCGTGCCTGGTCCGCAAGCTTGACGTTCGGATCTTGCAAGGACTGCTCCAAGTCCTTTAACTCTTGCTCATCACCATGAATGATCTTTTGTCTGGTCATGGAGTATCCCTTCACCTCTTCCAAGGCCAGCTTCCCAGCCTTTGTTCGCTCTATCACCATCTGCTGATCCATGACCCCGACCCGAACCACCTCTCCTGCATGGAGCGGCGCAACTCCCTGCGCCAGCAATACCATGACGCCTAACCATGTCGCCCGCGCTACACTCGTCATAACCCACCTCCCTCAGAAACTAAGGGTATTCTCTA
Source organism: Nitrospira sp. (assembly GCA_005116955.1). Classification (GTDB taxonomy): domain Bacteria; phylum Nitrospirota; class Nitrospiria; order Nitrospirales; family Nitrospiraceae; genus Nitrospira_D. The sequence continues at coordinate 61,097 of SWDI01000006.1, read as the reverse complement.
TTGAACTCTTCGATGACCTGGCCTGAAATGTCCAGACCTTCTTCATGATAGATCGTCGGACCACCCCTACTCCTGTCGACCACAACGTGCAATCCAAGACGCTTGGCGACCTTTGCGACAACCGTTTCGCTCTTGTCACGAAATCCTTCCAGAACATCTTTTTGCTTTTCTTGGACTTCCCGATTCAATTCCGAGGCCTTTTGCTGGTACTCCTGCATGCGCCGGCGAAACTGTTCTTCCCGCTCTCGTTTCGCGGTGGGACTCAGAACGGAGGACTGTTTGACAAAGTCCTCTTCCATCCGCCGTAACTCCTTTTCCTCCATCTCCATCAACGCCTGTCGATTTTTCGAAAAACCGGCCAGGTTCTCCTTCACCTTCTTGCCCGCACTCGTCTCGCTGAGCAAGCGTTGTAAATTGATCACCGCCACCTTCCCGTCGATTTTTCCCCCGCCTCCAGCGCATCCTCCACTCAGTGCCAGCATGACGGCGACCGCGGCCGATATCGCCGTCCACTCGATTCGTCCCGCCGCTCGCTTCCACCGATTCCCGTTCCAACGTACCACGCGTAAACTCCGACTAAAATAAGGTTCCGATCGTGAACTCGAACACGCCGGCTCGCTCACCGGTTCGCGCATCAAGATTAATCCCATAAGCCACTCGCAAGGGACCGAAGGGAGAGATCCACCGCCCTTCGAGACCCGCAGCGGGCCGCAAATTGATTGACAACGGTTCATCCTCATCGAACCCTTTGCCATAGTCGAAAAAGATCACCCCGTTCAATTTCGCCTCGGAAGAAATCGTAAAAATCAGTTCGGCATTGAAAATCAATTGCTTGGCGGCACCGAATGGAGCACGCGTCGTGGGAACGACGGGACCAGCTCGTCCGAAAGCAAACCCGCGCATGGTGTTGATTCCACCCACGAAAAATCGTTCGCTGAGCGGAATCCGCGTCGTTCCACCAAGCGCTTGAACCTCTCCATAGCGAGCCCGCAGCGAAACCCTCATGTCGAGCGGAAGCGGAGTCACCTTGATGACATCCACGTGATACTTGATAAAGTTGTTGGTCCCACCCATATAAGGTGTTCCGATATCGAACCCTCCACCGATGCGCCAGCCAGATCTCGGATCAAGGTAGTAGTCTCTGGTATCCCGAAACATCGCAAATCGAAACCCCGTCGACGACTGTGTCCCCAACTGTTGACAGACAATTGGTACCAGCTCAGCCCCAGGTGTACAGATACCGAATTGAGGATTCTTGTACGTGATTTGCTCTGCAAAGATGCTGACGCTCCCCGTCACATACTCCGATAACCATCGACCCAAGGTGACATTTCCACCGGTCCGTTCTTCAAAATAGGAAAGATAGTTCGTCATACTGCGGTAACCGTCTATTTGTAATGAGGTCAAGGAGTCATTCAAATAGGGATTGCGGAAGGTAATGGACCCGAGACTTCTTCGCTGGCCCAGTTGCCCACGGATGCGACCCATATAGCCGTATCCACCCAAATTCCCTTGGGTAATATCGGCGATCGCCACCAGTCGATCCAGCGTACTGAACCCACCGCCGAGGCTGAACATCCCCGTCGGTTTTTCTTTCACTCGCACGTTCAGATCAACCTTGTCAGGTGCGACTTGGGCGGGCAGGATTTCGACGGTCTCGAAGAAATTCAAGTTATTCAATCGTTGAAAGCTTCGCTTCAGAGACGCGGTGTCGATCACATCCTGTTCGTCGACTCTGATTTCTCGACGGATGACGTTGTCTCGTGTTTTGTCATTCCCGTAGATATTGATCTGCCGGATCCGCATCATCTCCCCTTCTTTGATGCTGAAGATGATGGTCACGGTCCGTTCTTCATTGTTTGGATTCACATTAGGCACGACTTCGGCGAATGAATACCCCTTACTCCCGTACAAATCCGTAATTCGTGAGATCTCATCTCGGATTTTGGCACGCTGAAAGATCTCACCATCCTTGATCCTCAATCCCGCTCGAAGCTCAGGGTCTTCAAACACCGTGTATCCTCGAAACCCTATCTCAGCGATGGTGAAGGGCTCTCCCTCGGTAATGGGGTAGCTGACAGTGAACCATTTTTTATCTTCGGTAAGCTCCACCGACGGCTGGCCGACCCGAACATTGAAATACCCTTTATTCAGGAGTACTTCCCTAATGCGCTCCACATCATTACCCACCTCCTCGTGTTTCAAGACGCCCGCGTCGGACACCATCGACGGCAGCTTGAACTTCGTGAAGAAGCCATACCATGGGATCCATTCCCGCGTCGACATGACACTGAGCATCTCGGTCTTCGTCGCCGCACGCAGTCCTTCGAATATCACCGTCTTAATCTTGGCCTTCTCCCCTTCTGTAATATGAAAGGTGAGCCGCTTCCGATCCTCATCCAATGCCTCGATCACGGGAACGACCTGCGCATTGTAATAGCCGTCATGCTGATAGACCCGCCGGATGGTCTCAGCACTTTCCTTCACCTGTTGTTGGTCAAGAAATGTCTGGCTCTTGATGGTCGTTTTTTCTTTCAACTTCTCCTCGGTCAACTGCTGGTTACCGTCGAAGACGATCTCGGTGATGAACGGCTTCTCCTGCACGACGAAAGTCACCGCCATCCCCTCGGCAATCGATTCGGTTTCAACCTGCACATCCTCGAAAAAACCTGTATCGTATAAAATCTTCACCTGTCCACGCACATGGTCCGGCATATACCGATCACCGGCTTTCAGCGTGAGTCGACCAGCAATCGCCGACATTTCGATTCGTTTGGCTCCCCGAATATCAATCGAGGCAACCTTGAGTTCAGAAGTCTGAGCGAATGCTTCGAGCACACTCCACAACACAGAAACAACTATGACCGCGACCACAAACGATCGAGGTCTGTAGACGGCATGCTCGGTCACCGATACGGATTCCTGTAACGAAGTATGGGGATGGATGATGCGGTTGAAACCATCACACAGGTCCTCTCCGTTATCGACCGTACGCCAACTTCCTACGAGTCAGTCTGTTTCGCTCCAGAGAATGCGCTGGAGAACGCGCTGAACCACACGGGTGTTCTCGCCGGAAATCCGAAGCCAGACAGCTCTACCACGTGAGCAGCTCTCACGTTACCCGACCGCGCAAAACTTCCGGATTATATTGAGGTCATCCTGCATTGTAAAGGAGCGCCCCCCCATTCCGGTCGGACTCGACGTGCATATCTCCTTACTCCGCGCTAAATTCCGTAGCTCTCCGACAGATGATGCATCGATCCTCGCCGTCGGTCATCGACGCAAAAGAGTCTGTGTGCGACACGCTTCGTTCATGAATATCGCTCGTGTTCTCTCTCATGGAAACGACACCGTTGTTTTCGATGCGATGAGTTCGTCCGTTTCTTGACTTCACTCCCCCCATCACATACTATCTTTTCATGTCACGTCTGACGGTCAGAAAAGCAATCATTCCAGCCGCCGGTCTTGGGACGCGGTTCCTTCCTGCCACAAAGGCATCTCCCAAGGAGATGCTGCCGTTAGTCGACAAGCCACTCATTCAATATACGGTCGAAGAAGCGGTGGCTTCTGGCATTGAAGACATCATCGTGATTACCGGCCGTGGCAAACGCGCGATTGAAGATCACTTCGATCGTTCCGTCGAGTTGGAAGAAAATCTGAAAGGCACCGGCAAGAGTCAGGTGCTCCATCAAATCCGACAGATCTCGAACCTCGCGAACTTCTGTTACGTGCGGCAATCCGAAGCCCTTGGCTTGGGACACGCCGTGTTGTGCGCGCAACACCTGATCGGCGACGAACCTTTCGCCGTCATTCTCGGGGATGAGATCATTGACGCCGATGTTCCAGGGCTTGCGCAGTTGATCCACATCTATAAAAAGCGCCATGGGGCAGTTCTCGGGGTACAGGAAGTTCCCAAGGCAGACGTCAGCCGATACGGCATCGTGACGCCCAAGCGCCTTGCTCACGGTCTGCACCGGGTCGAAGATTTGGTTGAGAAGCCATCGCCGGCCGATGCCCCCTCCACGCTCGCCGTAATCGGCCGGTATATCCTTCCTCCTGAAATTTTCCCGATCCTAAGAAAAACTCCTCCTGGAAAGAACGGAGAAATTCAGCTGACCGATGCACTGAGGACGCTGGCAAGAAAATCTCCGATGTTTGCGCTTGAGATAGAGGGACAGCGCCATGATGCCGGGGATAAATTGGGCTTTTTAATCGCCACCGTTGAGTTTGGGTTGAAGAACCCGGCATTGGGAGCAGAATTCCGCGACTATCTTTCGACCAGGATGCACACCACCTCGAGTAATCGTCGGGCATGATCCCATCGGTCGTGGTGGTGACTCAGTCGCGAGACTCTCAGCAACGACCATTCTGCATCCAACGTGATCATTCGGATGGATTGTCGAACCTGGTGCGCGCTTCCATCGGATGAAATACTGAGACTCCTAAGGCGAGAGCGCATGTTGCCAAGACGCGTGATGAGCCCATACAGACCCTGATTCGTCTAACCCGCCACCTCCATAGATAAAGAACAGGTAGGCACATGACAGACCTAAACGAACAAGAAATTCAGTCTCCCCAAAACGTTGAAGTGCCCAATCAACTCCCGCTGTTGCCCGTCCGAGATATCGTCGTCTTTCCGTACATGGTGCTTCCCCTGTTCGTCGGACGCGACATGTCGATTAAAGCCATCGAAGCAGCCCTTGCCGGCAATCGAATGATCTTCCTCGCGACGCAAAAAGCGCTCGACGTCGAGAATCCCGCGCAGAAAGATATCCACACCGTCGGCACCGTCGGCATCATTATGCGGATGCTGAAGCTGCCGGACGAACGCATCAAGATTTTGGTACAGGGCATCGCCAAAGCCAAGGTCACGAAATACATTCAGACCGACCCCTACTACTCCGTTCGAATCGACAAGCTCGCTGATACGAAAACGACGGCCACGCCCCTTGAGGCGGAAGCCGTCATGCGAACCGTGAAGGAGCAGATCGAACGGATCGTGAGTTTGGGGAAAATCCTGATCCCCGATGTCATGGTCGTCATCGAAAACCTCGAAGAACCAGGCCGATTAGCCGACATGGTGGCTTCGAATCTCGGCCTCAAGGTCGATGCCACCCAGGCCGTTTTGGAAATCTCCGATCCAATTCAACGCCTTCGCCAAGTGAGCGACATTCTCGGAAAGGAAATCGAAGTCCTCTCCATGCAGCAAAAGATCCAGGCGCAAGCCAAAGGGGAGATGGACAAGACCCAGCGGGAGTATTTCCTGCGTGAACAACTGAAAGCCATTCAGAAGGAGTTGGGCGAACTCGATGAGCGGGCTGAAGAAATCACAGAATTCCGCAAACGCATCAAAGACGCAAAGATGCCCGAGAAGGTCTTGAAGGAGACCGAAAAGCAGCTCAAGCGTCTCGAGAAAATGCATCCGGATACCGCCGAATCCGCGACCGTGCGAACCTATCTGGAATGGATGGTCGAATTGCCGTGGTCCAAGCGCTCGAAGGATAGCCTCGATCTGAAAGCGGCCGCGAAGGTATTGAACGACGACCACTACGACCTCGAGAAGGTCAAGGAACGAATCCTGGAGTACCTGGCCGTCCGAAAGTTGAAAGAGAAGATGAAGGGCCCGATTCTCTGCTTCGTCGGCCCACCAGGAGTCGGGAAAACCTCGTTGGGAAAATCGATCGCCCGCGCACTGGGACGTGAGTTTGTTCGTATCAGCTTAGGCGGCGTACGGGATGAGGCCGAAATCCGCGGCCACCGCCGCACCTATGTCGGTGCATTACCCGGGCGCATCATCCAAGGCCTGAAACAGGCAGGAACGAGTAATCCGGTGTTCATGCTCGACGAGGTCGACAAGGTCGGGATGGATTTTCGGGGGGACCCCTCGGCAGCCTTGCTGGAGGTGCTCGACCCGGAACAGAACAATGCGTTTACCGACCACTATCTCGGAGCTCCATTTGACCTGACCGAAGTGATGTTCATCACCACGGCGAACTTGATCGATCCGATCCTTCCCGCGTTGCGTGACCGCATGGAGGTCATCGAGATTCCCGGGTATACCGAAGAAGAGAAACTCGGCATCGCCCAGAAATACCTGATTCCCCGCCAACTTGAAGAGCACGGAATTACGAACAAACATGTCCGTCTGACGGAACCGGCCATTCGACAGATCATCTCGCATTACACCCGCGAAGCAGGCGTGCGGAATCTGGAACGCGAGATTGCCAGCGTGATGCGCAAGGTCGCGAAGAAAGTCGCCGAGGGCAAAGGTCAGGGATTTCCTATCGATCCATCGAATCTCAAAAAATACCTTGGTGTCTCGAAGTATGTGCCGGAAGCAGAGCTCGAAAAAGACGAAATCGGTGTGGTAACTGGCCTGGCCTGGACGGAAGCGGGCGGCGATGTGCTCTATATCGAGGCGACAGTGATGAAGGGGAAAGGCCAACTGACCCTTACCGGCCATCTGGGAGACGTGATGAAAGAGTCCGCGCAGGCAGCGCTCAGCTATGTCCGTTCACGGGAAAAAACGTTGAATCTCCACCCTGACATGTTCAGCAAACAAGACTTACATATTCATGTACCAGCCGGAGCCATCCCCAAGGACGGGCCATCGGCCGGCATCACGATGGCCACTGCGATCGCCTCGGCATTTTCCGGTACTCCTGCAAGGCGAGATTTGGCCATGACCGGAGAAATCACCCTGCGCGGCCGCGTCCTTCCAATCGGAGGACTTAAAGAAAAGATTTTGGCGGCGAAACGGGCAAAACTCACCACCGTCATCCTTCCGCGTCGAAATAAAAAGGATCTGGAGGAAATCCCCAAGCATCTCCTCAAAGGCATTCACTTGGCGTTCGTCGAAACCATGGACGACGTCATGAAGATCGCCCTCCGCCGACAAGCCAAGGCTTCACCGGCCTCTCGGAAGCCATCGACACCTCCGGCGCCATCGCGTATCCCCCCTCTGCGATCCAGTAAAGGCCGACGATCACACGAACTCCCTGCCACGGTGATGGCACACCGCGCACCGGCACGGTCATAAAAAGGATCGTACCGTGGCCCGCCGTCAGGCCAGCCCCCCCCTTCAAGAATTTGCACTCATCCGAATGCTCGAGCGTCGGTTTGCCCGTCGCACACCGGGACTTGTCCAAGGCATCGGGGACGACGCTGCCGTAATTGCGACCTCGTCGCCGACGTGGTGGCACCTCACAACGGACTTGCTTGCCGAAGGCATTCACTTTGACATGAAGTCAGCGACCCCTGAGTCCGTCGGATACCGGGCAGCCATGGCCAACCTCAGCGATATCGCCGCCATGGGAGCCGTCCCCCGCTATCTGCTCATCTCCCTCGCCATCCCAAAAACATGGACGCGGCCACACATCCATGAGCTCTACACCGGCTTGATGAAAGCGTGCCGCCTGTATAACGTGACACTCGTCGGTGGGGATACCTCGGCATCCAAGGCTGGACTCTTTCTCAGCATCACCCTGGTCGGCGCGACAAGCAGGCGCCTAGCACTGTTTCGACACGGTGCCAAAGTAGGAGATCACATTTACGTTTCGGGCACGCTAGGAGACTCCCTCGCAGGCCTCACGCTCTTAATGGAGAACACACGCTCAGGCCCCTCAAGGAAAAAGAAGTCCGAGTTCTCTTCCGCTCATCGAGCGTTTCTGCTCCGTCGCCATTTCCGCCCTACCGCGAGGGTCGCTGAAGGCCAGTGGCTCAACGAGAGACAACTCGCCTCCGCTGCCATCGATCTGTCTGACGGCCTTTCTGGAGATCTTCGGCATCTGTGCAAAGCGAGTCGAGTCGGCGCAGAGGTGGAACTCGACAAGATTCCGATCTCACCGGCCTGCCGAGCCTATGCCCAGGCGATCGGAGTGTCGCCGATTCAACTCGCACTCACTGGAGGCGAAGACTATGAATTGCTGTTCACCACGTCGCCACGCGACGGCAAGAAGGTTGAGCGGCAAGCGCGAACACGCGGCTATCGCATAACCCCTATCGGAACGATTCGCCCGCAGCGGTTCGGGATTCAGATGATGACTGACGGTCGGACGCAACCTCTGCCGGTCACAAGTTACGAGCATTTCCGTTGATGGCCAACAACAGTCACCAGCCCTCGGCTCAACGGGCCCGATCATTTCGGGCACTCTTGCGCCAAGTCCTCCATTTACAGGAGTCACCGCAACGCACCGCGTTGGCCTTTGCCCTGGGCGTCTTCATCGCATTCTCCCCCGCCTATGGGCTGCACACAGCGATGGTGGTGCTCTGCACCTGGCTATTCGGTCTCAACTTCTTGGCCTTGCTCACCGGTGCCTTAGTCAATAATCCCTGGACCGTCATTCCGATCTTAGGCGCAACCTACTGGACCGGCGCCCTCTTGCTCGGACGTACGGATCAACCGAGCTTCGACTGGCAGGATATGAGTTTCAGCGGCATCTACCAACAAGTCCTTCCCTACGCTGCCCCCTTCGTGCTCGGAGGTCTTGTCCTCAGTGTGCTCGGAGCCCTAGTGTCCTATCCAGCAGCCTGCTTATTTTTCAAAAAACATCGTTCCGCGCCTACCAGTTCCACAACCGAACCGTTGCCGCCCCCTGACCATGTGGGCTAAGATACCCACTGACTATGGAATCAGCAGACCGACCGAACGCTCCCTATGATGGCTCGGCGCTTATCGCTGATCCCATTCATAAGTACGTCACCTTCACCGTCCCCTATGCTCATCCTGATCCGCATGAGCACACCGAGAAAGACCTGATCGACTCCCCCTGGGTCCAGCGGCTGCGATACATCTACCAACTGCAGAGTGCTCGCTGGGTCTATCCTTCCGCGGAACATACCCGGTTTGTGCATTCGCTCGGGACGATGCACGTCGCGGGACGGTTTGCTCGACACCTGTACCCATTTCTCAAGAAAGTCGTGAAGGATGTGCCCTCTCCAAATTTCGTCGAAGAGTTCCTTCGTGTCACGGCCTTGGTCCACGACATCGGGCACGGGCCGTTTTGCCATTTCTTCGACGACAATTTTCTCCATACCCATGGCCTCACCCATGAGCGGTTGGGCCAGATCATCATCCGAGAACACTTAGCTCCCCTCATCAAGAAAATCCGCCGAAGCCCGTCCGGCCCATTCGCGAAAGGAGAAGAACTGAATCCTGACCAAATCGCTCATCTGATTCTCAAGGAAAAAGGCAAGGACAATTCCCGCCTCCCTCGATGGTTGAACATGCTCCAGCCCGTGATCTCAGGGAGTTACACGGGAGACAATCTGGACTATGTCTTGAGAGACTCGTATATGTGTGGCGTGGCGGTCGGCCCGGTGGATCTGACGCGGTTGATTCATTACACCATCGTGACGGAGAAAGGGTTCACCATTCACAAGACAGGACTTCCGTCCCTCCAAATGTTCCTGAACACCAGGATGTACCTCTACTCCAATGTCTACTTCCATCGCACCACCAGAGCGATCGACATCCATCTGCGGGACATCTTCGGCCAGACGATGCAGCTGCTCTGCCCCAAGGATCCGCGCAAGAATATGGATCGGTATCGCACCCTGACCGATTGGTCGCTGTTGGAAGAAGTCCGAGGATGGGCACAGTCCCGCCACAAAGCCCGCCGACAGTTGGGACAGGAATGGGCACGGATTTTAGGACGAGACATCAAATGGAAGATGGCCTACAGCACGACGTTGAAAGAAAAAGGACAGGAACGCGGCATGGCGTTTCCAAGCCATCGGCATTTTGAGCAACAGATTGCCAAAGAGCTGCCGTCCGGCTTGAGACGGCTGCCGTTTCGCGTGGACATGGCCCTGTTGGATCCACGACCGGACCCCAAAGACCACCGGGACAATCCTCTCTACGTATACGACCCTGGGACAGGTCAGGTTTCGACCGAGCCGCTGGAGGAATGCTTAGACCTGCTGCCTACGCGACTCATACAGTTTCGAATCTATTCTCCCGACCACCACCACGACGCCGCTCTCTCGCAAGCTGCCGCGACTGTCCTCAATAAGACCCCGACCAGCCTGGAGTCTAATTACTGAATAATCCCCGCCAAGTCCCATTTTTGAACAATCCCCCAGACCGAATACACTGTTTCGTCCACTCCCTCTCCTTCACACATCCAAACATCAGGGCTCCCATCCATCTGCTCATTTCAGATGATAGCGAATGCCATACATGGACAAGTGGGCAACGAAGTTCTCTATTGTCTCAATACATAGAGGTCAGTGCTGCCTGAGAATGTGAAGTTCTTCCTCCTCTACTTTGCGCGACAACATCTTTTCTCCTTCCACCGAAACTGGCAGGCATCCTGCAGGGAATCGAGTTGATCTGAGGCTTGATTCAGAGGGTCAGAACAGAGGAGGCTATGATGGGTTTGACCGGAAAACTGATGATCACTCTCTGCGGGTTTTCGCTTTCGTTGGCCATTCCAGCCTATGCCCAACTTGGGAATGGCCAGCAGGACGCAGCTAGTATCCTGAGCGGCATGCCCCCCGACGTCCTGGCAAAGGTGCGCTCCTTAGCACAGATCCTTCAACAGGGCCTCAAAGAGGGGAAAATCTCGGATGCCGACATTCAACAAGGCTTGACGTCCGGGCAGCTTGGGGAAAAGCTAAAACAGCTGAGCCCCGAAGCCAGTCAGCTCTTTGACGAAATCAGCGACGCCTCGAGGCAGGGGAAGGGGCCGGGGGAAGAAAGCTTGATGCCGCTGATGGGAGGGTTGGGGGTCTCATCGAATTAAAATGCGCGATCCCAACCCTTCGCTTCAGCGGAAACGATTGCTGTTGATCATCGATGAACAGCTACCACTCGGATCAAATTTCTATCCAGCCACTCCAATCTGATACGCTCACAGCCCTCTCACAATCGCTTCCCTTGTTCTTCCGAAGCATTCGCCGCGCTCAGCCCGGCTTCTTTGTCATCCTTCTTCTCTGCCGACGGCGGTGATTTAGGTGTTTGGCTTTCTCCATGCTCGCCAATAAGTGCCCCAGTGATGAGCAGCTGGATGCCCATCAAAAGAAAGAATAAGGCTCCCTTGTACTGCCCGCTAGGCTCGGCAAGTGAAAACTTGTGCGCGGAAAGTAGAAGAGAGAGCGCTGAGCAGAGGAACAAGAAGGTTCGCATGGAAATGCCTCATGCCTAAGTCGCAGCAATGAGGGTATGCTTGCCGGGGAGATAAGGTCAACCAGAAATCACGGTGGAAGAATAAGAAGCAGCTAGAACTAAGGCGCTGGTGCAGCCATACTAGACCCAGGATCGGTGACTGACACTGGGGCGGCCGATTGCACGCTCCCCTTGAACGGCAGATCCAGCAAGGCATAGGGATTCACGCGCGCACCGTTGAGTTTCACCCCCCAATGGAGATGCGGACCAGTAGCCCGACCGGTCGCCCCAACTTTTCCAACAATTTGCCCGCCTTTCACTGGCTCTCCGTCTTTGACCAGGACTTCGGATAAATGAAAGTACATCGAATAAAAGCCGAGTCCGTGGTCGACAAAGATGCCTTTCCCAGAGAAGAAATGCTCGACGGTGAGCCGCACAATGCCATCATTCGTCGCCAGCACATCCGCTCCGAGCGGCGCACTGATGTCTTCCCCGTTATGCGGATTGCGTGGCTGCCCATTCATGATTCTGACACTGCCGAAGATCCCGGTTCGTCTGCCGTTCACCGGTTCCACAAAACCCGGTTGCCACAACTTGGCCTGAGAGTCTGTGGCCAGGGAGGTCTTCACCTGCTCCTGTTCAGCTTTCCAACGTGCGACTGCCTTGTCGTCTAAGTCGACTTTATCTTTCGGCAACGTGAGGTGCTCGACGTGAAATTTCTCTTTGACGATTGTAACGGTGTACGTGACGGCACGATGTTGGTCTCCCGTTTTCATTTCAACTGCGAGTTCATGCGTTCCCGGCTCATCCTGCAGGTCTATCCCGAGCAATCCGACGAATCCTTTTGGTTCGTCAAGTCTCGTCTCCAGAAAGAAATTAACGGATCGCCCCAAGAATTTTCCCTGTACTCGAGCAGTTGCATCATCGGTAGGCACTTTGACCACGATAATTTGCCCTTGCTTCCCACTATAGTGGCCATCCGCGCCTTGCGCAGTGAGTACCGAACCAGACAAGAGGTCGACGAAGAGAGAACCGGCAAGCAGCACGAGAACCGCGAGCACGGAAGGTCCCACCACGGTATGTCGTCGGTGATGCAAATCCACCATCGGCTTCATCGGTAGAACCGTCCTCCGGACACTTGGGAAATCAGTTCCTCGACCCGTCGATTCACCGCACTGAAGGGGTCCATGCAAAGGATGGTTTCCTCCCAATACCCGTTCAGCTTCAGATACGTCCAATCCACTGTATAGGATCGATTCTTGGCGCGTGCAAACCGAATAAAATCTCCACGAACCTTGGCCCTGGTCGTCTGTGGAGGCGTGGACATCGCCCGCTGAACCGCCTCCTCTTCGACGACCCGTTCAGTAAGCCCGCGAGACTCCATCAGGTAATACAACCCTCTTGTTCGCTTCACGTCATGGAACTGTAAGTCCATGAGGAGCACCCTCGGGTCGTCCCACCCGCAATTTTTCTTGTCTACGTAAGACTGGATCAGATATTTCTTCGTGACCCAATCGACCTGATGGATGAGTTGCATCGGATCTTCTTCCAGCTGCTGGAGCATCCGTTCCCACTTGTCGTACACATCGTCGAGGATGGGTTCATGCGCCTGTTGATTCAAGTACTCTCTCGCCCGCTTGAGATAGACCTGCTGAATCTCGATGGCGGTCATCTGCCGACCGTCATCGAGCTTGACCTTTTTCTTCAGGGTCGGATCACGCGAGACCTCTCGGATCGCCTTGACAGGATCTTCGAGTTCCAACCCATGAACCGTGTACCCCTCTTCGATCATCGACAAGACGAGCGCAGCGGTCCCCACTTTGAGGTACGTCGCGTATTCCGACATGTTGGAATCGCCGACGATGATATGGAGGCGCCGATAGCGTTCGGCATCTGAATGGGGCTCGTCGCGTGTATTGATGATGCTCCGAGAAGAGGTTGTCGACGAGGACGTCTTCTCATGAATATGTTGCGCGCGCTGCGAGATGAAATACTGCGGCTTGCCAGATACTTTTAGCACTTTACCCGCCCCGCTGAACACCTGCCGGGTCACGAAAAACGGGATCAATTGTTCGGTGACTTTCCAAAAATCGACATCGCGCCGCATGAGGAAATTCTCGTGGCATCCATAGGTATTCCCAAGAGAATCCGTATTATTCTTGAAAATATAGATTTCCCCGGACAGCCCTTCCTCTCGGAGCCGTTCTTCGGCAGCCGGCAAACAGGCTTCCAATAATCGCTCCCCCGCTTTATCGTGGATCACGAGGTCCAGGATGTTGTCGCACTCTGGAGTCGAATATTCCGGATGACAACCGGTGTCTTGATAGAATCGCGCGCCGTTGACCAAGAATGCGTTCGACGGCCAACTGTTGGGAATCAGTCCTTCAAAGATGTACCCCAGGACTTTTTCCATAGGGAGATAGATACGACCATTGGGGGAAAAAATGAGGCCGTATTCGTTCTCGAGGCCGTATATCCGTTGCTTCATGGAACCACCAGACATCATGAATGGCCTTTAGACAGAGTATACGCCGCTTTGCGGATCTGCAACAAAGGAAGCCTCTACGAGAGGCAGCGGTCAGGGAGAGAGGATGAGTCGAATATCGGCAATCGATACCCGGCGAAACTTTCGGCCGGCACGGGTTCGGTCCAAAACCGCGACTTCCAACCCTTCTGGCGGCAGCTTTTGATTGGCTGTCTGCTCCAGCGCCGTGACACACAGCTTCAACGCGGCATCCAAGGGCGACGCCTGACTGGGACTGTTTTCCTTCAACAGGGTGTGCACCGCCTCAGACTTGCCGCCGATCACCGCAAAGTTCTTCTCGTCGATGATGCTGCCGTCGAATGAAATACGATAGATTTCGTTCGGATGACTATTGGCACCGGCCTGCACCACAAGGATCTCCACCTCAAGCGGCTTCATTTCCTGACTGAATACGGTCCCCAGGCTTTGAGAATACCCGTTCGCCAGAGAGCGGCCCGTGACGTCTTCGCGGCTGTACATGAACCCTTTGAGGTCAGCGTGACGGATTCCCGCCTTTCGAAGGTTCTCGAACTCGCTGTACTTGCCGGCTCCCGCAAACGCAATGTTGTCGTAGATTTCCGACACCTTGTGCAACGAGGCGCTCGGGTTATCCGCCGTCAAGAGAATGCCGTCGACATACTCCATCGCGATGATCGAGCGGCCTTTGGCAATCCCCTTCCTGGCATACTCCGCCTTATCCTGCATCATCTGCTCAGGGGACACGTAGTAGGGCATCGGCATGATTACGTCTCCCGTGAACGGCGTGCGGCCATCACATCGTTGCACACGGCACGCAGGGTGTCGTCGGATACATCGGCGATGCCTTGAGCCGTCACGACCTTCGCCGTGGGATAAATGCCCCGCACAAGATCAGGTCCGCCGGTCCCGACGTCGTCATCCGCGGCATTATAAAGCGCCAACAAGGCTAATTTGATCGCATCCCCCTCGGAAAGTTGCCGTTTAAAATGTTCGCGCATCGTGTTGCGGGCATCCTTCCCCCCGGAACCGATCGCATGGTAATCGGACTCTTCGTACCTCCCGCCGGTGATGTCGTACTTGAAGATGCGGCCCTCGCCGCGCTTCACGTCATACCCGACATACAACGGCATGACCACCAGTCCCTGAAACACCATCGGAAGATTCGCCTTGACCATCTGGCCAAGCTTATTGGCCTTTCCTTCACAGGAGAGCGGCATGCCTTCCAGTTTTTCGTAATGCTCCAACTCGGTCTGAAAGAGCTTAGCCATCTCGATGCAAGGACCGGCCGCCCCCGCGATCGCCATGGCCGACCAGTCGTCGATCTTGAAGACTTTTTCGATTCGGCGATCCGCGATCTGAAATCCTTCCGTGGCTCGGCGGTCTCCGGCAATCACTACCCCCTGCTGATACTTGAGAGCCAGCACGGTCGTGGCAGAAGGTACAGCAACTGGCCCAACAGCGCGCACCTGGTCGGGAACGGCCGCCATACCGTGGCTTCGCAATGCCAACTCGGGATGATGCGTCGAGACGAAGTCAAAAAAACTAGAGCCGTCGTGGTCAGGGAGATAGGGCAGCTTCATCGTGATGTTCGAACCACCATTCGTTAAACCTTGAGTCTCTCAATCAGGGCATCGACTGAATCGGTTGTATCAAGCAACTCCCGCGTCAATGCCTGCGTCCCTCGATGAGGATCCATCAGCGGCACTTTTTTGATTGTCGTATTGCCGATATCGAACAGCACCGATGTCCAACTGGCCCCATAGAGCACCTTCGCAAACTTACTGACACAGCGCCCACGAAAATAGGCCCTCGTTCCAGTCGGAGGGTTCAATTCAGCACGCTGAATCTCATCTTCCTCAACAATCCGTTCGATGAGGCGACTGCGTTCCAGGGTATAAAATAATCCCTTCTCCGGACGGACGTCATGGTATTGGAGATCCATGAGCTTCATTCGCGGATCATCCCACCCGCAGCCTTTACGCTCCATGTAGGACTCGATCATATGCCGCTTGGCGACCCAATCCAACGCGTTCACCAACAGCCGCGGATCCTGATCGAGCTGATCCAGGACCTCCTCCCAACGACGCAAAACATCTTGAGTGGTAGGACTGTGAGTCTGCGAGGCATAAAAAGTCTTGGCGGCACCCAGGTACGCCCGCTGAACGGCAAGGGCCGTGGTAGGCCTTCCACCGGCCAGTTTCAGGGTTTCCTTCACATCCAGGTCGCGCGACACCTGCTTAAACACACGGACCGGTTCGTCCAGTTCAAGCTGGGGCAGATCGGCTCCTGATTCCAGCAAGTCCAAGACAATGTCCAACGTTCCCACCTTTAAATAAGTAGAGAGTTCCGCCATATTGGCATCGCCCGTGATGACATGGAGCCTCCGAAACCTCGCCGCATCGGCATGCGGTTCGTCCCGTGTGTTGATGATCGGCCGTTTGACCATCGTATTGAGGTCCATGAGACATTCGAAAAAGTCGGCACGCTGCGAGATTTGATATTCCGCCGGGCTGGTTTGATTTTCAGCTCCAACTTTCCCTGCTCCGGCAAAGATCGGTCGTGTGACGAAAAACGGCGTCAACACCCGAGCAATCCGGTCGAAGGACACGGTCCGCGAGACTAAATAGTTTTCATGGTACCCATAGCTGTTGCCCTTACCGTCAGAATTGTTCTTGTATAGGACATACTGTTCGCTCCCTCTCACCCGAGCCAATTCTTGAAGACATTTGGCGAGAATGCGCTCCCCAACTCGTTCGAACGCCACCACCTCTCGGGCGTTCGAGCACTCCGGTGTCGAGTATTCCGGATGAGCGCCATCGACATATAACCGTCCGCCGTTCGCCAGCACCTTGTTCAGCTGCCGGTTATAGTCTGGATTGGGGCGTTCTCGCTCACCATCGACTTTAAATCCACGGGCATCCACAAGGGGGTTTTCGTGCTCGTAATCCCAGAGCGCCCTTGGAGCCGGCAATCCTGGATACTGTCCAATGACGGTGAAGGAGCCTGACACAGGGTCCGCCGCAGATGGATCTTTTGACGCAATGCCGAACTCGGTTTCAGTGCCAAGCACGCGCAAGCGATTCGTGGAGGTATGGTCTGGCATAGGTTCGCTAGAGATAGTGGCCGGTATTGACGGTTTCAATCTGCCGATGTTCGGCAGGTCCACCGCTGATGGTCCGGAGATGAATAATTTTCTCGCCCTTCTTTCCGGCAACTTTTGCCCAATCGTCCGGATTGGTCGTGTTGGGAAGATCTTCGTGTTCCTTGAACTCCTCACGGATGGCGCGGATCAAGTCGTCCGAGCGCAGACCGGCTCCCTCTTGCGCGATCACGCGCTTCACGGCAAATTTTTTCGCGCGTGAGACAATGCCTTCGATCAAGGCTCCACTGGCGAAGTCCTTAAAGTACAGCACTTCCTTTTCGCCATTGGCGTAGGTCACTTCGATGAACTTGTTTTCTTCACTGGCGGCGTACATCGTCTCGACTGTCAACGCCGTCAAGCGATCCACAAGCGCCTGTCGATCGCCTCCGTGCTGTTCCAGGTCTTCGGCGGCAAACGGGAGATCCGTTGAGATGTACTTTGAGAAAATATCCTTGGCAGCCGTGGCATCTGGTCGTCCCACTTTGACTTTGACATCCAATCGCCCAGCGCGAAGCACTGCCGGATCGATCAAGTCCTGGCGATTGCTTGCCCCAATGACAATCACATTGCGCAATCGCTCAACCCCGTCAATCTCAGAGAGAAACTGCGGCACAATGGTCGATTCAATATCCGAGGACACACCAGTCCCACGAGTCCTGAAGAGCGCATCCATTTCATCAAAAAAGACAATCACCGGATGGCCATCATCGGCCCGTTCCTTCGCCTTTTTGAAGACCTCGCGCACCTGGCGTTCTGATTCACCCACATATTTATTCAGGAGCTCCGGGCCTTTGACGTGCAGAAAGTAACTGCGAATCTCTTTACCGGCTCGATGGCCCAATTTCTTCGCGATCGAGTTGGCCACGGCTTTCGCAATAAGCGTCTTCCCACAACCGGGTGGGCCATAGAGCAACACCCCCTTCGGTGCGCTGAGCTTATATTCAGAGAATACGTGCGGATGCAGGAACGGAAGTTCGACCGCATCACGGACCTGTTCCAATTCTTTCTGGAGACCACCGATATGCTCATAGTCGACATCCGGAACCTCTTCTAATACCAGCTCTTCCGCTTCGGACTTCGGCAGCTTCTCAATGACATACCCGGAACGGGGATCATAGAGGAGATGGTCACCGACACTCAGCCGCTCAGCGAGCAATGGATCGCCGAGCTCAGCCACCTTCTCCTCGTCGAAATGGAGCGTGACCAAAGCCCGTCCCCCCTCCAGCACGTCTTTAAGTCGAACAACCTCCCCCTGACTGTCAAACCCCTTCACTTCAATCACGTTGAGCGCTTCATTCAGAACGACTTCGCGGCCCTTCCGCAACTCAGTGCTCTTAATCGATGGGTGCAGGCTTACCTTCATTTTCCGTCCCGATACATACACGTTGCCCGTTCCATCCTCGTTCAGGCTGGAAAAGATGGCGTAGGCCGACGGAGGCGCGGTCAGCTTCTCGACCTCGGCCCGCAGGGCCTCGATCTGAGCTTTTGCCTCCTGCAGCGTCGCCACAAGTTTTTCGTTGTGCTTGGTCGCCTGATCGAGTTGATGGCGAGACTGATACAACCGACGGATTTCTTCCTCCATCGATTGAATCTGAACGCGAAGCTTGTCGACTTCACGACTGTGTTCGTCGTTCTTGTGAATCATCTCCCCATTCCCCTCGGACAACCGCTTCGTAATCTTCTTGACGGAATCTCGGAGGGACCGGAGCCGACCGCGCTGATCTTTGCTAGACGCCATTTCGGCACAACAAGAATCGGACGCAATGTCGAATGAGTTCGTGGATCACACGTGTGATCGGATTCTAACACCCGACCTAGAGGTGGTCAACTGCAACAGGGGATTCTACGCAAGACAGGTCAGCATGACCTGATCACATCTCATGCCTGCAGGGCTGTGCCGAACTCACGCACGGCGCCACTGATATCGGCACAGGTGAGCAGCGCGCCGATCACGGCGACCCCATGGGCCCCTGCTCGACGCACATCACTCACCCGTTCGCTTGTGATGCCTCCGATGGCAAAAATGGGAACCATCGAGTTGCGACAGACATCGGCAAGAGCATCGAGTCCGAGCGGAGTACCGAATGAACGCTTCGACGGAGTATCGAAAATCGGACCGAAGATGATGTAGTCGGCTCCATCATGATTCGCCCGTTGAACATCTTCAACAGAATGCGTGGAAATTCCGATCAATCGATTGGACCCAATGAGCCGCCGGACCACGGAGACCGGAAGGCTGTTGGCACGAAGATGCACACCGTCCAAGTTCAGCGCCAGCACGAGATCGACACGATCGTTGAGGATCAACGGAACGGCTCGCGGTGCGGTCAGCGAGTGAATCTCTTGTGCCAGCGGGAGCAACTCACCGGTAGGCAGATCTCGTTCTCGAAGTTGAATAGCCGGTACACCAGCCATGATGGCTTGACTCAGTACCGTTGAAAGAGAACACCCTTGAACGAGGTGTCGATCGGTGACAAGAAGCAGACGAAAGTGTACTGGAGGCATCACTGAAGGACTGAGATCAAAGTGCTGAGTGCTACGTTCATTGAGAGCGGCTCGCAAAAACCGTTTTGACCGTTCTGCTCCTGCTGCCCAAACTCAGCACTCAGTCCTCAGTACTGTTTTAAAGCATTCCTTCGATTGGGCTGCTGGCCGTCGCATAGAGTTTCCTGGGAATGCGGCCAGCCTTATAGGCCAGGCGACCAGCATGCACGGCGTACTTCATCGCTTCCGCCATGGCGATCGGATCCTTCGCGCCTGCGATAGCTGTATTCATGAGCACCGCATCCGCCCCTAATTCCATTGCAAAAGCAGCATCGGAAGCAGTCCCGACACCTGCATCGACGATGATCGGCACCTTGATCATTTCCATAATGATTTTTAGATTATAGGGATTGCGGATTCCGAGTCCTGATCCGATCGGTGCTGCCAACGGCATGACGGCTGGACATCCCACGTCGACGAGTTTCTGAGCGACGATCGGATCATCATTCGTATAGGGCAGCACGATAAAGCCTTCTTTGACGAGAATCTTCGCCGCTTCGATCAACCCCGCCGTATCGGGGAACAAGGTCCGCTCGTCGCCGAGCACCTCTAACTTCACCAAATCGGAGATACCGGCCGCGCGCGCCAGACGGGAGTATCGAACCGCATCCTCCACCGTGTAGCAGCCGGCCGTGTTGGGCAAGATCGTATATTTCTTGGGATCGATGTAGTCGAGCAGGTTTTCTTTTGAACGATCGGTGATATTCACCCGGCGAACCGCAACGGTCACCACATCAGCGCCGGACGCTTCAATGGCCTTCTTGGTTTCGGCAAAGTCCTTATACTTCCCCGTCCCCACAAAGAGTCTGGACTTGAACTCATGCCCCGCAATAATCAGCCGATCGTCCGCCATAGTGTCCCCTTAGAATGATCCCCCGCCGATAAAACTCAGAATCTCAACCCGATCCCCATCTTTGAGCTGGCGCTGGCCGAATGTCGCACGGTCGAGGATTTCGAGATTCAGCTCAACTGCCACACGCTCCGTCCTAATTTCCAGGTCTCGCAAGAGATCAGCCACTGTCGCATCACAGCGGCAGGTCTGCGCCTGCCCATTGACATGAATGTGGATTGCTTCCTGCACGCCTGTCATCCTATGAGAGTAGAATTCACCTTGTCAACAAAGTGCCCCTTGCCTACAGGACCAAGGAAACCGCACAATAGAGCTCCACGGTCCTACACATGAAAGAGAACAATCAGCAACTCGCCACCATCTTCCGATCGATGGCCGATCTCCTTTCGGCCCAACGCGCCAATCCCTATCGGGTGCGGGCCTATCGGCGGGCTGCGGATGCTCTGCTGGCCATCGATGAAGATGTGACGGCGCTGGTTGAGCGTCAGGGGCTTGAAGAGATTGATGGGATCGGGGCTGACCTGGCAAAAAAAATAGAAGAGTTTCTTGAGACCGGCACCATCCGTGCCTACGAAGAGCTGAAAACGCCGCTCCCAGCGGAGGTGAAGAGCTGGGCGAGCCTGCCAGGACTTTCCGAGTCGCTCGTGACCCATTTATACTTCCGCCTCGGCATACGGACGCTCGACGACCTCGCCCAGATCACCCGCTCGCACCTGCTTCGGACCCTGCCGAGTTTTTCAGGGTCCGAAGAGCGTTTACTCCAGGCCGTTCAGGAACGAATTCATGCCCGAGAACCTTAGGACGTCTTGAGGTCCTTGAATATCTTCCAACTCTTCAACAATTCGACTGCCTTCTGAAGCTGTGCGTCCTGTTCAACCGAAGGTTCTCCCCCGACTTCAGGCAATGCCGGTGGAGGCGTCCCATTCTTCGGTCCCCCCTCGTCCGGAGACTTGCCATTCTGAGGTGAGGTTTCCTTTCCTGTTGGTGGCTTGACCACCTTTGGTTCCGCCTCCTTTTCAGCAGGTTTCCCCTCAGACGCTTTAGCCACCATCGGCGCTGAAAGCTTCACGACGATGTCCGGCGTAATACCGGTCGACTGAATGGACCGGCCCTTTGGCGTATAGTACTTTGCGGTCGTGAGACGAAGCCCAGAACCGTCACCGAGCGCGAGGATCGTCTGCACCGATCCTTTTCCGAATGAGGTGGTCCCAACAACAAGTCCTCGTCCATAATCTTGCAGCGCTCCGGCGACAATTTCCGATGCACTCGCGGATCCTTCATTGACCAGGACAATGACCGGTAGATCCTCCAACTGATCCTTGGCTTTGGCGAACCATTCGTCTTTTTTCCCTTCTCGGCTCTTGGTATACACAACCAACTTCCCGCTGGGAAGAAATTGTTCGGATACATCGACGGCCGCGGTCAGCAACCCGCCGGGATTGTTTCGCAGGTCAAGAATAGTTCCTTGGACCTTCTGTTCCTTGAACTGTTTGATCGCCTTGGCGAGATCTCGCCCAGTGGCTTCCTGAAACTGAGTGAGCCGAACATAACCGAGGTTGTCGATGACCTTCGACTTCACGCTTTCAATCTTAATGGTGTCTCGGACGAGGGTGAAGACCAATGGGTCCGGTGTGCCATCTCGCTGAATCGTGAGATTGACCTTGCTGCCTTTCGGTCCTCGCATCTTCTGGACCGCATCCATCAAGGTCAGGTCCTTTGTCGTGTCGTCATTGACCTTCGTGATAAAGTCGCCGGCCTTAATCCCGGCTCGATGGGCCGGCGTGCCTTCGATCGGTGCGATGACGGCCAACCGGTTGTCCTTCACACCGATTTGAATGCCAACTCCCCCAAATTCTCCCCTGGTTTCAACCTGCATCTCCTTATACATCTCCGGAGTCATGTAGGCTGAGTGTGGATCGAGCGTCGACAGCATGCCACGGATGGCCCCTTGAATGAGGTCCTTCGGTTTCGTCTCATCGACATAATGCTTCTGAACTTGGTTCAGAACTTCGGAGAAGGTTTTGAGCTCCTCATAGGTTTCACCCGCATGACCGGTCCGCTCCCACCCTTTTCCGATGACCAGTCCACCGAGCAGCGCAAGGGCAATCATCGGCACGACCACCCAAGACTTCTTCCGAGGCTGCTGTTCCATAATCTTCACATCCCTTCTTTCCTGAGTTGTCGGACCCTCCGATCAGAATACACCAAGAAGGCCATGCTTATCGTTTGGCCAACCAGTGGAGGGGATCCACTGGCTCGGCTCCTTCCCGCAACTCGAAGTATAAAGTATTTTCTCCAATCATGCCCGTATCCCCAGTCTCCCCGATCGGTTGACCTTCGGCAACCTGCTCGCCCGATTTAGACAGAATCTTGGAGGCATGCGCGTATAAGGAAAAGAACCCGTTGGCATGATCTAGAATTATAACGAGTCCGTAGCCTTTCAACCAGTCCGCATAGACCACACTCCCCGTCATGACAGCATGGATTAAGCTTCCCTCTGCCGTTCGAATTTCAATGCCCTTGCGCTGCACGTAGGTATTGAACGTCGGATGTTTCTGGCGCCCGAAGAACGACACGACTTTTCCATCAGCCGGCCACGGGAGTGTACCTCGGGCTCCATGCGCCGATGGTGAAGACAAGGGAGGGGCCACGGCCATGGTACGCCGGCGCGTTTCTAACTCATGCAACAAGCCATCCACCCGAGACGCGGAACGTTCCAGTTCGTCGACCGTGCGATTATGGGAGTCCTTTTCGTGCGTAATCTTCACTAAATAGACTTTCTTCTCTCTCTGAAGCACTCGGATATCGGCCAGTTTTTTCTCGATGGTTTGCTTGAAGGCAACCAGTCCGACTCTGGCCTCGGCGCGCTGACGCTCAACCTGCTCCATCCGCTCCATATCGGCGCGGAACGTCTCCAATAATTCGTAGTCCTTGTGTGACACAACCGAGAGGTATTGTCCACGACGCTGGAAATCGCTGTACGAGTCCGCTGTTAAGAGGGCCTTCACACGCCCAAACCGCCCTTCCATATACTGCACGCGGAGTCGGGCAAGAATGGCCTCACGTCGGGCATCAATACTGGCTCGCATCGCCCCCAGCCGATCCGTAATCTCGTCGATCTCCCGATCCTTCTGTCGCAGTTTCTTGCTGATCTCATGATGATCTTGTCGATGATGCACCAGTCGCTCATCCAGGGATTGGAGCCCTTGCAACACCGATTCTCGTTTTTTCTCTGCGGCTTCAGCGCGTTTCCGTTTTTCCTCAATCTTGCCCTTCAGCTTCTCAAGCGTCTTTCTCTCACGCTCGATTTTCTCAGAGATTGGATCATTCGCCGCACCCGCCACAGATACCACCCCTCCTCCCACCGCTAGACACCAGAGGAGGATAGCACAGGAGACTCTCATGCCCGCCCGTCTCCAACACGTAGCAGCGACACCACGCTCCCGGCAAAGCCAAGCCCCATTCCCGCCATCACGAGCGCTAGACACACCGAGAGGGGGAAAAAAGAGATCATGCCTTCGATCCCGCTAAAACGGCCTGTCAATTGAATCTGCTGCCGAAACAGTTCAACCGCGAACTTGAGAATCCCCAACGATAGCGCGCTACCACAGGCTCCGAGTACAGCTCCTTCGAGAAAATAGGGAATACGGATGAATGTACGTGTGGCTCCGATCAAGCGAAGAATTTCGATCTCCTCCTGCCTGGCCAACAGTGCGAGTCTGGTCGTATTTCCGATGATCGTCACGGCGGCCGCGGAAAGGAGGATCCCTACCCCAATCGCCGCCAGCTCGATGTATCCGATCAGTCCGGCCAACAGGCTACTCCATTCTTGATTATAGTCGACCTTCGCGACACCTTCCATCGTTTGCACTCGTTCTACCCACGCTTTCATGGCGTCCGGAGACCGAAAGCTCGGCGCAAGCGTCACAACAAACGAGGCCGGGAGCGGGTTCTCCCCAAGCCCTTCGAGTAAGTGCGACTCACTGGGAAATTGAACTCGAAATTCTCCCAACGCCTGTGCTTTTGAAATAAAGAGCACCCCATCGACCATACGATCGGTCTTGAGTGTTCGTTCGAGTTCTCGCACCTGTTCGCTCGGCAGTCGATCCTCCAAATAGACCATGACCTTGACATCTTCCTGGAGCGACCCCGCTGCGTTCCGGAGATTCACATAGAGCAACAGAAAGATGCCGACACAGGCCAAGGCAAAGGCCGTGGTCAGGATGGCGACGATCGTCGTCGTCCGATTGGTCCGCATATTCACCCATGCTTCGCGCACGAGATAAAACAGGCGTCTCATCCTCCGACCCCTTCCCCGACTCTGTGCTCTGCGAGCAACACCCCTTGCACCAAGGTGATCACCCGTCGATTCACATCTTTCAGGACATGAGGATCGTGCGTCGCGACGACCACGGTCGTCCCTCGGGCATTGATCAGTTTAAACAATTCCATAATTTCCCTGGTGCGTTCTGGATCAAGATTGCCTGTTGGTT
The DNA here is from genome assembly GCA_005116955.1 of Nitrospira sp. Lineage (GTDB taxonomy): Bacteria > Nitrospirota > Nitrospiria > Nitrospirales > Nitrospiraceae > Nitrospira_D. The sequence goes on along the minus strand of SWDI01000006.1, from coordinate 36,458 downwards.
CATCGGCCAGGAGCACCACCGGCCCATTAACGATCGACCGGGCGATACACACACGCTGCTGCTCCCCCGTTGAAAGACTGCTCGGTAACTGATCATTCTTGTGATCAACATCGACCGCGCGCAATGCCTCCGTCACTTTACGACGGATATCTTTCTCGGAGGCCCCTTGAACAATCAACGGAAGCGCCACATTATCGAAGACGGATTTCTTCGGCAACAGACGAAAGTCTTGAAACACCGCCCCAACCTTCCGTCGAAGATAGGGAATCTCGGATGGTCTGAGCTTGGTCACATTCTTGCCGTGAACGAAAATCTGGCCCTCGTCCGGCTGCTCCTCCGCGATCAACATGCGCAACAGAGTCGACTTCCCGGCCCCGCTCGCGCCCATGAGCAGGACAAACTCTCCCTTCTCGATCTCAAAGGTGACATCGGACAACGCGGCTCTGCGATCATGCCATTTTGACACATGGATGAGTTGAATGATGGCATCCATGAAAACCCCTTCGAGTAAAAGCGAACACCCTCAGTGTTCGGCAACGTCAAATGCGTTTTGGAGATGTTCGATCCGCCGCTGGTCAGAAGATCTCCCCTGAACTAACACCACATCGAATCGGCAGACCTTATCGGACCAATGCCGTTGGGCTAAATACTGCGCAGCCAGTTTCGTCAGCTTCACCCGCTTACGGTGATCCACCGCCAGCAGAGCCCCGCCGAAGGCGTCTGTGGTCCTACCCTTCACTTCGACGAAGACCACGACACCATGATCGTCCGCGACGAGGTCCAATTCACCAAGCCTGGTCCGTACGTTACGATCGAGAATGCGATAGCCCTTGGCCACCAAGAACTGTTCGGCCTGCATTTCACTGGCTTGGCCAAACTGATGGCGCGGATCTGAAGTAACCATGCCGTTACTGTTCGAGCACCGTGGCGCTCATCCGTCGGGACGACTCATGCTTCGCGGCAAGGATGGCCTCTTGCACCGGCCTGAATGTTCGGCGATGGATGGAGCAGGGGCCATGGCGCACCAATCGTTGTAGATGTTCTCTCGTCCCATACCCCTTATGCGAGAGAAAATCATATTCGGGAAACATGTCATGGTACTCTGCCATGAGACGATCCCTCGTAACTTTGGCGATGATGGAGGCTGCCGCAATCGAGAGGGAGAGGGAGTCTCCCTTGATGATAGGCCGTTCAGGGATTCCGATCCCAGGAAGCGTCACGGCATCAATGAGTAGATAATCAGGGGGAGGAGCCAGCTGATCGATGGCTCGCCGCATTGCCAGCTTGGTTGCCTCGAGAATATTGAGCCGATCGATCTCACCGACATCCGCTGATCCGATTCCCATCCCCACGGCATGCTCAAGAATCGCGGCATACAATCGGGCTCGCTCCCCTTCGGATAGCTGCTTAGAATCATCGATCCCCGAGAGCCGACAGCGAACCGGTAAGACAACCGCGGCGGCAACGACCGGACCGGCTAACGGGCCCCGTCCGGCTTCATCAATGCCGGCAATGCGACGATACCCACACAGCCGGGCCGCCCGCTCGAACTCTTCGGTGGGTCCCATCAGATCAGACGTGCCTTCACCGACTCACGCGATCGCCCCTGCCGTGAGGGAACATGTGCTCCGAAGAAGGCTAGGAGGCCGTCACGGTCTCCTCTTTGGCAGCCGGAGATTGTGCCGAGGGTTTGCTCTCTCCGACAAACTCCCGCTCCTCGACCTTCGCAAACTTGCCTTTTTTGCCGCGCAGATAGTACAGCTTCGCGCGTCGAACGCGCCCCTGCCGAACCACATCAACCTTGGAGACAATCGGAGAATGGACCGGAAAAATCCGTTCGACCCCCACTCCGTATGAAAGTTTTCGCACCGTAAACGTTTCGGTATTCAAACTTCCCTTGCGCGCGATCACAGTTCCTTCATAGACCTGGATACGCTCTTTTTCGCCTTCGATGACTTTGACGTGGACCCTGACGGTATCCCCGATCTCAAAGTGTGGCGCTGATTTCTTCGTCAAGGACCGCTGAATTCGCTCCAACTGATTCATGGACTTAACCCTCCTCCTCCCAACGTGATGTCGTGGCCGTCAAAAGGCCCTCGCTCATCAATTCATCCAACAACTGTTGATCTTCCCTCGTGAACACCCGACCTTGCAGAAGATCGGGGCGACGCAGATACGTGCTGCGCAATGCTTGTTTTCGACGCCACAACCGAATGGCCTCATGATGGCCCGAGAGCAAGACGTCGGGCACGCCGACCCCTCCAATCTCTGCGGGCCTTGTATACTGCGGATACTCCAGCAACGAATCAGAAAACGACTCTTCCAAGACAGAAGTGGGATCGCCCAAGACGCCAGGGACAAGTCTGGCCGCTGCATCGATCAAAACGAGCGCCGGCAATTCACCTCCAGTCAATACATAATCTCCGAGTGAAACTTCCTCCGGATCGACGGTCATACGGACACGCTCATCCACTCCCTCATAATGCCCGCACAGGATGACGATTCGTCGGCGCTCACCCGCCAACTGCTGCGCATAGTCTTGCGTAAACGGCCGCCCATGAGGAGTTGGAAACATCATCCGAATGTCTTCACCGCTCGCCTGCGCTTCATCTCGGATCGCGGCAACCGCAAGAAGAATCGGCTCGGCCTTCATGACCATGCCGGCCCCGCCACCATACGGCATATCATCGACCACTTTGTGGCGATCCGCCGTAAAGTCTCGCAAATTATGCACCTTCACGGTAAGCAGCCCCTTGTCTTGCCCTCGCTTGAGCATGCTGTGAGTCAAGACCGGAGCGAACATGCCTGGGAACAATGTCAGCACATCGAACCGCAACATGCTACTCACCCAATCCGTCGATCAGCCGGACGGTCATTGTGCCAGCTGCCACGTCGACGGCGCTCACCAATTCTTTCGCGGCAGGGATCAAGATCTCTTTGGCTCCTTGGCGAACAACAAACAGCGGATTCCCCGGCACGTCCAAGATCTCTTCCAGCACACCGATCAACTGACTCTCCTCAGTATAAACAGCAAGACCGATGAGATCACACTCATAGTATTGCCCATCCGGAAGCTCAGGCACGACCCCCCGAACCGTTCGGATGAATCCACCCCGCCAGAGGCTTGCGGCCTCCGGCGTGGTTACACCGCTCAATCCAAGAATAAATCCAGTCCCAGCCCGCCTCACATGGGTGACGCTGGTCTCCAGCGTCTGCCCGTTCCTTGCGAGGAGACTCACACTCCTCAGCCCTTCAAATCGACCCGGGACATCGGACAGTGGTCGAACCTTCACCTCTCCTCTGACGCCAAATGGCCGCTCAATCAGTCCCACCGTCACGGTGTCCAGCTGACTCACCATCACGAGATCAGGGATTTGCAGGGGCTTTTTTCTGCGCGGCTTTTTCAGCCTCAAACTGCTTCCAGACTCCTGCCCGACGCAGCAACGTCCGCACGGTCACCGTAGGTTGCGCGCCGTGCCGCAACCAGGACAGGACGCGTTCCTGCTTCAATTCCGGTAGGCCGGCTTCTTTCAATGGGTCAAAAATTCCAAGGATCTCCAAGAACCGACCGTCACGTGCTTTCCGTGAATCGGCGGCTACCACCCGATACATCGGTCGTTTATGCCTTCCCGTTCGAGCCAGTCTCAAATGTACAGCCACAAAGTCCTCCTTAAGATTAAGTGAGCCGACAGCTGTCAGCTTCTTCATTCCAAACATTGCTTGCAGCCCATAGCTGAAAGCCATTCACTGACAGCCGACTGCGTTCCCTCACATCGAGCGCATGAGTTGGGCAAGCTGTCGACGCCCTCCTGCACCGGTCATCGCCTTTGCCAGCTTCTTCGCGGACAAAAACTGCTTGATCAGACGATTCACATCCTGCACCGTCGTGCCGCTGCCACGAGCGATCCGCTTCTTCCGACTTCCATTGATAATCGTATGATCGCGGCGCTCCCGCGGGGTCATCGAATCGATCACGGCGACCACACGGCCGATCTCTCGCTCCGGCTTGTCGCCTTCCATCGCGTGCTTGAGCTTTTGCCCACCCGGGAGCATGCCAAGAATCTGCTCAAACGAACCCATGCGGCTCATCTGGCCGAGCTGAGTTCGAAAATCTTCCAGGGTGAAGGTATTGCTAGTGAGCCGCTTCTGCGCTTCCTCCGCCTGCTCCCGAGTGATGCTTTCTTGGGCTTTCTCAATGAGCGAGAGCACGTCGCCCATCCCAAGAATACGGGAAGCCATCCGGTCCGGATGAAACGGCTCCAGTGCATCCAGCTTCTCCCCGACACCAAGAAACTTGATGGGCTTGCCGGTGGCGGCCCGAATCGACAAGACCGCCCCTCCGCGCGCATCCCCTTCAACCTTGGTCAAAATAACACCGGTCACCCCGACCTTCTGATCAAACTGGCCGGCCATGGTCACCGCATCTTGCCCCGTCATCGCGTCGGCAACCAACAACACCTCATGAGGAGACACCGCTGCTTTCACGGCAACCAGTTCGTCCATGAGCTCGTTGTCGATATGCAGCCGACCGCCCGTATCCAAGATGATCAGATCAAAGCCCTGATCGCGCCCCCGCTCGACCCCTGCACGGCAGATCCGCACCACATCCATCTG
>SWDI01000006.1:0-31744 GCA_005116955.1 Nitrospira sp. | reverse complement strand
CCCCGTCATCGCGTCGGCAACCAACAACACCTCATGAGGGGACACGGCTGTTTTCACGGCAACCAGTTCGTCCATGAGCTCGTTGTCGATATGCAGCCGACCGCCGGTATCCAAGATGATCAGGTCAAAACCCTGATCGCGCCCCCGCTCGACCCCCGCACGGCAGATCCGCACCACATCCATCTGAGAAGCCTGAATGTGATCCGCGCGGTGCACCTCCACTCCGAGATCCCGACCAAGAGCACTCAGTTGCTCACCAGCCGCAGGGCGACGCGGATCGGCTGCAACCAAGAGCACTCGCTTGCCTTGATTCTTGAACAGACGTGCAAGCTTGCCACTGGCCGTCGTCTTTCCGGCTCCTTGCAATCCAACCATCATCAGGATGGTCGGAGGCATCGAGCTCAGGGCAAGCCCCGCCCGCTCATGCCCCATCATCGCCCTGAGTTCATCCCAGACGACTTTGACGACCTGATGTCCTGGGGTCAGACTCTGCAGGACTTCCTGACCAACGGCCTTTTGACGGACGCGATCGATGAATTCTTTGACGATCTTGAAGTTGACGTCTGCTTCAAGAAGCGCAAACCGCACATCTTTCAGCGCTTCCGTGATGTTCTGCTCCGTGAGCACACCCTGCCCTCGGAGCTTCTTCAGAATTTTCTCAAACTTATCGCTCAACGCATCAAGCATGACGCCATATCACCACAAAGAAAGAGGCCATCGAAGCCTTGCACCAGACCTCCGATCGCCTCGAAAATCCTTGGAAAAGAGCATCGGGGAGTGTATCGGACCAAGCAGGGCAAGTCAAGATCATCCCCAAGTCAGTAGTTTTATTGACATGCCGAAAACCTTCGGATATGGTGCCCCTCAGCTACCAAATACCAAATGTACGGAAACTCATAAGGAAAGAAGAGTAGCCGCGTGAGAAAGTCGCCCTGGGTTTTGATCATCTTCGTGCTGATTGGGGGACTCCTTGGTGGAATACTTGGGGAGATTCTCCACGTTATGGCACCTCAAGGCACCATCCAAAACATTTTTGCGACGAACTTTAATCCTGGGATCAGCCCCCCGCTCACCATTGACCTTGTCCTGATCAAACTAGTCTTAGGATTCAATATTAAAGTCAACATCCTGAGCATTCTTGGCATGTTCATCGGAATCTACCTCTACAAACACGTCTAGCAGCCGAAACAGCCCATCGGTTTCGTTCTCGTCTGGTGAACCTCACGATGGCTTTGCTCGGTACAGCGCGAGTCTTGGCGCGCCAGGGCGAGCACGTGAACACACAAGCTTTTCGACGAACTGCCTAACGCTTCCGTGGATGAAGGTCCGCTTGTGCCCCTTTCTAGGACTTCGCGTTCAATGCTTGCAGTCGGAGCGACCGAATGTGATTGCGCAGTTCTGCGGCGCGCTCAAAGGCCAGCTCTTTGGCGGCAGTTTTCATCTCTGACTCCAGGCGTTCGATACGCTGATCCGTTGATTCCGAACCTCCGTACTGTTCGAGTGATTCCGCTGCAAGGTCCAACCGAACATAGTCCATGTCGGCTACCGCATACTCAAGGAAAGGAATACTTTTCGTAATCCCGACCGGGGTAATGCCGTGCACTCGGTTGTACTCGGCTTGAATCTCACGGCGTCGGTTCGTTTCCTCGATCGCCTGTTTCATCGAGTTCGTCACCACATCTCCGTAAAAAATCACCCGTCCTTCGAGGTGGCGTGCGGCTCTCCCCGCCGTTTGAATTAATGAGCGGTACGAGCGCAGGTACCCTTCTTTATCGGCATCAAGAATCGCGACCAGGCTCACTTCGGGAAGATCAAGCCCTTCGCGTAGAAGATTGATCCCTACCAGCACATCAAACGTCCCGCACCGGAGATCGCGGATGATCTCAGCGCGTTCAAGTGTCTTAATATCGGAATGCAAATAGCGAACTTTCACCCCCAAGTCATGGTAATACTCAGTCAAATCTTCCGCCATCCGCTTCGTCAAGGTCGTCACGAGCACCCTGGAGCCCTTGGCAACCTCCGCACGGACCTGGCCGAGGAGATGGTCCACCTGGCCCTTGGCTGGCACGACCTCGATTCGCGGATCCATCAAACCGGTCGGACGAACAATCTGCTCAACCACATCGGGGCCGGCATGCTCCAGTTCATAGGTCCCTGGTGTTGCGGACACATACACCACCTGATTGAGACAGCCCTCGAACTCGGAAAACTTCAACGGGCGGTTGTCGACCGCCGACGGCAGTCGAAATCCGTACTCCACCAACGTCCGTTTCCTGGAGTAATCTCCCTCATACATCCCACCGACTTGTGGGACCATCGCGTGGGACTCATCGACAATCAACAGGAAATCCTTCGGAAAATAATCCAACAACGTGGGAGGCGGGTCACCCGACTTTCGCCCGCTGAGATGGCGTGAGTAATTCTCGATCCCATGGCAATAGCCCATGGCTCGAATCATCTCCAGGTCGAATTTAGTACGCTGCTCAATACGTTGGGCTTCCAGCAAGCGTCCCGCCTTCCTAAAATACATCACACGTTCATCGAGTTCTTCCTCAATGCCGGTAATGGCCCGTTCATAGCGATCGGGGGCGATGAGGTAATGAGTATTCGGATAGATCGCGATCTTGGGGAGCTTACCCAGCGATTTCCCGGTGAGTGGATCGATTTCATGAATCGCGTCCACAACGTCGCCGAACAGCTCGATGCGCACCGACTTCGCCTCAGACGAAGCAGGAAAAATCTCGATCACGTCTCCCCGCGCCCGGAACGTCCCTCGATGAAAATCCGCATCATTGCGCTCGTATTGAATCTCCACCAGTTTCGATAAGATCTTTTCTCGCCTCGTCTCGACCCCTTCCTCCAAATAAATCAGCATGTCATGGTAGACCTCCGGTGACCCAAGCCCATAGATACAGGACACCGAGGACACGATCAGCACGTCGTTTCGTTGTAACAGTTCGGTCGTGGCGGAGTGGCGCATCTGATCAATGGCATCATTGATGGAGGCATCCTTCGCGATATACGTGTCACTCTGCGGGATATACGCTTCCGGTTGATAATAATCGTAATAGCTCACGAAGTACTCGACGGCATTGTGGGGGAAAAACTGTTTAAACTCCTGATAGAGTTGACCGGCCAACGTCTTGTTGTGGACCAGCACAAGCGTCGGCTTCTGAACACGCTCGATGAGATTGGCCATCGTGAAGGTCTTGCCGGACCCCGTCACTCCGAGCAAGACATGGTGTTTTTTCCCGGACCGCACTCCAGCGGTCAGCCTGGCGATGGCTTGCGGCTGATCCCCGCAGGCCTGAAAGGGAGCCTCTAGCTTAAAGGGCGACACGATCCCCCCGATGAAACCATGTGAACGGATATCCGGATACACACCAATGACTGGAGACGGCCCAGTCCAGAAAGTAAAAAGGGCTGCCGGAAATTCCGGCAGCCCTTATCGTAGCAGAACAAATCTGACGTTACCCGCGGCCGCCTCCGAATCCTCCACGGCCACCACCCCCACCTGAACGGGGCTCCTGAGGACGCGCTTCGTTCACCGTTAACGTCCGGCCACCAAGAGGTGTGCCGTTCAACGCAGCAACCGCCGCTTGTGCTTCAGCATCGGACGACATTTCGACAAACCCAAACCCACGAGACTGCCCAGTGAACTTATCCGTAATAATCCGCGCCGAGGCAACCGCCCCATGCGCTGCAAACAGATCGCTTAGCTGTTGCTCGGTTGTTGAATACGGTAACCCACCGACATAAATCTTCGCACCCATCAGACTCCTCCTTTGACACAATGATGTTGTCTTGGACTCGAAAAAGAAACGAGGAAAGAATGGGCTGAAGGCGTCAACACAGCGGCGACTTAGCTCTGGCTTCCGATCAGATTCCCGGGCTGGCCCAATACAACATCTATTCAGGCCTTGTCACTTTCCGCGCCGGTTTTGCCAGGCCTTTAGCATACCGATTAGCTCATGTTACTCCAGGCAGATAAGAAAAGGCAAGTTTGAGGCCAAACCAGCTCGCTGGTAAACCCAGGTTAATAGGCTGGCGGCGAGGAAAACGGTCGGTGGGAGAAGAGAGGAACCGCATGAAAGCTATCGAACCACATCGTCGATGTTCCAGCAACGACTAACCCAACCTGCCCCAACCCCAATGCTTGGTCTTCAATAGATAGAACAAGCGTTCCATCCACAAACACTTCGATAAAATCCTTGCTGATAATGGTATTCCGCTGCACCCTGAGTGAATGCCACTCAACCGGTTTCAGAGTGACCGGTGCCTGACCGAGAACCGTTGCAAGTCCGTCAGAGAGCCGAACAAATCTGGTTTGTTGAGCAAAAGGGTCGACAATTGCCGTATAAAAATTCCTTGCATCACGCACCCCCAAGACAACCCCCCCTGATCCAACGGCCCCTTCCGGCATATGAAAACGAACGCTCAGGTCAGGATATTCATACTGCATTCTCTCGGCCAACAGAAGCTGGTAACAATTCTGGGTACAGGTCGAGGAGCCAGCGACCACTTGCGGCGGAGAAGGTGCCGTCGCATGAGCCTGGACCACCCACTCCGCAAGCGGTTCGTCAGTGGAAATCGCCTTAACAAAGCTGGTGGGCTGACCGTTGGGGACATCCTGGTCGAACGTCCACTTTTGGAAAAGCCCCCCCACCGCCTGCTTCCTCAGATTGGCAGTTTTTTCCTCGTGTGTTTCATTCTGAATTGCGTACGCCGAGATAGAGCCCAGCATCAGACTAAGGCCCGTGACAAGGGAAATACAGATTGTCCTGGGAGTTCGTTTCATAACGACACCCGGTCGAGTTGGCTCACACACCGACAACATCCTCACTGCTTCGATTTTCCCGTGTTCTTGATTTGGAGAATCTCGCGCTGCAGCCGGTCCCGCTCGGCCAGTATCTTCTTCCTCCGTTGACCTCGAGTCCAGATCCACCACCGCAGTTTCTGGCTGAAGCTCACCGTCGGAGTCGGAGCGCTACCGCCAGGAGCCTCCTGAAACGAATAGCCGTCATGGCTGTCACGTTGCTCGAAAAATCGCCGGTACAAATGATCGTATAAGCCTTTCCCTGATTCACCACCTGCCATATCCACTCCATCACTGATTGAAGCGTTCACGCTATCCCAGCTCGTTCACGTCCATCCAGGCACATAGCACTGAATCGATCGTACTCGCTGATGCAGCGAATACTACCTGGGCTCAATGCAGCTCTGCAAGCGGCGTTCCCCACTGTGCTATGATCGGCCACATAAACGCAATGGCCTGATTATGATCAGACGCTCGCCATCGAAACGTGTCTGTCCGTTCACGCATGCCTGGCACGCTTGGGTCCTGGTCTGCACCGTGCTGGCGCTGGGAGTGCAGCCTCCGTCCAGTCTGGCTCAAGTATCGATGTCGACGCTTGAGGCTGCCATCGAATCGCTCTCGGCAGATCGGATGCTCGCAGATATCCAAACCCTCAGCGGACCAGCATTCAATGGAAGGCAAAGTGGCACGGCTGACGACCTGCGGTCGGCACAGTGGGTGGCGCAAGAATTTCGCTCGGCAGGCCTGAGGCTGCCGCTCATTCGCAATAGCTCACCCACACTCTCTTTCCCAGGCGGAAAGGGCAACACCTCATCAGGTGCGATGACAGCCATAATACCTACTCCTCTCATGGCGCCCGATCCGGCGTTGCGAGTTGGTACCGCCGATCAGCTGGCCACCAGGAACCTTGGCTCAGACTATCTCCCGATCTTTGATGCGCCATCGGCTGACATCCAGGCCCCAATCGTGTTCGTCGGATATGGCATTGTCGATACAACGCACGGCATTGACGACTATGCCGGAGTCGACGTGAACAATTGCATCGTGCTCTTCCTGCGGGGAAAGCCAGAGCATTATCCACGTACCGTCACCCACGCCGACAAGGTGAGGGTCGCACGACATCGCGGCGCGCTCGGCTATCTGACGGCGACCGGTCCACTGCTCCACCCCTATGAGATCCGACGAGGCGTGACTGGTAGCCCCAGCGCCTTTTACGGACAGTTGCCGCCTGATCAAGCCATTCCCGGCGCCTGGATCAGCACGGCACTCGCCCAAGACCTTCTCACCGAATTGAACGGAGCCGCTCCCAATCACCTTCGCACGCTTCAAGAACGACTGAACCATGCAGCCATATCACAGGCCACACGCACTCACCGATTTGCCTCGCTTCATTGGGAGACGGCCACAGAGGACGGCCTCCTGGTCAATGTGCTGGGGATGATCCCTGGAACCGGAACCGAAACCGTCATTATCGGAGCCCATCGCGATCACTTCGGTCGCCCGGGAGGGATGCTGTTCCCCGGCGCGGATGACAATGCCTCCGGAACGGCGGTCATCTTGGAGGTGGCGCGGACGCTCACTAAGATTGACGTGCGTCCCTCCCAAACAATCCTCTTCATCTCATTTAGTGGTGAGGAGCGCGACCTGCTCGGCTCACGCCTTTATACCTCTCGGCCGATCATTCCACTCAACACCACTACGGCCATGATCAACATCGATCATGCGGGCGTCGGCAATGGACGACTCACTGTCGGCGTGACAGGGTTAGAGAAGGACGTCCCTCTCGCGGCAGGGAAAGCCGCGGGCATTCACGACACACTGGATCTCTATGGATTCTTCCCCGGCGGTGATCATGTGCCGTTCAAAGAAGCTGGCGTACCAACCGTCACGGTAGTGAGTGGCGGGGTGCATCCACACTTTCACCAACCAACGGATACCGCCGAGACCATCGAGCCAGGACTCTTAACAGCCACCGCTCGGTACGTGCTCGCCATGACCTGGCAGCTGGCCTACAGGCCATAAACGGCTGCACCTCGCTTCGCAAACGACCGGCAGCGATCGTCAAGAGCCAAGAAGATAGATTCAGAAACATCGGTCAATCCGCCCATTGCGATTGACGATTGATGACGCTGCAGGAAATACAACAACGCAGGAGCAACCAGCTCGCGCACCTACGGCATCTCGTCGAGTAACCCAGACTCGATCGGAGGCAACGGAGCGGTTTCGCGTGGCGGCCCTGGAAGGACAGTGGGGCTACCTGCCTGATTCGCACCTTGGATAAGCCCAATGGACAGCTGTGGTCCGAAAGTCATCATCGCCCCACTCCAGGCCTGACCAGTCGTCGGATTGCGAAAATTAAAGGACTGAAAGTTCGGGGCTGGTGCGTAGAGAAACCCTTGGGTTCCCTGGTTATCGATGTACAGACTGCCGCCGCCGAACTTAAACAGCGGAGAGACTCCTCCACCAAACGACCGGACGCTCGATGCGCCCGCGGTACTCTGCGCGAGGGCGGCCCGATCAGCATAGGGCGCCACAACCGCCAGCACACCCAGCAAACCACCTATGACCCTCACACGCCGCACACAGTTGCCTGTTTGTTGGATGAGACGAGCATTAATGTTCATGACAGAGTCCACAGGACACATTATAGTATGCTCTTGCTCAGATCGTCGATCAAGGAGGCATGTATGAATCGCACATCTCCACCTCGCCACAACCTCGTGAATCTCGTGATCGCTGGCGTATGCTGCGTCTTGTCACCATCTCAAAGTTGGAGCCTCGATGTGACTCAGCCTATTCCCGCTGAACGACGTGAAACTGTCTCCCTGGCTGACGCCGCGATCCGAGCACTGCAACACAATCTCGACATCAGCATCAGCCGTCAGAATCGTGAGAGTCGACTGGCCGATATCATCATCGAACAATCCAAGTTCGACCCCAATCTCAGCATCAACGGCCAATATAACCGAACGGTGAACCCGCTCAATCGACCGGTGTTCGGAGGAACTGATCCGAACCTCCTCGGTCAGATCACAACCTTCGATCAACGCAACCATTCCGTGACCGTGGATGCCTCGACCAACCTGATCACCGGCGGTAATTTCGATGTGAATTATGCCCCGGCACGAAGCAGCGTCAATCAAAATGTCGCCAGAGGATTCCTGTTCAATCCCTCGTGGACGGGCGGCCTGGCCTTCACCTTCACGCAGCCGTTACTCAGAAACGCTGGGATCGCGATCAACAAGACCTTCATCAAGGTCGCTCAAAACAATGCCGAGGTCGAACAGCATGTGTTTCGAGATCGTGTCATGACTGTCGTCTCCACCGTGGAGCAAACCTATTGGGAGCTTGTGTTTGCAAACGAAAACTTGAAAGTCGCACAGGCAGCGTTAAAGGCCGCCGAAGAACTCTTAGCCACAAACCGCGCCAAGGCGAAAGCGGGCATCATGTCGATCGTCGACGTGCTCCAAGCCGAAGCCGCGATGGCATCCAGGGTAGAGCAGGTGTTGGTGGCGGAGAAAGCCATTCGTGACCAGGAAGATCAATTACGGCGTCTCTTGAATCCGGGTGAGGAAGAGTTGCGTCAAGACGTGCGGCTGACACCCGCCGATGCCCCCGTCACGGTCCTGGAGCCCCTCAGCCTCCAGGAAGCCATCGACATCGCGATCGAACAGCGTCCGGAAATCACCCAGGCCAAGAAACAGATCGAGTCCGGTGAACTCAACAAGCAATTCGCCCGCAACCAATTGCTGCCGACGCTGTCGTTTCAAGGTACCCTCGGACTCGCCGGACTCGGCGGCGACTACAGCGAAGCCTTTACCAGGAACTTCAGCGGCGACTTCTACAACTATGGAGCGGGACTGGTGCTCAGTTATCCGCTTGGCAACCGCGCCGCGGTCAGCACCTATTCCAAGCGCCAGCTGGAGGCCAAGAATGCGGAAGTCGCCCTCGCCAACGTGCGCCAACAAATCATCGTCGGCATTCGTGAAGCGGTGCGTCGAGTCCAAACCGACTTCAAACGCATCGAGACCACCCGTTCGGCACGCATCATGGCGGAAAAACAGCTGCAAGCCGAACAGGAACGGCTGAAGGTCGGCCTCAGCACCACTCGCTTTGTGCTCGATTTCCAACGAGACCTGGCCACGGCTCAGGGAAACGAATTACGGGCCGTCGTCGATTACAACAAGTCGCTGTCCAATCTCGCACGGCATAAAGCGACCACGTTGGACCGCTATCACCTCGAGCTCTCATAACCTGCTCATGGCGTCCGGGCCAGATCGGCTGGCTCCAGATCACATGCTCACTGTGGGAGCAGCACTGCCGCTGCTCCCCATCACAGCAACATTCGGCTACTACGGTCTTCCAGATTCCTTCAGGGAACTGCTCCTCGTTCAATTCGCGCCGCAAGTCCTCGCCTATATCGCACTTGGTCTCTGGGCGGCCCGTACCTCACGGGTCTTGGTACAACTGGGGTTAGAAAAAGAAAAGATGCGGAGCGGCCTGCAGTGGGGAGCTCTGACGGGATTATTCTTAGGCAGTCTGAATACCTTCGTGATTCTGGTAGTCTATCCGCATCTCGGCTACGACATCACATTCCTCAAGCAGACGCCCCATGGCCGGCTTCCTGCCCTGCTCATGGTGCCATGGCTCATCTGCGGGATTGCGCTGTTCGTGGAGGTAAACTTTCGTGGCTTCCTCTTGGGCCGACTGGCTGAACTCGAATCACATTGGTGGGGGACTGACTCACGCCCACGCCCGGCGCTCCTCGCCCTCGCAGTCAGTTCACTCACGTTTGCCTTCGACCCCTTCCTGGTGAATACGTTCCAACATCTCCACTGGATCGCTGTATGGGATGGACTCACGTGGGGAACCATCTGGCTCAGAACCCGCAATCTCTGGATTACGATTGTGGCCCATGCTATTGAGGTCATCATCCTGTACAGTGCCGTCAAAGCGACGATAGGATAGAATAGGTTTCGCCGCGCGATCTCAGTGAGGGTGAGGCGCTAGAGGGGGAAGCAATGGAAGCGTTTCACGGAAGCTAAGGAGGAGAGTCGGTGAACGATCTCGGCAAGTACGTACTCTATTTTCTCTTGGGTGGGAGCATCGTGAGCTTTTCCACATATCTTGGCTCGCAGGGCAAGTCGTTTCTCGCTGCCATGGCCAGCACGTTTCCCGCCATTACTGGCGTCACCTTTATCTTGCTCTATAGCAGCGGCGGTGGGGCCACGACGGTCGACTACGCCAAGAACTTGCTGTGGTTTGTCCCACCCTGGACCGTCTACGTTGTCGCGATGATCCTAGGCATTCCTCGCCTTGGCTTCTGGCCGGCGATGGTCGGATCGCTCGTCCTGTATATGGGCTGTGTGGGGCTGGTGAAGCTGGTGTTGCGGTAGATCAACCGAGCGGATTGACCAATCATCACCTACCCCCTAGGTTTCTTCTTGAAAATGCAGCCGATAAATTTCTCCAAGAACGGCCAGCATCTGATCGAGGGCGATGCTCACAGAATGGCTGGCCAGGTAAGACGGGCCATCCTTCCCTGCCCAGAGATTCGGTGGGCTCTCCATGGCTCGTACGTTTTGACAGAATTGGCCAATCGTCTGCTGCCAGTGGGCCGGCCCAGAGCCTTCATCAAGAAACTTATCACGATCTTGTGAAAAGGACTGATCGAATTGCCCCGCACGCTGCTGCCACACCACCTCCATCGCCTGCTGTCGGTCTGGGCCAAGTTCCAACCCATTGGCCCATTCGTTGAGCGCCGCGAACAACCCACCCACCACGTGATCAACGTGTGCTTCTGGAAAGACACCTACACAGGCCTGCATCAGGAGATACTTATGGAAGAGAAATACCTCGGCGCTGATGAGTGACTCATCCGCTGAAGGATCATACGCGCGGGCGAGCTCGCGCAGCGCCTCCGCCGAGGACCCGGCCAAGGCCGATCCAAGCAGCGGCACGATGCAACGGCCTATGTTGAGATATTCAACGTCCGACAGCAACATCGTCGGATCTCCTTCACTATCCCCAGAAGGCCCTCTCTCCGGCAGGAGACTCAAAATGGCCACTATTTCACCCGCCCAACCCCGGCGCGCCAAGACGCGCCCTTCCACGGGCAAGGCCGCAGCGAGTGAAGGGCCGAGGCATACCCTCTGGGGTATGTTGAGGGTCTGAACGATGCGAGAACGAAGCTGACGGACATTTTCAGTTTCCTGCTACTCGAGCACCACAGCCGTGCCGCTCGCACTCACCATCAACATGCTGCTGTTGGCACCAATCGTTTCATAATCGATATCGATGCCGACAATCGCATTAGCACCGAGATTCTTGGCCTGTTCACGCATTTCTCCGAGGGCAATATCCTTCGCCTTCCGGAGTTCCTTTTCATAGCCCGCCGAGCGCCCACCCACGATATCCCGGATCGAGGCGAATAAATCCCGAAAGATATTCGCACCCAGAATCGCGTCCCCGGACACCAAGCCCAAATACTTCACCGCCTTTTTACCTTCGATATTATTGGTCGTTGAAAGAATCATGGGGCCTCCTGGTTCAGTGTCCTCATCCTCTCATTCATTGGAAACTATCGCCAAATCTTTTGTTGAATCGTCTGTGCCAGAAAATCTACGTACTCTGTGCCACGCCATTTGTATGTCGATATGGCAGCGGCGAGGCCGGTGACATGTCCACGCCTGGCCCCGTTCCGCCTCAGCCTGGGTGGGCTATTCGGCGTTCCAGCAGACAAGCATAATATTGACAATAGGCACACATCGTCATACCATTCCCAATGTGGAGAAATGGGACTATGTGTTCGATCCAGACAAGAACACCTGGCTCATCCGGGAGCGCGGAATCAGCTTCGAACAGATCATCGCGCTGATTGAAAGCGGCCATCTCATTCAGGTGCTGGAACATCACGACCGTGAACGCTATCCCAACCAGCTTCTCTACGAAGTCGATGTAGGTGGATATATTTATGTCGTCCCAGTCGTCAGAGACCACCAGACACTGTTTTTAAAGACGATCTATCCAAGCCGGAAGGCCACGAGAATCCGCGCGAAAGGACGCCCATCATGAAGAAGAAACTCGTGTTGGATCAAGACGAAGAACAGCTGATCGCTGAATACGAACGCGGTGCCTTCAGGCCGGTGAAGAATCAGGCCATGGCCAGAAAGACCGCCATAGAAGCCGCCCATCGCTATATGCGCAAGGACGCCAGAATCAATATCCGATTATCGACCGCCGACCTTGAGCTGCTCAAGCAGCGCGCCGCCGAAGAAGGCCTGCCCTATCAAAGCCTAATCGCCAGCATCCTGCATAAATACGTCAGCCGCTCTGCACCACAAACCAATTAAGCAGTCTCTCTTTTGGACAGGTACATCAAGGATCGAATCAGCTCTTGCAGTGCACAATACAAGATCCGACCCTGATTTTCACGAAGATCTGCCAGGATGCCCCGCTCGGAAGAGCGGGGATGAATGGCAGCCCATAGCGAAGCGGAGGCCAATCCCTCTTGGTTTACAAAAGCCCCACGCTGTTACGCCTCACCACGGCAGCGCAGCAGGCCCTCATGGCCCTGGCACGAGCCAATATCCTGGCCCTCAGCCCGACTTAGCCGGAGATTAGGGTTCCCTTGCGGCCCTCTGCTTTCATCCAGTCTCTCCCGATCACAGCAAGGAACACGTCACACTTACTCACCTGTTCATCTAAATAGGTGCGAAAGTCGACGCCCAAAGGAATGGAATCCACGTCTTTGAACACCGCCTCTCGTCCAAACTGCTGGACGAGCCGATCATAAATACGCCCTGTAACATCAGCACTACCCTCGCGCCGATAGGAGATCAGGATCCTACTTATACTTACAACTGGCTCTACCATCTCCAGACTTTGGGGACGCGACCGTATTGCAATATTCTGGGTACCAGCCGCTATGCTACCCGATCCCTCAACCCTCACTGTTGCCGGTTGTTTGTTTTCAGTCAAATACCTTGTGACTGCCACCAGCACGAGCGCACTGAGCTGGTACGGGTCTGAAAATTGGCTCGTCAGCTTCTCCGTCATCAAGTGTTGCCGGAGCGCCTTGATCCGCGCGCCTTTGTCATCTGCAGTATAGGCGTCATCGAACATTCGGGACCACGCCGTGGTGTCGTTGACCACAAAAGTCAGGCAGGGTTTCTTGAGTCGCTCAGCATGCCGGAACTCCAACTCAGTGACCGACAATCCGTTCGGATTGTTGTGGTTGGCGGGCGGAATATAGCCATAGCGGAAGGCGAAGAGCCCGACATAGATGTCAGACTCCTCCACATCTTTGAGGCATTTCTCGACCGGTCGCTGATCCGCTGCAACATAGTCTTCCATCGCAATGACCTGGTGACCAGCCTTATGCAGCGCTTCGTAAACCACGCGACGGTAGTCTTTCAGGTCTTCATATGTAGAGGAGAGATAAATTGTCGCCATACGGGTTTTGACAGAACCAGGGTCTGCTACGTAGGCGCGCATTCTACGCTTCCACCACACAAAGGCAAGAACCAGCCTCGGCCACTCTCGCCCCTGTTCCTTCATTGAACCAACCCTCAACTGTTGCTACCATGATCGGTCATTCTTTTGGAGCAGCGATCACCGTGCCGAACCCTCTGCCCACAAATCCTTCGACCAATCATCTCATCATCGAAGGGGCTCGACAGAATAACCTCAAGAACATCTCGCTCCAGATTCCCCACAACAAAGTCACTGCCATTACTGGGGTGTCGGGGTCCGGGAAATCCTCGCTGGCGTTCGACACCATCTTCGCCGAAGGCCAGTGGCGCTATGTCGAATCGCTCTCGACCTATGCCCGCATGTTTCTCGACAAGGTGGCTCGCCCGGATGTGGATCGGCTGATCAACGTCCGGCCGGCGATTGCCATCGAACAGAAGAATCAGGTGCGGACATCCCGCTCCACGGTCGGGACGACGACGGAGATCGCCGATCTCCTGCGCCTGCTCTTCGCCAAGATTGGCAAGTCCATCTGTCCTGACTGTAAGCAAGAGGCCCGATCTTTCCAGCCAGACAGCGTGGCAGACGACCTCCTTACTCGATGGCCCGAGGCCAGGGCGATGGTGCTCTTCCCAATAGCGACTCCCTCGCGCAAAGAAGAGGCCACATGCATCCAGTCACTCCTGACGCGTGGGTTTGCCAGGCTCAAAGCAAACGACGAGATTGTCGATCTGCACGAGGCCGGACAGCCTCGACTCCATCAATCTCACTCGCTCCACATCGTCCTCGATCGCTTGATCATCAGAGACGACAATCGCACTCGTCTCGTCGAAGCGGTGGAAACAGCCTTTCGCGAAGGAGAGGGCCACTGCTCGATCGACCTCATCGGTCATGGGCAGCAGTCGTACAGCACGCAATTCCTCTGTCAGAAATGCAGACGAACCTTTGAGCCCCTGCGGCCGGTTCTCTTTTCCTTTAACCATCCGCTCGGCGCCTGTCCCGAGTGCAAAGGCTTCGGCAATGTGCTGCGGTACGATCCTGAACTGGTGATCCCTGACCACGCCAAGTCACTTGCCGATGGAGCGGTGGAACCCTGGAGCAAACCCAGCTCCGCCTGGTGGCAGAAGCAGATGCTGACTGCGATGAAACGGAAAGGCGTCGATATCACGATCCCTTTCACATCGCTTCCCACGGATACCCAGCAACTGCTCTGGGAAGGTGACAAGTCCTTCGATGGGATCAACGACTTCTTCGAGCACCTGGAAGGCAAACGCTACAAGCTCCATGTCCGTGTCTTTCTCAGCCGTTACCGTACGCCTTTCGATTGTCCTGGTTGCCATGGCAGTCGCCTGAAACCGGACGCGCTGTTTGTAAAAATCGCCGATACCGACATTCACGCGACGACAGAACGGACCGTCGAGAGTCTTTCAGGGTGGGTAGACTCCTTATCCCTCTCGCACACTGAGCAAGCGATCGCTGCAGATATTCTCCGCCAGCTCACGGCCAAACTGAGTTTCCTCCAGCGCGTCGGCCTTGGGTATCTGACCCTCAACCGGCAGACGAAGACGCTGTCCGGTGGTGAGGCACAGCGAGTCGCGCTGGCGAACCAGCTGGGTTCCCGGCTTGTCGGCACACTCTACGTCCTCGACGAACCGACGATTGGCCTTCATGCAAGGGATACCGACCTCCTCGCCGGGATTCTCCACGATCTTGCCAATACTGGGAACACCGTCGTGGTCGTTGAGCATGACCGCCGCATGATCGAATCGGCGGATTACATCGTTGAACTCGGTCCTCACTCCGGTGAAAAGGGCGGCGAGATTGTCTGTGCGGCATCAGCCAAGGAATTCATCCAGGACCGTCGTCCCACGACTGCTCGATACTTGCGAGGCGAAGACCGCATTCCCCTGCCCGTCAAGCGGCGAACCGGCAACGGCAAGATGCTGGTGATGGCCGGCGTGGCTGAACATAACCTGAAAGACCTGTTCGTTCGCATTCCCCTCGGCATGCTCGTGTGTGTCACCGGCGTCTCCGGCTCTGGCAAGAGTACATTAGTCGAGGATACCCTCTACCGCGCCGTGGCTCGTGCATTTCGCGTGGACTCCCTTCCCATGGGACACTTCAAAGCCATCAAGGGCATCGAGCATCTCAAGGGTATCCGATTGATCGACCAACAGCCGATCGGGCGCACCCCTCGCTCCAACCCCATTACCTACCTGAAAGCCTTCGATGAAATCCGCCGGCTGTTTGCTTCCGAGCGGGAAGCACTCACGCGAGGATTCACACCAGGCCACTTTTCGTTTAATGCCTCTGGCGGTCGCTGTGAACGCTGCGAAGGCAGCGGTGTGGAAAAGTTAGAGATGTATTTCTTCGAGGATATCTACGCACCCTGCGAGGTCTGTGACGGCAAGCGCTTTAGACCGGAGATCTTGAAGATTCGTTACCGAGGCAAGAACATCTCCGACGTGCTCGGCATGACCGTGGAGGAGGCGCTCTCCTTCTTCACTGGGATGCCCAAGCTCCAGGAACGCGTACACCTTCTCACCTCCATCGGCCTGGGGTATTTACGCCTCGGCCAATCGGCCACGACACTCTCCGGCGGCGAAGCCCAGCGGTTAAAAATCGCCGCCGAGCTGAAGGACACCTCCGCTAAAGACGTGCTCTATATTATGGACGAACCGACCACCGGCCTCCATTTTGACGACATCAAGAAGCTCCTCGCCGTTCTCCACAAACTTGTGAACGCCGGCAACACCCTGGTGGTCGTCGAGCACAACCTCGACGTCATCAAATCCGCGGATTGGATCATCGACCTGGGCCCAGAAGGCGGCGCCGCCGGTGGACAGATTGTGGCGGAAGGAAGACCCGAACAGATCGCCAAAGTCGCCGCGTCACATACCGGGCGATTCTTGGCGGATGCACTCAAGCCGGAACCTCCCAGCGCATGAGGCGCGGCGAACTGAGCGTCCGCCACGGCCTCGATGCGTGAGTTAAAGAAATGCTATTCGACGACCTTCTCCATTGTATTGATACTCACATGCGGCCATTTAATCTGACCGGGGCAGCAGCCGGGAGGCAAACCATCCACACGTGGGAAGAAGTCCAGCATCACTAACTGTGAATATTGCAGACGGAGCTTCGGCTTCTTATACTTATCTTTCTCCGCCAATTCCTGAATCCAAAATGTGGACTTCACAACAGTCGCATTGGCCTGCCTCACGACAAAAGGAATGTTGACCACCCCACCCGTCGGATGCGTCGAGTCAACATCAAGGACCGTCGTCTTCACAATATCCACCCCTTGATTCGCAGCTTCAAGCAGATCGTTTGGGCTGACAGGGTTGAACAAGCCCTTAAAAAAATTGTCATTAAAATGCTTGTACGGAGCCAGATAGGGATTCTTGAGATCTTGATCGACTCCGATCGGCAAACCACTAATATCAGGGATGCTTGATGCACCCGAGTGTTCACTGCTTCGCCCTAAGGCTAACACCGAGTCGCCATGGGGAATCGTTGCGAGCCGCCCAATATTCAGGCCGTCCGTGATGCCGTTAATCATATGCAACCACAAGCCCGGCTCATGGTGAATGGTGCTACCATCTGGAGGTCTCACCGTGCTTTGGGGAAAATCATCAGAAGCAATTTGTGTGATCCTCTGCTGATAATCCAACGCCACGAGAAACTGATCGGTATTAGCAGGAGTCCCTGGAGCGAGACGGACGCCACGATTCGGCACGGCCTTATCGACTAGAGTAAACTCAAGCTCTTCATTGTATTGATTCAGCAGCAACCGATAATTGAGGGGGAAAGGGACACCCGGCGGCGGCGGCGCCACAAAGGGCAGTGCGATCATATTCCACCCGCGGCCTGGCAAGTTTGGCAGGTTCGCCCATTTCCCGGGGAGAAGCTGTAACGGTCCAAGTTCCGGGTCATTCGTCTTAGGTTTTTCAAGCCTTCGCGTTTTATTATCGAGCTTTGCCGGTTCCGTTTTCATCGTCTTAAAATCTGTCATCGTAAAATCCCCTTTTCGTTATGCTGTAAGTGAATTAACTTGCGACCACTGATATGTGCTGATCCATGGTCTGAAGTGAACCGCATAATGACCTCCTTTCCGCAATTCACTTAATCTGATATGGACAACACTTGAGCCAGCAGATATTACTTGCAGCTCGACTCGCTAACTCGCATCTGTTAACAGCAGGTAACAGCAAGCGAGATGCCAGTAGTAAATCAGAGGAGTAAAACATCGGAGAGGTCGCACACAATCTCTTTACTTTCAGCCTCATAGACCGCATTGCATTTCGAAGCACCGTGCAGCACGTTTCTCAAACGTCAATGCATGTATCAAATGAGATCCATCAGGTGTATCGAATCCGATAACAGAAGATGACAACCAGCCATGCACGCATGGTCATCTCTGACCGTTGTTGGAACTAGTGAAATCTCTAGTTCAGATACAATGCTGTACTAGGTCCTGGAATGTAGGTGAGCGGTATGATCGAAGAGAGCACGATGTGTCGGCGCACTCCAGGCTTATCAGCCTGGATCAGCGACGCAGGATTGTAGAACTTTGAGTCACTGCTGACGGTGGGCTATACCTCTGACTTATCAGTTTTCTGCTTAGGCTGTTCATCTTCCAGCTTCTTGTGCAAATACTTTTTACTGAACGTGGTGATGCCAAAGGCAAGTCCGATAGCGATGGGAACAAAAATCGCCGAGGCAATATTCGCGTTCTTGAGCCAACCCATTTCCTGAAACCCTTTGAACACATATCCACAAAGTCCGGCCAGGTAATACGCAATGACGATGACCGACAACCCTTCGACCGTATGCTGAAGCAAGACCTGGCTCTTGGTCGTTTTGTCCACGCTTTGAAGCAGTGCGAGATTCTGCGCCTCCAAGATCAAGTCGATGCGGGTGCGAATGATAGTGATGATGCCCTCGAAGCCGCCTCGCAGCGTGTCGATCCGCTTCAAGAGCTGCTGATAGCCTTCCGCCACACCCGTAATGCCGCTCAGCACATAGTCCGAGGTCGGACGATACGACTCTAGGGGTTTCTCTGCCAACGACGCCAGGGTGGAATGCACGATCCTGTCGTAGGGGAGCGAGGCGGACAACTCGAAGTGCAGTGTTCCAGCCATGCGGTTAGTCTTCAGCAGATCCTGCGTGAGGGTATTCAACCAGCGCTGCAAGGTTTCCGCGTTCGCGTGCCCGATATGAGACGTAATAATTTCTCGCTGTTTCAAGTGAACCTGTTCGAATTTATAGACCTGATCGATGGCGGCGGAGAATAGCGGCTTCTGCATCAGCAGCAAATGATAATAGGTCTCGATCCGCACGATGGCATCGACAATATCTTTTAGACGCGAGGGATCGCCTTGCAATGGTCCGACACTGACCCAGTACCGTTCTCGCCCTTGGTCGTCCGGTGTAAAGCTGGTCGCGACACAGGTCTGCTCATTGAAGATTCGGCTGCCGTACAAAACCGGGCCAGGCATCAGTCCGCGCAGCTCATGGCGCGGCGGAAGCATGCCCGCCGTCAGCAGAATGTCCAAGCGGCAGACCACCGACCCAAGCGGCTCCACGGGAAACGTGTACTCCGGAAACGTCAGTGGTCCAAAAGTTGGTGCGCCGTTCGCTGGCGATGGCACATGCCAGAGCTGGTAATTATAGTATTCCGTATGGGCCTGCCAGATGAGGATGAGCCGATCGCCGTTTTCCGCTTCCTTCACGCCGTAGCCGAAATTCTCCCTCACGGAGGTCATCTCGGAAGAAATCTTAAGATGTCCCAACAGCGACTGGAATTCTAACCGACTGGCTGGACGCTGCGCCGGCGGGTCGGACATGCGAAAGGCTTTATAGTGCACATGGGCCGGGGCCCGCAGCCATCTCCCGATCGGCTGGTGCGGGCGTTCGTGTAATTTTCTCAATAAGGCCTCGGCTCCGGGCCGAGACGTCTCTGGCTGATTCACGTATGTGTTCTCCCTCTTCGTATACGCTCGCTCATCCAACTCCACGTTCGATGTGACGATCGCGTCAGGAACCTTGCATCCGAACGATCATGCAGACACGGATGACCTCCGCGACAAACCACTCTCCCTCACAGCAGAGACGAGCCTAGCACTCGGCGTGGGTACGCTTCAATGATGATGGAGTCGATGTCGGTCGGAACGCACGAAGGCTTCAGTTGCAGGATGGATCGAAGGGCATGTCGACGTACGGCTGATAGGCTTCGCCCAGCGTGAGAAGAATATCCCCCCAGACACGCGTCGGTTCTTTTTCAAACACTGCCTGCGAATCCGCGGGTAAGGTGATCCATGAGCCGGTTTTCATTTCATTCTCCAGCTGGCCTGGCCCCCACCCCGAATAGCCAAGATAGGCGCGGAAAGATTCCTTCGTCCCGACACCGGTGAGAATGCGTTCGACCATGCTGACGTCTCCGCCAAGGCAAACTCCGTCGAACACGTGGTGCGCATTATCCGGAAACTGATCACCTCGGTAGAGCAGCATCACTTGATTCGTCTGCACAGGACCACCGGCATAGAGCACATGGGCTGATCCCTCAAGCACCGGAACCTGAGGCAAGGCCTCAGAGATGGACATGGCCGTCGGACGATTCACGATGACGCCGAGCGCTCCTTCCGATCCATGTTCACACAGCAACACAACGGTCTGGCGGAAGTTCGGATCGCGGAGGCTTGGTGCCGCGATCAGAAACATCCCTTTACGGAGTTTGGTGTCCATAGAGCGAAATCCTACTCTGCCAACGCAACTTGCGCAAGCACTGGGCTGCTCTCAGCAGGAGATGACGCGGTCTGGGTTACATCTTGTAGAGCGACGTGCGGCGATCGCGAAGCAGATCGTTGTAGCGATTCAAACTCTTGTTGCGGGCTTGCGCCGGATCAATCTCAACAATCGTCAGCTCTTCTTGGTCATGCGACGCCCGATGTTGAATCACCCCCTTCGGAGTGACCACTTCGCTCTGGCCAATATAGGTCAACCGCTCTTTGCCACCCCGTTCTTCGCTGCCGATGCGATTACACGTCACGGCAAACACCCGATTTTCGAGACATCGGACCGGCATGGAATCCGGGCAGTTCGGCAAGACCAGATTGGAGGGATGGCAAATGATCTCGGCCCCCTGCATCGCTAGGGTGCGCGCCGCCTCCGGATAGTACCAATCGAAACAGATCATGACCCCGATCTTCGCAGCCCCAACGTCCCACACAAGAAAGCCTGAGTCACCGGGCGTGAAGTATTGTGTCTCTTCGAAAAAGAGATGGGTTTTCCGATAGCATCCCAGGAAACCAGACGGTCCCACGACCACGGCGGAGTTGTAGCAGCGGGAACCAGATCGTTCAGGAAGTCCCGCCACAAGATGCATCTTGCGGCGTTTCGCGATGTCAACCAGACGACGGACCGTGGGGCCATCAGGAACCGGCTCAGCGAGTTGGTGCGCTTCGTGCTGTGAAAGAAACTGATATCCGGACGCGAACAACTCCGGCAACACGATGAGATCGGCTTCCACGTGGTCCAGCTTGGCCGTGACTATCTCCAGATTCTTGGCCACCTCGCCGAACTGTGGATCGAATTGGTAGAACCCGACTCGCATGTCACACTCCCTGCATACCGGAACGGGCAGGGAGTGTGTCCCTGCCCGTCTGAAAAACTCGCTGACCGCTGAAAGACGTCAGCGACGAACCTTGCAGCGTTACTTCACCTCTGCCAAATGCGTCGCGCCGCCATCTGCATGTTCCGTGCATGCATCGGCATGTCCGGCCTTGCCATGTTTCACAGCTTCCGTCAGGTGTTTGATCCCTTCCATCAAATGGGGATTTTTCAGTCCAGCAGCCGTCGCATGTTTGAGTGCTTCACTCGCATGCTCAACACAGGCATCCGCATGCCCTTCCTTCCCATGTGATGCGGCGCCTCGCGCGTGTTCGACCGCTTCAGCCACATGCTTGTCGCCGGCGAGCGCTAACCCATTCAGCACCGGCACGCCAACTAATACGCCAAGTCCAAATACCAACATCGCACTACGACAGATTCTTCTCATCATGGCTGCCTCCTTGATGGTTGAAGATGCGAAATTTTACGTTGGGAAATACTCAAATTCACCTTACACAGCGTTCCTCAAGACTGTCAAGAAGGTTTGGCGGCTGGACCAAACCCAAGCATTTTCTGGAGCGCATGAAGATCTTTTTCGGCTGGACAGGCGAAGTCTCGACTCCACTCCCACCACGACCCAGGATAGTTTCTGAGTTTTGAATACCCGACAAGCTTGAGGATGAAATAGAGCCAGGCTGATCGCACGCCGCCAGTACAGTAACAAATGACGTCCTGTCCGTTGCCGATCCCCTTTGCGACCAACATCTCCTTGATCACGGACAGATCTTTAACCGTCGCATCCTTATTCAAGAACCCATTCCACGCCACGTGTATGGCTGAGGGGATGTGACCGGGCCGTGGGATACCCGACAGCTCTTTCCCGAGATACTCTTCAACGCTGCGCGCATCGAGAATCGCCGTCTTCGGATGCGGCCCCCTGACGAGGTCTTTCAGATCATCTTTCAATGCGATCAAATCCAGACGTGGTCGAGCGGTGAAGTTTCCCCTCGTTGGAGAAACCAGTCCATGCTCAAACGGTCGCTTTTCCGCCGTCCACTTCACCCACCCCCCATCCAAAATACGCAACCGGGTGTGGCCCAAATAGTCCAACATCCAAAACATCCGCCCTTCGTCGCCCCAATTGTCGAACGGATTGGAATAAATCACCACCTCACTGTCTTGATTGACCCCGAGCCGCTGAAGAATACGCTCGATCTCGCCGAGCGCTGGATTGAGTAAGCCTTTCGCGACGGCATTGGGATCGCTGTATTCATGCCATGTGGAATGCACGGCCCCGGGAATATGCCCGCCGAATTCATATGCGGCCTTGCCCCGCACGTCGATAATCACCACGCCCGATTGACCTAACTGCTGCTGAAGCGATTCAGTATCGATGAGTAATGGATGTGTCACGATGCCTGGCTCTTTCTAGCCCGCGACGGGCGATTCAGCTGTGCGCGACAGCTTTACAACTGTTGCCATTTTGTTGGCGACGGACGTGCGATAGCCGGGTTTCTTGTTGCTCCAATGCGGTTTTCAACTCGCCCGACAACGGAAATTCTCGCTCATAGACGACAAATCGATAGGGATCTTCGCCGGTCAGGCCGTATTTCTCCCGCAGCATCTCATGCTGTCCGTCGGTCAGAATGTGGTAACGCACTCTGGTCTTCAGCTTGAGTCCGTCCGTCTTCTCGGGTATCCGATACGCAAACTGGTAGTCATGGCTGGTCTGCGGGAACAGTCGATTATCATACAACTCTATAATGACAGGCTGCCAGAGTATCCACCGCCCCATCGTGGAACTCTGCTGCTCCAGTATGTGTCCCTGCTGATCTTCGACGAGGAACTCCACCGTAAAGAATCGATCGGGGTCACCCGTTGGGATCTTATGCCCAGCACCGGCATTTGTCAGAGTGAGCGTAAACCCGACACGATCGCCAGGCTTCGGCACATCCGTGTCGGCCTTCACCTGGACAGCAATCGCTCGCGAGACCATCCCTTGATCATGCCCGCCTCGCCAGAGATGTTGGCGCCCCTTGCGGATCGGTCCCCCCAGAGCCACCGGTCTCTCAATCTCCGGCATGTGGCAACTCTGGCAGATGAAGCCCTGCTCCTGCCAGTACTGGCCTTCATATTCCGCATACGTCCCGCAGGGTCCCACATTGTAGAACTGGGCCGGGCCGGACACCACATTGTGGCAGCGATAGCACAGCTGAGCTGTTTTAAAATTCGGATCAAATTTCGTCGGATGCGGCGCCACGGAATCTTCGAACGGCCCATGGATCACGCCGTCTCGCACATGGCAGGCCGCACAGGTCACCGATTCCTTTTGATACTCCGGATCATAGCGCGGATTTGGCTCTTGAACGGCTTTCTCGACTCGTCCACGTGGAATCTCTTTCACCAGCGTGGGCTGCTGATTCTCGAGCGGTGTGTGGCAATTCAGACAAACCCAAATGTTCTTATCCTTTTTCCAGTAAGCCTGGAAAAACGGATCTTCGTAGGCATGAGCATGAATGCTCGTCTTCCATTCCTCATAGATCTCGCGATGACATTGGCCACAGGATTCGGCTTTGAGGCTTGCGAGCCCATCAGGAACTTTCTGAAACGGGATGGCATGGGCATAGTCATCACGCAACCCGAAAATCACGACTGGTTTGATCTCCGTATAGTACAGATAGGTGGCCCCAGCCAGGACAACCATCAGAATTGGGATGACGTACGCGCGCCTCATACGGCAAGCAGCGTCTTGATGTGGGCCTCGACCGAGGCCGCGAGCGCCGTCAGGTTATATCCGCCTTCGAGTGAAGAGAGAATACGACCGTTCGCGTGGCGTGTGGCGATACCCGCCACGATCTCGGTCAACTCCGCATAGCCGGATTCAGTCAATCCCATACTTGCCAACGGATCATCCTTATGCGCGTCGAAGCCGGCTGAGATGATGACAAACTCTGGTTTGAAATCATCGGCTGCCGCTACCAGGACTTTCTGAAACACAGCGCGATACTCGTCGTCTCCCTCACCGGCTTCCATCGGCACATTGATAGTGAATCCTTCCCCAGCTCCCTTGCCTCGCTCGGTTTCTCGACCCGTGCCGGGATAATGGGGATATTGATGCGTACTGAAAAACAAGACAGAAGGATCGTTCTCGAAACTATGCTGCGTCCCATTCCCATGGTGGACATCCCAATCGACAATCAGCACTCGTGTGAGCCCATATTTTTTCTGGAGATAGCGGGCAGCAATCGCCACAGTATTGAAGAAGCAGAACCCCATCGCTTGTCCCGCTTCGGCATGATGACCGGGAGGCCGAACAGCGCAGAATACGTGATCGACCTCCTGTGCCATGATGGCATCGACCGCCGCCAATGCCCCTCCTGCCGCTACATACGCAGCATGCAGTGTGCCTGGGGACATGGACGTATCAGGATCGAGCGAGACGCGGCCACTCGCGGGTGCTTGGCGGGTGAGCGCTGCCAGATAATTGGAGTTGTGGACTTGCGTGATCCACTCATCCTCGGCCTTTCTCGGCTCGATCCTGACCAGTCGAGCAGCGATTCCGCTCTCCTCCAGTCGCTGCACGATCGCGCGCAACCGATTGGGAGATTCTGGATGGCCAGCTCCCATGTCATGTTCAAGATACGCCGGATGATAGACGAGACCTGTCTTCCCCATACACACCCTCACAGTCACGTGCAATTCCAAGTCAGAGTATCATGCAGAAAACGCCATAGACAATGTGCGCCAGCACTGTTATCGTTTCCCACGAACAACAGGAGCTATCATGCCCAATCCACGAATCGAACCGCTGAAGAAATTCCTGGCCATGGACCCGAGCGACGATGTCGCCTGGTTTGGGTTGGGGAAAGCCTATATGGACGACGGGAACTTTGACGAAGCCGCGAAGGCGCTGCAGCAATGCATCACGGTAAAACCCACCTACTCAGCTGCCTACTATGGGCTCGCACAATCTCTCCAGAAGCTGGAGCGGTTCGACGAATGCCGAACTGTCTGTGCGGCGGGCATTGACGTCTCGACGAGGAACGGCGATGCCATGGTGACGAAGAATCTTGAGGCGTTGAAGCTTTCGTTGCCGTCGTGACGTCTGGGTTCCCATCCACATCTCCCTTTCGCCTCCCATCCTGGGCCATCCGTCTTGCGCGTCGGCAGCAAAACCCGATCGTGGCGGCGTCCGATCGTATGCGATTCGTCATCCAGCTCGCACTGACCAACGTCACCGCTCAGACCGGTGGCCCCTTTGGGGCGGCAGTCTTCGAAACCAAGACAGGACGACTCATCGCTGTTGGGGTAAACGTCGTCGAACCCACCAACTGTTCACTTGCTCATGCCGAAGTGGTCGCCCTCGCCAACGCACACGCGACTCTGAAGCAGTTCGATCTCGGCGCTCCTGGTATGCCGAAGCTCACACTCGTGACGAGCTGTGAACCCTGCGCCATGTGTTATGGCGCGATTCTTTGGTCCGGGGTTCGCAAGGTCGTCTGCGCCGCGCGAGGGTCCGATGCGACGGCAATCGGGTTCGATGAAGCTCCGAAACCTAGAAACTGGGTGGCCACGCTGGAAGATCGCGGAATTTCCGTGACTCGCAACCTGTGCCGAAATGAGGCCATTGCGGTCTTTCAACGTTATCAGCAAATCGGCGGTCGCATTTACAATGCCCGGAAGCGGCTCACGTGACACTACGTCATGAAGCCGCTACAGCGTGTGCCTGATCCAAGCATCAATTCAGCGAACGCGGATTCCCTCACCCCATAATCATAGTGCGTCAGCCGACGGACGAGGCGGCCCACACGGAGGTGGCTTGATTGATCGGCGCAGTGACGATGAAGCATGTTCCACCGATCGTGAAGTTCGCCAGAAAGCCCCTCCTCTTCCCGTTTCCAGGCTGGCATCGGTTCTGACTGCCGCCCTCGCAGAAGCGTCACCAATCTGAATGTTTTTCGTGAGCGAAACCGTGCCACCGTTTACGCGACCCCCGAATCCCCCTCATCGTGACTGGACAGGCCCGACAGCTCAGGTTGCCGCTTAGCCAGTTCATCGGCCACTTCATCCAACCATCTGCCCGCACATCCCAATACCTCACGCACCAACGGCTCTGGCTGCCCCGTTTGCTTGATCGTCCATTGGGAAACATATTCGAGCAGCGTCTCACGATCAAATGATCGAGTTGAATGGGTCGCGAGCGCAGAGAGTTCTCTCAGCCCCACGCGCAGAATGTCCCCCACGGTCTCCCGGGCATAGGATGTACTGGCAGTAACATACTGGACAATGCGATGGAGTTCGTGATCGTTCATCCCTCTCTCCGTTCAAAGAATTCTTACACCATAGCCGTGGCCTGTCAACGCAGCGACCTTGTTTAGTCTGGCAATTTTCTCCAATCTCGCCGTGGCCTGGTGATACACTACCGCCTGTTCCTGGCACACAACTTACCTGAGAGGAGACTCGGCATGGCCGCCAGACGTCCGGTTCGACAGAAGACTTCCACGTCCCTTGTATCCAACCAGTGGGATCTCACCCACCTCGTTAAGAACCCGCTGAAAGATTTGAAGCAACATCTGGCGGCCTTGGATGCACAGGTTGTGCAGATTGAGTCAGCTCGTCCTCGACTCCAGGCCACCATGGCGAGCACTGATTTCCACTCGCTCCTAATAATCACCGAATCGATCGCAGAAGGGTCTGCCCGGCTTGGCGCATTCGCCTACCTCTGGTTTTCGGAAAACACCACAAACACCCAAGCGCGATCGTTTAAGGCGCAGGTAGAGGAGCGGCTCACCGGCATCACCAATCGCCTACTGTTTCTCGATCTCTGGTGGCAGGGAGTCGATCAGGAGAATGCGGCACGGCTGATGACCGACGCCGGCGACCTTCGATACTACCTGGAAACCATCAGACGCTATACACCTCACACACTGTCTGAATCAGAGGAGAAGATCATCAATGTCAAGAATGTCACTGGACGGAGCGCGGTCAATACGCTCTATGACGTGGTGACCAACGGTCTGACATTCACGATGAAAATCGGCGGAAAAACCCGCACCATGAACCGCGAAGAACTCATGAGCCACGTGCGGAGCCCAAAGGCATCAATCCGCCAGGCCGCCTATAGAGAACTCTATCGTGTCTTCTCGGGCCAACAAGACCTGCTCGGAGAGATGTATCGGACGCTCGTCAATGACTGGAAAGCTGAGAACGTCGGGCTCCGTGGGTTTGCCTCTCCCATCGCCACCCGCAACCTCGGCAATGATGTGCCGGACCAAGCGGTCGATGTGCTGTTGGCGACCTGCGCCAAGAATGTCAAGATCTTCCAGACCTACTTCAAACTGAAAGCAAAGATCTGCAAGATTTCCCCGATGAGTCGGTACCATATTTATGCCCCTCATCGGGCCGAGACCAAGAAGTATGCGTATGCCGATGCCGTCCGCATGGTGCTGGGCGCCTATCGCGGCTTTTCTCCCCAGCTTGCAGACCTGGCCGAACAGGTCCTGAGGGAACGGCGCATCGATGGGCCAACGCGTCCTGGCAAACTAGGCGGGGCCTATTGCTACAGCGTGGCGCCTGGCCTGACACCCTACGTGATGTTGAACTTCACTGGGGAAGCCCGAGACATCGCCACTATGGCCCATGAGCTCGGCCATGCCGTCCATGGAATGATGGCCAAAGACCATTCGATCTTTACCTTCCATTCAACCCTCCCCTTGGCGGAGACGGCTTCTGTCTTCGGTGAACGCATTCTCTCCGACACCCTCATGTCGAACGAGCGCAACAAAGCCGTTCGACAGGGCCTGCTCCTGAGTCAACTGGATGACATCTATGCCACCGTAATGCGGCAGGCCTATTTCATTCGCTTCGAACAAACAGCGCATCGCATGGTCGCGGAAGGGGCAACCGGAGACCAACTAGCCAAAGCGTATTTGACTGAACTTCGACAGCAATTTGGCAAAGCTGTGAAAGTGCCGGAAGAGTTTCAATGGGAGTGGCTCATGATTCCCCATCTCTTCGCCAGTCCGTTCTATTGCTACGCCTACAGCTTTGGCAATCTGCTCGTACTGGCCCTCTACAGAATGTACAAGGAGCAAGGGGAATCGTTTGTCCCACAGTACCTGAACTTGCTCGCCACCGGCGGATCGCAATCCCCTCGAGATATTCTGAGCAAGATGGATGTGGATATGACGTCCGGAGCGTTCTGGCAATCAGGATTCGATACCATTCAGGACATGGTCCAGCAGCTGGAAGAAACGATGTAAGCCGCTGGATCGACGGTTGCGGCAGAAGCACTGGGGCGGCGAACGACAGAGTGACCAAGGGGTCACCTTTCACAGATTGCTCAGTTGATTGATAGCCTTGATTTCCTCCTCCTCCAAGGCTCGCCATTCACCCAGGTTGAGGTCGCCCAGGCGAACTGGTCCGATGGTGATGCGCACCAGCCTCAATGTGGGATGGCCTACCGCCGCTGTCATCCGGCGAACCTGACGATTCAGCCCTTCATGGATGGTGACCTCTAACCACGCTGTCGGCACGTTTTTTCGAAACCTGATGGGCACAGGCCGTTCTGGCAGTGATGGCTCCGTATCGAGCAACCTCACCTGCGCCGGCCTTGTTCGCTTTCCAGCAAGCAGCACGCCTGTGCAGAGTCGTTCGATCGCTGGTTCATCTGGAATCCGCTCGACCTGCACCAAATAGACTTTCGGCAATTTGTGTTGCGGATCGGTAATCCGGTGTGCCAACGCTCCATTTGAAGTCAAAATCATCAGTCCTTCGCTGTCCTGATCGAGACGCCCCGCCGCATAAACACGAGGGACCGTGATGTAGTCCGCCAGCGTCGGTCTGCCTTCCAAATCGGTAAAGCATGGAAGCACCCCGTAGGGCTTATAAAATACGATGGAATAAGTGGACATAGCCGTTTCGAACCCTGCCTGTATGGTATCAATCCTGCCGTATCGTGCTTTGGTCGGAGGATGTTGTCTTTCTACAACCAATTTGGCAGAAACCCTGGTTTTTTGTCTATCTCTGCAAAATCGACAGTGGAACGGAACTTGTTGAAGACTGGCAGAAAAGGGTATTGGCAAGGTGTGAAAGCTTCGGCGTGATCTGGGAGATGAAGTATGAGTGCACACCTATCGACCGGCAAGTCTCGGCCACAAGCGGACATTCGCCAGCTAACGTTCGGCATGATCGGCGCACCCTGCCACCGGCTTTGATTCAGGATCCATTTTGGCTTTGCGCCGCCGTCCTAAAAAGGATGTTGAGAGAGCCAGAATCTTATAATCGCCACACGATGTAGTTTTCTTATCACTGCTGAACCAGGACACTAGAAGAGGTAGCGAGCTGGTTTCAATAATTACTTGGGCCTAGAGCTTCGTCCTGGCAAGATAATGATGAAAACAGGTGGCCCAAGCTGGGCTAAAGGCGATCCTAGGTAAGCGAGGTCATCTGATGGATTCAACCTGCGCAAGCCACTGCGAAGTGCTACGAGCCAGATTCGAGGGTAGAGAAGCCATCTATGTAGAGAAGGGGGCGCTGCGTGTCCGTGTTACCAACATCCGATCAGAAGGCTTGAGCGTCCGAGCGAATGTCGAAGAAGTCATCACTCCAGGTCTCGGAGTGGGTTTCTTTGCCAGGACGCACCCACCCACCACTGGTCCACTACGATGGGACATTGGCGGAGACCCGACCTCATACTCCGACGACTCCTGGTCAATGGGCTACGGGGGGTGGGCGCTATATTTTGATCCAGAATTTATCCAGGCCGTAATTGATTTTTCGGCCCGACGTCCCAACGA
Organism: Nitrospira sp.; assembly: GCA_005116955.1. Lineage (GTDB taxonomy): Bacteria > Nitrospirota > Nitrospiria > Nitrospirales > Nitrospiraceae > Nitrospira_D. The sequence continues at coordinate 2,050 of SWDI01000006.1, read as the reverse complement.
CGCAGATCCGTACGAAGGTTATGTGGCGGTGTGCGACATGGCTTTGAAACGAATCTTGATGCGGGCCCCCCAGTCTCCTTGTTTGCCAGAGGCGATGTAATCAGGATACTGAATTTCACAAGAGGGATTCCTCAGTAGGCGGTATCATCCCCTTTCCTGGCGAGGCACTCACGGAGTACAGCAGATGATCAAGGAAGAATTAGATTCCAACAGGATATTTATTCTACACGAGTTTCTTCCAACCGAAGAGTGCATGGCGCTGATCCGCAGGAGCAAAGATTTCAGCTATGAAACAGGAACTGTCGGTGGTGTCATCGCTGAGGGACTTAGAAATAATGAACGAGTCTTGTTCGATGATAAACCGCTGGCGGATGTCTTGTTTAACCGGGCTGCGTTGTGGATTCCGAAGGAGATTGATGGTCATCAGCTTGTAAGATTCAATGAACGGTGGCGGTTTTACCGATATCGAGCAGGGCAGACATTCCAGCCTCATCGGGATGGGGCATATATGTCATTCCAAACTTACGAACAGAGCGAAGTAACATTTATGATTTATCTCAACGATGAAATGACCGGTGGGGAAACTCGATTTTTTTCTGATGCAGACCAAGCCATGCAGGGACGTCCCTACTTATCGGTCAAGCCGACCACAGGAACCGCGTTGGTATTTTTGCACTCGATTTGGCACGAAGGAGCGGTCGTGCTTAGCGGAGAGAAATACGTGCTGCGAACGGATGTGATGTACAAGCTCTAGGGGCATGGTGCTCCAATGTTCCCCACAAAGAAGCGAGCAGTACCTCTGTTCTCGTGAACAATCGGAGGGAAGCCAATGCCCCAACCACTTTTGGAGCACTGGTTGATTAGGTTGAGAGTCACTGGTTGACCAGACTCTATGCTTTTTGAATGAGATTGAATCGCGCGGTTAGGCATTCGTCCCAATCTTGGATTTTGGTGGAAACCACGGAATACGGCTGGTATCGGGAGGCTGCTTCGTGGGCCTTTTGTCGAGGCCACTAAAGCTTTTGCCTTTGCGCTTGGCCACGCGACGTGGTTTGGAGTGCTTTGTAGGATGCTCCGAGTAGATCATTTGGTAATCCTCGGTATTGTTGAGTGGGCAATCCAATGATAACCGTACTACACGTTTCGGCGTGTCTGCGTCAGGCTCGGTACGATGGGCGCATAGGGTGATTGAATAGGTTCGCCCAAGGTGATACTCAGCAACAAGCGGCCCAAGAGCATCGTGGCCGCGATAGAGATACTACTCTGAAGCCAGTCCGCGAGGGACTGCGCACCTACAAGTACGCTCGTCACGCTTAGAAGCCAGATTAATAATCTTCGCCCTGCTGTTGTTCAATCGTTTGAATGCGGTCGGCCATGTCGATGAGGATATTCACGAGGGCTTTTGTTTGAGTCTTATTGAGCTGAGGCTCGCGGTTGAGTTCAGTCATTAGCTTTCGTAGCTGGTCAGCCGGGTGAGTGTCCATGACGCCTCTTATATTATGTGAAGAGATACCGACGATAAAGCCTAGCTTTCAGAAATGGAGAAGTCAAACCACAGGGTACTTGAGAGGGAACGCACACCGGAACTAGCTTCGCGTATTTGAAGACTGCTAGCGTGCAGACGCTTAGATTTGATCCTTCAGACAATGTGAGAGTGCACATATATCGACTGGCAGCTTTCGGCCACAAGCGGACGTTCGGCGCTGAAATCGCACTGCCATAAAGCGGTCCTCAGCCTTGTCGCATTAGCGACTGTTGCGCTTCAGCCACAGCGCGCTCATTCCTCAGACCTTTCACGAAGATAATACCTTCGTCGTCGGCTGCAACCGGTTGTTGGGCGTCGCCCCTCCCCTGGTTCGTTGCCACGTAGGTGCGCTTGCCTGTCTCATCATAGATGTAGACTTCCTGCGCCATTGGCAATCGAAAACCGAGACATACGGTTGCGGCAGGGATCGCGCAGAGAGATAATACGGACCGTCGCAAAGGAGACTGTCATGACCACACCGAGAGGAAAGATTGTGCTCGTCCTCGCCTTGCTGCCGGTGCTGCT
>SWDI01000005.1:776682-863713 GCA_005116955.1 Nitrospira sp. | reverse complement strand
CACGCTCTTCAGCACTCAAGTGTGTGTAGCATTGTTTTAGCATGGCAACACCGTAGCCCATTAGGGCCTGTCGTGTTGCACTTGGATTTAGAACTCAAGCATTATAAACCTCGCTAAGCCAGCTGGAAGCGCCTATGGTGAAAGTTAGGCTTTTAGATGAAAGGAGCCACCATGGATATTAACCTCTTAACATTGACAGTCGCGTTGCTGGGACTTGTGGGCGCTGGGATATGGGTCTACAAGAAAGGAACGTGATTCCGCACAGTAGTCCGCTAGAGTCTCTTGGGCATGTCTCGGGAGCGTATCTCGCGAAGTGTTTTAATCTCGAAGCCAGATACGCTCCCTGAATTTCCCCCGTTGTGTTGTCTTGGCCAACTCGTGAGACTTTATCAGAAGGGCTTCGCCCTGTAACCATCGTCGTGGCCTGACTCGTCCTCATGTCGGCTCCTCTCTCGTAGCTCCCGTTCGACCTCCACACGGCGCCGTTCTAACACAATCATTCGGTCAAGCTCTGCCATGTGTTCTTCAGCGAACGTTCTGACCGCCTGTCGTTCGTCTGTCAGCCAGCGCGTCAGCGACTCTTTCTTGATCCGCCAGGCTTCCGCCAGTCTGAATTCATCGGAGACTGAGGCCATGCTGGGACTATTGATGATGGCCCGGACTCCGCCCATGATGCGATCGTCATGGGAAAAGCGCGACACAATCTCTTGCAAGACGTCGTCGGTCGATGTCGAACCAAGATAGTTCTGGAGAAGCGCCAGAGAGAAATCTGCCTCCCTGTCGCTACCAGCCTTCACCAACTGGCCGAGCGCGGCCGCAAACTTTGGCGTGCATGTGGGAAACGCTCTGCTGAGCAGGCTCCCTCCTCGAAAGAGGAATTCCACCCGGTCTTGAGCGAACCACGCCAGACCCTTCTTGATGGCGAGTTCGGGATCTTTCGCCAGCACCGCTTCCAGTCCTTGGAACTCAAACGGGATCAACTCACCCTGTGCATCGTCGCCGGTATCAGCCCCCTTCGCGAGTCGAGCCGCCACTATCTCATTCAATCGCTGCCGTTCCGTCTCTCTGATGCGAACAAATGCCAGCCCCGCCCGGTCCTCGTCTGCCCACTGCACATCGGCCCCATCAATCATCAGCGCCCACTCCAGGCCGGGGATAGCGATACGCAGTTCTAAGGAGAGGCCAGGCAACATGAGGAGTGGGCTTTCCAGCCGACATCCACTCCTTGAGAGATCGAGAATGATGCCAGTCCCTTCCGACTCCACCGAGCCGGACACCATAGCCTGAAATTGCACTGCAACTCGGGGTTCAGTCCGCTGTTCCTCTCCCTTTAGATTCATGACTGATCGACGCTCCACTGTCCCATCAATGGGACACATCATTTCCCTCTCAGCGTGAAATAGGGGAGAGGAGAGGGTACGTGTTCTTGATCTCTGATTGATCCACGGTGCGTGGTTTGTTCAGGAAGATATTATCTCTCGTGGGGATGCCAACCGGCAACAGCCCTTCGAGCGGTAATGAAACGAGTCGGGAACTTCTGTCTAGGAGGGCGGTTCAGGATGTGATAGGGGAGGTCTCCAACAGCCAGCCCCCTTCACAAGATGTCTTGTTGCGCATTCCTCGGACGGCCACGTGATAGAGCACCCCAGGGAATTCGATGCGGAGTGGTCAAGTCATGGGTATCGTCTAGGTCACAAGCAATACAAGAAACAAGATCTGAACCCATTGCTTACGTACAGATGGCCACTGATCGACTGGCATACTCAGAATAAGACACAACCCCAATACTTAATCGCATGCACTCGGGATCATGTCCATCAATTGATCTCGGACAAATGCTTGAGGGCAGCCTCGATGTGTTCGATTCCCACGTCAGTGTGACCAGCGTTACCATGTGCGATGGCTTCTTTCAGGTGATGAATCCCTTCTCTCACCTCCACGCCCTTGCCACCCATCTCCGCAAAATCAAGCGCCGTCTTCGCATGCTTCACAAGCTCGTCAACATGCCCCTCTTTACCATGGGCCACTGCTTGCTTCGCGTGATCGATGGCTTGGCTCACGTTACCCGATGCGGTCGGATAGGCATTCACCATGGGCACACTCACGAACGCTCCAAGCGCAACCACGATGAGGATGGCACGGTAGTATCTACTGATCATATTGTTCCCCCGACATGGTTAGAAGGCACGGCCTAAAAAGACTGTAGAACAAATCAAACTCTACACAGCGTTTTCGCAAGCTGTCAAGAATGTTATGCCTCACTCCTTGGTGGGTGAACCGACAGAAACCCTATCAACTAGAAGGAGGGAGATAGTAAACTGTATACTCCCTAAAGACGAAAGGTGCGTTCTGGTGGTCCATGCAGGTCTTTTCACTTCTCTTGGGAAAGGGAGAATGCCGATGAAACGATCGACGACGCAACGAGCTGTTACGCTGGCCGGAGTCCTAGCCGTAGTCGCCACCACCGTGCTGCCGATGCAACCGGTATTCGGAGGAGGGGGCGGGGCACGGCGTGACATTCTGCGTCAAGAAGCGCAGAACCGCACGGATGCCCTCGATCACGCGACAGAAGCGGTGGACCATAGCAAGCAGGGGCACATCGCGGAACTCGTGGCACATGCGGAAGCCGCGCTGCAACATGCTCTGAATGGTGGCAAGGATCGCCCGCATGTGGACGAAGGGATCGCACATCTGAATGCAGCCATTGAGCATGGGAAAGCCGGCCATGCTGACGTAGCCACTAAACACGCAGAAACCGCTGTCATGCACCTGTCTCAGGGAATGTAAGAAAGCAAGGCAACATCACTCTGCGATACTCAGCTTACCGTGGTATATCGAATTTAAGACTCCCGACCCCTTTTCTGTACGACGTTGTTCTCGTCCCAAATCACCTTTTATCGTCTATTGTAGTACTCTCTTCTAGGCAGTTTGAGAACGGCATTGGTTAGTTCTTCAAGGGTGGCCTCACCGCGAAGGATGCGATTTAGTAGATCGGCTCGTAATTCATAAAATTGGTCGGTGTTAATTGGACTCTCATGAGCCGCAATAATGAGATTATAAGAAGTGAGGTATATCTCTCGAAGTCTGGCCTCTCCGTTGAGGTCGACGACGTTGCCGTCTATGACGGCGGCCCCGTCGTCATATTCGGCTCTAGTAATTGGCCTCCCACGCAACAATGCGAACTCCTCTCCAGCATAGCCTTGTAGTGCAACTTGCTCATGAATACGCGAAGTATCGTATAACCCTGATGGTGGCGAGGGCTTGGTTTTTATGTATATGAATGCTTGATAATATGAACCATTATTCACCGCAGCTAATTCATCAATTCTTAGCTCTTGGTGATCGAGTAGCACGGTATCTTCCGTCAGCTTGGAGAAACTCTGGATATACATGTCACCAGAACGCCACCACCAAATAGGGTGGCTATCTCTAAAGACGAATGGGTTGGTGAAGAAGATCTCAAGTCTCTTGACTGCCTCGATTGGGTTGCGAAACCACTGAATCCCGCGAACGCCAGGGAATGATTTGGCGAAGCGGTTGCTGAAGAATGCAGTTGAACTTTCTCCTCCCAATGACGGCAATGTGTCATGCTTAGAGGGGTGAATTGGAATTTTATTCAAGATCGATATTGTGGTTGCGTCTGCACCGGATGGCTCAATAGGTGTTGGGGATTCAGCCTTGTCCCGAATATCGGCTGATGGTCGAATGGCTTGTATAATCTCTTGTGCCAGCCTTGGGATGCCATGATTGGTAGAGATGGCCACTTTGTCCGCTAGGGGGGCGGAATATTTGAGTATGTCAGCGTGCGTCACATTGTGCAAAACAGGCAGAATGACCTTTCCTTCGTTGAGCTCTCTTTGCACTAGCCCGTCGAGCTCTCTCTGGGGCCAACTCTTGGTAAAGAAAGCTTGACTAAGCACAACAACTCCGAAACGCGAACTTCCTAGGCCTTCATCAATCTTTCGACGGAGACTATCCCCAATTGTTAGTACATCGCGATCAAACCAAACACGTAAACCTTGCTTCTCCAATTCTGTTGTGAGTGGATCGACGACTGTGCTTTTGTCCTCGCTCGCGTGGCAGATGAAAACGTCCCATTGCTTCTCCCCAGTCGCCATATCAACTTTGATCCTGGAAGGAGACGCCGTTGGAAAAGGCGGTGGATTGCCATAAGCCCATCCGTCATGTGTCACGAGGAGATGGGTCATGCTATGGAACTTAATTAGCCCCTTCTTTTTCAGTTCCCCTAGATGAAACATGGCTTCTTGAGAATTCTGCGCGGTTGCCAAGGGATAGTCCCATTCTGCAGAGAATTCCACAGGGGCTCCCACATGGCTTGTCTGCTTAATGAGCAGCTGCAGTAGATGCTCAGCACGATCTCTAGGCGAAACTTTCTGCATATCTTGACCGAGTGTTTCGATGTTAGAGGAGATCAGCATTCTTGTGGGATTGCCATGTTTCTGACCTTGACGAGTATAGGCAGATAGCCAAGGCCTGAGGGTATTTGGAATGTCGCGGGATGAGTAAAGAGTTCCTGATATGGAAAACTTCCCGCAGCGTCGACATTCAACCTCATAGGCGTCTTTATCAGGTAGACGACTCACTGATACTGGCTCAGCATCACAGAGGGGGCAGGGAGAGGGGATTCCGATTTTCATATTCATAGACTGGCTGAAATAATGTGCTTCGATATTCTACTTGTTCAGGATCTATATGGTCTATCTTTCTGTCTTCTGTCTATGGGTGGGCAAGGAAGGGGGCGGACCGTCACGCGCCACGAAATGGTTCCTGTCGCCATTTCTTTTGCGGCATTGGGGTTGGAGTCCACGTCGTGAGAGGAAAAGGTGACAGGCTACTTTTCTTGCAGTTTCCATGGACGCCTTCATGGTCGGAGTGTGGCGCAGATACAAGAAAAAGTAGCCTGTCCCCTTTTCCTTCATGCGGAATTGGGGGAAGCTCACAGTCATCTAAGCGGGGGCAGCCCAGAGATGTTTGAAGCTGCATCAAACCCGGTGTAACGGTGTCCATAAAACCCTGGGAAGTCTAGATCTGCCCATCGGTAATGAGCCATACATACCATGGACCTCAAGGAGAATAAGCAGAGATTTCCTAGATCAGTGCAGGTATCTGTCAATGAATGCACGAACGCCCATGAGCATGGTAACCACCTCAGTTTGTGTGATTTCAGCAAACCGACCATGATCCGCTTTATTTCGGCTATCACCCCAAGTGGTAATCTGCTTATTGTCTGATGCTGAAATAATCTCGATATGCTTGGCTGGCTGGTAGAGTACAGTTTGAAGTTTTGAAATTGTAGTTTTCCCTACATCATAAGCGATGCCATTTGCATCACAAAGCCGTCGCAGTGCGTCTTCAAGTGACGCCCCAGTCAAGAATGCGGCAATTGCCAGGTGGAGCTGTTTATGATTCAGGTCCTTTGTCATTTCGGCTGCTTGTGCTTGGGTGTTGGCAATATCCAGTAAATCTCCTTCAATCTCATGCGCAATAGTCAGGCGAGGACTTTTCAGGCTCCCTTGCTCAAACAATGTTGCTACTCCGCGGCTAGCCGCGAGAGCCACACCGTAGTCGTTCTTTTTTAGCGAATTATCAAGTACAGAATACAGAGGGTGGCTCCCACCGACGGTATCGTGCAATACGGTCAGAGCCAAGCTAGCAGCTTCAAGATACTGAGAAGCGCCTTGTTCGGCACTGGTTAAGAATCTAATCTTGCTGATCCGATCTTTGGTGATTACATTTAGATCATCGCTCATGTGGACATCTCCGATTCAAGATAGTTGCCATAGGACTGATCAAGGTATGGTGCAGTTAGGATGCATTATTCCTGGTAGGGGAATAAGTAAAAATGAAATGGGACAAGAGGCTGTGTTAGTCAGCTTAGGAAAAATAAATGGATCGAGGTGGGGTGGATTCTTCATGCACATTAACTGACGCAGATGATGGCATCGAATTGCTAATAGGCGAGAGTATTGTAAGCGTTTCAACATCTTAGGTCTATGGTCGGCCGACGAAACTGCTCTGATTCACCACAACGTTTTTTATTTATCTCTCTCTAAGGAGTGGTCAGATAGTCCTTCACTGCGCGCATTGAGGGACCACTGTTTCACCGTGGGGCCTCAGCGAGTACAAAGGACTATTTGACCGCAGCTTCTTTTATTTGTCCTTTTCTTTCTATATTGGAAGGGCGCCCATGTTGGTCCCACTGCGCCCGTCGAACGAGGTCCTTCCTGGGGCGCGCGTTCGGGGAGCACGGGACTAATGTGGGCGCCCTTCCATCCCATCCCGCCCTTGCATCTCTTTCTCGCACCCCCGTACAATATCTTTTCTCAAGCCTAACTCATTGGCTTTGCTATTAGTTTGAGCCAGTTTGAGGGAAGGATCAGGCCGGCGTGAAGATCGAATATTCTAAAGGCGAACGGGCCTCGAAGGAGCTGATCCTCCTCAATCGCCAACAGCTTGAAGCCACCAGTGGCCGGAAGATGAAGGTCATGCTGATTTTCCCGCCAGATTGGTTTCCCTCGGAACCCTATCTAAGTCTTCCCTCTCTCACTGCCGTTCTCCGCCAGGCTGGCCATACGGTGATTCAAAAAGACATCAACCTGGAGATGTGGGACTGGTACTTCAGCGAGGACTTTTTGAAGAGAGTTCTTCGCAAGGTGCCGCAGCAGTTGGACCGGCTGCGGAAGCTTTCGAAGAAGCGGGATCTCGACGCCAATGAGATGGATCTGCAGCTCGCGCTGTGTGATGTGACCCATCAGCGGATGGCGAAGTTGATCCAGAATGCGGAAGAGGCGAAGCGCATCATCAGAAGTGAACAGTTCTATGATATCGATAAGCTAGAATGGTCGCTTCAAGTCTTTCGTGAAGCGATGTCGGTGATTTCGATGGTCTATGCACCGGCGCGGATCTGTATGCCTCCGATGGAGACGGATCTGTCGTACAAGGTCTATGTCTCTTCGGAAGTCATTGATGCGGTGAATGATACGCAGGTGAATATTTACCGTGATGTGTTTGACCATCTCGTGAAGCCGGTGATCGAGGCAGAGCAACCAGATGTCATCGGTATCTCGATTGTCCTCCAGCAGCAGATGTTCTCCACGATGACGTTCTGTGCCCTCATCAAACAACACTTCCCCAACATCCACATCACGATTGGTGGCAATACGGTCACGCGGCTACGCGATGTGCTGTCCCAATCGCCACTGTTTCAGTACTTCGACAGTGCGGTGGTCTATGAAGGGGAGACGGCGTTTGTGCAACTGGTCTCGGCGGTGGGAGCGAAGCGGAGTCTCGCTGAGGTGCCGAACACGATCTATAAGGACGAGACCGGAGTCCATACGTCATCGACCAGTTATGCGGAGGATCTCGCGGCGCTGCCGCCGCCGGACTTTGATGGATTGCCGCTGGAGAAGTATTTTGTGCCAACGAGGATTCTGCCCTATTTGGCGACGCGCGGTTGTTACTGGGGTCGTTGCGAGTTCTGCGATCACGGCGAAGGCTATACGGCCGGCTACCGGTCCAAGAAGATCCAGGATGCGCTCGCTGACATTCAGTACCTACGCGACAAGTACGGGGCAAAGCATTTTCATTTCACTGATGAATCCTATCCCCCGGCGTTGTTTCGGAAGCTCACGCGTGGGTTGATCGAGAGCCAGATGAATATTACCTGGACTACTCACATGCGGTTTGAGAAGAGCCTGCTGGATGAAGCGGTCTGGCAGGATGCGAAAGAGTCCGGGTGCAAGTATCTCCACTTCGGCTATGAGTCCGGCGTGGAGCGAGTGCTGCAGCTGATGGACAAGGCGACGACGACGGAGATCATGACGCAGCACCTCAAGCTGACGGCGGAGGCGGGGATCTGGAACCACTGTATGGGTTTCTTTGGATTTCCTGGCGAGACGAAAGAGGAAGCCTGGCAGTCGGTGCAGTTTCTTGAGCAGAATAAGGACCATGTCCATTCGCTCGGGTTCGGCACGTTTGATCTGGGTCGGCATAACCCGGTCGCGAAGCATCCGGAGAAATGGGGTGTGACGGCCTACAAGAACCCGGAGTGGGATCTGGCGCTGGACTACTACTACACCGTAAAGAATGGGATGAGTATCGAGGAGGCTGAGCGGGTGTTTGGACAGTTCGAGCAAAACCATAACTCGGGCTGGGATCTGAGGCTCTACACGCGCGAATATATCTTCCTCTATATTTCAAAGTTTGGATTAGGAAAGCTGAAGGATCTCCAATATCAATCAGTCAAGACCGCTGGGGTGACACCGACGCTGGCTGGGAAGATGTGATCAGGATGACGAGAAAGGCTTCCAGCTTCGTTCTCGCATCGCTCAAGGGCTCAACGTACGGTGGAGAGTACGCCTCGCCCTCTCACTTGCTGCGGTCTTGCCGGAAGACCTTTTTGAACATCCTGAGATGCAGGATTGGCAGACATTTATGAGTGCCACCGGACTTGTTCAAATCGATGGCTTGGTTCCGATCAAGAAGGAAGATCGGAAGCAGTCCAAGGTCATGTTGCTGTTCCCCCCTGAGTGGGTGCCGACGGCGCCTTATCTTGCCCTGCCTTCGCTGACTGCGGTCCTACGAGAAGCGGGTCATACGGTGATCCAGCGCGATATCAATATCGGGATGTGGGATCACTTCTTCAGCATGGACTTTCTCATCTGGGTGAAAGCTCGATTAGGGATGCAGCTCAAGTCATTGCAAGCGAAAGAGAAGGCCAACGCACTGACTGAACGAGAGGTGAATCAACTCGCCGTGGTCGAGCAGGCCTATGAACGTGATGTGTTCGATCTGGCGGAACGAGCGGAGGATGCGAAACGGATCGTCCGTGGTGAGCGGTTCTACGATGCGAAGTTGTTGGAAGGGGCGCTGAACACGTTCCGTGAGACGATGGCCTATCTCTCTGCTGCCTACTATCCTGCCTCGCTCGTCTTCTATCCGATGGAAAGCAATCTCGGCTATCGCCCAGGCGTCTCGAACGAAGTGTTCGCCTGTTTAGAGGATGAACAGGTGAACGTCTATCGAGATCTGTGCAATCAGTTGGTTCTGCCGCAGGTCGCGAAGGAACAGCCTGACGTGGTTGGCATTTCCATTGGGACACAGATGCAGTTGCTAGCCGGCTTGACCTTTGCCAAGATGATCAAGGAGACGTTCCCGCAGATCCATCTCGTGGTGGGCGGAAATGTTATCACTCGACTGCACGAAGACCTCGTGCATCATGAGAGATTCTTCACGGAGGTATTCGATTCGGCCATTCTCTATGAAGGTGAACATGCTCTGCTATGGCTTATTGAAGCACTGAATGGCCAGCGACCGATTGCCTCTGTACCGAACTTGATCTACCGAGATGAGTCAGGCCTTCACCGGAACCCGGAAGTCTATACCGAGAAGACGACCACGCTGCCCTTGCCGGATTTTGACGGGATGCCGCTGGATCGCTACTTCGTCCCTGAACTGATCATTCCCTACTTGGCGACGCGCGGTTGTTATTGGGGTCGCTGTACGTTCTGCGACCATGGCCAAGGCTACTTCGATCAGTACCGCGGCATGCCGGCCCAGTTGGTGATCGACCAGATCAAGGTACTACGGGACAAGTACCATTGCCGCCACTTCTTGTTTAGCGATGAGTCTTATCCACCGGCGCTGTTCAAGAAGGTTTCACAGCTGCTGGTCGATCAAGATGTCGGGATTAAGTGGACGACGCTCATCCGATTTGAGGAGACCCTGCAAGATCAGACCACCTGGGATCTGGCGGCCAAGGCGGGCTGCTGTACCCTCTATTACGGGATGGAATCGGCGAACGAGCGGGTCTTAACTCTCATGGATAAACATGCCAAGAAGGACGTGATCCAGCGTAATCTCCAGATGGCGGCGAAGGCGGGAATCTGGAACCATGTGATGGCGTTCTATGGGTTCCCGAGCGAAACGTTCGATGAGGCGATGGAAACCCGCCAGTTTGTGCTCAATAACCAGCCGGTGATTCACTCGCTGGAACTGTTCTACTTCGTGGCCTATCGCCATACGCCGATGGTGCGAAAGCCGGAACAATTCGGCATGACGATTCATAAGCAGGAGGAGTACGATCTCCCGCTGGATTATTACTACACCTTGAATGATCCCAGCACGCTGTCATGTCTTGATGCGATGCAGCTCTGCGAAGAATTCTACAAGCATGATTTCCATCCTTGGGCTGTGCGCGTGAACTCACGCGAGCATGTCTTTCTCTATATCTCGAAGTTCGGGACGAACCAGTTGCCCCAAATCTACGCGCAACAGGCACAGCCGGTCGGATCGCCGGAGGGTGTATCGGGTTTGATCACGTGGCCAGTGGCGCTTTCGCAGGGCGATGAAGGGATGTCGCGTGTGACGAGTCATGATGCTGGCTGAGGTGAAAACCGTCAGCGGTCAATCTGACGGAGGTACATCCTTCTCCACGATTGAGGCATGACGAGAGACGGTTGGCGAGGGGTGCGAGTTCTGTGGTTGACGATTAAGGTTCAGGCTCGTCAGGGACGAGCAAGGCCGAGAGCAGGGCGTGAGAGGCCTCGACCAGTTTGGTCATTTCTTCGGCCTTCTTGTAGGCCTGCATGTATTGAGTGGGATTATTCGTCAGGTTGGAGTAGCGTGTCGGATTCCAATTGTACAACTGCACACGCTTGGCGCGATCAAGGGTGTCGGATGTGACCGGGAGGGTCAGCTCCAAAATCTCTAGCGCGTGGGCTACGTCCTGTGCATTCACATCGTTCACGAGGCGAGTGTCGCAAAGGCACGCACGGTCTGTCAATTTATTCCAACCATTGAACGCTGGTCTTAGCCAGTTCTCATTTTCTAAAAAAAAGAGTATTGTAGCTGAGCCAATGATCCGGCGTTCCGCGTGCAGGCGAGGTCCGATACGCGACTCAACGCGCGGGACTATTTCTACTACACGAATGAATCATTATGTCTGAAACTCGATCGCTGAAATTCTACCAGGCGGATGTGTTCACCAGTCAGCCGTTCGGCGGCAATCCCGTTGCTGTGTTTCCCGACGCGGATGGTCTGACCGATGCCGAGCTGCAACAGATCGCTCGGGAGATGAATCTCTCGGAGACGGTGTTCGTCTTTCCACCGACCGACCCTGCCGCAGTAGCTCGGTTGCGGATCTTTACCCCGACTCAAGAAATTCCCTTTGCGGGCCATCCGGTGCTGGGTACGTTTTACGTGTTGGCCCAGATCGGGAGGATCTCGACTCAGGAACCTGTGACGTCGGTCGTGCAAGAATGTAATATCGGTTTGTTTTCCGTCGAATTGCATGCGGAACAGAGTCGCGTGGTGCGGGTCGTGATGTCTCAACCTAAACCTGAATTTCTTGATCCCCTCGACGCTGTCGACGATGTGTATCTGATCGGCGGAGCGCTCGGTTTGCCGAAGCACGTGATCGCCGATACGAAATGGCCCCTCCAAGTCGTGTCCACCGGCTTGCCGGTCTTGATCGTGCCGGTGCGAACATTGACGGCTGTCCGGTCGATCAACCCTGATGCGTCGGCCATTATCAATGTCTGTGAACGGTTCGGGGCCAATGGGATTATGGTCTTCACGACGGTGACGGTCGAATCGTTCGCGTCCGTTCACGCGAGGATGTTCGCTCCGAAAATTGGAATCTTGGAAGATCCTGCCACGGGAAGCGCCGGCGGCGCACTTGGCGCGTACCTGGTTCAGAACGGTGTTGTTGAAGTTGGACCGACGACGGACATCCTCATCGAACAGGGCTATGAAATTGATCGGCCATCACGGATTCTCGTCAAAGTAGAATCGGACGACGATATCATTCAAGGTGTGAAGGTCGGTGGGCATTGTGTGATGGTCGTGGAAGGAACGTTGAGGTTTTGATATCGTGAGACCCGTCAGTGAGGAGTTCACGCCGTCTTCACACCCCGCCTTGTGTAAGGACTCCGCTGCGGGCGATTGAGCCCTCACTGATGAGTCGAACGTTTTCCAGTAAGATCGCGCGCGCGTGTTGAGTGTACGATCCATCCCTGCAACCGACTGTTTTGAGCCCCGCTGCCATTTTGTGCTACCCTGAGTCCAATCAATAGTGAGCGTGGCCGGCGTTCTTTCGTGTCAGTCCATTCGAACGTAAGGAGGAAGCATGTCCACAGTCGCGAAGATCATGAGCAAGAACCCCAAGAGCGTTGGACCAAAAATGTCGATTGCCAGTGCCGCCAAGACGATGCGTGCGGCGCGGGTGGGATCGCTCTTCGTGAAGAAGGGGAAACAATTGGTTGGGGTGGTGACGGACACGGACATCGTTCGACTCGCCGTTGCGAGCGGAAAGCCATTGGGCAAGTTGACCGTCGAGAAAATCATGACGACGCCAATTTGTACGATCGAGGGGAGTCAGTCGGTCGATGATGCACAGGATATGATGGCCGACCTGGGTGTGCGCCATCTCGGCGTCACCAAGAACGGGGAGATTTCCGGTGTCGTCTCCGTGCGCGACCTCCTGTTACACTATAAGCGCTATGCGCAGTCGAAGATTTCGACGGAGGTGACGTACGAGGAGCCAAAGATCACACAAGACTAAAAACGGTGAGAGGTAAAGGGTAAGGAGTAAGGGGAATGCGGGACCACCGTCCACGAATATACGCCAAGGTGGCACCGGTTGCCCTGTTTCTCCTTCCACGCTTGTTTGCGGTTCGAGAAGCGAACCCTCTTCTCGTCGGTCGAAGCGACCTCACGCTCACTCACTCAGTGTAGGCCGGGCAGGGTTCCGAAAAAGGTCTCGAAAGTGCCTTCATCCCTGTAACACATTCAGGTTTGTTGTCGGGCTTATCAGGCTTATCCTGATCATCCTTCAAGCATGGTGAATTCATTTGTGGTGTACGAGGACTCTGCAAAATGGAAAAATACATGTTAAACACGACGTGTGTACGACGTCAAGCATATGAATACCTCGATAAGTTTCGGCGAACCCCTCACCACTTACCCATTACCGTTACTTGCTGAGTTCTTTCACGAGATGTCCGAGTTCGGGAAGAATGAGCTTTTCCATCGCGAGGCGGACCGCGTTTTCTGAGCCAGGGATGGAAAAGAGCACGCGGCCTTTGATGATGCCAGCAGTCGCCCGGCTCATGATGGCCGGTGAGCCAATGTCTTGATAGGTCAGCAACCGAAAGATTTCGCCGAATCCCGCGAGTCGCTTTTCCAACATGGCATCCACCGCTTCGAACGTCGAATCACGCCGGGAAATGCCGGTGCCGCCGTTGATGATGATGGCCTGTACTGCGTCGTTGGTCGTGCATTGAGTAATCCTGAGCTGGATCTGTGCCGGTTCATCCTTCAAAAGATGATAGGTCGGTACGGTATGACCCTGCTCCTTCAGGAGCTTCTGAATCAGCTGACCACTGGTGTCAGTTTCTTGTGTGCGGGTATCACTACAGGTAATGACCATGCACCCGATTGAGCTGGGTGCATGGTCTTTGTGTTCGTGATGAGTTGGTGTACTCATGTGTCAAAGGAAACCCTATCAGCCATCAGCTGAAGCAATCAAGCGTCAGTCTCAGCTGACCGCTCGAAGCCACCCGTCAGGGCTCAGCTTATTTCCACACAGAGTCTGGATTCAGCTTCGCAGCCGGTGTCCCTTTCGCGACATGTTCATCAAGGATGGTGGCGACGTCCCCCTCAGTGACCTTGGAATACCAGGTATTGTCAGGATAGACGACGACCGTCGGACCCTGCTCGCAAGGACCGAGGCAGCCTGTCGCGCTTACCAACACTTCCCCCGGTGGGACAGAACGTTGCATCAACCCCATGTTGAACGCCATCAGCAGCTGTGCCGCACCGGCTGACCCACACGATGGTTTGGGGTGACCAGGAGGGCGGGAATTGGTACAGACAAGAATATGATATTTTGGTTTTGGCATAATCTCCTCAATCTAAGTCGAGCTACCAGCTGTCAGCAATCAGCCGTCGGCTCAAACATAACATCTATGTGATAGCTGAAAGCTGTCAGCTGTGAGTTCCTGCATTACCTCGGCCTATACGACGCCCATTGCTGGATCACGTCCTCCGGAATCTTCCACTCTTTGAGTCCCTTCAGCACCCAATCCAGGTAGTGGTCTTTGGGCTTAAACTTCCCGATCGGGTTCGCTGCGTAGGTGGTGACCAGTTCCTTCTCTCCGCGATCGGTCGAGATGGTGACTTGCAGGTGGCGGTACGTCCCCTGCGGCACATCCTGCTCAAACTGGTCCATGATTTTTATATCTTCGTCCGTGAGTTCGAATACCCCGCCCCAAGTCTTTTCACCTTGTGAAGGCACGATGCTGGCGAGCCCACACCGCCATTGTGACGACCATCGGCAAAATTTCACCGTATGGTCCGACAAGGTGGCGAGGTAGAGAAATCTATGTTCCGGGGCTCGCCGCTTGAGTTGCGAAGGATTGAGGAGATCACCGTATAAAAAGAACTTCATGCACCGTACTCATTCTGTGCCCGACCATCTTAGAACCTTCCCGTACTTGTAACACACCGGCTTTTCGCCAAACAAGCGGCACTCGTCACGGCCAGGTCTTGACGCTGCATTGACATGGCGTTCCGGCCTTCCTAAGATGCCGTGCAGGTCACAAGGTTTCACGAGTTGGTTTGAGACAACATCTGCATGACTAACAGCCGTATCGTTTCGCGATCGCTCGCCACCCACCTGATCCGCTATGCAGTCGTCGCAATCCTACTGCTGGGTGGACTCTACTATGCATGGACTACGCTGCCATCGACAACCCCGTCGAGAGACCAGCGAGAAGTTGAGGCGTTGGCGTTGGTGCAGAGCTCTCAGGCGATCGGTCACCCGACAGTCCTACAGGCTATGAACGAGCATGTTCGTATGATGAAGGATCGTGGGCAAGGGGTTCGACTCGGTGAATGGCGAGTGAAGCATGTCGAGGGGGATATCTACGAGATCCGTGTACAGCTTCGCGATCAGGGGGTGCGTGGCCAATGGTTCGAGCGAGAATTCATTTGGCATGCCCATCTGAAACTCAAGAAGGTCAATGCGGCCTCGCTACCGGCGGACGGAGTGACGCCAAAAGCGCCTGATGTTGAGGACGGAACAGTACCTTCACCGTCTGGTCCGTCAAAAAGTTAGACCGGTTCTCTGAGTGTCGGTGGGATGGCGATCTGAACTTCATTCTCGTGGATTCGAACTTCGCAGCGCACCACCTGAAAATTCGGATTGCCGATGCGTTCTCCTGAGATCACGCTGAATTTCCAGCCATGCCAGGGACATTCGACAACCGCGTCGCACAGTTTCCCTTCTCCGAGCGGGCCGCCCGCGTGGGGGCAGGAATTATCGATCGCGTGAAAAGTTCCGTCCACGTTGAAGACTGCAATCCAGATCCCATCGACTTCAACTGTTCGCCCTGTGCCGGGTGGAATCTCGTGCGTGAAGGCCACTCTCACGAAATCGTTCATGATCGTCATCTCTCGCTCGGTCTGCCGTATGTGGCATCAGAAGGGCGCTTGCTTGATTTCAACGCCACCATATGGCATAGAAATAGCATCGGGTAGCTATACCCATCGGATACACTCCGTGACTGGCCTGGAGGTCCGATTGGGGATGAGGTTCCTCTATGGAAATGACCCTCCTGCTCAACGCGACCTATGAACCCCTCCGGGTTGTGCATTGGCAAAAAGCGATCGCGCTCCTCTGGCAAGGAAAAGTCGAAGTCTTGGAGGTCTACGATAGGGAAATCCACGGGATTTCTCTGTCGATCAAGCTTCCCTCGGTGATGCGCCTGTTGAGACTGGTGAAGTTGAAGGACAGTCACCGCGCCGTCAAGTTTTCCCGTATCAACATTTTTACGCGAGATGGGTACTGCTGCCAATACTGCAATCACAAATTTCGGACTGAAGAACTGACATTTGATCATGTCGTGCCCATCGCCAAAGGTGGGAAAAAGACGTGGGAAAACATCGTCACTGCCTGCTGGCGCTGTAACAATCGGAAGAGCGGGCGGACGCCGGAAGAAGCCAGCATGAAGTTGAAAAAGCGGCCGGTGAAACCTCGGTGGAGCCCCGTCATTACCATTACCATCGGCATTCGCAACACACCGGAAAGCTGGCGTGATTATCTCTATTGGAATATGGAGCTGGATGCAGATCCAGCTGACACCTAGCGCGCAGGGTTGACGTCATCGTCAGAAGCCAATCGGTCCGTACCCGCCCCCCTCCGGACAGTCTTCCAACTATTGCGCACGAAATCATTCCACTCATTCGAGTGTGCTGCATTATAGCGACGGACTGACCAAAATAGGAAATGAGCTGTGGATTTTAGAAATCCCACTTGCATGATGGAGGTTCATTCTCAGATACTGAGCCATTCAGTCAAATGGGGAGTCACGTCATGGTTGCCAATCCTGGTTTTCCCTTGGTCTTGGATGTAAGAGGCTGGCCGGTTCTGGTGATCGGTGGCGATGAGGAGGCATCGGAAAAATCTCAGCGCCTGCTCGAGTCCGGTGCGCGAGTCACGGTGATCAGTCCCACGCTGAATGAACCGTTACGCTTGCTGGCGGCTTCGGGTAAGATTATCCATCGTGGGCGACATTTTCGCGACACGGATCTCGAACACGTCATTCTCATTCTCAATACCCTTCGGGGCGATCGTGACTTTGCTCACATGTTGGTGGCTCAAGCCAGAGAAAAGCGTGTACTGCTCTGGTCAGTCGATTACCCAGAGGCAAGCAGCGTCACGATGCCCGCTGTTGTGGCAGTGGGTCATGTGCGAGTCGCGATTAGCACAAGCGGAGTGGCACCGGCTCTTTCCGGATTTATGAAAGAGGATTTGGAACACATTCTCGATGCAGAATTCATTGATTTCGTCGAGTGGCTTGGGCAACTACGTGAACAGGCCAAGGCAAGTGAGCCGGATTTCGAGACGCGGCGGGCACTCCTGCGCGAGGCGTTAGACGGTTTTCGTTTCCTCGGCAAGGTCCGATACCCCAACGTCTGGTTGGAAAGGCGGGCTCAGGCGGTGGCGAACGCACAACCTGATGCCACACAGCAATAGGAGATACAATGGTCCTACTGGAGTTCAGCATGTCGCCGTTGGGAAAGGGCGAGAGTGTCGGGAAATATGTGGCCCGTTCTCTCGATATTATTGATAAGAGTGGGGTCGCGTATCGATTAAATCCGATGGGCACGGTCTTAGAAGGCGAATGGGAGGAAGTCTTCTCGGTGGTGCAGCGATGCTATGAGCGGATGAAAAAGGACTGCAACCGCATTTCCTGCACAATCAAAGTTGATTACCGAAAGGGCCATGCGGGACGTCTCCAGAGCAAGGTGGCCAGCGTTGAAAAAAAGCTCAAGCGGTCAGTGAGACAATAGCAGCGTGTATCCTTCGGCACTCTGCCGATACCCGTGTCCCGCGAACCGAGAGGATCAGCCCCTCAGGTAGTTCCCTCACAGACAGTCCCACCTTTTGACCGGCTTCTCCCCACAGATGGAAGGGGCTCGACCTTCGTATTGCAAAGCTCACGTGGTCGTCGATATACTCCGCGAGCCATACGTGCTATTCCCGTAGGTGAACTGAGCAGGTGATCAACACCACTGGCTCTGTGCAATCCATCGGCTGCCGTATCGGCTGACTGCGCTCAACACCGCGCCCAGTTCCGTCCCATGGACCTGTTGTCTGAGGGGATGACGCCATGACAAGTAGCACGCTCGACATTGTCGAGGCCAAGTCTTTCCCGAACATCGAACTCTTACCAAAAGATCGAACCATTCTTGAGCAGGGCGCCATGGTGTTTCGCCCGTTCGGGTTGGATGAACAGGGTCAGACGATCCGAGACCTTGGCGGCGTCAGCATCAGGGCGGTGACGGTCTTTTTAGAGAAGTTAGTGACGTCTGCGGGAGGAGCGTCGGCAGGAAAAGAAGCGGTCGAGGAGTTGTGCGGCCTTTTAAATGATCGCATCAAGGATCCCATCTATCATGTGACTCCGGAGCTGTTGAAGAATCCGTGGAACAGCTACTCGTATGAATTTACGTCGTATCTCTATGAGTTTTGTGAACGGATCTCGGGCGATCCCCGCTTTGCGTTTAAAGCAGGGGCGGAAAAAGTCTCGCCCATCATGCTGGCTCTGACTCGCCCATTTTCGCTGTCACAGATCTACACGATGTTTCCCTACTTTGGGAATAAGTTTACGTCTGGGTCCGTGGAGTTCCGTGTGGTGGAAGTCACGAGCAGCACGGCTGCGGTGGGGATGCGGTTTACTGACCGGACGCTTCGGCAGTTTGGATTGTACCGCAGGCGGTGTGCCTGCCTGGTGTGTCAATCCGCACAAGGCATCATGGTCGCCATGGCCCATCGCATCCACGGCCTCTCTCAGGCAGAAGTGATCGAGACGTCCTGTATCGGCAATGATGATGAATGGTGTCAGTGGACAATTCGATGGCAGGAGGAGAGCCGGTATCGGAAGCGATTCTGGCGAGCAACCTCACCTCTTGAACAGACACGTCCGACTCGACTGAGCAGTGAGTCTGTCGTCGGCGTCGAGAATGCCCAGGCCGCACACGCTTCGGTAGCGACCCGCGTTGAGTCCTTGCCTCAGGCGCAACAGAGTTTTGCATGGTTCTTAGGGGGAGGGGTGGTGGGGCTTGCTCTCATGGCGGGAGTCGGTGTTCTGAATCCGACGGTGAGTCTCGGCGAGGTGCTGTTAGTCGGACTGTGCCCGATCCTCGCTGTCGGCATCATGGTCAATCGACGGCTGCTTCGTGAGAGCGAACGTCGCGAGGCCTTGATCCAAGAACAGATTACATTCGTCGAATCCCGTCATGAAGAATTGCGCGAAGCCTATTTGGAACAAGAGCAAATGCGGGTGGAGTTGCGTCGGAAAGTGGCACAACTCACGGCGCTTCACCGAGCGGGGCTCTCATTTGGCTCGACCTTCGAACGAGATGCACTCTTGCACCAGGTGTTGGAAGCCCTGACGCACGAGCTCAACTACAACAGTGCCATGGTGTCCATGTTTGATCCTTGTGAGCAGAGCGTCCAACATATCCGTCTGATTGGCGCGCCTCCGGAGGTTGAAACGTTCGCCCAGTCCTGTCGGATTCCAATTACTGATTGTGAGAGTCCCGAGGGGACGGTGGTTCTTCAAGGACGCCCACTGTTGATCAAGAATATCGAGTCGATACGGCACAGCCTCCATCCCCTCAATCAACGATTAGCCGAATTGAGCGGGACCAAAGCCCTGATTGTGGTTCCCATCAAGACCAAAGACCGTATCTGGGGCATGTTGACGGTTGATCGCTCGCACAATCAAAGCGTGACGGAAGACGATTTGGAACTGATGATGACGGTCGCGAGTCAAGTCTCCATTGCGCTGGATAACGCCTCGGCCTACCAGCAGATCGAAGAGTGGAATCAGGGGTTGGAGGTCAAAGTCAAAGAGCGCACTGAAGCTCTTGAGCGAGCCGACCGCTTGCGTGCGCAATTCCTCTCTCATGTGTCTCATGAACTGAGAACACCGCTCACGTCCATCAAGGGATTCATCCAAAATCTGCTGGACGGACTGACCGGACCGCTGAATGAGAAGCAGCAGCGCTATCTCCTGCGAATGTTGGACAATTCAGATCGGCTGGTTCGGATGATCGAGGATCTCCTCGATCGCACCCGTATCGAGACAGGGCGCTTAGAGGTGCATCCGGCCGATGTCGAAATCGAACCCTGTCTCGCCGACGTGATTGAGCAACTAAAACCGTTGGCTCAGGCCAAGCAGCAGTCACTGGAATTTCATTGTGCCGGCACGGATGTCGTCGTGTGGGCAGATCGTGATCGGTTAATCCAGACGGTCGTCAATCTGGTGCAAAATGCCATTAAGTTTACTCCGCCTGGCGGAACCGTGTCGGTTGCCTGCGAGTTGCCGACTCACCGCACAGCAAGGGTTTTGGTTCAGGACACGGGCCCCGGTATTGCTCCGGAATACCTGGACAAGATTTTTGACCCTTTCTTCCGCATCCAGCAAGGCCAGCGCACAGCCCCCAAAGGGTTGGGACTTGGACTGTCCATTGTGAAAACTCTGGTGGAGCTGCAAGGAGGGGAGGTGGCAGCTTGTAATCGTCCCGAGGGCGGCGCTGAACTGTCCTTTACGATTCCGATCCATGCCGTGAAGGTCCCACTCTTACTTGAATCCCATCTCCTGAGCCAACACATCTTAGTGGTGGATGATGATACCGACATTCAGCAACTGCTTCATGACCGACTAATAGCAGAAGGGTATCAGACGTTCTCGGCATTCGATGGCCGTCACGCGCTGACACTTCTCGAGTCACGAGAGTTCGATGGGATGATTCTCGACATTGGAATCGGTCAGATCGACGGCCTGGAAGTGCTACGACGGGTGCGTCTGACGAATCAACACCTTCCGATTATCATGATTACGGCGTCGGGATCTCAGGAACTTGCCGTGCGGGCTATCGGGTTGGGCGCTCAAGCCTACCTGCTCAAACCGTTCGACGCAGGCCAACTTCAACAAATCATGGATCGGTGGTTCCGACGTGCATGACCTTCGCAGTATGCTAGGTCAGTGCCACTGTGGGTTCGTCCAGAAGACTCGACGTCTGTTCCCATTGAGACAGTTCATCATAAGCGGATTCTCCCTGCTGCTGATTCTTTTCAGCGCCACCTGGTGCTCCTCGCCGACGTTCGCTCAGGTTCCTCGCATTCAAGGACAGGGAGCAGCTGCATCCGGGATGGGAAATGCCTTCGCTGCTCAGGCCGACAACCCGTCCGCGTTGCATTACAACCCAGCTGGGATGACTCAGCTCCGTGGCGTGCAAATCATGGCGGGGGGACTCCTTGTCGGTGGGCCGCTTAGCCATAGAAGTCCGGATGGTACCACAACGGCTGGTGATCACGATGGCGTGGTCGCGTGGCCTCCTCCTGCGCATACGTATGTTACGGCAAATCTCCAAGGCCTTGGCATCTCTCTGCTTGATAAGCTCACGGTAGGGGTGGGGGTCACAACCCCGTTCGGTTCAGCAACAAGGTGGCCCAATACGAGTCCTTTTAATGCCACCGCGACATTCAGTGCGTTGCCGTTGTTCGATATCAAGCCGACGTTCGCGTATCAGCTTCTTCCGGATCTTTCGATTGGAGCCGGGATCGACATCTACACCTTTTCAGGTCTGTTTGGAGAGGGGCATGCCGAATTTCAAAGAATCCTCCCGCCTGGCAATAAGATTGAATTGAATGGGAAAGACACTGCACTTGGCTTTAACGTCGGTACGTTATACACCGCATTACGGAATGGAGATGGACTACCGATTGTGAACATTGCCGTTGTCTACCGAAGTCAGGCCACGCTCCATTTGGATGGAGTGCAATTGGCCAATGGGGTGAAGGTCCGAGACACCACGACAACCTTGGTACTGCCTCAAGTCATCACCGGTGGGATCGCGGTGTGGCCGGTTCGAAATACTGAACGTGAGTGGAAACTTGAATTGAACGTCGACTACATCGGTTGGAAGTCGGTCAGAAACTTAGATCTTCGGCAACCCGATGGAACGGTTATTCTTCAACAGCCACAAAACTGGAAAAGCACCTATGCCATTTTAATTGGAACCGAATATCGATGGCTGAAGATGGATCGACTGCCAGGGTGGGAGGTCGCCGTGCGTGGCGGCTATTCGAATCTGCAAACACAGGTCCCAGACGCCACCTTCAATCCGGCGACCCCATCGGCTGACCTTCATATTATTTCAACGGGAGTTGGTTTCCTCTGTAAGGGAAATGGATCGCTCTTTGGATTGGTGGCATGCGGAAATTTCGGAATCGGATCAATAAAGGTAAAAACCATCGGCGTGGACCTCTCGTACCAGGTGTCACTCTACGAACCCAGAACTGTCGAGGGGAATACTGGGATTCGAGCAGGCGTCAATGGGTTCTATGAAAACACTGGGCACACAGGTGGGCTTTCCGTCCGCATCGGTTTCTAACTAAGGGCCGTGTATCTCATGCCTCGCAGCTATCCCCGAGTCAGTCAATGAGCAGATGCAGAGGAAGGATTCAGGAGGAGAGGTAGAGTCTAGGAATCTGGGGACTGATTGCGCACAGAACTTCGTAGGGAATCGTATCCGTCCACTTGGCAATCTCGGAGGCCGTAATTTCGTCATTTCCCTGTTGCCCGATGAGTATCGTCTCATCACCCACGGTGGTACCAGGGATCTCGGTGACATCCACCATCACCATATCCATACAGACCAATCCCGCGATGGGGGCTCGTCGTCCTCGAATGAGCACAGAGCCACGATTCGAAAGCCTTCGGCTCAAGCCATTGGCATAGCCGATTGGGAGCACGGCAATGCGTGTGGGGCGTCTTGCGGTGAAGGTTCGATTGTAGCTGACCGTTGATTCTGGTTGGATAGTCCGGAGCTGGGCGATATGGGTCTTCAGTGAGAGTACTGGCCTGAGATCAGGAGTCTCAACCGTGCTGGGAAGGGTGTGGTATCCGTATAATATGATGCCGGGTCGTACAAGGGAAAAGTGTGCCGATGGGAAACGAACCGCTCCACAACTATTGGACACATGAATGAGAGAAACGTGGAATCCTCCTTCCTGAACGATTTTCAGCGCGTCCCGGAAGCGACGGATTTGTTCTTCGGTCGTGTCAGCATTGGATCCATCAGCATCAGCCAGATGGGTCATGAGTCCTTCTACTTGGAGGGAGGGAGGAAACTTGTGTGAGTGGATGAGCGCCACCAGCTCATCCTGTGTCAGACCCAGACGACCCATGCCGGTCTCGATTTTGAGATGGATCGAGCAGACAACCTCACGCGATGCCGCAGCCTGCGACAGTGCCGTAAGTACGGAAGGATCGCTCACCACAGGGGTGAGATGGGAAGCGAAGATATCACCGAATTGTTCTTGAAAGACCGGCCCTAAGACGACGATCGGCACCGTGATGCCGGCTTGCCGAAGCGCCATGCCTTCTTCCGTCGAGAAGACAGCCAGGCGGGTGACACCATGCTGTATCAGTGTTCGTGACGTTTCGATCGCGCCATGACCATAGGCGTTGGCCTTGACGACCGCCATGACATCGCATCCGGGGGAAAGAATCTGACGAAATTTGGAGAGATTGTGTGTGAGTGCCGTCAGGTCGACAGTGGCGACGGTTGGGAGGAAGGGTGGCGTAGTCCGCACGGACGAAGGGAGAATCAGGAAGTCAGAATCAGACTTCCATGATTTCCTGTTCCTTTTTCTTGATCACGTCATCGATCTTCTGACCATATTGCTCAATCAGTTTCTGGGTTTCTTGCTCGGCCTTCCGCAGTTCGTCCTCGGTGAGTGTGGCATCTTTTTGGAGTTTCTTTAGTTCTTCGTTCGCATCTCGCCGAAAACCTCGGATCTGGACTTTCGTTTCCTCGCCATGCTTTTTACAGATCTTTGTCAGCTCCTTGCGGCGTTCCTCCGTCAGGGGAGGGAGCGGGACTCGGATCACCTTGCCGTCGTTGGAGGGCGTCACACCCAACCCTGAATTGGATATGGATTTTTCGATCTCTTTGATCAGTTTCGGTTCCCAGGGTTGAATGGTGATGAGCCGTGCTTCGGGGGTCGAGACGCTGGCGATCTGTTTCAGCGGGGTTATGGTTCCGTAGTAGTCAACGCGAATGCCGTCGAGCAAGGCGACGGAAGCCCGCCCCGTTCGGAGACCGGATAAGTCTTTTCGCAAGTGTTCAAGAGCCTGATCCATCTGTGAGAGGAATGCTTGCCGAACTTGGGCTGCGTTGGACATGAAGACACCTCGTGATGGGATTAGTGATCGCCGCTCGTAACCAGGGTTCCAAGCGGCTCGCCTAATGCCACGCGTTTAAAGTTGCCTTTGACTTTCAGGTTGAACACGACGAGAGGCAATTTATTGTCCATACAGAGGCTGATCGCCGTGGAATCCATCACCTTGAGCTTTTGATTGAGGATGGACAGAAATGAAATCCTCTCATACTTTTTGGCCGACGGAGTAGTCACCGGATCGGCATCATAGATGCCGTCAACTTTCGTTCCCTTCATAATCACTTGTGCGCTGATCTCCATCGCACGCAGGACGGCGGCCGTATCGGTCGAAAAATAGGGATTGCCCGTACCAGCAGCAAAAATGACCACACGGCTCTTTTCTAGGTGGCGGATTGCCCTTCGACGGATGTACCCCTCTGCAAGCTGGCGCATTTCGATAGCGGATTGAACGCGGGTGATGATTCCGACCCGCTCCAGCGCATTCTGGAGCGCCAGCGCATTGAGCACGGTCGCCAGCATTCCCATGTAATCGGCCGAGGCTCGTTCCATACCGGATGCGCTTGCTGCGATGCCACGGAAAATATTGCCTCCACCGATGACGACTGCCACCTGAATTTCAAGGGCAACAACGGAGGCAATTTCTTCCGCAAGGTTTTCCAGAATGGACGGTTGGATGCCGTAGCCCTGCTCACCAGCCAACATCTCCCCACTGACTTTCAGAAGGAGACGCTGGTATTTGGCAGAGCTCATGCTTCGCCTAATTGATAACGGGTGAACCGGCTGACGTTCATATTTTCGCCGATCTTAGAAATTTTCTGGGCGAGAAGGTCCTTAATGGTGACGGTCGGGTCTTTGATGAATGATTGTTCCAATAGGCAACTTTCCTGGTAGAACTTTTCAAGTTTGCCTTCGACGATCTTCGACCATGCGGCGGGAGGCTTGCCCATTTCCCTGGCCTGCCCTTCGTAGATCGTTTTTTCTTTCTCGGCAACATCAGCCGGAACATCTTCACGCTTCACGAATGACGGCTTTCCGGCTGCCACCTGAAGCGCAAGATCGTTGACGAACGCTTTGAATTCCTCATTCCGTGCGACGAAATCAGTTTCGCAATTGACCTCGATTAAGACGCCGATCTTTCCACCCATATGAATGTAGGCATGAACCAGCCCTTGGTTGGTTTCCCGCCCGGCTTTCTTGGCTGCCGCCGCAAGTCCTTTGTGCCGCAGATAGTCAATGGATTTATCGACGTCATTCCCGTTTTCATTGAGGGCTTTCTGACAATCTAGAATACCGGCGCCTGTTTTTTCACGAAGCTCTTTCACGAGCTGACTGGATCCTGCCATGATGTCGTTATTCCTTCGTTCTGTCGATGAGGGTAAACCGTTGATGGATCAATCAGGTTACGTTACGACACGGGAACATTTTGAACGCGCATGGCAGGCTTCCTGTCGCCGCTGACAGGAGTGGCTTGAAACTCTGCTTCTTCGCGTTGGGCTTTCACATGCGCACCCTCGATACAGGCATCGGCAATTTTTGATGTAATTAGCTTGATCGAGCGAATCGCGTCGTCATTTCCAGGAATTGGATACGTAATGTCGTCTGGGTCGCAGTTGCTGTCCAAAATAGCGATGACCGGAATATCAAGCCGCTTGGCTTCCTGTACGGCAATTTTCTCGATTCTCGTGTCCAGAATAAAGACCGCTCCTGGAAGGCCGCGCATGTTCTTAATGCCGGACAGATACTTTTGGAGTTTCGCGATGTCCTTCTGCATGAGAAGGATTTCTTTCTTTTTGAGACCATGCTCGCTGGGGTTGAGCAGCGTCGTCTCCATCTTCTTCATCTTATCGATGCTTTTTCGGATGGTCTGGAAGTTGGTTAACATCCCACCCAGCCAACGCTGGTTGATGAAATACATGTTGGCTCGTTTGGCTTCTTCTTCGAGGATTTCCGCAGCTTGCCGCTTCGTGCCAACGAACAAGACGGACTCTCCCGCTGCCACAAGGTCTCGGACGAAGGCATAGGTCTGCTCCATCCGCGCGAGGGTTTGTTGAAGATCGATGATATAGATGCCGCTGCGTTCACCGAATAGAAACCTCTTCATCTTGGGATTCCAGCGGTTAGTCTGGTGCCCGAAATGAACGCCTGCTTCTAACAATTCCTTAATCGCTACTACTCCCATGCCTTCACCTCCTTTCACGCTTGCAGAGCGCCCACCCATGGGGCGAGGGAATCGCTTCCCTTAATCTCAAGCCGCGCAGCGTATCGACGCTGATAGTTATTTTAATGAATGGGGCTGTTCTCGCTTGGTGCGAGACTCAACCCCCTGTCAGACCGAGATGGAGGACGCTACCATAGTCCTGCCGAGGTTTCAAGCTACCTGTGCACTAAGATCGATAGCTTGCGTTAATCCGGACATAGTCATAGGAGAGGTCTGTTGTCCACATATGGGCATGAGCTTGTCCCTGCCCAAGCTGGACGGTGATCGTAAACTCCTTCCGTTTGAAGACTTGTGCGATCTTGTGCTCCGCCTCCAGCCCCGTTCCTACCCCGCGTTGCACCATGACAATGTCGTTGAATCGAACCGATACTTTGTTTGGGTCGATGGCAACGCCCGATCGCCCGATCGCAGCGATGATCCTGCCCCAATTGGCATCCTCCCCAAACAACGCAGTCTTGACCAGATTTGATGTCGCAATGGTGTCCGCGACTCGTTTTGCCGCTGCTGTCGTGCTGGCTCCCTGCACTCGAATCGTGACGACCTTGGTAACCCCTTCGCCGTCTCGACAGATCATCAGAGCCAATTCCTGTGCGGCATCAGTGAGCAGTCGTTCGAAGTCGCGATGGGACTTGGCATCTCGTTCAATCAATCGGTTTTTGGCCAGGCCATTCGCCAGACAGAGAACGGTGTCATTCGTGCTGGTATCACCGTCCACCGTAATGCAGTTAAAGGATTGATTCGTTGCCGATCTCAACGCCTGTTGGAGGGCAGCTGGAGTAATCGCGGCATCGGTCGTTAAATAGGCCAGCATGGTGGCCATATTAGGATGGATCATACCCGAACCTTTGGCCATGCCCCCGATGGTGACAACGCGACCGCCGATTCTCCCTTGTACCGTGACGGTTTTTGGCTTCAAGTCCGTGGTTAAAATCGCCCGGGCAGCTTGAGCGCCTCCTGCGATGCTCAGACGTGCGATCAAGGTTGGGACGGATGTGATGATGCGATCAATCGGGAGCACACGACCAATCACACCGGTCGAACCGACGAATACGTGATGCACGGGAATGGAGAGCTGCTGCGCCACGGCGGTCGCCATCGTCTTCGCCGCCACCAGCCCTTGTTCACCCGTGCAGGCATTGGCATTTCCGCTGTTGACGATGATCGCCCGCCCACAATGAGACCGTAGATGGCGCCGATCCAGGAGTACTGGTGCAGCCGCTACGCGATTCTTGGTGAACACTCCGGCGATCGGCCCGCTGACGCTGGACACGCAGAGAGCCAAATCGAGTAGGCCTGGCTTTTTGATCCCACAATGGATTCCCGCGGCTTGAAACCCCAGCGGTGCCGTGATACCCAGGTTCTTTGATTTCATAAGTATGGTGTGTGGCGCGTGGGATGCCGGCTTGTGACAGTGGTTAAATGGTTGTAATTATGGATAACTGCCCGGAGCTGTCAGCCCTGTTTCCTCAGGAATACCGAGCATGAGATTCATGGCTTGAATCGCCTGACCGGCAGCCCCTTTGACGAGATTGTCCACTGCTGCCACGGTGACAACCCATCCGGCCCGAGAATCCACATACACGCCGATGTCGCAATAGTTTGTGCCCTTAATGTAACGCGGATTAGGGGTCACGTCTTCGAAAAGCCGGATGAACCGTTCTCCCTTGTACTGCGCTCGATACAAGGCCTGAAGGTCAGACAGTTTCAGGCTCTTCGTCAGTTTGCAATATGCCGTACTCAGGATGCCTCGATTCATCGGGACCAGATGCGGGGTAAATGCCACGGTCACGGAGCCGATTGCCTTCATGAGTCCAGACAGTTCCTGTTCGATTTCAGGAATATGGCGATGTTGACCGATTTTGTAGGGCTCTAAGGATTCATGCGCTTCTGGAAAATGGTAGGGCAGGGCCGGACTCCGTCCCGCTCCTGAAACACCAGACTTTGCATCGATCACAATCGTCTCCGGTTGCACGAGTTTGTTTGCGAAGAGAGGTGCTAACTGGAGGACTGCGGCCGTGGGATAACATCCAGGCGAAGCCACCAGTCTCGACTGAGCAATCGCGGATCGATGGAGTTCCGGTAACCCATACACGGCGTCTTGGAGCAAATGTGGATGGCTATGCGGCGTGTGATACCACTTCTCGTAGGTGCCGGCGTCCTTCAGCCGATAATCGGCACTGAGGTCAACGACAGGTTTGCCTGCCTTGATACAGGTCGCAACGGGGTCCAGCGATTTTGTATGCGGCAGGGCGAGAAAAATAGCATCCGCTCGCTCCGTCAGGGCTTCCGGTGCCAAGGCTTCAAATTGATGGTCGAGGATTCCCTTGAAGCTTGGAAACACGGATGAAACCAACTGGCCCGCAGACTTTTCAGATGTCACGGCGGCGATGGTGAAATAGGGATGGGCCGCTGCAAGTCGAACAAGTTCCGCACCGGCGTATCCGCTGGCTCCTGCGATGGCGATTCGAAATTTTTTATTCATGGGTCACGATCGATTATCCTGCACGGTCTTGGACCAACCCGCCCTTCCACCCGGAAGATAGAAAAAAGGGGAAGGCTTAGAGCCTTCCCCTTGCTATCGGATCGTCGGCTCCTGCGTCTAGCGCTTGGAGTACTGGAACCGTTTGCGCGCGCCCTTCTGTCCGTACTTCTTTCGTTCCTTCACGCGTGAATCACGCGTGAGCAACCCTTCCTTCTTCAGGGGGCTGCGGGTTGCGGGAGTCATCGCCACGAGCGCTCGCGCGATGGCATGACGGAGGGCGCCAGCTTGCCCGGTTGGTCCACCGCCATAGACGGTCGCGCTGATGGAGTACTTGCCCATCAGGCCAGCCATTTCAAGCGGGAGTTGGATAATTTGGCGGAGGGTGAGACGAGGAAACGCCTTCTCCAATGGTTTCTCGTTCACGGTAATATCGCCTGCGGTGCCAGTGACCCAGGCTCGGGCCACTGCGCATTTTCTCCGCCCCGTTGCGTATTGTGTCACCACTGCCATACGACTCGTCTCCTTCTGTTTAAGCACATGTCTCTAGAGAGAAATAGGTTCAGGACATTGAGCCTGATGTGGATGATCAGACCCGACATAGACACGGAGCTTCCGCGCCATGCCATTGCCAAGCGGGTTCTTGGGAAGCATACCCTTGATCGCTTTGGTCAGGAGCTGCGTCGGGTCCTTCCGAAATAGGTGCGCGGCTGAGGCGGTTTTCAACCCTCCCGGATACCCTGTATGGCGCCGGTAGAGTTTGGTGTCCATCTTGTCACCGGTTAAATGAATCTTTTCCGCATTCACGATGACCACATGATCACCCATATCGACATTCGGCGTGAAGGTCGGGCGATGTTTTCCCCGTAAGATGCTCGCGACTCGCGCCGCCAATCGGCCCAGGGTTTTTCCCTCGGCGTTCACCAGATGCCAGGTTTCTTTCACTTGAATTGGATTTTCGAAATACGTCATCATGATGTTGTTCTCCACCGTTGCAATTTTGCCAGTCCTTTGAGAGGTGTTAGACTTCTTGGGCTCCGATATTCTTTGTTTCTAGCTTGGACAGCCACGCATCAAGATTCTGACCGGTGCGTCGCTTCCACACGTCCTGGGTCACATAAATGGGCGCCTGGCAGCGGAGCGCCAATGCAAATGCGTCGCTCGGCCTGGAGTCGATGGTGCGTACGACTCCCTTATGTTCGAGGAAGACGGTCGCATAATAGGTACTGCTCTTGACGTCCGTGAGGACGGCTCGTTCCATCTTCACGCCGAGGTGCTCCCCGAAACTCTTGATCAGATCGTGGCTCATCGGCCGTGGTGTCGTCGATGTGTCTAGGGCACGTCGAATGGATTCACCCTCTGATGCACCTACCCATACCATGAACAGGTCTGACGTGCCATCGGCTCGAGTCAGCACGACGATTCTGGTGTCCGTCGTCGAGTCTTCGACCACTCGATTGACCTCAAGCTGTATCAAGGCTTCGGTCGTGTGAGGCGCGTGCTCTTCCATACAATAATCACGAGAACGTGTCAGGAGTCTAATTTTCCGAAGTCCTCTGGCTTTAAATTCTCCAGCCACTGATCGAGTTCTTCCGAACTCTGCTTTCGAATCACGGACTCACTCGCAAAAATTGGAGCTTGGGTCCGGAGCGCGAGGGCGATGGCGTCGCTTGGACGCGAATCGACGGTATACTCCGAGTCTGCGTAGGTCAAATGGATCTTGGCAAAATACGTATGTTCAGTGAGATCGGTAATCACCACACTAATGACCTTGGCGTTGAACGCATCCAAGTAGGTCTTCATAAAGTCGTGAGTCATAGGACGGGGAGGGGCGACATTCTCAATCGCCAGACTGATCGAACTGGCTTCCGATTTTCCGACCCAGATCGGGAGCATTTCCGATTGATCCTCGTCTCGGAGGATGACGATATACGCATTGTTGTAGGGGTCGAACATGAGCCCCTTGACCTGCATCTGCGTGATCATCGCCGAACCGATATCCTCTCTCTCAATATTTAATTTGTGAATAGCAAAACGTAGCACCCTAGCATTTTTGCATTCTCGCTGTCAACGAACCCAGCGACAATGCAGGGAAAATGCGCACTCGCGACAACGCTTCCGTAAGAACTGCTGATCAGCTGGACGGCGGGCGATAGTTCTCGGCAACCTTTGACGAATCGACCTGTTCTCCTAGCTTCAAGAAGGCTTTCATCTGTTTGCGAACGAGTTCGCGGCCACTCTCATCGCCGAGATTGACTTGATATTCATTGATGACCATCACCCGCATGCCCTCCCACTTCTTCCAGCAGCCTGTGCAGACCTTGGTTTTTATTTCTGCTTCAAGCTTGCCGAGAAACAAGGGAGTAGTGATGGCCTCACCGGTCTGACCGCATGTCACGCAAGAAACCTCTGCCATATCCGAGTGCTCCTTTTTTCGATGTCACGTCAGGTCAAATAATCAAAGGCTGACGATTGAGATGCCATCGTATTGATGGATGGGTATTCTATCAGAGATGTTCCAATGAAGAAAAGGTCAGGGCTTCACCCCTAATCTCCGGCTAAGTCGGGCTGAGGGCCAGGATATTGGCTCGTGCCAGGGCCATGAGGGCCTGCTGCGCTGCCGTGGTGAGGCGTAACAGCGTCAGGCCGGAGCTGGACGAGTGCGCATGCCAACCTCCTGGGTTGCCAAGAGAATCTGGCCGCCGATTCTACCTCAATTCCAAATCAACTGCGGAATCCGGGCTCATTGGCTCAGAAGCCTGGGCTCACCGCCCTTCCATCGTGTCGGGGCCTCCACCACCGGCGTCCGGGATGCCCATGCCGGCCCCGTACAAGTCTCAACATGCCGAAGAAGATTTCAGCGCCCTCAAAGATCCCGCTAAACGCGTAGATCTCTTCGATCCGCTCAAGTATATTCCCTTGCTGGGTAAGGACGATTGGGTGCTCTCGCTTGGGGGAGAAGCACGGGAACGGTATGAATATTTCAATAATCGCAACTTTGGAGCCAACACTCAAGATCGCAACGGGTATCTGCTCCAGCGATATATGTTCTTTGGTGACTTACATCTAGGACACCGGACGCGCATTTTCAGTGAATTCAAGAGTGGGCAGACTCACTTCAACCAGAGCTCTCCCAGATCCACGGACGAAAATCAGTTTGACCTCCACCAGGCGTTTCTCGATTTCACCATTGATCCCAGATCCGATATCTCGGTGACTCTGAGGCCGGGCCGGCAAGAATTGGCCTTCGGCGCCTCCCGCTTGGTCAGTCTTCGCGATGCCCTGAATGACCGCCTAACCTTCGACGGCGTCCGTGCGATGGCGACAGGAGAGGGGTGGAGAATTGACGGAATCGCCGTCCGGCCCATCCTCACCAGGCCAGAGGTGTTCGACGATATCACTGATGCCAACACGAACTTTTGGGGGGCCTATGCGGTCAAAGCCTATAGTGCCACCAGTAAAGGCGGCGGCGATCTCTATTACTTCGGATTAAACCGCGAAGGAGCCCAACTCAATCAACTCACAGGGCGAGAGCAACGGCACACGATTGGGGCTCGACTGTTCGATCGCGTTGGCTCCTGGGACTATGACATTGAGGGCACCTTCCAGTGGGGCTCGTTTGGCAGTGGCGAGATTCAGGCCTGGAGGATCGCCTTCGATGGCGGATACGAATTGTCGTCCCTTCCATTTCGTCCTCGTCTCCATCTCCAGGTCGATCTCATGAGCGGGGATCGACACCAAGGGGATCAGAATATTGAGTCCTTCAATCCA
Source organism: Nitrospira sp. (assembly GCA_005116955.1). Lineage (GTDB taxonomy): Bacteria > Nitrospirota > Nitrospiria > Nitrospirales > Nitrospiraceae > Nitrospira_D. Next base: position 831,466 of record SWDI01000005.1, on the reverse strand, counting down.
CTCTTCCCCAGAGCGCTCTATTTCGGATTGATTGGGCTCCTCGGTCCAGTCAATTTGATCAACACACATCCCTCTATTGATTTCCAGCTGACAGGGAAGCTTCGCGCTACGACCAAGATCGATTTCTTCTGGAGGCAGAGCGTGAACGATGGTGTCTACAATCCGGCTGGTTGAGTGCTCCGGGCAGCGGGAAACAGCAACGCGACCTATGTCGGGAGCCAGGCGCAAGCGGAAATCTATTGGGAAATCGATCGCCACCTGGTGCTGATCGCGAACTATACCCACTTCTTCACGGGGCAGTTCCTCCGTGAGACCGGTGCCAGTCGCGATATCGATTACGCGACGACCTGGATTACCGTTCGGTTCTAACGACGATCCAATTCCTCGGTCACGATAAAAATGACACTCCACCCAAGTATAAGAATCGGCGAGATGAATAACCCTGGGTCCAAACCTCATCGTGGACTCCATTGCGTGAGCCACCCTTTCGAGCCTTGTGGGTAGCCGGGCTCGCGTATGAGTGGCACGACAGTGCAGGGAACTGGTTCCGATCCTATGGTAATGAAAACTGGGAGTTTGACGACAATGGCCTGATGCGGCGGCGTCTCGCGAGCATCAATGATCTTCCCATCACAGAGTCTGAGCGGAGATACCACTGGCCGCTGGGTAGGCACCCAGATACGCATCCGTCGCTCACCAAGCAGGGATTATGATGATATCTTGAGAAGGGATTGCTTCCAAGGGAACCCTGGAAGATTGGAGGGGCTGGCGCGTCCATGACGCGCCAGCCTAACCGTGAAGGAACATTTTTCACACGCTACTTGCCCATAACGGCGTCTTTAAGTTTCTTCCCCTCGTCCTTTGCTTCCCCTGCGTTTTTCATCGCATCTTGCGCCTTCAGATCCTTGGCACTTTGTGCGGTCTCGCCACCCTCTTTTTTCACGTTCTCGGCTTGACCTTTCACGGTCTCAACCTTCTGCTTCATAGCACCCATGTCGACAGCCCACACCGATGTGGTAAGGCCGACGAGAAACACCGTCACCACTGCGCTCACTTGAGCCGTTTTCAATTTCATCGCAATCTCCTTTGAAGCGAATCGCCGGTGATCGTGGGAGGAGCCGCGACCATATCGCAGCTGCCTCCCCTACATTGCTGACTACTTCATGACGCTGATTTCTACCCGGCGGTTCTTCGCCCGCCCCTCGGTGGTGACATTCGGCATCACCGGCTTCGTATCAGCGACTCCCATTGCATGGGCGCCGGAGAGACCCCCGTCCGCCAATGCTTGCGCTGCGTTCGTGGCTCGTGCTTCGGACAATTCCTTATTGGACGGGAACTTCTTCTTCAGTGCACCGAGGATCGGCCGATTATCGGTATGGCCTTCAACATGAACTTTATACTCCGGGAAATCCTTGAGGATAGAACCGACCTGCTTGAGCGCATCGGCCCCAGCCGGTTTGAGCTGGTCCTCGCCCGACCCGAAAAGGTAGCCGGAAGCCAGGTTGATGAGCAATCGCTCGTTATTGAGATCAACGGTGATATTTTTTTCATCGATTTGCGGCTTGAGTGCCCTGATCAATCCGCGCTCCGCCTGCTTCAATTTCGCCATCTCTGCGGAGAGGTCCCCGCGTAGCCCAGAGAGCTCCTTGTCTCGATCGGCTAATTGAGCCTCAAGATCGGAGTTACGTTGTCTTAATGCGGCTAATTGAGACTCCGTCTCCGCCGCCAGCCGGTCATGATCCTCGTTGTGTAGCCTCGCCGCAGCCAGTTCATCGGCAAGCCGATCTTTCTCACTCTGTGCAGCCGAAAGCTGACCTGCGAAGGCCGTATTGTCACCGGCTCCAGAACGAAGTGCAGCAATTTCCCGATCACGGTCAGCGAGTTGTCCTTCTAATTCACTGACACGGCTGCTGAGGGTTCCGTTTTGCCGTCGCGCCGCTTCCAGTTCCTCGGCTAATCGTGACCGATCTCGTTCCAGCGCCGCAAGACGAGCAGCCATTTCTTGCGAGGCATCCGGTGCCACAACTTTGGTGGTGGAGGGACACCCAGCGCCTTGATGATACCCGTACCATTTTTTATCGATACAAACAGTTGGTTGCTTAATATAGCCGTCAGAATGCTTCATGGAAGAACAACCGACCAGAGCAACCAAGCCTGTCATAATCACGGTGGTCTTGAGCATTTGCATGATGATCTCCTTGATCTGAATCACGATGGCCATGATCATGACGAAGGGACTCTTCCATCGAGAAGAACCCCTTCGACTGTTCAGGCCCAGAAGGAAACGGGACCCTTTTCCTGTTACTTGACAATCACCTCAACCCGGCGGTTCTTCGCGCGCCCATCCACCGTTTTGTTGCTAGCAACAGGATCGGTGTCTCCGTGGCCGGCAGCAGACAGGTTGGCGCTCACTCCACCATCTCGCAAGGCCTGAGCTGCGCTATTCGCACGCGCATCTGACAGTGCCTGATTCGATGGGTATTTCTTCAGCAAGGCTCCCTTGATGGGCACATTATCCGTATAGCCCGCGACATGCACCTGCTTTTCCGGGAACCCCTTCAGGACGCCGCCCACACGGCTCAGTGCGCTAGCACCAGCGCCTTTCAGCTGATCTTGGCCCGACTCAAACAACAGACCTGAGGCGAGATTAATTGTGATCCCCTCGCCGGCTTGATTGACCGACACCGTGCCTTTGGAAATTTCAGGCTGAAGGGCCTTCACGAGATCTCGCTCGGCTGCTGCTAAACTGTGCTTGCTCTGATTCAATTGCCCTTCGAGATCTGCAATCCGCTGCTTGGCTGCCGCGAGTTCAGCTGCAAGCCGGTCCTTTTCACTCTGCGACTGACTGAGATCGCCCCGAACCGCCGAGAGCTGGCTAGACAGGGCTGCACCATCGCCAGCCCCCGCGCGCTGCCGCCGCGCCGCTTCCAATTCTTCCGCCAACCGCTGCCGATCTCGTTCGAGTGCGGCGAGACGATCAGCCATTGGATCAGATGCCACTGCTGTGGCAACTGAAGGGCACCCACTGCCCTGATGATAGCCATACCATTTCTTATCAACACAAACAGTGGGTTGCTTAATATAGCCGTCAGAATGATTCAGAGAAGAACACCCAACTAGGGCAACAAATCCTGTCATCAGTAGGACGCCTTTAGCTGACCGCATGAGGACCTCCTTCGTATTGATATTGCAACAGGAATGGGCCCATCGCCCTCCCACGCCATATTGCTGGTTATACCGCCAATCTTCATTGACGGTGCTTGAGGAGATCGCGGATTTCCGTCAACAACTTCTCCTCATTGCTCGGCGCCGGGGGAGGCGGCGGTGGGGCTGCAGGCGCTTCTTTCTTAAATCGATTCACCTGTTTGACCAACATGAAGATGACGAAGGCGACAATAATGAAGTCGAAGACGCTTTGTAGAAAAACGCCATAGTTCAGCGTTGGAGCCCCGGCTGCTTTCGCCGCGGCTAAGGATGGAGGTGCTGTTCTAGACAGATCGACGAACAGACTGGAGAAATCCACCTTGCCCATCAGTAACCCAATGGGCGGCATCAGCACGTCGCTGACCAGTGACGACACGATCTTCCCGAATGCGCCACCGATGATGACGCCAATGGCCATATCCAGGACATTCCCCTTCATGGCGAACTCTTTGAACTCTTTCAGCATAATGTTCCTCCTTATAAGAACGCAGCTCCGTGCGAGGCTGCACGCAGCCTATCGTGTGCGGGTGGTGTCGAACGCATACCCCAACGTGAGCAAGTATAAGTTATCAGTATCGCCCGTGCCGGCAGGCGGCCGATTGTTATACCGGGTGGTCACCTGGAATCCGCTCGCCAGACCGGCCAAAATCTTCATGCGAACTCCGTTATCCATCGTGAAGAAGAAATCCGACGCGTTCTGGACCGATGGGAATATTTCGTTGTAATGGTACAGCGTGACACGGCCATCGAACAGCGGCCAGTCCCATTTCATCGCGACGCGAGCGCGAAAGCTCGCCCGATCGCCGGTGATGCTATTATCGCGATAGTCCTCATTGAAATATGTCGGGCCGGCTTCGGCGTAGAAGGTCATATCCTTAAAAATACCCTTCAGATCTCCACGCTCAAGAAATTGGTATCCCGGGCCACTGGAGATCGCCGTTCTCAGCTTGAGGTTTTGGAGAAAATCGTTTTCGACATAGGCGGACGCAAACCAGAAAAACCGCTTGGTGATAAAGAAGTCGAGCTTGATCGTTCCTCGCGCATTCCTTACCTGTAAGCTGCCGTTGTTGTCTCCATTGACGTAGCGACCCAGGAGGGTCAGTCGGAGCTGCTCACTGCGTGCCACAAGATCTCCTAGAATACTGACGTTTCGAAGACTGCTATTTCCCACGGATTGCGAGTAGCCCGCGTTGAGGCTCCCGGTATAGATGACCGGCGCCTGAACAATCGGGTTCACATGGGTCACGGCATTGATCGGAACCGTCATCGTGTCTCCGCCTGGGCCGGCCTTCACCTTCATCGTCCCCGGTTCTCCCTCTTCGGCCGTTCCATTAAGGATCGTCCCTTCTTTTAAATGAAAGGGAATGGTGTGAGAGACGGCCAACTTGCTCACTTCCGCCCACTTCAGCTTGATGATGTCTCCAGCCAAGGCGTTCTTAATCTGTAAGATGCCGCCCGACATTTCTACGACTTCGCCGTAGATGATACTGCCATCTTTCAAGGTCACGACATCAAGGATCGGTGTCGGCGTCGTCTCGAGCGCCCCATCAGCAGCAATAACCGGCGTTGCCATCGTGCCCAGAGCTAAGACCGCGACCAGTAATATGAGTGGCTTCATTGATCCTCCTTCGTGTTGCTAAGTCGTTCGGCTAGAGTAAGTCGACCTTGGGTATATACCTAGATTGCCGTGACACCGCAAGAGGCTATTGTCTGTCCGTGCGAGACCCAGCATAGCGCTCTTCAATGTCCAGACAGAGGAGAACGCCATGGCGTGGCTCCTTCTTTGCCTCAGGACTCTGAGCGCTGAGCGGCCATGGAGCATTGATCCACGCGTGGCATTCCGACTTCACGATCACCACATCATCTCCGTACAAGCCAGATACGTGGCTAGTTTTGATGGGCCACGCCTTCAAGTCCATGCGGATCCTTTTCCAACTGTACATAGTAGCGTGCCGCCTCGGATCGTCTGGATATCTTCAAACGCTTGTAGATTCTTTGTAAGCGAGTGGCCACCACACGAGGCACAAGATCCAATTCTTGTGCAATCTCCTTGTTTGTCTTCCCTTGGGCCACCAGAGAGAGCAGCTGCCGATCGTCTTTCGAGCAGCTATAGGGGATCCGCTCTTGTCCAGCCAACGCCCCATCCCGAGCCCATGTGATGACTTGCTGAGTCAACTGCTGATCCATGATCGCCCTCCCACTCGCAATAATCTCGATACTCCTCGCAACCGCCTCAGCCGCTGCGCCCTTCAGCAGGTAGCCGTGCGCATCGGCCATGATTGCTGCTCGTAGGATCTCCTTATCGTCATGCGCCGTAAAAAAGAGCACGCCGATGGTGGGATATGACTCACGGATGGTTCTACACAAGTCGATTCCACTTACTTGCCCCACGCGAGTCTCCAACATCACGACATCTGGCTGGTGTACCCGTATCGCGTCTAAGGCTTCGGAGGGAATACGAGCAATGCCCAGAATTTCGACATGACGGATTGTGGAGAGGAAGGTCTTAAGCCCATGCAGAGTCAGCATGGAATCATCGATCAGCAACACACGAATCGGTTCTCGTCTTCCAGTGAGTTTGTCCATCGGGTCATCCCTGTTTCATAAAGGTTCCAGAACTCAGCTATGCCCAACCCACGGGAAATATGTTGCCCATCGCGGCCGACAGATGAACCGTTTCCTATACACACACGGATGATATCCGCTCATGCCATTGCGCCATTGGAATTTCATCGAGCACGATCCACCCCTAACCCTTCTCGCTTTTCTCATACATCCTCCCCCAAAGTAAGATGGCGTTCAGTGTGACGGCGCCTTGGAGCGATCGTCCCAGCAGATGAGAACCCTTTGTCATATTGAGCCGCAAGATTTCTCAGCATTCTCATATTCACCATCGCCCCACAATTCACACAGCGCAACGCGCCTCGCCCTGCCGCTTGCTCTGCAAGGTCTTCATCTACGCCCAGCTCCACAATCATCAATCCACCACATCGTCTACATCGCATTGCCGATCTCCTACGAGTTAGGCCGTGGGATACGCCCTTACTACACAGCCCTCATGGGCTTGAGTGGGGATGCGCGTCGTGCGCGAGATCGACCTGACCTTGCGGCGATCCCAACAGTCCGGTCAGAGCCGGACGCATTCAACACCCTACAGATATCCACAAGGAAATCGACGAATGCACCGATCAGCAATTCGCGACAAGCCGTTTCCTTGACTCCATTCACATACTTCCATTTCCCATTCACGCGTTGCAGCACGACCAATTGATGAGTGTTCACTCCCACGCGAGATTCCGTGGTCAGCAGGTAGTCCTGTCCGTTGTAGTCTTCGACGAGTAGCCCTGGTGTGGTCATACTTCTTTACCTCGGCGGTTTCAAGTTCCAAGTGCAACGGATACTGCCGACTTCCTCTTGATGGCGTGGCACTACTACAACCCTTGTGCCACATCTCTAAACGAGTGACGGCCTCCATATAATCAATCGGCTGCATTGAATGGACGGATTGGCGAGACCGTCTGCGTTGTGTCGGAATGAGACAACGGAATGTCTCACGAGACAGATGCCCTGCTCGTGAGACAGTCACAGGATAGTGAGAGGCGCTTACGCTACGGGGGTGAAGGAGAATGAGTGAGCACGACCGTCATCGGCCGGATCCCCCAGTGCAATGCCGGGAGAAAACAGGCGGTTCTTGCGTTCTGTCTAGCGAGGATCGATATCTAGCTCGACGAGGCGGCGATAGAACGTCGCCCTGCTCACTCCCAGCCGTCTGGCGGCCTCCGTCCGATTGCCTTTGGCGTCGGAAAGCGCCGCGAGGAATCGCGATTTCTCGTCCCGGTTCGGCAACGGGATCCACACGGAAGAACTTGGGACAACGGGGGCATTGTTGATCTCCGGCGGGAGATCAATGGGAAGAACCTCTTTCGCCTTACAGCTGATCACTGCAAATTCGATGGCACTCTTCAGTTCACGCACATTACCGGGCCATGCGTGACTCATGAGAAGCCGAAGGGTATCGGGATTCAGGCGCTCGATTGTCTTTCCAGTGGCGGTGCAGATCTGTCCAAGAAAGGATTGGGCAAGCAGCGGGATGTCCTCGCGTCGTTCACGTAAAGGGGGAAGCTGGACTCTGGCGATACGAATTCGGTAGAGCAGATCCGCTCGGAAGGACCCACGAACGACGTCTTCACTCAAGTTATGGTGGGTGGCCGCCACGACACGCACATCGACTTTGCGAGGCTTGGCCTCTCCCAGACGGGTGATCTCCTTTTCCTGCAACACCCGCAAGAGAGCCGTTTGGACTTGCGGTGGAATATCCCCGATTTCGTCGAGGAACAACGTACCACCCTCTGCGGCTTCGAATAATCCTTGCTGATCATTCACCGCCCCGGTAAAGGCTCCACGCTTGTGGCCGAAGAGTTGGCTCGTCAGAATCGAGTCGGTTAATCCCGCGCAATTGGCGGCGATGAATGGCTTATGTTTTCGGCCGCTGCAAGAATGGATGGCACGCGCGATGAGCTCTTTCCCGGTTCCCGTTTCCCCTTCGATCAACACGGTGGTATCGACCTGCGCCACGTCTCGCACAAGTTGGTACGTGCGAAGCATGGTGGGACTCTTCCCCACCAGATCATGAAACGACGCCTGCTCGTTGAGCACCCGGCGGAGTGCATGAAGCTCGGTGCGGTCATGCACGATGACGATATGCCGACCGGGGTGGCGCGGATCTCCATGGACTTCTATCTCAACCCAACGGGGGCGAGGTCCTTCGATGCGCGCTACGCAAGTCTTTCGTGGGTCCGAGGCAGTATCGATCAGCTCTCGAATCGGCACACGATCTTGCTTGTGAAGCGGGAGTGCTTGCTCCCACTCCTGGCCGATCACAGCTTCAGCCGTCATTCCCAGGATCTCAAGCCCACGATCGCTGGCGAACGTGATGTGTCCGCGCTCATCGAGAACCAATGCGGCGAGCCCGAGGTGCTGAAGCAGAGCCAGCGCATCGTCCTTTGTGCGTTCGCTGGCTTCAAGCTCACTGATCAAGCGTGTCTCAGTCTTACGGTAGGACTTCGCGGTACGTTCTTCGGCCAGCATGCGTTCCCGTGCCCGCTGAACGATGGCCCCCATCTCCTCGAAGCCAGAACCAAGACGCTCAATGAGTAACAACTTCTTGGACCCAATCAACAGCGCGGTAGCCTCCAGTGTCATGGTGCCACCCTGCCGATCAGGTTCCGTCCATGGGCCCGACTTCTCAGTCGCGCCCGACTGACCTTCCCAGATTGGGTGAGCCCCGACAAGATAATCCCGCAGGAACGGCGAGCATTGGCCCAGGTCTAGCACCGTACCGTTCGCCGGACCGACCCACAGGTGCCACCAGTCAGGCGGGAGACCTTGAAGCCGAAACTCGGCCGAATCCTCCTCGCGCTCAAACACCGCCATGTCGAGAGTGGAGAGAACCGCATTGAATAGGGACTCGTTGTGCAATGCGAGGTTGCCTGGCCAGCTTTTCATAACGAATCACTGGGGATCGGAGATGTCTGTACGATCTGGGTTGCCAGCGTCACAAATAACTCTTCGACTCCCTGCCCAAGCTTGGCACTACCGAACAGGACCGTCCAGCCTTGTTCACGCAGCTGTTCGATCGCACGCTCATCGATTTCCCACTCAGAGCGAACATCCGCTTTATTGATGATCGCGATGAAGGGAACCGTTCCCACTGTTCGCATGGCGGTCTGCCGTAGCGCGAGTGCCGTGTCCAAGGTCGCTCGTCTGGTACCATCCATGACCAAGATGTAGCCGGATGAACCGCGAAGATACGAGTCGCGCACTCGTTGAAACTCGTCTTCTCCATAGAGATCCCACAGCACCAGCGTCACGTCCCGGTCGTCGATCTTGACACTCTTCTTCTCCACGGTCACGCCGATCGTCGTGTGATAGTGCTCAGAAAACACATTACTCACAAATCGGCGCACGAGGCTGGTCTTTCCAACCGCGAATCCACCCAACATGCAGACTTTCTTCTGCATCATGGACGAGACGCCTCATTCCCTCGATTCGCGACCGTGAGGGTGGCTCGCAACGTGACGATCCGCCGGTCCCGGGCTTCTCCTGTTGAGCCCCGCTGGTCAGTAGATTGCACACTACCCGCAATGACGGTCGTGGCGTCACCAAGTTGCTCCCCTCCGAGGGCCACGAGCACGGCGCGGGCTCGTTCCTCGCTCAGCTGAATATTGCGTGTCACAGAACCAGTGTCGTCGGTCGACCCCAGTACTTCGAGCCTCACTCGCTGGCCTGATTGCGATACGGCTTGGTCCAGCTCTCGTAACGCCATAGACACGGCACCAAGTGCTGCACGTTCCGATGGTTCCACTATCGAGGACCCTGAGCGAAAGCGAACGATAGTTTGATTGACGCGTTCGAGGAGATCCGGGATGGAGATCGTGACGAGCCCCTCGTCACGGTAGCGGGAGATTCCCGGCACCAGGGTAGCCAACCGTCTCGTCTCTCGAGCCCACTCGATGGAAGCCGCGCCAGTTGCGACAAGCGTGTCTCCCTCCACTGACAGTTTAACGGTTTTGGGGGAGTGTAATATCGAGTGCGCTCTGGTCTCAACGAGTTGAGGGTCCAGCGAATAGTAGGGAGACCAGACAGCTCTGATACCCGATGGCTCAAGGCCAGCCTCAACCACTATCGCCGAAGGGTCTTTGGCCAAGGGGTCTCGCAACCCCTTGAGGTGATAGCCTGTCAGCGTTGATTCTGCCATGGTCACAACGATGCCCGGCTCTGCCTCAAGCTCAACCAGCAGATTGGACCACCGAACGTGGGCTTGGTAGGCCATGACGCCCCACCACGAGAGCAGGAGGATAACCGCCCCGCCCAGAATCCATAGCTTCAAGACGCTGGGTCGCGGTGGTGGTTCATAGTGGGCGTGCAAACAGCTTTCCAGGCAGGTCTGTGTCGTCTTAAACGGCGCCGCGTCTCCATCAAAATGAGTCAAGGCATCGGGTTGCTGCGCATGGATATCATCCAGTGCGGCTTGGAAATCCTCTCTGAGGGTTTCAGGGGGAGTACCCCGAACGACACCGGCCACGTAGGCGTGGGATCCCTGTTCGATCCACACGGTCCATTCACCAACTCGAAAATGGTCCAACGTCTGGTCCGGTGAAGCGCCAAACGAATCCCGCACATAGCTCTGAATCGCCGTCAGCATGCCGGACAAGATCTGCTGATCCTGGACCACAGCCCCCTCGGCTGCCACGTGATGCAGGAGAAGGCCTGTCTCCCGATGGATGAGAAACACTTGTTCCACGCGATAGCGGAGCGTATGGAGAAGTACGACCTCCGCGAACGGCCGCCCTGTCCGCCAGGCTTCCAATCGCCAGCGAAGGCCTCGGGTGGACAGGCTTTCATCCAACGAGTGGTTAAAGGACTGCGTCATGCTTTGCAACGCACGCGCGATGGCCTGCCGAATGGCCGGCCCCAGGATCGGGGCAATGGCATCGACGATCGTCCGTGGCGACTTTCGTATGGTCGCGACAAATCCGTTTTCCACATAGGGGGTGAGTACATTCGAGAGGTGCTGGTCGGTTTCGCCGCGCATGGCGAACGCCTCGGGGAGCACACGACTGATCTCACGAGGCTGAATCCCTCGATTATCGAGCCGTTCACGGATTTCGTCGAGTTGGGTCTGTTCCGGAGAGAGTAAAAGAGTGCGCAGCTGGGTCCAGTCTTCGTCTACAGACGTGCGTCCTTCAGAAGATAGAGAATCGCGATGAGGCCTGTGTGGATCGGTAGACATGGGATAACACAATCGTCATGGACTCGATAGATCACAAAGAGACTGCCGCACGGACCACTGTTGTTAGGCTGAGCCGCGACCGGAGACCGCCTCATCGGATAGCCGTTGAGATGCCTCCAATAAAATGGCTGCGAGCGTCGCACGATCCGTCTTTTCCGCACGGAGATCATGGACGGCCTGATTGAGTGCCGACGCCGCCTCCGCATGTCGATCTCGAACGTCGGTCGCCAGCTCGCTCGTCCGTTCTGTTAGCTGCTGGAGAACATGTGCTTGCACTTGGGTCGCCTGCATATCCAGCAGACGTGCTTTATCCTCAAGAGTGGCAGCCAGTTGGGTGAGGTCCTGTGTCAGGTTCGTGACGGATTCCCCTCGAACTTCCTGCTCCTTGGTCAACCGGCTCGTGAGCACATCAACTTCTTTCTTGATGTAGCGCTCAAGGCTCTCAAAACGTCGCTTGAGATCGTTGCGGAGGTCCGAGGCTTCACGGATTAAATGCTGTTCGAGTTGAGCAAACCGACGGTTATGTTCTTGGGCTTGCGCGCCAAAGAGAATGTCGCGAATCTTGTCGAGGTTCCCGCTTGCGGATCGATCGTCAGGGTGTGGTAACCCACCGACTCGGTCAGGGTCTGTCGTTGGGTCTTCACGGGCGATCAGGGGCTGATCGGCGGAACGTGATGTAGTCATCGCCTCACCTCCTGTCGGGGCCACGAGATAACAAGCCCGGTAACGACATACTCCTCATCGCTCTCGATCGACCGCCGTTCGATTCGATGGCGGCAAATAGTTCGCTTCCCTCTCCGTTCATCACAATCGCGAACAACAGAGGTGCTATCCTAGCACTGGGAAGCGCCATCAACAAGACTGAATGTGACGTGTCTGCAGAACGCCCGAGAAGCGAAGTGCTGTGGTGGGAACCGGAGGTTTTTAGTTGTTCACCACATGGACGGTAAGACTTGCGGAGGGTAGCGCAATCTCACGTTCTTGAAATCGTTGAAGAATCAACTTATTCAACTCGCTCTGTGTCGAACTGTAGTCCGCCACAGCCGTCCAAGGCTCGGCGGCAATAGCCACGGTCAATGACGATTCCCCGAGAGATGATACTCCCACTGAAGGAACCGGGTCTTTCAGAACCGATGGATGCCGATTGAGGACATCCCGAACTTGAGCCAGGGCCTCATCAAGATTCGCGTTCGGTGACACGGGAACGGTCAAATGCATCTGACGGATTGTTCCAAAGTTGTGCAGAATCTCCCCAACGATTTTTCTGTTGGGAATGATAACGCGAGATCGGTCCGCGTGCATCAGTGTCGTCGTGAAGATGTCGATGACCACGACATCCCCGTGGACTCCGAGCAGCGAGATATGTTCGCCGACCTTGTAGGGTTTACTGAAGATAATCGACAGCCCTGCCATCACGTTGCTCAACACCCCCTGCAAGGCCAACCCAATACCGACACCGGCGACGCCAACACCGGCAAGTAGCGGAGCAATGGGCACACCCAGTGTTTGGAGCGCGATCATCGCCGTAAACAGTATGACGATGATTTTCACGATACGCACCAGGAGCATGCGCACTGGTGGCTCAAGGGTCTGCTTTTCGAGCGCCTGTTGGGAAAAATTGGCGGCCCCACGAGACGCCATCATGCCGCCGATGAGGATGCCGAGCGCGACCGCCGCCTGCAACCCATACTGCACGGCATATTGAGTGAGCGTATCCAGAATATTCATGGTGAGATTTCCTTATTGACCGAATAATCCTTTGAGCAGCTCTTTCCCCTCTTTCTGGATGTCCTCGGGCTTTGTCGTCCCTTTGAGCAGCCCACCGACAGCTTCTTCGACCTTCTTTTTGACCTGCTCCTGCACTTTCGCGCTGAGACCCTTGACATCAACTCCATACGCGGGAGCTTGAGCCGTTCCGGTAATTGTGAGCGGGAGACTCAATCGGCCGTCTTTTAAGGCGATTTTGACGACGGGTGAAGCGGCCGCAATCTTTTGGCTCACCTCTTGGGAGAGGTTGAGATTCACGGCAAGATTCAGTCGCTGATCAAACCCAATCGTGCCGCCTCCGGTCGCCTGAAAATCATGGCTATCCATCAAGAGCCGCTGCACCTTGAGCACCCCTTGCTTGACGGCGAGATCCGTCTCGATCGTCGAAAAGGCCGTGGCCTTCGCATCGCCGAGGGAAATACCGGCCACGTTGAGGGCTGAGACCACTTCCTGGAGAAGATTCACCCCTTCGATCTTTCCATCTTTCACAGCCAGGTGGCCGGTCCCCTCTAACGCTTTGGTCAGATCCGGCATCGAGAACCCACGCCCTTGCACCGACAGATCCGCACCAGCCGTCCCGCTGATCGAGATCGGTGTCTCGGCGACGGCATTGAGCGCCGGGCCAAGCTGCAATCCTTGAATCGCCACAGCCCCCTTGAATGGAGGCATGTCTGATCCGGCGATCAGTTTGCCTTGCCCTTTCACCTCGCCGTCGAACAGACGGAACGCCAGGGATTTCAGCTTAGCCTCTTGCCCCATGACTTCCGCCGAAATCTGGAGATCCTTGATCTCAACGGGTGTTTTCAGGGGAAGCGCAATCGGTAAGTTCGCGGTATTGATCACTGGTGAGCTGATATTGACTATGGCATCATTCCCCGCAGCCTTTCCTGTAATGGTAAAGTCCGTCTTTCCCACGCCTAACTGGAAGTTGATCGCATCGATGTCCATCGTCTCTCGCAGTGGACCAAAGGTGCCGTCGAGCTTTACCGGAAGATTGAACGGCTGCACCAGCGACCCGAAATGCACACTCGGCGTTTGCCCAAGCCGCACTGATTGCAGCAGCACCTCCAAATCTTGCAATACATATTCCGTCGGCTTAGCGGCAGAGAGGTCACGGTAGGTTAATTTCCCACCCTCGATCGACACTCGGTCCACGGCCAGCAGCGCCAGAATCTTGAGCGGCCCCTCCGTTGAAGGAATCGGGGCGCGCGAAGGCTTCTCCGGCACCGGTACACCTTTGCGGCCGATAGTTGAAATGTTCAGCACTCCCTTCTGGTTCTTGATCACCGTGATAACTGGCTGGCGAAGCGTGATTTCCTCCACTTCGACCTTGCTGCTCAGCAACGGCATCAACTTCACACCCACTTCCAACGACGAGAGAGAAGCAATGGGACCGGTCCCAAAGGCCGGATCGTCCAGCACTGAGAAACTCTCTACGCGCACACCGATTCTTGGCCAGATGGTCAAGCGGATGTCTTGCAGCTGAACCTTGCGATTGAGTGCGTCTTCAATCAGCGGCTTGTACTGGTCTTGATATTTATTGAGGTCAATCAGGAAAGGCAGTGCGAGCACCAGGCCGACGAGGAGAACCACTAAGACGAGCAAGCCCATCGCGATTTTCATCGGTGATCGCCTCCAGGTGAAGCATAAGTATAGAAACTGATTTGATGTGAGTCAAACGAGTAGCGTTTCAGAAAACTATTGTGACCATCCAAGGCATCACACTGCTCTACAGTGCATCGTGACTGATGCCACGGCTGAGAAATCTGGAATACTCTCAACACGGCGGTTCCTTGTGCGTTCCCCTCCCGAACGCACAAGCAGCTGGCGGGCTTGCACGGATGCAAGCCCGCCAATTCACTCCTTTGTCATACCAACGTCACCACCTCTCACCGTTTCTTCCGGTTGGCCAGGTGACCTGATCGCACTTGGCAGGCCAGGACGTCGCAGATCACCCTGGTGGCCATGAGACTGGTGATCTCCGCCGCGTCATAGGGCGGTGAACATTCGACAATTTCCATTCCCGCCAGCGGTTTCGTGTCGGCGATGATCTGGAGAAACTTCAGCACTTCACGCGGGAGGAACCCGCCCGGCTCCGGCCAGCCGGTGCCCGGCACGAAGGCGGCGTCCAAGCAATCGACATCGAAGCTCAGCCACACCGCATCCACCCCATCAAACGCCACTTCGAGCGCCTGCTTCGCGGCATTCTCGATGCCCATTTCCACGCAGTCAGTGACAGTCATGATGCTCGTCTGACGCTCCCGCCCGGCTTTCACGCCTGGTCTGGGCGCTTGCCAGCCACCGATGCCGATCTGCACAAGATTCTTGGCGGGTACATTCTGAATATTCGTCGCGTGAAACCAGGGCGTGGTGTGCATGCGTTCGTCGAGATCGGTCTCCTGTGTGTCGACATGCCGATCGAAGTGAAGAATCCCGAGCTTCTTGCCGTTCATATTCTGAGCCACGCCCCGCACGGTGGCAAAGCCAAGCGAATGGTCCCCACCCAATACCACGGGAAACGCGCCGCTGGCATAGACATGGCCAACCCCTTTGCTGACTTGGTCGAAGGTCTTCTCGATGTTGCCGGGAATGGTGAACACGTCACCGAGATCGCACATGGAGATCGACTCTCTGAGATCCACACCGAGCTCGAAGCTATAGCTGCCGTACAATGCGGAGATCTTGCGAATGCCTTGGGGACCGAATCGAGTTCCGGCCCGATAGGTGGTCCCTCCGTCGAACGGCGCCCCGAGAATGGCGACGTCGTATTCCCCGCACTTGCGGACATCTTCGACATACGGCGCTTTGGTGAAGGTATTGATGCCGGCGAAGTGCGGGAGCTCTCCACGACTAAAGGTGGGAATGCGGCGATCTTTGATAGAATCAGCCCCTTGCAGGCCCAATTCAAGACCTCGGGCCACTTCTTCTTCATATTTTGTAGTCGGCAGCAGCGCCTCCGCTTCCACGGCGAACTTCGCCTCTGGCCCGTATTTGTCATGCAGGGGAACCTTGCCTTGGTATGTTCTCTTCTTTGCCATGAGTACTCCTTTTCTACCGGATGAATGGATTCTGACTCTCTCTGAAACACTTCTTGCAACACGAGTGTGGAGAACGGCCCAACTTTCATTCTTCAGTTGGTGTCGACTCCCGCGGACTCCGCAGAGCGTCGCTCCTTGTCGATCCCCCGACCAGGAGATACAGTGTGGTCACACCGAGGATACTTCCGAGAACCAGCGGGACAGCCCAGAGTTGCCACCAGGGGGCATCAGGCGACACAGCATAGGGGCGCGGCCAGGCGATGTTGACGAATTCAAAGAGCGACCAGAGAAACGCTGCCGTATTGATTGGTACTCCCCACGAGCCCAGTTTCAGTTGACCTAACGAAGGATCCCAGCGGCCTGTAAGACGAGTGTAGAGTCCGACGCCCGTGGTCATCGCAAACATGGCGTACAATCCACCCGTCCCGAATGCCAAGACTGTGGCGACGGCTTCATCATTGAGCCCGAAGAGCAAACCAAGCGTGGCCAGCAGCACCGTAAACAGCACGGCATTCCGTGGAGCACCGGCAGCGGTCACTCGACTGAGGACGGCCGGCATACTGCCTTCGCGCGCCATGGAAAACACGATACGAGAGGTGTACTGGACCATGGAGGATCCGCAAGCCAGAAATGCGATCATGACAATGGCGAGAAACGGGGTCTCCGCCCAGGTGCCAAAGTTGGCGACAATCACTGGTGTGACCGGATCGGACGCGGCGCTCGTCTGCTGTAAGGTATCGCGGTCAAAGCTCAGAGTAAGGGCGGCAGAGTTGAAGAGCACTACGCTTCCCACCATACAGAGAGAGAAAAAGATCGCACGCGGTACTATCCGTTTGGGTTCGTGCGTTTCTTCGGCGATTGTCGAGCAGGCATCGAAGCCAATGAATGCCCACCCGGAAATGGCAAGCGCCGCTAAAAACGCGGCGGTCTGGCTGGGTGCGGTTCCTGTCCCCAGATGGGCGAACAGTTCAGCGAACTCATGCTGCCGGAAAAAGAAAAATAACAGCAGCGCGACGCCGAACGAGCCGACGATTTCTGCATAGACTCCTAGGGAAATGAGATACTTAAAGACCGAGACGTGGACGAGGTTGAGGACGGTGCAAACCAGCAGAAATACAGCGCCCCAGATGACCAGAGTCGCTCCCCTCCCGCTTGCAGATCCAAAGAAAATCGCCAGCCAGACACCGCCGGTATAGGCAGTCGTGGTAAGCATGGCAATCGTGGAGCTGACGTAGATGGCTCCGGCGTACGTGCCGGTGGTGGCACCTCCGAGCTGTCGCGCCCACTTGTATGCACCTCCCGCGATCGGAATCTGCGAGGAGAGCTCCGCATACACGGTCGCGACTAGCAACTGCATCACCAGGCAGAGCGCCAGCGCCGCAAACCACCCGCCGCCTGTGACGACAGTCTGTACACCGATGATGGCGTAGAGCCCGGCAACCGGTGAAACTGTTGCGAACCCGATGGTCAGGCTATTCCAGAGACTGAGGCTGCGGTGGAGTGTCTCGGGGGTACTCGTAGCAGCAGCAGAGAGAACCGTATCAGGACTTTCATGACTTACCATGGCAGACCTTGCTGACTCGGCGGCAGGTCTGACTGATCCGGTATAGAAACATTTATGGGAGGGAGATGCATAACGAAGCCTCCTGTTGGAAGGTTACATTCCCAAAAGGCCATGCACTTCAGTACATGATCTCCCGGGTTTTTATCCCTCCGTGGAGCCTCGTTATGGGAGGCCGAAAACTCTTGGACCAGACGCTCTCTCTTAGAAAGAAGAAAGCCGGAACCCTAGTTTTCCTCTTGGAACAATTTTCCAGAATCCTATTGTCTTGCCGTACTAAAGTCAAGTTTCTGGATGCACCCTGCATACTCACCAGTGACTTCGCATCTGTAGCCTTCTCTATATCCTCTCTCTCCTTCTGATCATCTACCATGAAGATAATGAGACTTCATCCGTAGCCTTGCTTCGATTGACTTTTTTTGCCCAGGGCGAGTAGGGTCCATTTTTGAAACAGTCCTTGTGAAGGAGGGAGTCGGATGCAAATTCAGGTCCATACGGATAACCATATCCATGGGCGCGAGGAGATCGTCGCTCTTGTTGAGACCAGCGTGGACGGCGCAGTCGGCCGATTTCGTGATCGGATTACACGGATCGAAGCGCATCTCAGCGATACCAATAGTCACAAAACAAAAGGTGACGATATCCGTTGCGTCCTGGAAGCCAGACTGGCCGGTCACCAGCCCATCGCCGTCACCCATCAGGCCTCGACGGTTGAACTCGCCTTGAGCGGAGCGGCGGACAAACTCGAGCGGTCGGTGGAGAGTACGCTCGGCCGACTTGGAGAGCGATAGCCACCTCTGCAGACGCTTTGCTTCCCCCTCAGAGTCTCGTCCGAGGTGGACGTGGCTTTTTGAAACGCAGTTCAGAATCCTGTCACTCTCAATGATCTCCCGACGAGGCCGCTATCTTCTCGCAGATTCAACTTCTCAGTGCATCACTTCAGCGACGTTGATCACCGATAAAGATGCGCACGAAGCCGTGCTGGGAAGGGCTTTAGCTATTACTCTGTTTGGGGGCGTGACCTTTACCCTGCGGTATTTGATGGGTAGGGTGTACTCGGGGCAGTCACAACTGGGAGTGGACCACTGCACGGAGCTCAGTCGCGGTTACCCACGTGTCTCGCGAGTCTCAACGGGTTCTGATGGATGAGATCCCGGTTTATCGAGAAACGTCAACAGAGCGATCAGCGCCAGGCCCGAAAGAAACCACGCACACGCTGCTTTCCATTCCCTTTGGAACAAAGCAAACAGACCCATCAGAAGCACCACTCCACCCACTAGCCCGGCAATGCTTGTC
The DNA here is from genome assembly GCA_005116955.1 of Nitrospira sp. Classification (GTDB taxonomy): domain Bacteria; phylum Nitrospirota; class Nitrospiria; order Nitrospirales; family Nitrospiraceae; genus Nitrospira_D. The sequence continues at coordinate 812,808 of SWDI01000005.1, read as the reverse complement.
CCAAACGAACTCATAGCCCTCTCCCCCTGTCATTCAGGAATTTCAGAGACCATACTGGTGGCACCAGAAGGCGCGACACCGACTCTTCTCCGAATTTGGACTGTGGCAATCCGCTAAATCATTCAGCAAAAAAATTCTACTCCTTCTCGCAGGATGATGAAACAGTATCAGGCCAGGACATTATCAATGCCCCCGATAGGGCGTAGTCACTGTTGGCCGAGGCCTTGCGCTGGTGTTGCTGCGGATGCTGAGACCACCATTGCTGATCTCGCGTCACTCCCACTCATCACCGACAAGTGAAGTGGCAGTACTCGACAGGGCTAGGAGGCGCTGTCATGGCTATCTGAATGGCATCTACATCGTAGCCGATCTCTTCCAAATCCTTTTGTGCGCGGGCGAGTTCCTCTTCGGTTACGTAGGCCACGGTGTCGGGAATGCCGTTGTCTTTGAGTGCACGCACGATCGCGCCCAAGGTCTCTCGCTCGTCCGGCGGCATATTGGCGCCTAACGGAAATTCGAGCCGTCGACGATAGGGACTCTCAAATGTTTCGTTCAACGCCCTGATGGTCTTCAGCACAAGTCTGTCTTGTTCCCAAGCTTGCAGTTTAGGCCCAGCAGAAGGATGCGTCGCCAGCAGATCCATGAGGGTGATCACATTCGTATTCAACGACCGCCCGACGAATTCCCGCTGGGGCTCAAAGGTCATCTGCTTCAGCCCCAGATGCTTGGCCACAGCGTCGACTAACGCGAAGTTGATCATGAAACTGTATTGCCCACCGAACTGGCCGTAGCAGGGCTTTTCGGGATCGTTCAAGACGTTCATGTCGGCGGTCCCGGCATCGAAGGCGCTAAAGCCGACCGCGTCTGGAGCTAGAAGCCGCTTCGCCTCTTTTAGCGTGGCGAAGGCCCCAACATTGACTGGCACCAAGACTTCTTGGTCGATGGCCTGAAGGAAGTCGGCGATCGTTTTCCGGTAGGGCAAATCTTTCCATTCGATCTTACGGTACTCATTTTCCCAAACCAGCTCATCCAGAAATGGGGGAAACGTCTTGATCTCATCCAGATTCTTCTCCTGGAAAGCCAGGACGAACGACGACCAATCTTGAATCTTGGCATGGAGCGACTCGCTCAGATTGGGACGGAGATACTCTTCCTCGACCTCGCCGCCATGTTTCGCCAACAATTTCGTCGGCAGATCGTTCCACAGCTCGTTGCACATGATCCGATCGACGGTCCCATCAGCCACACCCGTTATGTGATGTATCGGCCCGCAAAGAAGGTCCACACGGTCCCGATGCACAGCCAGGTCCGGATGAGCAAGAGCCCCGTCCAACACCGATTTCTCCCAATCGACCATGACATACCGCACTCGCGGATACACCGTACGTTCTTTATCGAGAGTCTTGAGATGGCTGAGAAAGCAGGCCGCCAGGTTGCCGTTGCCAGGCCCCAGCTCTAGAACGGTAAGAGAAGAGGCGTGAGGGATAAGGGGTAAGGGGTTCGAAGATTGACGGCCTGCTGTCTTCTCACGCTTTGTGACACGCTCGAAATAATCAGCCGCCAGCGCATGGGCGAGCCGGAAATCCGCTGAGGCGAACGTTTGGTAGTACGATCGGAGTTTGTCCCCTCGCAGTCCATAGAAGAGTTGGTTGAGATGGATCTGCCACTGATCAAGCGGCTTATACTCCCCAATCAACTGCGGAAGGGCGTCAGCATCTTGCAACATGTCGTTCCGTCACCAGTGAGAATGTTCGGCGAATTGTCCGTTCAGTGGCCGAAATCCTAACAGATGGCTGGAAAATGCCGCAATGGGCTCCTTGCTCGCCGATTTCTTGACAGGGTCCCCTCGACAGGTGTAGCAGACAGACATGATGACCAGAGGATTTCATCTGACCGGTGGTGTGATGGTGGCGGCGCTGCTGTGGTGTCAGGCAACGCCTGCCGAAGAGATTCCACTCACCGAGAACGTGCCGATCTCCGAGTTTCAAAACCGCACAGAGGACATCAAAGCCTACGATTTCGATGCTCCACCGCGTGGCATGTTTCGCTCAATCGCCATGGCCGAAGACTTTGAAGAGCGCCTGGGGCCCCTTCGAACTCATGAAATCGTGCCGATCAAATCAACTGAACGATTTCGTGAGGATGTGGCTGCCATTTTCATTGTCTTCTCACTGCATCAACATTATCAGGCCTTCACAGTGTTCGGCCGATGCATGCTCGAACAGGTGGCCGGTGTCTTACCCGGGACGATCGTCAGCGAAGACGCGATGCACATTGCCCTGGAGGATGAAAGCGGGTATCTCACGTTGTCGCCCCCACAGAAAGGTTGGAAGCCTGGGCGCTACAAGGTTGAAATTCATACCGGCGAACAAGTTAACGAGATGACCCTCATGGGCACGATGCGTTTCACCATTGTGGTGTCCGGCCAATAGTCTGATTGACGGTCAGCCCTACCCCTCCGACACGGGTTTGACCCTCTCCCCGCCTTCCGTTAGAATGCGCCAGTTTTTATCGCCACCTCTGACCGCAGCTCGAAATTTTGCGTATCATGACGACGCCATCTAGCCCCAATTCCAATCCTTGGGCCTCTGTCATCATCCCGATCAAGGATGAACGAGAGAACCTGTCTCCGCTTATGGCAAACCTGCTGAAAGTCATGGATTCGCACGAGCTATCACGCTCACGCCCGTACGAGATTCTCTTCGTTGACGATGGAAGTAGCGATGGGAGCAGCGATGAGCTGGATCGATTGGCTCGTGAGCATGCTCAGGTGCGCGTGTTCCACTTTGACCGAAATTACGGAAAGACCTGCGCGCTTGAGGCTGGATTTCGGCAATCTTCCGGGGAAATCATCATCCAGATCGACGGCGATCTCCAGCAAGACAGCGAAGATATCTTGAAGCTGATTCCCTATACCGCCTCTCATGACGTGGTCTGTGGATGGCGGCAACAACGCCAGGACGGCTTCGTGAAGATGATCTCCTCCCGAATTGCGAACCCTGTGCGCAACTTATTCACTCATGACGGTGTCCATGATACGGGATGCCCACTCAAGGTTTTTCGCCGGCCTGTGCTGGAGCGGATTCGTCTCTTTGAGGGAATGCATCGATTCTTTCCGGCACTCGCCTTGATGCATGGTTTTACAGTGACGGAGGTGCCGGTTCGGCATTATCCACGCATTCATGGGATCTCCAAGTACGGCATGGGGAACCGCCTGTTTAAGTCGCTCTATGATCTGATCGCGGTTCGCTGGATGCAGCATCGAGTGTTGCGCTACAAATTCCGTGATAACTGACATGCACAACCAACCACAAGACAGATCCTTCCACGATGCTGGTATGCGAATGTTGACCTCCTTCTGACTATCCCAATGACTACTGAAACCATCTGGCTCGGCATCGGTTTTCTCGGCCAAGGACTGTTTTTTGGTCGTTGGTTGGTGCAATGGATTGCCTCCGAGCGGACTGCCGAAAGCCGCGTCCCCGTTTCCTTTTGGTATATGAGTCTCATCGGAGGGCTGATTACGCTGATCTATGCGATCTACCGAAAAGACCCTGTGTTTATCTCAGGGCAAGCACTCGGGGCGGTCGTCTATGTGCGCAATTTGGTCCTCATTCATCGCACGGATCAAACCAAGAGCGAGCCTCGACCACAGGCATGAGCGGCAGCAACACGCACCACCGTTCGGCGCCTTTCACGACCCACGAGTAACGGCCACATCCAACCATGGAACGCACCTCTCCTCAGCCTATACAACTGCTTCTTTTGCTGCTCCTATCCGGTCTGCTTTTTTTCACGGGCCTCGGCAGTATGGGCCTAACGGATCGCGACGAAGGCCGTAACGCCGAAGCCGGGCGGGAAATGTTTGCCTCCGGCGACTTCGTCACCCCGACCTTCAATGGGGAACTACGCGTCGCCAAGCCGGTCTTCGTGTATTGGCTGATGACGATCTCCTACCACATCTTCGGCGTGAGCGAGTTTGCGGCACGGATACCCTCGGCCTTGTTCGGAGTTGGGTTAATCGTGATGCACTATCTGTTTCTCACTCGGCTGCGTGGACCAACCGTCGGCCTATTTGGGGCCTTGATGTTGCTGTTGAACATTGAGGTACTGGCGCTCGGGCGCATGGCGATTACCGATAGTGTCCTAATCTTCTCCACCACCTTGTCGCTCTACGGATTTTGGCTCGGCCTTCATGAACCGGGCCGAGGGCGCCATTGGATCTGGGCCTTTTATGCCGGCATGGCCATCGCGACTTTAACCAAAGGACCGGTGGGTTTCGCCGTGCCGCTGATTACTAGTCTCTTGTATCTCGCTGCCACCCGGCAATGGCTGATCTTTTGGCAGAGAGGCGCGCCTATCGCCGGCACGTTGCTGTTCCTTCTCCTCACCGGTCCCTGGTATGTCGCTATGTTCCTTCTCCATGGAGATGCCTATTCCTCTCAAGCGAAAGTCCACACGGTGGGGCGATTCCTCGCTCCGATGGAAGGCCACGGAGTGGGCTGGTGGTTCTATTTTCCGGTCCTGCTGCTGGGCTTTTATCCGTGGAGCGCATTCCTACCGGCAGGGCTCTATCGAGCCTATCAAAGCTGGCGAGCATGGCGCCTAATGAGGAATCGCGCACACGACTCAGAGACACCGCCAGGGTCCGGTGAGGAGTTAGAGTGGTTCGCAGGACTCTGGGTTGTCGGCGTGTTCATCTTCTTTAGCCTCTCTTCCACCCGACTGCCTCACTATATCGGCCCGCTGTTTCCTGCCTGCGCCCTCCTGTCTGCTACATTTTGGGCCCAAGGGTTAACAGATTCTTCCACAAGAGGTCTGCGAGGGTCGATCCATTTCATGATGGGAATTGGCTATCTCTTGGCGATTGGGTTTGCCTGTGCACCTTCTTTATTCATCAAATTCTCAGGGAAGATGGTCAAAGAGTTCCCACTGGCCACTCAATTTGATCTGGGTATCGGGCCTTACGTTGGCGCAACGATTATTGTGGTTGCTATGGGGCTAATCGGGTATTTGGGGTTGAACGACAACAGACGAGGCATGGTCTTTGGGGTAGCCGGAGGCACGCTGGCGAGTGTATTTCTTATCGCCATCCTGATGGTCGTTCCCGGACTCAATCGCTACGCAATTGCGCCGCTGCAGGAATTAGCCTACGCGGCCGGGTTGAACTTGAATCCGACCGACCAACTGATTGCATTTGGTTCGACCAGACCATCCATCGCCTTCTACGCGAGACGAACCGTGACCTTTATCCCAGCCAACGAAATCGACCGGCTGCGTACGGCGCTGCGCAAAGAGGGTCGGACAATGATCCTTCTCCCGGAATACGTTCAGGATGCCTTGCCGGAGGAGGCAGTTGGATTTCAGCTGATTCTTAAGCGGTATGGCTACGTCTTGTTAGGCAATCAACCGATGATCACTCTGCCTCAGGATGCAAGCGTTGGCACTCCTTCAGCGCCCAATACTCTTGGACACTGACCTACTCTCGACTCGGCTTTTCAGATCTTCTTCTGATGGCAAGTACCATCGGCAGGATGACTGGAAGGGAAGATTGAGCGGAGCCAGTACACATCACCTGCGCAATCACGGTCACTGAAAGGGCAGGACCCCTCGCGCATCAACAAGAATCAGAATGGCGAGAGCCACCCCCCCAAGCAAGGCACTTTCCCGCATCATAGACCAGCCAGGCAATTCCTCAGCGTGGTCGTCGTTCCGACCTATCGCGTCGAAACAGCACGCCATGCAGGCGAATCCGACCGATGAGAGGACAAGAGGTGAGGTCGTCAGGGCAGCCAAGCCGTACGCTATCAACAGCGCTGAGGTATTCGAGTACCAACGCTCTCCTGTTCTTCCCCTGTGGACCCAATGAGTTTTCCGTATCCATAAGCCGCCCACTACAGCACCAACTCCCAGCGTCATGAAGAGAATGCCCACCATTCCATCTTCCATTCGATGGGAGAGAACCCAAAGCAAGGCAAATACCGCCGAAGCACCCATCGCTGCATATCGTAGTCCATCCTGTATTGACGCGCGCCATTGTCTTAATGGAGCCGTTGCGATGAAGCCGCTGAGGATGCCGATCGCCATCCCTCCAAGGACATCGGTCGGAAAATGCGATCCTCGGAGGACACGACTGAGGGCGACGAACAGTGCGATCACGATACAGAGCGGTCCGACGAGGGGAAACCGTCTAGCCAGCACAGTCGCGACGGCAAAACTCGCCGTGCTATGTCCCGACGGAAAGGAGTCCAGCCCCGATGCCCAGGAAGGGGTCATCTGCCAGTCTCCCCCATGAACGAACTTCGGTCGAGGCCTGCCGATGAGGTGTTTCAGTCCATTGGCGAGCAGCGCGGCGATGCCGTGAGCGATCAAGGACTGGATGGCCGCGATCTTGACTATCGGCTTTTCAAAGGCCCACGCGCCGACGAGCAGAAGGAGGCTGACGGCTGTCAGCCGCCAGCCTTGGCCGATCCAGTCCCCCATATCGCTGGTGAACGCCATCCACGGAACGGTGAGTTGGTCCCAGGGGAGATGAATCGTCACCGATCGAACATACTTGGTGATTGGCAGATCAAACTGGGCCACACCGAGAAAGCTGATGGCCAACGCAATACAGGAACTACCGACTGCCGCAATCGAGAAGATGGTGTTCCGCGATGACTGCGACGGGGCTCTCATTACGCCACCATCTGTAACAAGGCTCCCTGGATGTCCGGAACTGATCACCAATCACTCATCACCGATCACCGTGCCTTATGGCACCCAATCGGCCAAGAACACGTTGAATTCTCCGGGTTCCTTGGCATGTCGATCCGAGACCCAGACGAGGCGTTTGCCGTCAGGGGAAAACATGGGGAAACTATTAAAATGCCCTTCCGTGGTGAGCCGTTCCAACCCAGTTCCGTCGTCACCCACCAGATACAGATGGAAACTGGGGCGGCCCCCTTCCCCTCTCGTTTCGATATTGGAGGAAAAGATGATGCGTTTGCCGTCAGGATGAAAATACGGAGAAAAATTCGACGCACCGGTCGTAGTGACCTGTTTCTTCCCAGACCCATCGGCATTCATGACGAAAAGTTCAAGCTGGCCTGGCTCGATCAGCCGTTGTGCCAGCAGCTCCTTATATTTTGCCACTTCGGACGGATCAGTTGGATGGGCCGCCCGATAGACGATTCGCTTACTGTCTGGTGAAAAAAATGCCCCGCCATCGTAGCCGACATCGTCCGTCAGGCGGCGAACGTTTGTCCCGTCCAGACTCATCGTATAGAGGTCAAGATCTCCATCCTTCACCGATGTCCACACAATGGTTTTCCCATCGGGAGAGATCGTCGCCTCTGCGTCATATCCTGGTGATGATGTGAGCCGCTGCATGTCCTGTCCGCTCAGATTCGCAGCGTAGACATCATAATCGTCAAGTGCCCATCGATAGGCGCCATCTCGTTTAGGTTTCGGCGGACAGTTGGGCCCGGCAGCATGGGTGGATGAGTACAGCACCCGGCGATCGCCGGGGAAAAAATAGCCGCACGTCGTCGCGCCCTTCCCGGTACTCACCAAGCGAACAGCCTCGCTCTCCGTATCCATCACATACATTTGATAGCAACCCAACCCTGCGTCAGCTGGTTTCGAACGGTTCCCCAGGACGTCCTTCGACCAATCGTTGGTCGACTGAAAGATCAGTTTGGTCCCGTCAAATGAAAAATAGGCCTCCGCATTCTGGCGGCCAACGGTCAGCTGTCGGATATTGGCCAGATGCCGTTCCGTAGACCGAACCGACGTCACAGTCTCTTTATGTTGATCAGCGGCCATGGCAAATGGGGGAACCCCCATCAATGCACAGAGCCCCCATAACCAAATCCTCATGACCTTACGACGTTGCATCACTCCTAACCTCCTTGACATCCGGCGAACCGTGCCATACTTCACGCTTTGTCACGGCTCCATCTTGAAAAATCACGTAACTATGCCATCCATAATAAAACAGGAAGCGCGACAGCTTCTCGACCGCACCCGAGGTCACGCCATACAGCACTGTGATGACGCTACCCGGCACATTCGCTCGAGGGCAGGAAAACAGCACGGCCAACGTCGGCCCATCATACGTCTGACCATCGATCTGGAAACCCCTATCTCCAAGAGCAACCCGGTCACCACAAGACTCCTGTATGACGGATTGGACCGCCTGTCGCTGGTCGACTCCTGCCAGTACCAGGATCGATCCCGCATGGGGGAGGGCATTCTCTTGGAGCGAAACCACCGTCGTTCGAAGCGATCCCGTGAGTTCATGATCGGCGATGCGAGACACAACCTGCTGCAACGGCGACGCAGGGTCAGCAAACGCCCGCACCACCGTCTTGTGTGGATCCGTCACATAGACGTTCAGCATCGGCGACAGCTGCTGTCTTGTCACGCGACGAAACGTCATGAGATCTGGATCAAGCTCCACCCGCAGTGGCTGGTTGGGCAGCACAAATTCGGCAACGTTGGTTTGCGACTGGCTCAGCGTGATCGACTTGATGTCCATCGATTCCTTCATCACGATGCGGAGGGGGATCGTCATCCGAAACGGCTTCTCGGCCTGCTCAATCTCAACCGTCAGCCGCCACGCTTCTTTGCCGCCCTCTCCCTTCACTCGACGGGCGTGGACATCCCGCAAGAACACGCGTGGAGCACCGGGCTGTTCGACCCATTGCTCAAAAAACCACCGCAAGTCCTGACTGCTTTCTCGAGAAAAGACTTCCTCGATCGATTGCCAGTCCGCCGCGCGATTGCGATAACTACGGACGAAGGTCTTCACACCACGCCAGAATGGCTCATCTCCGATTTCTTGTCGAAGGAGATGAAAGACAAAGGCCGATTTTTGGTACCCGATGGCATTATCTTTCTCGTCATGTTTTCTCAGAAACTGCGAGACCGCATAGTCCGTGTCAGGCCTCACATAGAGATTGTACCCATCAAGCATCATTCGCCGTTGTTCGAAGGCTTGCGGAATATCCTGTACCAGCTCGTGCCAGTAGTAATTCGCCAAGTAGGTGGTCATGCCTTCGACCCAATTCCCATGATCGTCGCGATTGAACACCGAATTGCCGATCCATGAATGGACGATCTCGTGACCCAAGGCATAGGGTTGGATGTAGTGGCGCTTGATGCTGCCGCTTCCGAGTAGGGTGAACGACGGCAGTCCAAGACCGCTCGCAAAGAAATTTTCGACCACTGCAAATTTGTCAAAAGGATAGTCCCCGAGGATCCTGACGTACGCGTCGAGATACTTTGCAGTCGCATTGAGATACTCATCCGCCAAGCCAGCATTGTCTGGGAAGAAATGGGTCTGAAGTTCGACTCGCTGTCCTGTCGGACTTCTCCATTCCCGCGATGTCGTCACAAACTTGTTGGCAACGAGTGTGAACGCCTCAGACTTGTCCTGAACGATCCAGGTTGAGGAGGTCTTTCCCGCGCTCGTCGTCTCGCCTTCCTTATGGCCCGATGCCACCACCGTCCAGCCCTGTGGAATCTGAGCCGTCACTCGATAGGTACTGAAGGAGCCGATGACATCTGGGTACCATTGGCTTTCACCGCTTAGGTACACACCTTCCACACCGACATGTCCCGCTGTCTCGCTGGGGGTCACGAATCTCAAGTGGCGCGGCTCTCTGGGAGGGTCATTGATCTGCCCCCGATAACTCAGGACCAATGTCACTCTCCGGTCATGGCCTTTGGGAAGCGAGACGACAATGCGTTGGGCTGTGGCCTCAGGAGGACGCACTATCGTGAACGGAACGACGTCATCCCGGCCTCCCTGCCCGCCCAAAACCGAGTGCGTTCGCATAACAACGGACTCGACATGCAGCGTATGGGCAAGCGTAAACGTGGCCAACGTGACCTGTGAATTTACTTCTAGTTCGATCTGATCGCTCGCCACAAGCTCATGGGCTGCGGGAACTATCTCAACTGAGAGGGTGTGATGAACGTTGGTGACAGTCTCCTGGGCAGGCAGAGCCGAAACACACCACGTGTGTACGATGGAGGTCGCTAGCAGACCTATGAGACAAGAGCGAAGGACACATTTCCTGATGGACATCAGGAAGCGTTTTAGCACTCGCGGCAGACGAGTACAAGCTGGATCGCGGTTAAGAGGCGTTCAAGATCGACGGGTTTGATAAGAATCTCCTGAGGGGCTAGACTCCACGCTTCTCCAAGCAGCTCCTCATTGTGACTTCCCGTCATGATGATGACGCCACCTGAATAGTTCCTGTCACGCAGGGCGCGAAGCACTTCCACCCCCGGCATTCCAGGCATGATCAGGTCGAGCACGATCGCATCGGGAGGCATCTCTTCGACTATCCGCAGAGCCTCGTCGCCATTTTTGACGCCAAACGCCCGATACCCGCGCAGAGTGAGAAACCGGACCAAGAGGTCGCAGAGGAGAGGTTCGTCGTCAACGACCAAGACCGACTCGTCGATCTGCTCGATGACATTCCCATTCCTAAGAGGGAGCTGCGTGGTCACTGACGGCACAGGTAACTGTGAGAGTCGAGTGACGGCTTCGACGAGGACGTCCAGCGACAATCCTTTTCTGATAAAATCCGTGGCTCGGAGAGCTCGAGCTTGATTCTCCTGACTTTCTGTGGCTCCACCACCCAGAATAATCACCGGGGCATGAGGGTCGATGGCCCGGATCTCCTTTAAAACAGTCAGACCGTCCATCTCCGCCATACGGAGATCTAGCAGGGTAACTCGTGGATTGTGTGCACGGAATAGACTAAGACCTTCTCGCCCACTGGTTGTCGAAATAACGTGACACCCGTGCCGGGCGAGCACGTTCTGTAAGAGATCACAATTCATCTGATCATCGTCCACGATTAAGACTTTGATCATCGCCGCCGGCCCTCCACAACCTAAAACGGCCTACCCTGCACAAGGAGGATAGCACGAGGCTGTGAACAATGAGAAGGAAATGCGTGGTTTATGAGCAAGACGTTGGCTGCCCGAACAGAGCCGCGACAAAAGCCTCGGCATTGAAGTCCTGGAGGGCATCAGCTCCTTCTCCCACACCGATGAGGCGCAGAGGAAGCTTCAGTTCTTCGGCAATGGCTACGACAATCCCCCCTCGTGCGGTCCCATCGAGCTTCGTCAGAGCAAGTCCCGTAACCCCAACAGCATCGTGAAATTGGCGAGCCTGGGCCAGCGCGTTCTGCCCAACCGTCGCATCCAGGACCAACAACACTTCATGTGGTGCACCAGGCAATTCTTGGCCGATCACCCGTTTGACCTTCCGCAGCTCGTCCATCAGATTGGACTTGGTGTGCAACCGGCCGGCCGTATCCACAAGGACCATGTCTACCATTCTAGCTTTGGCGGCAACGATGCCGTCGAAGGCCACGGCAGCCGGATCGGCACCATGTCGTTGGCGAATGACCTCCACTCCGACCCGATCGCCCCACACTTGAAGTTGATCAATAGCCGCCGCACGAAAGGTATCTCCAGCGACAAGAAGAGGTCGCCGCCCACCCTGCATCATCCGCTGTGCAATTTTTGCGATGGTGGTTGTCTTTCCGACGCCGTTGACTCCAACGACAAGGGTGACAAACGGCTTAGGGCCTTCAGTGACCAGCTGATCGATCGTAGGGCCTGATACGGTTTTCAGAATACTATAGAGTGACCGACTTAAGACATTCTGCACCCCTTCCGAAGTTTTTGCGTCTGCTCCCCGCGTCTCTTCCCTGACCTGCCGTATCAAACGATCGACGGCACGTGCACCAAGGTCGGCGGCGAGCAGCGCCGCCTCCAGCTCTTCGAGGAGTTCTTCGTCCGGTGCACGTCCGAGGAATCGGTCCAGCGATTGCTGCACGACATGGCGTGTTCTGCCGAGCCCCTCATTCAGCCGTTGAAACCATCCCATCGTCAACGACTCCTTATTTGCCGTGCAGTGCGAAGCGTGACCATGCGCGGCACAGGTGAAATCCGATGAAACAACGCTCGCTCACGACGCGCCATTCGCGCCGCCTCTCGTGGATTGCGTTCATGGTCGTATCCACAGAGATGGAGCACCCCGTGCACCAACAACATCGTCAGCTCATCGTCAATCGATCGTCCAGCTTCCTCTGCTTGGCGAACGGCGGTCGGTAACGAAATCACAACATCCCCGAGCATATGGGTGACAGGAGGCACACCGTGCGGCATCACGGCCTCACGGATGGGAAAAGCCAGGACATCAGTTGGTCGATCCTTCTTGCGATACTCACGGTTCAGGCGTCGCATACGTCTATCTCCAATCAACTCCAGGCTCAGTTCCGACCGAGACTCTCCAACCGCCGATAAGAGGCGTTCAGCTAAATGGGCCAGTATGGTTTGTCTGACGGCAAACCGCGTGAGACGCACGCGAAGATAGATTGCCATCAATGAGAACTGCTGGGTAGATCGCCCGGCGACGAGCCAGACGCAGGAGACTTACGGGGATTGGACGATGGACGCTGCTGCGACGAGACCTGCCCTCGAGCATGCCGAACATCACTGCCGTGTACCGGCTGGTGCCGATCATACGCCTTGATAATTTCTTGAACCAGTCGATGCCTGACCACATCTTTTTCGTCGAAGTACACGAACCCAATTCCCTCAATATCGCGGAGGACCTCCTTCACCTGAATGAGGCCGGACACCCGATCACTGGGTAAATCAACTTGCGTGATGTCGCCGGTCACGACCACTTTGGAATGGAACCCCAGCCTGGTGAGAAACATCTTCATCTGCTCTGCCGTAGCATTTTGTGCTTCGTCCAAGATGACAAACGAATCATTGAGCGTTCTCCCGCGCATAAACGCCAGGGGGGCGATTTCAATATCTCCCCGTTCGATCAAGCGATTCGCTCGCTCCATATCCATCATGTCGAACAGCGCGTCATAGAGCGGCCGCAGATAGGGATTCACTTTTTCGTAGATATCGCCGGGCAGGAACCCAAGTTTTTCCCCCGCCTCAACAGCCGGCCGCGCAAGAATAATCCGGCTCACCTCTTTATTCATCAACGCGCTGATCGCCATGGCCATAGCGAGATAGGTCTTTCCCGTTCCAGCAGGTCCAATGGCAATGACAATATCGTGCTGCTCGATTGCTTCAATGTAGACCTTCTGCGTGGGCGACTTGGGACCAACAAACCGTTTGTTCGTCACGATCATGGCCGACTCGCCAAGCACGTCCTTGAGCGACGCCTCGGGGGTTCGGCGCAATGCGCTGAGCGCATGGGTGACATCTTCAGTTTGGAGTGATATCCCTTGGTTGGTCAGAGAAGCAAGTTCAACGAGAATGCGTTCCGCTTGACGAATAGACTCAGGAAGACCATCCAGCGTGAGTTCTTCCCCGCGGGCAGAGAGTCGAACACCCAACTCGTCTTCGATCAGCTTGAGATGCCGGTCATGGTGACCGAACAAGACAGCGGTATTGGTGCCTTCTCGTAGTTTGAGTTTGCGCACGAGTCTGGGGTGGTCTCCCTCCTCAATAATGAAGGGATTGTAACAGACTAAGAAAAGTCGAGACAAGCACAGGAAATACCAAAGCACATCGCAGACTAAGACTCTGGTTTGGGCCGTTCAGGAGCTGCGACGGTAAGTTCGAACTCTTGGAAGGAAAACCCTCCTTGTTCATCCGTCGCGACAACTTTCACTCGATGCACTCCCGGTTTCACAAGTCCAATATCCCAAACAATGTGACCCGTCGTTCTATCGATAGCCATACCGGGTGGGGCTATATCGAGCTGGAAGCTCACCAAGTCGGAATCTGAATCTACAGCTTTCACTGCATATTCATATCGATCGCGATCGATGAACATTGGTGGAGATGAGACGATTTTTGGTGCGCTATTCCCAACCGTGTAGGGCTCCGAGCGCGACACCTTACCCGCGGCGTGCTGGTCCCGCGGCCTGACGTCAACCACGACAAGATCCTGCGGTCTAACCTCAGTGAGTTCGAGAAAATCTTCTTCACTCTCTTTCACGACGTGCCCGTTCTTGGTCCATCGATACAGAAACTGTGGGATGTCTTGATCATGATCCGAGGCGTCCACCAGTGCTTGAAGACGATCTCCTCGTTCGTCCGATTTCAAGCCAATACCGACCTGAGCAATCGACGGAGGAGTATTGTCCACCGTAATGGTTTCAGATTTCCGGCTAGCCCCGGCAACCTTTCCATCAAACGGCACCGCTTCCAAATGAACTCGGTCCCCTCGCTTTAGCAGAGAAGCCGAAAGAGTTGGGCTTTTCTCGCCGTCGACTACTTGATCGTTCAGATACCAGTGATACCGAACTTGGACCGTGTCATTGTCCGGATCATGCGTGTTGACCTGCGCGATGAGATCCGTCTGCCGATTGAAAGGGGTTGGCCCCAAGATAATGGAGTGAATGGCGGGCGGCTGATTAGCTTTTGGAGGTTCACTGGATCGTGATGTGCAGCCAGGGACGGGCAGAGAGATGATCGTTAACAGAACACATACTGACTCTATCCCTCTCCGCGATCGTTTCCACGAATGCGACTGAACGGCTGTTCTTCCCAAACATGCTTGAGAAGAACAGCCACACTGCTCGCCGGATGTTTGTACTCCTCTATGTTGCACTCGGTCACTCGCGCAGATTGATCCAAGCGATGAACCGACTAGTGACAGCTCCAGGGTTTGTGCAAATCGTGTTGGTCAATCCCGCACTCGATTGCATCATTCCTGTAATGCCTGACTGACACCCACTTCCACCAGTCCCAGCACCACCAGTACCCCAACCTTGGGCACCAATGTGAACGGCCATCACCGAAAGCATTCCCGTGCCTTGACCGATATCGACCCTTGCATTCGCCATCGTACTGCTCCCCGATGCGGAGGTCCCTAGGACAGGGGTGCTCATGGCACTCCCAGTTTGATAAAACAGACCGTAGAGATACCCGTCACCAGCTGAGATACAGAGATCGTCCTGAGGCACATAGGTGGGGTAGAACACGATCCCGCCAAGTACCGTCGGCGAGGTGATCGACCGCTCCCGTGTGGCCGTGAGATTGGTAAACCAACCGTCCTTGCTTTGCACCAGACCTTGCAAAGTCGTGGTTGGATCGGTTCCTTGAACCTTTTGAACGCCTGACAGTGCTGTCGAAGTCACTTGATTTGTCCCTGTTGCACAGACAACACATACCGCAACGTCGGAGACATTCACGAGGCTGGTCGCCTTACAACCGTCTATGCTCCCCTCTGTACAACTATCACTCAACACCGAATCTTTGACGCCGTATAACCGTTGTGATTCGGAGTTGGTCTTGTCGGTATTACCGAAGAACCGCCCAGTCCCGAAAAAGAGCCACAAATTGTTGGCATCGTCGACCGCAAGGCCTGGAGCGGCTACCATTGGCCCGGCTTGGATCCCAGTCCCTGACGGATAGGGTGAAAAGTTATCCAATACCTCGCTGGGCACGCGGCTGCCAGACAAATCATATCCCCACGTCGAAGACGAACAGGGGGCCGTGAGACATCCACCGGCGGTCAACCGGTACATCCGCCCTCGCCAGGGAAGACTACCGTCATTAATCACTGACCCGCCATAGATGGCGTCGGCTCGATAATCCAAGTCACGATCCACGCTGACCAAATCGCCGACGAAGGTATTGAGATCCCCTCCCGAGGCACTCTTTATTGGAAACGTCTTGAACACATTGGATGCACTGACCCCTGTGCCCGTCTTGGGGCCGACCTTGATATCGACCGCATAGAATTTCCCTGTCTGCCCAATTTGGCCCTCATATCCGGTTGCACCTGATCCAAATACAGCAATCCACACATCATCACAGGGACCGGTAAGAGGACAGGTATTCGAACCAGGCGGATTCATTCGTACGATTGTGGGATAGCTGGTCGATAACCCCATGCCAGCATCGCTGAACGACCAGAGGAGCTTAGGTTCCGCATCAGGATCCGTAATATCGAGGGCAAAATAAGCGGTGTAGAACGTTCGGTTGG
This sequence comes from Nitrospira sp., assembly GCA_005116955.1. GTDB lineage: Bacteria > Nitrospirota > Nitrospiria > Nitrospirales > Nitrospiraceae > Nitrospira_D. The sequence goes on along the minus strand of SWDI01000005.1, from coordinate 796,832 downwards.
TTCCTCCGATGCTCACCGTCATGGGAGCAGCACCACCTGCGCCACAAGCCCCACAGCTCCCACCCATGCGAAATCCCCCGATGAGAATCGTGCCCCATCCGTTCGGGTGGATACAGCCCGCGGCCACTGGATCACTGCAGGCCGGCTCGGGAGTGAAGATACGAACGTCCGTCACTTTCGGCTTGAGGTCCACATAGTACACGTGTGTATAGTCGGCCTGCGCCAACCAGCGAAGATGCGGCAAAAGTTGATAGGGGATAAGGCCCCAGAGTTCATCGCCGAGCTCTTGTCCCCGCCCATCACTCGTCGCGGTATTAGAGAACCATCCATGCTCCACCACCCCGGACGTACTGGTATCGTCGCCCCGGTTATAGAATCCCCCATTAAAGGCATGGAGCATCCCATCATTCGCTCCCACATAGGCAACATGCCTTCGGTTCTTCCATCGCTTGAAGAAATTCAAGTAGCCTGGATCGCCGTAGATAAAGTCGTACGATTCCCTCGGCTGGGAGACGATCGTCGGTGTCGAATGCACAGGGTCGCCGAATTTCCATACGGACAACCCTACTCCCGCTACTGTTAACCGGCGATCGCGGAGCTGGGCCGACTTTGGGCATGGCCCACCAGCGCTGGTGTCATAACAACCTCGAATGAACTGGATGATATCGGTTGATTTAAACGGGTTGGTGGTCGGTGCATCGGCATCGGCCCTGAGATACTCCTTCAACAAGGCCGCGCTTGCCGTCGTGAATGGGATGACTTCTCCTGATGCCGCCGTATGAGTCCCGTCCGTTTGGCCTTTCGTATCTTTTCCCGAGTCAACTACACCATCATTGTTGGCATCGACCCAGGTTAAGATTCGACGACTCGCGTGGTCTAGCTTAGCGAGTTGCTTACCAGCCTCCCAAATCCCCTTCACCTCTCTCAAGGAAATAGTCGGAAGAGGCGCCGTCGGATTGTCGGCTTTCCCGTCAGCATCGCTATCCAGAAACCGTTGTACGCCGACATCGCCGGTCGTCGGATCGATAATCGTCTTCACGATATAGTCGTCCGCCAACGTGAGTTTGTTATCCTCTAGCGTATCTTCTCGGATATTTCCGAACTTATCCACCCAGAGCCCTTGGGTAAATCCAGTCCATCGAACATCCGCGTTGGTTGCCGGCTCTGCCGTGCTGGGGTAAAAAAATGACTGATAGAGCGCACCTTCTCCCGTTCCGGATGTCGCCAAGACCGAAATGGAGGTGCCGGATTGGCTCCGACGGAGAATACTATTGATGGCAGAGATAAATCTGTCGCGCATATCGTCGGCGTTTGAGGATTCAAAATACGTATCGGGAACGCCATCGGCGCCTAATCCACCGGTGTAGTTGTTGTACTGATCCCACACATCGCCCGCATCAAATGCCAAGTTGTTGTTGCGATCTTCAAATCCTCCCATCTTGGAAGCATCCTGAAGAAGCCTTGAACCACTGCCGAAGGCATAGAATGTATAGACAACGAGATTTTGGACACCTGGAATATCTTTCCCCGTTGCGTCCGATCCATTGAGATTCAGGCCTGGAATGGTCGCCTGCCGAAGGTCCGTCGTGTGGGCATAGTACGCGACATCGTCCAGATAGTGGCTGCCATTCCCGGTGCATGGATCAGCATTGAGCCCCCCATAATACGCTGAACAATTGTCGTGATGATCCACTTGCCCGTTCGCATCGTGGTTGAGCATTCCCCCGCCATGAGAGATATGTGGCTCCGACGAATGCGGCTGTGTACAACCAGCAGCACCTGGACAATGGCCTATAAACCCGACTGGGGCATGAGCGTTCGCTGTATGCGCTTTATCCATAATGGTCGAAGGAATGTTTAAGTCCTGAGTCGGCTGCCCGTCCGTAAAAATCATGACGAAACTCTTACAGCATTTCACATACTGAGAAACGTCTGACCATGGAGAGGTGAAGTAGTACGGGTCTCGATTCTGAACAGTATGAGAATAATCTGAGTTATTATACGCTGGGGGGACCTGGGCGAAATATCGCGTGGCTTCATACAGAGACTCTCCCAAGGGCGTCCACGTAGAAGCGGGAGTGTTTTGGATGGCATTCACCATAGGCGTCAGGCCGGAACCGACATCAGCTAAAACCTTCCCTCCGTCACCCGCCCCTTTGAACTCCATCAGTCCGAATCGCGCCTTATCTCCTATTTGTTGGATCACACCCATTGGTTCAGAAGCGATGTCGACACTAAGCGAGTGGGACGTGCTGCCCCCATTACAAGCGGCTCCACCATACACGATGAGATTGTTACCGTCTCGATCAAAACACCTCGTGCCTGTGTAGGAGGTGACTCCCGTTGCGCCGGCTGTCAACGCCGTAAACCGGTCGGTCGTTTCATGACGGAGCTTTCCACCTCCTGGATAACAGGTTCCATCGCCTGCTCGTGGAGTACATTTACCGCCTATCATGACCCACTTCGCAACCTCCATGCGAGACATCGTCATGTAGTTGAGGAAGTTGCCGTCCCAAGGATAGGTGGCACCACAGGTCGGCGCCGTCGCTGCTCTTGGAGTTCCGATTTGGTAACGACTGGATCCATAGCTATAGCAGAGCGTAGGATCGAAATAGCCGTAGTACGCCTTGGCAGGATTGTAGGCTTCGTTGGCATTGTGGTACGCCGAGCTATCCATGCTTCCTGAGTTATCCATCAGAAGGAGGATATTCGGCGCGACGGCCTCCGTCAGGAACGGTGGTTCACTTGTATATTGTGACAAGGTCTGTGCTGATACCGACGATGCGCTCCACCAGAGACTCCCTGCAATCAGAGCGACGTGCATAGAGCTGACAATGGTGCGACCGTTCATGATAATTCCCTCCTTACCCTCAAAACTTCCTCGATCGTGCTCGGTTTGTCCGCTTAGCTTGGAACCCACAGGACGAGCCGATCAATGCGTCCCTTCTGATCGAGATGGAAGAGCACCCTCTCCCCATGAGAGATATCCTTCAAGCTCACGGGATTTTCATACTGGTCTGTGATCGTGGCCGCTGAGAGGATTGGGTAATGCGTGTTGTTGATTTGTATCCCAGCCCCTTGGATGCCCGTCACTTCGCCTGCCTTGAAATTCGCATAGAGATTCTTGTCCTCATGGGCCAGCACCTGAGAGACGGTTACCAAAGGGACAACTCCTGCACCACCGACAAGAAACAGAGCCGGTAAATAACTTGCGAACAGATATGGTCTCAATGCTTGCATGTTCCGATGTGACCACGCGTATAACATTGATGCCTCCCTTAGATCTTCCGCTGACAGCTTTCGCCCCCTGCACTGACACAGGCAAAAACCGCCTGAATCCGACTCATCGCACCAGTCGCCGTCAGTGTGGCCGTGCAATCGATTTGATAGATGGCTTCTCCGCCGCCGCCGGCAGCCCCCTGAGCGGCACCCTCATACCCAGCCGCGAACTGTAGCGATCCACCGACCTTGTTCTTGAAGTAGAGGCGATCGATGTCGCCAACAACCGCAAAAGGCCCGGCAGTCATCTGAATATCGGGAGCCGCACCAGCGACGTCTGCGTTATTGTTCGCTTGCCCCATGATTTCTTGCGTGAGGGTAGGCGCGATCGCGCCTTCGGCGTTTGCGGGAATCACAGCCGCAGGCCCAGCCCCGACATAGCTGAGAGGGACTTGCCGTTCCTGCAAGGTCTGCATAATCACGTTGACGCCAGTCCCTATGCAGGACTCAGCCGCTGCCGCCGCAGCATCCGTAGAATTGGCAGATCCAGCCATGCGATTCTCCAGTCCCGTCATCGTCATCGCACCAATCCCAAGCGCCGTCATCATGAGGATGGTCAGAAACACACCAAAGAGAGCAAAGCCTCGCTCATTATTCAACACTCCGTGCCGTCTTGGTTTTGAGCCTATTGTTCCCACGCTATATCTCCTTCGCATCACTATCGCCCTGGATTGCGTACCTCTATCGTTCGAACGAACATGCGCCGTCTGGTCGACGTATAGGGTGGATTAAGCCCTGCGAAATCACCGGCCGCAAAGAGCCCGGCGCCATGGTTGTGATCTGACACTTGCAATGGTTGAGCTTGCACGACACGGCCGGCCACGATCCCTTCTCCCACTCCTTGATCTACAAAGCGTTCGCGCCCGACGATGCTGGCTTGCACTAAACTGATCTTGTCCGGCGTCATGGGCGCAAGATTCCATGCGTTATTACTTACAAAATCTAGCTGATCAAACCCAGCGGCACTCCCGACCTGATTATCAATGATGCCGTCAGGAATGCCGCCATTCAGCGCCAGAAAGCACCCGTCGCAGGCGTAGGTAAATTGCATGTCTTCGATTTCATCGGCAATGGACAGGCAGCGACTATTTGGCGTATTACAATCCAAGCCCCCTGTACCCACGCCCCGTACCAAACATGGGGAACGACCGTCACAGAGCCCATTCGCATCTGGCGGTGGAATGATTTGGTAGGTGATGCATTGGAGGAGATACACCGGCGCGTTCGCGCCAAAAGCCACTGGAGCTGGAACCGGCGTGATGTTGATCGTAGAGCCACCGACTGCGGTGACCGTGGCGGTTGAGCTCCCTGCCACACTCACCGTGGCTCCTACCAAAGTGCCTCCGCCCCATTCAGTAGTCATATCTGTCACGGCCTGAAGGAACGAGAGCGTAAATGAATTGTAGCCAGGGCCGATTGGGGCTTGTAGTACCCAGGCCGGTCTGGTCGCTGTCCCCACTGGATTTCCAAGCGGCACGACCAGGCTGATACGATCCGGACCTGTGTCAGGCCCAGCGAAGGCATTGTCCTGAGGGACAATGGCTGTTGGACAATTGCCCACTGCTCCTATCGATCCGAATCCTGCCTGTCTGATATCTCGAGCAATCATTTCCATGGCGTTTCGCACGTTCTGCTGCGTTTCTCCCGTTTGCCCTGTGGTGGCATTGGACCGTTCAAATGACGTCACCACGGCAAGCCCAGCGGCCACGATACCCACCGCAATGGTTCCGGCAAACATCAGCTCGACCAACGTCATCCCGTCTTGATTGCTCGTCTGGAGCTTAGACTTTTCCATGTTTTGCCGACTATCCCTTCACTCCGGTGCTATGGTGGTATCCAACATCACTCTCCGTGGGGCCGCTGCCGTCGTGCCCATATTTCGCCCAGTCCACGTGATGACGACATTCACTCTGCTCTGATTCAGCGGTGGATTGGTCACGACAGGATTGACGGTCACGACCCCTCGCACCCCAGTCAGCACCGATGCCTGACTGATCCCTGAGGCTCCTTGGTTCGTCATCATGGCTTGCCACTGGACACAATCTCCCTGCGCCATTGTTTGGATCGGAGGAAGGACACAGGGATTGTTGGTATCTATGCCGGCATAGACCGTGACGTTCCGACGGTTGAACTGGATCCGCTCGAGCATTTCTGAAGCCATATTGGTTGCGAGCGTGAGCTCCGTCGAATCGACGTTGCGCGTGATGGCAATCCCTTGCATCGCGCCCATAGCGATCACGCCAACTGATAAGATCACGGTGGCAATCATGCCTTCCAGTAGCGTGAACCCCGATTCGGTTCGTCCTATCTTCATGATCCCTTCCAGCTAACGAGTCCCCATGCAGAATTGGCTTGGACACCAGTCCACCACACCGCGCGGATTGATGCGGATGGCATAGGTGGTCCCCGCGTCATTGACAAGACCAATAACTTGATTTTGGGATAACGGCACGTTTCCTCCGACTCGAAATCCCATTGCATTGAACTGGACCGTGGCAACCGGGGCTGCTGCAAAGACCGGCGCGGCAGGCACGCCTGCTATTTGATTGGTGATGCCAGTGATGCGTGAGATCTTGCTCGATGTTGTAGAAAGTACCGCCAATGTATTCGTATTGATGGTCGTTACTGTGACCAGCGTAGGAACGACTGCGATATTCGTGGTGACAGGGACATTTCGGCTCATCGATATCATGCGTGCGACAGCCAATTCGTTCTTGACAAGCTGAATCGCTTCCTTCAAGTCCGCGCGAGATTTCCACACTCCGAAATTAACTCCTCCAATACCCGCGATCACTCCGATGATCGCGACAACAATCATCAATTCCAAGAGCGTATATCCGCTCTGCCCCCACCGTCCTCGATTTGACGCTATTGTAGGTTGCACCATGGCATCCCCTGATGCAGCAAGGGGCATGCCGCTCTCAGCAAGACGTTCTCCCCATATAACCTCTTGATTGTGTTGACTACATTCCCTGATAGAACCAGCCAAATTTGGTCATTTTGTGCGTCAACGTACGACAATTTTCGCCCAGGACGGTGTGCAGGTTTTGTCCGTGGGATGGCGATCCAGCATTGGAATTATGCGAGTAATCGTTCCTACAGATGATAGAGAGTTAGGACAACAGGTGGAGGATCGGGTAGGATTCAATCTGCAGAGGTGTGAAGGAATTGTATGAAACAAGAGTCCCGCAAGGCCCAACGGTTTGCCATCCAGCTTCCTTGTAAATTGTGCAGCAATGAAGTCACGTCGGACGGAATTGTCTTAAACCTTTCGGCGCAGGGGTGTGCCATCACGACGGAGCACCTTCCATCGGTCTCAACTTACATTACGCTTGATATCGAGCTTGTAAACGGCGAGGGGCCGGCTACGATCGAATTGGCTGGAGTTCGCTGGGTTTCCGGTCACCGATGTGGGCTGGAATTCATCCGCGTTCGACCCGATATGCTCATGAAACTGAAAGCGTTTTCCCTCTTGTTGGAGCAAACCCCCTAAGCAGGTTCAACTGGTCGCTTCTCTTCTCACAAAGCTACTTTATCGCAACAGCTCGGACTTGCCGATAGGTCGTTAGACCTTTCAGCACCTTCTGGATCCCATTCTGCAACAAGGTGACCATTCCATCTCGCATTGCCATGCTGAGAATTTCGGCTGTCCTCGCTTTGGCCTGGATCAGATTCTTGATATCTTCAGATCCAACCAGAAGCTCGTGCAGTGCCACTCGTCCCTTAAACCCGCTGTGATTACAAATCTCGCACCCACGTCCACGAGAGAGGGTCCAGTCTTCCGTGTAGGTCACTCCGAGCTTTTCCCAGTATCGCGCTCCATAGCCTTGCACGAGTTCGTCATACTCTTGCTGAGTCGGGTGGTAGGTTTCTTTGCAGTGAGAACAAATGCGTTTGCAGAGGCGCATGGCCAACACTCCCAACATCGCGTCGGCAAAATTGAACGAGTCGCAACCCATGTCCAACAATCGAGTGACTGTTTCGACTGCGCTATTGGTATGGAGCGTGCTCATCACCAAATGGCCGGTGAGCGACGCTTCGATCGCGATATCGGCTGTTTCTTTGTCGCGCATTTCCCCGATCATAATCACGTCCGGGTCAGCTCGAAGAAATGCGCGCATCGCCGTGGCAAAGGTAAACCCGATTTTCGGATGCACCTGAACCTGCCTCAAACCTTCCTGTGTAATCTCGATGGGATCCTCTGCCGTCCAAATCTTTCGCTCATCGGTGTTGATGTGTTTCAGGACGGCGTGCAGCGTGGTGGTCTTTCCGGAGCCAGTCGGCCCCACACAGAGGATAATCCCATGCGGACGTTCGGACAGTCCTTTGACGGCGTGCAGAAGGTCCTTAGAAAAGTCCATGGCCTCTAAGGGCATGGTGTCCTTTGCCGTGAGAAGACGCAGGACCACGTCTTCATTGTTGCCTGCGGTAGGTAATGTGGCTACCCGCAATTCGATTTCACGATCCTTCGCTAATTTGTAGCGGATTTTCCCATCCTGGGGTTTCCGTCGCTCGGATATATCGAGGTTGGCCATGATCTTCAGCCGCGACACAATGGCACGCCGATAGACGGCAGGAATCCGCATATAGGTAAAACAGGTTCCATCGACACGGAACCGTACCGCCGTTTCCTTGCGATCCGAATAGGGTTCTATATGGACGTCAGAGGCCTCTAATCGATAGGCCTCGGCAATCACCTGGTTCGCGAGGCGCACGATGGCTGAATCGTTTTCATCGATCTCTCTGGACTCAGCCTCGCCGTTTCGTTCGACGCCCGCTTCATCGACGAGTTCTCCCAGAATCTCGGTGATCGATCCCCCATTGGCTTGCCCTGTTGCAACAAGGAGATATTGTTCGATATCCCGCCGAAGCCCGACTGAGAAGCGTACCGTCGTGCCAGGGAACGCACGTCGGATATCGAGCCCTTGCTCCAGATTATGCGGATCATTGATGAGAATATCGAGGACCGTCCCCTGTCGCTTCAAGGGAATCCAAGAGCTTCGTCTAAGATAATCGCAACTGAGATTTTTCAAGAGATCTGGGTCGATGATGGTGCGCTCATCATAGGAAACGTAGGGGCATTGGTAGAATTCGCTGAGCGCTGACCCGAGGGCAGACCTCGGCACGCGGTACTTATCGAGTAAGAGGGTTTCCAGATCAATTTCCCGTGATAGAGATTCTTCTATTGCGACATCGAGGTCCGCCTGCTTGATGAGCCCACGATAGGCGATACAGTCTAAGAGACTACGCCCCATCGTCATCTTGCGAGGTTGTTTGGGCATCGACGGCTTCTTTAGACTGGCAACTGAGAGGACCTGCCGTTTCTGATAAGTTGCAACGCTTTGCGTGATCATTCTATCTCATCCTTTCACATCGACAATAAGAAGTTGTTTTTATGTCTCGGTCTTTCTCACTAATAGCACTCGAGCTTCGTCTACAGCTCAATATCGCGTCATCCATGTACCAGGGGCACGATAGACCACGGGCAATCCACGATAGAGCCCTCGGCTGAAATCGTGGTCATACCACACCTCCAGTGTGCTTCCTGAACTGACAGAGGTAATCGTCCCACCTGCTGCCACTGCTCCATACACTCGGACTCTTCCGGCTATCGTAATATCCCCGCTTGCGTGGAGCACCCCGTTGACATGCACACCCGAGAGTTGAACGGGTGTCCGAGCGATAGCGGTACCCTGATCTGACAGAGGACTCAGGACTTTGATGGATTGTCCTGATCCACTGGGAGCAATCACAACGTGGCCTTGCACAACCGCCATGCCTTCAAAGTACGGAGCCTGTAATCTGACCATCCCAAGATTGTCTAGGCGGGGGGCCGTCTGATCGAGCGTGTCAATGAAGATCAGACCCTGCTGATCACCGTTTCCTTGTGATCGGAATACCTCGTCTGGAGAGATGCCACGTCCTGGTTCGACAATACCTTGCGTATACAGAAGGCCTTCGCGATCAATGGCGAAATAGCGACCGAATCTCTTTGCCACTTGCTTGAGATGCTCATAGTTCCACTGATCAAGGCGAACTCCCGGGATCGGATTCTGATTCACATGAAGGTTGTGAGGGAAACTGGGAGTCTGTTCGGATGCTACATGTGTCACCTGAACCGTCCCGCCTATCCACGCTTCCATCCACCGATCTTCTCGTAGCGTCATTTCGTCATATGTCCGCCCGCTGACTGGAGCAAGCGCACTCTTCAGTGGGATATCATCCAGCTGCGTGAGTATCAGATCACCCCCCACCTTTAACTCACCCCAATGCACGGCGACCGGTGATTCACTTCCTGCCTGGAAGCGGCCGAGCTGCTGGCCCACCTGCACAGCGGCTCTCAGCGGCGGTACGTCCAGCGCGCCCATCTGCATGAGGATCGATTGCCGAACCGGGGGATTGGTATTTGTTGCTACCGTAGCGTCAATCGTACACAGGAGGCCCGGCTTGGACGGCCCATAGACTTTGACTTCTTCCACATGTCCTAGATGGGTCATGGTGCGAAATATCCCTGTCTCAGGATCGTTCAATAGTCTGTTATCTGCGGGATTGCCTGCCTGTAACCGTATATCCGGCTGATCCGCCGTGCCCACGAATTGTGATCGGCCAGACGCATCAAAGAAAGATGGTGCTCCTTCCCTATCGTGATGTCTCTTTTCACGAAGAGACGACAGCTGAGGTAAGTCCGTCGTTGTCTGGGGACTGTGAAACCAGGCCACCACCAACTCACCCGCCCCATCGGCAAGTTGTTGGGCAATCGATGCCTGGTTTGCTAACCCAGCACTGACGACCTCTTGTCCAGCGAGATTGAGAAGCGTGGCACCCAACAGCGAAAGCATGAGCGCGACAATCATCGCTCCCAAAAGCGCAATCCCCTGCTGACCGTCTTTGATAGTCCGATAGAACATGTCTTCACTCCTATGATCGAAGGCTCACTTCCCGCATCACTTTATGCAGGGAATGATTCGACTCGATTTCAAGCACGACTCGCTTCACGAGCGATGGCTGCTTCGTAACATGCCCATATCCGTCCCAGTACGTAAAATGTAGATCGTCCAAATCTCCGATGAGCGTATTCGCTCCTCCGTCGACCATCCGCATAAGCCTCACCGTTCCGTTTTCATCTCGCTTGGTGTAATAGCCCACCCGATTGGTCACTTCCACAGAAGCACCGTCTGGAAAAGACGAGGCCACCGGCTCAGTTAAAGTCAGCTGGTATTGCTGCCCAGAACGGGAAAGTCGATGCGACTCGCAGGCCTGCTGGCTACAAATGATGACGGTCTTTCCCTCACTCCATCCACTGCCATCCTTCACCGAAATAACTGATTGTCCCAGCACAACCGAACCAGTGGTCATCGTTCGATGGGCGCTGATATTGGCATGAAAACGAAATTCATCTGGAGTCGCGGAGACGATCGACTCGGCAACCGCCAATCGGACTTCTTGTTCGAATACTTCTAACCCCAGTCGGAGGTCTTGCTGGTGTCTCAGGTCCTTTTGCTGTTTACTCGCATGGACCTGCGCAACATTGAAGGCATTCAACGCTGCGGCCAATACGATCACTCCGGCCGTCAAACTGACCATCAATTCGGTCAGACACACACCGCGCTTGTCGAATAGAAGGCCGATAGAGCGCCGGCGCCGCTTTCCCGATCTGGTGATATCTCCTTGATTCATCGTTGCCCCACAAAGTTTGGATTGGTTCGAATGGTTGCCACCTGCACTTCTCTCTTATGCCCGTTCAGGCCGGAATAGGACGCGACCGCTCGAATCCTCACCATGATGGCGGAACGAAGTGGTCCCGGACGTTCAGCTTCAATCGTCCACACGACCGTCACCCCGTCACGCTCGTAGCCGGCTGTGTATACCCCATCACCCGCAGTTATGTCGGATCCTTGACCATCATCGGCCATGAGCGTTTCTGGAATGCCATCGTGATCGAGGTCATCATCCAGGAGGGACTGCCAACGACAGGAACGTTTTGTTTCCAATCTTGCCTGGGCCAACTCGATCGCCTTACTGTTCAAGCCGCCCTGTCGCATGTACCTGGACGACGCCTCCACTGCGCCCAGAGTACCCATCAGTGCAACTCCTGCAATCACCATTGCTACCATCACTTCGATCAGACTGAAGCCATCATTATTCATTGTTCGTCTCATAGGAGTGACACCCGGCCCATGATGCTCACGGTGAGCTGCCGGGTCTGCCCTTCTAGGCTGTGAAGTTCAATCGTCGTGGCACTGGCCGAACGTCCGCTTGGATGGAAGAGGATTTCCGGCCCTGCGCTGGGCTCTTCGATCACAATCCCCTTTCCTCCATAGTGATACATGTGATGCGTCGTCCCGCTGTTGACGAACTGAGTAGTAAGGGCCTGCTGTTCCCGGTCGACGATGATTCGAACGCGATCCCGATAGGTCATCGCCAGCTGGCGTGCAAGGCGCAGTTCCGAAGCAATTTCTTCAGTCGTACAATGGACCTGGGTGCGCGAGTTAAGGATCGAGTAGCTGGGAAGGGCCATCGTGGCGACCATCCCTATAATCGCCACGACCACCATGAGCTCCATCAATGTCTTGCCTTCTTGCTTCATACGCTCCTTACAATGTCTGCACTGGTTTGGTAGTGCGACGCTATCTCAAAACTTATGCCACTCATAATTGATGCCTCCATAGATTGACTCTGTATCAAGCAATGGCTGACTAATAGTCCCTAAGCTATTGAATTGATGGAACCAAGTAGAGGCAATAGGAGAAAGTTCCGGGATTATCAGGAAGGCATACCGTCTCGATGGAAGGAAATGATCGCGGAGAGGAACAGTACCTCAAGAGATACAGTTCTTGACAGAAGAGATACAGTACGAAATGGGGGGGGATCGGCCAGGGGAGCCGTTATCCAGCCAATAGCCCTTGATACCAGTCAAGGAGAAACTGGCCAAAGAAGAGTGAAACCAGCGCACCACAAACCAGAAACGGTCCGAAGGGAATATAGTCTTCGCGCTTGATCACCTGTGTGGCGATAAGAATAAGCCCCACAAGTGATCCCAGCAACGACCCTACCATGATCGTCATCAGGGCAGGCTTCCATCCCAGAAACGCACCTATCATCGCCAGAAGCTTGATGTCCCCTCCCCCCATCCCCTCTTTCCCAAAGAGATAGGGGCTGGCCCACGCTAAAAGCCACAGGATTCCTCCTCCGATGAGAACTCCCAATATGCTATCCAGGAAGGCAAGGGGTAGAACGGTGGCGGCACAGACGAGGCCCACAATGATCCCAGGAAAGGTCACAGCATTGGGGATAATCTTATGAGAAAGGTCCGTCCCGGCTACCACAAGAAGGGCTGAATAGAGCAAGCCGTACGCCGCTGCAGCCCAGCTTAGGCCAAAGAACCAGAAAAGCCCTACATAACCTAAGGCATTCAGGATCTCGACCATGGGATAGCGAAAAGGAATGCGCACGCCACAATGCCTGCACCGTCCAGCCAAAACCACGTAACTGATGATGGGAATATTATCGTACCAGGTAATGGGGTGAGCACAGCTTGGACAATGAGAACCAGGCCACGCGATCGATTCCTGCCGTGGTAACCGATAGATACAGACGTTGAGAAAACTGCCGATGAGGGCACCAGAAAGTCCGGCAATCAGGAGCAAGAATGGGATTGGTCCATCATGCATAATTGCCCAGAGTTCTTTCCCTACTCAGCAACCCTACTAGGGCCAAAGTGCCTTTCTTTACATTCGTGAGGGATCGTTCCATAATAGCTTCGCTCAGGGCGGTGTAATTCACTTCTGCGTATATGAGTATACCTGAAGCATAGACCTACGTAGTATGGAGAACTAACTATTATGGCGAAGGCAACTACAAAGCCACGGCCTCGGAAATCTCTTGCCAATCTTGAACCTCCTGCGCGCATAAAGCGGCCTGAGTCGCTCACGTCACGCGAACAGGAAATTTTGGAATTGATCTGGGCGGGATTTAAGAACAAGGAAATCGGGCAACGATTGAAGATCAGTGTCAAAACCGTTGAAGCCCACCGCGCCAATATGATGAAAAAAATGCGCGTGTCGAATACGGCTCAACTGCTGAAGATGGCCATCCAGGGTGGCGCACTCAAGATCCGCTAGAGTCAGACCGGTCCTGGGTTGCTCGGCGTTGCCGAACCACCTCAAAAAGGACGATGGCTGCCGCGGCGGACACATTCAACGATTCGACCTGGCCGCCCAGAGAAATGCGGACGCATTCATCGCAATGTTGCAAGACGCCAGGTCGGATTCCCGTTCCTTCTCCTCCCAGGACGAGCCCAACCGGTCCTCGGAGGTCCACGTCCGTATATAGCTTCTCCGCCGACGGCGTCACCCCGTAGATCCACACTCCAGCCGTCTTCAACGACTCGATCGATCTGCTCATGTTTGTTACGCGTGCAACGGGAATATGATCGATCGCTCCGGCCGAAGCCTTGGCTACCACTGAGGTCAGTCCGGCGGCCCGGCGTTCAGGAATAAACACTCCGTGGGCACCAGCTCCCTCTGCTGTCCGAAGCACGGCGCCGAGGTTGTGCGGATCTTCGACTCCATCCAGGATCACTAAGAGCGGCGGCTCGTTCCGTTGTGTGGCGCGAGCCAGAATCGATTCTTCCGTTTGATAGGATTTTGCAGCGGCAAAAGCCACAATGCCCTGGTGCCTACCGTCAGGTACGAGCCGATCGAGCGAAGCTGACGGTTGGATGTGGACCGGTACACGAAGCGAGCGTGCCAACTGGACCAAGTCCGCAAACTGTTTGTCGGTCCTGATGACAAGGAGACGCTGCAGCGGCCTGCTGCCCGCCTTGAGCGCCTCACGCACCGCGTGGAGGCCATAGAGGATTTCCTGATCCTTATCGCTTCCACCGGCTGGTGCCATCGGGCTTGTCCTCGATGATGATGCCCTGAGAGGCAAGGGACTTCCTGATTTCATCGGCCCTTGCGAAGTCTTTCTTCCTTTTTGCATCGAGACGCTCCGCGAGCAGTTGTTCAATCTGTCCATCCGAAAGGTTATTGTTCTGTGATTTCGAAAAGAATTGTGGCTGCACTAGTGCCGGCTCACTTCCCATTCCCTCCAACCGCGTGGTCCGGAATGGGATAGGGGCATTTGCAAATTTCCACTGGTTCGACTGAAACAAACCCAACACGTTGCCGAGCAAACGGAATTCATTCCTCGCTTTTTCCCGTGCTTCAGTCGAAAGACCGTACCCCAGCATCTTATTCACATCGCTTCGCAGGCCCTGTAACACCGCAATCGCCATGGGCGTATTGAAGTCATCGTCCATCGCAGCTCGGAACATTTCACTGCAACGCTCGAACACGAGACCGAGATCCTCATCGCCGGATACCTTTTCACCGGTCTCTCCCAACCGCTTGAAAAGATCATAGAAGCCGTTCAAGGCATTCTTGGCTTCTCTTAAAGCTTGGTCCGAAAACTCAAGCGGCCCATGGTAATGGGTCGACAGGAGGAAGTATCTCAACACTTCTCCGGTTATGTCCTCCGGCCACTCCGACTTCTCGAAGATCTCCCGGATCGTGAAGAAGTTCCCCAGGGACTTGGACATCTTCTCTTTATTGATCTGTACGAAACCGTTGTGAATCCAGTAGCGCGCGAATTCTTTCCCTGTTACGCCGCAGGACTGCGCGATCTCGTTTTCGTGATGGGGGAAGATGAGATCCATCCCTCCGCCATGGATGTCGAATGTTTCGCCGAGGTGCCTGATTGACATCGCGGAGCACTCGATATGCCAGCCTGGTCGCCCTGATCCCCACGGGCTCTCCCATGCCGGCTCACCTGGTTTACTACTTTTCCACAGGGCGAAATCCATTGCGTGGCGCTTCCGTTCATCCACATCCACACGAGCGCCGGCTTGCAAATCCTCGAGTCGTCGCTTTGACAGTCTTCCGTACTCCGGATACTTGGAGACTTCAAAATACACATCTCCGTCCACCACGTAAGCCAACCCCTTAGCGACTAATCTCTCCGTGAGCTGAATGATATCTGCTATATGCTCCGTGGCCTTCGGCTCTTCCGTTGCAGCTCGGATGCCCAGCTTACCCATATCCTCATGGTAGGCCTGAATGTATTTGGCCGTCACGGCATCACAAGAAACACCCTGTTCATGTGCCCGCTTGATAATCTTGTCATCGACATCGGTGAAGTTCTTCACGAAGGTCACCGCATAACCACTGCATTCCAAGTAACGGCGGAGCACGTCGAAAACCAGCGCACTCCGTGCATGGCCGATATGACAATAGTCGTAGACGGTCACACCGCACACATACATCCTCACCGTCTTTGGCGCGATCGGCTCAAACGGCTCCTTCTTTCCCGTCAGCGTATTATAGATCTTGAGCATGTGAAGACTCGCTATGGAGTGGTGGGGCTACGCTTCGGCCAATGAGACCAGAGAAAATACCCAAGAGCAAGCGCTAGAAAAAGGCCAATGACAATGTCGAATTGATGAAAGTAATCTCGAAGATGTTCCCACTGTTCACCCATTTTCACACCGATATAGGCGAGGAGATAGCACCAGGGCAATGCTCCAACAAAGGTGAAGACGACGAACCGCGGAAAATTCATCTTCGCAATACCAGCCGGGAGCGAAATGAACGTCCGCACGACCGGGAGCATTCTGCCAAAAAAGACTGCAGCTTCACCATATTTTGCAAACCAGCGATCGGCCACATCGAGATCGTGGTGCGAGACCAGGAAATACGGTCCATAGCGCTCTGCAAACGGTCGTCCGCCCCACACCCCTGCGTAGTAGGCCACGATCGAACCGAGCACATTGCCGACCGCTCCGGCCAGTGTGACCCCGAGCATCGTAAACTGTCCGGTCGTGACCAGGTAGCCTGAAAACGGCATGATGATTTCGCTCGGCAGCGGAATGCAGGCACTTTCAACGGCCATCGTGAAGAGGATCCCGCCATAGCCAAATCGTGAGATACACGCAATGACAAACCGGCTCAACTCACCGATGATGGCTTCGATCAACCCTCCCATCACGCCTCTCGTTGCCCAATACGGCGCGATCTGCGACCAAGCGATTGTGATTTCTTGATCCCCCGATTCATCATCGGCTCCCACGCACGAAAATGATCCAGCACGCCATGGTGCGTACTATCCAGGCGGATCGGCGTGATGGAGACAAACCCTTCTTCGATCGCCTCGTGGTCAGCATCCTTACTACGACTCCACGAGACCCGCTGACCTGCAATCCAGTAATATTTGCGTCCGTGCGGATCAAGTTTTTCAATAATGGGATTATCAAACCGCCTTCGGCTGAGACAGGTGACTCGGACGCCTCTCATGCCTCGTTGCGGACGATCTGGGATATTCACGTTCAGAAGCGTCTCCTCGGGCAGACCATGAGCAAGCACAAGATGCGCGACACGTGCAGCATAGATCGCACCAATTTTAAATCGAAATGTCTCCTGCCCTTCTTGCGACACGGCTACGGATGGTATACCAAGGATGGTCCCTTCCATCGCTGCCGACACTGTTCCTGAGTACAGCACATCATCGCCGAGGTTGACCCCTTTGTTAATACCGGAGACGACAATGGCGGGTGGTTTCGGCATGACTTTCAGCAACGCAAGGTTCACGCAATCCACCGGGGTCCCATTCACGGTATACGTGCGTGAACTCAGCTGATGCAGACGTAATGGTTTATGCAATGTCACCGCGTGAGCGACGGCCGTGCGTTCCCGATCTGGAGCAACAATCCAGACTTCACCGATCGCAGCAAGCGCCTTTGCCAAAGCTGCGATCCCCGGCGATTGGATACCATCATCATTGGTGACGAGAATGCGCATGATCACACTTCAACAAAAAGAGCTGCCCGAGGCAGCTCCGATGTCCGAACTGAGCATTTGGCGAGACTCCTCAACTCCAAATGCTCTTCATACTGCACAAGTCAAACTGGTCGGGGCGGCGGGATTTGAACCCACGACCACTCGCACCCCAAGCGAGTGCGCTACCGGGCTGCGCTACGCCCCGACACGTTCATATCTCTGGGCATCCCCATCTTGACCGATGATCAGGGGATTGTTTTCAGTAAACCTACCCCTTTTCTCATGCTGAATGCGAGTCGATAATTTTGAGAATAACTTGGAGATCGCCTCTCAACTTTTTAGCAACCTCTCTTGGACGCAGCCTGCGCGACGCAGCACGCCCACGACGTACCCAGTATCGCTTAACGCCATCGAGGGTATGTCCCTCCTCATAGAGCATCCGCTTGATTTCCAGCACGGTTTCAACATCTCGTTGCACATAGAGGCGTTGATTTCCTCGACTCTTTTTTGGCTTCAGAAACGTAAACTGAGATTCCCAGAAACGGAGCACATACGCGGGAAGCTTCGTCAACTGACTCACTTCTCCGATTTTATAGAAAACCTTGCTCCCCAGCCTGGGTTCAGTTCCCATGACCGGCCTCACGGTGCGCCTTGTATTGGATTGACGAAGCCGAGCTGTTTGTTGTGTTGCCCTGTCTGCTTTGTTTATGCAGGATGATCAAAAAGACCGCCCGCAAGGCCTCAGCGAGCGAGAAGCCGAGTCGTACCATGTGCCGTACGGTGAGGCTTTGAGCAATGCGAGAACGACGCGGGTGGTTGTTTTCAGCATCCTGCTATGAATTGACGTATTTCTTGAACACCTGGCTTGGTCGAAAGGTCACGACTCGACGGGGGGTAATTCCGATTTCTTCTCCGGTTCGAGGATTTCGGCCCTTTCTGGCTCCCTTGCTGCGGACAACAAAATTTCCAAACCCCGCGATTTTGACCGATTCTCCCTTCTGCAAGACAGACTTCAACATGTTCAGTACAAACTCAACGATATCAGCGGCTTCATTTTTTGAAATGCCGACTTGCTTGAAAATCTCGTCAGCGATATCCGCCTTTCTCATACCACCCCCCCTACGTGACCACTGCAACTCGCCGCGAGTCTGTCTGATCGACTTCTTTCGCAAAGCGATGAGTTTTGCTTAAGTTACGTGAGGTTACGAGAGCTGTCAAGAATAAATTTGGCTAACGCTTACGAACATGGTCTAGTCCTTCTCGAGAAGTTTGTATTCGATACTATCAACGAGAGCCTGCCACGTCGCCTCAATGATGTTTTCTGAAACCCCGACTGTCCCCCACTTATCCTTATGGTCACCGGATTCGATCAAGACACGCACCTTTGACTCGGTTCCTCGATTAGCCGCCAGGACACGAACCTTATAGTCAAGAAGCTTTACTTCTTGAAGCTGAGGATAGAATTGTTCCAACGATTTTCTCAGCGCATGGTCGAGTGCGTTGACCGGTCCAGCCCCGACAGCCGCCGTATGTTCGACCACATCGCCGACTTTGACCATCACCGTGGCTTCGGAAAGAGTCGTTCCATCCTCCTGCTTCTTTTCAACAATCACACGAAATCCGAGTAATTGAAACGAAGGCCTATGACCCCCCATGGCCTTTCGCATCAACAATTCGAACGACCCTTCGGCACCTTCAAATTGATAGCCCTGACTCTCTCGATCCTTCAGCGTATGGATCAGCTCGTCGACCTTGGCATGGTTCTTTGGAAGCTTGATCCCGTAGGCTTCAATTTTATCGAGAAGCCCGCTCCGGCCTCCGTAGTCGGAGATCAGCATGCGTTGTCGATTCCCGACTCGGGCCGGATCGATATGTTCATAGGTCGCCGGATTCTTCAGCACGGCATGAATATGCACGCCCCCTTTGTGCGCAAACGCCGAATCGCCGACATAGGGTTGATGCTTATTCGGCATCAGATTCGCGATCTCAGTAACAAACCCTGACACATCCTTTAGATGGCTCAATCGATCGGTCAAGGCTGGACGCTTCATCTTCAGTTCTAAATTCGGGATGATCGAACAGAGGTTGGCATTCCCACACCGCTCTCCAATTCCATTGATCGTCCCCTGGACCTGCCGGATACCCAATTCGATCGCCACAAGGGAGTTTGCCACGGCCATTTCACAGTCGTTATGCGCATGAATACCGAGCGGCACCAGACACTCGCGTTGAACCATACTGCAGACCTCGCGGATCTCCCACGGCATGGCCCCCCCGTTGGTATCACAGAGGATGACCCGTTCGGCTCCGGCCTCCACCGCTTTTCTGATGGTGGCAAGCGCATACTCCGGATTGGTCTTGTATCCATCGAAGAAATGCTCCGCATCGTAGAACACCCGGCGTCCTTTTCCGCGGAGATACGCGATAGAATCGGCGATCAACTCCAAGTTCTTATTCAGCGAGATGCCGAGGGCATCGGTCACGTGGAGCGACCAGGTTTTCCCGAAGAGGGTGATGGTTTTGGTCTCGGCGGCGAGTAAGGCCTGCAGATTGGGGTCTTTCCTGACGGTATTGCTGGCCTTTCTGGTCGATCCAAACGCGATCACGTCGGCGTGCTTCAACGGAATCGTCTTGATCATCCGGAAGAATTCAATGTCTTTGGGATTCGCCCCAGGCCACCCGCCTTCAATGAAATGAACCCCTAGATCATCCAACTTTTGCGCGATTCGCACTTTGTCTTCAGCAGAGAAGCTAACGTCCTCCGCCTGAGCGCCGTCGCGCAAGGTGGTGTCATAGATTTCCAACGCTGCAGCCTGATCGGCAGAGGGCTTTCGTCCAAGAACCGGCTGCTGCTCACGAGAAGCGCGGGAAGAGCCGGATTGAGAGGTCTTGCGAGCCATGGGAAGAGAGGGTACCAGGAGCGAGGCTCCCCTGTCGAGATGTCAAGGTCCGAGCAACTACCCTATTCTCCGGCTAAGTACGGGACTGGCAACGTCCACGATGGTGTCCGATCGTATGCGGAGCGGGAACCGGCATGGCATCCACATTGCTTGATCG
>SWDI01000005.1:714318-776582 GCA_005116955.1 Nitrospira sp. | reverse complement strand
ACGCTGTTACGCCTCACCACGGCAGCGCAGCAGGCCCTCATGGCCCTGGCACGAGCCAATATCCTGGCCCTCAGCCCGACTTAGCCGGAGATTAGGGAACTAGCGGTAGCCTCAGTCACTTACGATCAGCCGGAATTCTTCGATGCGTTCCGTGGAATAATTGCAGCTGGTCTTTATGGTCCTTGGAGCGGCTCCGGTGACGACCTGTTCATGGGCGATGACAAATTTCTCCCGATTGAACACGCGTCCCTTCCGCACTTTGGAACGTGACGTTTCGGCTCTGTGCCAAGGCTCAAGGCCATTCCTTACCTTAGTCCTTGATCTTAGGCCGCTCGGTCATAGAGGACCTTTCCTTCCTGACGGGCCGTCCGGATCACCGTCCCTGGAGCATCACGATAGGCTTCGAACTCCTCTGGGGTCACGACGATCACATCTTTTGGAACGCCCATCCCGGCCAGAAGCCCGTAGATCTCGACAGCTCGTGCCCGTTTGGACCCGTGGGGATGCATGACGACCAGCAAATCCACATCGCTATCCGGGCCGGCGGTCCCGCGAGCATGGGAACCGAAAATGATGACTCGCTCCGGATTGAACCGCGTGACAATGCGGCGCACCATCTCGGTGATCGCGTCTTGAATGGAGGTCGTTTTCAAGGCTGTGTTCGTCATGGGCACCTCTCCGTCAACCGCTGTGGGGGGCTATTGTGGCACAGCCACAACAGTGCGTCGAGCAGCCGCTTTGGCTTCGCTCCCCATCGAACACAAAGATACTATGGGTTTGGCGAACCGCAGAAATCCAGCCGACGTTCCGAACCAGCATCAAGCCGCCCTGTTCAATGGGCTTATGGTGTCGAGTTTACTCATGTCAGAGCAGTTCACTCCTGGTTCTCAGATAAATCATGTACAACCTGTCAGGATACCTCGAATACCTTCAACACTTCGTGTGCCGTAGTCGAATGCGACAAGTTTCAGGACTCACTAGCCCGTCCGAATCATTCAAAAGAGTTACGATACCTTCTTCTTCAACAAACACTCTTGTTCGGGCACTCGCATAGGTCTCTAGTTTTCTGCCTTAGCCGCATTCGTCATCGCAACGTCCAAAGCCGATCTAAACCCCCAAGCATCGCCGCTGCGAAGCTTTTGAAAGAAGACATCAAAGTTCCTTGGGGAAATCATATTGAACTGATACTGCGTCTGGATTTTCGCCATCTCCAGCCATTGGTTAAGCCTACTGAAATGGTCTGTTGCGTACTCGTGTTTCTTAGCGTTATCGGCAGATGGGTCAGCAATCTCTTCGTCCCCCTTAACCTCAATCACAAAGATCTTTTCCCCCTGTTTGACAAAGAAATCGGGACTAAACTCTCCGCGCTTCGGCTTGTTCCCTTTCTTCCAAGCATATTCGATCCAGTAGAAGCCGACTGGCGTGTTCTTAAGCCACGCATCAAACTTCTGTGCATTCTCACGAGCAATGAGTAGGCGGATGAATTTTCTCTCCGGCGTACCGTCTGCGATGGCGAGGTTGACTGGGGTCTTGAAGTCCACGGCGTTACCGACATCCTCACGCCCACCGCGAAAATCACCATCAGGATCTTCCACCTCACGGAAGAACTCCTTCTGCTCATCAACCAGGGTGATTGCGCAGCCGGAAGAGTAGAACACCGTTTTCGACCCACGGCGCAACTCGACAGCGCTGCAGCTTTCCACTTGTCGTGCAGATGTATTCAAAGGCACAAGGGCCTTGGGCGACAGCTTGTAGACGACCCGCTTTGCCGCCTTGCGCCGAAGCGTGCCCAACGATTGCCAAAACCTTTGCCGGTTATCATCGGTAACTTTCCCGCCCTTGATCTTTGCTCGTTTCAACGACTCCACGACGATCTCCTCACACTTTACCAGCGGGAACTTTTTCGCATAGTGCGTGTGGTCCTTTGGATTAGTTTCCTCCTTCGATTCCTCGTCAATCGCCTTTAGTTTCTGATACATCTGCTCGGCAATCTCTTCAACTGTCCAGGTCTTGTGCTGGACCGTTGTCTTGAATTTAACGCGCTCGCCCGTGACGGCACGTTCAAACCCTACTGTCACGTCCTCTGCTTCAACTTGTGTTGGAAGGTCGACGTAGCCGTCTTCGAAGAGCTTGTATTCGCCCTTCTTGGCATAGGTCGTCACATCTTCGTCCCGTGTGTAGTCGAGATTGTGCAGTTCGAAGTTGTGAGGCGATACAGGATCAACCGTGGATGTCAGCCGACGCTCAATCTCCAGAATCTCGTTCACGAGGTGCTTGATCCGATTCGACCACGAATCGTGATTGAAGACCGTGACGACCGGCTCTTCCCCCGTCCAGCCCTCGGGGCGACGCAACCCACGACCCAATACTTGAGCAATGAGCAGCTTGCTGTTAAAAGCTCGTTCTTCGTGCGGTACGATCTGAAATACGTTCTTCACGTCCCAGCCTTCACTGAGCATCGACACGGACACGATCCATTCGACCTTGCTCGCAGGGCTGTCCACCACTCGCAGCTTGGCGACGTTGGGCTGGTGCTTCGCGGCCGACGTCACACAAAGAACCTTTGCCGCCGCCTGGTCAGACTTGAGCCCTTCCCATTCCTTCAGGAAGTCCTCCAATTCCTCGGCAATTCGCGCGGCCTCGGCGATGCCTTTCGTGACGACAATTGTCAGCGGACGGATGCCACGGGCCTTGAGCTTCTTCTTCCAGTCGATGTGCCGTTTGTAAACCAGTTGCCACTTCTCCTCCGGCTTCTCCGCCGCAGGTGGGAGTTCGTCCACATACTCGACTCGCTTGACGAACTTCTCTTCGATGGCTTGCCGCAAGGAGTAGCGATGCACCACGTCCGCGAAGTACTCATCGTCCACATAGCATGTGCCGGAAACGCCAACCACCATCCGGAAGCCGTAGGCGGCATCTTCAAGAAACTCCTTCCACCTCTTGGGCGTAGTCCCAGATTCGTTCGCAACGTGATGCGCCTCGTCATTCAGTACGGCCACCCGCGCACCTTTTCCCTTTAAGCTCTCGCGGATGGACGACTTGGTGTTCTCCAGAATCGCGTGGTAGTTCTCCACGCAGATCGAACCATCCACAATGCTCTCCGATGCGTTGATGATCTTCGGAGTCTTGAACTTCACACCCTCGGGCAGCGCATCGCGGAGGGCGCTGTTGCCAGCCAATTCCTTGAACTTCCCCAGCAATCCGGCCTCGATCGTGTTCGACGGGCAGAGCACGAGCACGCGATCAACTGCACCTTCTGCAAGCAAGATCAAAGCAATCCCGTAGAGCACGTAACTCTTTCCCGTTCCGGTAGCTTGATCCACCGAGCAGGCGAGCTGATCGGGCAATTGAAGCTGCTTCTCCATCCCGCCCCACAAGCCATAGCGTTCCTGCAACTCTGGGTTGTCGTCGAAATTCTCTTTCGCCAGCGCACGAAGGTTGACGTATTTGCCGCCGAGCAAGAAGCGCAGCGTCATGCGAATCGCCTCCTTCTGATACTCCCGGTAGCCACAAAGCTCGTCGAGGAATGCCTCATACTTCCCCTCGTCCCATTTCTTCGGGTCGATGTTCTCCGTGACCTTCAGGATGAGGTCTTCGTTCCGAAATGTGCGTTTGTCGCCTTTGGTGCTCATGGTGGATTACTTCTTTGCCTTCGTGCGTACTTTCTTCGCACGCTTCGCTGCCTCCTTCGTGTCTCCCAACCCGAACTTGCTGGCTGGGATGACTTCGCGGGCTTCGTTGCCATAGATGTCCACAAACACCGCCATGAGCTGATTGCCGACCGATTCGAGCGGGAAACGCACCTCCCAGTCGGCTTTCTGGATCGCCTCTGCGTAAAACACCGCATCGAGATCGAACACATCCGATTCCTTGTTGAAATCATAGTCGAGCATCACCATGGAAAGCGTCTCTCGGTTGGCTTTTTCCCCGGCATCCCGGATCACGGCTTCGCTCTTGAAAGTCTTGATGCGGATGACGCCCTCGCTGAGCATTTCACCCTTCCGCTTGTTTGCCGTGACCACATATTCCAATTCCGGCGAGCGGATGAAATCGAAGCCAACTGCATCCACCGTGTCATTCACCGCCATCTCATCGGCGGGCTGTTTGAGCGCAGCAAACTCGCGTTGGTGGAGTTCATGGATGATCGAATAGGGGATGCGCAGGGCGTAGTAGCGCACGCCATCCAGCGTCAGGTAGTCCTGTTGGAAATCAAAAACGAGAGCCGGTGCGATGATGAACATCCGGCTGCCCACTTTTGACCCCAAAGCCTCGTGCATGCTTTGGATGGTCTCTTCGTCAATGCGAACTCCTGGTTGCTTCTGGTGATTGTACACCAGAACGCTTGCGCCCTTGAGATAACCGTCGAGCCGGATGCCGCCAATCTTGTG
The DNA here is from genome assembly GCA_005116955.1 of Nitrospira sp. GTDB lineage: Bacteria > Nitrospirota > Nitrospiria > Nitrospirales > Nitrospiraceae > Nitrospira_D. The sequence continues at coordinate 772,194 of SWDI01000005.1, read as the reverse complement.
CCCCTCGTCTCGGCACTGGAATAATTGGAGCGCGAAGAACCGCCAAGCATCCCACGGTAATTCCTTGAGCTTAGAAAAATCATAAAGGCCCGCGTTGTAGAGGCCGAAGGGTTTCGGCTGAATTGGTGCACCCCTGTTTCCGATACCTGCCCGCAGATTGAGCATCCTCTTTTGGATGGTGTAAGTCGCCAGTTTGCCGCAATCGATCCCCAGCCAGCGGCGCCCCATCTTTTCGGCGACGGCACATGTTGTGCCTGATCCCGCGAAGGCATCCATCACGATGTCACCTTGGTTCGAGCAGGTTTGAATGACCCGCTCAAGCAAAGCTTCTGGCTTTTGGGTTGGATAGTTTTGCTTTTCTGCAGACGAAGCTTGTAGCGGAGGTATTCCAGTCCACACATCTGAAACGGCTTTATTCCCCAGCGTGTCCTTTAGATATTGCTTGGGCTGAATGCGGCCGTCTTTACTCTTTGGGAAATGCAGCAGACCTAGTCGATCCATCTCCCACATCCGATCCGGGTCAACTTTCCATCCGTTCTTTGGCGGCTTGTAGCCCTTGTATTCGTAAGTGAGATTCGGACGAGGATGTGGGCTCGCAAAATTCCCAAGGCGATACCGCTCCCAACCTTCAGGCGCTTCCTCACCCTTCTTGAGGCGAACATTCCGCTTTTTGTCTGGAGACTCGGCATATACGAAGAAGCTGTCGATGTATTTTTGAGACTGCTCAGTCTTTGGTGCATTCCAGATGTAATCCGATCCGTTTTTGTAGAAGAGCAAGGTGTCGTGAACGCAACCATATCGACCGGGGTCATTATGAGAAGCCGTACGCTGCCAAATGATTTCGTTCACAAACTTATGCTCACCGAAGATTTCATCCACCAATGCCTTTGCGTAGTGAACCTTTCGGTAGTCGAGATGGATGTAAACCGCTCCGTTATCGGCTAGCAGATTGCGGAGCAACACCAGCCGCTTTCGTAGAAACTCAACAAATTGTGCGCCGACAACCTTGTCTTGATACGCCTTTTGATCCTGGCTTCCACGAAACTCCTACTTTGTGGCAAAAGGAGGATCGATATAAACGAGCCGGACTCCATGCGTTCCATCCGCATTACACAACTGGCCTGCGCGCTTCATTTCGAGCAGGCTCTTCATCACTTGCAGGTTGTCGCCAAAGATGAGCTTGTTGTGCCAGCCTTCGCCGTTCTTGCCAAACGTGCGGACCTTCTGAAGCGGCACGGCGAGCGTGTTGGCAATGATGTCCTCCTCACGTTCCTTCCCGTGATAGACCAGCTCGTATTCGCGCTTTTCCGGCGGGAAAAGAATTCGTGCCCACTCAGACGATAGATCCTCGCCTTGTTGCAGCCGGCGGATAATTTCTTGGCGTTGTTCGTCGTTCATATCAGTCCGTCTTCTTCGACATTTTGGAGTGACGTCTTAATTCACCAGGAGCGAGGCAAAGCAATTCCAACTCTTCCAGCAGTCCGTTGTCAGCAAAACTAAAGGTTGCATCCTCACCCACAATCACATGGTCAAGCACCTTAAGCCCAAGCGGGCGGCTGGCGGCGATCAAATCCTGAGTCAGCATTCGGTCTGACTCACTCGGCTCTGCCATACCAGTTGGGTGATTGTGCGCCGCGATCAGCGCCGATGCGTTCACTTGCAACGCCCGAGCAACGATATTTCGCAACGACGGTTGAACAGCGCCCACCGAACCTTGCGCGATGAGGACATCCTCCAGGAGCGCGTTGCCGCGGTTCAGATAAAGCACGCGAAACTGTTCCTCTGCCAGCCCCCGCAGACGTCTCTGTAAATACTCTGCCGTCGTCGCCGTGCTTTTCATCACCAACTTCCCGCGCTCTACAGGCACCGAAATACGCCGGGCAATCTCCATTGCCGCCATCAACTGTGCTGCCTTCGCACCCTTCAGCCCTTTGACCTCCAGTAACGCGATGACCGGAGCTTCCACCATCGCCCGAAGTGAGCCGAACTGCTTCAACAACCGCCGTGCCATTTCGACTGCATTCGTACCTTGGAAGCCAACGCGAATGAGAATTGCGACAAGCTCAGAGTCCGTCAGCGCATCCGCACCCTTCGATAATAGTCGCTCACGCGGCCGCTCATCTTGTGGCCACGAGATAATCCCTTTGGACCGGTGCTTCTTTGCGCGCATTACGGCACTAGAAATCCAGCGCGATCACCCGGATACAAACACCTAAACTGGCGTTGGAATATCTTGTTTAGTTCAAACTGAATAGCAAGAGGATCAAAAGGCTTGATGAATTTATAAAGTGGCAGGCTTGGCCGCATTGTTTCAGGACTGCGCTTGATCCAGATCGAACGCCGAATGGAGCGAGCGCATGGCCAGTTCGAGGTATTTCTCGTCGATGACGCAGGAGATTTTTATCTCGGATGTGCTGATCATCATGATATTAACGCCTTCTCGGGACAACACCTCGAACATCTTCGCCGCCACGCCAGAGTGCGACCGCATCCCCACCCCAATCAACGAGACTTTGGCGATGGCTTCAGTCACTGAGACAGACTTGGCCTCGATATCCTTGGCAACGGCCTGAATGAGCGGCACGGCCTTCTTGAGATCGGCACGGGGGACAGTAAAGGAAAGGTCCGTCAGGGCCGCTTGGCTGATGTTCTGAATGATCATGTCGACGTTGATGTGCGCATCTGCGACGGGTCCAAAAATTCTGGCCGCGATCCCCGGTTTGTCCGGCACCCCAATGATGGTAATTTTTGCTTGATTACGATCTCCGGTGACTCCAGCGATCGCTGCTGCTTCCATGTCCGTATCTTCCTTCGTCACAAGCGTGCCCTTTCCTTCCTTGAAGCTGGAATTTACTTCGACCGGGACATTGAATTTGGCCGCAAACTCGACCGATCTCGTTTGAAGAACTTTCGCCCCGAGACTCGCCATCTCAAGCATCTCTTCATAGGCAATCCGATCGATCCGTCTCGCCGCCGGCACAATATTAGGATCCGCCGTGTACACCCCATCGACGTCCGTGAAGATGATGCAGCGATCGGCCTTCAAGGCTGCGGCCAGTGCCACAGCAGAGAGATCCGACCCTCCTCGTCCAAGCGTAGTCACATCCGACTGCTCATTGATCCCTTGGAACCCAGCCACAACGGGAACGACCCCCTGTTCCAGGGCTTCGCGGATGCGGTCCGCCGTCACACGCGCAATTCTCGCCTTGGTATGAGCGCTATCCGTGATGATGCCGACCTGCCGACCGGTGAAGGACCTGGCATTGACCCCTCGCCCTCGCAACTCCATCGCGAGAAGCGCGATGGTGACTCGTTCCCCCGTTGAGAGCAGCATATCCATTTCGCGTTCATCGGGGGTAGCCGTCACCTCGTGCGCAAGCTTGACCAGCCGATCTGTTTCACCACTCATGGCTGAGAGCACGACCACGATTCGATTTCCCGCCTGTTGCGCGTGAGCCACGCGGTCGGCGACACGGTGTATTCGTTCGATTGTGCCGACCGACGTCCCTCCGAATTTCTGGACAATCAGCGCCACAGCCATCAGCTTTTTGAGAAGAACTTATTGACGAACTTCGTGGCATCACGGGCAGGCATATTCATGGCAAAGGCGTCTGTCTCAGTGAATCGGCGGCCGACGGTCTCGGATCCCTTTCCGCCTCCTTCACCAAACGCATAGAACGCCGGACCCTCGATTCCTCCGGTATGATCGCAGATCACAAGGAAACGATAGGGGCCTTGTTGAGACAAGCCTTCGAATAACGGACCGACGAGATCACGATCGAACTCTTCGATCCCCTGAACTTTGGCTTTGATATCAGTGCCGTGGAGTACCTCATCCGCCAACTTGGCATGCACATACACAAAATCTCTCTTGGCCAGTTCCGTCAACGCCACGGTCGCCTTCGCCTGGAGACCACCGCTGGCTAGCCGATCGAGGTCCACAGCATCTAGCCCTGCACAGATCCCAATACCGCGATGAACGTCGTTGGTCGCCACGACCGCCCCCGTGACCTGGTATTTCTCAACCAGACTTGGCCACGTGACCGCACGTCCCTCGCCCCACAGCCAAATGCAATTCGCCGGTTTCTTGCCCGCAGCGATCCGTTCCTCGTTGAGAGGATGATCGCGTAAGATGAAATAGGCCGCATCCATCAACTTGCGGAGAATATCGGCTCCATCACCTTTCGGTAAGGCATCCGCGATGGATTGACCAAGTATCGTCTGCGGATCGGTGCAGATCGCTCGCGGCTTCCCCTTTACCCAGACCATCAAGTGGCGGTGACCCGACCCCGGATAGAATTGGATGGTCTCCGAACCGAGCTGCTCGTTGATTGCCTCGATCAATTCGCGGGCTTCTTCGGTTTCGATCAGCCCGGCCGTCCCATCATCCATGATGACGTGCGGACCTAATTTTTTGATCTCACCGCCCTTCCCGCTCTCCGGCGCCACGGTGACCATCGTGCAGCGGAACATGACGTCCTGTTCCGTCCCGGACACACCTAAACTTGCTGCTTCAAGCGGTCCAGGGCCTGGATAAAACTTCTTGGGATCGTACCCGAGGATCGCGGTGCCGACCAATCCACCGCCACGGTGCACCCCATCGGCGGGAATCATCAGCCGACCCAGCTCTCCGCTCTGCGCCAGACGATCGAGATGGGGAGTCGCCGCCGCTTGGAGCGGCGTCCGACCGCCCAGTTCTTCTTGTGGGTGATGAGCCATTCCACCGGCATGCACAATCACATATTTCATAAGATCCACACGTCTCTCAGACTTTCAACAGACGAGCCACATCCTCGCGCGTCGCCTTGACCGTCTGCGGTTGTTTCGACACGCTGATTGCCGTATCGGCATCTTTCAAACCATGCCCCGTCAACGTACATACAACTGTCTCTCCTTCTCGTAGACCCCCGGTTCGATGCAATTTGGCCACGCCGGCGACGGACGCAGCGGAAGCCGGTTCACAAAAGACCCCTTCGGTTGCCGCCACCATGGTGTAGGCCTGGAGAATTTCCTCATCTGTCACCAGATCGATCGCGCCCGCGGATTCCTCAACCGCCTTGACTGCTGAAGACCAGCTGGCGGGATTACCGATTCGAATGGCCGTGGCAATGGTCTGCGGTTGCTCAACGACTCGGCCCAACACGATCGGAGCAGCACCAGCGGCTTGAAATCCCATCATGCGGGGCACCCTCGAAATCTGATTGGCCGCACGATATTCTTGGTACCCTTTCCAATAGGCTGTGATATTTCCGGCGTTCCCGACCGGTAACACATGAAGCGCCGGAGCCCCGCCGAGTTGATCGCACACCTCAAAAGCCGCAGTCTTCTGCCCGTCAATCCGGAACGGATTCACCGAGTTCACCAATTCAATGGCCAGTGTGGTCGAAAACTCCTTGACGAGCGTCAGGGCCTGATCAAAGTTGCCTTCGATCTGGATCACCGTGGCCTGATGCATCATCGCCTGAGACAGCTTGCCCATCGCGATCTTGCCGGCTGGAATCAGCACGAAAACGGACAACCCTGCGCGCGCGCCGTAGGCGGCGGCCGAGGCGGAGGTGTTGCCGGTCGACGCGCACATCACAGCCCGCGCACCGCTTTCCACCGCCTTCGAGATGGCCAATGTCATACCGCGGTCCTTGAAGGAACCGGTTGGATTGGCCCCTTCGAACTTCAGATAGAGTTCGACTCCTGGCGCGATGGCCTGAGCCAATCTCGTGGCCCGAATCAGAGGGGTGTTGCCCTCTCCCAGGCTGATCACAGGAGTCTTCTCCGTCACGGGGAGGAATTTACGATACTCCTCAATCACTCCACGCCAAGGGTTCATCGATTACTCATCCTTGCCTTCAATACGAATCAGCGTCGGCGACTCGGAGACGAACGCCTTCCGATTGATTTCACGCAACGCAATCTGGACATCCCGTTCCTTCGCCACATGTGTCTTGATGACAATCGGCACGGTCTGTCCTTCGCGGCGTCCCTGTTGCACCATCGACGAAATGCTGATTCCACAGCGTCCCAACTCACCAGCGATCTGCGCCAACACGCCGGGTCGGTCTACAACGGTAAACCTGAGGTAATAGAGTGAGCTGATCTCTTCCATCGATCTCAGCCGGAGCGGCCGTCGCTGATCTGGCTGAAACGACGCCACTGGTACGCGACCAGCGCTGCTTTTCAAAAGATTTCGCCCGATCGCAATGACGTCGCTGACCACGGCACTCCCGGTCGGCATGGATCCGGCGCCCCGACCATAGAGGACGACGTCACCGACCGCATCACCGACAAGCTGGATGGCATTGTACACATCCTCAACCTGGGCAATCGGAGACGCCGAGGGGAGCATCGTAGGATGGACCCGCGCCTCAATCTCTCCATCTACCAGTTTTGCGATACCGAGCAGCTTGATCGTGAAGCCAAACTGCTTCGCGTAGGCGATATCGATCGGCGTGATATTGGTAATCCCTTCCGTATAGATGTCCTTGAAGTTGACCGGGGTTCCATAGGCAAGGTTGACGAGGATGGCCAGCTTGTGTGCCGAATCGATCCCGGCCACATCAAACGTCGGATCAGCTTCGGCATACCCAGCCCGTTGTGCGTCGGTGAGGACTTCCTCGAAACTGTGCCCTTCACGGGTCATTCTCGACAAAATATAGTTGGATGTCCCGTTGATAATGCCGTAGATAGATTCGATCGTATTCCCGGCTAAGCCTTCCGTCAACGCACGAATAACGGGAATCCCGCCGCCGACGCTGGCTTCAAATCCGACATCCACTCCTTTACGCACGGCGGCGTCGAAGATTTCTTCTCCGTGAAGCGCCAAGAGCGCTTTATTTGCCGTCACTACATGCTTGCCGGCCGCGATCGCATCCAGGATGACACGCTTAGCCGTATCGTATCCACCGATGAGCTCAACGACGATATCGATGTCTGGAGCAGACAGAACCTGTCTGTTGTCGGTCGTCAATACCCCGGCAGCCAGAGCTACGCCACGCTCCCGGACAATATCACGATCTGCCACGCGAACAAGTTCGACCGGGACACCGACACGCCGGGTAATGAGGGCGGCATTATCGAGAAGAATTTTGGCGACTCCGGTGCCGACCGTACCGAAGCCCACGATCCCGACTCCGATACGCGATCTCATTCTTCATCTCCATTGAGCTTGAGGGCTTTCCGGATTCCTCTGACGGCCTGCCTGGTACGATGTTCGTTTTCTACCAGCCCAAACCGCACATATTCATCGCCGCCTTCACCGAATCCGATACCCGGCGAAACAGCCACTTTTGCCTCTTTGAGTAAGAGTTTTGAAAACTCCAAGGATCCCATGTGGCGATAGGGCACGGGGATACGTGCCCACACAAACATCGTGGCCAGAGGCTTTGCGACTTGCCAGCCAATCCGATTCAGCCCGCCCACAAGGACATCTCTGCGCTTTTGGTAGCGCAGAACCGTATCCTTGACACAGTCCTGCGGCCCATTCAAGGCGATCACACTGGCGATCTGAATTGGCTGAAAAATACCATAGTCGAGATAGCTCTTGATCTTTCCCAGTGCTCCGACGACCTCTCGATTTCCTACACAAAATCCTACTCGCCAGCCTGGCATACTGTAGGCCTTGGACAGGGTATAGAATTCTACCCCGCAGTCTTTGGCGCCCGGGATCTGAAGAAAGCTCGGCGCCTTATACCCGTCGAACACCAGGTCGGCATAGGCGAGGTCGTGGATGACAATGACGTTGTGCTCCTTGGCAAACGCTACGATCTTCTTGAAGAACTCCAAATCCACGACGGCCGTCGTAGGATTGTGGGGGAAATTGATGACGAGAATCTTCGGTCTCGGAAAAGTCTGCCGATAGACGCGTGTCAGATCTTCAAAAAAATCGCTATCCTGACGGAGTTCGATACCGCGGACCTCACCACCCGCAATAATGAAGCTGTACATATGGATGGGATACGTCGGCGTTGGGGTCAGGACCACATCGCCTGGGCCGATCAGGGCCAAGGCCAAGTGAGCGAGACCTTCTTTTGATCCGATGGTGACAATCGCTTCCGTCTCCGGATCCAGGTCAACATCGTAGTTGCGTTTGTACCACCCACAAATCCCATGCCGTAGTTTCGTGATGCCGCGCGAGGCCGAGTAACGATGATTCGTTCCTTTACGGGCGGCCTCGATCATCTTCTCGACGATATGAGGCGGGGTCGGTTGATCGGGATTCCCCATCCCAAAATCAATAATGTCTTGCCCACGTTGGCGAGCCTCAAGCTTGAGTGATTGAACTTGCGCGAACACGTACGGTGGGAGTCGCTTGATTCGATAAAAACCTTCGCCCAGCCCCATGAACTTCCTTTTGACTGCTTTTAGATATTGCCCACAGCTAACTCATCCCGACAAAATAAACGAAGGGAGCCTGAAAGACTCTATTCTAATGGAGGGCTTTGGTCGAGTCAATTTACCTAACTTTCTACGGGGTTCCGAAGTTGTCAGATACGCCTAGTCTTCATCCGATTCTTCACCGATCTATGAACCCGTTCTTGCCCCCTCTCGTTCCTTTCTGCTACTACTATGACTAGATTAATGGCTCTAGCCTGTTTCACGTACTTGGTCTCGGACTGACTGGATGTAAGGAGGAGGGATGGCCCGGCTTGGTGTGAATATCGACCATGTGGCGACGTTGCGGCAAGCACGTGGAGGAACCGATCCAGATCCCTTGGCAGCTGCGGTGCTTGTCGAGCTGGCAGGAGCAGACGGCCTGGTCGTTCACCTGCGGGAAGACCGGCGCCATATCCAAGATCGAGATCTTCAACTCCTTCGCGAAATAACCCGGACAAAACTCGACCTTGAAATGGCGGCCGACGCAGAAATGGCGAAGATCGCCCTGAACATCAAGCCCGACCTGGTCACATTAGTACCAGAAAAGCGACAGGAACTTACGACTGAAGGGGGCCTCGATATCGCCGGGCATCGTGACCGAATTCAGAGCATTGTGACTCTGTTACATAACGGGGGGATTCCCGTCAGTGTCTTTGTTGAGCCCGATCTGAATCAGATCAGGGCTGCGCACAAGGTTGCAGCTGATTTCGTGGAGTTGCATACCGGTCGGTACGCGAACGCCACCCGCTCTAAAGAGGCCGATGCGGAATTCGAAGCCATTACCCACGCCGCCAAGCTGGCCTACAAGCTTGGGATCGGCGTCAATGCCGGGCATGGACTGAATTACCGCAACATCAAACGCTTGACGCATATTCCCGAAATCGTCGAGTACAACATCGGGCATAGTATCATCGCTCGAGCGGTCCTCGTCGGTCTCGTAGAAGCCGTGAAAGAAATGAAGGCCCTACTCAGTTGATTTGAGATCGTCGACCTGCTGGCGCCGCCCGTTCTTCTCGTTGGTTCACCATGACCAAGATTATTACCGCTGCACAGATGCAGGCACTTGATCGCCGGACGATCTCAGAGGCTCGTATCCCAGTGACCACACTGATGGAACGCGCCGGCTCGGGCGTTGTCTCTTGCCTTGAGCAACGGTTAGGGCCCGTACAGGGCAAGAGGGTCACCGTTGTGTGCGGCAAGGGCAACAATGGGGGGGATGGATTCGTCGTTGCCCGCCTCCTCCGTCGACGTCATGCAAACGTGCGCGTCCTCGTCATGATGCCCACGTCCGAACTGAGCCGTGATGCTGCCACCATGTGTAAGCAATTCGTTCGTGGCGCAGGGAAGTCCTCCGTCTACCTCTATGCGTCCAAGGCCCAGGCGCAGACACTCTTTCGGGATAGTGAGATCCTCATTGATGCTCTCCTCGGAACAGGCCTCTCCGCTACTGTCACCGGGCGCTATGCCGAGGCCATTGACTGCATCAATGAAGCCGGTCGTCCCGTAGTAGCCGTTGATCTTCCATCGGGCCTCCATGCTGATACTGGAACGGTCCTTGGCCGAGCCATTCGTGCCTCCCTTACCGTGACCTTTGGGCTACCGAAGTTAGGCTTCTATCAAAATGATGGGATCGACCTCGCTGGAGAGGTGGCACTCGTGGACATTGGAATTCCACCAGCCTACATTGACGCGGTTCAGAGCCGAACGACCTTGATGACACCACACGTGGTGCGCACATACCTGCCGAAACGGCAGCCATCGAGTCACAAGGGAACCTTCGGCCATGCCGGCATCATCGCAGGATCCGTCGGCAAAACAGGTGCAGCCGCCATGGCCGCTCGGGCGGCCCTGCGTGTCGGTGCGGGCCTTGTGACAGTCGCAATCCCTACAAGTGTGAACGATGTATTGGAAGCAAAATTATTGGAAGTGATGACGATTCCGATGCCTGAGACTAAAGCGCGCACCTTGGCGCGAACCGCATTCGATCGGCTCGTCGCCTTCATGGAAGCGAGAACTGCTATCGCCATCGGTCCAGGCCTATCAACTCATCCCGAAACGGTGGAACTGGTCCGGGCCTTGACGAAACAGCTGGACCGACCGGCTGTGTTGGATGCGGACGCCCTGAATGCGTTGACCGGGCGGACTGCCCTCCTGGCAGCATGCAAAACACCGCCAATCATCACCCCCCACCCCGGAGAAATGGCACGACTAGAGGCTGACGCAACACCTCAGACCGTCAACAGCGATCGGATCGGTACTGCCACCCGCTTCGCACGGGAACGGGGACTGTTCGTCGTTCTGAAAGGGGCTCGGACCGTCGTCGCTAGACCTGATGGAGTCGTCGCTATTTGCCCGACGGGTAATCCTGGCATGGCAACTGCTGGAACAGGCGATGTCTTGACCGGCATGATCGTGGGACTCTTGGCCCAAGGCGTACCCTCCTGGGAAGCGGCCTGTGCCGCCACCTACCTGCATGGCGTCGCCGGGGATTTGGCTTCAGTGAGAAAGGGACAAGCCGGGTTGATCTCGAGTGACGTCATCGAGGAAATTCCCTATGCCCTCAAGCTCATGCATCAGGCTCCATCAAACGAAACTAATGAGAAAATGCGGAACGATCCCATGTGAGGACGTCCCATGGATACATCTGTCAGCTCTCTGGACCTTCTCCTCTCATCTCCTGGCAAAACAGAATCATTCGGATATGCCATTGGCCAGTTGCTTTGTGGAGGTGAGGTCCTTGCCTTGATCGGTGAATTAGGAGCTGGTAAGACAGCACTGATCCGCGGGGTCGTGGCTGGCCTTGGAGTCCCATCGGCTGCTGTCACGAGTCCGACGTTCCTGCTGGTCCATGAATACCAAGGGAGGCTTCCGGTCATTCATATCGACCTGTATCGGTTGCAGACGCCTGAAGAAGCCGAATCGATTGGACTGTCCGATTATCTTGCGGATAACGTGGCTGTCGCCATTGAGTGGGCAGATCGGTTTCCCCAGCTGCTTCCAGATGACCGACTTGAAGTTAGGCTTGCCCATCGGACCAGAAGGACCAGAAGCGCTCTGTTGGAAGCACGAGGTTCACGCTCCCGCTTACTTCTCGCCCGCATCAAGAAGATCTGGCGTCGAACGCCTCGATCATCCCAGCCAATCCTCAAAGCAAACAGAAAGACTTCGCCGCGATGACTCGACTGATTCTGATTGGCATTGTTGTGCTCCTTTCGTTGGCCTTCTTCCTTCAAAACCAAGAGCAGGAAGTCACACTCCGCTATTTCTTTGGATTGCTCGAAGCCTCAACTCCCATTTACAAACCCATTATGGCTGGATTTCTCATCGGCCTTTTGGTCGCCGCCATCTTGCTATTTCCCCCCTGGATACGTGGACGTATCGATCTTCGACGTAAGACGAAGGCCTTACAGGAAGCTGAATCGAACTTAGAGCGACTTCGGCAGTCGCTTGAGAAGATGTCTGGACGCACCCAAGCCCCCACACCGATGGAGTCTTCGAGAGACTTTACTGATGAGTGACCACACCCTGAGCCCGCTTATGCGGCAGTATCGGGATATCAAGCAGGGATACCCTGAAGCCATACTGTTTTTTCGGGTCGGGGATTTTTATGAGATGTTCTACGAGGATGCTCAGGAGGCGTCCCGACTCTTATCGATCGCCCTCACGTCTCGCGATAAGAACAGTGCCCATCCGGTTCCACTATGCGGCGTTCCCTATCATGCCGCAACCGGCTACATTGCAAAGTTATTAAAGGCTGGCCGCATCGTGGCCTTGTGCGAGCAAGTCGAAGACCCCAAGGTCGCCAAAGGTCTGGTACGCCGTGAAGTCGTCAGGCTCTATACTCCTGGCACACTCGTAGACACAGAATTTCTCGCCCCGTGCGAGCTCAACTACCTTGTCGCTTTCGTCGTTCAATCAGACCTGAATCATGGAAGATCGATCGGCTTGTCCGTCCTTGAGGTTTCAACTGGTGAATTTTGGGGAATGGAGTTTCACGGTCCCCACGCGGTTACGCAACTATTGAACGAAATCTCTCGACTGGACCCTCGAGAAGTGCTTTTTCCTGCAAGCCTCGTCCCTGAATGCTCCACTTGGATCCAACAAATCGTAGGAACACGCCTGTGTGAACGGCCTCCCACATCGTTCAACCAGCACTCCGCTGCTCAGACCTTAATGGCACATTTCCATGTACAGAACTTTGACGCCTTGGACTGTGCCGACAGCCTCGCCGCCAGTAGCGCAGCAGGCGCGGTCTTATCATACTTGCGCGAGACTCAACCGACGGTTCCCCTGGATCATATTCGCCGATTTACTATCCAGCGCAATGACGAATACATGCACCTGGATGGCACCACCATCCGTAACCTGGAACTTCTCAAACCATTGCTGTCGAACGAGAATGCGCCGGGTTCGAAGTCTACTACGCTCCTGAGCGTACTGGATCGGACCTCCACGGCCATGGGAAGTCGACTCCTTCGCCAGTGGCTGGTACGGCCATTACGCCATGACGACCAGATACGGCAGCGTCTTGATGCGGTCGAAGAACTAAAAGACCACATGCAGGTCAGAACTGCATTACGGACCGCCTTGCGAGAGATCCAGGATATTGCGCGACTGGGCAGTCGCATCGTACTCGGCTTGGCCGGTCCGCGAGAACTTTTGGCTCTCAAGCAATCTCTTTCCGTTTTGCCCGAGATTGATGTCCAGCTAGCACGGCTTCAAAGTCTGCTGCTCTGTCAGACGCGAACATCATGGGATAGCGGCCAGGATCTCTTCGACGTGATTGAGCGTGCCATCCGACCTGATGCTTCACCTTCCATTCGAGACGGGAACATCTTCACAGATGGCTATGACCCAGTCATCGACGAGTTGCGCAAAGCCAGCAAGGAAGGAAAAACTTGGATCGCTGCAATCGAGACACAGGAACGTGACCGAACAGGCATTGAGTCATTGAAGGTCCGTTACAATCAGGTGTTTGGCTATTACATCGAGATCACCAAAGCCAATCTTGCCCGGGTCCCTGCTGACTACATTCGCAAGCAAACGCTGGTCAATGCCGAGCGATTTATGACCGCCGAATTGAAAGAGCTGGAAGAACGTGTCACCGGAGCCGAGGCCAAGCTTCTGGCTCGTGAACAAGAGGTTTTCATCCAGCTTCGCTCTCGGTTGGCTCAAGAAGCCCACCGATTGGAGGCCATGGCGGCCGCCCTTGCGCTCCTTGATGTCGTCGCCGGATTGGCCGAGGTGGCCGCTCTGTACCGATATACCAAGCCAACGGTGACTGAAGGCGGCGCCCTTATCATCAGGGAAGGTCGTCACCCGGTCGTCGAGCGACTCTGTACGGATTCAGTATTCGTGCCGAATGATACCGTGTTGGACCTCGAACTGAACCGCCTCCTGATCATTACTGGACCAAACATGGCAGGAAAGAGCACCTATCTTCGTCAGGTTGCACTGATTGTCTTGATGGCTCAAATCGGCAGCTTTGTACCCGCTTCAGAAGCGACGATTGGATTAACCGATCGTATCTTCACAAGAGTGGGTGCCTCGGATAATCTGGCCGGGGGTCAGAGCACCTTCATGGTCGAGATGGTGGAGACCGCGAACATTCTCCAAAACGCGACTTCCCGCAGCCTCATTCTGTTGGATGAAATCGGGCGCGGCACCAGCACCTACGATGGCCTGAGTATCGCGTGGGCAATTGCTGAATATATTCACGACTGCACCAGGTTGGGCGCGCGCACATTATTCGCAACCCACTATCATGAGATGACGCAACTGGAGCAACAACGGATCGGAATCAAGAACTATCGAGTCGCCGTCCAGGAATGTGATGGTGATGTGGTGTTTCTCAGAAAAATCGTGGCGGGGAAAGCTGACCGAAGTTACGGCATTCACGTGGCCAAACTGGCAGGGCTTCCTAAGGAGGTCATTAGCCGTGCACAAACAGTGCTGTCACAGTTGGAACAACCGGAGTCTGTCAGTTCCGGCATCAATCAGGATGAACACCCGATGACATCGGAACTGCTTCCTCATCCTCATCCGATGATAGAAGAGGTCAAACAGATTGACCTATTTTCAATGACACCGCTCGATGCGCTGAATCGCCTCGCCGAGTTGCAACGTATGGTGAGATCGGAGCGCAGTGATCCATCCGATCGGTAATCCATATTGACTAGATGGTAAAAATAAAACGGGCGGCATTCCCGAGAGAAATGCCGCCCGTTCGTATCTCGTAATAGTCGTCAGTGCGCTTGGTTATATTGTGCGGTCGAATGAATTAAGCCGCCAATGGCTTTCCCGCCTGGAATCATCACATCGTATTGCATACCCACATTGCTGCCATCGGGCGTCACTGGTGAGCTGTTAAGAACCGCCATGCCTTTGGCACAAGTTGGTTCGAATTCGTTTTTCCCGGCGCATTCTCTAAGACGAAGCGCGGAAATGCTCAGAGGCTTCCCTACTGAACCAGATACCTCAGGAATCTTCTTCACCGATGAAATCACCCGATGATTTTGCTCGGTTTCTGTGGCGACGAATTCGATCAAGTCCGTCGTGCTGCCAGGGGGAACTTCCTTCGCTGCTGTGGGTCCAGCATGAAGACGACCCATCTTCTTCAGCTCTTGCCAGGCTGACTTATCAGCATAGAACTTCAGCGTTTTGCCAGGATGAACTTTTTGCCAATACAAGCCGCTCTCCGCATTCCCACCGAAGACGGCTGTGTTAATCCACACGGCTTCATCGTAGGGATCAAGGATGATCACCCGACCTTGAATGGTGGTCGGTTTGCTCATGTCACCCCATTCGAATCGTTCTTGAAATGACTCAATAGCCGAGGCAGTTGAAGCCAGACCGGCTGCCAGCGCCACGGCTGCCAGCACGGCGGCACCTTGCTTGTGCAACATCATAATCGCGTCCTCCTTGAACAACATCATCTGTACGCTTTGAACGTGACTAGTCCTTGATGACTTTGAACCCGGTGATGGTTCTGCCGTCAAGCGTGACTTCCATGGCGACTAATTCTTGGGAGGCCTTGATAATTTGGTCCATCAAGGCTTTGTCTTTGACCGCCAGACGAACCGTGGTGGCCGCATGGTACCAGCCGGAATAGGTTGAATTTTTCTCACTGCCGCCGGAGAATCCCCAGGCACAACAACTGAACAATGGATCAGGCGGCTTCACGTCAAGCATCGTAGATGATCGCCCTCCACTGTCGCCAGACCCTGGTTCTCCAGTATTCCAATATTGAATGCCGAACAAGAGCTCCCCATCCGGGTTGTCCGCCCACTGCGACCAGACGCGGCCTTGCAGCTTCTTGGCCGCCTCAGTAGCCTTTAGGGGTTTCCCTCCAACGACCGCATCAGCGAGGCCTAGGTGCTCTATGGCACCTGCAGCGAATGAAAAATCAGCCGCCAGCAAACCGAAAGACGAAAAAACCGCCGCTGCAGCTAGAACGACAGCCCTTTTCATACGTAATCCCTCCTTCGTCAATTTGAGCACGATACTCGGACTAGGATGTTAGTTCTTTCTATTACGCGGTCCTGCATATAGTTCGCAAATCTTCTTGAAAATTTTGAATTCTTCAATAACTCGCACCAAAAACGAACGCAAGGCCGTCCGGTTGGTACCGGAACGGTACTGAAACTACATGGCCCTGTCAAGAAAATGTTTGCCAGACTTGTCACAAAACGATGCGCAGTCCTTACAGCATATACAAAACAATAAGTTATAAGTCTTCTCCGACTGGAAATTCAGTTGTGGTCAGGCTGGGCCTTTTTGGAATTGACCGCTTAACGCCTTCACTTGCCGTGTGGAAAGCGGCCCCAGCCCTGTCAGGGCTATTTTTTCAGGGGTGAAGAGATCCTGTGCTACTTGATTTATTTGTTGTGGTGTAATCGCATCTATTTTCACAATCATGTCTTCCAGGTTCGTATGGGCGCGGGAGATCAATTCATCTTTTGCAAGCTTGTTCATCCGGCTATGTGAACTTTCCAAGCTGAGCATGAGGCCGCCTTTCATCTGTTCTTTTGTCCGTTTTAGCTCATGCCGATCAATTCCATCTCTGCTCAAGCGCCGGATCTCGCGACGAACGAGTTCAAGAACGCGCTCAACCTCCCGAGCTTGCGTGCCTGCATAGACGGTGATCGTACCGCCATCGGAATAACCCGACAAAAATGAGTAGATCGAATAGGATAAGCCCCTTTTTTCACGGATCTCCTGGAACAGTCTCGAACTGACGCCACCACCGAGGACACTGTTCAACGCATAGACCGCATATCGATCCTCATGACCGGCTGCAACGCCCTGAAGTCCTAGACAGAGGTGCACTTGCTCTAACGATTTGTGTTTCACGATGGCGCCACCACAGATCTCTGGAGGCCAACGCTTTCGAGGAGGGACGTCTGACGAAGGGCGATACTTCCCAAAGGTGCGAGCCATCGTCTTTTCGAGCTGCTGTTGATTGAAATTCCCGGCTACGGCGAGCACGATCTCTTCGGGACGATAGTGCGTATCAATGTACTCGATGAGATCCTGTCGGCGGATCCGGGCGATTGTTGATTCCCGCCCAAGAATCGGACGACTCAAGGGATGTGTGCCCATCGATAACTTGGTATGTAATTCTTGAACGAGATCTTCGGGATCGTCTTGAACCATTCGAATTTCTTCAAGGACGACCTGCTTTTCCTTTTCAATTTCTTTCTTTCCGAGTCGGGAGCGGAGAAACAGATCTCCCAAAAGGTCGAGGGCCTTTGGGAGATGTTGATCCAATACCTTGACATAGTAGGTTGTGGTTTCGCGCGTAGTGAAGGCGTTCATCTCGCCCCCCAGCGCATCGATTTCACGAGAAATCTCCGTGGCCGATCGAGTGGTCGTCCCCTTGAAGAACATATGTTCGATGAAATGGGCGTACCCAGCCTGTGTTGGGCTTTCATCACGAGAGCCTGTATTGACCCAGATGCCGATGGTTACGGATTTGAGGGTTGGGATTCGCTCGGAAACCAAGCGAATCCCGTTCTCGAGGATGAGCTTACGGTACAACTGTTACCCGCCCACTGACTCGTTTGCACCGCCGCCCGTCGGTGCGGGGATGGTTTCTTTTCGGCTAAGCCTAATCTTGCCTTGTCTATCGATTTCCAGCACTTTCACAAGAATTTGATCGCCTTCGGCGACCTCGTCAGACACGGCTTTCACTCGATGATGCGCCAACTGTGAGATATGGACCAACCCATCGGTGCCCGGGAGTACCTCCACAAAGGCACCAAAGTCCATAATCTTTCTTACCGTTCCCGTATAGATTTTCCCGATTTCGACTTCCTCGGTCAGGCGGTTGATGATCTCTTTGGCTTTTTGTAAGGAGGTGCCGTCCGCAGAAGCGATGGTCACAATCCCGGTATCTTCGACACTGATCTTGACGCCGCAGTCGGACTGAATGCCGCGGATGGTTTTGCCGCCCTGTCCGATAATATCGCGAATCTTATCTTGCTTGACCTTCATCGTGTAGATACGAGGGGCAAACGCCGACAACTCGGCGCGATGACTGCTGAGGGCCTTCGCCATATGGCCAAGAATGTGGAGGCGTCCCACCCGGGCCTGCTCCAAGGCTTGCTGCATCAAGGCTGTGGTAATGCCACCAATCTTAATGTCCATTTGCAGTGCCGTCACACCGTTCTTGGTCCCGCACACTTTGAAGTCCATATCACCCAGATGATCTTCAAGGCCGAGAATATCCGACAAGATAATGACGTCGTCCCCTTCTTTGATCAATCCCATAGCAATGCCGGCGACTGGCTCCTTGATGGGAACGCCTGCGTCCATCATGGCCAGCGTCCCACCACACACGGTTGCCATCGAGGAAGACCCATTGGATTCCAAAATCTCAGACACAATCCGTAAGGTGTAGGGGAAGACGTCCTTGCCCGGGATGACGGGCTTCAACGCCCGTTCCGCCAAGGCCCCGTGCCCAACCTCACGCCGTCCCGGCGAGCGAAGCGGTCTCGCCTCACCGACACTGAAGGGCGGGAAGTTGTAATGCAGCATAAAGGTCCGCATGTACTCGCCTTCCAGCGCATCAATGCGCTGTTCATCATCGGTCGTCCCTAGCGTCACCACCGCTAAGCTCTGTGTTTCGCCGCGGGTAAAGATTGCAGAACCATGGGCTCGCGGCAGGGCGCCGACCTCACACGTAATTGGACGAATATCCGCAGGACCGCGTCCATCGGCGCGAGATCGCTTCTCTAAAATCATTTTCCGGACTTCCGTGTATTCCAATTGATGGAACACAATCTTGATGTGCCGCTCCCTCGATGAATCATCTGGCTTTTTCAGCTTGCCGATGGTGTCGGCCAGAATTTGGTCCAACCGCTCCTGCCGAGCAGTCTTGTTGGCAATCATGATGGCGTCACGAATGGGTTGCGCAACCAACGCCTTGATCTCGACCTGCAACGCGGAATCGATCGACTCTTGAACAACTACCCGCTTCAGCTTTCCAACCTTCTGGGCCAATTCATCGATCTTCCGGACGATTTTCTTAATCTCCGAGTGAGCCAATTCCAGGGCCTCGAGCATCATCTGCTCGGATAATTCATTGGCACCTGCCTCCACCATCATGACCGCGTCCGCTGTGCCCGCAACCACCAGATGCAGCTCGCTCTGCTCCATCGTTTCAAGGTCAGGATTGACGACGAGCTGACCGTTGACGCGACCGATCCTCACACCGGCCACGGGGCCGTTGAACGGAATGTTCGATACCGCGAGGGCAGCTGATGCCGCAGTGATTCCAATTACGTCTGACGAACCGGTCTTATCTGCCGATAGAACTGAGGCAATGACCTGCGTCTCGAAATAGTAGCCTTCGGGAAACAACGGGCGGAGCGGTCGGTCAATCAAGCGGCTGGTCAGGACTTCCTTCTCAGCCGGTCGACCTTCTCGCTTGAAATAGCCTCCAGGAATTTTCCCGGCCGCGTAGGCCTTTTCCTGGTAATCAACAGTCAAGGGCAGGAAATCGATGCCGGGCTTGGCGGTTTGCGCAGCCACGGCCGTCGCAAGGATGACCGTGTCGCCATACGAGGCCCATATCGACCCGTCAGCTTGTTTTGCGACACGGCCAGTTTCAAGGCGAAGGGTTCGACCTGCAATGTCGATTTCTACGACGTGTATCATCTATGGTGTCTCCTCTGGTTAGATCCACAGATGCCCACTGAGATACGCTCAACGGCAGATGAGTAGTTGAAAAGCTGAACGCGACGACTTCTCGCCTACTTTACAGCTTTTCACTCTTACATCGCACACTTGGTGTGAGCGCATGTCGGTGTTCATCTGTGGGATATTCGAACGATGCCATGGCGCCGGTCAACGCCGCTGTTCGCACGACCGGTTACTTACGAATGTTGAGTCGCTCGATCACGGTTTTGTAACGCGCTTCCTCCACACCGCGGAGATAGTCTAGGAGACGCCGCCGACGTCCAACGAGCTGCAACAATCCACGCCGCGAGTGGTGATCCTTTTTATGGGTCTTGAAATGTTCGGTGAGATACGTAATCCGGTTGGTCAATACCGCAATCTGAACTTCCGGCGATCCGGAATCCTTGTCATGCTGCTGATATTGCTTGATGAGTTCACTCTTTACTTCTTTTAACAACGCCATAGCTACTCCTTCCGTATTAATGACTTAAGAGACTCAGTACTTTGCGAATTCGAATCGACCCCATGCCGCTGGCATCATGAGTTCCAATGGCCAACAACTGACCGGCTTCATCCTTGAGCCGTACCGAAACTGTGGAATGGGCAGGCGAGAGTTGCCCGACTCCCATCGGAAAAATTGGTGAGCCATTCAAGACACGCTGCGCCTGTTCCGCGTTCACGACCACTGCCGGGAGTTGAACGAGAAGTTGATCCAACGACATGAATTGCCTTGCGAGAGTTCCCATCGTGAGATGGCTGGCAACTTGATCAATCGTCACTGCCTGTTCGATGGACAGTGGGCCGACACGCCGACGCTCGAGAGCATAGAGGTGTCCTCCTACCCCTAAGGCCCGTCCGATGTCGGCACACAAGGTGCGTATATACGTGCCTTTGGAACACACAATACGCAGGGCCACGTCACGACCGTGAACGGCCACGATCTCCAACTGATGAATGGTAATCGACCGCTCTGCCCGATCGACCGTCCTGCCTGCCCTGGCTGCTTTATACAGCGGCTGGCCGCCGACCTTTACAGCTGAATACATTGGTGGCAATTGCTGCTGTACTCCTCGGAATCGGGCGATTACGGCCTGAAGCATGTCCTCCGTGATCGCACCTGGATCGACCCTGCTCAAAACCTGTCCGGTTGCATCCTGGGTGTCGGTCGTTTCCCCCAAGCGCATGACGGCATGGTACTCCTTATCCCAATCGATCAGGTACTCTGCAATTCTTGTGGCCCGTCCGACCAGGATCGGCAACACACCCGTGGCACTAGGATCCAGCGTGCCAGCATGACCGACTTTGCTACCCCCCAATAGGCTCCGGACCTTGGCGACGACATCGTGTGAAGTCCAGCCAGCCTCTTTATGGACAACGAGAACTCCGTCCAGGGCATTACCCAGGTCCGTTCTGATGGCTGTCTGGTCCATACCCTTAAGATTCCGCGATCCCCTGAGGGTTGCTCGGAGAGTCCTGGTTTTCCTGCTGCTCAGGCTCTCCATGTAGGCCTTCCAAGATCTGCATAATCCGGTCACCACGAGGTCCACTGATATCCTTCTTGAAAATCACATCCGGTAAGTAGCGAAGCGAAAGCCGCCGACCTAATTCCGACCGCACAAACCCACTGGCTTTTGAGAGGCCAGTAAAGACATCGCGCTCGGCTTCTCCTGTTTCCAGGGTCGTGACAAAAATATGCGCGATGCGCAAATCCGCTGTCAGCTCGACATCGGTAACCGTGACGTTATGGACCCGAGGATCCTTGATTTTTCGCATGAGAATATCCGCCACTTCCATGCGAATCTGGTCAGCCACTCGGTCTGCTCTCTTATAGGTTGTCTTCGACATCTTCGTACCCGGCCTTACCAGTCGCAAGCATGACAGGGGGCTTAGAGGAATTCCAACTGAACTCGTGACACTTCAACTGCTGGCATGCTTTTGATCAGATTCAACGCTTGTTCAAGCACCTGGTTCACGTGGCTACGCTCATTCGAGACACACGCCATTCCAAGAATAGCCTTCTGCCAGAGATCCTGGCTATCCACTTCGGCAACTGAGAGGTTAAACTTGCCATGAAGCCTGTCCTTAATCCCATGAAGGACTTGACGCTTGTCTTTAAGCGACTGGCTCCCTGAAATGAATAACTCGACGGTGTATAGCCCCACGACCATGGCCAGGGTTCGGTTAGCGTCGACTCACAATAGAGGCTCCATGATTCAGCTTCATGAGCTCGTCAGGCCTTCAGGTAAGAGGCTACAATAAAAATCCTTCGGCTGCTACTAGAGCTTCGCCGCGATCTTATCGACTGCATAGGCCTCAATGATATCGCCGGATTTGACATCGTTGAAGTTTTCGACGCTCAACCCGCACTCATACCCCTGCTGCACCTCACGCACATCATCCTTGAATCGCCGCAACGAACCAAGCTTACCCTGATAGACCACCACATTGTCTCGAATCACTCGGACTCCGACGCTTGACCGAGAGATCGTCCCATCAATCACATACGCCCCTGCTACGGCTCCGACCTTTGGAATCATGAAGACCTGCCGCACTTCCACTCGTCCTAACACGCGCTCTTTCAGGGTCGGCTCAAGCAAGCCTTCCATCGCAGACTTGATGTCAGCGATGGCGTCATAAATGATCGTGTAGAGCCTGATATCGACACCTTGCTGTTCGGCCAATGCGGCTGCCTTTGGTTCTGGCCTGACATTGAAACCGATGATGATGGCTCGCGACGCGGAGGCAAGCAACACATCAGATTCCATAACCCCACCAACTCCGTTATGAATCACGCGTAGCTTGACGGCATTCGTCGACAGCTTCTCAACCGCGCCAACCAATGCTTCAGACGATCCTTGCACGTCGGCCTTGACGACAATGGCCAACTCCTTCACGGATCCTTCTTGAATCTTCGCAAAGAGATCATCCAAGGAGACCTTCGCGGGGCCAGTTAGCTCTGCAGCTCGACGCTTTTGCGCTCGTTCCTCTGCGATCTCTCGGGCGACCCGCTCATTGGAGACAACATGGAAGACATCACCCGCCGACGGCACGCCCGGTAATCCAATAACTTCCACCGGAATGGACGGCCCCGCCTGCTGCGCTTTTTCACCGCGATCACTAAGGAGAGCCCGAACACGCCCGCTGAATGTTCCAACGACATAGGCATCGCCAACCCGTAGAGTCCCGCTCTGAACTAATACCGTCGCAACTGGACCCCTCCCGCGTTCAATTTTGGCTTCGATGACGGTGCCTTTCGCCTGTCTGTGTGGATCTGCCTTGAGTTCAAGTACTTCCGACTGAAGCAAAATCATCTCAAGGAGAGTATCAAGACCCATTTTCTCTTTAGCAGACACCTCGACCATAATGGTATCGCCGCCCCAAGCTTCGGAAATCAATCCATGTTCCGAGAGAGCGTTTTTTACCCGATCAGGATTGGCAGATGGCTTGTCGATCTTATTCATCGCCACGATCAGCGGCACTCCGGCTGCCTTGGCATGGTTGATCGCCTCGATCGTTTGCGGCATCACACCGTCGTCTGCTGCAACAACCAAAATGACGATATCCGTAACCTTCGCGCCACGAGAGCGCATAGCCGTAAACGCCTCGTGACCAGGAGTGTCGAGAAACGTGACCTGCTTACCGCGCACTGAGACGGTATAGGCGCCGATATGCTGAGTAATGCCACCGGCTTCCCCTTCCGCCACTTTTGTTTGGCGAATCGCATCGAGGAGCGACGTCTTCCCGTGATCGACATGCCCCATAATGGTCACCACCGGCGGTCGAGGTTCCGGCCGCTCATCATCGCCGGTCTCAATGATGTCTTGCAGCAACTCCTCCCCAATTTTCTCGACCGAGACCTCAACTTTGACTCCGCTTTCCTCGGCGAAAATCGATGCAGCGTCCAGGCTCATAGGTTGGTGAAACGTCAACATCTGTCCCATATCCATCAATTTCCGAACGATGTCGGCCGGCCGTTGACCGATCAACTCAGCGAATTCTTTTACCGTTGTCCGAGGGGTCACTTTCACGCTCTTGCGACGTGGTTTGGTGATTTCTCCCGGGGTGCTATGGTGAACATGTTTCGATCGGTCATCACGGCGCTGCACTGGAATTGCACGAAGGTCTTGCCAGCGGGCGGCGTCTTCACGCAATTTCACATCTTGTTGCTCGTCCTTAGGACGGCCTGTTTTTTTCGCTTTCTTGAGCTTTTCTTTGAGAGCCTCTGCCTCGATGGCCTCGAATGCCATGCTTTTCTTTTTACTGGCGACAGACTCGGGACTCACCACCCCAGGTATTACCGGCGCGATAGTCGGTTTGGCCTGCGGCGCTTCCTGTTTCACATCGAGTGGCACAGGTGCGGATGGAGCAACCTCGTCCGAACCTTCCTTCACGGGAAGACTGTGGTCGACTGGGCCATCGCTAGCAAGGTGATCAACCGATGGAGTCGGTGTCGTCACAAGACTTGAGGACGCGGGCTGCGCTGAACGCTCAGTCTCACCAATCGAGGCTGAAAGAATGACCTCGATTGGCTCGTCTTCCTTCTTTCGCTTGATGAGAATGCGCCGCTTATCAGGCTTGAGCGGCTCTTCGACGACAGAACCCTTTGCCGCCACAGTTTTCCCACGACTCGTATGCTCCGCCAACTTTGCACCGACCTCTCTCTCGATTCCCGTCCCTTGACTCGTCGATTTTGTGGCCAACTTATCCAACACCTTCTGAACGATTTCCTCCTCAAGCGTACTGCTGTGAGATGAAACCGAGACCCCCAGCTTCTTGAGCTCGGGGATAAGCACTCGATTTTCCATACCTAACTTCTTCGCAAGTTCGTATACACGCATAGCCATGAGAACGGTTCCGTATTCTATCCGCTCGTTGCTTCCTCAGCTCTGGCAGCCTGCCGAGCTTCTTCTTGCAGTCGTTGCGCTTCGGCTTCGTCCGCAATCGCGGCTTTAATTTCCCTATCACGCTCGACCTTCTCTTTTTCGTATTCCGTTGAGCTGATAATGTCTATCTTCCACCCGGTCAAGCGCGCGGCAAGCCGGACATTCTGACCGTTTTTCCCGATTGCCAACGATAATTGCGAGTCGGCTGCGACCACGAGCGCCGACTTCTTCTCTTCGTCAATCCCGACCTTTTCGATTGTTGCAGGGTTTAAGGCTTCGGCGATAAAGACTCGCGGATCCTGGGTCCAGGTAATGATATCGATCTTCTCGCCCCGCAGCTCGCGAACGACCGCCTGCACGCGGGAGCCCTTGATGCCGACGCAAGCTCCCACCGGATCCACAGCCTTTTCACGAGACGTGACCGCGATCTTTGTTCGGTCCCCAGGCTCTCGAACGACGGATCGGATTTCAATGATCTTTTCCATGACCTCTGGCACTTCGAGCTCAAAGAGTTTTGCCACAAACTGAGGATGGCTACGAGACAGAATGACTTGAACATCCTTGGGCGTCCGACGCACCTCCAACAACATCGCCTTCACGCGATCGCCGCGCCGATATGTTTCACGAGGAATCTGCTCTTGGATCGGCAGGATGGCCTCCGTCTTTCCGAGGTCCACCAGGTAATTCCGGCGCTCCATGCCGAGGATAATTCCTGTAACCAGATCGCCCTGACGTGTGGAATATTCCCTTTGAACAGCTTCCCACTCCGCTTCGCGCACCTTCTGGAAGATCACTTGCTTCGCTGTTTGCGCAGCAATTCTCCCCAATTCGTTCATTTCGATCAGCGATCCAATTTCGTCCCCGACTTCCGCCTCGCTATCGAATTGGCGGGCCTCCTGAAGAGAAATCTCCGCCTTGGGGTTGCTGACCGTTTCTACGATGATCTTCTTGGAGACGACGGAAATTTCTCCGGTTTTGGGGTCGATCTCCACTTGGATATTTTCGGCCTGACCAAAGCGTTTCTTCGCGGCGGTCTGCAGGGCGGATTCGATGGCCCCAATGACTCGGGCCTTGTCGATCCCTTTCTGACGCCCGATTTCGTCGATCACGGTAATCAGTTCACGGTTCATACGTCACGCTCCTGCATCCGGTTACCACTTCACAATCTCCAACGTTCCGCCCCTCTAGATCTTCACAACCAGCTTTGCTTCAGCAATCATGCCTCGACTCAACTTCACCGTCTCGAATGTTCGCGCAGTAACCACCTTCAGCACGACGGCCTCTTCATCCACCTGCATCAGTTGACCAGCAATCTTCCACTGACCTTCGAGAGGCTCTCGAAGCTTGAGACTCACCTCTTTTCCAATCGCCCGTTGATAATCCTGGGATCTCTTGAAGGGTCGATCAAGACCCGGAGAAGAGACTTCAAGGGTATAGGCATGGGGAAATGGATCGGCCACATCAAGCGCCGGTCCTAGAGCCTTATGTGCCTGCTCACAGTCTGCGATGCTGACTCCATCCGATTTAGCGATCAGAACCCGAACGACCGAGTGAGGACCTTTCCCCAGGCACACCACATCAACCAATTCAAGCCCGAGCGTCCATAGGATCGGCGAAATGATTTCGTGCAACCGATCGGCAACCAGTTGCGGACGACTGCCTGGTATACTCAGCCCATTTCCCTTTGACATGTATCCAAACAAAAAAGTGGGCATGAGCCCACTTACAGAGACAGCACCATACCATGCACCCCGGTGCAAAGCAAGGGCACTAGCCGGTCCCTATTCTCCGGCTAAGTACGGGACTGGCAACGTCCACGATGGTGTCCGATCGTATGCGGAGCGGGAACCGGCATGGCATCCACATTGCTTGATCGTGTATTTAAGGGCCCTGGTTCTGGATGGAACCAGGGCCCTTTGTTTTGGGCTGTTGTGACCGAACAATAAAAAAGGCCCCGGTGGGTTACACCGAGGCCTTTGTCGCCGACCAGAATCCAGACAACCTACTTCAGCATAAGCAACTTGCCACCGACATGGCCCGGATGCAAGTGGCAACGATATTCAAGAACATTTCCCCCGGAATAAAACAGATCGCTGGTTGGAACACCGATATACTGTGTTTCCCCGGGTTTGAGCACGATCTTGGAATGCAAGGCAGTCGGTGCGGATTGATTCACGACAGCGCTGAGCTGGAACCCGTGCTCAGCCGTTGCATTATTCGTCACTTTTAACAACACTGGAGTACCGGGACGCGCTTTAAAATCGATGACGGTCATCGGCGGATACCAGATCTTCATGTTTCCAATTTCAATAGCAAAGAACGAAACATCGACGCTCAGCTCCTTAAACGGCTGGCCGACGACAGAACCCGTTTCCAAATCGCCGGTCTCTACACCGCCCGCTTGAAGCGCATACGAACTCGAAGCCCCAGCCAATATCATGCCAAGGCCGAAGAAGACCGCCAACATCGTCTTACCCATGACTACCCCCCCCCTTGCGAAGTATGTGAAAAGAAACAAAATAGAGGCTTGTGAATATGTGCCGCCAAACTTACAGAGAACACCACTGCTTCCGATAGCGTGCACTCGTTGTCTACGACTGTGTCCCGGCATTCACTACAGTATAAGATTGTTTGTATAACATATGGGTCAAAACGGAAGCAATTGATTTAGAACCGCCGCAGCCGCTTGAACCGTGGCTCACTCGATGGAATCCAGCTCCACAGGCAACGGCACTGGAAGCAGCTGTGGCCCTCGACTTGTGTGTCGGCCCTCTCGGTGCCAGACAATTGATACTAAATTGTGGCAGAGCACCCCGTACTCTCGTTAAATATTCGCTTGGTCTGGACCTCGCTTAAGTATTTCCCGAAAACTCCGATATGGCAGTTGAGGAGCTGCAGCATGTCCATCATTCTGGCGGTCAACGGAATCGTGGAAACGTACCCGGTCAAACCGGCTGGTCCACGGAATGCCCGACCTGAATACGCGAGGGAGCGGGAGCATCATGGCCAACACGCTTCCTCTCTGGATCACTCAGCCGTGGCAGCACAAACAGCCTATCAACAGCAGAGCATCGAACAATCTCACCCGAAACCGGCGATTCTCGCGCGTGATCTGATGAGTACTCCGGTTATCTCTCTTCCATCCGATAGCACCTGGCTTGACGCTTGGACGAGCATGTCAGACAAGGGATTCCATCATATCCCCGTCACATCGATGCACGACACCCTCGTCGGGATGGTGTCCTATCGAGACTTGCTCCGCCATGCTCCTGAACTGATCACAGCGGCCGATACGCGACAGGCCTCCAGACGGCGATTGGCTGACATCATGACGTCCCGAGTTATTTCGGCGACTCCCGTGACAGAGATCCGTGAAATTGCCCGCGTCATGCTGGATGAACAAATTCATGCTGTTCCAATTTTGGATCACCATCGCCGTCTGGTCGGCATTCTTGCTACCCGAGATCTACTGCAGGGTATCGCCAACCACGGCCCTCTCGAACTCTGGACCTGACTTCTCCGTTAATGATTTCATAGACAGACTCTCGTCGATCGTGTTCCTCCGACCGGCCTCGGCTCGACTCGATGCAGTGATCGTCGTCGTGACCAATCCGGAAGGGTTTCGGGCTACTCCCTCGCCTCGATCATCACAAGTATGACCATTGGGAGAACGCCGCCGCTTGACCGATGCGGTGTCCGGCAAGATCGATCACATTCCAAATCACGGCTTGCTCAACAAGAAATCGTCTCCTCGTCGAGGATATTCGCACCCCTCGATATCCATCGAAGTAACCGGTGAGCGTTGCTCGCTCCAACATTCTTCTCCGCTCAGTACGGTCATCCGCCTCAGCCGTCAGTCGTGACGGCGTCTGGATGAATTGCTCCCAGGGCAGCTCCCACAGATCCAAGGCTGCTTGATTGCCATAATTTAAGATCGGGTCCGGTTCCACACCGTGCGACACAACGACAATGGATACTTCGAATAGCCGGAGGGCCTGTGCCTTTCGATCGCCGGCCCGATCAATAAGGTCTTGTCCGATCCAATAGTGATAGCTCTCCAGTAGTCGGTGACTCCACTCAACCATGCACGGTTCGCTCCAGGGCCTGGGTTTCATCGGTGCGGTGGTACCACGTCTCGGAGAGCAGGGCAAGCTCTGGACGTGCACTTGTCAAGACCATAGGACTTCTCTGTATAATGATGGTTCAAATTCATAAAGACGGGAGTAGCCATGGCAGGCAAAACACTATTCGACAAAATTTGGGATGCGCATGTCGTGCGGGCGGAGCCAGATGGGACCACGCTCCTCTATATTGATCGACAACTGGTTCATGAAGTGACCTCTCCCCAGGCGTTTGAAGGGTTGAAGCTGGCTGGGCGAACGCCTCGACGACCGGCCGCAACCCTGGCCGTCCCGGATCACAATGTTCCGACGACCGACCGGAAGCTACCGATCGCCGATCAGATCAGCGCGAAGCAGATTCAGACCCTTGAGGAAAACTGTCGCAACTTCGGCATTACCTTCTTCGGCATGGATGATGTCCGACAAGGCGTGGTGCACGTCATTGGCCCCGAGCAAGGATTCACCCTGCCAGGGACAACGATCGTGTGCGGAGATTCTCACACATCGACCCATGGGGCATTCGGTGCATTGGCATTCGGTATTGGGACCAGTGAAGTCGAACATGTACTGGCAACGCAATGCCTCGTCCAAAAACGACCAAAGACGATGGAGGTCCGTGTTGAGGGGACCCTTTCCGATCACTGCTCAGCAAAGGACATTATTCTTGCGATTATCGGAAAAATTGGCACGGCCGGTGGAACCGGTTACGTGATTGAGTATACAGGGTCGGCTATTCGCGCACTGAGCATGGAAGGGCGCATGACCCTCTGCAATATGTCGATCGAAGGGGGAGCCCGCGCTGGGTTAGTGGCCCCCGATGAGAAGACAATCGTCTACCTGAAGGGACGGCCGCTCGTCCCAAAAGGGAATATGCTCGAACAAGCCGTGCAGGCATGGCAGCGGCTCACTACCGACCCAGATGCGAAGTACGATGCGACCGTCTCGTTACAGGCTGAAGACATCGCGCCTCAGGTCAGCTGGGGAACGAGTCCGGGGATGGTGCTAGGTGTCGATCAAAAGATCCCAGATCCACGAACAATGTCCGATGCCAACACAAAGAGCGCGACGGAACGTGCATTGACCTACATGGGACTTTCGCCCAACACACCCATTACGGATATTGCAATCGACCGCGTCTTCATCGGCTCCTGCACGAATTCACGAATTGAAGACCTCCGGCTGGCAGCCAGCCTTGCCAAGGGGAAAAAAGTTGCCAAGTCTGTGCATGCCATGGTGGTCCCAGGGTCCGGACTCGTCAAAAAACAAGCGGAGGCGGAAGGCCTTGATCACGTATTCCGTGAAGCAGGATTCGAATGGCGAGAAGCTGGATGCAGCATGTGTCTGGCCATGAATGCCGACGTCCTGCAGCCAGGGGAACGTTGCGCGTCCACCAGCAATCGAAATTTTGAAGGCCGTCAGGGCGCTGGCGGGAGAACCCATCTGGTGTCGCCTGCGATGGCGGTCGCCGCAGCGATCGAAGGGCACTTCGTCGATATTCGACATTGGAGCTGATGACACTATGGAACCGTTTACTCTTCTCACCGGTCTCGTTGCCCCGTTGGATCTCATCAACGTCGACACGGATCAGATCATTCCGAAGCAGTTTCTAAAGACGATCAAACGGACAGGACTCCGCGAGGGCCTCTTTTTTGATTGGAGGAAGAAAAAAGATGGATCGCCGGATCCGGACTTTTTCTTAAATCAACCTCGCTATCAATCGGCCTCGATCTTATTAACGCGTGATAATTTTGGTTGCATCAAACGGACAGGACTCCGCGAAGGCCTCTTTTTTGACTGGAGAAAGAAAAAAGATGGATCGCCCGATCCGAATTTTTTCTTGAATCAACCTCGCTATCAATCGGCCTCGATCTTATTAACGCGTGATAATTTTGGTTGCGGCTCTTCTCGCGAGCATGCGCCGTGGGCTCTACTGGATCAGGGGTTCCGCTGCATTATTGCTCCAAGCTTTGCCGACATTTTTTATAACAACTGTTTTCAAAACGGCATACTCCCCGTTGTGCTGAAGGCCGATGAAGTGTTGGCGCTCATGAAACATGCCGTTGGTACCGAGGGATACCGGCTCACCGTCGATCTTGGCAGTCAGACAGTCACCACACCCGAGAAAACACCATACCGGTTCGAAATCGACCCCTTCCGCAAGGATTGCCTCTACCGAGGACTGGATTCGATCGGCCTCACGCTCCAACATGAGCCTGAGATCACGGCCTATGAATCTCGCCGAAAGACTGACGCTCCTTGGTTGTTCAGCGACATTTATTCGTAAGTGAGGAGATACCGGTGAAACTATTTGTGACGCTGCTCTTCTTTATAGGCGCTGCCTACCTGACGGTCGTGTTCAACTGGACCTATTCCGATGGAAACCGAGCCGGCTACATTCAGAAGTTTTCAACGAAGGGCTGGCTGTGTAAGAGCCATGAAGGAGAGTTGGCCATGACAGCCGTGCCTGGAACGGCACCTGTTCTCTGGCAGTTTACGATCTCGGACGATAAAGTCGCCGCACAATTATCAGAGGTAATGGGAAAACGAGTGATCTTGCATTACAAAGAGTATCGCCATATTCCCACGACCTGCTTCGGTGACACCACCTATTTCGTGGATAAAGTCGACGTCCAAGATTAATAGTGATATCCGCTCCAGGATGTTCAAAAAGACCTTCCCTCTCGGCACGTTGAACCTCTGCACGACGTGAGAACGAAGCTGGAGGGCTGTTTCAACATCATCCTGCTACAACCATTTCTTTCGACGGAACCCGATGAGCATGATGGCTGCCACAAGACCCATGATGCCGATCGCCATCGGGTAGCCCCACGGCCATTTCAACTCCGGCATATACTCGAAATTCATGCCGTAGATGCCCGCAATAAAGGTGAGCGGCATAAAAATCGTGGTGATAACCGTCAAGACCCGCATGACGGCGTTCAGTCGATAGCTCACGCTCGACAGATAAATATCCAGACTGGCCGAGACCATTTCCCGCAAGGTTTCGATGGTGTCGACAATCTGAACCACATGATCATAGACATCACGAATAAAGATCTTTGTGGACTCATGCAGAAACGGACAGTCCGAGCGAGACAGACCGTTGATCGCTTCCCGAAGCGGCCAAACGGCACGGCGTACGAACAACAACTGCTGTTTCAGCCCATGAATGTCTTTGAGGATGTCCGGCTTGGGATCGGCCATCACCCGTTCTTGCAGCGACTCGATCCGCTCACCGAGCAGTTCGAGGACCTCAAAGTATTGGTCGACAATAGCATCGATCAGCGCATAGAGCAGATAGTCTGAACCGTTTTGCCGAAGCCGCCCTTTCCCGCCTCTCAGACGGTCCCGCACCGTATGAAAAACATCGGTGCCGTTTTCCTGGAATGAGAGAACGTAATTTCGGCCAAGAACGAAACTCACCTGCTCGACGACAATGTCCCCTCGCTCAGAGGTCGTCAGCATCTTCATCACGAGAAAGAAATAGGTCTCATAGTCATCGAGCTTGGGACGCTGGTCCGTGTTGGCGATGTCTTCCAGCAGAAGGGGATGAAGGCCAAAATGTTTCCCGAATCCTTCCAAGACGTCAACTTTATGGACCCCGCCAACATTCACCCATGTGACGCTTTCGTCGGCAGGCAGTTGAAGCGCATTCAGATCTGTGAGCACATGCTCCACGCATCGTGCACCGGCATAATTGAACAGGGTCATGCTCACAGCCTCGGCCCGCTGTTCGCCGATGTGAATGAGCGTCCCTGGCGAGAGCCCTGTCTTCTTCGACCGTTTCTGGACCAGTTTCATCGTAACCTGCTTGTACGCAGATTCAACGGCCAGGTCAAGCGTGGTACACGCTCGGATCTTTTCATCTGACGCCAGGCCTGCTACTCTCCTGTCATGACATGGGACTACGAACTGGACGTTCTCATCACGGCACTGCGGAATGCCGGAGGGGAAGCCTTGCGGTTTGCTGTCGATGGCTTTGAGACGATTCAGAAGCCGGACCAGTCTCCAGTGACTTCGGCGGACCTGGCCGTGAATGAGGTCCTTCTCTCCCACCTGATGTCCACGTTTCCTGAAGATGGATGGCTCTCTGAAGAATCGCCTGATCGTCTGGAGCGACTTCAGAAACGACGAGTCTGGGTGGTTGATCCGATAGACGGGACGAAGGCGTTCATCAGTGGTGAACCGGAGTATTGCATTTCCGTCGGCCTCATTGAACAGGGCCGACCAATCGTGGTAGGCATCTTCAACCCTTCCACGGACGAATTATTTACCGCAACTCGAGGTGGAGGTCTGCGTCTCAACAGTAAACCGGTTACTCCACCAGCTTCGTGGAGCGGTCAACATCCAGTAATCGCCCTGAATCAATGGGAGCAACAGATCGGCCGCTTCCCCTCCCTGGATCCATCGATCAATAAGCGGCCTATGCGCTCTATCGCCTGGGTACTCGCACTCGCCGCAACCGGCCGTATCGAGGGAGTAGTCACGTGGGAACCAGAAAATGAATGGGATGTGGCCGCGGGGGCGCTCCTCATCACGGAGGCAGGGGGAACCATCTCCGATGGCCTCGGACAGGAACTACTCTTTAATCGGCGCGAGCCTCGTTATCGCGGCATCATCGCCACTGGCCCACACTGTCCCGAGGCGCTCGCGCGACAGCTCACAGGCCTGACTTGTGGGACCGACAACGGCCTTGCGTAAGGGTGAGTGATGGCGGATCAGGGTGCGGGAGGAGTATCGCCAAGGCGTGTCATGGAGGTTTTCCTGGTCAAGTGGAACGTGCCACCCTTCTCGGATGGTGACCTGTTTGCACCGATTCGCTCGTACCACCAAGTCCCGTCGCCTTCCCCAGCGTCGGCAGAGAGGTTCACAACGAAACCGCCTTCCCGATCGTTTTCTTTCTGAGACCACTTACCGATCCATGTCCGGCCGTTGAGCTGAATCGTTTCGAATCGCCCATCCTTGAATGCGTACGTGCCGTTGCCCTGATCATTGAGTCGAAGGACGACCGCCCCGCCGTCTTCGTATTCCCATTCCCCTTCCAGGACGGACCGGTCACCGGCGGAATGGTCAGCGGAGACAGAGAGAGGAACTGTCGCCCGATGACCGCATCCCGTCAACAGCAACGCAGCAACAGCAGCGACAATGGGAGCGAGGTGCGGACTCATGGTCGAGTTCATAGCACGGGCTTGCACTTCAGGCAAGAAACGGCCGCTTCCTCGCGCGAGCACCTACAAGCCAGCTTGGGTCAACCGCCGACAGGCTTCATCGAGATCTCGATCGGTCTTGGCATAACTGAAACGGATAAAGTTGGCTCCTGCCGCACCGGGGATAAAGGCCTCTCCCGGTACACCAGCTACACCGAATCGATCCAATAGATACATGGCACGAGCTTTCCCACTGTCGCCAGGAAGCCGGGACACATCCGCCAACACGTAATAGGCCCCCTCTGGGATCGAGGGAGTGAGTCCCGCCTTCGCCAGAGCACTGCAAAATCTGTCGCGCTTGTGCTGATAGTCTCGAGCCAGGCTCCCATAGAAATCATCCGGCAAGTCTCGAATGCCACGAGCCACGCCCATTTGAAGCGGCGCCGGAGCACACACATAGAGGAGATCGTTCATCGCGCCAATCGCTCGTGTCCACGTCTGCGCAGCCACACTGTACCCAATCCGCCACCCCGTCACGCTGAAGGTCTTGGAGTACCCTCCGATGGTCACCGTCCGTTCGGCCATATTCGGCAAGGAGGCCATACTCACATGCCGTCGCCCGTCATAGAGAAAGTATTCGTAGATTTCATCGGTCAGGACAAACAGATCGTGCCGGCACGAAAACTCTGCCAACGCCTCAAGTTCCGCGCGGCTGAAAACCTTGCCCGATGGGTTGCCGGGCGAATTGACAATGATGGCCTTTGTTCTCGAGGTCACAAGCTGCTCAAGTTGAGTCAATGAATACGTCCAGGCCGGTGGCTGCATGTGGACCACCACAGGGACTGCTTCAACCGCCATGAGCGCGCTGATATGGTATTGATAGTACGGCTCAAAGAGAATGACTTCATCGCCGGGATTCAGCAGCGCAGCACAGGCACAGTGAAAGGCGCCGGTTGCCCCAGCGCTGACGGTGACTTCGGTTTCAGGATCAGCGCGAATCCCGTTATAGTGGGCCAGCTTGTCGGCGATGGCCTGCCGCAATTCGGACAAGCCATCGAAGCGGGTGTAGACATTGTGTCCATCTCTGATTGCTTGTTCTGCTCCCTCCAGCACGATCGGCGGCACCGGCGTATCACAGACCCCCTGTGCCATATTGAGCCCCTTCGCACTCGCGCAGGCCTGGGTCATGGCCCGAATTTCAGATTGCGCGAGATCTCCCATCCGTCGACTGACTGTTCGCATGACCCATCTCCTTTTTAAGCCTTTACGATCGGTGTCCTTTGTGGCAGAGGACGATGCGGGCGTCAAGATGGAGTCAGGAGTGTACGCGTGGCCGAAGCAGTTTTAGGTACAATAGAGATTCTACTTGCTCAGTCCGGCTCTATGCGTACACTAAAGGCTGCTGGCCCGATCATTAGTTCAAAAGGACCACTGCCGTGACAGCAAAAAACTCCAGAGAGCTCAGTCAGGCAGATG
Organism: Nitrospira sp.; assembly: GCA_005116955.1. Taxonomy (GTDB): domain Bacteria; phylum Nitrospirota; class Nitrospiria; order Nitrospirales; family Nitrospiraceae; genus Nitrospira_D. Next base: position 737,019 of record SWDI01000005.1, on the reverse strand, counting down.
CGAACCAACAGGACCGACGTGGCAGAAGACTTGCCCTCTCCTGCCGCCTGTTTTTCTTTGGCGACGATGACTTTGAGGGTGAAGGGAAAATTTTGGACGTATCAACAAACGGGTGCAGTGCCGAGTCATCGATCCCCGTAACAGTTGGGATGCTGCTGAAACTGTCGTTGTTTCTTCCTGATTTTAAGTGGCCCCTCCGCGTCGATCAGGCCATCGTTCGCTGGATCGATGGGAAACAGTTCGGCTTGGAATTCACCAGTATTCGCCTGGCTCAGCGAGAACGATTAAGAGGCCTGATCATGAAAGCCCGGCTATAGCATTAGATGTTCGGCATGCAAGCATTCTACCTCTACGACTTCCCCCATAACGTTTCCAACCGCTGGGCTCGGCTGCAGCCGTACTTATAATACTTATACCGGAACGGGTTTTTCTTGTAGTAATCCTGATGGTACTCTTCAGCCTGGTAGAAGGTTGAGGCTTGGACCAGCTGAGTCACGATGGGCTGGGGAAAGCGCTTCGACTCTTCGATCGCGCGTTTTGACTCTTCCGAGAGCCGCTTTTCTTCGTCGGTTGAATAGAAGATGGCCGCGCGGTACTGCGTCCCATGGTCGCAGAATTGCGCGTTCGGCGTGACGGGATCGACGTTGTGCCAAAAGGCATCCAAGAGTTTCTGGTACGTGACTTTCGTTTGATCGTAGGTCACTTCAACCGCTTCTGCGTGACCCGTCCGCCCAGCCGAGACCTCTTCGTAGGTGGGGTTGGCCATGGTGCCGCCCATGTAGCCAGAAACCGCGCCGAGGACTCCCTCCACCTTTTCGAAGGCCTCTTCCATGCACCAGAAACAGCCTCCTGCAAAATATGCCTTGGCGGTGGTCGGTGCGCTCTGCACTCCGTTGGAGGGCCAGGCTGTGAGAGTCGCACAGACCACGAGGCTAATAGCAATAGATGTCAGACGCCGCGGGATTGTCATGATCGTCTCCTCCTTCTTTAGAGTCGTCGCCGTAGTCTTATTCTTACATCTTACTACGACGCGTGCGGAGAGGCGGGTAGAACTCGTGTGGAAACGGTCAGGCAAGAGCCAGTATATGAGTCCTTCACACATCAAACTGGAATATATCTATCGAGATCCCGTTCTGTACGACGCACTCGTCGCTGGCGCCCATCCATGAGTTTCATGATCAGTTCAATAGCCTCCTCCGGCGAAGCAGCGGCTTGAACCAAGCGTGTATCGAGTTTTCGAAAAAAAGCGACATCGGCAGGAGACGCCTCGACAAGAATGACCGGCTTCCCAGCCTTCACGGCCAGCGCAACTTCCGACACTGTGCCCGAACCACTCAATCCGCAGGCCACCACGACATGGCTAGTCAGCACATTGATGTTGTTCCGGCCACTGCCCATTTCCGTGATGATCGGCACGTCCACATGGCGGGACACCTTGTCCTTGGCCGTCGGCAAAACCCCGATGGTCAAGCTACCCCCCACCCGCTTGGCTCCTTCGCACGCCGCGTCCATGACGCCCACGTTTCGACCACCAGTCAATACGACCCAGCCACGCCGGGCAATGAATTCTCCAAGAATCCTGGCATTGTCGAGGTCCTTCCTCGCAGCCTTGGCCGGCCCCATTACTCCCACCACAAATCGCATCAATCCTCCTTCAGTCCGCTTCCTCTTCCTCAAAACCGAGAGGCCGTGAGGGTCACATCCGCATGCTCCCAGACCTGTTTCCATAGTTCTTCTGCGGCATCTGCTTCACGGCCTTTCCGCTGAGCGCGAAGACTCTGCATGAGTCCAAACTGGGCCCAGCCGTTCCGTGGATTCTTGGCCAGATCCGCTCGGTAGACCGCTTCCGCCTTACCTGGCTGACCGGCCTTCAACAAGACGGCGCCGAGATAGTGGCGAATGGGAATCGGCCAGAACGGCGGTTCGGTGTAAGGCAGCTCCTCCTCCAGCTTGACGGCATCCGTGAGGGATTTGATGGTCTCATCATATTGACGGCGATGCGTCGCGAGCTCACCAGCCAGCAGTCGTTCCGCGATCTTGAGGAGAGTCCGTTCTGTTTTCTCTTCCCTCGTCCGATCACGCCCGAAGCGCTTCGCCAGGCTGGCCAACACCACGTGCTCGCCCTCGGCCCCGGGCATACGACCGGACACCGCGAGCGCCATTCCCCTCCCCAGTCGCCACACCCCCTGTTGCAAATGTAGCGGCTTTGGAGGAGGCGGTTCGCGCAGCAGGTCGTCCCATTGTCCAAATCTGATCATCGACCACAAGGGAGTTGGAAGGTACAATTCCTTCCAGGTATCCTTCCGCACTTCCTCCTCGGAGATCGTACCCGTCAGTTGACGAGCCACCTTCAATGCCTCGGTTCTTCGTCCCTCCATCGCTAAGGAAGCCCAGAGAAAATGCAGATTGTGAGTGTAGTAGCCGTCGGCATAGTCGCCGTGCAATTGTCTCCTGGCCAGATAGTTGCGATCGACCTCCGCCGCATGTGCATTCTGTTCAGCCGCCTCGTGATATCGGCCGAGTCGCATGTAGATGTGGGCCGGCATGTGGACCACGTGAGCGGCACCCGGCATCAGCCCAGGTAACCGTTCCGCACAAGCGACGGCTCGGTCCGGGTTCGGAGAGGCTTCGATCGCGTGGATATAGTAGTGGCACGCTCCTGGATGATCCGGGAAACGGACCAAAATCGATTCCAGTGTCGACACGATCTCTTGGGTGCCCGGTTTGGGTCGTCCGTCTGCCGTCCATACATCCCACGGCCGCAGGTCCATCAAGGCCTCGGCGAACAAGACTCCGGCATCCGGATCATTCGGATACTGCCGCCAGACTACACGCATCGCGTCCGCATACGCTTTATCCAGAGCCGGTCGTGCATGCGCTCTGAGCTCGTATCGCTTACCAATCGCATCGATATAGGCCTGTTCGGCTGCGCTCGTGCGGGCACGATGCGCACGAGCCTTTTGTACGGCATCCCACGCCCGTCGTTCGGCAGCCTTATCCATGGCGGCATTGATGTTCGGACCCGATGCGAGCGCCACCCCCCAATAGGCCATGGCGGCAGAGGGGTCCTGTCGAGCAGCTTCTTCGAAGGCCAAGAGCGCCTCTTCATGGTTGAAGGCGTACACGAACCGCAAACCTTGATCAAAATATTGCTGCGCCTCGTGTGAACTCGTCGTGATGGGGTGATGGAGGGTACCCAGATTCTCAAAGAGGGGTACCCGGGCAGTAGAACGTTCAGGCGCCGCACTGAGATCAATCGTCAACAGGCCGAGCCACAGCACAGCCCACAAGAGGACATGAACGATGGTCATTGCCGGATGTTTAGCAGACGGAACCCCTATCTGGCTAGAGGAGTAGGTGCGTCTGTATGACGGGATCGTTGTCGGATCAGTAGGATTCGCCCGTTTTAGCGGTGAAGCGATGGAGAAGTATTCAGCGCAAACGGCTAACCGGGCCGAGCTTACAGATGGAGCGACTGACCGTCACTGTCCTGAGGAGGAAACGGGCGTTCATGTTCCTGAAGAGGATTGGGCGTCTCGCTGACCGTCGGCTTCTTCCGACCGATACGGTTTCGCCTGAGAGAGGCAGCCGCCGTGCTGGTGGTGGATCCCGGTGAAAATGTGCCAACTTCTAGCTCTTTCCCAAGATGAATGAGAACCTCTTGCTGAGAGGTAACCAAGGAGGTCAGCTCTTGAATGTGCGACGTCAGCCGGGCAATCTCATCTTGCTGCCCAATCATGCAGGCTCGGATTTCGGCGACTTCTTCCGACTGAACATGAGCCGGCACCGGAAACGGCTGTTGTAGGATTGTGACCTTCGCGGTCACCAGGCTCTCTGCTTCCCGGATTGGCTCCTCCACTCCATTCGTAGACCAGACGGGATCCTGCCCCTGGATCGTGGTACACTCCGTCGTTCGGTTGGGGAGCGCAAGGGGTTTACGAAGCCGCGGATGGATCTCGTCCTCATAGCGCGTGACGTAGGCAAAGAGGTCAACCACCTTGCGCCAGCACAGGGCACCAGCATTGAGCAGGATCTGACCATAGGGCGTAGCAACCGGCCGAGCTTCATCAATCTGCTTCTGTGATGGGATTCGGTGAATGAGGTTGATGGGTTCTTTGTTGAATCGCGGGGCCATCTGGCTGATCCCCCCTTCAATCGGACCTACTGTGATAGCTTTCTTGTACCTACTCCTCGCGCAGAGAAGAGTCAACCCTTTTATTCTGCGGTCGATTAAATATGTTTGGAGTCCTCATGAGACAACTAGAGCAGTTTTGATTTAAGTGCATACAGCCAGTAGAATCTCCTCACAGTCTACGTTGAGGAGGAGACGGGATGGAGGCCTATTCACAGGATCTATGACATCGGAAGGCTGCTTGACCGCTTCACACCCAACGAATGCACACGCTACTTTGCCTCCTCTGGCTATGTAAAGACGTAAACCAAAAACGCTCTAGAACCGTGTGACGCTTGAGAAACGAAAATGCGGGAGGGCCAAAGCTGGAACCAACATCTTTCCGGTCTCTGAGTTCACCGCCTCCATCGGCGTAGTCCAAGCCGTGATGTGTCGAAAGGCCTGGATCGGGCTTTCATGAAATCGGAAATTTTTTACAGCTGAGACGATCTCCCCCTTCTCAATCAGAAACGTTCCATCTCGCGTCATTCCGGTCAGCATGAGGTCCTGAGGATTCACAGGACGGATATACCAAAAATTCGTCACCAGAATCGCACGGTCCGTATTCTTCATGAGATCCTGAACCGACTGTGCAGGGGCCCCCTCAATCGATAAGGCCGGAGCCTCTAGAGTCGGAATGGGGTTGATGCCATCGGCCTTCGCCGTAAACCGGTCGTAGGCCAGCTGTTTGAGGATTCCATGGTCGATCCACAGGGAGGCTGTACTCGGCAGACCGTCATGGGTAAATCCTTCTCCAAGCAGGTCGGCATGATCGGGATGATTCTTGAGCGACAGCCGTTCGTCCACGATGGCCTGTCCCAGCTTGCCGGCGAAGGGGCTCGTTCCCTTTGTGTAAGACTTGGCGTCCAGAGACCAGAGCACCCACGCCCATAGTCCGGCCACGGCTGCCGGCTCAAGAATCACGGGATACTGCCCCGCCGGCATCTCACACACATCCCGGCCTCGCTTGGCTTTGGCAATGGCCGCCAAGGTCCGCTCTTGAACTTTCAAATGATCGATCGACCGATGTGCCGCGGCACTCCAGCCCGTCGCGTCACCAGCTTGGACCGTGAGACTAAACCTCGCGTCTCCTCGTACCTCATAGCCGAATAGCCCATTGCTCGCCGCAATCCCGACCGCGGTCCCGGATGATGCCACGACGCCGGCCGCCATGAGGTTCTCCATCCGGCAATGTCCGATGGCTTCATTCGCATACTCCAGACGTTTGACCGGTCCTGCCGCCAGAGTTTCTGTTTTCGCCGTCGCTCGCACAGGGAACAGGCACGGATCGGGAGGCGGAAGGTATTCCGGATCAACCGGTGAGACCCGAGCAATCCGTTCAGCACGCGCCAACGTATCCTGAATCGCGCCGGCGGTAAAATCCGTCGTGCTCGCGGTCCCCTGCTGTCCCCCAAAGGCAACCGTCACAGCCAGTGAGCCTCGCCTCGCATCGACATTCTGGATGACTTGATTGTTGGCGAATCTCGTCGTGCCGGCGTGGTGATCGCGAAGACGGACGATCGTCTGATCAGCGGATGAGCGGGTCAAGACCAGATCGCTCAGAAAGCGAAACTCCTCGCTGCTGGTCAGCTTTGGCCAGGTGCCGCTCGGGACAGTCATGCGCTTCCCTCTCCTCGGATCACATGAATCTGGCGAAACCTCGCAGGAGAAGCGGCATGAGTCATCCAACCAGACTGGCCTGGTTGCCCCTTGCCACACGTGATGAAGCCGTATCGACGGCGAGCAGTTCGGTCGGCCACTCCGTCGCAGCTGTTCCAGAATTCCGGCGTGATCCCATGGTAGATCACATCCCGCAGCATGTGGGTGCGCCTGCCGTTCTCAATCAGCCAGAACGCATCCCCGCCAAACTGAAAATTGTAGCGGCGCTGATCAATGCTATAGGACCCATGGCCTTCGATGTAGATACCGTGCTTCACATCGGCAATCAGTTGATCGACAGTCGCTGAACCTGGCTCAAGTCCGATATTCGCGATGCGTACCATCGGAACGTGGCTCCACCCATCAGCTCGATTAGAGCCACGTGAACGAGATTCGCTGATCTTTGACGCAACTTCACGGTTCGTGCAATACCCGACGAACACCCCGTTCCGGACAATGTCCCATTGCTGACACTGAACCCCGTCGTCATCGTAGCCAGTCGCTGCTAATGTTTCCGGTTCGGTGTTATCGGCAACCAAATTCACATGCTGCGAGCCATAGCGAAAGTGACCCAGCTTTTCTGGCGTCAAGAAGCTGGTTCCTGCGTAATTGGCTTCGTACCCAAGCGCACGGTCCAGTTCGCTCGGATGGCCGCAAGATTCATGGATCGTCAATGAGAGATGTTCAGGATCGAGCACGAGGTCATACTGGCCCGCATCAACCGCTGGAGCCTTGACCTTTTCGATCGCGTGAGCGGCAACGCGCGAAGCCTCGCGCAGCAGGTCGGCTTCCTCAATCAGTTCATAGCCCTTCCGAAGATGTGGCGTATTGAAGCCGCGCGAAGCAAACCGGCCTTCATGGAGAGCCGTCGCGGTACAGTCGCCTTGCCCGGCCAACAGATCGAATTCCAAATGCGACCCTTCCGTCGACACGAACAATTTTCGGTCACGGCGCGCCCACAGACTTGCGCTGCTTCGTGCGATGCCGGATTGCCGATGGAGCGTCTCCATCGTATTCAGCAGTAAGTCCGTTTTCTTCTCAAGCGGGATAGTGAAGGGATCGACGCGATAGGGCGTGACAATGCGGTCACGATGAACTGGTTCCGGCACCAATCGCACTTTTCCCAGGGCCACCGATGCAGACCCTTTGGCGATCTCAATGGCCAGATTAGTCACCCGTGGCACTTCTTCCAGCGACAAGACTGAACTCGCGGCAAAACCCCAAGCTCCATGATAGAGCACACGCACGCCGAAGCCAATGTCCTTGATGTCTCGAATCGAGGCGATTCGGCGATCCTCACCTTCGATGTGCTCCGTGCTGCTGTCTTGAATGCGGATGTCGCCGTACTCCGCGCCTGACGCCGTAATACGTTTCAGTGTAAGCTCGGCATATTCATCCCAGGTTGGAGAGTTCATAGCGATCACTCTCGAATTAAATGACGGGATGGGTCAGTATAACAGGTGGGGGGCAAAACCGTGAGAGCTTCGGGAGCGAACGGGCCTAAAACAGCCCGGGGATGCCGGTGGAGATTTTCTCTTGTACGATCGGAGTGGCTTCGGGAATGTTCATATTAAAACAGCATCTCCAGTTGGCCTAGGCAAGAAATCACCACCTATTCATGAATACGAACCCGTTCAGGCTCGATGATCCACAATCGTCTTTGCACAGGTTCATCTTTAAGAACTCGCAACGCGGATCGCAACAATGCCACTGTGTTCTCGATACTTTGTGTGTGAGGGCGCAAGATCCAGATGCCATGGTGATTTGCTGGAGGATAAATGCGGATATCGGAGAAATCGAGATCGAACGTGACGAGAACCCTTTCCTCTGCCTGAGATGCGTCAAACACTCGTGGATCGGGATTACCTCCCAGCTGCTCAGCGAGCACGGTATGAACATCGTGACCGGCCTGTTGAAGCAAGACCTCAGCATTACGAGGAAGATTCTCGTCGAGTTTGAATCGAGTCGGCATCCTTTGCGCTTAAGCGGGGATGGGAACGATACGTTCTCTTGCTAAGTCCGCCGCGTAGCCGATCGCCGCAGGAATATGCTCAGGCTGAAGCGAGGGGTATTGATCGAGAATGCGTTCAGGTGTTTCGCCTGCAGCGAGATTGTCCAGAACCACCGATACCGGAATTCGCGTACCTCGAAAGCACACAGCGCCATGCATGATATGCGGATCAGTCGAAATGTAGGGCTTCCAATCCATCCCTGATCCCTCCAGATATGGCCATCAATATAGCACTCTGCGGCCCTTCGTGCCCGGCAAATAAGTATACTGCCGGCACAGCTCCGTTACCATTGTAAAGGAGATCATCCTTGGAACAACGCATGGGTGATCTTGGGCATTTGATCGAAAGTAGCTTGTACTCAAAGCGCGCGGTGCTGGTCACACCGCAACGGTGACTCCATTGCGCTTGAGCACATCAAGGAGCTTTGGGATATCCGGCGGTCCAGGGGGAATCTCCTTGTCGATGGCCGTGAACATCTGAGCCGCTAACGCGCCGGCCCCCGTGATCTCAAGCATCTGACCACCGCCACGTCCGTAGCGAAACCCATGCACGGTTCCTCGGGGAACGTGCACGAGTGTCCCAACAGTACAGGCGTAGACGTTCCCGTCGCAGAGGAAGTGAATCTCGCCTTTCAGGACGTAGAACGCTTCGTCCCAATCGTGGCTATGCGGCGGCGGGCCTGTTCCCTCTTCGCCCTGCTGCAAGGTGATCCCATAACTTTGCGTCGCCACGTTCGACGCCAATACCGTCACCTGTGTTCCGACCACATTCAAGATTGGCTTACGCTGATCCGGTCTCAAGACAAAGGGTTGAACGCTCATGATGTCGCTGCCTCCTACAAAGATGGTGATTATGTGCCGTAGCGGCTAACGTTTGAGCCGAGCGAAGGGTTAGACAACAATTTTGTTGAGGTCTACTTGATAGCCCGCTTGACGAAGCTCGCTTGCGACAGAGAGCCGCCAGCCTCCGGCGTCATCGATAGCGTGATAGACAACCCCTAGGATGTCTGAGGGAAGTTCAACTCCGCCCTTGTACAAGACGCAGACCCGTTCTCGTTTGAGGCGCCCAATAAAGTAGCCCATCTCGAGTACAACATTCTGGCGCGCCCTCGGTTGCTTCTGATCTTCTGCTCCAAGGGGGAACCCTATGTCATCTGGCGTGAAGAGAACAATGGCGAATCCAGCCTGCGCTGCATACTCCTCAAACTTCTCAATGATGGTCATCCCCTGATTCACCTTCTCGTGCAAGATGATGACGTTAAGCCCGATCTTTTCCAGAAATCGAGCCACTTTTTGTTTTGTCGCTTCGTCGTGTCCGTGGACGAGGAAAACGGAGTTCTCTGAGTGTTTTGATTCGGTAGTAGTCACTTCGACGCGTGTCGCCTTAAAAATGCCAGCTGTACCAATGGAGCTTGACCACTTGCCTTGAAGATTGTTTGGTCCGACCGAATGGCACTCGGCCTGAATCGTGCCAAGACGAAAGTTTTGGCCAGGCTTAGGAGTTAAGGAAATGGAAAAACTTTCAGCCTTGGCAACTCCTTGAATGGCGTACTCATAGGCGCCCAAGGATAATTCGCAGAACCTGCCCCTTCCATACAACCGGTCGCCTTCGTGCTTGAGATCAAGGATCATCCCACCCGAGTTCGTACCAGACATTTCGCCTGTCCAGGCTCCTGAGAGATTTGTGGTCATCGTGTACCCACCTTGTTCTTAGTTACCAAACAGTCCCGCGGCTTACCGGTAGGCGCTGGTTCAACGACACACCGCGTCAAAAAACGGTGACCCCAAAGGGGGTATTTGGTATGAACTTAGTAAAGACATGCTGTCGTTCGAAGGGGATATCTTCTTGTTGGGCACGTTGCTCTATGTAGTCGTGGACCTGCTTCTTTGAGACATCCGTGTTTCGATACACGCCGACCACGAAGAAATTGCGAATTCTCACTTTGCTGTCCACTGACCGCTCCTGCGCAGTTTCTACCTTTTCCGAATCCTTAATCATGTTCTCAATGCACCGGCGCCAATCATCGTTCTGCTTCAGCTCAAGGAACAACATTTCATCAATGGAGCACCCTTTCATTCGAAACCCCATGTCGATTGCGATGGTATCTTTCTCGGTCCTGCGGCGGAGGTCTGTTAGGAAGACCTCCTCCATGGCCCAGCCGCCTATGTCCTCGTGCTCAGAAAGCCAAATGGCGAACTCCACCTGCCACCACTTCTCCCAACCAGTTATCCCGACCTCGTCTATGGCATCGAGACCTTTCTGAATCGAGGCGCTGCTAAAGAATCCGCTAATCGCTTCGCAAACGAAGCTGAAATCCGCTTCGAATTTGGCTGCATCGCTGCTCATGCGGGCCCCACGTCAGCGTCGCCGAACTACGTTTAGGCCAATCCGCATAAGAGCGGATCTACCTATTGCTGGCCGTATGACACTCCACTACGGTTCAGGAACAGTACGCCATACCAGTTGCTGTTCAGTGAGTTGGGCTTCGAGACTAATTATATGGGTCTTCGCGCGATCGGAGCTAGAACAGTCCGGCGATGCCGGTAGCGATCTTCTCTTGTACAATCGGCGTGGCTTCTGGAATATCCAAACTTTTTTGCCGCACGTGGCCGACCATTCTCATCAGTTGCACCTTTTCGCCGCCTGATGACTGACCGCCGGTCGGCCGACCGATCGATTTGCCGATCTTGCGGTCGGTAATTTGAACATCGGCCACACATAGGTAGATCACGCCGTCTTCCTTGGGCGGTGGCTGCATACCGGGAAGACCGGCCATGCCACCAAATCCTGCTCGCCCGCCGCTCATCGCCATGGCCTGTCTCATCATAGCGCTCATATCCGGCATCCCGGCCATTCCCATGCCCGACTCGTCACCCATGGAGCTCGCCGAGGCCATCACTGTCCCGCCGCTACTGATGCCCGCGCCGGGACCGGCTTTGGCCACGGCTTCCGGTGTCACCGCATCGGCTGCTTTGTGACAATAGATCACCTTGGCCTGTATCCAGTAATTGGCCTGTTCCGGATCTTGTACGAGCTGATAGCCCTTGGCGCTTAGCTTCGTATTCACCTCACTTAACGTCACTTGCTGGTTTTCAGAAGCGTTCCTGAGTTGGGTATACACGATGCGATTGGTGTTTGGATCCAAGAATACCGTATTGCTGTTCATGAGGCCGGAACGGATGATGTTGGAACAGCCGGTTGTGGCTGCGGCCAGCATGACAAACGTGAGGATGAGAGCGCGTGATCTCATGATCTAGAAGTTGCCTGCCACCGCAGCGCTCAGCTTCTGTTGGAGCAGCGGCGTGGCTTCGGTCTCATCCAATTTCTTTTGGTGGACATCGGCAGCCAGCCTGGTCTGGTAGACACCGGCCTCCTGCCCCGAGCCCGTCTTCATCCCGCTGGGAAGCTGGACGGTCCTCTGTTCCGTAATCTGAACGTCTGCAACGCAGGCATAGTTCACGTCGTCCGGCATCTTGGGAGCGGATGACGAGGAACTGAATAAATCACCGATGCCTTGGATCGCGCTCAACCCCATTGATGCCGCAGCGCCGCCCATTGCGCCGTATGGACCCGCCATGCTGGCCATGCTGGTGAGGCCCTGCATGGCACCCATCGCCGAGTTGAACGCGGATCCATAGCCACTCGCCACCATCGCCTCAACCGGCATGTCCGGCTTCGTAATGTTGCAATAGACGATGTTGGCCAGCAGGACGTAATGTGCGCCGTCCGGATCAGTGACAATCTGATAGCCCTTGGCGCTCAGCCGGGCTCCCAGATCATGAAGCGAGACTTCTTGGTTATCAGAAGAGTTCCGAGCCTGGATAAAGACAGTCTTCTGTGTACTCGGCGGCAGAAAGAAGTTGTTACTGCTGATGAGATCGGTATCTCTGATATTGCCGGCGTAGGCAGTGAGCGGCGGGAGAAAAAGAATGAAAAGTGCCAGGTATCGCATCGACACCTCACGACAAAACCGACGGGATTGTACGCAAGAGCACGGCTGAATAGCAACGCCCATCCTGTCAGTAAATGGAAGGTATTCCCTCAGGATTACTTGAAGAACCCAGGTGCCTGGGCTAGCATGGCGGCCATTCCAATCGTTGGTGGTCCTTCACCGGGAGACCGCGAATGCCAGCCAGCCCCCTTCTGATACTCCTTGTCATGATCTTTCTAACCGGTTGCAGCGGAGAGAAGCACCTCCCCTCGTCGAATCTGCCCGAGTACGATCCGAAGAAAGCTTCTTCGACGCCCACTCCGTCACCCAACGTGCCATCGGCGTCGATTGCAAAACCGGCGGAAATGGGCCCATCGTCAATTCAGTTACCTCCGTTCGAAGCGGGACCGAATGAAAAGGGCGAATGGAAGAAAGTGCCAGTCCGGCCGGAATCTCTGCAACCATTCAACAGCATCAAAGGTCCGTGCGATGCCTTGACCAAAATCGTCCAGGGCCTTGGCAGTAGACAGCTGTTTGCGGGGAAAGAAGGACAGTCGCTCAAGCAATCGCTCGGCTCACAGGCCGAGTCGGTTGCGCGATCCTTAGATCAGCAGTTGTTCGAGAACTTCAAGGCACAACTCGGCCCGACTGTCGCCGATTGTCCCTCGCCAACGCCCACGCACAAGAGCCGCTTAGGCAAGCCTCATCACGCACCTCGCCTCCTGTTGGCCACGGGACCAGCTCAGGGATCTTTTCAACTCGCACAGGCGCCGGCAGTTTCCCCAACAAGGAGCGAATCGAGACAAGAGGCGCCTCCGGGCTGGGTTGGATGGAAAACCACGGCTCGATCGATCTGGCCGGAGACGGTAGGGAATAGAAGGAGCATGGTCACAGTTCTTGGCGGCAAGGTGCTCAAGTGTCCAGCACCAGATGGGGTGGCCCCAGGAGATTTCGAGTTTGCTGTTGTTCTTGATCAAACGACTGTGGAATCAGGCGTCACGCGAACGGCCCACATCGGCCTCCACGCATCCGCCACGCTCAAGGGGCAAGTAGGTGACGATGCCAAGGTGAAATATATCGAAGAGGACCTTTCTACTGTCGCCGAGCGAAACGGAACGGATGTGCCAGCTTCACTCAGGCGACAGCGTAGTCAATTTCGATTCGTTCCGAGTCGTGAGGAATTGTGGCTCGGGTTTCCCACCAACGTGACCGCTTCAGCAGCTGAATGGGATATGGAGGGTGCTACTCCTCAAGAACATAGCTTCGTAAGTGCTGCTATTGGAGCGGTCATGCTCTGGGGAGGTCAAAATTACTTGGATGCGGAAAGAGAGTGGCACAAGCCCAACACCTGCGTGGAGATCACGTTCACGCCGCCTACCAAAACCAAAAAGTTCGTTCCCAGCGAATCGACGCCCGTGAAGACGGAACTGCGGACGAAAAAGGAACAGGCGATTGTTCCGGCGAAGTTCAAGGAGGCGAAGGAGCGGCCCAGGGAGAGAAACGGCACCGTATCACCAAGAGAAGACCAGTCACAGCCCGGCACCCCCGCCACATTCACCTATCAAGCTCCGGCGACCAAGGTTCAGCACAGCGGATTCCGTGTGAGTGCGCTCTCACGCGCGGGCGTTGCGGAAGCGAAGGATGGAGAATGGGAACTAGCCCCTTCTGCTTACGTGCTTGAATTCAAGTCGCACATCGTTCAGGAGCCGTTGAATCTTCCGAATCCGCCATTCGGCATGTTTCTGAGTTCGAATGGATTCGATGCCCAGGTCGAGGCAACGGTTCCGCTTCGGCGCAGGGACGATGGCCAATGGGTTGGGGAAGGCGCCATGCAGTACGCCACTCGCACATTGACACAGCCGGCCTCGTGCGAAATCCGCGTTCAGGGGACCGGCACGACCACCTTTCATGTGAACGGAGGCTCGATCAGCAGTGCCCCTGAGCCATTTGGCGTGAACTTGATTATTCTTCCAGGACGATCAGGTGAAGTGGCGGAGACCCATTGTACAAGCAGCAACACGCCCGAGAAATTGAAGGAGTTGTTTGCCTCACAAGGTGTCCAGGCTGATGACGCCCACGGCGTAACAGAAGGCGGGGGATGGAGTTCAGCTTTCAATGTTACCCGATTCAGGACATTCAATATGGCTAAGAAAGGTTATGAGATCGGCGGCTGGACGCCAGATCACAATTCTAACGTCATTGCCAAAAAAACTATCACTGTCACTTGCAGCATTGGAATGAGCACATGCCGGGAAGAAACGACGTTGACCTTACGACTGGCGGATGAGCCGGGCGCCACGGCATCTCCGCCAAGATAGATAGACCACATCCAGAGTTGCCAGAAGGCTTTCTGGAGACTGGGCAGATGTCGCTGATTGAGCGCCTGCTTAGAACGGGAACTGCGTCCGGTCCCTTACCTCAGCCCCTATCACCCACACTCCCAGTAGCGATCAGACCACCGTACCCATGCGAGTCTCATCGACGAACGTCTCGGTGGCATCGTCGATCGCCCGGCCTTGGCGGCCTTTGGGTGGCAGGATAAAGAGTAGTTTCGGGTCGATCGTGTCTTTCTTCTCCGGCGGCATCGACATCTCATACTTCACTGGGCGACGGTGATCCGCCATTTGCAGCTCGGGATTGTAGACACTGTTGAACTTCCACAACATCTTGATGAAGTTGGTTTGTCCCCGCATTAAGTGCCCCGCCGCAATCTTGGCCGTGCCCTTGAGCGCAGCCCAGCCCAGATGCTTCTTGTTTAAGACTTGTTGAGTCTTGACCAGTTCCGCATAAAACTCATGGAGCGGCATCTTGGTCGGCATCACGGCATGCTGAATGTCAAAGAGGCGGTAATCCCGCGTGTGGAGCTTGCGAGATTCCGTGAGCCAGCTCTCAGTTCCCGGGTACGGCGTATTGACGCTGATATTCACGATCTCCGGAATTTCCAAGCACCACTGCCGGATGACCTCAAATCGCTGCCGGTCCCAATCCGGGTCGGCGATAAGATTGATGGCGACGGTGATCCCGAGGGACCGAGCGAATTCGAGCGCCTCGAAGTTTTTGCCCAACGAGATGCGCTTGCGGTGCATCTTGAGACCTTCGGCATCGATGGCTTCCACACCGAGGAACATGTACTGGAGCCCAAGCGTCTTCCAGAACTGGAAGACTTCCTTGTTACGCAGGAGAACATCGCCGCGCGTTTCCATGTAGTACTGCTTCTTGATCCCACGCCGCGCGACCGCTTCGCCAATCTCCATGCCCTGCTTGCCCTGGATGAAGGCGACATCGTCAACCAGAAAGATGCCTGGTTCTTGAACCTGCTCCAACTCCTCAACGGCTTTTTCCGGACTGACCATGCGATAGCTGCGCCCATAAAAGGTCCAGGCGCTGCAGAAGGAACAATCCCATGGACAACCTCGCGCAAATTCGACTGAGGCGCAAGGATCTAGCACTCCGATGAAGTATTTGTGGCGGTTGCGGAGGAGATCGCGCGCGGGACGGACATCGTCCAGATTCTCGATGAATTGCGGCGGTGGTCCTTCGCCATCAAGCGTCACCACCCCCGGGACCTTGGTGATCGCCTTGCGGTCCTGTTCAACCGCCATCAGTAATTTAGGAGCGGCCACCTCCCCTTCGCCCTTGAGGATGCAATCGATGGCGCCGTTGCCGTGTTCTAAAAAGTCCTTCGCTACAAATGAGGCACTATGGCCACCGACGAAGACGAAGCAGTTGGGCAACTCTTTCTTCGTGAGTTTGGCCAAGTCCACGATCTCCGGCACATTCGCCAAATAATTGCAGCCGAATGCCACCACGTCTGGTTTCCAGGTGGTGATGAGCGCGAGGTAATCCTTCCAGGTGTCAGCCTGGAGGTCGATGAGACGAACCTCATGTCCGGCTTGACGGACTGCCTGGGCCACCATCTCTAAACCAAGTGGCTCCAGACGTAGATAGATCTTGGTGTACATGAGCGGACCTGGATGGACTGCGAGGAACTTCATGGCCCCAAACCTCCTGGTCTATAGCACACTGGCCAAACACCAATTGTCCGAAGACGACGGAGAGGCCCGGCCAGTGGATTGATCGTGATGTGGTAACGGATGCGGGAACGGATTGTGCCAGAATGGAGGCATCGGTGCAACCGTTAAGTACGCAAGACTTAAGATGATTCATGGAGGACCTGCCCCGACCATCTGGATTTTTTGTGCCCCAGTCCGTACCATACGGACATGTTGCCGCTTGAGCGGACCCTGCGTCAGCGCATCACCGATCTCGTGACGGATACTCGCATGACCGCAGAGCAACTGGCTCCCATACTCAGAATTCCAGAGCGACAGGTGGAGGAGCACTTGGCTCATGTGGTAAAAACGGTGTCTCGGGACCGTTCACGACGGTTTGTCCTTGAGCCGTCCACCTGCTTGGATTGTAAATTTATGTTCCGTGATCGCACCAGATTGACGCGACCAAGCCGCTGTCCACAATGCCGAAGCGAAGGTATCTCCGCTCCACGCTACGGAATCGACTCTCTCGGATCAGGATTGACTCACGCAAACACGAAGGTGTCACGGCGGAGAGACGCCTGGAAAGGATGACGACGATGATAACCGCACGACTTGTCCTCTGTGCCCTCTGCTTGATGTTGCTCGGCTGTTCTGATCAGAAGGCGAACGAGCTGTTTGAAACGGCTGCTTTCGAAGAAAACCAAAATAATATCCCTCATGCCAAGCAGCTCTACCAAGAACTGGTAAATCTCTACCCATCCACCAAAGTGGCTGAGATCGCGAAGGCTCGGCTCGCTGAACTAGACAACAGAAAATAGGCGCTGTCGCGTGGCCAGCAAGGTCGGTGGTGACACCTGAGAAAGGCTCTTTCAATACCTTAGGCTCAGCGGCTTTGCCGACGGAGAGGCGCGTCTTGGCGCGCCGGGGTTGGGCGGGTGAGAACAGCGGACGTTGTGGACATCCTGCATGGCTGTCCAGCTTCATCCCAACCCTCGATGCTCGTAATGGCGACAGGGGCGGCATGAGTTGTTTCGCAGCCTGCTCGGCAAGGGTCAGTCTGACGACGTCATGAATGAACCGACGCCTCAGACCTTTGTCGAGGATGCCATGGAAAAAACGCATTGGTCGTCGCCTGGTAGGCTTTATACTCTTCCCCACGGCTTACAAGGGCTTGCTCTTCCGCCCGTGGAATGCCAGTCACCTTGTACAGTAACAAGCCCATCCCGATCGGACCAATCCAGGTGAATAACCAGCCGGGTGCCCCCATCGTCATGACGACATACGAGCACCAGTGCAGCCAGTCGAAAAAGTAATTCGGGTGGCGGGAGTAATGCCACAGCCCCTCTCTGCAAACGCGACCCTCATTCTTCGGATCGGCGCGGAAATGAGCAAGCTGGCGGTCTGCCTTTGCTTCACCAGCCACGGCCACGCTCCAGATCAGCAATCCGACCATCTCAACCACTGAAGATGGAATCCTGGTATTCCAGAGCACCACCAGAAACGGAAGGGAAAAAACCGCCACGGACAGCGCCTTCCACTGAAAATACACAAACATATTCACCGACTCCGCATCGCCCCATTTTTGTCGCAGGCGGCGATAGCGAGCGTCCTCCGATTGCCCAGTCACGCGTTGGGAATAAATGTGGAGTCCCAGACGGCCGGCATAGAGCAGGACCAGCATCGCTGTGAGCAGGATGCGCTCGACTCCGGCGGGAGCCTGAGTCATATACGACAACACCGCGGCGATCAGCCCCGCACACCACGCGACGTCGACGATCGAAGCATTTTTTGTCTTCTTCTGCACTGCCCACAGGAAACCCATGACGACCGCCATGACGACATAGGTGATCACGACAAGCTGCAACGGATCCGATACGTCTATTCCTTCTTCTGGTCCCATCAGTCCTTCCCTTTACGACACACTCGGTTCATAGTCCCATACGTCGTCGCCATAGCGCTTCCGATCCTTCAACCAACTGCAAAACCCTGGGATAGGAAACGACAAGAGTGCCTGGATTTTTTCACAGTTCAATGAAAGATCCGCAGGCCTGGGGGCACCGGCATGATCCCCAGCGGATCCTTCAACCAGATGGCCTTGCAGCTCCGGATACCACTGCAGCAGCGCCTGTCCAATCTCCCAACGTGACAACCGTTCTCGTCCACCGAGATGGTAGAGACCAGGCGCGCCTTTGTCGAGTAACTCCCATACCGAGCGGACAATGGCCCCTGCCGGCAACGGGCAGCGGAATTCATCGCCATACAGCGTCACCTTCTTACCAGCCTTCACCGACCGGCACATATCTTCCACAAAACTTCGATCGCCGTGCTGCGAGGCACCCGCCGTGAGAACGATCCGGACCGCCGTGTGGGTGAGATTCTCCAACACGCACTCTTCCGCTTCAAGCTTGGTCTGGCCATAGATATTGATCGGATTGGGCTCATCGGCCTCCTGGTACCAACTAGCCTTGCCGTCGAATACTTCCCCGCTCGACAAGAAGATAAAGGGAATGTCCCGGGAGAGTCGCGCCAGATACGCCGTGGTGTCCACATTCATACGACGGGCCATCTGAGGATTTCGCTCGCACTCTGTCGTTCGACTTAACGCCGCGCAGTGGATGACCGCGTTGGGCTTGAGACGCTGCCACACCTGATCGGCGGCAGCGTGATCCGTGAGATCAAGGTCAGAGCGGCTGAGGCCACAGACCTCCCACCCGGGCGCCCATCGAGCGGCGGACTTCACAAAGTACTGTCCTATAAGCCCTGCCGTTCCGGTGACGATGACACGTGGCTTCATAGTGCGTCAATGGGGAAAGCCCGCGGAGTAAACACAGCCGGCAGGCCATCCAGAGCGCTGCCCACTGTGTATGGTGCCCATCTATAACGATGCACATCGCCCCAAATGGGAGACCTCAGTGTACGACTTCAGGCTGTCAGTTTGGAAGATGTGCGACGCAATGAATAGTGTCTGTATCGGGCGGGGTTCGCCAAGGCCTACCGCCACGGGTTCACATGCAGGCTGGCACAGAGGGCACGAATGGAGGGGAGGTGCTTAGTCACTGCGGTTCTCTCATGGCTAGGCTGCTTTCGATTCCGTCTCGGCTGGGACCTGGCCATGCGGCAGCCAGCGATTCAGGGCCGCTGTGAGGGATTTACTCGTGACCGGCTTACTAAGAAAGTCATCCATGCCGACCACCTGACATCGATCACGATCCTCCTTCATCGCGTTGGCCGTCATCGCGATGATCGGCAGGTGTTGTGACTTGCCGACCGTTTGCAGAAGACTCGCCTCCTGGTTTCTAATGGCTCGTGTTGCTTCAAAGCCATCCATTTCAGGCATCTGACAATCCATGAACACGAGGGCGTACGAAATCCGTGCGAGCGACTCAACAGCTTCTCGCCCGTTGGCCGCCACATTCACTCGATACCCGAGTTTTTCAATCATGTTCGCCGCAACCTTTTGATTCACCGGGTTGTCCTCAACTACCAGGATCAGTGGCCGAGACTGCATCATAGCTTCCGCCACCGTATGCTGAGTAATGATTGAAGCCGCTGGTTGCCCAATTGAACCAGTAGAACCAGGTACGGTTCCCAACACGAAGGCGAGGCACTCAAACACCAATGACTGGCGGATCGGTTTCGTCAGGTACGCATCGAGCCCGGCATCCTGCGCCGCTTTGGCATCGCCGCGCTGACCGACCGAGGTCAGAAGCACCAACCGCGTGGTGCTGATCGCACGATCGGACCTGACCTGCCTGGTCAACTCCAGCCCGTCCATCCCAGGCATTTGCATGTCCAAAATAGCGACGTCGAATGGCGCCCGACGCGCCGCGGCATCCCGAAGACACTGCAACGCGCGCACCCCATTCTCGACACTTTCGTAGGTCACACCCCTTCCGTGCAGATACTGTTCGAGCACCTTCCGATTCGTGGCATGATCGTCCACGATTAAAATTCGCCGTCCAGTAAGTGTCACCGCAGGCAACGCAGCTGGTTGGGCCCCCTCCGGTTGGAGATGAAAGGGTGCGGTGAACCAAAAAGTACTGCCGGTGCCAACCTTACTATCCACCCCAATGCGCCCTCCGATCATTTCCACAAGCTTTTTGCAAATGGCAAGTCCGAGGCCGGTGCCTCCATACCTCCTCGTCATGGAACCATCTGCCTGCGTGAAGGATTGGAAGAGTTTGACCTGTTGGTCCGGTGAAATGCCAATTCCGGTATCCGACACTTCAATGCGAACCCATCGACGCGATGTAGTCAGGCGTGGCGACGTGACCTGCTCAGGCTCTTCCGAAGCACTGACCGTCACGACGATTTCACCCTGCTCCGTGAACTTTATGGCATTGCCGATCAAATTCACCAAAACCTGGCGCAGGCGACCAGGATCACCTTGCAACAGCGTAGGTACACCAGCTTGGACGAGACAGGTGAGTTCCAGGCCTTTGGCATAGGCCCGTGCCCCAAGGAGAGTGAGTGTGTCCTCAACCGTGGTGTGAAGATCGAAGTTGACATGCTCCAGCTCAAGCTTGCCTGCTTCGATTTTTGAGAAGTCGAGAATCTCGTTAATGATATCCAACAGGTGTTCACCGGACAGCCTGACAGTCTCTGCATATTCGCGCTGCTCCAGGGTTAACGTTGTGTCGAGCAGAAGTCCTGTCATGCCGATGACTCCATTCATCGGTGTCCGAATCTCATGGCTCATCGTAGCCAAAAAATCCGCTTTCACCTTTACGGCCTCCAGCGCTCTATCCCGGGCCTCCCCAAGTTCATGGTTTTTCCGTTCCAGATCCTGTGCGGCTTCTGCCAGTTTAGCTTCTGCCTGTTTCTGAGTGCTGATGTCGATGGCCAACTTCAGGACTTTAGAGAGGTTGCCAGTTCCATCCACGATCGGGTTGTAGGAAGCCTGGATCCAAACCTCTTTCCCGCCCTTGCCTATGCGGCGATACACCCCAGTATCAATCTCCCCGCGGCTTAATTTTTGCCAAAATGCCTGGTAGGCCGGGCTGCTTACATAGGCCGGATCGCAGAACATGCGGTGATGCTGGCCTTTGATCTCATCGAGCCGATAGCCCATCGAGGTCAGGAAATTGTCGTTGGCCGTGAGGATGGTCCCATCAAGGCCGAATTCGGCAGTCCCCTGCACGGCGTCGATGGCGATCGTCACACTCTTCAGTTCCGCCGTAGTCGAAGCAATTTCGGCTTGTGCTTGCTCACGAGCGCAGAACTGGCTGAGCTGGTCGGCGACGGCCTGGAATGTCGTCAGGAGCGAGGGATCTTCGGGCAGGATCTCGTGATGGAAAAATTCCAGCACCGCATAGGCACGATCAGCCAGTCTGACGGGAAAAGCTGCCGCCGCATGAAAACCTGCCTGCTCAGCCAATGCCGCGCGAGGAAAATTCAGATCCTGAGCCACATCTGCAATCCATTCCGGTTTGGTACTCGCCCAAACGCGACCGGGTAGCCCGACACCGCACAGAAAGGTGAGCTCTCGGCTCACCGTGCCGAAGTGCTCCGATGTAGTGCCCGGCACGGTCCAAACGGAATGGCATCGAAGTCTCTGAGCCGACTCATCCACTACCCACAGTAACCCCTCATCCCACCCCAAAGCTTCACACACCGGCTGCAGGATCGCCGCCATCGCATTGTCCAGTCCGGAAGCGCAAACCAACACGTTGGCGACCTGGTATTGAAGAGTCAACCGCTGCTCGACCTGCTTGCGCTCCGTAATATCGGTCTGAGTGCCGACCATGCGCAACGGCTTGCCCTCCGGCGTCCAGGACAACACTTTGCCTCGACCGAGAATCCATTTGTACTGGCCGTCCTTGCAGCGAACCCTATGCTCCGAGACATAGACCGGGGATTCCCGCCGGAAGTGGCGGTTGATCGCCTCAGTCACCCGTTCACAATCGTCGGGATGCACATGGGCCCACCATTCCTCCCAGGTATCTTTGATCTCGTCTTGCTCGTAGCCCAGGATGCGTTTCCATTGGACCGAAAGAAAGATCCGATTGGTGCATACGTTCCAATCCCACACCCCGTCGCCGTTGCCTTCCAAGGCAAATTGCCAGCGCTCCTCACTCTCGCGCAAGACCGCTTCGGCGTGCTTATGCTCCGTAATGTCTTCGGAGATGCCCAGCAGATATTGCGGCCGGCCACTGTCGTCCAAGATCGGGATCTTCTTCGTGTGCAGGATCCGCGCGCCTTTGTCTTTTGTCTGAATCGGCTCTTCCGGAATATCGAGCAGGCGTCGGCCCACCATGACTTCACGATCCTTGGCCGTAAAAAAGTCGGCTTCTTCTTTGGTAAAGAGATCATAGTCGGTCTTGCCCAGGATTTCGGACTGCGATACACCAAGCAGCTCCTCTCCTGCCTTGTTCAGCCGCACAAAGCTGAGATCCTTCGCATCTTTCACGAACAGCATATCCGGCAGGTGTGCCACAATTGACGTCACGAGTGCTTCCGACCGCCGCAGTTCCAATGCGTCTGCTTCATGTAGCCGCCAATAGAGCAAGATCCCTACGCTCTCCGCTAGGACTGCCCCTGCGTGAATACCGGCCCAAAGCCATGGATGCGCAATGGCCTCTGGATGGTTATAGACCATGATCGGAGCAAGTGTGCCCACGATCCCATGGTGGAGCGCGGTCACACCCAGCGCCAACAAGAACGGCAACCAGTCGTGATAGAGAATGATAAAGACAAGGATGATAAAGAAGTGAAAATGCGCCTCGATATATCCACCCGACAGATGTACCAGTCCTGAGGACGCGCTGATGAGACCCATCGTGGCCAGCGATGCACGCAGACGCCGACTGAGTTGCTTGATGGCGGCCAAAGCAGTGGCGGTTTCAAGTTCCAAGTGCAACGGGTGAATGATGGCGCAATTGCGCATAGACTTCCAGGGGCGTCGCAAAGTCGAGACATTTTCGTGGGCGCGTG
>SWDI01000005.1:610012-714218 GCA_005116955.1 Nitrospira sp. | reverse complement strand
CAGCCGCACTTCGGATTCATCGACGATCTCTTCCAGGCAGGTAAAACAGGAGAAGGGAAACCGGTCGATGGGGATGGCGCAGACTTCACCCACCGGCGATTCATCCAACGCCGGACCACCGCATTCTTTGTGGATGAGCACAAGCATTATGTCTCCCTCATGACCAATCGGCGAAAGAGCTCCAGATGTTCAGGCCTACTCAACCGATGGTCGCCTGGAATTAGTCTGAGATCAAGTGGAAAACTGGGATCGCGACGACGCAGTTCCTCGGCAAACCGCCGGCTTCCATCCGGGGAAATGACAATATCGCCCTGTCCATGAAGAATCGTCGTCTTGACGTGACGGGTGATGTTATATGTCTTGGCCCAGTACTGTTCGCTTTCCTCCACCCACGTCCAGGACAAGGGCCAATCCCGATGTACTGGATCATCGTCCCACGGCATCCATCCGGCCGTATGCCAGTCGTGGAGCCGTTCCTGGGGGATGGTCTTGGCCCGCTCACCCATCATGTTAAATGCCGGCGCGATCAAAATCAGTTCCTCTATAACTGAGAATTCCTGCGCGACCAGCCAGGCGATCCAACTGCCAAGCGAATTGCCTACGATGGTGACGGGTGGCCCAGCCTCTATCGACTTCACCACTGTCCGTGCATCGGCAATCCAATCCGAAAGGGTGTAATCCGTGAACTGGCCTTCGGAATCGCCGAACCCTCGCACATCGTAACAACAAAACCCCCACCCCTTCTCCTGACACCATTGCGCGAGCGCCTTACTCTTGTTGCCCCAGCGCTTGGATAAGAATCCCGTGATGAAGAGGATTTGGCGGTCGATCCCGTTGGCTCGATCGCCCTTGATGCGTTTGCCGTCTGCACCGATTAGCTCGAAAGGCTGCATGTTCATCCTCTGAATCTCTTTGTGATGAACGGCCCCAGTCGCCGCAGCACCGCTTCGGGAATCTCATGCCCGCCACGAAAGCTGTGCCATTCTACGGCGAGGCCCGCTTGCGTCAGTGCGTCACGGAGGCGCTCGGCTCCGATGTTCGGAAG
The DNA here is from genome assembly GCA_005116955.1 of Nitrospira sp. Classification (GTDB taxonomy): domain Bacteria; phylum Nitrospirota; class Nitrospiria; order Nitrospirales; family Nitrospiraceae; genus Nitrospira_D. Next base: position 713,173 of record SWDI01000005.1, on the reverse strand, counting down.
AACGTCGTCTTGCGTGCCGTGGCTTTGAAAGACCGGGAGCCCCTTCCGCTTCGGCATACGTGGCTCCCAGACCGCCTGAGCCAGCAAGTTCCCGGATAGCTGCACCAGCCCAGCAAATGGATAGTCGGTCTGCAAGACAGCATCACAGGTGAGCATTGCTCCCTGTGAGAAGCCGCCGATCACGGTTTTCTTGTAATCGATCGGGAGCTGTTTCGGGAGTTCTTTGAGAAAGGCTAGAAACCGCTCACGTGCCAGGGCCAGGCCTTGGGGAACTTCAATGGATAAATCACGAATGCGACCAGCTTCGCGATCTTCCTGGATGCGCGCAAAGTCGATGATCCACCAGGCACGCGAATCGCCGAACCCCATGTTCAGGGAAAGCGGAGCCTCCGGAAAGAGCCAGCGGGTCTTGGCCGGAATATCGATCACATCCGCCAGCGGCACCAGATCATCCCCCGGTGCGCCAAATCCGTGGAGGAGCATGACGAGAGGGCCGTCACCACCCCCCTGCCCGTCTACTCCGCCGGTGAGCCTGACCTTTAATCCACCGACTGACACTTCACGCATGCAGCCCCCTAACTAAGATACAGATATTGAAGCAGCGCCACCAACCCATACAGAGACGATTCAACGACCGGCTGCTGATAGAGAGGGACAAAGGCCCCCCGTTCGTTGTCTTCCACTTCGCTGATGACGTGCTGGATCTGTTTCACTCGAACGTCGTGATCCTTCCCGACTCCCAAGGTCTGGACGATTTGCCGGTTGAGCCCGGCGAGCATCTCCGCTTTCGCCCGGCTTGCCGATTGATAGAGGAGAAACGCGCCGAGGAGCGCCACCATCACATTCACCGACCAGGAGAGCAGCAATAAGAGAGGGTAATTCCAGATGTCGAAATATTCGTTGCGCGCCGCGATCATAATCAAGAGCGCGATGAAGGGATAACGGATGAGTCGATTGACCACCTCCGTCCTCCGCGCGATAAGGTCTACCACAGCGAGATACTGTAATTTCTCGAACTCTGTTTTCTGCGCTTCACCCAACCCGTAGTTCCGCAGATACTCGTTCCGGATGTGGTCGGACCACCCTCCCGTCGAATTGATGACCCATCCGATCCACCGGCGGCATAGCATCACCGCGTCGAACACGGCCAGGTTCAGCAGCACCACAATACCGACGCTGGCAAGTGTCATGAATGAGTCCACATTGCAACTCAGGGCTCCACGGCAGGGATGGATATATTCCTCGTCCAACACAAAATAGCCGATGGCCCACATCGCCCCCATGTACAGGATGAACAAGAGGAACGTCCGCGCAATTCCCTGGCTCAGCCGACTGGCTTCTCGATACCGGACCCAGGCCTGGTCCAGCTTCATCGGGGCGATGGTGGCGAGGGGATGGTAGACCCGCTGGAGATTCGTCCAGAAGGTCTGAAGTGAAAGGCGGTACCCTCCCGATGTCGCTTCGAACTGAAACTTCTCGCTGATCTGATCACCGTTTTTCTGGAGATCGCGGGCACCCTTCACGAACAAGAGGACGGTCAGGACCACCACGAAGAACCGCAACAGCTCGCTCGGCCAGATACTGACACCGGCCGTCCATGAGAACGGCTCCCCTTTGTCATGCCCGGCCAGCAACGCCTCGGCCCCTCCAGCTAAGACAAACACCGCAAACAGCGCCACAAGAACCACTGCCGCAGTACTCAGCGCACGCGGAGACCGTACGATGCCCGACCAGAGACGCTGGTTGCTCCAGGCCACCGCCACCACGAGGACAAATCCCACCGCTGTCGCTGCGGCCACGGCGGCATTGTCAAATCCGACGCCTTGTCTCAGCTGGCCGTATCCATCCGTATGGCCCAGATCGGGGCGCAAAGGGTGAATGGTGCGCACCGCTTCTTGCTTCACGATGCTCACGTCCACCGCCCCATTCCGGCCTGCCTCGAATAGTCTGATATGAGATCCCGCATCGTAGAGACGGTCGTCGGGTGTCAATGCCGCATGATAGGTGGTGGTACAGGGACCGCTCGGAGTTCCAACCTGCTCATCACGGCGGCACAGGACATGGCCCACCGCCTGTAACGCGGCGAAATAGGTGGAGGTCTGATAGCTGCTGCGGAAGGGCGGGACATCTCGCTGCAAACCACCATCCAACTGCAACCCGAAGGGAGAGGCGATGACCATGTTGCGTGTCCATTTATACTCGCTCGGGTGCAGATGCCGGGCATCGAGGCCGACCGTAAAGAAAATGGCGTGAGGGAATGCGGGACGGAGGGCTTTGAGGATCAAGAGCGAATCATAGGGATCCGTCCCCAAAATGCCGATGGCGCGAGCCCCCTCCCCCTCGTCATGGATTCGATTCACCAAGGCCCGTACATAATCGACCTGACTCGTCCCTTCCGGACGATCCCGCTGGCTCTCCTTGCCGTTGTCGGCACGAGCGGATTTCCCCTTGTCCTCCCCTGGGACTTCCCCATCGAGGCCGCTCAAATAGCTATACCGATGGACGTTGAGGGTCAGAGATTCATAGTCGGCCTGTCGTTGAATCTGTAGGTCAACGGCCTGTGGAATCGTGGAACACCAACTCTTAATCTCCACCGGCACCTTGATGCGTTCCAGATCCCACTCGGACAACGTTGCAACCTTTGTGCAGGCAGCAGCCCGAAATTCAATGGGAAGGGCTCGCCCATAGAACGAATCCCATTCCCCAATCAGGATGACGGCATCCCACCCAAGCCGCACCTGCCGGCGCTCCAACTCCTCGACTAACGAGTCGAACAACTGATCATCAGACCCGATATCATAGGCCAAGCGGATATTCGCGTCCGACAACCGGCGAGCGAATTCCTGCTCGCAGGCGGCATACGTGGCACAGGCCGCATTTTTCCCACCACCCATTGTGAGTCCGTAGGCCAGAAGCCCTTTCATCGCACTGCTCCATGGGGAGTACAGCTCAATCCAGCCATCGGCATTCGGCCAGACCCCGACCCCTTCGTGGGGCTCGGCATACGATTCACCCGCCTCGGCCAGCAGCGCCCGAAAGGCCGAAGAGGTACGAGGTCCCAGGATCTTGAAGGTGACGGCCTGTTGCAGGTTCGGATTCAACCGAACAAGCCTGCGCGTATCATTCGTGAGGAGGCACTCGCTTTTCTTCTCAGCTTCTCGGCAGACGAGCGCTTGCGAGAACGATGTCAGACTCGCAAAAAATCCCCGGCTCAGTGCGTCGTCCGGAAACCAGACCACCAGCACGTCCTGAGCACGTGCCCCTTCCTCGCCGCACACCCTCGTCTTCCGGAGTCGGTACCATTCGTACGGCAAGGCTGAAAGAGGACCCTGCGGATCCCAGTCGACAAAGGACAGTTGGCTCTCCTGTTCCGGCACATAACAGGCCACTCCGAGGGCCGTCCCGACGGCATAGCGATCACGAACCCGCGACTCGGTACTTTCGACATAGGGTCCTCCGCTGGTCGTCACCAGCAGGACCGTGACATGATGGCCATCCTTGACCCGATCTGCGATCGCGTGTCGGAGTGATCGGAGCCGCTGTGTGAGCGGCGGAACAGGAGTGGTGGAGGGCCGGCTCGTCTTGACTTCCCGTAGGCCCCGCTGAACCGCCGCCACGGGATCTTCCCACAAACGGGCACGCACTGTTTGCTCCTCGACGGTCGCTCTCATATCCAATCCCGTTCCGACTGGTCGAGAGCTGCGCAGCGGTTCTTTCACCAGCATGACGCCGGCCAGCGCCAGCACGAGCGTGAGGGCACCTGCCACCGCTATCTTGGAATCGCTTTGTTTTTTTGCCATCTGGCTTTTCAGAGATGTGGTGCGTCAGAGAGATCTTCGTGTAGATGCCACGCGCGACACTCTACAACAGACCGTCCTGAGAGTGAAGCCGAGGTCCCTTACACCGCAATGCAACAGTCAGAGCCGACTACGACGAGCAGCTCACGGAGAGGTGTTTACCCCAGTTGGGTGGCGGAAGGGCGTAGGCGTCCATGCCAGGCTGGTCCTTGAAGGGCTCTTGCAGCAGCGTGAAGAGGCGGTCGATCTCGGAGAAGTCCTTGTGTTGTGCTTTCTCAATCGCGGTCTGAGCAAGATAGTTGCGCAGCACGTACTTGGGATTCACACGATTCATCCTCTCACGCCGGTCATCGTCATGGCTGCGTTCACTCCGCAGCCGATCTCGATAGCGCACGGCCCACTCGTGAAACCGATCACGGCTGAGGAAGTGTTCTCGCAGTCTGTCGTTCGTCGCGTCCTCCGCCGTGGAAAACGTGCTTAATTCCCTGAATACGATCGTGTAATCCGCATGGCTGCCCTGGAGCAAGCCCATGAAGTCGCGAATGAATTCGTCGTCTTCCGGCTGCGCGTCGACCAATCCGAATTTCGCCCGCATCTGCCTCTGATATTCCCGATCAAATAGGGGCTGATAGGTCTCCAGGCCTGCTTTCAACACAGCTTTTTCCACCAATGGCACCAAGGCTTGTGCCAAGCAGCTCAGATTCCAGAGCCCGATGTAGGGCTGCTGATTGAAGGCATAGCGGCCGTTGTGGTCTGAGTGATTACAGATGAAGCCGGCGTCGTACTCATCCATGAAGCCGTACGGCCCATAGTCCAGCGTCAGGCCGAGGATCGACATATTGTCGGTGTTCATGACCCCATGCGCCCAACCGACGGCCTGCCACTGAGCGATCAACCGTGCAGTGCGCTCGACGACATCGGTAAAGAACCGGGCGTACTTGTCGCCATCCTCACGAAGATGTGGAAAGTGGTGCTCGATCACATAGTCGGCCAGCGTTTTCAGATGCTCATGTTGCTTTCGGTAGTAGAAGACCTCGAATGTACCGAAGCGGACATGTGACGGCGCCATGCGGACCACCATCGCGCCAGTCTCGATCTGTTCGCGATAGACCTTGTCGTCACTGCCGACGAGGCAGAGTGCCTGCGTCGTCGGGATGCCAAGCCCCTGCATGGCCGCGCAGCAGAGATACTCACGGATCGTCGAGCGCAGCACCGCCCGGCCGTCTCCATCGCGTGAGAACGGTGTCATCCCCGCCCCTTTCAGGTGCAGATCCCACCGTTCTCCTCGTTCGTTCGTTGCCTCCCCAAGCAGGATCGCACGTCCGTCACCAAGTTGCGGAACATAGACACCGAACTGATGGCCGGAATACAGCATGGCCAACGGCTCCATGCCAGGCGCCAACGCGCTCCCGCCAAAAAGCGCCGAGAATTCTGGCCTCGTACATTGTTCTGGATCGAGATCGATCAGCTCGGCTGCCGCAGGGTTGGCATGAACGAGATAGGGCGGAGCGCTAAAGGGAGTGGGGTTCAATCGCGCATGAAAGACTTGTGGAAGCCGCGCATAGGTGTTGTCGAAGGAGAGGGTTTCCAGTGTGCGCCGAGTCATGGTTCTGTGTACCACGACGTTCTCGGATTTCGCCACTTGCTCACCTTCATTGATGCTAGTATGTCCGTTCTGATTAAGAGACACACCCCTGGCAAGCCATCTGACATTCTGACCCAAGAATGAGGCTTGACAGCAAGATGCCCAAACAGTTGTACTGCGGCAATTTGCCCCTATGGTTTACTGCCGCCCTATATGGCGGCGCTCATGATGGATAAAAAGGAAACGCTCATCCGGTGGTGTAAACAATACATCACCCTTTAACGATCGCTCGTTGACCCAGCTCGACAGCGTGACTGTCTTTGCAACTGCCATGATGATCAGAATTAAAAAGGGACTGGATGTGCCGATCAGCGGGAAACCGGAGCAGCTAGTCCATGTCGCCAAACCTGTCCGCCACGTTGGCGTGCTTGGCGTGGATCATGTTGATCTTAAGCCCGCCATGCTCGTCGCCGAAGGGGACAAGGTGAAGCTCGGCCAAGCATTGTTCGAGCACAAGAAGTTACCCGGCGTACGCATCACGGCCCCGGGTGCCGGCACAGTGCGTGCGATCCACCGTGGAGCGCAACGCCTGCTCCAGTCGGTCGTCATCCGGCTCGACGACACCGAAGACGAGGAGACCTTTGCATCCTACCCTGTCGACCAACTGGCCAGCCTGACCGACACGCAGGTGGTGGACAATCTCTTGGCATCAGGTCTGTGGGTGGCCGTACGTGCGCGTCCGTATAGCAAGATCGCCGACCCGACCACACGTCCAGCGGCCATCTTCATAACCGCGATGGACAGCAACCCGCTGGCCGCCAATCCTGTTCCACTTATTACAGCGGAGGCTGAGTCGTTCCGCCATGGCCTGACGGTGCTGTCTCGCCTGGGCACCATGCCACTGTGGGTGTGCAAGTCACCCACTGCGGAACTGCCGTTGCCACAGGGTCTGAGCCACGTACGCCAGGCGAGCTTCGAAGGTCCTCATCCAGCCGGTCTGCCGGGGACGCACATTCATTTCCTCGAACCGGTCGACGTCAACAAGGTGGTCTGGCACCTCAACTACCAAGAGGTAATCGCGATCGGCAAGCTGTTTACCAGCGGCCGCTTATCGACCACGCGCATCGTCGCGCTAGGCGGACCTCACGTGAAACAGCCACGCCTGTTGCAGACCAGGCTCGGCGCCTGTATCGAGGAGTTGATCGAGGGTGAGGTTCAAGATGGTGAGAGCCGCGTCATCTCCGGCTCGATCTTGTCGGGGCGTCACGCAGCTAGCTGGTCGTCCTATCTGGGGCGCCATCACCTTCAGATATCCGTGATTCCGGAAGGGGTCGAACGAACGTTCATGGGCTGGTTCACACCTGGGCGGAACACATTCTCCCAGAGTAACGTCATGCTATCGAGTCTCTTCCGTTACCGACGGGAAGAGTTTGGGTTGACCACCGGGCTAAACGGAGGTCTACGCGCCATGGTGCCCTTCGGCAACTTCGAAGATATCATGCCGCTGGACATCCTCCCGACGCAGTTGCTGCGCTACCTAATGGTGGGCGACACTGACATGGCGCAACAGTTGGGCTGCATGGAACTGGATGAGGAAGACCTCGCCTTGTGCTCTTTCGTGTGTGTCGGCAAGAACGACTACGGCCCGGTGCTGCGGAACGTGCTGAGCCAGATTGAGAGAGAAGGCTGATGGCAGGCATGAAAGGCTATCTTGATCGTCTCCGGCCCCTGTTTGCCAAGGGCGGCCGATATGAAAAGTACTATCCCGTGTTTGAGATGGTCGATGGGTTTTTCTATTCCTCTCCCGAAACCACGCACCACGCGCCGCATGTGCGAGATGGCATCGATCTGAAGCGATTGATGGTGTACGTGGTGGTGGCGCTGATTCCCTGCATCCTGTGGAGCTGGTTCAACACAGGCTATCAGGCGAATCTGGCCCTCGCCAAAATGGGGATGGCCAAGACAGGCTGGCGGTATGACCTGCTGGCAACGCTCCATATCGGGTTTGATGCCGGCAGTATTCTGGCCAATACGGTCCATGGCTTCTTGTACTTTTTGCCGATCTATCTGGTGACCTTGATCGTCGGCGGTATCTGGGAAACGGTCTTTTCCACGGTGCGCCAGAAAGAGATCAATGAAGGTTTCCTAGTCACCTCCATGCTCTTCACGCTGACGCTGCCACCCAATATGCCTCTCTGGATGGTCGCCATCGGAATCAGCTTCGGCGTGGTCCTCGGCAAAGAAATCTTCGGCGGGACAGGCAAGAATTTTCTCAATCCCGCCCTGACCGCTCGGGCGTTTCTGTTTTTCGCCTACCCCGCCGAAATTTCGGGTGACCGCGTGTGGGTAGCGGTCGATGGCTATTCCGGCGCGACCGCGCTCAGCCTTGGGAAAGTGGGCGGCGTCGACGAGATCATCAAGGGAGGCCTGACCTGGTGGAATGCCTTTCTCGGCCTGGTGCCAGGCTCCCTGGGGGAAACCTCCACTCTGGCCTGTCTGCTCGGCGCAGCATTCCTGATCTATACAGGGGTCGCTTCCTGGCGCATTATCGTCGGGTGCTTTGTAGGAATGGTCGGAGCTTCGCTCCTGTTCAATATGATCGGCAGCGAGACCAATCCTATGGTGGCGATGCCCTGGTACTGGCACCTGGTGCTGGGCGGGTTTGCCTTCGGCGCGGTCTTCATGGCCACCGACCCCGTGTCAGCCGCCATGACGAGTGCCGGGCGCTGGGCCTTCGGTATTCTGATCGGGGCGATGACCGTGCTGATCCGCGTGGCGAATCCCGCGTTTCCTGAAGGCGTGATGCTCACGATTTTGTTTGCTAATGTATTCGCACCCCTGATTGATTATACGGTCATTCAGCTGAATATCCGACGGAGGCTTCGCCGCCATGTCCGCGTCTGAATCCGATTCCGCCGTCTCCACTGCGCCGGTTGAGAGTGCGAGCAGGACGCTGCTGGTGACGTTTGTCGTCTGTCTGGTCTGCTCGGTGGTGGTCGCCGGCGCGGCAGTGCTCCTTCGACCGATTCAGGAATCGAATAAGAAGGCCGATCTCATACGGAATGTGATTGCGGTCTCCGGCCTCCTTAAAGAGGGACTGACGGAAGAACAAGCGCTGAAACGGATTGACCCTCGTATGGTCGAACTGGCAACCGGCGACGAGGTGAAGGGGATCGATCCTGACACCTTTAATATCGTCAAGGCCGGAAAGGATCCCGTGATCTCTATCGAACTCACCCGCCGAGAAGACCTGGCGGGGATCAGACGCGAACCGCGCTATCTGCCGGTCTATCGGATTGTCGGTGAGAACGGCGACTTGAAGAAACTGATCCTGCCGGTGTACGGCTACGGGCTCTGGTCCACGATGTACGGATTTCTTGCCCTTGAGGAAGATCTACGAACGGTGCAGGGCCTCCGCTTCTATCAGCATGCCGAGACCCCTGGGCTCGGCGGTGAGGTCGACAATCCCAAGTGGCGAGCACAATGGACCGGCAAAGTCCTCTTCGACGAAAAATGGAAAGTTCAGGTTGAAGTAACGAAGGTCGCGGTTGACAGTTCCACCCCGGAGTCTCACCACCAGGTTGACGCACTTGCTGGCGCCACCATCACCTCCCGAGGGGTGGAGAATTTGCTGAAGTTCTGGTTGAGCGACAAGGGGTACGGGCCGTACCTGTCCCGGTTGCGTCGCGAAAGGAGCTAACGCGCATGTCGTACCAACACAAGAAAATCATGTTCGACCCGATCGTCGACAATAACCCCGTCATCCTACAAGTCCTGGGGATTTGCTCGGCACTGGCCGTAACCTCGAAACTCTCGACCACGATCACGATGTGCATCGCGCTGACGGTCGTCACGGCCTTCTCCAATGCCGCCATCAGTCTGGTCCGCAATCATATCCCGAGCAGCATTCGCATCATCGTGCAGATGACCATTATTTCGTCGCTGGTCATCGTCACCGATCAATTCATCAAAGCCTATGCGTTCAGTATCAGCAAAGACCTGTCGGTCTTCGTCGGGTTGATCATCACCAACTGTATCGTCATGGGACGCGCTGAAGCCTATGCGATGAAACATCCCCCGCTCCCCAGTTTCCTTGATGGGCTCGGCAACGGCCTCGGCTATAGCGCCCTGCTGCTGGTCGTCGGGATCATTCGCGAGCTGTTGGGGTCCGGTTCCCTGTTCGGGTATCCGATCCTCCCGCTTGATCGAGATGGCGGGTGGTATGTGCCGAACGGCTTGTTGCTCCTGCCCCCGAGTGCGTTTTTCCTGATCGGCATGATCATTTGGGTGGTGCGCTCCTGGAAACCGGCACAAGTGGAACAACCTGAGTACCAGATCTATCATGCGCCCCGTCCGGAGGTGGCCTCATGATGGACCTGGTCAATCTGTTTATCAAAGCGGTCTTCGTCGAGAATCTTGCGCTGACGTTTTTTCTCGGCATGTGCACGTTTCTAGCCGTCTCGAAAAAAATCGGCACGGCACTCGGACTCGGCATTGCGGTGGTCGTCGTCCAAAGTCTGACCATCCCGATCAATAACCTGATCTACCAGTTTCTGATCCGTGACGGCGCGCTGGCATGGGCGGGGCTCTCTGAGATGAGTCTGGATTTCCTTGGGCTCATCACCTACATCAGCGTCATTGCGGCGGTCGTCCAGGTCCTGGAAATGTTTCTCGACCGATACGTCCCGAGCCTGTACAACTCGCTGGGGATCTTTTTGCCGCTGATTACCGTCAACTGCGCCATTCTCGGAGGCTGTCTGTTTATGGTCGAACGCGACTATAACTTTAGTGAGAGCGTCACCTATGGTGTGGGCTCCGGTGTCGGATGGGCACTCGCGATTGTGGCAATGGCAGGGGTGCGTGAGAAGCTCAAGTATTCCGACATACCAGAAGGGTTACAGGGACTGGGCGTCACCTTCATCACCGCGGGGTTGATGGCCCTTGGGTTCATGGCCTTTTCTGGAATTCAACTCTGAGTCAGATGAGAGACCGCGTATGATCGAGATCCTCCTGGGAGTCGGTGTCTTCACCGGGTTCGTCCTCATTCTCGTCGTCTTCATTCTGAGTGCGCGCTCCAAACTGGTGGCCAGCGGCAATATCACGATCACCATCAACGACAAGAAATCTATCGAGACCCCGATCGGAGGCAAGTTGCTCAATGCGCTTGGCGACGCCAAGATTTTTGTCAGTTCCGCCTGCGGCGGCGGTGGTACGTGTGGAGTGTGCCGGGTCAAGGTCTTCGAAGGGGGTGGAGTCATTCTGCCGACCGAAACCTCGCATATCAACAAGCGTGAAGCGCGCGAGGGCTACCGTCTCTCTTGCCAAGTGGCAGTCAAACAGAACCTGAAGATCGAGGTTCCAGATGAAGTGTTTGGGGTCAAGAAATGGGAGTGTACCGTCCGCTCCAACCACAATGTGGCCACCTTCATCAAGGAACTCGTCCTGGAGCTTCCCCAGGATGAATATGTCGATTTCCGTGCCGGAGGGTATATCCAGATTTTCTGTCCTCCATATGAGCACCCGTTTAAGAATTTTGATATCGAAGAACGGTTTCGCAGCGACTGGGACCGGTTGAAACTTTGGGAGCTTGTGTCCAAGGTCAATGAGCCAATCGAGCGCGCCTACTCCATGGCTAATTACCCTGAAGAACGCGGCATCATTATGCTCAATATTCGTATCGCCACGCCCCCACCGCGCACGCAAAATCTGCCGCCTGGCAAAATGTCTTCCTACCTGTTCGGACTGAAACCAGGCGACAAGGTCACGATCTCCGGGCCGTTCGGCGAGTTCTTTGCGCGTGATACCAACAACGAGATGGTGTTCATCGGCGGTGGCGCAGGGATGGCGCCCATGCGTTCGCATATTTTCGATCAGCTAGGCCGCCTCAAGACCACACGAAAGATGTCCTTCTGGTACGGGGCTCGATCGAAGCGTGAGATGTTCTATGTCGACGATTTCAACAAGCTGGCCGAGGCACACGACAACTTTGAGTGGCATGTCGCCCTCTCCGACGCTCTCCCTGAGGACAACTGGGGCGGCTATACCGGCTTCATCCATAACGTGCTGTATAATGAGTATCTCAAGGCCCATCCGGCGCCAGAGGATTGTGAGTACTACCTCTGCGGACCGCCGATGATGAATGCCGCCGTGATCAAGATGCTGTTGGATCTAGGAGTCGAGCGGGAAAACATCATGCTCGATGATTTCGGAGGATGACCGTCCATGCATCCCTCCATTCCACGCCTGCGTACGCTGATTGCCTTGATCGCTCTGCTCGCTGCCGGTGCCGGCTTCAGTCTGCTGCGTCCTGAGCCGCCTGTCGCGGAGCTGCACATGAGTGGTCGCACCATGGGGACCACCTATAACGTGAAATACCGCCCCACCCAGAACGCTCCGACACTGAAGGCAATGCAAATCGAAGTGGATGCCTTACTGGCCGAGATCAATCACACCATGTCTACCTATGACCCGGAATCGGAGCTATCGCGCTTTAACCGTCTGCGCACTACCGACTGGGTGCCCGCATCCGATTCGCTACGTGCCGTGCTCAAAGCCGCACTCGAGATCGGAGCCCAGAGCGAAGGGGCGTTTGATATCACAGTTGGTCCCCTGGTCAATCTCTGGGGCTTCGGCCCCGAGTTTCATCCTGACCGCATCCCGCTTGAAGCCGACATTGCCGCCGCGCGCAGGCGCAGCGGTCTCGACAAAGTCACACTCAGTGAGGCTCAGCAAGCAATACGCAAGTACCGCCCCGATGTCTTCTTGGATCTTTCCGGAATCGCCAAGGGCTACGGTGTAGACCGGGTTGCTGAGCTCATGACCACACAGGGCATTGACCATTATATGGTCGAGATCGGTGGCGAGATTCGAGTACGCGGACTCAAGGATCACGACACACCCTGGCGGATTGCGATTGAGAAACCGCTATCGGGCGAACGCTCGGTGCAGACGATGCTGGCGCTCAGCGACATCGCGCTCGCCACCTCGGGTAATTATCGGAATTTTTTTGAAATCGCCGGGCGACGTTATTCCCATACCATCGATCCGACAACCGGCTGGCCTGTCGATAATCACCTGGTGTCGGTGACGGTGCTGGCGGAGACTAGCATGCGAGCCGATGGCTGGGCCACCGCATTTCAAGTGTTGGGGCCTGAGCGTGGCATGGCCATAGCTGAACGGCTCAACCTTCCCGTCCTCTTCGTCATCGAACGTGATGGACAATTCGAAGAACACGTCTGCTGTGCCTTCCAACGGTACCGGAAACAGGAGGAACTATCATGACCATTTTCCTGGTGACCTTTCTTGTCATGGTGGTTGCGATCCTGGCTATGGCGGTGGGTGTCCTGGTCGGTCGCCGTCCGATCGGCGGCAGTTGTGGTGGTCTTGAGCGTCTCGGTCTGGAGTGCGATGCCGGCTGCGACAAGCCCTGCCCGGAACGTCTTGCCCGTCCGCAGTCTCCGAGGAAAGAGCTGCTGTAAGAGGGCCGAGACAACCACGCCGTCGGTGAATTTATGTACTGGCTACTTGAATCCTCGAGATATAGGATGTACTAATCTTCTTTAATTGGTCGCCACTGGCTTGAAAGAGGCCGTTATGCCTAACACAATCTTGGTTCCGTTCGATGGCTCGGAGAGCGCGATGCGTGCACTACATCTTGCCGTTGAGCGAGCACGTGAAAAACCACAAGGTCGCGTGCATCTCGTAACTGTGCATCCCCCGCTACGCGTTTACGGAGAAATCCAGGTCTACGTGGGCGACAAGAAAGCAGCGGAAATGGCAGCGCAGCATAATCGCGAGATTCTCGAACCGGCGGAGCAACTGCTGCGCTCGTCGGGCGTGGCGTTCGCTAGCAGTGCGATGGAAGGCGATGCCGCCGAAAAGATTGTGGAGTGCGCCAAGGCAGTTGGGGCCGGCGAAATCGTCATGGGATCGCGTGGACTCGGGCGTATTGCTGGGCTCGTGATGGGCTCGGTCACCACCAAGGTCGTCCATCTGACCCAGGTCCCCGTCACGTTGGTCAAATGACTTTAGTTTCGACGCAACATTCAAGCCCATCGCGCTCACTGAACTTAAAACCAGGTGATGGTGATGTCCCCCTTGCATCATCAGTGAAACACTGGCCAGACATCTCACCGAGTTGTCTTCGACGCATGCTTCGTGGAAAGTTTGCCTTGATTTTCACTCATCTGGCTGTGTAGCTTCTGGTTTCGTTTGGATTTCCGGTGTATCTGGATCGTCCGGTTGTCACTCCGAACCACGGCCTCTGGTTCTACAATTTGGCAGGATAGGATCGATTCCCGTTCGACCATCCCCGATCCACCGTAAAGACAATCAACAAACTTCTCGTCGACAGTCGCCTGAGTCGGGCGCTTGCACAACGACCGCATTGCGATGATCAACGCGAAGCAGAGGGAGCGTCATGCGGTTTGAAGAGCAGAAGATTCCGTCGTCGCGCAAGGGCACCGGCCCTCTGCTGGGCATCGCCGGAGCCGCGCTCGCGTTATGGCTCGCCCCGTCGTTCGCTGTCGCGGCGACCGACCCACCCACCGTGCTCGGCATCCCGTTCGATTTCATCTTGTTCGCCCTCACCCTACTCGGTGTCGCGCTGTTCCACCACCACACGCTGCAGGTGGCACTTACTGGCCTCGGAACGATCGCGTTGTACAAATTGTCATTCACCGGGTTCAAGACTGGCGATGGCCTGCCAGGCTTGGTCAGCCACCTGGGCCATGAGTGGGTCATTCTTTCCAATCTGCTGTGCCTGTTGCTGGGCTTTGCGTTGCTGTCCAAGCACTTCGAGGAAAGCCATGTTCCCGCGGTGCTCCCAAAGTACCTGCCGGGACAAGCAAAGGGTGCGTTCGCGCTGCTCGCGATGGTGTTCGTGCTGTCCTCGTTTCTCGACAACATCGCCGCGGCGATGATTGGGGGCGCCATGGCACACACCGTCTTTCGCGGCAAGGTTCACATTGGGTACCTCGCCGCGATTGTCGCCGCCTCCAATGCGGGTGGTTCGGGCAGCGTGGTGGGCGACACCACGACCACGATGATGTGGATCGACGGGGTGAGCCCGGTTGACGTATTCCACGCGTATGTCGCCGCGGTGGTCGCACTAGTCCTATTTGGCATCCCGGCCGCGCTACAGCAAAACAAACATTCGCCGTTGATGGCCTATGAGCCCGGTGGCGCGCATGTGGACTGGGGCCGCGTCGGTGTTGTGGGCTTCATTTTGGTGACGGCGATCTCCACCAACGTGTACATCAACTTGGCGCACGCCGAAATCGCCGATAGCTTCCCATTCATCGGAGTAGCCGTGGTCCTGGCGATCCTGGTCTCGGCGCCGTTACGCAAACCGGATTGGAGTCTGTTACCCGGTGCGACCAAAGGGACGATTTTTCTACTGTCACTGGTCACCTGCGCCTCCATGATGCCGGTGGAAAAATTGCCAGTCGCCTCCTGGCAATCAGCCATGGGGCTCGGGTTCGTCTCCGCGGTGTTCGACAACATCCCACTCACCGCGCTCGCGCTGAAACAAGGCGGCTATGACTGGGGCATGCTCGCCTACACGGTGGGGTTCGGCGGCTCGATGATCTGGTTCGGCTCGTCGGCCGGCGTGGCCTTGTCCAACATGTATCCGGATGCGAAGAACGTCGGTCGCTGGGTGTATCACGGCTGGCATGTCGTGGTCGCGTATGTCATCAGCTTCCTGGTGCTGCTTGCGGTCATGGGCTGGCACCCCACTCCCAAACGCGGCGATCCGCTGGTCACAACGTCTTCCGTTGCACAACCAGCCGAGACGCCGTTGCACTAGAACTTCTCATCCTTCTCGACGATGTCGCTATCGGCTCGGTATACTACGTTGTCTCGATAGGACCCCTTTCCCAGACAGAGGCCGCGCGTGAAGAACCGCACAACGCATTCTTCTCCTGCTAAAAATCCGGTTCAATCCAAACCCGAAGTCGCCGCTGCCGAAGTGTTGGCCTGGGTGAGCGATTGTCTGGAAGGTGGACTCTGTCTCATCGCCAAGGGCATTCTGGTTTTTGAGAATGTGCAGTTCGGCGAACTGGTCGAAGCGACTGCCGTGCCGCGTGACCGACCCACACGGAATGAGACGAGTATACGTGCGCACCTGTTTGCCGATTCGATGGTCTGGAATAAGGAAACCTTGGGATCTAGGGGCAGTCAAACCTATCGGCTCGCTGACCGCGAAGGCCAAACGCTTATCTATGAGTGCCGCTACAGCGTCGTCCCGTACCATGGGGAGACCGGAGTACTCTTGGTTCTCCGAAACGTGACAGAACATACGGAGCTGGTACAGGAAGCGTCACAAATCGCTCGATTTCAATCGGTGCTGGCCCGGATCGGCACCTTGGCCGTCAGTGATGCCCCGGCGCAGGAACTGATGAGCGAAGCCGTGAAGCATACCGCTGAGGCCCTCGAACTCGAGATGTGCAAGATCCTTGTTCCGCGAGAATCAGACGATCACTTGGCTGTGGTGGCAGGAATCGGTCTTGAACCGGAGTTGATCGGCAAGCTGACGATCGAAGGAGGGACACATTCCCAGGCCGGATACGCCATCCGGGAACGGCTCCCGGTTGTTGTGCGGGATTTGCGAAAGGAAACGCGGTTCACGCCCTCAAAGCTTCTGACCGAGCATGGCGGCATCGCGGGCATGTGTGTGCCGATGCTGGTTGAAGACCGGGTGTACGGAGCCATGACAGCCCATTCCAAGACGGTTCGTGACTTCACAGTCAAGGAACTCGAGTTTCTCTGCACGGTTGCCAATACCGTGGCAACGGTCCTGGAACGACGTCGCCGTGCCGATACACAGCGAGATCTCTATCATCGATTGTTCATGTCGGCGCAGGATGGAATCATGCTGACCGACACCAAAGGGTACATTCTGGAGTGGAACCCGGCCATCGAGCGTATGACGGGTTGGACACGTGACGAGGCACTCGGCCAGCGGCCATCACTCTTGAAGTCAGGCAAGCATCCACCGGAGTTCTATGAACGACTCTGGCAAGCGATCCACTCTGGACTGGCGTTCGTGGATCGTTTCGTCAATCGCCGGAAGGACGGATCGGAGTTCCTGGTCTGGGAAAGCGTGAGCCCCGTCAAGGATCGTGACGGGACCACGCAATTTTATTTGGCGATTTTGACGGATCTCAGCGAGCGAGAGCAGATGCTGGAAGCCCTGCGCCACGCTGAACAGGTGAAATTGATCGGACAACTGGCCGGCGGCATCTTGCATGAAGTCCGCAATCCGTTAATCGGACTTGGAAGTCTGGCGACGCATCTCGCGGAACAAGACCAATTGCCTCGGGCCGCCAGAGACCGCTGCGCGCTCATCGCGCGTGAAGCAGCCCGTATCGACGAGCTGCTGGAATCCCATTTAGGCCAACTGCGGCCACGCCCGTTTGATCTCCAGCCCTGCGATCTCCCCTCCCTGATCGACGACATGCTGACACTGCTACAGCCCAATCTCAGCAAGCAGCGGATTCTTGTAAGAAAGATCATCCCGGAGGTTCCTGTGGTGGATGCCTCCCGTGCCCACCTGCAACAAGCCTTTCTGAATATCTCAATGAATGCGATCGACGCCATGGCGAACGGAGGAGAATTGACGATCCGAATCGCCTTGATAGCTAAACAAGGTCCGGGGATTTCGGTGACCTTCTCCGACACGGGAAAAGGCATCGAGCCCGAGGATCTACAGCGAATCTTCGAACCGTTCTTTACGAATGGGAAGGCGAAAGGAGTCGGCCTGGGCTTGACGATCACGCACGACATCGTCGAGCGGCACGGCGGGCAATTGGCGATTAGCAGCCCTCCCGGAAGTGGAGCAATCGTCGAGGTGTGGCTGCCTCTGAAGCGAGAGACTTAATATGACCTGGCAACTCCTATTGGTGGAAGACGAAGCCTCGGTCCGCGAAGCGTTCGCCCTGCGCCTTGCCGATCAAGGCTACACCGTGCAGACGACGGGATCTGGAGAAGAATGCTTGACCATCCTGAAGACCTTTGAACCCGACATTCTGGTGCTAGACCTTGTGATGCCGAATCTGTCCGGCTTGGATGTGCTCGAACGTGTCAAGCAGACCTCCCCCAACTTGCTCGTCATTCTGTTGACCGCCAGGGGCACGGTGAAGGATGCGGTTGAAGCGACGAGGCGCGGCGCGTTCGACTTTGTCGCCAAGTCCATCGATATGGAAGACCTGCAGCACGCCTTGACCAGGGCGACTCAGCTGCTCACGCTGCAGCGCCAGGTTCATTTGCAGAGTGGGCAAGATGCGGAGCGCTATGCGCTCGGCCGCGTTATTGCCAAGAGCCCGACAACGCAGTCCTTCATGAGCCAGGTCCGTGAACTCGCTAAGAACGACCGTGTGACCGTGTTGCTCCAAGGAGAAACCGGCACCGGGAAGCAATACATCAGCCGCGTGATCCACGCTAACGGCGCCAGGGCCCAGAAGCCCTGTATCGAGGTGGACTGTCCATCGATTCCACGGGAACTCTTTGAAAGCGAACTTTTCGGATACGAGAAGGGCTCGTTCACCGGCGCGACCAGCCGCAAAACCGGATTGATCGAATTGGCAGAGGGAGGGACGGTCCTTTTTGATGAGATCGGGGACCTCCCCCTCCCGTTGCAAGCGAAGTTGTTACGCGTGATCGAGGAGCGTATGTTCCGGCGCGTGGGCGGCTCAGCCAACATACCCGTGGATGTTCGCTTCATGGCCGCAACGAATCGGAATTTGAAAGAGGCGGTCACCAAAGGTGAGTTTCGTGAAGACCTCTACTTCAGGCTGAATGTCGTGACTCTCATGATCCCCCCCCTGCGGGAGCGGCAGGATGACATCATGCCATTAGCCGAGCAATTCTTGACCCGATCGGCTCTTTCACTGAGAAAACCGGTTCGTCATTTCGGAGACAGCGCACAAGCCCTTCTGTTTCGATACTATTTCCCCGGCAATGTGCGCGAATTGAGCAATCTCATAGAACGCGCGGTGCTCTTCTGTCCGGGGGATACGCTCGAATCGGTTCACTTTCCGTCCGACATGCAAGGGTATCCTTCACAGCCAGCGATGGATATGGCCCAGCCTACATCTACTTTTTCTGACACGACGGATCCCGATCAGGTCCACTTGACCTTCCGCCTCGGCGAGTCCCTGTCTAATCTCGAGGACCGCATCATCACAGAAGTCCTCCATCGTTCTGGCGGGAATAAAACACAGGCAGCCAAGCATCTTGGCGTGACACGCTGGATGCTGGAGCGCCGGCGGAAACCCGGTTCCTAAGGTGGTTGGGGGTAGCCAAACCCTTTATATCTGCCCTACTGGAATTCCTACCCTGCGTCATGGCTTTCCCAATCCGTGCATAGACGCACGGGCATGTGCACCCGCACTCAGTCTCTTGGAGTTCTGGTCGTAGTGACCTGAGTCTAGCCTGAGCCTCTCGTCATTTTTCCTTTAACTATGCCAGCTTGAGTCACAGGGCCACAGCCAGGATGTACGGCCCCTTTCTTGCTGTCTCTTTTTATCATAACGAGATGGATTTCTTGAGCGCGACCGAGTGTCACCAGGTCAATCAGTTCGAACACCGTCGAGATACTACCCATGACAACATATGAAGCAGAAAGAAATGTAGAGTTAGCCGAAGATGAACTTCGTGATATCGGGAGTGATCAACCGGTCCTGACAGAGCCGGTTGCCATATCTGGATCAGCCGCTTTTCAAGCACAATATGCGGGACGTGATACTGCCGCCGGACTGATCGCTGGGTCGATGGCGATCCCCTTGACGGTGGGCATCGCTATGATGTCCGAGTATCCGATCAAGGTCGGGTTGGCTACCGTCGCATTTGCCTGTTTGATCGGCTGGATCAATGCCTGGTTCAGGCCAGGCAACTACATCGGCTGTCCAGGAATCGCGGCGGGTCTGGCACCGGTGTTGGCCGTCGGCGTTGCCACCTTTGGCATGGAGAATATGGCCTTCGCGATTTTTCTGACGGCGACCATCCAAGCCATCATCTGGCGATTCAACTGGCAGCGATATATTTTGGTGGCCGTGCCGGTCTACCTGGTCGAAGGGCTGTTGGCAGGCGTCGGTCTGAAGATCGCGCTCAAGTTTCTTGCCTTCACCTATGAGCTCCCCCCAGACCTGGAAGCTGCCGATTCCTTCTTGAACGGCGCGCGTATCCAGATGATCCTGATCTCCATGGTTGGTTATGGCGTCTTTGTCGCGCTCTTTTTGAAGTTCAAAAGCACGCAACCCGCAATTCCCTACTTTGTCATCATCGCCGCGGGGACCATTCTCGCCCAGTTCGTCTCGGTGCCTATGCTGTCCATGGATGACACGGAGCTCACGCTCGCGCTGCCGATCCCGCACTTTGATAGCCCCCTCACAGTTCTCGCCATGATAGGGTTTGCCGTGATGCTCGCCATGATTGACGTCATCGAACAGGTCATGAGCAACGCCGCCATTGAAAAAATCGACCCCCTTAAGAGGAAATGCAACAGCAACAACAGCTTGCTGGCCATCTGGGTTGCGAATATGGGATCGAGCTTCTTCGGCGGTATGACCAACCTGGACGGGCTGGCCAAGAGCACGACCAATCGTTTGGCTGGCGCCTATACGAAATTCTCCGTCCTCATCATCGGCTGTGTCGTGACCTTCTTTACCTTCAACACCTACGCTCTGGCCTATCTCCCAAAGTTTGCGCTGGCGATCATCATGATCTTCTCTGGCTGGAAGATGATCGAGGGACTTGTGCATGTGACCCACCATGGTCCCTATGCCATGATCCTTGCCATTTTATGCGGCGTCTTGGTCTTTAAGGTGGGGATTTTTGAAGGATTGTTGATTGCGATGGCAGTACACGGGATCGTACACTATATGGTGTATGTCAATATTGAAAAAATGCCAGGCAGTGTGATTGTCAAACGATACATTGATGATCTCAAGAAGAATGGCGGTGACGTCAGCTAGAAAATTTACTCCACATTAGTCATACGGGTTAAGAGCCACAAGGATGGGGAGACGACTAGTGGCCTCCTTCACTCACCTATCAACGACCAAGGAGGATGCCTCTCCATGTTCATCAAAATTCTGGCAGCGATCGACGGGAAGGACACTTCCATGAAAGCCTTGATGGAAGCGAAGCGCATGGCTGTCTCCAACCAAAGCACGCTCCGAATTGTCCATGTTGCCACCGAGGATACCGACCCCAAAGACAGTCTCAGGCTGTTGGCGCGGGCCAAGTCCGCCGTCGGCGACGGAGTGACTATAGACACCCGTGTCTTACACACCGAGGCCGTGTACGGCGTGACTGGAATCGTCGACGCCCTCGCCAACGGTGCACGAGAATGGGGCGCCGATCTTGTAGTGGTGGGAAGCTCACATCGCCGAGGGTTGGAACGATGGGTGATCGGTTCGGTCGCTGAACAGTTGATCGCCAAGGTGGATGCATCGGTTCTCTTGGTTCGTCCGCAGTAAGCGGTTACTCATCCGAATCTACTCCACTCCATACTTCCACGCCGCTCTTCCAGCAGTCTCTCTAGTCGCCGACAGGTAGCCGAGCATCGATGCACGGGTTGCAGCGCGATCCGTGCGCTGATGCACAAGCAATGCGCCACGTCGAGCAACCCACTTCTTCGCCAGGATGCACAAGTCGCTATTTTCCACGCATTTATTTGAATCTCACAGTTGCGTGCGTGTCGTGCGGGCTTCACGCAGTCTGGACTCTGATTTGCATTTACCACCAATTAGGGGAACGGATGGTCCGATCGCCCTTGCTGCTTTAAGGGAGGTTTTTCAATGGGGAAACAACATGTCATCACGATGTTACCGGGAGAAGGCACCGGCCCGGAAATTTGTGAAGCGGTGCGGCTCGTCATCGATGCCAGCGGAGTAGACATTAAGTGGGAGTATGAGGACATTGGGCTCGACTGTCTGGAAAAGTACGGCACCCTACTGCCAGACAAGACCATTCAAAATATCGCGAAGAACAAAGTGGCGCTGAAAGGCCCGACGACGACTCCGATCGGCACCGGACACAAGAGCGCCAATGTGACCCTCCGCAAAGTCTTTGATCTTTATGCGAATGTGCGGCCCGCGAAACTCATCCCGGTGCTTAAACGGCCCTGGGACAAGATCGATATCATCAATTTCCGCGAGAACACCGAAGACTCCTACGCCGCCATCGAACATATGGTGTCTGATGAAGTCGCGCAATGTCTGAAGGTCATTACCTGGCCGGGCTCTTATCGCATTGCGGACTTTGCATTCAAGTGGGCCAAAGCCAACGGGCGCAAGAAGATCTACTGCGTCCATAAGGCCAATATCATGAAGATGACCGACGGCCTCTTTCTCGATGCCTTCCGAGAAGTCGCCAAGCAACATCCTGACATCGAGTCCGGCGACATTATCGTGGATAACTGCTGTATGCAGCTGGTGCGAAATCCGGCCCAGTTCGACTGCCTGGTGCTGCCGAACCTCTACGGCGACATTCTGACGGATCTCTGCGCCGGACTGGTGGGAGGCTTGGGATTTGCACCTGGCGCCAATGTCGGCGACGGCTGCGCGATCTTTGAAGCGGTCCATGGCTCAGCGCCAAAGTATGCCGGTATGAAGAAGGTCAATCCTTCGGCCGTGTTGATCTCCGGCATCATGATGCTCCGTTGGCTCAAAGAAGAAGCGGCTGCGGCCCGGATCGAGAAGGCCATGTTCGCCGTGCTCGACGAACGAAAGCATGTGACGTACGACGTCGGTGGGACGGCCAAAACAGACGAATATGCACAAGCGATCGTGGACAAGATGCACGCGAAGGCCTGAACTTGAGCGCACAGACTGAACAAGGAGATACCCCATGCCAACATTTACAGAAGTCGCCAAGGCGACAAAGAAGAAACGAGAGATCAAACTCGTCGGAGTCGATATGTACATCATCACGGAGAAGGGCACCCCGAAGTTCGACGACATCGGAGCCTTCAAATGTGAATTCATTTCGAACCGAGGCACGAAGGTCTGGCCAGGCTTCGTGAGCCCCGATCTCCTTCAAGTGAACTGGTACCGGTGCCGGTTCATGGCAACCAAAGACGTGCAGGATGCGGATATCAATGCATTTCTGGACGCTCTGACCAAGAAAGGCTGGTGGTGGTCAGCGGCTCAGAAATTGTGGACCTACGATGGAGAACCGGGATTCAGCAAAGCCTATTAATTGAGGAACGCTCGGTGGGCGCGAGGGCGCTCACCGAGTGACTCGTGCAGTCCCACCCCTAAGAGACGCACGATGAAGTCCTTAGCCACAGCAGAGATAGCCATCATGTCAGAGGACATGACCTCACCCCACGACATGAATAGGGTCTGCTCGTCCAAAGACTTGGGTGCTGGCACACCCGGTCTTTCGCCTGAGCAGGAAGCGTTTCTTCGTGAGCACTACAGCACAAAACTCGAAGATCCACGAACCGGACGCTGGATTCGTTCGTGGCGTACGGAGGGGTAGACCATGGCGAGTGCGTTGACCAATAAAGCTGAAATGGAGTACGCGATCACGTTGGCCGTGCTGGACTTTCACACGGAATTCATGAAGGCCCATTATTCCAGCGTCCACGTTCATGTGTGTGATGAACTCATCGAAGTGGCGTTGGCGAGAACCACCTCTATTCCAGCCGAAAACCAGCTGGCAAGATCGACTGAAGGGCGCGCACTTCTTCGCCAGTTTCACCGAGCCATGTTCGACTCGTGTCAGAGCCTTTTGTCTCACCGAATTGAGGAGGCAATCGGGGCGAAGGTGCAGAGCCTCTTCGCAGACCTCGATCCGTCAGCCGGAAGAACCACGCTCATCATTCGGCTGCAAGAATCTCTTGCCACTGCCACTACACGTCCCTCGACCAATCAGACGAATTGACCATTTCCTTAAAATCAGATTCTTGAGGCTTTCGCCCCTGGAACCAGGCAGCGAGGGAACGCTGTCATTGTGATTACGGCGTTGCAAGCCTCACTGAACGAGCCCTTGTCGGTTTATTGCCGCTGCCCCCTTCCACATCCTTGAGCAACCTAACTCTCCTTCAATGACATCTATCACCGGCATTTTCTGATCGGCTCGGTATACAGCAATCCATTTCTTTTATAAATGAACTAACATTCTATTATCTATTTGTCTATAAGTTGATCGGCCTTATATATGTGACCATGTGAGTACTTTGTTTATCCCATAACCCACAAGGAGGGCGTCATGAATGCTCAAGGTCTATCGAAAGCGGGAGTCCTATCCATCGTTGCTGCAACGGTGGTGTTCGCGACATCGACAGTCTTTGCAGGTGACAAGCCGTCCATGAGCGGCAGCAGTGTAGAACTCAAACCCAAGGCCGTTCCACAAGCGAAGGTGGACGTAAAGGATCTGGACGAGCAGGTGTCCCATTTGGAAGTGATCGATTCGATGGGAAACGCCTATCTCCTCATCCCACTAAAGACGTCCCAGGGAAAGAGCCCGGTGACGGCGCAAGACGGAAAGATCATCGTGGAGTATGTGCATCCGTACATGGAGCCGATGAACCGCTGATAGGTCATGGAGTTCTGAGGAGAGGGGCACCAGATTTCTCCTCGGGAATACCGGATACGGTGGGGCCTTTCGTAGCAAGAGAAAGGAATGAGCTATGAAGCAGGAGCGTCAGAAGGAACAGAAGAAGACGGTGAACGGAGTGACACCAGGAGGAGACGCCCTTTCGATTCAGAAAAGTATCGCCTTGCGTGCGTACGAGCTGTACCTCCAGCGCGGTGAAATGAATGGGCATGAAGTAGAGGATTGGTTACAGGCCGAACGAGAGATCACCCAGGAAGAGCGCCACTGAATGGCAACCGCGGCGGTTTACCTGAGTACAGACCAGGTCGGCCGCCGCGGCTTCAACTTCATGAGCATCGTTATCCGGCCTATCAGGAAGAGCGTGAGCAATTCAGCTCTTTCATTCCGCATGGAACGAGAGGAGGCATGATCATGATCAGGGTTATTATCATTCTGAGCCTGGTTGTCATCGCAGGATATGTCACTCCGGATCTGTCACGAGCACATAGTCACGTACTTGCTCTACCAGAAGACGGGAGACAGTCGCTTAAGTCTGCCGAACCTGCGGAATTTATCGGACCTGTTATGAGAAACGAGGGCCTGTCTCAACGCGCGGAGCAGCCGTCATGGAATCGGCTCAGCCTGACCCATACCGATACACATTACCTTCCAGGCAGAGAGCGGCATCATCCTGCTTCATACCGAAGCTTCATTGCACCGGATGGTCTCGCCTTGATGTTCAGCTGGCCTTTCGCGAGTGTGCCATCATTTTGGATGAGCCCACAAGAATCGCCCAACGAACCGACTTTCAAGCAGGATGACCTACGGTGACTATGAGAGTATCTACCTGTCAGGGTCTAGATCACTCTATGTAAGGAGGGACGCAACATGACAGATCATGCGAGCAATCACTCAGGTATCGGCAGAAGGCAATTGCTTCAAACGGTTCTTTTAGGTGCGGTCCTTGGAGCGGCCACGCAAGTAGGAATCGATCTCGCTTCCCCTCGAACGCTTCATGCCCAAACCGCGCTCAGTCCCG
This sequence comes from Nitrospira sp., assembly GCA_005116955.1. Lineage (GTDB taxonomy): Bacteria > Nitrospirota > Nitrospiria > Nitrospirales > Nitrospiraceae > Nitrospira_D. The sequence continues at coordinate 688,203 of SWDI01000005.1, read as the reverse complement.
AAGAAGCCCTGCATGAATTGCTCGCCGGCAACCAACGATTTGCCACGAATCAACTGACATCGATTACACACAATCTAATCATCATGAAAGAGCGGACGGTCAATAAACAAGAGCCGTTTGCGGCGGTACTGGCCTGTGCCGATTCTCGTATCCCAGTGGAACTGGTCTTTGATCAGACGATCGGTCACATCTTTGTCACACGAGTGGCCGGCAATGTGGTGACACCAGAGATTGTTGCGAGCCTGGAATTTGGCGTGGCGGTCCTTGGGATCAAAGCGCTTCTTGTGATCGGCCATAGTAACTGCGGGGCCGTGAGAGCCGCGATGACAACCGATACTGTACCGGGGCAAATCAGCGTGTTGTATCAACGCATTCATCCGGCAATAGAAAAGTCTGGCGGCAATATTGATAAAGCGATTCAGATCAATGCCAGGATCCAGGCTGAGTTGCTGCGCGCCTCTTCGACCGTGATCCGAGAGACGACCAAAGCAGGTAGATTGCGGGTTGAATCCGCAGTCTATGATCTTGCGACAGGTAAAGTCGGGCTGATCTAGAATCCGGACTTCTGATTGTCGAAATAACCAGGTAATAGAAAATTGAGCATGCTCCTGGGGAAGAACTGAGTTTACTTATTATCAACATGAAGGAGCAATCATTATGACTACAATGCGTCGGTCCATGGCACTACTGGTATTCACCGTCATCAGCATAGGGGGTTGCGCGCACGAGTGGTCCTCGATGTCAGACCCACATCCTGTCACCGTGGCGGACATGCAGGCCGTCTTGCGCGATGAATGGTCTCGACATCTCTTTTGGATTCGCAACGTCGTTTTGGATAACGCAAAAAATGATCTGAGGTCGCGAGATTTTGCGGAGAAGGCCGTGGCGACCAACACAAGAGATATGGCGAAGACATTTGCTCCGTTCTACGGCGATACGGTCTCTGAACGGTTCCGCACCTTGCTGACGAAGCACTATGGCGTGATTAAAGCCTACTCCGAGGCCACTGTGGCTGGGAATAAGCGCCGCCAGGATGCAGCCCTGGTCGAATTTGCATCGATCACCGACGAAATGGCCACCTTTTTTAGTGGGATCAATCCTCACCTTTCCAAAGAGACGGTCCGAAATCTATATGCCACGAATGTTGACCATCATGTGGCTCAAATCAACAAGTTCCAAGACAAAGATTACGCCGGCGAGGAAGAAACCTGGCCGGTGATGGAGCATCATGTCTATGTTATTGCCGATGCCCTCACGGCCGCCTTGGTGAAACAGTTTCCGACAAAGTTTAATTGAACTGTTCGAACACCTTGCCTAAGGAGCCACGGGCGTCAGGCAAAGAGGGAAAACCGTCCGTGCAGAAGTCGACGACTCAGAAGGAGCTCGGTGTCGTTAGCGTGGGAAGATTCACGATGGTCGTTGAGGGACAACGATGCCGTCATGGAAATGGCGACTTTCCGAGGAACAGTCCAGGAAGGTGCTGGCGTATGTCCGCACGTTGAGAAGAAAATGAGGCTTTCCTAGATCACGGCCTTAAGTCTAGCTGAGCACTTCCCGACGTGCTGTGTCGAAGAGAGCCATGATGACCGGATGTTTCACTCGCCGCTCAACGGTAATCGCATAGAACTTCTGCCTGACAGAATCGACCCGTCGTACAACTTGCACTTGATACTGTCGGCAGATCTCTTTTTCCATGGCCGTCGACCCGGGAAACAATCCATGTCCTTCCTGTCCGAAGGCTTTCAAGGTCGCGCTATCTTCGAATTCCCCGATGATGGTTGGGACCAGCTCCTGGCGCGTCAACCAGTCATCCAATAATCTGCGTAGCACCGTGTTGGAGGTGGGTAATAAGATCGGAGCGCTATGTAAGGATCGAGGGAAGTTACGACGGTAGTGTGCTGCCAACTTCGATCTCGCGAAGAACGTGACCCCCGACTCACCCAGAAGATGATTATATGCTTGCACCTTGATCGTCGGTGGCGCCGGCGTATCCGCGATGACCAAATCCAGTCCATGGATCGCCAGGTCGGCCAACAGTTGGTCCAACTTATCCTCCCAGCAGATCAAGCGCATGGCGGGGGACTGGCGAACGGCAGCGTTCAATAGACGGGTGGCCAGCAGCTTCGGCACCACGTCAACAATGCCGACGTTCAGGCGAATTGAGCTGCCACTTGCCCGTCCCTTGACGGTATTCATCAAGTCTTGTCCTATTGAGAAGATATCTTCGGCATGCTTGAAGACGATGCGACCCATTTCCGTCAACACAAGGTGCCGACCGCTCCGCGTGAATAACTTTTCTCCTAATGTTTCCTCCAGAAGTCCTATCTGTTTGCTGATCGTCGGTTGGGCCAAGCGAAGTTCTTCGCAAGCTTTGGCAACAGTCCCGTTTTTCGCAACAGACCAAAAATAGAGCAGATGATGGTAATTCAGCCATTCCATGCGGCGGCACTATACCGTGAAATAATGGATACCTCTAGTGTGCATGCTCGGTATGGAGCTGAGCCGTCTTATCGGCGATTGAGACTTTAGAAACTGCCGAAGAGAAACCCGTCAGCCCTTGCTCACAGGAATAGCACGAAGAGAAGATGAGTGGTTTTGTCTTTACTGAAAACCAAGCAAACTCATGAACTGAACCCTGCGGACTACATTCCGGGCATGATTCCTCAATCGTCTTTGCCGCCGGTTTTCACAAGAGTCAGCGGCGCACTCGTTATCTCCCATTCTGAAGCTCTCGATCCACGGTAAAGACGAAGACGCGTTCTCCGAGCTGCACATCGATATCGGTGAAGAGGCCCAGAATTTTGGCGCCGGTGATCTCGCTGACTTGCTCGCAGAGCTTGTCACGACCTTGTGCGATCAAATTCTGCCGGAGCCGCTTTACCATCTCGACCCCTTCCGTTGTCTTGGCCAGCTGCCGTTCGGCAGGGGTCAGCACACCCTTGAGCCGAGCCACAACTAAATCCCGCACGACAAAGGCTCGGACCTCATCGGGGCCTCGCCCAAGAAATTCCTGCTCGAACTTGATGATCGCGTTGCGTATCGCGTTTTCCATGGGTGCTTCTCGACCGATTATAGGGTCACGTGGGGAGGCGAACAAGTGCCATACTCCAACTTTCGATGCCCGACTGTTCATGGGTAGAAGGCTGACTCCACCATTTGGAGCTTGACGCTATGCTCTGCCCCATATTATTCATGGAGCTGCATTCGCTTCCCGGCAATGCTGTCTGTTCTCATGAGTTGTTGCGGATAGGCAGGATGCCTTGTTCTTCTATCATCGGGCCGTAGGGCGACAGGCAGTTCGCATGAGAGGCCGGTCGCAGTACAAGCCAACCGTCTGGTACGACATCATGTCGTCCTATTGCGGTTGGCTTTTTTATTGTAAGGGGCGATCGTGTGTTGACTTGGGTGTTCCTACTTGTCCCGTTTCTTCCGCTGGTAGCAGCACTGGTCGTGCTCTGTGCCGAGGACGCAACGCGTTATGCACACGCGAAGATCGCCACGTGGCTGATAGGGGCGGCCTGTATCGGGTCGGCCGCCACGCTTTACTTCGTTACGACCTCCGGGCCGATAACCATCCGGTTCTATGACCCGGCGACGGCCGCTTCCTTGACCATCCCGATCGGCTTCTACATCGACCGGCTCAGCGGGGTCATGATGACGCTGATTGCCGCTGTTTGTACGATCATCTATGCCTATTCCACGAACTACATGTATCAGGATCTCCACTACCGCCGGTACCTGGCGCTCATCTGCCTCACGGATTTTGTGCTGATCTGCATGGTGTCGAGCTCGAATCTCATGATGCTGTTTTTATTTTGGCAGTTACTGAGCTACCTGCTTTACCTCCTGGCGCACAATCATAGCCACGCCCAGACCCTTGAGGGCGCGTATAAGACGTTTACCGTCCTGCGCCTTGCCGACATGGCCTTGCTGATGGGGATCATCCTCGCCTACCAAGTGTACGGCACACTCGAGCTGCCGGACCTGTTTGCACGAGCGACCGCCTCGCGCACAACGGTCGCGCTCTGGCCCGGCATGGACATCGATGCCGCCACGGCCATTACGTTGCTGATGTTCGTAGGGGCCATGGGCAAGTCCGCCCAGTTCCCGCTCCACTTGTGGTTACCGAGTTCGCTGTTCGCCCCGACCCCCGTGCATGGCCTCCTGCATGCCGGCATCATCAATGCGGGCGGGTTCTTGATCAATCGATTGGCCCCGCTCTTCGGCATGAGTTCCACCACCCTGCATGTGGCCTTTGTGATCGGCACCGCGACGGCGGTTATCGGCGCCTCCATGATGCTGGTGCAGAACGACATCAAAAAGACGCTCGGGCTTTCAACAATCGGCCAGATGGGCTACATGATCATGGAGTGCGGTTTGGGCGCTTTTTCGCTCGCGGTGTTCCACCTCATCGCACACGGCCTCTTCAAGGCCACCGTGTTCCTCAATTGCGGAAACGTTATTCAGAAAGCCCGTTTGGAGCCGCACTTTCCCCACACGAAACACGACCAGGCGCACCATGAGGAGGGACAACTTTCCAGACTCACCTGGTCGACCGGATTCGCGACGACGCTGGTCATCCCGCTGCTGATCTTATTGGTGACGCATGGTGTCCTGCATATTCCGCTCTTGGAGTCACAGGGGACCGTCATCATCCTCTTCTTCATCTGGATCACGTCGTCGCAAGCGATTCTGACACTCACGCGGCTGCGGGCGGTCGCATCCTGGAAAGTCTCGTCGACCATGTTGGTGACCTTGCTGTTCGTCATCTTCATCTATCTGTTTGCCGTCGAGTCGTTCACGGCGTTCCTCTATCCGAACCCCGAGGAAGTGGCGTCTTATTTTAAAGCGGCGGACCTTCCCGACTGGTTGTTCGACCTCATCATCGTCGGTTCCACCGGGCTAACAGTGCTCGGCTGGTGTTATCTCTACCTGCAAGCCCATGGGCGGCGCGTGTGGATGCCCTCCTGGATCGATCGTGTCCGCAATCGATTCTACGTGGCCCTCATGAACCGACTCTATGCCGACGAATTGTATGCTCGCGCCGGACGCGCCATCATGCGAGTGGTGCATTGGATCGATAAGCAGGAGCAGGGGTGGTCGCGATGACGGGTCACGACCTTTTCCCCTGGCTCTCGACTACTGTGCCGCTGATCGGTGCGCTGACCGGTCGAATATTCTGCTGGCAGGACCCACACCAACTCAAGACATCCTGCCTGCTCTGGTCCGTTCTCAGTCTGGCCCCGATCGCCGCAGCGGGTGTGACCGCGCCGGAAGGTCCCTTGCTGCTGTATCTGCTCCCGATCGCCTCGATCATCTCGCTCTTGGGACAACCGACTCATCAGGACCACCGTCTTTCCTGGCTGATGACTCTTCTCTGTCTCGGGTTTGGGATTGGGGTCATCTCCCATCCTAGTGTGATTGGCCACTTTTTCTTGCTGGCACTGCTGGCCACCATCACCGGCCTGTTGATCAAACACCACACGACCCTGTGGCCCATTTCCTGGTGGGGCATCGGCCTCTTCGGTCTCGCCGGCTTGGGTGTGATCATGGCCACGTTCACCGATCCTCCGATGTCGTCCTCAGCCGCGTTCCTGACCTGTGTGGTCCTCATCCCGCTCCTCCCGTTCCATACCGGGTATCTGACGGCGCTCACGCGCCTGCCGGGTAACCTCCCGTCTTTTGCTGCGGTCCTTCTCCCTTCCGTCGGCCTGCACGTCATGGTCGCGATGCTTCCCGCCATACCCATTACCATCACCGGTCTCGTCAGCCTCTTTGCCTTAGCCGGCGCCCTCTATGGGGCCGTCAAGGCGCTGGCGCAGACACGGGTTCGCCTGATGGTATCCTACGGCAGTCTCTCCTTCTTCTCGGTGCTCTGGTGGTTTGCCGCCATGTCGCACATGGCAACCTCTCGTGCGGCCGTACTCGTCGCAGCGATCAGCCTTGCCACGTGCGGATTGCTCATCGCCTGGCAGGTCATCCGGACACGATACGGGGACGATGTGGATCCGCTGTCGATCAGCGGCTTGGCTTCGTCCATGCCGAGCTATGGGGTCCTGCTTTCGCTCCTCGCGCTGGCGGCCATGGGCCTTCCGCCCTTCGGGGTGTTCGCAGGCTTGATGGGGTTGTTGCTCCATTCGCCGATCCCCTCACTGCTCGGTCTCCTTATCATCCTTTCGGCCTGGCTGGCCGCCTCCTGGTACATCATGAGCGCCGTCCAACGGCTGTTATTCGGCGTGAGGCGGAGTGACATACGGCATCACGACGTCGTACCCAGTGAATGGGGAGCACTCGTCACCACGATTCTGGTATTGGCTCTGCTCGGATTGGCCCCGAACAACTGGTTTGCGTCCACCATGGCAACACAGCCGGTCGACGCAGTTTCTCAAGGTACCATATGGCAACGATGAACGACGTGATGGACCTCGAATCGAGACGAATGGAATTGCGCGGCGTGGTTCGACTCGCTGGCGAGGTGATTGCACAGTACTGGCCGATGCGGACCTTTGTTCACCACAACCCACTCCACAGCCTGGAATACCTTCCCTTTGAGGAAACTGTCGGACGCGGCAAGCGGTTTCTGAACGGCGAGGGCTATCTCCCAAGCGACGTGTATCGGGCCTACGTGACCTCCGGTCGAATCCGCCTCGAGCATGTGGAGACCGCCCTGCAGCCGTTGACGCAGAATCGACAGATCACCCTTGGCTCGCGAACGATCACGCATGGTGAGGTGTTGCGCACCTGTCTGACGGAAGGACTCTGCTCACCGACGCGTGAGCCGCTTGATGACCAGCTGGAAGATCCCGATAGAGATCTCATTGAGCGCATTGCGCGCCAATTGGAACGCATTCTTGAGACGCCTTCTCTGGACGATCGAATCCAAAAGGTCGTGACTGACAACCAGTCCTCGCTCTGTCGGTGGCTGACATTGTCTCACTGGTGTGACGACACCCTCGGCACCACGATCGTGCAGAGCATCAATGAGCAAATGATCAAGTGGTGCTCAGCCTTTCTCGACGAGGGCCATGCCGCTTGGCCCATGCCGGATCGTGAGGGGGGGCTCTACCAGTCGTGGAAGCGCCTGGCGAGTCAAGAATGGTCGCTCCTCGGTATTGCCGACAGCCGGCGCAAGATCGCCGCACTACCCGATTATCCAGAAGACGTGCTCCTGGAGAGCCTCGAGATGTTGGGCATTCCGATGGAACTGCGGCAAGATTATTTGTCGCTGCAGTTGACCGCCTTGCCCGGCTGGGCCGGCTTTATTAAATGGCGCGGTGAGGAGCGGGACTATCCGTGGCAGCAAACCCACCCCGTGGGTCTTGTGAAGTTCCTGGCGATCCGCTTGTGGTATGCACGAGAACTCGTGCAGGCAGCCTGTCGGGACTACCTGGACATTCAGGGACGATTCGAGGACATCACCGCGTACATGCGCGACTATTCAGAAGAATACTATCTGCGGCGACAGCGGATCGCCGGCCACTTGCCTGCACTGTATGCCGAAGAAGTTGATCGGTTGGCCCATCGGAAAGGCCAAGGGTGGAGCACGGTGCTCACTCGCTACCGTACCGACGTCGTTCCCAGGCAACAGGTTGCAAGTCAGCGTGGTGCCGCACGCCGACTCCTCACGCTGGGGCGATCGCTGGGTATCGAGGGCGTGCGGCTGGCCGAGAGCCAGGCCCATAATCTCAAACAAGCCATTGAATGGATAGAAGCCTTCCCGGAATCGAACCATGGACCGATCTGGCTGAAGGCCTTTGAGGCTGGCTATCACGAGCCTCTGATTGGACAACTCATCGAGGCTTCCCGACGTCCGATAGGAAATATCGAGGCAGGCTCTCCGATTCGCCCCTACTCTCAGTCGGTCTACTGCATTGATGTGCGATCGGAGCCGTTTCGTCGTCATCTCGAAGCAGTCGGACCACATGAGACGTTCGGCTTTGCCGGTTTCTTCGCCGCCTTCATCCGCTACCGCGCGTGGGGAGCGGAACATGACACCGAACAGTTCCCAGTCATCATGCGCGCAAAAAATGAAGTCCGTGAAATACCTCGCAGCTACCTCGATCACCAGGTTTCAAAGCACCAGGCTTGGGCCAAGTGGGTCCATGCCGGGCACACCCTGCTGCACGACCTGAAAGAAAACGTCATCACGCCGTACGTGATGGTCGAATCGATCGGCTGGTTTTACAGCCTTCCGATCTTTGGAAAGACGCTCCTTCCGTCTCTCTACCAGCGGATTGCGAATTGGCTTCGGCAACAGTTCGTTCCATCGCTCCCAACGACGCTCACAGTCGACAAGCTGTCACCCAGCGAGACCGGAGAGATGCTCAAAGTCGAACAACAGGAGCTGCTTCGAAGGGCGCTCCTGGAAAGACTTGGATTGCGCAGTGCCAGGATGACGCCCTCACTCATTGAAGCGCTCCGACAGCGGGTCCTTCAAGAAACCAATCCACAGGAAGCGCTGTTCCTCAAGGAGGCCGAGAGCGTAGGGTTGAAGGCAGAGGCACTCGACGCGTTCGTCACGGCCCTGCAGCGAGAGTACGATCTGAATCCTCGGGCTTCGTCGCGATACAAGGAACGGCTGACGAGAACCGGGTTTACGCTGGAGGAGCAAACGCTGACCGTCGACACTGCACTGCGGATGATGGGGCTGACCAAGAACTTTGCTCGCCTCGTGCTGTTCTGTGCCCACGGCAGTACGTCGGAGAATAATCCCTATGAGTCGGCCCTCGATTGTGGAGCCTGTGGAGGTAATGAAGGCAAGCCCAATGCGCGTGTCCTGGCCATGATGGCAAACAGTCATCTCGTAAGGGATCGCTTGAGGAAGACCAGCATTGAGATTCCATCCGACACGCATTTTCTCGCTGGACAGATGGATACGACCACCGATGCCGTTGAGCTGTTCGACCTGGAAGACGTCCCGCCCACCCATCGTGCCGACTTAGCGAGGCTACAGGAAGATTTGAAAGAAGCCTCGGAACTAGCCAGCCAAGAGCGGTGCAGCCGACTCCCTGAACTCCTGCCGGGCCTCACCGACTCGCAGGCTTCGGCCCATGTGCGCCAGCGGAGTGTCGATTGGAGTCAGGTCCGTCCAGAGTGGGGGCTCTCAAGCAACACCACCTTCTTGGTGGCTCGCCGTGAGTTGACAAAGGGCCTAGATCTCAAGGGACGTGTGTTCATGCATTCGTATGACCATCGAGAGGATCCCAGCCATCGTTTCCTTGAGGTGCTGCTTACCGCACCCCAGGTCGTGGCGCAATGGATCAACATGGAGCATTATTTCTCCGCCGTCGATAACGAAGTCTATGGGAGCGCCAGCAAGATCTACCACAACGTGGTGGGACGGTTCGGCATCATGTCCGGCCCTTGGAGCGATCTCCGGCTTGGATTAGCCAGACAGACTGTCATGAACGGCGAGATGCCGTACCACGAACCGATGCGTTTATTGACGGTGGTTGAGGCTCCACGGAAGGGAATCGAGAAATTGATTGCCCGACACGAAGTGCTTCAGCACTATTATCACAACGAGTGGGTCCATCTCGTCGTGCTCGACCCAGAGGACAGGACCTGGTATCGATATCGACCCAATGGAGAATGGACCCGCATCATACAAGACGCATCACAAATGACACCGCTGATTTCGTGATCAGAAGAACCGGGGCCGGAAAGGAGATTCTTGATGGGCAAGGCAAGTTTGCATCCAATGAAAGAAGTTCGTGTGATCGTCGCGGGTGAACATCGCGCATTCGTGACCGAGCTGTTGGACCGAGTCCAGGCCTCCGGCTACACGATTATCGGAAATATTTCAGGCAAAGGACACCATGGAGTGCGGGAAGCACACTTCATGTTCAGCGAGCAAGAGAGCCTCGAGATGATCCTCACGGTCGTCCCGGAAGAAAAGGTCGAGCCCATTCTTGCCGGCCTTCGCCCCCTCTTCGAGCGGCATTCCGGTTTCATGTATGTCGCTGATGTCGCCGTTGGCCGCCAGGAATATTTCGGTAAGCAGAAATAGTTTCATCTCTGACAACCGATTCATGCCCGTACGATATTGACCGGTTCCTACCAATATAAATGAATGCCGGTGTATAATTTGGGCATCAGTTCGTGCATCATTATGTTGTCCCGCATAGGCCCACAATAATCGCCCCATACGAGGGAAAGGCTTGGACATGCGAGTACTTTTGTTGTGGCTTGCACTTGCCGTAGTCCCCACCGTGAGCTTTGCCGATGTGCCGCAGCATACGGAAGTGTGCGTGGCGGAGAGTGAGCAAGACATTGCCGCCCTGTTCGACCGCTGGAATGAATCGCTGAAGACAGGCGACCCCTACAAAGTTGTGGCGAACTACGCGTCGAAATCCGTTTTGCTTCCGACCGCATCGAGCAAGCCTCGGTTCACCGTCGAGGAGAAGGCAGACTATTTTCAGCACTTTCTCGAGAATCAACCGGAAGGGCGTATTGATTCTCGTACGATTGAACTCGATTGCAACCTGGCTATCGACGAAGGCCTCTACTCCTTCACTTTCCAGAAGACCGGGGTCACCGTGAAAGCCCGGTACAGCTTCACCTACAAGTGGGATGGGATGAAATGGCTCATCACCAGCCACCACTCTTCAAAATTACCGGCTGAGCAAGCGCCGCCTGATGAACCTGTCCACGCCGTTGCGCGCCATTCAGAAGTGTGCGTGGCGGCCAGTGAAAAAGAGATCGAGGCCCTCTTGGACCGCTGGAAGGAATCGCTCCAAAGTGGCAACGCCCACAGGGTCATGACCCATTACGCAGCCAGGTCCGTCTTGCTTCCCCTCTCCTCGACCAAACCTCGATTAACGCTCGATGATAAAGAAGACTATTTTCGCCATTTTCTCAAAGACCGTCCGGTAGTCCACGTTCATTCTCGCACGATCGAACTCGACTGCAACATGGCGATCGATGAAGGCCTCTACACGTTTACCTTCCAGAGGACCGGGAACATCGTCAACGCCCGATACAACATCGTCTATAAATGGGATGGCCTGCAGTGGTTGATCACCAGTGACCACTCGTCAATCTACCCACAGTAACTTCAACGAATACCAGAATCGTGTTGATAGCACCGGACGCCACCCTGCCTGACAGGTTGCTACCCATCAACTTAGGAATACGTCTCTATCTTGCCAAACATCCTCTCCTCCCACGAACGGCTAGTTGCGAATCTGACTTCCTCGAAACTATACTGAGCCCCTTAGTTTAAGCTCTGTTTCACGTAGCAACCTGTTTTTACATATCCATAACGTGCCAGGGGTGATCAATCCACAATGGGGAGGAGAGGTCATGAGGGCAATTTTTTTATTGCTGGCGGCTGTTGCTGTGACCGTAGTGGGCTGTGCGGGAAAACCAGCTGACACGGCGAAAGCCGATTCACTTCATAAATTTAACCACGTGGTTCCGAAACATTCCGAAGTGTGTGTGGCGGCCACCGAGGAGGATATTGCGGCTTTGTTCGACCGCTGGAATGACTCACTCCAAAGCGGGGATGTTCACAAGGTCTCCGCCAACTACGCGCCAAAGTCCGTGTTGCTGCCGACGGTGTCGAGCAAGCCACGACTCACGGCCTACGATAAGGAAGACTATTTTCACCATTTTCTAGAAAACCAACCGGTCGGGCACATCGACTCTCAAGACGCTCGTGAAATCGAGATTGATTGCAATGCGGCGATCGACACCGGACTCTATACCTTCACCTTCAAGAAGACCGGTGCCGCCGTGAAAGCGCGGTATACGTTTACCTACAAGTGGGACGGGAAACAATGGTTGATCACCACCCACCATTCGTCCGCTCTGCCCACGGTAGATGCTCCTCCGGCGCATGTTCACCAAGCTGTTGCGCAACATGCGGAAGAATGCATAGAGGCCAGTGAGGAGCAGATCGCCGCTTTATTTGACCGCTGGAATGGGGATCTCCAAACGGGAGATGTTCATAAGGTGGCCGCCCATTACGCACCAACATCCCTTCTTCTACCGACCGTATCGAGCAGACCCCGATTTACAGCCGTTGACAAGGAGGACTACTTCCACCATTTTCTCGAGAACCACCCAGTGGGAAGCATTGACTCGCGTGAAATCGAGATCGATTGCAACACGGCGATCGACACGGGACTCTACACCTTCAAATTTGAGAAAACCGGGGCCAGTGTCAAAGCCCGATACACCTTTACGTACAAGTGGGATGGGAAACAATGGCTGATTACCAGCCACCATTCATCAGCCGTTCCACCGAAGGAGTAGCCTGAATAGGCCAGGGTTTCTTACGGAAAGAAACGCGAGGACTGAATGGATGGGTAATTCTTCCTAACCTCCTGACCCCCTGCTAGCCCTCTATCCCAGTGCCCCATCACCGGCGTCAGGTGGACCTACCACTTGAAGCCGGTGACGGCGGGTAGATCCCATTGGACGGTTTCTCCCACGGCTACTCCCAACACTATGAGATCGTGACTCTGTCCACACCATCTGCACCTTCGTAGATAGCCTAGCTCTATCAGTAGTGTCCCAACGTTAAAGAAAATACCAATTTTCATCTCGCAAGTGTTTGATTCGGCTAGGTACGCATTTCTGCACTAGATTGAAGTTGGCACCAGGTTGTGAATCTGTGAACATCAAGCCCCTTAACGTGTTTCGTTCATTGATGACACAAACGTTGGGACACTACTGTAGCTCTATAATAATTCAGAAGGAGGCTCATGAGGTCATGAGCCTGAGCATGAGCGCCACACCCCTACATTTGAGGCATTGTGAAAGCCCGGTCGACTCAGCGATAAGTGACAGGCACCGGTCACAACCAGCCTCCACCATGTCACAATTCTTAAATTTGAGCCAACACGCCAGCGATGAGGAAGTTCACTACCTGACGTCCCTGCTTGTCTATCATCTCGTTGATCGGTGTGGAGGGGAATTGCAATTCACTCCGGAGGATATGAGACAAATCCGAGAGAAGCTCGCCAGCAAGGTGGTGCAGATCCGACTCGGGAATGATTTGCGACTTCGCATCATCGATCGCCTACCCGAACTCCAGTAAGCGGCCTGCTCGTAGAGGGTAGAGGGATCGAATCAAGATAATGGCCTTCGTGGCCCTCCCACACCCATCCCGATTAGTGAGAGTCATAGCCAGACCGATTTTTGCCATGCTCTCTTACAGATTGATAAACAGCTGAAATAAGATGACGTGGTTCATCTGATTCGCCAAGTTGGGAATCGACCGGCTGTTGAGGAGCTGATTTTGGTAGCCCACGTCTAGATTGACATACTTCGAAAACGTCCGGTTGATCCCGACAAAGAACCGGTTTTGGTCGAAGCCGGCCTGGGGTCCGCGCGCGCCAACTGTGTTCAGGTGAACGAAAATTTCATCCGCCGCAACCAGTGCCCATTCTGGAGCCATCGGTAGTGGATACTGCCCCCGCAACATCGTGCGGAACCTGACGGCGGTGCCGTCCACATGCTCGATCCAACGCTCCTCAAGACGTGTGCGGCTGGTGATCGTGAAGGAGTCGAACTTTCGCTTATACAACACCTGCTGATAGATGCGACTCTCATCGAGGAACGGCGACTGAGGGGGCGTATGCTTCTGATTATAGTTGCCGACCCAGGCATAGCCTTGCCAAATGGAGAGATGTTCCGTCAGCTGATAGCCAAGAGCCGGACGAAGTAGTAGCTGATCGATATGGCCGTCCTCGTCCAGATCCGCGAAGCGCGGTTGAACTTCCATATACGCAAGAAAAGATGACGGCAGCTTCACTGTCATAAACACGGGTGACCATAGACGGAAGTCCTGGCTGAATGTCGAGGTGGATTGAGCGAAGGCTTCCCCCCCAACAAGCAGACTCCACACAAAAGCCACGATGGCGATCCCCTGCCCCCACTGACGTGCTCGTTGATTGGCTGTTGCACCCGCCATAATTCCTCCTTAAGCAGGCATATGCCCGATATTCTCTAGATATCCCCGTATCCTGTTCTTGAGGAAGGCGATCTCCATTTCTGCCTTTCTCAGCTCCTCACAATCCTTTGTCGAGGCAGACAACTCTGTAGATCGCTTTCGGCAGACCTTGTACCTTTTCTAGGAGGAGAAACGCTAGTCAAAAATGTGAGGGGCGCAACGCATCTGGTGCCATGGATTGCGCCCGTAGCGTGATTATGCTAGCTACTCACCATGCTGCCCATTTCATCATCGGTTTCTATCCCCGATCAGGAGATCGAGATTCATGCCATCCGCTCGCAAGGTGCTGGTGGACAAAACGTCAACAAGGTCTCGACGGCCATCCATCTACAATTCGATATTCGTGCCTCTTCCCTGCCACCGTTCTACAAAGAAGAATTGTTGAAGCTGCGAGATCACCGCGTATCAGCCGACGGCGTCATCACGATCAAGGCACAGCAACATCGGACACAGGAGCGAAACCGTGAGGACGCGCTGGAGCGGCTCCGCCTTTTAATTCAGAGCGTCGCCATCCCGCGCAAGAAGCGACGGCCGACCAAGCCGACGAAGGGTTCACAGAATCGGCGGATTGAGGGAAAGAAACGGCAGGGGCGCGTGAAGGCGTTGCGGAGAACACTCGATGAGTCTTGATTATGATCCGATCAAGACCGACATGGCAGCAGAAGGTTAGAAGTGAGCTTTGTAGCTTGCTTTGGCGTTGGCCTGGAGCTGCTCGAGCACCGCTCTTGCTTCGGGGATAAAGTCGGCCTGGTTGTGTTGTTGAGCGAGGGTTAAGGCATCGGAAGCCAGCGTCACAGCTTCCTGATGTCGGCCATGCTCGCATCGAACTTTGGCAAGAGATAAGCGAGCATTGACGGCTTTCGGCGCTCGGCTCACCACCTGCTCCAAAAGCGCCTCTCCTTTTTCAGCATCGCCCCCCAATAAGCTCGGCAGCTTCACGAGTAATGTTCCTTTTGCCGAGAGTGCATCAATGTGGGCTGGACTAAGTTCGAGGGCCCGGTCAAGTTCATTCATCATGCGGCGGAGCCCAAAGAGCGAGGTGAGGGATTCTCCGTCGACACGTAGCAGCTCTCCCAGATTGCAGAATAACGCAAAGTGGGCATCGGCGCTTCGCTCATCCTCGGCCACCGCGCGCTCCCCCATGATCTGCCCCTGTTGAAAATGGGCGAGGCGCGTCGCACGATCCACGGCTAGTCTCCCACGATGACATTCGTCGAGAGCTTGTTTGGTAGGATGCTCGCCTGACTCCAGCGCGGAAGATGGTATCGGCAGGCAGAACAAGCCACTTGCCACAATCCCCAACAGGACGAGAGTGTTCATCCTCATCAATCAGACATCCAACTGGAAAACAGCACCATGTAAGTAACCGGCTGAGGTGACCGCAAATAGGGTACCTGTGCGGACGCATGTACGACTGGTTGATAAACCGATTTCATTGTCAGCGTACTCAGTTCATCCGATGAACAGTGACGACCGATGGACACGTTCGACCCACTTGTGAACAGAGGTCTTTGTCCGCTGATTAGGTCAGGCGCTCCCTTGTTCACTGGGAGCCATCATGCCCAGAATATTGAATCCGCCATCCACGTAGATCACTTCACCGGTAATCCCCCGTCCTAATGAGCTGACCAGGAACAAGGCCGTATCGCCGACCTCACCCTGTTCGGTTGGACGACGGAGCGGCGCAAATTCCCTATGCAGATCGACCATCTTTGAAATGCCCGAGACCCCACGTGCGGCAAGAGTCTTAATCGGCCCTGCGGAAATGGCATTCACCCGAATATTGCGCGGGCCAAGATCGTATGCGAGATACCGAACCGTGGCTTCCAGTGCAGCTTTTGCGACCCCCATCACATTATAGTGGGGCACGACGCGTTCGCTACCCAAATAGGTGAGGGTCACCACCGATCCCCCAGCTGTCATCAGGGGTAACACCGCCCGAGTGACCGCAATGAGCGAATAGGCACTGATATCGAGCGCCATCGCAAACCCCTGTCGACTCGTATTCACAAATTGACCCGCGAGTTCTTCGCGCGGAGCGAATGCTAAGGAGTGGACAAGGAAATCGATTTGCCCGGCTTCTTTCTGCACCTGTTGCACCAGCGACGTAATTTCGCTGTCCTGGCTAACGTCGCACGGAAAGGCTTTGGCCCCGGGTAAGGTGGCAGCCAACTCCTCCACGTTTTGTTTCAACCGTTCGTTTTGATAATTGAAGAGGAGCTGAGCGCCCTGGCTGGCCACTGATTGGGCGATGGCCCAGGCAATGCTGTGTTTATTGGCGACACCGATGATGAGTCCTTTTTTCCCCTTCAGCAACATTGGTCAGATTCTCCTTCATTAGGGATTGAGGGGCTTTGTTCAGCACGATGCATTGTCTAGTTGGTGGCTGTCTCGACTAAGTGCACAAGTCCCGACTAGCACGCGACAACGAGGAGGGAAGATACCATGATTTGAGAGGACTGTGAATCAGGTCGAGAGACAAATCGTGGCATAGGCTGTGGGCCTGGTTCTGTGGCAATGTCGTAGAGATCCGTGGCATCCTGCTACAGTATGGAGCCCAAGGGAGAATCTCTTTTCCGTGCGGCGAGTTTTGAACCTACTGATTTCATAGCGCAACTGGCGCAGCGCTCTGGTGAATACAGACTGGCACTGAGCTTGCTCCCCTGCCTGCATAGGTACCGAATAGTCGGTACATATTGATAATCTCAAGGAGGGAATACGTGATGAAAAGCATGTTGATGGCAGTGGCAGTGGCGATCACATTCAGCGCCCCGGCGTTTGCGGAAGGCCCGAAGGAAGGCGGCAAGGACAAGAAGCCCGGACAGGTAGTTGAGGCGATCTACGGAGACGAGAAGAAGAAGGAAGAGAAGAAGGGCGGCCATGCCGACACCTTCGGCGAAGAGAAGAAGGATAAGGGCGGAAAGTAAGACTCCGTCTGGTGAGGTTTGACTTGGGGGCACCTCCACTTCTTTGTGTGGAGTGCCCTCAGGCTGTTTTTAGCCCTCTGATATACACCGCCTGTAACCCAACAATCGTTTTGCCATCTCGAATCGTCCCATCTACGATTTTTTCCATCGCAGCGGTCAACGGGATCTCGACGATCTCCAAGACTTCGTCGTGATCCAGTTGCTGCCTGCCTTTTATCAATCCGGTGGCCTTGTAGACGTGGATCACTTCATCCGCGAATCCCGGTGCGGTAAAGATGCTGGAGAGTAACTCAAACGAAGCCGCGCGATAGCCGACCTCTTCCTCCAGCTCGCGTGCCGCGCAATGCAATGGGTCTTCACCGGGAGAAAGTTTGCCCGCGGGAATTTCGTAAATGAACCCCCCGGCGGCATGCCGGAACTGCCGAATCAACACCACCGTGCCATCGTCTTTCATGGGCACAACTGCAGCGGCCCCTGGATGGCGGATAGTCTCGAGATCAATCGTCACGCCATTCGGTAATTTCACGGTGTCGACATTCAGCGTGACAACCTTCCCAGTATAAATATTCCGAACCATGCGAGATGCTCCTTAGTTGATCGTGCTCAGCATTCCACTGGTTGCAGAAAGCCGATGATGCGGGCGCCCATTACTTGGCAGGACGTTTATAGAATGCCGCCTTCACCACCTTGGCCGGAACCGCTTTCCCTCGAATGTCGATGAAGAAATCCATCCCTGGGTCGGCATACTTGGGAGAGACATATCCTAAGCCGATTCCCTTCTGGAGAAGCGGGGAAAGATTGCCACTGGTGACTTCTCCAATGGGCGACTGCGGTGACGAAGAAGAGAGGATGGTGAACCCATGGCGCGGAACAGCTTTTTCCAGTAATTCAAAGCCCACAAATCGGCGAGACACACCCACTTGCTTCTG
The DNA here is from genome assembly GCA_005116955.1 of Nitrospira sp. Classification (GTDB taxonomy): domain Bacteria; phylum Nitrospirota; class Nitrospiria; order Nitrospirales; family Nitrospiraceae; genus Nitrospira_D. Next base: position 670,387 of record SWDI01000005.1, on the reverse strand, counting down.
CGTCAGCAATGCAGGCTTGCCGATAAAGTCTCCCTTCTCGAACCGCACAGCCCATTCCGCGCCGGCCTCAATCGGTGTCGTGCGTTCATCGATATCGTTGCCGTAGAGCAGATAGCCCATCTCCAGCCGAAGGAGATCCCGTGCCCCGAGTCCCGCCGGTTTCAACCCGAACGACTTGCCTGTATCCAACAGCTTGTCCCAGACTGGACCGGCTGGTCCGTAGACATAGAACTCGTAGCCGAATTCTCCGGTATAGCCCGTTCGTGCAACCAGGCACTCTACATTCGAGACTCGCACCATTGTGGATTCTCTCAGCTTGAGCTGCTCCAACTGTGGCAAGCCGACCGCCGCGACGATTGCTCGCGCCGCCTGTCCCTGCAGGGCGATCTGCGCGATCTCTGGGGAACGGTCGGAGACCTGACAGTCAGGAACCACCCGGCTGTGATCCGTCAACCACGAGACAATCTTCTCTCGATTGGACGCATTCACACAAACCAGAAATTCCCCGGCCCTCGCTAACCGATAGACAAAGATATCGTCCTTGATGCCGCCCTGCTCGTTACAGACCATCGAGTACTGCGCCTGCATCGGCCGCAGCGCTGCGAGATCATTGGTCGTCATGCGCTGAAGGAACGACTCCGCGCCAGAGCCGGTGACGACAAGGCGCCCCATGTGGCTGACATCGAAGAGACCGGCCTTGCTCCGAACCGTGTGATACTCATCCACCACCCCGCTGTACTGGATGGGCATTTCCCAGCCGGCAAAGTCGACCAGCTTGGCGCCGGCGGCGCGATGTTGTGCAATGAGCGGTGTCTGCTGCACGGTCGTGCTATCGCACCCCGAGCAATTCAACGTCGAAAATCAGCGTGGCATTCGGTGGGATGACACCACCGGCACCTTGTGGCCCATAGCCCAAATTGGATGGGATGGTAAGTTTGCGCTTGCCTCCCACCTTCATCCCCTGCACCCCTTCGTCCCAGCCTTTAATAACACGCCCGGCGCCGAGAGGAAATGAAAATGGCTGTCCACGATCGACCGAGCTATCGAACTTTTTGCCGTTCTCCAGCCAACCGGTATAGTGGACACTCACCGTCTTGCCGGACACGGCCATGTCTCCGGTTCCGACCACCTGATCCACGTAGTTGAGCCCGGACGACGTCGTGATGTCCTGCGCGTTTGACCCCTTTTCGCTCGCTGCCATAATGCGTTCTCCTCCTAATATCGATGTCAGAATTAACAACGTGACCATTGATGAGATGGATAGAAATTTCATAGCGCGTCTCCTTCGTCTCACCTGTATGGCATGAGAAAGATTGTTCGGTCAACTGGAGTTTGACTACGAATCTCGCTCGGCAAAGAGAGCCAGGCTGGCGGTATACCCGTGCAAGAAATTACGATGGCCGATAGGGCCGATCTCGCCTTGTGCGAAAAACCCCGCGATCGGAATCGGTCCCAATCGGTCGGTCGCGGCTGCGGCATCGTGGTGGGGTCTGCCGAACAGCCCTCGACCTCGGCCACAACAGCTGAACATGAGCGCGCCGAGAGCAGGATGCCGATGGCCGGCTCGGTCGGTCGCCAACAAGAGGTTCAAGTCTTCCGTGGCTGATTCCGCATCGCGCAGATGAAACTGCACCGTTTGCCCTTCTTGCACGACCTCTCCAACTGCAATTGCCCCACTCGTTTGATCGGCCCCCAGGAGGTTTCGAATGAGAAAATCGCCACGCTCGAATCGATTCTGGTGCTCATCAATCACGATACCGAGATGGAGGGCTCGATGAGCCCGGCTTCGGTCTTCCTCCTCCAACGTTTCGAACACAGTTTGTAATCGTTCGAGCGCTGGTGCCCCTCCAAGCTCATGGATGAGATTGCCTTCCGACTTCGTGACCACAAACCGCTCGCCGACGAGACGACATCCCTGGGAGATGATAGGGCGAACGTCAATCGGTCCGGATAGGCGGACACCGACCAACCCACCGTCGAGAACCTGCTCGTGGAGAATCAACCGATTCATGCCGGCCTCGTGTCCACCCCCAGCTAATCCTCCAATGACTTTGGCTCCAGGATATCGCTCATCGATGAGGCCAAGGATTTCTTGAACGGGAGTCGTGAAGGGATCGGCGAATAAGAGAATGGGCGTATCCCCCGCACCTGGCGGAGGCCATCCGGAGAGTTGGAACTGGTCCTGCGTGGGTGAAAATGCTGACTGAAAGGCGTCCAGCCCAACGCCTGGAAGCACCGCAGCCCAGACGGTCACCGCCGGAGCGGTTTCCACTTCCTCTGCTCCAGCAATCACACCCTCTCCACTGCACCCGATGAGCAATCGAGGACAAAGCCGCTCGGTCAGCATACTCGCCAACACCTCGGCTCGCGCCGCATGATGGGCAGAAAAGAATACACAGGCGAGATCAATCGGCGTACCACCAAGCTCAGTCTGAATCGCATCGGCAAGATCCCGGGCAGCGGCTTCCGTATCCCCCGTTTGTGCCAGGGCGTTGGCAAACCGGAAGGCCGTGTTCTGCGGAGCAGCTGGGGCAGATGACGATAAACCAGGCATGCGTAGGCGTGAGTAAACGGCTAGCGATCAGACTCCCGGATCCATCCGCTGGGGTCGGGTCTGTGCGAGCTTCTTATAATACCGCCAGAGATACGAGTGGTAGTCGTCGACTTGTGCCAGGAGGTAGTGCAGTTCGGTCGGGTCCTCGGTTTCCAACGCATGCATCATCCTCGCCTTGAGGAACTCGGCAAAGGCTTCTGTCTTTTGCACCGCCGTCAGCAGTTGGAATCCGCCGCCGATCTGGTAGTCGCCCATACCATTCCTCCTTGTTAACTGTCGCAGGATAGCGAGGGAGTCGCCATATTTGCAAGCTTAGTTCACCTGACAAGAAGCGCTCAGACATTCAGTTGATCAGTTGCTTCGCGAACCGGACAGGAGTGTTTGGAGGCGGCCTAGGTCGATGGCCTCAATCCGATGCCTATCGCGGCCTGTAACCGTCGTCGCCATGGTGAGGGCGTTGAGGATGGCCTCTTCCGTGGCCTCCACTGTCGCTGAGATAAGCGGATTCAGATGGGTGTCGGCGAGATGGGTCAGCTGGTAGGTGGAATCTTTTGGATAGTGAGGAATGATGTTCGCCGTTGAAAAGGCGAGCATGAAGTCGCCGCTGCTGTGTCGGGCGGTGGAGCCGGTGCGGGCAAGGCCCAGCGCGGCGCGCTTCGCGAGTCGTGTGAGTTGTCGACTGTCGAGCGGCGCATCGGTGGCGATGATGACGATGATGGAGCCTTCGCTCTGGCCGGGTGAGAGCGCCTGAGACTGTTGTTGAGGTTGTTGTGGCGGCTCGTAGAGTTTCCCCACCGGAACCCCAGCGACGACCAGTTCAGGCCTACGGCCGTGATTCGCATTGACGAGAACGCCGATGGTGTAGCCGCCTTCTTTCTCGGATAGCTTTCTCGACGCGGTGCCGATGCCGCCTTTGAATCCATAGGAGATCATGCCGGTGCCAGCGCCGACCGTGCCCTCATTGATGGGACCGCCGCTGGCCCCGTCCAGCGCGGCCATCACATCCTGCTCAGACACGTGACGGCCCTGGATATCGTTCAATCGTCCATCGTCACATTCGGCGACCACCGGCGTGAGCGTGTCGTCTTCGATACCGATCGCCGGATATTGTTTGATCATCCAACTCATCACACCGTTGGCCACGCGCGGGATATTGAGCGTATTCGTGAGGGCGATCGGATACTCGAGGAAGCCTGATTCGGTGACCCAGGCGAGGCCGGTCATTTCACCCGTGCCGTTCAGGACGAAGGAACCGGCAGCCACCTTCTTGTGCCACACATCGTCGCGCGGAATGACGACCGTCACGCCGGTACGGACTGGGCCCTGGCCGGGCTTGAGCTGCCCCTCACCTTGGATGAGGGTCGTATGACCGACTTTCACGCCAGCTACGTCGGTAATGGCATTCAGGGGGCCGGGCTGATACTGTCCGATCACGATACCGAGATCTCGTAGGCGTTGACGTTCTTGTGTTGATTCAGCTATTGCTGGCGAGACGCACCCTGCGATTATGGTGGCGAGGCATGACAAGGTTACCAGCCGAGCAATCCCTTGTCCTGTAGCCAGGATGGAACGCCTGGCACTAGACATCATGCGTGCTGCCCTGATGCGGAATCCGCACATCGATCCTTGGGTGTTCCGCTTGGATTGCGGCGCCGAGCGAGAGGGCCTGTTTCTCCTCACCATGCACAATGAAGACGGTGCTGGGCCGTGGGGTGATCGCTCGCACATAGGCCAACAGATCATTGCGGTCGGCATGGGCCGACAGACCATTGAACTTGACGATCTGAGCGCGTCGCTTCGTCGGCACCCCAAAGATTGGCACGACATCCCAGCCCTCGACGAGTTTACGCCCAAGTGTATGTTCGGCTTGAAAGCCGACGAACACGATCACGTTCGCTTCATCCTGAATGGCATGTTTCAGATGGTGAATGACCCGGCCGCCCTCGCACATCCCCGACGAAGAGATGATGACACAGGGCCCCCGCATAGCATTGAGCCGCTTGCTGTCCTCGGATGATGACACGAAGTGGATGTAGCGCGAGGCGAAGACGTCTCCACCGGATGAGAAGGTCTTCATGGTCTCCTCGTCATAACATTCCGGGTGGCGTCGGAACACACCCGTCGCCTTGTCGGCCAGTGGTGAATCAATATAAATGGGAATGGGCTCAACTCGCCCCTCACCCACCAGCTCCTTAATCCGCATCACCAGCTCTTGGGTGCGGCCGACCGCGAAGGCTGGCACGATGATCTTGCTTTTGTGTAGCCGCGCGTGGGCGATCAGATCCTGGGCTTTCTTCTTCATTTCTTCGCCGGCCTGTTCGTGCAAGCGGTCGCCGTAGGTGGATTCCAGAATGAGGATATCGCAGGCTGGCGGCGGCTCCGGATCACGAAGGATCGGCATGTGAGACCGACCGAGATCGCCGCTAAACAACACGGTGGTGCTGTTCCCGCGCGCCGTATACTTCACGCGGACCGCAGCTGATCCCAAGATATGGCCGGCATCGTGAAACGAGGTTACCACGCGAGGGGCGATTTTTAGCTGGTCCCCGTATCGTGCGCCTTCAAACTTTTTGACTATTTTCCTGACGTCGTCGCCGTTGTACAGCGGCTGGATGCATGTTCTCCCGCGCCGCTTCTCTTGTTTATTCACGTAGCGGCAGTCATTTTCCTGCACGCGGGCGGAATCTTCGAGCATGATGCCCGCGAGATCTGCTGATGCTCTGGTAAGGTAGACTTTCCCGGAAAAGCCCTGTCGCGGCAACACGGGCAGCGCGCCCGAATGGTCGATATGCGCATGTGACAGCAGGACGGCGCTGAGTGATTTTGGGTCGAAGCCCAGTTCTCGGTTTTTCCGTACCGCCTCGTCTCGTCGCCCCTGAAACATTCCGCAATCCAACAACATACGAAAGCCCGGCACTTCCACCAGATGTCTGCTCCCAGTGACTGAACGGGCGGCACCATAGAATGAAAGCTTCATGTCGTGGGTACTCCATTGTGGCGTGCGATGAGGTCCCAGGCGTCCTGGGCCGTTTCAGCGTAATGAAACAGTCTCAGATCTGCCTGTGCAATTAATCCGCAATCGACTAGGAATTGCCAGTTGATGAGCCGCTCCCAAAAGTCTCGTCCGACTAACACGACGATGACGCTCTGGGTTTTCCCGGTCTGGAGCAAGGTGAGCGTTTCGAACAACTCATCGAGTGTGCCGAACCCTCCAGGAAACGCGACGAGTGCCTTGGCCCGGATGAGGAAGTGCATTTTTCTGATGGCGAAATAGCGAAACTGAAAACTGAGCCGTGGCGTGATGTAGGGATTGGGATGCTGTTCATGAGGCAAGGTAATATTCAACGCGATCAATTTGGCTTTTACGTCTGCTGCGCCGCGATTCGCCGCTTCCATGATGCCAGGACCCCCGCCTGTCACGATCACGTAATCACAGTGGCCATCAATTTGGCAGGTCGACGATACGAGGCGGCTAAATTCTCGGGCCACATCATAATACTTAGCGAGCTCGAGCTGCCGTTTGGCAATCGCGACGTTACGTTGGCAGCTGGAATCGTGCGGGGCCTTCGCGGCTTCTTCCTCCACCTTCTTCAGCGCCTGGCACGCGGCAGTTGGTTCCTGCAGCCTCGCACTGCCGAAGACGACGATGGTGGATTGAATATTTTCTTCCTTTTGAATGAGTTCTGGTTTCAGCAGTTCGAGCCCGATTCGAATGGGCCGAAGCTCGTCGCGCTGGAGAAATTCTGTATCTTTATCGGCAGGGATATAGGAGGAGGATGTGCTATCTGGTTGTGACGGCACCGCTTGGTTGGAAGGTCGTGACTCCATCATCCTCCATTATAGCTGCCCGTCGAGGATAGCGGCAATTCACCAAAGTTAACGTGCCTAATCTTAGGCAGGTGGTCAGTCCCTAAATGGCCAGACTACGAATTCTGACGAATGTGAATGAAACGCAAACGACTTATCACGAACAAGCCAGTGGTCATCATACGTGACTTGGAAGACATCTCTCCCTATTCCACCGCCCCCCAAATCGAGGTCAGGTGTAAAGAATGGTATGAGAAAACGAAGCCCCCAGCCGTAATTCGCTTTGAAATATTTCCCATCCGCAAAATAGTACCGGGTCACGATTCCATCTTTCGAAGTGAGTATCTCGTTTGGTGTGCCCAGCCTTTCAACGACCGCTAAAAGATCAGTCTTGCCTGGTGCGATAAAGGTCACATCGTTGTGAGAAATCGTCTGATTAAACACTACTCGTCGCACGGTTATGGGGCCTTGTGAGCATCCCTTTAATGACGTTACCGCTAGTGCTAGGATCAAAAAAATGAAGAGATTTCGCAGCATCATGAAGCGATCGACGGGATTAGTGGAACGGCCAGTCGAAAGGCCAGAATTGAAACTCCAAGGGACCTTTTCGTTTTCCAGCTACCACTTCTTCTACAATTCCTGCTCCATTGAAGATGACAAAGGTATCGTCACTTTTGATATTAGTCCGTGAGAAGATGAGTACAGACCCCGATTTGATGTCGTAATGGTAGTAATGAAATATTTCGCGACCATTTGCTTCAATAATACGGTCCGGAGCACCTAAGACCGCAGCTACATCTGCCCTTGTACTTATGCCCTTCTGAATGGTAGTGATATCTCCTTGGCCCAGCTCTTCGCCGTAGTTTCCGCGAATAAAGGCACATCCTTGGAGCAACAACGCGACCATAATGAAACCAAGTAAATAGCAACCGCTTTTCATGTGAGCTCCTTGTCTATTTCTGGATCGCCTCAGGCCCCAGGATGAAATCGTGCTCGAATACCGTGTAGACGGACGGCGCAAGTCCCACACGCTGGTACACGGTTTGAGCACTGCGGTTGTCTCGTTCCACGTACAACCTAATCCCGCAGACTTTTGGATCGGTTTTTGCCTCGGCCAATATATGCTCGTACATAGCTCGAAATACCCCCCTACCACGCCGTTCTGGAGCGACATAGACGCTCTGAATCCACCAAAAGACCCCGTTCCGCCAGTCACTCCATTCGTAGGTCATCATGAGTTGGCCGACCGGCTTGCGGCTCTTGTCTTCTGGAAGTTCAGCCATGATATACGATCCATACCCAGGGCTTTCTAAGAAGGCTCGAATACCCTGGCGCAATGTTGAGAGATCGAGCCGGCGATTCTCTGTTTCGAGTGCCATGGCCCTATTGAACTCGACGATGGTGTCCGCATCGTCCATGGTCGCCGGTCTGATCTGGATGCTCTCACTCGCCATAAATCATGTGAGACGCGATGGTGACGCGTCGAGCCAACCGTTTGGTGGTCTATAGAACCCGGCGGAAAACTCCATTTTCATCGCGTCTTCGACCGGAAGATTGATCGCCCGCAGCGCATGTTCCGGGATGAAGGCCAGGAAGCCGGTAAAGGGATGAATCGCGGTGGGAACGAAGACCATGAAGAGGGTGTGGGCAGGCTCGACTTGAACGGATGGAGGCGCCGTCCCCATCACAAATCCCAACGCCCAACAGCCGTCTCGCGGAAACGGGAAGGCAACTACTTTGCTGCTCCCGAAGCGAGAGCGAAAATTCAGTATGTCGGTCATTCCCTTTAATGTCAGATAGATGCTCTGTACCAGAGGGATCTTTTCAATGCGTTGTTCAAGCCGTGCCAGCAAGCCTCGCCCGACGACATGATCAGCGATGAGGCCGACAACAATGAGAAGCACGATCAAGAGGAGCAGTCCGAGGCCGGGGAGAGGATCCGATATATATCGTCCGACCAAGCCATCGAGTGTCGTAAAGAGCGTCCTGAGAATCAAGAACGTGGCCCAGGCTGGGACCAGCACGATCAGGCCCGCCATGCATGTCTTCGAGAAGGCTTTGATTATCACGACATATCCTAGAGGAAGGCCCGCTGAGTGTAGCAGATATAGCAGACGATGAGGAGTTCCTTCTGGCAGCTTGCGCTTGATGTGGCTATCGATTATTCTACCTGCCATCACACAGCGGGAGGTTGACGGTCATGAGCATTGATAAAGAACTCTTGGCAATCCTCTGTTGCCCGGCAACGAAACAAGCAGTGAGTCTGGCTGAAGAGTCTCTCATTCAGAAGCTCAATGCTACAGTTGCCCGTGGCGAATTGAAGAATGCAGGGAAGCACCCCGTGTCTGGCGAGCTTGACGGTGGTTTGATTCGCTCCGATCGAAAGATTCTCTATCCCATCCGCGACCACATTCCAGTGATGCTGATTGAGGAAGGCATTCCGCTCGACCAAATTGAGTGACTCAGGCGCTCCGGCATTTCTCTCTCTCCTTGTCGCATTGGGATATTGGGTGGTAGTTGCTGCCTTTGACCGCCGCTTCATCTCTTCTGTAGGAGCCCTGACATACCGTTTTTCGGCTCTCCACCTTACAGGCGGTTAGACTTTTGTGCGATCAGAAGCGAGAGGTGTATTGGATTTCAGATCACGATCTTCGTTACCCATACGAGTAGGCTAGACAGAATTCTGCAACCGCTGATGTGTGAAGGGGCTAGGGAGCGATGATCTGAGGGGGCTTGGCAGGGTTGTCTGTCTTCGACCCCGTAGAGGTTCCGCAGTGGCTGCAGAGATATTCATACAGATTGCCGGTTGGCAGAACGAGGAGAAGTCGTTCTCTTGTCGGAGTGGCCTCACGGCACCGAGGGCAGAACAATAGAGAAGCATTGAGTGAGCCGAATTGCTCTCGTGGAGTGTCTGCAGAGGGGCGTGGCCTGCTTCTGGGGGTGCGATGAGGGCTAGGAATCCACTGATTGCCTGGTTTGCGGGAAGGTGGAAACATGGTTTTATCTTAGTGAGAATGGGAAGTCTTGGTCAAGAGCTACTCAATTTTGATCTGGATCATACTGATGATATGCCTGCTTAGCTCATGACAGCCACCCTCGGCTGAGGCTGTTGATCCAAGAACTCGAGGACTGTAGCTTGAAGATTTACTGCTTTAGGACGTGCGCTTGAACCTGCGAGTTGATATTAGACTGAATGAGTGTGCTCCGGGTCAGACGAAACGGGTAGGCTAATGCGGTCCCGTCTCATAGGAGAATACAGTGATCTGGTGGATGGTGAATAACTCTTCTGAGGCTGGGAGATTGGATGAAGAAATGGGGGCGTACCTCTACGCGTAAGGAGAGGCACACCCCCTATTGCTTGAGAAGACCCTGTTAGACGGTAGTTTTGGCAGACTCGATTTCGGTTGCTGTGATGAGGCTTGAAAGATAATCAGCAACGAAATTGAGGGCTTCCTCCCGCCCATCTGCGCGCCGTCCTTTTTCTCTTCGCTGGACGGATAGCTCATGTTCCAAATCTGATTTGACTTCCCCCAGAATACGCTGGAGGGACGTTGGCGTCAGGTTGGTGTCCATGTCTTCTAGTTCCTGACAGCGGTCGAGGACCCAATTGAGGCCTTCAATACGTCCGGCGTAATGCTCCTGCTCCGCGGTATCGATTCGTGCCATTGCGGTGGCAAACGCCTGGGCTTCGTAAATCAAATTGTAGAAGCTGGTGACGGCCCTTTGTAACGATGGAAGCATAATACTCCTTCTCCTTTGGATGAGCCGTAATTATACATGAGATTGGAGTGCCGACAAGGAGTATTTTTTGTTGTGGTTTAGGTGAATAGGAGCGAATGGAACTCGTTCATGAAGCCATAGTAGAGAGACGCAAAATCCTTTAAGCAGTCCGGGCTGGTTTCCTTCAGCCGTTTGAAGAAAAAGACCTGCGCGCGTGGATCAAGCTGCTCCAGAAGTTGGCTCAGCTGAGACATGGAATAACTGCCCGCTGGAACACTAAGAATATAATGAACAAGGCGCTCAACGAACTGCTGAGCGACATATTCGCTATTCAGATAGCCATCTGGGAGTTTACCGGAAGCGAGAAACTCATCAAATGGGATGGACTGGGCAGCAAAGGGAACTGCTTGCTGCTGATGTGATGTCACGCCGGGAGTACTCCCAAATCCAATAGCAAGCACACCATAATTCAAAACTGTACTGGACACGGCCTGTCTCGTCAAGCGTGCAGAAGAAGCAGTGCTCGTGAGCCAAAAGACCGATAGAGGGAGATGGTTTGGCTCTAGTTTTGTTGAGAGCCGTATGCTGGTACTGGCCTCGACACTTACGTGGACTTTGACGTGGGATGAAGGGAGGCTGGAAAATCTCGATACACAGACGTCCTTGAAAAATAACTAAGAAGTGATTGTCCAGATCAATGCTAGAGCGCTATCTCTCTGAAACAATCAGGGGCGGAGCCACAGAATGACCCCGCCCCCATTCGAACACAGTGACTGTATCAGATCATAGCCAGGTTACGCGCTCAGCTGGCCGGATGTAGATCGGCTCTTCGACCTGAATCCTGGCCACTTCTTTTCCCGACTTATTGAAGCCCAAGACGGTGTCGTTGTACATCTCGAACCGCTTCCCGTGGATCTGGGTTTCAAATACTTTTGGCCCAGGGATGACATCGTAGCGGAACACAATCTGCTGACTGGCTCGCCAAAGCTGGAGCACGGCCAACAGTTCTCGGCTGGGAACCAAGTATTTTTCAATCGCATTGTCCACACCGGGACCAAACATCTGCCGGGCATAGCCCCGTGGGGAATGCCGGGGGGGAATGTAGAACCCATTAGGTTCCGTGCCCCATTGCGGATACAGCGGTAAGGCAACTTGTTCCACGCGAATCGCATAGTACAGCGGATGCCACCGATCTTCCGCCCACAGCCCATCCTCTCCGATCCGCATCAAGCTCTGCATGCGAATCTTTCCGACACAGGCTGCCATACAGCGCGTCTCCATCGGCTCGCCGCCGGTCAAAGGGTCTTTCCCTTCGATACGCGGATAACAAGCAATACACTTCTCACTGACCCGGGTCGTCCCCCGATACATAGGCTTCTTATAGGGGCATTGCTCGACACATTTCTTGTATCCCCGGCACCGGTTCTGATCGATGAGGACAATGCCATCCTCCGGCCGCTTGTAAATTGCCTTCCGAGGGCAGGCCGCCAAGCAGCCTGGATAGGTGCAGTGATTACAAATACGCTGAAGGTAGAAGAAGAAGGTCTCGTGTTCCGGAAGGCTGCTCCCGGTCATTTTCCATGGCTCATCCCGCGAGAAGCCGGTCTTGTCGATGCCTTCAACTAAGGCGCGCATCGAGGTGGCGGTGTCTTCATAGATATTGACGAAGCGCCATTCCTGATCCGTCGGAATATAACCGATGGCGGCCTGGCCCACTTTGGCTCCCGCATCGAAAATGGTCATTCCTTCAAACACGCCGTAGGGGGCATGATGCTTCCGCCCCACTCGGACGTTCCAGACTTGGCCGCCCGGATTGACCTGCTCAATCAGCTGCGTGATTTTAACGTCATAGAACTGTGGATACCCGCCATACGGCTTGGTTTCGACGTTGTTCCACCACATATATTCCTGGCCTTTTGAGAAGAGCCAGGTCGACTTATCAGCCATGCTGCAGGTCTGACAGGCCAAACACCGATTGATGTTGAAGACAAAGGCAAACTGCCACTTCGGATGCCGTTCCTCGTATGGATACAACATCTTACGTCCAAGCTGCCAATTATAGACTTCAGGCATTACGTCCTCCGTTCTATGTTCGACGTTCCCCGTATGAGGCCCTGCACATTCACGGTTGAGCCTCACACGCTCTATCGTGTGTCTTGGTTTACACCTTAATCTTAATATGTTCGCCCTTGAGCCATTTGATCATGAACTCGTTCTCTTGACCCGGCGTGAACCCGGTCCGAACTGGTTCCCACGGACCACGGGCGCCGATGCCACCGTCTTCGGCCTTAGTGATACGGATGAGACATTCCTTCGGCACCGTGTTGATCGCATGGTGATCAACTTGATACCCCCATTTGAATTTCCAGGCAATCGCGTGTTTGCCAGGCAGCGAATCGGTCTGGTGCATGGGCATCAACCAATTTCTGGTAAACGACTGTTGGGCACCGTACCGGAAATTAGATTGATATCCGGTATCGATCGCGATCGCTCGACCATCCGGTCTGGTTTCATGGCCCTTGACGGACTTTGCGGTTGATACATAGGGCGCATGCTTGGCCATCGTCACATGGTACGGATATGCTGGGTTGTACTTGGCCCGAATCATCAACCGCGCAACCTTGTAGTAAGGATCGCTCGGCTTCCATCCGCGGTAGGGCCGGTCCACCGGGTTCCCATCGACATACACATAGTCGCCGTCGTTGATCCCACGGTCTTTGGCCGCTTGAGGATTGATATGAATCTGGTGTTCGCCGACCCCTGGCGTCCGTTTATCCATACGATAGGGATCTCCGAAGTTGGACTCGTAGATCTGCACCCAATCGTTCACTGACCACTGACTGTGGACTCGGTGGCGAGTTTTTGGGGTGACGCAGTAAAACTGATACCCCTTCTCCCACAGAGGATTCGAATGGCGCATGATTTCATGCCACGACAACTTGATATTCCTGACTGTTTTGTCATCGTGGTGTTGTGCCGTAATTGGAATGCCATAGTCGTCAGGCCGAACATACGGATTCGTCGTGAAGATGGCGTTCGGGAGATACGGTGTGGCCTCCGGACCTTCTCGATGGGAGATAAAGTTTTCTCCGTACTCGATTGCCTCGGGTTCGACACGGTAGTTCTCGTATCGTCCGCTACGTGTCCACATCGGCTTTGACTCGTTCGTCTCTTCCCAGAAAGGATGCCGCGGATACGTGCGGACCATGACCATCCAGCCTTTTTCCGACTTCAGCATAACGTCGGCTGAATACCCATAGAATGTGCTCGATGCATCCAGCATGCGCTGAGCATAGACGTCAACTCGGTTCGCGTAGACCATGGCGAAGTAGTCCCGCATGCGCTTGTCGCCGGTCATGTCTGACAGCTTGGCGGCTACGCCCGCAAAGGTATCCAAATCGTTACGAGTATCATACAACGGCCTGATGCCGCCCTTCCAAATTTGAACCCATGGATTAGAGACCGTAATCGTCATTTCTGGATAGGTGAACTCCATCCAGGAGTTACAAGCAAATGCGATATCGTTGTGATTGACATCGGACGTCATTTCGATGTCTTGCGTAATCAGACATTCGATGTTCGGATCAACGTTGCGCACCATGTCGTAATGGTGCTTGGCATTGTTCAGCACGTTGACATTAACCACCCATCGGAACTTGCTCGGTGTCGGCATATGGGTCTTGCCGGTGAATACCTTGCGTCCATACTTTGGCGTATTGACGATCAACGCGGTGTCGCCATGGTTCCAATAACCGACTTCTTCGCCATAATAGTAAGACTTGGTCTTAATTTCTTTTCCATGGGCATTCGGATCTAACGTAATGTTGAAGGGATCCTCGCCCGTGTGCACGGATAATCCGGCACCCGACCATGGCGTCGCCGTCCACGCTCCCGCTTTGTAGTTACCAGCCCAGGTATGTTGACCGGTACCAAACTTGCCGACATTGCCGGTGATGATGAGCACCATGGCAGCTGCGCGCCCGTTCGCCGTCATATGGAAATAGTGACAGACTCCTTCACCATTGTGGATCGCAGCTGGCTTAATCGTGCCAGAGTCGCGTGCCCAACGTACGAGTAGATCCTTTGGTGTGCGGCAGATCTGATGAACTGTGTCAAGGTCATAGTCTTGGAAATGCACCATATACATCTGCCAGACGGGCATGGCATCAATTTCTCGGCCATTGAGCAGCTTCACTCGAAAGGTGCCTGTAAGCGCGGCATCGATGCCACTGTTCGTATAGTGCCATCCCACTTGCTCCCGATGGAGAGGCACCGCTTGCTTCTTAGTATGGTCCCACACCATCATTCCACCGAGCCGTTCAACCTGTTCAGGCTTCAAGGATTGGATGCGGCCGGAGTAGCTCTTCGAGAAATCAGGGAATTTGTAATCCGCTACAACATCACGTGGATCCAGGTACTGCAACGTATCCGTACGCACCAATATTGGAGCGTCGGTAAATTGTTTCAGGAAGTCGACATCGTGCATGTTTTCGTCGACGATGATTTTCATCGCGCCCAAGAAGATTGCACCGTCCGACTGTGGGCGGAGAGGCATCCAATAATCGGCACGGTAGGCGGTGGGATTGTATTCTGGCGTGATGACGACCACACGGGCGCCGCGCTCAATACACTCCAACTTCCAGTGCGCCTCCGGCATTTTATTCTCGACGAAGTTCTTCCCCCAACTCGTATTCAGCTTTGAGAAGCGCATGTCGGCAAGATCGATATCCGAACCTTGCACACCGGACCAGAAAGGCTGGGAAGGATTTTGATCCCCGTGCCAGGTGTAATTTGACCAATAGCGACCGCCTTGTGCCTGATCAGGGCTGACCTTGCGGATCCAGGTATCCAGTAAGGCATTGATCCCACCGTTCATCCGAGTATTGCCCATCTTACCGATAATACCGAGGACCGGCATTCCAGCACGATGCTTAAAGCATCTGGTACCAGCGCCCTTCATCATCTCGATCATTTCTGGGGCATACCCCTGCTCACGAAGACGCCGCGCTCCAGCTTCACCACTGTACCGAGTGGCAATGATGATCATCGCCTTCGCCGCATAAGTAAACGCCGTATCCCAGGAGACACGAAGCATATCGTCGAGGAACCGGCTGTCGAACTTGTACTTGCGCTTGGTTTCTGGAGTCAGTTCTGGAGAACCATCATCCATCCACTGCTTCCAACCCTTACGCATCAAAGGCCCCTTTAACCGATACGGGCCATATACACGTCGATGGAACGTAAATCCTTTTAGGCACATCCGTGGGTTGTGAGCGAACGTTCCACGATTGCCGTATAAGTCTTCATAGGTTTGATGGTCATAATTCTGCTCCACACGCATGACCACTCCGTTGCGAACGAAGGCGCGCACACGACAGGCATGCGTGTCATTGGGGGAGCAGACCCATGTGAAGGATGAATCGTAGCGATATTGATCATGGTAGACCCGTTCCCATGATCGGTCCGGATAGTCTCCCAGCGGGTTGCCAACTTCGATCACCGGCTGGAGAGCCGTCAATGCCAGGACTTTGTCCGCCACGGCTGCGGCAGCGACAGTGCCAGCAGAGACTTTCAAAAATTGTCGACGTGACAAAGCCCAAACCCGTGAAGTGGAAGTACTTCGATCCATCGCGACGAATTACTCCCGAATCAATCGTTACAGGCCACTAGTCGACAACGGGTTTGTAGGTCGCCTTCAGGAACCGGAAGGGGTGAGTCTCATCAAGGCGCCGGACCTGATCTTCGTGAAAGAGGTTCTGGATTCGGTGCGCAATGGAACCCCGCCGTGGGTACTGCCCCACCTCGACCCCAGCGATCCGGTATCCGCCCTGTTGTGCCGTCGAGATAAGGCGGTGGAACGAGCGTTGGTGGGCGAGACCGTGCAGTCGCTCCTACAAGACGAACAGCCGTCCCGGTCCGCTGAGTCTTGATGGTGCCGGAGGTAGGCGTCTAGCCGTTACGGCTGTCCATCTGCGTTTGGTTTGTCTCGGTTCTGGCCAAACGATCGCACGTAGAGCAAGACCTGCCAGGCTTCTTCTTCGGTCAAGACTAGCGGAATGAACTTGGCCATCGCTGTGCCTTTGCTCCCATTCTTCAGGATCCAGAAGAGTTCGCCATCCGTTCGAGCGGCTTGCCAGTCTTGGTCGGTGAAATTGCGCGGCAAGGGACCTTTGAGCGTGCCCGGCTCGATATCGCTTCCCAATCCCTTGCCGTCTCTCCCGTGACAGGTCACACAGAATGCTTTCCCCTGAAAAAGCTGCTTCCCTTTCTCAATGGTCTCTTGAGTCGGTGCCAGGGGATTCTTCCAGGTCTGAGCTTGGTTAATTTGGTCGGCTGGAACTCGCGGTTTAAGTATGGCGTCATCGGCACCCAAGGCTGAGCTGCCAGTTGCCCAGGCTGCTGCGACCAATACGGTGATCAAGAGAACGTGACCCATTGGGATGTTTTCCCCCTGTGTAGTACTGGATGATTATTGGCCAAGCGATGTGGGCCAGCCCGGCCATTTAGGAGCTAGGCCACCCCTCCTTCGATAGAGCTACTTCTCTGAATAGCCTGGAAACTTATGTCCGAGGGATTGCGGGAAACTCACCGTCCCATCGGGGAATTCCTGTCCATGCTGCCACAGCTGGTAAACAATGCCGTCTGTGCCTGCTGCTATTTCCACGACTTTGGCCGCTTGGTCAGCAGGCATATCCAGGACTTGAACTCGCCCGGTCGCGACCTCGACCTTATGATCGTGGAAATGCCGGTGCCACTGAATGGCTGGGAGCTTGCGCGTGAGGTCTTTGGCGATGAAATATTCGATGGCAACCAATGGAGCTTTTGGATCAGTGGATTCGAAGAGCAGACATTGAAGGATCTTATCGGAAATCCCCTTACAGTAATGATGGAATGGGCCACCCGGGGTTCCATCCGCCATCATATGTGGCGCTTGAACGTGGATGTCGTATCCCATGGCCGGACCGGTTGGTTCTCCGCCCACGGCCTTTTGGGTGGCCACTCCACTGCATCCTACGGCAGCCATCGCAAATATGGCTAACAGTCCATTTTTCATCACAAACGCCTCCTAGATTTGAGAAGTCCTTGCCTAGCCTATCCAGGCAGAGAATGAATTCCCCATTAGATGGTTATGAGAGGCAGTCGACCCCAAAAGGATTCGGATATTAGTCAGGACAATGTCACACCAAGGCACGTGCGTGCGCGGCGTATGAACTATGAAGGGAGCGTTGGTGAGGAAGGAGTGTCGGGCCGGGTCGGGGTAATAAGCTGCTGAGCCTGAGGGGCGAT
The DNA here is from genome assembly GCA_005116955.1 of Nitrospira sp. Lineage (GTDB taxonomy): Bacteria > Nitrospirota > Nitrospiria > Nitrospirales > Nitrospiraceae > Nitrospira_D. Next base: position 653,019 of record SWDI01000005.1, on the reverse strand, counting down.
CTTGCCCTCGGCGTCCATCATTTCAAACATCAAACAGCACTTGAGCCTTCCACACACCCCCAGCAATCGAGGGTCGTCAATCGCCAGGTTGAGTTTTTTCGCCTGCTTGGCCGAGATCGGCTTCATATCGGTCAGAAAGCTGGCACAACAAAGGACTAAGCCACAGGTATCGATGCCACCGAGCCGTCTGGCCTCCTCGCGTACCCCGACTTGGCGCATTTCGATACGCCCGCCGAAACGACGGGCCAGGTCTCGGACCAGTTCTCGGAAATCGATCCGGTCCTCTGCTGTGTAGACAAAGGTCAGCTGCCGACGGTGCATGGCTCCGTAGACTTCGACGAGTTTGAGAGAGATATTGAGTTCGGCGGCTTTTGTTCGGCAATAGGAGGCGGCCTCCTGTGAGAGCTGCTCAAGCCGACGGATCAACGCCGTTTCTTCAGCATCCGGCTTTCGCAAAATGGATTTCATCGCACGCATAGGAGGAAGAAAGGGAGTTGAGTACGGTTCAGTGTAGACAATCCCGTACGTGGCTTCTCCATCCACTTCGAGTAAAACAGGATCTCCGTTGCGCAATGGCACGCTGACGGCGCCTAGCTTCTTGACCTCTCCACGGTTCCTGATCTTCACCCCGACCAGGCGGACTGAGGTGGGATAGGTGTGGAGGAGCTCCTCATCACATGCAGGTTCCATGAGGGGATCATACACAAATTTGGTGGAGGAAGGAAACGGTTATGATGACGAAATGGTAAAAGTTGTTTCAGCGTTGATAGCTCGAAGAGAATCGTAAGTTATTGATAAAACATAAATAAAAATGGAAGCACTCAGCCTGGTCTATTATGGTAGGCTATTTCACGCTAGAAGGAAGGGTAAGTGTACAATGGGTACGATGCTTCGAGAGCGAAAGAAGATGTTGCGCATACCAAGTCAGGTTGTCCTTCCGTTCGGCTACCGGATTGCCGTTCGGCAGTTATCCGACACGGAGATGGACAAGCGCGATGCAAACGCCGATGGGATTTGGGATGATGACACGAAGACGATCTACGTGCGGAAACGACTTCCCGTAACCCGCCGCCGCTACATTCTTGCCCACGAGCTGGGCCATGCCTGGCTGGACTGGCAACATCGGCATATGGACGACGGAAAAGCCAGCACGTAGCGTCTGGAGCACATCAGTCTTCTGCCAACTTCATGATATGTCTCCATTCCAGGGGAGTGACCGGCTGAACTGAGAGGCGAGATCCCTTCTTCAACAACACCATACCATTCAGCTTGTTCTCTTTTCGTAATTCGTCCAAGGTCAAAGCGCGAGCAAACTTCCGAACATACTTGATATCGACCATGTCCCATCTGGGCTCGGACGGTTTGCTCGCAGGGTCGTAGTGCTTGTCTTTCTTGTCGAATTGCGTTGAATCAGGATACGCGGTTTTGACGACCTCTGCGATACCGACGACCGCCGGTGGATCAGTGTTGCTGTGGTAGAACAACACGTGATCGCCGACTGCCATGCTGCGCATAAAATTACGAGCTTGATAGTTGCGTACGCCATCCCAATAGGTTGCGTGGTTGGGAGAGCGTATCAAGTCATCGATCGAGAATGTGGTGGGCTCTGACTTCATCAACCAATACCCTTGTGGTCCCATTCATTCCTCTCCTTTTATGAAGCATTCATCAGCTCCTTTCTCGCGAACGGGAGTCGATAAACTTGATCAGGGCCTGATAGGTCAGCTCCCTTATTTGAGCTGTGGTCATGCTTCGACCATCGAGGTTACCTTCTAGCCAGATGCGATTCGAGATCGATTCAACGGCTTCGTTACAGACAGTCCACATGTCATGGAGAAAGCATTCGGGTAAGCCTACTTGGATGCCTTCCGATTCGATGCGATCATCGAGTAGGGCGAGGAGATCAGAAATGGCTTGATCGGGACGATACGGAAAGGGAGTAAAGCCAAATTGTTCTTGGGATTGTTGCTCTTGCATTGCCTGATCGATAAGGTCCCGCATGTACTCTTTGAGTAGACCAATGACATGTCCAGAAAACGCGATAGGCTGTCCCATGCGCTATTATCGAGCTTCCTGGAGGAAGGAGCAAGATCGACCGAGCTTATTGATGGGAGAATGCCAGGTGGTTATTGATGTGGATCATTGGGTGTGGGACCAAAAGTGACCGGTGGTGATTGAGCGGGGGTACACCTCGCTGACCCGCTATGAGCGACGACATCTCGTTGGCTATCTCACGTTCGGCAGGGTCGGTGTACCCGCGCACGATAAACTCTACGCCTTTTCTTACAACACGCAAGGCCCAAAGATGGCCTTACGTGAGAGTCCATTTGGGCTAGGGTAAAGGAGCCAGTAGGACCTGCCTGAGCTTGGAGTGGAAAGATGAACAGCTCGATGGGTGCTCCGTCGCGAGGTCAAAGACGACATGAGGATCTGTGCCCTCTTGTTAGAAAGACGGCTCTTGATTCATCGTGCGCCGGCATATTAGTTTCTCTCTGCTCTCAAGAGAACATCCAATTAGCCATTCCGGGCCCGTCGAGATGATGACCCCTCCCACAACCGAGCGCTTCGAGATCGCGCTCAACACCTCTGCTGGTCAGATTACTACCGCTGTGGAGGTGCCGACTGGATTTGTGCCGGTCACGGCGATCGTTCCATTGATACGGCGTTTGGGGGAAGAAGCCCAAGCACTCGAAGTGGCGCGTTCTGTTGAGGCGGGTCAACCGCCTTCGTGCCACAAGGGATGTGCGGCGTGCTGTCGACAGTTGGTCCCCCTGTCGGCCCCGGAAGCATTCGCATTAGGGGAGTGGGTCCGCTCGTGTTCGACTGAGCAACAGGGGCGTATTGGAGCACGGTTCGCGGAAGCAAAATCTCGGCTGCTCTCACAGGGTCTCTGGCAACGACTCTCAGAACTCTGTAGTGCTCAGGAACAGCCGACCGACGAGGCACTGGAAGTGGTGAATCGCGAGTACTATGCTCTTCGACTGCCGTGCCCCTTCCTTGAAGAAGAGGTCTGTTCGATCTATGAGGCACGTCCTGCGGCCTGTCGTGAGCTGTTGGTGAGCTCGCCTCCCGAGCGTTGTGATGACCTGATCAATAATCACGTGGACCCAATTTCAGCGCCCATACTGGTCAGCACGGTACTGGGGCTGCTCTGGCAAGAGCTGAGGAAGGCCCCGATAAGGTTGATCCCACTCCCGGTAGCTCTCGATTGGGCGAAGGGTCATGCGCAAGAGAATCACCACACGTGGAAGGGCGTCGAGTTACTCGATCGTGCATTGGACAAGATGTGGCGTTTCTTAAGCCAAGCAATGTCTCGAAGCGGCCAAGATTCTATTGAATAAGGGCCGAGATCAACGTTATGCAGCGTGAATGAAGAGGAGAGGTTGTATGAAGAAGTCTGTCGTGGTGTGTTTAGACTTGGAAGGTGTGCTCGTGCCGGAGATCTGGATTAATGTCGCACTGAAGACCGGCATTGACGATTTAAAGATCACGACACGCGAGATGCCCGATTACGATAAGCTCATGAGACAGCGGTTGAACATTCTCGATCGGCACGTGTTGAAGATCAGTGACATTCAAGATGTGATTGAAAAGATGGGGCCGTTAGACGGGGCGGCTGAGTTCCTCGCATGGCTGCGGGAGCGTTGCCAAGTCATTATTCTGTCGGACACCTTCTATCAGTTCGCCCAGCCACTCATGCGACAGCTTGGCTTCCCAACTCTCTTTTGCAATCAGCTAGAGATCGATGATAGTGGCCGCATCGTGAACTACCACATGAGAATGCATGATCCAAAGAAGCATGCTGTGGCTGCGTTGAAATCGCTGAACTTCTTGACGCTGGCGGCAGGTGATTCGTACAACGATACGGCCATGCTCAGGGAAGCCGACGCCGGATTTTTCTTTTGCCCTCCCGAGCATCTACCAAAGGAGTTCCCTCAGTTTCCCGTGACGCAGACCTATGGCGAGCTGCAAGAGCGGTTTGCGAAAGTGGCTCATTTGCAATAGCGGGTAATAGACGGGGATTTAGAGAGTTCGATGGAGGTTCTCGGTGGAGTCGGCCGATGCGACTAGCGGCTGCCTAGAAGTTGATCCAGAGCTGTGCGTAGGCCCAATCTTGCCCGACGGCCCGGGCCCCCAAATTCCGTGAAATATACGGACCAGGGAACAGATGACCATAGCCGCCTTGAAAGGCAACCATTCCATTCATGAAGAAATGGGTCCAGACGACATCGACTTCGTCACCAATATGAGTTTCCGTGTTGCCGGGTTGTGAGAACACGTACACTCCTTGGCTTGCCCGGTACCAATTATCACGAGCGTTCGCAAGGTGGATGTTCGTGTACCAGAGTTCGATATGGTCGTTCGTGGTTGGGCGTGCTTGGAAGTTCCCTGAGAAGCTCATCATATTCTTCCACGCGATGACATCCATGTATCCCATGTGAATGTGATTCGTCGGGAAGAAGTTCTCAAACGTGTTGGCGGTTTTACAATCGCCATAGGCCGCGTTGAGGGTACAATTCGCTCGGCCATCTCCTGAGGCATAGTCGAAGTTGAAGGCGATGCGAGGTTTGCCTGGTAGGTTGAAGGCGGTATACCCGATCCAGTTTCTCGTGGCCCACGCATTGATGTGGAGACACTTCCCCTCTCCTCCAGGGTTACCACAGAGTGCGCTCGCGCTGGCAGCGGTGTCGCCCATCTGACCGAACTGATAGACCACTTCGCTGGATGCATCGACATAGCCCTTTTTCATGGCCACTCGCGCTCCGACAGTATGGCGGGTTTGATTGCCGTGCTTGGGGGTGCCTAGCCCCTGGGAAGAAATGTCTCCTCCGCCGAGGTTGCTCTTGTAATAGGCGTAGAATGGTTCAATCAAAAACCCAGGGACTGTCTTGATCTGGTTGTACAAGATAAAGAGGTCCGCATCCCCGGCCGCGTTTCTTGCTTGACCTGTCCCCCCGATGTTTGGGTTTCCGCTCCCGAGGGCTGCGCCTTGTACCAGGTCCGTTTCTGCTGTCCGAAACCAGCCAGCATGGGTATCCATGATGCTGTGGCTATACTGCACCATGACCCCGTCAAACGAGAAGCCTGTGTTGGCCCAATCGAAGTGGCCGAACAAGCTTTGATCCCCGAAGACGAGATACTGCCGGCCGGCCTTCACTCCCAAATTTTGGATGCCGGCAAAATTACGGATCAGCATATAACCGGCTCGTACGCCCAGTGAGCAGACGGGTCTTCCTCCCTGGCCTGGCGTAGAGCCGCATGTATGGATAATGGGGTCTCCATTGCCCCCCGCGCCTCCGGCGCCGACCGGTGTGCCGTTTCCACCCCAGGTACGAGAATCAATCAGTTCAAGGTAGAAATTGACATCAGGGGACAGGTCGTAGCCGATACCCAGTCGGGTCATCTGCTGGACGAATTGATCATTGGCTTTACCGAGGAGGTTGTTTGGCGCAATGCCAGGCGCATTACATTGTCCAGCTGCTCCGATTCCGCCACCAAAACAGACGTTGTTGCGGTATTCAGGCCGGACCCGAAGATCGGCGCGCATCCAGAGGTTGCGCAGGTCAAAGTTTCTACCAGTTTTGGGGTCAAATGGTTCGTAGGCTTCTTTTTGTGGGATCCCGCGGCCGATCACGATTGGATTGGTGATCTTTTCGCCTGGTGGTAATTCAAAGGCGCTTTGGGCTGGACTGCAAAGAGCAATAAGCCCAACCCCTGCTATCGTCGCCGTGAGGAGAACTGTCTGCCATTGTCCCTGTCGTGGTTCACGAGTCGTGTTTGGGGTATTCATACTATACTCTGAAAAAGAATTGAGTTGATTTGCGCAGGTCCTTCAGCAGGAGGGGGGAAATAGAGGAGAAGCTCTCTAGTCCGTGTCCTCTTCGTGAAATCACGCATTGATGATGTGTGGTTATTTTATATCTGACCCAACTTGCTCATGGGTGAGGGGGCCTCCTCCGGAGGTGTCCCTGCAGCTGTAATCTCTTCTTCGGCTTCTTTTATGGAAGCTTGAAGGTCTTGTTCGACCATTTTGACTTCTTGCTGAATCATGTTCAGCTCTGGCTCTACCGATTTGCGTAGGTCTTCAGCCGTATCTTTAAAGCCCTTAATAGCTTTGCCGACTTGGCGACCGACTTCAGGGAGTTGTTTGGGACCAAATAGGAGAAAGGCGATCACCAGAATAATTAAGATCTCGCTGGCTCCTAATCCAAACATGAGTCACGGTACGAGAAAAGGTAATGCCATTGATTTCTTGCTGTTGAGCCGTCCAGCCACTCAGGCCGCTTACCCTTGTTTTACCTGGCTTGGGTGTGTCGATTGGGGCGTAGGCGATGGTGAGGCTTCTGATTGGGCACCAACCTGATTTGACGCTGCTGCCTGCGACTGGCCCTGTTGAGACTGTTCGGCCGGTGTGACGTCAATTGCATCAGCTTCGTGCACAGACTTTTTGAAGCCTTTAATGGCTTTTCCGAGGCCTTCTCCCAATTGGGGAAGTTTACCTGCGCCGAAAATGATCAAGACAATGATCAAAATCAGCATTAATTCCATCCATCCAAATGAACCGAACATCCAGAACCTCAAAAGAATGTGATGAGTATGGATCCTAACTGGCTATGTCACTGGAATAGACAGACTTTTGCTCTGCGCAATTCGCTACGAAGGCTATAGGAAAATTGCAGGACAGTCAAGACGAAGGAGCAATCGTGTGGGGTTAGAAGGGTTGGATAATCCCACCTCCAAGGACATGGTCACCTTCATAGAAGACGGCGGATTGGCCAGGACTAAGTGCCCGTTGGGGCACCTGGAAGTGAATGCGGAGGCTTGAGGAATTCAATGGCAACAGAGTGGCCGGTGTTGAGGGTGTCGCGTAGCGGACTTTGACCTGAACTTCAGCGGATCTCTCCAATAAATGGGACGCAAAGAGGTTGAGATCGCTCACCGTGCACTCGTGTCTGCGTAGAGATTCCTCTGGGCCGAGCACGACCGTATTGGTCGCTGGCCGTACCTGCTGCACATAGAGCCGTTGCCCTGTGGCAATACCAAGGCCTCGTCGTTGGCCAGGGGTGTAGAACGCAATTCCGTCGTGTTGGCCCAAGGGTTGCCCCGTCTCATTGATAAAGAGGCCTGGTTGTTTGGCCTCGGGAAGCTCCTTTTCGATAAACGTACGGTAGTCTCCTTGGGTGACAAAACAGATCTCCTGACTTTCCTTCAGCTCGTCGGCGGGGAGCCCTAAGGCCTCGGCCTCTCTCCACACGTCTGACTTCTCCAGGTGGCCAAGTGGGAAGAGGAGCTTGGGTAGCCAGTGAGGATTGAGGCGGTAGAGAAAGTAGGTTTGATCCTTGCGCCCGTCGGTTGCCCGCGCCAGGACCGGAATGCCCTGATGGTTTCGGAGACGAGCGTAATGGCCTGTCGCGACGTAATCAATCTTGCGTGCGGCGGCGAGATCGATGAGGCCCCGAAGCTTTACTCTCTCGTTACAGCGAACACAGGGATTGGGTGTGGTGCCAGTCGTATAGCCGTGAAGAAAATCGTCAATCACTCCTTTCTGAAAGGTGTCGCGGGTATCGATGACTTCGTGAGAGATGTTGAGCAGTTTGGCGACGTGCTTGGCGATGCCGACCTTGCAACAGCTTCGTTCTTGCCATTTTTTGGATGTTGCGACGGTTTCGTCCTCGTGTTCCCATACCTGGAGGGTAATGCCGTGCACCTCGTAGCCTTGGTGAACGAGCAATGCAGCTGCGACAGAGCTGTCAACTCCACCGCTCATACCGAGAAGGACGGTTGGACGAGTCATTGGACTAGTATTGTACCGGGAGGAGTCGGTAAAGGGCTAGAGGTCTACCACGCGAGTCTTGCCTCGATTAGACGCGAAATCGTGCACGTTCTTGGGTGACGGTTGACCGTCATCGACCCATTTATGAGCTCCCATATCACACATGCCATGGAAGTGTGCGCCATCTTCGATCGAAATGCCCGGTGTACGAATGTCGCCGATGAGCACCCCAGGTTTAAGGATTTGAATTTTAGCCGTGGCTGTAACCGTGCCGTTGACCTTGCCGCTGGTCATGAGGGTGCCGGCGGAAAGAATGCCTTTGATCACCGCCTGCTCTCCGATAATGAGAGTCCCGGTCGTGTGGACTTCGCCTTCAACACGGCCGTCGATTCGAATGGTTCCATCAAAGTTGAGGATACCCTTGAAATCGACGCCCTTTCCGAGGAAGGTGAAATTGTCGCTGTCGCTGGTTTCCTGAGTGCTTTTTTCGCCTAGAGCCCACATCAGTCGTCCTTGCTCCTTGTGACAAATCCGAGGAGGTGCTGTCCTTCAGTGGGATTGGACAGGAGAGAGGGGGGCCTATTTGGTGAGAAGGAGCCTCCCCTCTGTGTGTCGTCTAGTGTATCACATGCTCTAGGTGGGTACCCTCCGGATAGCTGGTTCATTGGATGTCGTGACCGCATGGAGATGTGGGGTGTCACGTTGGGACGTGGGGGCGGCTTCTTCCATCTCCAGGGTGCCATTGAAGAGGACCCCATCTTCCATAGACAGCATGGGTGTGGTGACTCCGCCGTTGATGACTGCGGGTGCTCGCAGCTTCATCTTATCTCTGGCATGAATGTCTCCTGTAATTTTCCCCTTACAGACGATCGTGCCGGCCGTTACTTTTGCTGTGATGACGGCTTCTTCTCCAACTAAGAGGATGCCATCGGTATGGATTTCCCCCTCAAGAGTCCCATCAATCCGGACGGTTCCGTTATAGGTGATTGTCCCCTTAAACATGACGCCTTTTCCGACGAATGCGCTGACGTCTTGGCCTGGTTCGTGGCGCATAGGTTCAAGGCTTGATCCAGTGCCTTCAATATCAACCTCGTCGGAACGCCTACTGTCTTGTTTGTCCTTCCACATACGCTCGCCTCCTCTCACGATTTGGGCTAGGGGAATCCGGCTGAAGGGCGGAATCCTTATCGTTAAGAGATATATCGGTCGGTTCCACCGAGATATTTAGCGGCCATCTGGGTGAAAGCGCAATGAGAACCGTTTTTTGGGCGCGTCAGGGGTACCAAGGCACAATGAACGTTAACTGAGCAGGATCTCCACAACACCATCAAGTTCGATAGTGGAAAAATAATGAATGACGATCTTCCCTCCTTGGTTGTGAGGGTGAATGGTCACCTTTGTGCCCAACCGTTTCTGTAACCTGGCTTCGAGGTCCGCCCATGGGGAGCTGTGAGGTGTTTTGTGTTGCCGCTTTTTTCCTGTAAGGGAGGATTCCACAAGTTTTTCTGTTTCCCTGACAGATAGAGATCCAGACGCCACCATTTTGCCAATCCTCAACTGGTCTTCGGGGGATGAAAGGCCGAGGAGGGCTTTCGCGTGACCCGTTGTGAGGGTGCCTTCTTGAACGAGCTCCTGGAGCTCAGGATGAAGATGGATTAGCCGAACGAAGTTCGCCACGGAAGAACGATCACGACCGACCTTCGTGGCAATGGCGTCTTGGGTTAGACCGAATTCATTCATCATACGCGAATAGGCTCGTGCCGTCTCCATGGGGTTCAAGTCTTCCCGTTGGAGATTTTCAACCAATGCCAGCAAAAGTGACTCTTGATCACTGCAATTTCGAATGACAACGGGAATGGTCTCTAGACCAGCTTCTTTTGATGCGCGCCATCGGCGCTCTCCGGAGATCAGTTCATAGATGCCGTCCCCTTTGCGCCGGACCATAATCGGCTGAAGCACGCCGCTCTCCTTGATGGACGCGGCAAGTTCAGCGAGTTCGTCTAGCGGGAAGGTGTGCCGTGGTTGATAGCGATTGGGGACAATCGTCTCGATCCGTATCCTCTGGACATCGGTCGGCTCTGTAGGGGGACTCAACTTGGAGGACGGGAGGAGGGCGCCAAGGCCTTTACCGAGGGCTTTTTTCTCCATGGGAAATAAACTCCTTAGCTAAATGTACGTAAGACTGCGAGCCGGCTGATGCGACGTTGTACAGAATTCCCGGTCGGCCGTAACTCGGAGCTTCTGCGAGGGAAACGTTGCGTGGGATGACCGCGTGATACACTTTGTCAATGAAGTGAGAGCGCACTTGTTCGGCTACCTGTCTGGCTAAGCTATTGCGCGAGTCAAACATAGTCAGGACGATGCCCTCTAGGTCTAGACTTGAGTTAAATGATTGACGAACAAGATCGATGCTCCTGATGAGTCTGCTCAAACCTTCCATCGCATAATATTCACATTGAACCGGTATGAGAACAGAATCCGCGGCGGTAAGAGCATTAATGGTCAGAATTCCAAGGGCTGGAGGACAATCTAGAAAAATAAAGTCATAGGTCTCTCTAATCTCACTCATGATGGACTTGAGATGACTTTCTCGGCCTTCAATATTGACAAGCTCAATCTCAGCTCCAGCAAGATCCGCGTTGGCCGGAAGAAGGGAAAGTCCTGGAACCGATGTTGCCATTGAAGATTCTTGAATCGTGCTGATTTTAGCAAGACAACTATACGTCGTGTTCCTTAATGATCCGTGGTCAATGCCGAGACCACTCGTGGCATTTCCCTGAGGGTCCATATCGATAAGCAGAACTGATTTTCCTTCTAGGGCAATGGCGGATGAGAGATTGATCGCCGTAGTAGTCTTACCAACTCCGCCTTTTTGATTCGCAACCGCAACGACCTTTCCCATTGATGAGCTCCTACAACAGAATTGTTCCACGTGGAACACCAATCGTGTGTTTCATTTAGACTGAAGGTATAACAATGGAAATAACTCTCTGCCCATATCCCTTCTGCAGTTGAAATTTGTGTTCACGCGATAATGACCAGTTTGAAGAAAGATCTGATAGGGGAATTGGTTGTGATGAAAACAGAATGGCCTTCCCTCCTTGTCGAAGGAGTTTTGGGCCATCTTTCAAAATTAAATCATGCTTTAAGGCACGAGTCGCCAAGTAATCAAAGGATCCGTATGGCACGCGTTCGTTCAAGAATCTCTCCAGAGTACCGCCGAATATGTCAATATTTTCCAGTCGAAGAAGACCGATGATGAACCGAAGGAAGGAGACCTTCTTTGCGACAGGCTCAACGAGAGTCATATTTATATCTAATCTAGCGAGTTTTAAAGGAATTCCAGGAAATCCAGCTCCTGTACCGACGTCAAGAAATTTTGCCCCGACCTTGACATCGTCAGCTTGGAGCGCAGCTATAGAGTCCACAAAGTGTTTGATAATAATCTCATCATTTAGCGTGATGCTTGTGAGATTGAATGATTGATTCCAGAGCTGAAGCTGCTCAAGGTACACCATAAACTGCTGTACCTGTTCAGTACTGAGTGGAACGCCAATTTCAGCCGAACTTTCTTGCAGCAGCAATGAAGGCGAACTCGATTGTTCCACGTGGAACAATTACGCTGATGCTTGAGCGAGGTCAATAGGAAAGGTTGGTTCTATGGAATTTCATGAAAGTACTTGCTGTATAGGAGGGAATTGACGCCTGCTTTTTTCTATCGCAACAAGAAGTAAGGATATAGCAGCTGGAGTCACCCCAGATATTCTCGATGCCTGCCCAACTGTCTCTGGTCGTACCCTGTTGAACTTCTCTCGAACCTCACTGGAAAACCCTGAAATCGAATTGTAATCAAACGTGTAAGGAATCAATTTCTGCTCAAGTTTCTTGAATTTCTCCACTTGCTGGACCTGCCGACGTACATAGCCTTCGTACTTGATCTGGATCTCGACTTCTTCGCCGATTTCGATCTCTGGGATAACCGGCATCCCAAAAGATTCTAGGAGTTCTTGATAACTCGCTTCCTGTCGACGAAGAAGCTGTGCCATGGTCATAGCAGCCGATGCATTTTCGAGATACGTGCCTTTGGTCTGCAAACGGATTTCTTCGGTGAATGATGGCCTGGCTGTATTCAGATGCTCGATCTCCATTTCAATCAAACGTCGCTTCCGCAAGAACCTTTCGTATGCGTCATCTGGAATCAGTCCGACGTCGTATCCAACTGGCATGAGTCGAAGGTCAGCATTGCTGTGGCGGAGAAGCAATCGATACTCAGCTCGCGAGGTAAACATTCGATATGGTTCGTAGGCATCTTTTGTAATGAGATCATCAATGAGTACGCCAATATAGGCTTGTGACCGGTCCAGGATGAGAGGAGGCCTCTCTTTCAGCTTCAGAACGGTATTGATCCCGGCAACCAATCCCTGCGCTGCTGCTTCTTCATACCCGGAAGTCCCATTGATTTGTCCGGCATGATAGAGACCAGCAACCTGCTTTGTCTCAAGCGTTCGGTAGAGTTGGCGAGGGGGGAAATAATCGTACTCAATCGCATAGCCAGGTTTGAGTATTTTGGCCTGTTCTAATCCAGGGATTGTTCTCAGCATAGCGGCCTGGACATCAACCGGCAGGCTGGTTGAAATACCGTTCGGATAAAATTCGATCGAGTCCAGTCCTTCGGGTTCAATGAAAATCTGGTGACGTTCTTTCTCCGCAAAACGCACGATCTTATCCTCGATGGAGGGACAGTACCGAGGGCCAGTAGATTCGATGACACCGCTATATAGCGGTGAGCGATCAAGATTCTTTTGAATAATGTCGTGTGTCTCTCGATTGGTATAGGTCAAATGGCAGAGCACTTGTCTGGTCGTGATCTGTTGAGTCCGATAGGAGAAAGGAGGGGGAGGGGAATCACCGGGTTGGGGGATCATCACCGAGAAATCAATCGTCGCCTTGTCCAATCGTGGAGGGGTCCCGGTCTTGAGCCGGCCAACTTCAAATCCAAGATCCCGCATGCAATCTGAAAGGTGTTCGGCTGAAGCTTCTCCGGCGCGACCAGCTGGGAAATGGTTAAGACCGATATGGATAAGACCCTTAAGGAAAGTACCCGATGTCAATATGACCGCCTTGGCATCGATCCTCTCGCCAGAGCCCGTTACAATCCCGGTGATCGTACCCCCGGCCACGAGCAGTTGGTCCACGACCCCTTCGGCAAGAGTCAGATGCTCTTGTGAGGCCATCGTTTCCTGCATTGCCATACGATACAGCGATTTGTCGCATTGGGCGCGTAATGCCCGCACCGCGGGTCCTTTGCTTGTGTTGATGAATCGAAATTGAATCCCGGCGCGATCCGTATTTCGCCCCATCTCACCACCGAGTGCATCGATTTCTTTCACGAGGTGTCCCTTAGCGATCCCACCGACGGCAGGATTGCACGACATCTGAGCAATTCGGCTCAGCTCCATCGTCAGCAGCAAAGTATTCGCACCCATTCGTGCTGCAGCCAGCGCTGCTTCGCACCCGGCATGACCGCCTCCCACTACAATAACGTCAAATGCGATGGCCATCGGTCCCTCTACTTGCCAATACAAAACTCGGAAAATATCTCATCCAACACTTCGTCAGATGTAATGCTTCCAACAATCTCGCCCAGTGCATCAGCGGCACCACGGAGATCAACCGCAACACATTCTGGCTCAATGCCTTGTTGGACCGAAGCCAGTGCGTCATTGAGTGAGGCCTCCGCACGTTCGAGCGCCGCACGATGCCGAACGTGAGTAACAACGACACCATCGCGAGGTTCAAAGGACGGCTTCACAAATTGTGATTGAATAACGGACTTCAAGGCGTCAAGTCCCTCGCCCGTTTGAGAAGAAATGGGGACAACCTTGCACGGTATATCAGCGCGCAGTGCATGGATCACCCGCTCTAGTGATGTTGCGTCACAAAGATCGATTTTATTAACGACAAGGACATGTTCAACATGAAGGGTGGGGGAAGGGAGATTTCTCAGATCCATCTGTGTCAGTTGAGCAGCGTCCAAGACATATAAGACGATATCCGCCTGGCTTTGAGCTTCGATGGAACGACGGATGCCTTCCTGTTCAACAAGGTCGGTGGTATCACGCAGCCCAGCGGTGTCGATCAACGTGATTTGCAGACCGAGCCAGATAATCGACTCTTCGATAATATCGCGAGTTGTGCCGGGGATATTGGTCACAATCGCTCGATTCTCCCGGAGTAAACGATTCAGCAAACTTGACTTGCCAACATTGGGCTCCCCGGCGATCACCACGCGAACTCCCTCGCGCAGGACCCGTCCCGTCTCGGCAGTCTCCAGCATCCTCCGAACGTCATCCAGTGTCTCCTGGAGAGAGCCGATCATCTCCTCACGCCGGACGAACGTAATATCTTCTTCTGCGAAGTCGATCCCTGCTTCTAGGTGAGCCAACAGCCTGACGAGTTCAGTACGCAAATGATGGACCTGTTGCGCGAGTTCGCCGCGGAGCTGGCGTTGTGCCAATTTGAGGCTCAGCTCTGATTTGGCCCTGATGGTGTCCAGCACAGCCTCAGCCTGAGACAAATCCAGGCGGCCGTTCAAGAAAGCTCGTTTGGTAAACTCTCCTGCCTGTGCGAGCCGGGCTCCGGCAACGATGCAAGCCTGACAGACTCGTTGCAGGACGAACCCATTTCCGTGGCAGTGGATCTCCACCACGTCCTCCGCAGTAAACGATCGAGGCGCCTTCATATAGACCACCAGGCCTTCGTCGATGATCTGCTCGGTCAACTGACTTGCCGTGGAGCCTGAATGGCTACTGATTGAAGGAGCAGGCGGAAAGAGAATATCGGCCAGGTACAGCGTGTGAGAAGCGAGGGTTTGAAGCGATTTCTTGGAGCGCAGCCGAACCACGTGGCTCGTGATGTCAACCGCATGCGGCCCGCTTATCCGAACGATACCAATACCTCCCTCACCAGCAGGAGTGGCAATGGCACAAATCGTATCCTCGGGTATTCCAACGGCAGGCATGTTTACACGCGTTCATGAGGATCAGTCACATCGAACGAAACCGACCGAGCATCATTTCTTGCCACCTTGTTCATCCGTCGTCAGTGCTGTGGTGGGAGTTCGAAAGAAAAAGTGATCCGTCGCGAATTGTTGCACAATGGTGAGCACATTATTGGTCAGCCAATACAATACGAGACCGGCAGGAAAATTGACGAACAAGAATGTCATGGCCACTGGCAGCATCAACATCATTTTTGCCTGAGTCGGATCCATCGTCGTCGGTTGTATCTTTTGCATCACCATCATGCTGATTCCCATGATGATCGGCAGAATATAGTAGGGATCCTGAAGCGACAGATCGGTGATCCACAGCCCCAACGGCGCTTGGCGCAAATCGATCGTCATGTACAGAATATTGAACAGCGACACGAATACCGGCATTTGCAATAACATCGGGAGACAGCCACCCACGGGATTGACTTTGTGATCCCGGTACAGCTTGATCAGTTCCTTGTTCAAGCGGTCACGATCGTCCTTGAATTTTTCTTGGACAGCCGCCACTTTCGGCTGGATGCCCTGCATCTTCTTCATCGATGTGTAACTTTTATATTGCAAGGGGATAAACAACACCTTGATGCTGATGGTGAGGAGGATGATCGTCAGCCCATAATTATGCGTATAGTCATTGATATAACGCAGCACGGAGAAGATGGGCTTGGCCACGGCTCTGACCGTGTCCCAGCTCCCGAAAAGGAACCAGCCAAAATCAATGGTATCTTCGAGCCGAATTTGCAGACTCTGGAGGGTGTCAAACTCCTTGGGGCCGGCAAAGAGCTGGAGTTCGAGCGATGCTCCGGAGGAATCAACCGGTAGCCGTACCGCCGTGGAGACAAGTTTGTCTCCTTGCTTCTTAGGCCAAGCGGACGCACTAGTCTTTGGAATAAGTGCAGAAATGAAGTACTTATCTTGTAGCGCAACCCATTTCACAGGACCCTTGTGCTCAGTCTCGGTTTCCGGCATGTCGTGTTCAATCTTGTCGTCAATAAGCGAGGCGGCTCCGACAGAACCGATAAACCCTTCTCCCCAATCCACAACCCCAAAATTCGTCCCCAATCCAAGTTTCACTGCTTCTGCGAGCCCGCTGGATTTCAACGCGATGTCGACGACATAGCTCTCGGTGTGAAAAGTCAGTTGCTTTTCCAGCCGTACGCCGGTTGCTGGATTACTGTACGAGAAGGTGATATGGCCCGTGGGGTGGCCCTGGTCCAATGTCGTAAAGTCCTTTTCGACCCTGTAGATCCCTTCGCTTAATTCTTTTGAATGAGAGGTGTCATCCACTGTGACCGTCAAGGGCTCGGCAAACTTGCCGCGCTGTCGTACGAGTTGCACGAGAGACTTTCCATCGGAACTGCTACGATAGCGTTTGAGTTCCCAGCTCGTGAGTGCGGCCCCACGGGTCGTAAACGTAGCTCGGTAGAGCTCCGTTTCAACCACGATGAATTCCGGCGCAGAAGATTCTTGACGTGAATCTCGGGGAGAAACATCCCCAGCGGATGGTTTTTGCGGTGCAATGGTCGTGGTCGCAGGAGCGCCCGGGGTTGGAGACTCAGGGCCTATACTCGAAGGAGACGACGTATCGCTTATGGAAGGTTCCACCTCTTCCGAAATAGTCGGTTCAGGGAGTAGGCCCAGCTCTTTGATGATGTACTCATACCCGAAGATAATCCCAAGCGAGAGAAACAAGAACACGATGACGCGCTTTTCCATGAAGAGGCTATGCTTTCTTTAGATAAAGATATACTCGTCGCTATTTGACCGGGTCTTCTCCACCGGGGTGGAAGGGGTGACATTTCAGAAGCCGGAGGATGGTTAAGCCGAGTCCCTGTAATGCTCCATATTTCATAATCGCATCTGAGGCGTATTGCGAACAACTGGGTTCAAATCGACATGTGCGACCGAACAAAGGGGAAATTACCATGCGGTATCCTTGAATCAGCCACAGACACAGTGATCGCATATCAATAGGCCCTTGCTCGAAGCAGATGCAGGCGCTCAAGCGACGTCCTCCACGCTTGGACCAACCCCTCATGGGATTGCAAGAGTGCATCTCGCTTTGGAAACACGAGAAGTCCTCGGCCAGGAACCAAGTCCGGATGTAATTGCCTTACTAGTTCACGAAAGACTCGTTTCGCCCGATTGCGCCGGACGGCATTCCCAAATCGCCTTCCCACGATAATTCCAATCCGACTCGGGGCATCGTCCATCTTGTGCGCCAAGAGATTGAAGAGCCCTGTTGAGATTCGGCGACCATGTTGTTTAACGGTCTGAATATCTCGGCTGCTGCGCAAGAAGATACCATGGTCTATGCGAGGTTTCGGTGTCATTGAATGAAGGAGGTGTTTCGCCGCCGCATCCCATCCGTTCACGATCCCGTAGAAGGCTCTAGCTGGTAGGTGAGCGCACGCTCAACAGCAACGCGAGAGAATTGGAGAGCGACCCGAAGGACACCTGCCGATCCGACACGATGTACCTAGACAGTCAACCGAGCTCGTCCCTTAGCCCTCCGACGGGCCAGCACCTTGCGTCCGTTCTTGGTACTCATACGTTTTCTAAACCCGTGCTCACGCTTCTTTTTTAAGTTAGACGGTTGTTGCGATGTAAAAGACATAGTT
Organism: Nitrospira sp.; assembly: GCA_005116955.1. Lineage (GTDB taxonomy): Bacteria > Nitrospirota > Nitrospiria > Nitrospirales > Nitrospiraceae > Nitrospira_D. Next base: position 635,573 of record SWDI01000005.1, on the reverse strand, counting down.
CCCTTTCCGTTCCCTCGCTTTGAATAGTCGGGTTAAATGAACGGTGGATTATAGGGGAGGCATGTGGGCCTGTCAATTTCAGGCTGTCTCCAACCATCGGCCGGTGCGCCCGGTTTCAACCCCTAAGTGTTCACAGTATTGAGGCACTTTTGCTCTTGGCCACCAGAGTGCCACAAGGTCAGGTGTCACGGGATGATCAAAGTCATCATATATATTGGGAATAGATAGAATTGTTACCTGATACTGACAATTATCGGTGGCACCGAGCTTGCTGCATATTTTAAGTGTGCCAGTATGCCAGAAGGTCGTAGTCTGTTAAGCTGGCGTTCTATCATGAAATAGTCTTTATAATATTCGAGGAGTAGCACCGGCGGCGGATCAGGCACTGCTACGCTTAGGATGGATGCAAGAATGGGTGGATTGACCCAAATCGATGGATAGAACCTGTAAGGAGGATTCTTCGTTATGTTGAGAAAAGCATCTCTTGTCTCTCTAACCTTGACTCTCATTATGATTGCTGGATGTGCGGAACCTCCGACCCAGCAGATCCAGGAAGCAGAAAAGGCTCTCAAAGATGCACAGGAAAGCGGCGCGGCTACCTATAGCGCTGAAGAGTATGCCAAGCTGGAAGGTACCCTTACCACATTGCGGAAAGAAGTCACCGATCAGGATGGAAAATTCTCACTCTTTCGAGACTATGGCAAGGCCCAACAATTGTCTGCCTCGGCCAAAGCCGATAGTGAACGGATCAAGACGGCCGCGACCCTAAAGAAGGAAGAGGCGAAGGCAGCCGCTTTACAAGCTCAACAAGTCGCCGAAGAGGCAGTGAAAGCCACCCAAGATTTGGTCGCCAAGGCACCGGTTGGAAAAGATCGCGCCGCAGTGGAGGCTATCAGGAACGACGTAGAAGGGCTCAAGTCGTTACTGAAACAGGTTCAGGCATCGATCGACAAAGAAGATTATCCGGCTGCGCAAACCCAGGCGAAGGCCATTCATGACATGAGCCAAAGCGTGTCAGCCGAAATACAGAACGCGCTCGCGAAGGTGGGCAAAGGAAGACCTGCGAGGAAAAGATAACGCACGGCATGGCGCTTGACCAGACACATACGACGCTTACCGCAATTCTCTGCGTCCTCTGCTTGGCCGGGTGTGTTCAAGCTGTTCCGCCAGACCTCCTTGTTGCCCTTGAGGCCATCGACCAAGACTTGATCGCATTGCGGGCTCCGGAAGCTGCGCCTGAGGAGTATAGGCAGTTTGTTCGCCAATGGGTCTCTCTGAAAGCGCGTGTCCAATTGGACGATGATCTGATCAGATGGCCATGGGAAGCGAGTGATCTTGAGAATGAACTCCGCCGGCTGTACATCACGAGCGAACGTACCGTCTCCCAGCTCCACGAGCGGCAAGCCTCGCAGCACCGCACGGCGCAAGCCACGGTGGCTCGCCTTGAAGAACAGCTTCATGCGATTACCTCGAGGATCGAAGCGATCGATGGGCGTATCCTCCTGGGAGAAAGAGTCGTTCAAACAGATCTTCTGGTGAAACAAGCGCGCTCCTTCTTCGAACAAAAAGACTTCCAACGAGCCATGCACGCGGCGGAGAAAGCGGATCATGCGATCAAGGCCCAGACGGCATTACTCAGTCAAGAATTGGGACGATATGCCGACGAGAACCGAATCGCCCATTGGCAGACGATGGCCAGGCAGACGATCGAGTGGTCACGCATTCACCAATCAACGGCCATCGTGGTGAGCAAGGCCGACCGAGAATTGATACTCTACAAGAGCGGGCGGAGGGTGCTATCATACCCTGTCCGGTTAGGATTCAATGGCATGCTGGAAAAGCAGGTCCAGGGGGACGGGGCGACACCGGAAGGTCGGTATCGTGTGACGGATAAGCGCGGTTCAGGGCAAACGCAATTCTACAGAGCCCTGGCGCTGGATTATCCTAATGCCGAAGATCGACGGCGATTCAACTATGCGAAAAAGTCGGGAAGGATCAGCCCGGCCAAAGGCATTGGTGGCCAAATCGAGATCCATGGAGCCGACAATGAACTATTGGCTCGGACCCTTGGGTGTATCATGCTCGATAATCCGAATATGGCGATGCTCTTCGAAGGCGTTTCTGTCGGGACACCGGTCACGATCGTTGGTGCCTTGACCAGGGAGAACGCGGTGGCCCTGGCATTATCGGAACTTGCGCAGCGAAGAACTCAAATCTGAGTGTAGACTATGCGCCGACTCCTTCTTGCCACGTCAGCGGTCGTCTTGCTCCTCCTCCTGGTCGTCAGTACCCGGTCTATTAATCCTGCAGCGCCTGAAGATTCCCAAGCGGTTCACCAGCCTGCTGTTCAGGACAACACCAGCCTTCGTACATTGCAAGCCCGGTACAAGACGCTTTCCAAACAGTTATCACAGCTCATGCCACGCGAGCCCTATATCCTGGTGGATACGGCCAGGAATCGACTGTATGTGAAGCGTCAAGATGAGGTGGTCCTTAATGCGATTGCTTCGACCGGGAGCGGAACAATTCTCGACAAGCCTGGCGAAAGCAAGAGTCAGTGGATTTTCGATACGCCCCGTGGAGAGTTTCTTGTAAAGACAAAATTAGCGAATCCCACCTGGATCAAGCCAGATTGGGCATTTATCGAAGAAGGGCTCGCGGTTCCGCAAAACGCCGCTGAACGAGCAGAACAAGGTGTACTGGGGGATTATGCGCTGGGTTTTGGAAAAGGCTACTTCATCCACGGGACGCTCTATACCCGATTGTTGGGCAAGAATGTTACACATGGATGCATCCGGCTGAACGACAGCGATCTTAAAGGTGTCTACCAGCTCGCTCGAGTGGGGACACCAATCATGATCTTTTGACCCCTCTACAGTGCGCAGATATTGATGATGAAACTCTGCGCCATTCTAATCCTCTTCGTCTTCACCATGCCAAGCTGGGGAAAGGAGCCCGAGGCCTTCCCCGACCTGAAGCTCAGCGACGTACAAGGACTGAAAGAAGCAACCCGTGTGCTTGAGGAAGAACTCAAACTCGCGGCACGCCCGCAGACCTATGTGCTGATCGATCTGGTTGGGAGCACCATCCAGATTAAAGGGCGTGGCATCGGGCTCCACCAGATTCCGATCATTCGCTGGTCTGGTGAATCGCGAAACGAATTAAAAGGGATACACAAGCTGGTTGCGCGACCATCAGTCGTCCGACGAAAAATTGATCCGGGTGCTGCGGGTGAACAGGAGCCGATTTCACTCGCCGACATGCCTGCCGACTATGTCTTGTCATGTTCGCCTCCGATGACCATTGTCGTGGTTCCCTCGACAGCCGGCGAAACCCTCCTTCGCGGCGCCGCCATTCTGGGAAAATCATGGTGGCACCACGTGCAACATTGGGCCAGCTCGCTCTTCACCGACGTACCATCAACACCGACACCTCATCTGCAACTCACCATCGCGGCCGACCATGCGCAGTCCTTGGCCTGGTCGCTGGTGGACGGGATGGCGATCGTCATTCGCCGGCCAACCGACAAATAAGCAGCGCACCGATCAGCAACGGGCACAATCACGGATGCCTAGGCGGCGGCGTCAGAAGATCGCCTCTCGCACCAAAGGCCTCCATCAGAAGTGTTCCCGCCTGTTCCAATCAAAATGACATTCTTATTGCGTGGATCACAGCAGGCGGTAGAATCACTCATCTGGATTTTTTGTGGTGCCCACGCCGACTGCGATCACCAATACGTTCGAGATCCCACCTTGATAATGAGTGCTCACTCTCGTCCAATGGGTTGGCCCCACCCTTCACCAATAGCACATGGGCCTGTATGCACAGACACGAAGAAGCGTTGCCTTTTTTAGATCGACTCCATAAGATGCGGCGGATCACTCACCATCTCCACTACCACAATCTCATTGAGGCGGGAGGTCGATATCTATGCGAATGAGTGACAAGCTTCCAGCATTATTCCAATCCACAGTCAATCCGGCTCTTGATGCGCTGACTCAGGCTCAGGTTGTTGAGCGCCTATGGGCGAAAGACCATCGAGTCTGGAAGCAGGACCCCAAGGAGATCGTCGACCGGTTGGGGTGGTTGACGTTGCAGGATCAGATGCCGCAAGAGATCGGACCACTACGAAATTGTGCGTCCACGGCCAAGGAGATGAAGGTCAAGGATGTGGTGCTCCTGGGTATGGGCGGCAGCAGTCTTGGGCCTGAGGTGTTCCGTACCGTGTTTGGCGCGCAGAAGGGGGCTCCACGCCTGTGGGTATTGGACTCAACTGTTCCGGGGTGGGTGCGGCAGGTGACGGCTGCTATTTCCCCATCTCGCACGCTCTTTCTCGTGGCGAGCAAATCCGGTGGAACGATTGAAGTCATGTCACTCTTCGCCCACTTTTGGAAGCTCGTGACGAAGGCCAAGGGGAATCATGGAGGACGACAGTTTGTCGCGATTACCGACCCGGGGACCGGCTTAGAAAAGATGGCGCGCGACTATGGATTTGAACAGATTTTTAGCAACCCAGCCGATATTGGCGGGCGCTACTCGGTGCTCTCTCTCTTTGGCCTGGTACCTGCGGCACTCCTGGGACTCGATGTCACGCGGCTTTTGGACCGTGCCGCCGGCATGGCGGAGCGATGCCGCCAGCAAGAAGACGCCAAGGCGAATCCTGGTGCCTATCTCGGTGCAGTGATGGGGAGCCTTGCTAAAACTGGACGCGATAAGGTGACGGTCATTGCGTCACCGGCGCTCGCGGCGTTCGGGCTCTGGGTCGAGCAGCTTCTTGCGGAAAGTACGGGCAAAGAGGGCACAGGCCTCATCCCCATCGCACAGGAACCGGTGGTAAAGCCGAGTGCCTATGGAACCGACCGTCTCTTTGTCTATCTCAAACTCAAAGGAGAAAAGAACGGGGCGCTCGATCGGGCTGTGCAAGCACTCGCCAAGGCCAAGCACCCAGTCCTGCAGTTTGACTTGCGCGATCGCTATGATCTCGGGGCCGAGTTTTTTCGATGGGAGTTTGCGACGGCGATCGCCGGGCATGTGCTGGGGATCCATCCCTTCGACCAACCAAATGTACAAGAGAGTAAAGACAACACCAATCGGGTTCTGGACACGTTCCAATCGACCGGACGCTTGCCAGAGCAGGTGAGTAGCTCTCCTAAAGACGTCGCACAAGACCTCGCGAACCAGCTTCATCCCGGAACCTATCTTTCCGTCCTGGCCTACACTACGCCGTCACGTCCGTTCGAAACGGCGGTGCGTCGTCTCCGCCAAACCCTGATGACGAAACATCACGTTGCGACCACATTTGGATACGGGCCTCGGTATCTTCATTCAACCGGACAGCTCCACAAAGGTGGTCCCAAGACCGGGGTCTTTCTTGAACTCGTGGACCGAATGTCGCCGGACACGACCATTCCTGGTAAACCATTCTCGTTTGGCACGTTGGCCCAGGCTCAGGCGGTCGGTGATCTGGCATCACTGCGCGCGCACGATCGTCATGCGATTCGGGTTCAATTAGGGCGTGATCAGGTCGCCACGGTGAACGCGATCACGGCGGCACTGGTACCGGCCTCATCAGGCCGACGGCGTGGAACATTGAAGAAACGTCCCAAGCGCGCTTCCCGCTGATATGGCCGCCACGCCAGACATCCGCATTGCGCCGGGTACCCAGGAGTGGGGACAGGCGGCTGCTTCCTTGATCCTTGCAGTGAGCCAACAAGCGATTCAAGCCCACGGCCGGTGCCTCATTGCCCTCTCTGGAGGGTCCACCCCGAAGATGCTCTATCACGTCCTGGCGACTCCCGAATGGAACGCGCGATTCGATTGGTCGCGTATGGTCTTTCTCTTTGGTGACGAACGCTGTACGCCACCGGATCGTCCAGAAAGCAATTTTCGAATGGCGCAGACGGAGCTCTTTCAACCGCTGAACATTCGACCGGAACAGGTGTATCGCATGAACGGTGAGAGCGACGATGCAACGGCTGCCGCTCGGGAGTACGAGTCAACAATTCGACGACTGACGAATAGCCCGGCTCCACAGGTTCCGGTTCTAGACCTCGTGCTTCTAGGGATCGGAGACGATGGGCATACCGCCTCGCTCTTTCCCGGAACCGCAGCCTTGCAGGAAGATACGAGGATCGTCACAGTTGGTCACGCTCCCGCAGGCATCAGATCTCGCCTCACAGTGACCCTAGGTGTCTTGAATCACGCGGCTGTGGTACTGTTCCTCGTGACTGGGGTCGGTAAGGCCAACATCGTCCGTGGAATTCTTGAGCCCAAGTCCGACGAGGATCGGTCTTTGCCGGCGGCAAGGATATCGCCCGCGTCAGGCCGACTCGTGTGGATGCTTGATCACTCCGCCGCACAACAGCTGAAGAAGACGCCATCACCTCAAGGAGAGACATGATTCTCGCGGGGGACATCGGAGGAACGAAAACTAACCTGGCGCTCTATGACTGGACCACCGAGCGAGTGGAACCACTACGCGTGGAAAGCTTTCACAGTGGCGATTACACCTCCCTCGAAGACATTCTCGTGGAATTTCTCACACCGCCAGAACCACCGGTGCCACTGGATTCAGTGGCGTCCGAGGGAGGGGAGAAGATTCAGAAGGCCAGTAAGCCGGTGTCCGAACCAGTGAAGCTCACAGCCGCCTGTTTTGGAATCGCAGGACCGGTGATCGACAATCGTTGTCAAACGACGAACCTTCCCTGGGTGGTGGATGGTCCAACCATCGCGAAACAGTTCAGTATTCCTCGTGTGCAGTTGCTCAATGATTTAGAAGCCACTGCGTACGGACTTTTGTGGTTGCGAGTGGATGAGCTGGAAGTGCTGAACGCAGGCAATCCTCCGAAAAAGCGACAAGCTCTTGCACTGATCGCAGCCGGGACGGGGCTTGGTGAAGGGATCCTCTTCTGGGACGGTAAATCGTATCGCCCTATGCCGTCGGAAGGAGGGCATACGGACTTTGCACCAAGCAACGATCTGGAGATCGAATTGCTTCGTTATCTCAGAGGCCAATACCTCCACGTAAGCTATGAACGGATTCTGTCCGGTCCGGGCCTCCACGCAGTCTATGAGTTTTTGCGTGACACTAAGAAGAATGAACCGACGTGGTTGGCGGAAAAAATAAAAGCTGGCAATCCAGCCGCTGAAATTGCGCAAGCTGGATTGCAAGGACAAGCCGAGATCGCCAAACAAGCGTTGGACCTTTTTGCGTCGATCTATGGCGCGGAAGCCGGGAATCTCGCTCTAAAGGCGCTGTCGCTTGATGGCGTCTATGTTGGAGGTGGGATTGCGCCAAAACTCATTGCGAAGCTCCAAGACGGGACGTTCATGAAAGCCTTTACGAATAAAGGTCGGTATAAACGCTTGATGACTCACATGCCCGTGAAAGTCATCATGAATCAGCAGACGGCTCTGCTCGGTGCCGCATCGGTGGCGGCAGCCCTCTCGCTCGCACCTACGCCATGACGTTGGTTGATCTCGATCACCTCAAGAAAGCGGCTGCCCTAAAAGCTAGTGAATTCGTCCGCGACGGCATGGTCGTCGGCTTGGGGACAGGATCAACGGCTAAACATCTTCTGGTGGCGCTTGGCGAACAGGTCAAGGCCGGCATGAAGCTGCGAGGCGTGCCCACGTCGCAAGAGACTGCCGTGCTTGCCAAGCAGGCCGGCATTCCACTGATCGACGCCGAGAATCGGTGGGAGATCGATGTCGCCATCGATGGAGCGGACCAAGTTGACCCCCATTTCAATCTGATCAAAGGCGGTGGGGGCGCGTTGTTGAAAGAAAAGATCGTGGCTGCGTCTGCAAAGCAGTTCATCGTGATGGTTGACCACACGAAACAGGTGCCGGTGCTCGGAGGATCCTTCCCACTCCCTATCGAAGTGATCCACTTTGGATGGGGCAGTACCGCACGAGAAATCGAAGTGCTCACCAAAAGCCGCGTGGTACTCAGAGAACGCAACGGGACTCCGTTTAGGACCGAGGCCGGGAACCTAATCCTTGACGTGCATATCGACCGCATCAGTCAGCCGGGTGAACTGGAAACAGCACTGAACCTCATCCCTGGCGTGGTGGAGACAGGGCTCTTTGTCGGTCGAACCAACGTCTTGATTGTCGGTACACCTCAAGGCGTTCACACCCTCCATGTCCCCAAGACATGAGCACTCGCTCAGCAGACGAGAGGTCCTACAGGCACTTGGTCGACAGGCCCGCTTCCTTCTCACCGCACCAATAGCGTATACACTCGTACCATCCGAATCCGCAGACGCTTCAACAACAATCAGACCACAAGGTGAAGACATGAGTGTTGATAATATTTCAGGCAGCAACGATCCGTATCGGCTCCCGAGGCATGTGATTCCGACTCGGTATGACTTGCGGCTTGAACCGGATCTCTCGACGGCGACGTTTACAGGCCACGTCACGATCACCGTCACAGTGCTACAGGCGACGCAGACGATTCTGTTGAACGCCGTCGATCTTGCGCTTCAGTCTGCGGTCGTGGAAGGACCTAACCGGCAGCCACTCAAGGCGTCTATCGAATTGGAGCCAAAGACCCAACGGGCCAGGTTGTCATTTCAAGAGGCCATTGATCCAGACGAATGGAAGCTTGTTCTATCATTTGAAGGAAAACTGAACGACCAGCTCCGGGGGTTCTATCGGAGTACCTACAAAGACTCGTCGGGAGCCATGCAAACCCTCGCAGCCACGCAATTCGAAGCCACCGATGCACGGCGCGCCTTTCCCTGCTGGGATGAGCCGGATTTCAAAGCCATCTTCGCGACGACATTGGTTATCGATCCACGCCTCACCGCGGTGTCAAATACGACGGTCCTCTCTGAATCGATTGAGCACAACAAGAAGGTCGTACGTTTTGCCGATAGCATCAACATGTCGACCTATCTGGTGGCCTTTATCGTGGGGCAGATCGAAGCAACGACGCCAGTCTATGTCGGGAAGACACCGCTTCGGCTCTGGACGATTCCTGGGAAACAGCCACTCACGTCCTTCGGGCAGGAGATTGCCGCCGCGTCGTTGAAGTTTTTCGAAGACTACTACGGCGTCGCGTACCCAGGAGACAAGCTGGATCTTCTAGCGATCCCAGACTTTGCATCCGGGGCCATGGAAAATCTCGGGGCGATCACGTTCCGTGAGACGGCACTGCTTGTCGATCAACGGACAGGAACACACGCTGAGCTCGAACGAATTGCCGATGTCGTGGCTCATGAGAACGCCCATATGTGGTTCGGCGACTTGGTTACCATGTCGTGGTGGAACGGACTCTGGTTGAACGAGGCCTTCGCGACCTTCATGGAGATGCTGGCCGTCGACGCCTGGAAGCCAGAATGGAAACGGTGGGAAACATTCAGCGTCGCCCGCGCGGCCGCGTTCTCCGTCGATGGGCTCATGAGCACCAGGCCGATTGAATTCCCGGTCCATGCCCCCAAAGATGCGGATGCGATGTTCGATATTCTGACCTATGAAAAAGGCGCGTCAGTCCTCCGCATGTTGGAACAACATATCGGTCCGGTCGTGTTCCGTGACGGGGTCCGACAGTATCTTCGCGCCCACGCCTACGGCAATGCCGATACCAAAGATTTGTGGACCGCGCTTGGCACGGTCGCCCGCCAGCCGGTTCCCGAGCTGATGGACGGCTGGATCTTTCAGCCAGGTTTCCCCTTGGTGACGGCGGAAGTATGTGGTCAAGAATTGCAGCTCTCGCAGCAGCGCTTCACCTATCTCATGCAACAGTCGGTGTCGGAACAGCTCTGGCAGATCCCGGTTCAGATTCGCCTGAACATCGGCGACCGTGTGGAACATCGTCGGTTGTTGCTCACAGAGCGTGAGACGACGATCGGACTCCCAGCGGGGGTTATCTCCATCTTTGTCAACGAGGGTGGCCATGGATTTTATCGGGTTCGCCATCATGGTGCGCTTCTGCAGCTACTACTCGATCAGGGTCTTGACCGTCTGGCTGCGATGGAACGATTCAACCTCATCAGCGACGCCTGGGCTACGACTGTGGCGGGACTGATGCCGCTTCCCGACTATTTCCAACTCACCGCACGTTTCAAGGATGAGCGAGACAGAAATGTCTGGACGGTGTTACTCGACTCCTTCTCCTTCTTGAACAGGATTACCACACCGGAGAATCGAGTGGCATTGGAAGCGCTGGTTTGTGGTCGAGTGGGCCTGGTGGTGAAAGAACTTGGGTGGGATCCGAAGCCGGGTGAATCAGATCTTGTCAGACAGCTGCGAGGAGATCTCATCGGCGCACTTGGCAAGCTTGGTAACGACCCGGCAACACAGCAGCAAGCGGCAGAACGGTATCAGCAATACCGAAAAGACCCGTCGACCGCCGACGCGAATGTCGTTCCTGCTCTCGTCGCGATTCTGGCTCATGTTGGGGATGAGGCGCGTTACGAAGAATTCTCAGAGCGTTATCGCACTGCTTCCACCCCACAAGAGGAGCGTCGGTATCTCTTTTCGTTGGCCGCCTTTCGGCCAAAGGAATTACTCAAGCGGACACTAACCAGGACGATCAACGGCGAGATCCGCACCCAAGACGCCCCGTTTATCGTCGGGGCGCTGATGATGAATGTGGATGGGCGAGAACAGGCCTGGGAGTTTGTGAAGGCGAACTGGGATCAGATGGACCGGCTGTTCCCCAAACAAGGCCTCAGGCGTATGTGCGGGGGCATCGTCGGCCTGGCAACTCCGGAGCTCGAGCAAGACGTACGCGCGTTCTTCGCTGCCCGCAAGATCGATCTAGGAGGGAAAACCCTGGAGCAATACTTCGAACAACTTCGTATTGCGGTCTCCTTCCGCGAACGGGAAGGAGGTGCACTTCAGCCCCTTGGACTAACTCGCTAGATGCATACAAGACAGACGCTCTGCAATAAATGGTTCTACATCAAGTGGCTGCGATGAGAATTCCCCTACAGGCACTGCTCCTCTATTTCTATTAAGTCCATCATCAGGGGAGGTCTCAGGTCACTCAGGTTTTATTGGAGATCCGGCCTAGTGATTTCCCCAGGTTGTTGGCTGCCTAGCGGCACGTTACAATACCACGTAAGTTTTGTTGGGAAGTTCGATGTCTACTCTCAGTTGTCCAGCTTGCGGGGCGAGCAAAATCCGCCTCGCGGCAAGAAAATCTCTTTCTGATGTTCTGCTGGGTGGTCTGACAATCTATCCGTTTCGATGTCAGCTCTGCGCCGATCGCTTTCGAACATTCCTTGGGCGCCGCACGCCCAATCCCCGTCGCAGCTTCGATCGCGTCGAGGTGTCCTTCCCGGTCTGGTTTAAATCTCGCCGATCCTCACCCTCTCCCCGACTAGGGTATGAGGGCGTGATAGATAATCTGTCGATTCGTGGATGCCGAATTCGTTCCACTGCTCCTATGAGGATTGGCTCGCGACTGGAACTGGAATTCCAGTATTCGGACAATTCTTTCCCGGTGACGATTGAGGAGGCGGTTGTGCGCTCCATCGCTGATGGTGCGATTGGCCTGCGCTTCACCAAACTCCATCGCAGCGATGAGCGGCGCATTCGTCAGCTCATCGATGTCTGGTTGCCAGAACTCCTACACTCGGTCTAGCGCGGTCCCGCCTATTCTGTCGCTATAGCCATAGCCTCTCAGCTGGTTTTGTTCCACCTTGCCAGTTCTTCGCTTTTACTTCGATGCGGTAATTCGCAGCACACACTTGCCTACTCGTCCCTCTGGACAGGAGCGAAGGGTAGTCGGGCAATGCGATGGAGCAAGCACAGTGACAGTATGAAGACGGTGGCCAACACGAGCAGCATCCATTTAGACCAGAATAGCTGTGGATCGACCAGGGGTGTGGTGTAGATTGTCATCTCGTCATTCTGGTGCACCCTCCACGGGATGCCAGGGGCCAGATAATGGGCGACGTATCGGTATTCCGCTTCACCTCTAACGATCTTCTCAAGTTCATTGTCCAGCAGCGTCAGCCAATCACGACCGAATCTTGGAACGCCGTGCGCGCCAAAAAACAGCGTGTCGGGGTTGGTGAGTTGCAATAACCGGGTGCTGTTTGCCTTGTACGCCACGAGATCAGATCCCGGCGCAAAGGCAATGATTCCACCGAGATGGCGGTAGACGAAATCACCGGCAAAGACTTGATTGCGGACTCTATCGAACAGGACCGTTGACTCCGTGGTATGTCCAGGCAGGTTGAGTACGTCGAGTGTGCGACCTCCCAGATCAATGACGTCGCCATCGGCGATGATGGACGCCACCTTCAGCGAGCGCCGCTTCGTGTCGAGCGATTCCCATGGGCTGATGGTGAAGACTCCGCCTTTGATACTGGTGCGGATTTCCGGACGGTCGATGAGTGTGATGCCGTCGAATGTAGCAGCGTCGTAGATGTGGTCATAATGAAAGTGCGACAGGATGAGTGTGATCGGTTTGTCTGTGTATTGCTCAGCGACCTCACGCATGGATCGAGATCCGGGAAGCCGTTCGCCGCTTCCTGCATCGAACACGATGGCCCGCGCGTCACCGACAATCAGATAGGATGTATTGTACTGGGAAGATTTCGGTTCATTGATAGCAAAGGTTTGTGTGTCAATCGCTTCGATTGCGTACCAGTCATCAATCATCTTTGAAGCTGAACTGTAGAGCTCTCCTTGTTTCACGTTACCGAATACGTCAACTGGCTCCACAATCCTCTCGAAGCGACCTGTAAGGCCAAAGCACCCACTCACCAGGATTATAACCAGCCAAGGTCTCATGGAAGAATCTACAAGGTAAATCGATCTTGGTTATACACCAGCTGAGGGGCTTATCACATGAACCGACGGAAGGGAATGCGCAGGCAACTGTAGCTATTGCATCTGTTACTCCTGCCGAAGCACGGACAACGGTGGTTGGCCGAGAATTCGATAGGTGCTGAGGAAGCCTACCAGCATGGTGAGCATGATCGTAGCTGCGACACCCACAGCCAGAACAGCTGGTTGAAGGTCCCAGGAGAGATCAAACACGGTCTCCAGAACAGCCCACGACAGCACACTGGCCAGCGCACAGCCGAGCAACCCACCCAAGGCCCCCAACAACGCATATTCGACTGCAAATGAACGTGCGATCATGCTGCGAGTCGCTCCCAGGGCTTTCAGAATGACTGACTCGTACAACCGACGATAGCGTGTCGCCGCCAGGGCGGCGGCCATCACCAGGCCGCCGGACAGTACACAGAACAGCGCAACAGCACGAATGGCGAGGGACAGTCGATCCAATACCTTCGCAAAACTGTCGAGGACGTCGCCCATATTGATGGCTGTCACATTAGGAAAGGATGCGACGACTGCTTGCTGTAAGGCTACCTCTTCGGACGGGACAACACGAGCGGTGGCCACATAGGTATGCGGAGCTCCATCGAGGGCGCCCGGAGAAAAGATCATATAGAAGTTGGTCGAGAAGTTCCCCCACTCCACTTGTCGAATGCTGCTGATCTCTCCAGTGATGGGTGTTCCTTGTATGTCGAGCTCAAGGGTGTCTCCGACTGTGAGGTCAAGTTGCTTCGCCGCATCCTCCTCGATCGAGATCAGCGGTTTGGTAAAGAGCTGTCCCGGTTTCCACCACTCGCCCCGAACGACCTTGTTGTCTTTGGGAAGATCATGGAGGAAGGTTAGGACGTACTCGCGCGTCAGGTACCACTTCTTCCGCCGTTCTTCCTTCTGGGCAGCTTTCTCTTTCTGTTCTTCCTCCTCCGATGTCGCTTCGATTTTGACTGGTTCCCCCTTCAGGCCAGCGAGTCGAGATCGCACCAACGGGGTCAGCTTGGGGGCCTGATCGCTGGACCGTTGGTGCAAGAGGCTGACGAATCCTTCCGCTTGATCGGGCTGGATATCGATGAAGAAAAATGTTGGTGAGTCGGTCGGCCGATTCTCACTGACTTGCGCGAGGAGCGATCGTTCAACGAGCGACACCGTGGTCACCACCATCACGCCGATTCCGATTGCAATCGTGATGTTCACGACCTGGTTACCCGGTCGCACCACGTTCCCCAGCGCCTGGCGAAGGATGAGCGCCTCAGGGCGTGGTCCGTTCTTAAGGGCGCCGAGTACCAGATGGGCTGAGGTTCCCAACAGCAGCACCGCGGCGGCAAACGCCAAGATAAAGAGCAGACCCACTCTCCAAGAATTAGCTTGCCAGATCGATAAGAGCGCCAATCCCAAGCCGATACTAATCGACGTGATGGCCTTTGCTGGGTCAAGCCCCTTCCAGAATATCCACCATTGGGTCCGGTCTGAGGGGCTGGAGGAGGCAAGCGGGGCGACATCACGGCGAAAAATCCGAGCCGGTTTGATGTCGCGAATCGTCAGTAATGGCCACAGTGTAAACAGAAGCGTTGATAGGACACCCAAGGCCAATCCTTTGGCCAAGGGAGCCAGGGGAAGCGCTATTCCTCCCTGAGTGAATCCCAATTGGTCAAGAAGATCCGATGCCATCAGCGCTGCGATCAACCACGGAAGTCCTTGGTGGAGCAGCACACCGATCATCAGACCAACCAAGCTTCCACCTAGCCCAAGGATCATGGCTTGTAACCCATAGGTCTGGATGATCGTGGAAGAATCTGCGCCGACTGTCTTCAAGATGGCGATCGTATGGAGCTTGTCTCGCACAAAGGCATGAACCGATGTGGCGACCCCCAAGCCTCCTACAAATAGCGCCGTCAATCCGATCAAGCCCAAATAACGGGTCAGTTGTTCCAACGACTGTTTCAGCTGCGGCTGTGCGTCTCGGTAACTGGACACGCGGGCAGCGTCGAGCGCAAGTCGTTCCCTCAACTCGTAGAGCAACGGCTCAGGCGCCATAGTGCTTGGGACTTTCAGGAGATATCGTTCACGCAACCGGCTGCCGACCTTGATCAACTCCGCTGTACGAAGCCCCTCTTGTGACATCAACACACGGGGGCCAAGGCTGAAGGCATTAGCCATGCGATCCGGTTCCGTCCTGACCACCCCAGTGATGATGAACAGACCTTGTCCGATCCTGAGTTGATCTCCCACCGTGAGCCCCATCCGGATCAGGAGAGATTCCTGCACGACCACTCCAAAACAGGTACGGTCCGGGCACTGGCGCGTTTGTTGGCGAAGCAGGTCCACGAAGTCGCTCTGTGGCTCCAGTCGGAGCGTGCCATACAATGGATACTGAGGTCCGATGGCTTTGAGCTCGATGATCTGTGTCGGTTGTCCACTTCCGGATGATCCGGCTCTTGCGGCCATCGCAACGAGCTCGCTGACGTGGGTGAGGGCGACTCCACGATCGGTCAACGCATCCAGCACTTCCTGGCCTATGGAGCTGATCGGGCGGGAGAGACGGACTTCAAGGTCGCCTCCGAGTAGGCCTCGCGCTTCCTTGGTCACGGCTTGTTCGACCTGTGTTCCGAAAAGAGAGACCCCGGTCAATGCGCCTACGCCGATTGCAATACAGACCAAGAAGTAGAGAAAGTGTCGCCATGCCGCGCGCGTTTCTCGCCACGCCATGTTGATGATGAAGGATGTCATGGGCGGGATTCTGGCGCAGAATCAGAGAGTGACTGATCGGCGGGAACCACTTGATTCTTGCGTGGAGAATCAGTTGTGACGTCACTGATTGATCCCGAATACGAGGGCATGGAATCAGACTCCACACGCCCGTCACGGAGGGACAGCACGCGCTGCATCGATGAAGCTAGAGTGGAATCGTGCGTCACGAGCACGAGTGTGGTTCCATGATCGCGATGCAGTGAGAGCAGCAGCGCAATGACATGGCCACCGGTGGAACTATCCAGATTGCCGGTCGGTTCATCGGCCAATAAGATGGGTGGACGGCAGGCAAAGGCCCGGGCCACGGCGACTCGTTGTTGTTCCCCTCCGGATAATTGGACTGGATAGTGTTCCATACGGCTGGACAACCCGACCGCAGCCAGCAATTCTGCGGCCCGTTCACCAGCGCGCCTCTCGCCACTGAGTTCGAGGGGAACTGCCACGTTCTCGATGGCCGTCAGGGTGGGAATAAGATGAAAGGATTGAAAGATATAGCCGACTTTTTCACGTCGAAATCGGGCCATCTGGCTTTCACCCATCGTCGTGATATCTGTTCCATCGAGCTGAATAGATCCGGTGGTTGGTCGATCGAGGCCGGCCATCAACCCAAGCAATGTCGATTTGCCGCTTCCTGAGGGCCCCACAATCGCGACCGTCTGCTTGGCCGGGATGTCAAAGGTGATGCGGTCAAGAATTGTGACGGAACGACCTGCGGCTGGTAGAACCATCGAGACGTGTTTGACGCTGATCATGAAAACTGTTCACTTCTTCGGTGAGAAAGAAACATTGTACGATATTATACTGTCTGGATGGATGTGAGCTAGTTTTGTATCACGTTATGCCATTATCACGACCACTTCATCTGATTCCGCTGCTGATGTTTGTGCTTCTATTCTGGCCGTTGGTCTTGGATGCAGCCTCCACCTCAGCATCAGACACGAGGCCCCGTATCGTGGCGTTTGGTGACAGTCTTACTGCCGGACTCGGGGTACAGACCGTTGAATCCTACCCGGCTCAACTTCAACGCCGACTTGATAGCCTTGGCTACCGCTATCGGGTGATCAACGCTGGTGTGAGCGGCGATACGACGGCCGGCGGACTTCGACGCGTACCCTGGATCCTGAATAATAAGCCTGAGCTGGTGATTCTCGAATTGGGTGCAAACGATGGACTTCGAGGGCTCCCCGTGGATCAAACACAAAGTAATCTCCGTCAGATCATCCGACAGTTAGAGGAATCCGGTACGACGGTGGTCTTGGCCGGGATGAAGCTGCCGCCGAATTACGGACAGGACTACACGGCCAGCTTCGAAGCCATGTACCGGATGCTGGCCAAAGAGTGCCAGCTTCTCCTCATCCCCTTTTTCCTCGAAGGGGTGGGTGGTTCATCCACGTTGAATCAGGCTGACGGTATTCATCCAACCAAGGAAGGGTACGAGGTCATCGTGGAGCAAGTGCTGAAAGTGCTCAAGCCGATATTGGATGGGCAGGTACACAAACCCAAGGCCGCTCATCAGCAGAGTTGAAGGTGAGCTCGATTAGAACCCGTACTAATATTAGTACAAGGCGATGTAAGCGGGTCAATGAAACGCTATTCCTTACGACTTCTTGAAAAACGTATCGTAGACGCCGTACGCGAGGATCCCCCCTATCAGCACGTAGTATATGGCGCTGATTCCGCTATAGTCCGGAGGCCCTCCTCCTTCTGGAGCGTTCGCTAACGCTGGTAAAGCCTGGATCAGTACGGTTCCCGCTAATAGACCTGTTCGTGAAAGTAGCCGTGTCATCACTTCCCCCTTCTAAATCCCAATACAAAAAAGTGGGGCGTATCATACTGAATGTAGGTCGTAAGGTGCAAGAGGAAACCGGTCTAGGAGAAGCGGCGTAGGGACGGGTCAACTTACAATTAGTGGGGATGCGGTATGACGGCTGACTGAAGCGCTTCAGCCACATCTTTAAATGAGCCGATAAGCTTCTCGAGCTGAGAGCCCTTCTGCTGCATATCACCCGTCACTGTACGCATCTGTGCGATGTGCCGCACGATCTCGGTCGTCAACTTACTGACTGTGGCCAACACTTCCTTGTAGGAGGCCACTTCCCGTTGAAGTTCCTGAGTGGTGGCCTGCGCGGCATTGCCCTCCCGCAGAGAGGTCTGGAGTTGTTGTGTCAGCTGTCCAACGTCCGCGTCACGGTCTTTCAACTGTGATTCAAGATTCGTCATAACCTCTTCATTTTCCCTGCGTCGCTCCTCAAGGTTCCGAATCGTTTGGATCCACGTCAGGGCCGCTCCGGGACCGAGTGCTGGCGGACTAGGAAGCGGCTCCTGCCGCTCAAGAGCTTTTATCGCAGGCTCCAGCCATTCCAAAAAGACCATGACCTCACTCAGCTTCACGTCGGGCGTGACCGAGTGGGGGGTGGTCCTTTTCCCGTTCTCGGAAGAGGCGACTGGAGGTGTCGTGATCGATCCCTTTGCAGGTTTTGGTTTGCGTGAGGGCTGGGGCTGGGCCCAGCGCTGATATTCCAGTAGCACCGCGATGCAATGGCGGCACATCGGCTCTTCGGGAAGCGTGCAGGAACATTTCGAGACCAGGTGGCCGTCTTTTAGTCGGATGGTCTGCTCGTAGAGACCAGAATGACCGACGACGGCGGACGTGATCTGCGAATCATCGGCCTCGACAATACGGACGCGATTCGAAGTCAAATACTGATGGGCAATTTGAAAGGACGAGGCATCCGAGACGGCCTGGATCATTTGAGGATCGAGCAAACCGAGTCGTTCAGCGCTGCAGGGAATTTTCTTTTGCATGTACGTGCGAAGATCTCTTGTGCTGCTACTGGGGATGCATGATGGCCTCAGTGTGCCGAGCGACGTGAATCCTGTCAAGCAATGAGTAGTTTTGTATTGCTCTGTGTTATCTGACGACCTGAAGAGTAAGGCGCTGAGGTGGCCCTACCGGCAGGGTTTGGCCGAACTGGACTTGCCCATAGGTGTCAGCCAAATATAGTCGGCAATGGATTCTTCTATGAGAGCCTGAACGTTGGCAGTTTTACTGGGCTCGAACGACGTCATGTAAATCGTAGCCTGTTTGATGTCACCTCTCAGGCGCCTGGAGACTCGCTTCGGCACGGGGAGGTTAAATTGAACATGGCCAGCTCCCGTGTAACTCACGATCATGCGACGGGGGCCGCCGTTCTCGCGGCGAAATTCTTCTTGCGTGATGACCAGCGTTCTTGCCATACCTTCATCACGGACCATCGATGCCTCATACATCGTTCGGAAGTGCTCCTCGCTTCCTCCGTGGCACCGTACCAACTGATCGACAATCCTCTCGCGGTACGCGGGGTCGTCGACGATATCCTCCTGTAGGATTCCCCACGGCGCCCATTCAGGCTCCTGCCTGGCTTGATCAAGCCCTAATTTTACAACACGACGAATCAAGGGCTTGGGTGGGTTCATCGCCCGGACGGACAAGTGTCGTTCTCGAGCAAACGTCACCAATGGCGCGTAATCTTCAAACGCGCCACCCCAATTCTGTTTCCAGCGCACCTGTTCCAAGAACTCGCTCGTAATTGGCTGACCGGTCGCGACATAGCCGTTGAGCGCCGGTTGGCCGTCCCAGCCGAACATCTCCATCCCAATGGTGGGCTCGATGTCATCAGCCACCAATTGATTCAGCACTTTCAGCGCGGCTTCAATATGGTAGGGATTATGGTGTTCCTCTCCCAGATAGACGATGTCGTGCTGTTCCAGCTTTGTCATCAATTCTGCAAACGGGAGCACGCGCCCGGTGCGAGTCTCCAGCACCTGCCAGGGCTGCCACCCCTCATCGACAACGGAACGGAGGCTGCCCTCTCGCTCAGCTGCACAGCCTATCGGTAATGCCAGCAGACCGACGAGCATGAGTAGCAGGACGCTCAATCGCCAACCTGGTGAATCGGTGGACAAGAATGGTAGTGACATGAAACCACTCCTATCATACCGAATGAGCGTGAACAAGCGGACTTGACGCTGAAGTTTGAAGATTACTATGCTTCTACCCTTGGATTCCAATCGACACCCACTTCTATACGCGACGATGACACGTTCATGAGTCTCGACCCGCTTGCTGACTTCCGCCGTGTTGTGAGTATTCGCGCACGTCAGTCGCCGGGACAATGGGAGGCATCAAAGAAGTTGATGGAAGGTACTATCTTCCCCTCTACTTTTACCCGACTCGCTGAAGCTATTCAGGACACAGATCTTCCGGTTTCAGTAAAAGAACCCTTGTTGCGTCTCTTTGAACGGCCTGTGCCCAAGCGTGTCCAGGATATCGATGGAGAGTGCCTCAAGTCCGTCACAGGCCTTCCTCCGGCGAAAGCTCTCCGCGCACTTGCCGTCTTTTTTGAGTTGGTGCCTCCAGCTACCGTGAGGTGGCCCGTGCCGCACCTGTCGAGTGAGGAGGTCGAAGAAGCCGTGCGACAGTTGGACAATCCATTTGACCTCCTTCGTCGTACTGAGGTGGCCTCTGTGTTGGAGATTGGTGCCGGAGATCTCTCCTTCGCCGAGGAGTTAGTTGATCTGTATGGCTCCGATCTCACGAAACAACCCCACCCGTTCATTGTCCATTGCCTGGATCGACTCGACCCTCGTTCTCAACTGGGCGGTCCGCTCCATGCGAATCGGGAGAGGCTGCAGAAGTTGCAGCAGAGAGCTGAGGTGTCGTTCTCTTTCTTCGGCAATCAAGACATGTTCACACTTGGTGATTTAGATAAACAGGGGTTGCTGGCCCCACGATATACCATTGCTACCTGTTGGGCCCCAGCCACGCCGACCTTCGCATATGAGCCGACCAGGCTTTCTGAGGCTTTCATTCGGAAGGAACTGGAGAGCACCAAAGGTGTCTTTCACCAGACACGCTTTGGGAAGGAACCAGCGCTCGAAGTCCAGCATGCTGGCCGTGCCCTCCTCTTCCCGCCGTGGAAGTTTGAGATCGTCGGCCCCCTTGCTCTCCTGAGCCTGCTTGCCCGTCGCGGATTCCTGTGTGTCCTGGGAGCAGTGGATGCGCAGGTATTTTGGGAGCTTCTCGCCCAGTTATTGGAGGAGCCACGCTATCGCCCGCTAGACCAACCTTTTACCCCCGTCAATCTGCCCACCATTTTTGACGAGGTCTATCATGTTCTGGCCGGTCTCCCGATCGGCGAGTCCATTGACTTGGCTGGGGTGGCAGCCCTTCGGCGTCACTATCTTGGGTCAGGCTCCTCTTCTGCCATGGATGGCGGTGCCGGTCATTTTCGGTATGTCCGCATCAGCCGAGGTGCCACCTTCACGGGCATTCCTGCGAGCAGCACCGCTCGGAAGTTCTCGTTCATGACCGAAGAAGTTCCGCCGTGGTTCATCACACTGGTTCCTGCGTGAGCGACTGGTCTAAGCCCCGTTCCATGGTGCCTGATCGTAGGGGCTCAAAAAACTTGAATAAATTGACCGTCTCCAGCCCCTTTGTTAGACTTCGATCGTGTCCGATCACCAGCCAATCCTCCAACGCCAGTTCACGCACTAGACCATCATGAATCCAACGGGAATCATTCAAGCCATCCAGGACAATATTGCGCGGGTGATCAAAGGTAAGCCGCAGGTGATCGAAATGAGCATTGTCGCGCTTCTGGCTCGCGGGCATCTCCTTCTCGAGGATGTCCCAGGGGTTGGAAAAACGACGCTCGCGCATAGTCTTGCGAGATCGCTCGACTGTTCCTTCAAGCGCATTCAGTTCACAAGCGATCTGCTTCCATCTGATATCGTGGGCGTCTCAATATTCAATCGCCAGAAACAAGCCTTTGAATTTATGCCGGGTCCGATTTTCGCCAATATCGTATTGGCGGATGAAATCAATCGAACGACACCAAAAACACAAAGTAGTCTGTTGGAAGCGATGAGCGAAGCGCAGATTTCTTTCGATAATAAAACCTATCCCTTGAATCAGCCCTTCATGGTCATAGCAACGCAGAATCCGGCCGAATACCATGGCACGTTTCCTCTTCCGGAGTCGCAGCTGGACCGGTTTTTGATGCGGCTTCGCATCGGCTATCCCTCGCCGGAGGAAGAAAAAAAGGTTCTTGACCGACCGCAATTGCTCCATCCGGCCGAAGAGCTCCAACCATTGCTGGCGACGCATGATGTCCTGCTGCTCCAGGAGCAGGTCGATCACGTGCTCATGGAGGAAAGCATTACGGACTATCTCTTGGCCATTGTCCAACGCACCAGGCAGTCTGACCTCTTGTCATTGGGGGTCAGTACCAGAGGAGCGTTGGCGTTGAGTCGGGCTGCCAAGGCCTTGTCGCTCGTTCGCGGGCGGACCTATTGTCTGCCGGACGATATTAAGGAACTAGCCCCCATCGTGTTGTCTCACCGCATTATGGTGGCCCGCGCGCAGGGGTTGCGTCAGCGAAGTTGTGAGCGAGCTGAGCGGATCATCCAGGATTTGGTCGACTCGATTCCTGTTCCCGTCTAGGTCTTCCCCTACACCTGTGTCCCGGCGTGGGGGGCTGGTGGTACATGCTGCGTCAATCTCCTTCCTTTCTTCATCGAATGTTTCGCCACCGTTCGACAAGCGTGACTTCAGAGGGGGTTCAATTCCTGCTCTTTACTATGGCGATCGGTATCGCCGCCATCAATACCGGCAACAATCTTTTCTATCTTTTGCTCGCGATGATGCTGAGTCTCGTGTTGATCTCGGGAGTTGCGGCGGAATACTGCTTGCGACGGCTGGAATTCCATCGTCACCTTCCCGATCATCTCATCGTGAATGAACCAACCACCGCCACACTGGTCGTGAAGAACCTGAAGCCACAGCTCCCCAGCTTTTCATTGAAGTTGTTCGATGTCAGTGACGGCCGGAAGCTGGATCGAGGTCTGGAGATTCGCCAACTCCCTCCAGGCGCCAGCCAGCTGATGTCGTATCCTCTCGTCGCCACGCGGCGTGGCCGGTTGCAACTGGACGGTGTCTGTGTCGGGACGGAGTTTCCGTTCGGGCTCTTCATGAAGCACACGTTTTACCCGATCGATGAAACGCTCATTGTGTGTCCGGAACTCAAGCCGATCGACGAGAGACTGTTCCAGGGGATTCTCACAGTTGGAGCGGAACAGAGCATCCCCCAGCGGGGGGCCGGCAATGATTTATACAATCTGCGCCTGTATCACGCCGGGGATGATTCTCGAAATATTCACTGGCCGACGACGGCGCGGACATCCCAATTGACGGTCCGAGAAACTGAGGCCGAAGACCAACGCCGAGCCACCATCTATCTGCCGACCGTCGCTCCGGCGAGTCACGATGCCGTATTTGAACAGGCGGTGTCCATCACAGCTTCCATCGTTCAGCACTTGGCGCAACGCGGGTACATGCTCCAGTTGTTTGTGGGGTCGTCTCGGTCATCATTCGGTCAAGGAGACCATCACCTCTTGGACCTTCTTCGAATGCTCGCTCTTTGCGAACGGTGCTCACCTCTTGAAGGGGCCGCCGCACTGACAGAATTGTCCGGAGACCCTTTGGAAGTCGACGGGGGGGCGGTGATTGTCGTGCAGCCATGGCGGGGACCGGGGGACATCAAGCCTGAACAGCCCGCCATTTTGATTAACGGACACCTCATCGCCGGAGTATCACATGCCGTTTGATCAGGCCCTTCGGTTCGCATCGATTTGGCTGGCGTCTACGTCTTTCATCGGGTTGACGCTCGGAGCCGGTCTGCCGGAATGGCTGGCTGCGTTAACCGGGGCCGCACTGATCCTTGCTCTCTTACGGAACGCAGGGGGCAAATCTATGGGGCGACTCGCCACGTATACGCTCATGTCAACCACCGGATGGAATCTTCTGGTGATCGTCGGCTTTCTTGGATTCTGGGTGGATATGTTGTGGGTCTCGGGGGAACTCCTTCCAGCAGGAGTTCACTTCCTTATAATCCTCATGATCATCAAGCTGTTCAACCTCAAGCTTCGTTGTGACTATCTGCATCTCTACGCCATCAGTCTCGTCGCGATTCTGGCTTCCGGTTCCCTCACGACAGATCTATGGTATCTCCCGATTTTCTTACTCTATCTTTTTGTCGGTGTGTGGACGCTGCTGCTGTTTCAGCTGACGAAACATCCAGAGGAGCCCCGCATTCTCACGATGTCGGTCGCCATGCGACCACACCCTCTGGCATCGGTCAGCCAGATCACGCCACAATTTTTCTGGCTGGCCAACGGGCTTGCACTGGCAACCTTTGGGCTAACGTTGGTGATCTTTTTCACGATTCCTCGGGTCGGCGCCGGGTTCTACCAAAAGGGCTTTGGGGAGAACATTCGCACATCGGGATTCTCTGAAACGGTGAACTTAGGAGAGATTGGGCCCATCAAGCGAGATCCTAGCGTCGTCATGCGGGTTGAGCTCTCCGATAGCCTCCCACAGCAAGCAGGTCGCCTGTATTTACGAGGAGTTGCCTTCGATCAATACGATGGGAAAGCCTGGACGAATCGGCTGAACTACCGGCGGGCGGTGAGCGAAGACGCGGCCGGGACCTTTGTTCTTCGTAGTAGCCGATCTCTTACAACCCCCCGCCTTGGTGACACCATCCGACAGAATATTCTGTTGGAGCCGCTCGACACTCCGGTCCTCTTTGCTGCTCCGTTTATCGAAAGAATCAGTGGAAAGTTCCCGAGCGTCCAGTCTGACCTCACCGGTTCGGTGTATCTCCCGTTCCCCAGTTCGTCACGGATCGAATATTCCGTCCTCTCCAGATCCAACTCGTTGCTACCGGAGGATCTTGGCGCGGAGCCCGGTGTCTACCCTGAATCGGTTATCCGACATTTCCTGCAGATTCCTAGTCAACCCGAGCGGATTGCCGTCCTAGCCAAGGAAATCACGCACACGCAACGCACCATCTATGACAAAGCCACCGCCATCCATTCATTCCTGACGCACAACTTTCGTTATAGCCTTGATGCGCCTCTGGCAGCGCAGGACCAGCCACTGGAAGAGTTTCTCTTTACCCGCAAAACCGGGTATTGCGAACACTACGCCACCGCCATGGTGATCATGCTTCGGACGATCGGAATCCCGGCGCGTCTCGTCACGGGATTTCTCGCCACTGAGTGGAACGAATACGGCAGCTACTATGTGGTGAGACAGCAAGACGCTCATGCATGGGTGGAGGTGCACCTACCGCATTCCGGGTGGATTACGATGGACCCAACTCCTTCTTCGATCGAAAGTATCGGCAGCGGGTCTCTCGCATGGCATGCGTTGGGACGAATGTTGGATACCGTCAGACTTCAGTGGGGTCGATTTTTTGTGCAGTACAGCGCGGCTGATCAGCTCGCTGTTGTGCGGGAATTGAAGGCGGGAAGTACATCGGCCAGAAACAAGGCATTTGATTCTATAAGCACACTCTTCAGCCCGTTCATGGCCATGTTTGGCGGGATGGCGGACTATGTGTCTAAAGGAACGATACAGTCGTTGGCTGAGGTGCTTGTTCCCACACTGATTGGCCTTACCTTGCTTCTTTGGCTAGGGATTAGGTGGCCATGGGTCAAGGGGAGGATCTCTAAAAAAACGACTCGCGACGAGCAGGTCATTATGCGGCTCTACGGACGAATGATTGGGCATCTCGATCGGAAGGGCATTGCTAAACTCACTGCGACGCCGCCCCTTGAGTTCGTCCGTCTCACTCAGGAGCGGTGGAGCAGTGCCGGCTCAGCGGTTGCGTCAATTACCGAGCTCTATTGCCGATCCCGATTCGGTCAAATCCCCCCCACTAGAGAAGAACTGTCACTCGCTGAAGACCATCTTCGCGACCTGATGACACTCGAGAAACCCTAGTGGATCAGGAAGCGGCTCTCCTTCGTATAGATTGTGAGAGCGTCCAGGAGAATAGACGTACGGTGAATCGGCGTGAAATTAAAGATGATCTCGATGGAGCGGGAAAAGGGATTTGAACCCTCGACCCTCGCCTTGGCAAGGCGATGCTCTACCACTGAGCTATTCCCGCTCGACTTAAGG
>SWDI01000005.1:572318-609912 GCA_005116955.1 Nitrospira sp. | reverse complement strand
GCTGTGCACGTCGCGAATGTCCCGGTGCCGACAAGTTACCCGTCACCCCACACGCCAAGAGCCTCCCCGTAAGCACCTCTCTACTGCGGAATCCGGGATGAGTCCGGCTACGAACAGGGCCAGGTATAGCAAGAACGTCCGGTCTATCCGTCGCATCATGGCGCATCCTGTTCACGATGCTTCACCACCGACCTCTTTACGAAGGCGCGTCATCTAGTCTTGTTTGGCGTTGAGACCTCGACCACCGTCAGAGCATCCAGGGGGAAACCCTTTTCGCGCCATGCGTCGATTCCTCCAACAAGAGGTCGAACTCTGGTGATCCCCTTACTTCGGAGCATCAATGCCATCCTGGCGGCCGTGACTTCATTTGGGCATGCGCAGAAGAGGATCACATCTTGGTGACGTGGAATTTCATGGTGACGCTGCTCCAATTCATCCGTCGTCATACGGAGCGCGCCTCGAATCGTATAGGGGTCGGCTTCATGATCCAGCGCGCCCCGCAAATCCACCACCAGGAGTTCATGGTTGTTATCCATCATCTGCTTCAGACCCTCCGCCGTGATGCGGGTGGTCCGCAACTTGCCTAGAAGAAGCTGTCGATGGACGAACTTGTATACGAGGTAGGCGGCGATCCCTGCGCCGATGAAGACGGCCAGCCATAAGCCTAACCGCTCGGCCTCTCCCGCCAGGCGTTCGATGTGGTCGCTGAGCAGATAGCCAGGAAGAACAAACGCGAGGGTCCAGAGGACAGCACCTAATCCGTTGTAGAGGAGAAATCGTTGCATGCGTATTCGGAACAATCCGGCAAGCGCCGGCGCCAGCGTATTCAATCCTGGAATGAACTTGGCCAAGACGAGAGATCGTACGCCGTGCCGGGCAAAGAAATTCTCCGTGCGCCGTACGCAGGAATCCGGCTCCATCGAGATCCGGCACAGGAGGTTCAACGCATATCTGCCTCGCCGGTGCCCCAGCGCATACCAGATCAGATCGCCGGCCACGCAAGCCATAACGGAGAGGACGACCGCACCCGTGAGATCCATCTTTCCGGCACCGGCCAAGGCTCCAGCCGCAAGCAGAACCGGAACGGCAGGCAGGGGCAATCCGACTTGTTCCGCAAAGACCACGGCAAAGAGCAGGACTTCCCCATATTGAGATACAAACGCATGGACGTCATTCATACTGAGACCCTATTTCTCTCAGTGCATTCATGACCGCGTGGGGGCTGGTGAAACCCCCTGATGTAACAGACACCGGTCACTTCCATTTTGCGTCAACACCACTTCTGTACCCAAGGTTACGCCTTGCCCGTAATCGGAATAGCCGCGCCGGTCACAGATCGAGCAGCAGCAGAAGATAAGAACAGAATGACATCTGCAACGGCGTCAGGCTCAACCCACTTGCTCACATCCTGGTCCGGCATTGCCTTACGATTCTGTGGCGTGTCCAGGGTTCCGGGTAGGATCGCGTTGACAGTGACCCCATGGTCTTTTAATTCGCTCGCAAGACTCTCGGTCAACCGCAACACCGCGCTCTTCGACGCGCTATAGGCACCAAACCCAGCAGTCCCTGTACGAGCACTGAGGCTTGCAGTATTCACGATTGTTCCTTTGCCGTTCGCAAGCAAGTGTGGAATAACCGCGCGGCAACTATTGAGGGTGGACATAAGATTCACTTTAAAGAGAAACTCCCAAGTCTCCAGATCTTCCTGATGAACCGGCTTACCACCCCGGAAACCTCCTATGGTATTTACGAGCCCGTCGATGCGACCGAAACGCTCTGCGACCTGTTTGGCAAGTTGAGCAAGCGATGTAACGTCCGTCACATCAACGCCGCTGGCTAAGAAGTGATCAGGTGAATTGGCCAGCTCTGGATAGGCCTTTGGCAAATGATCATCGGTAGCGCGATCTACCAAGACCATCCTAGCCCCTGCCGACTTAAATCTATGCGCAACCGCAGTTCCAAGATTTTCCAACGCCCCCGTGATAATCACGACATGTCCGGACATATCAAACATCATCCAGCATCCTTTTTAGGGACTCTTTCCTTTAGAGGTAAAACTTTCAACCATATACATGTCGGTCAGGACGCTGCCCCTGCATTCCGAAGTCGAGCCTGGTCATAGTTCATAATCAGGATAGGACTCGCGGCCGGCGCAATGACGAGGAACTCTAGAGGCCAAGTTCAGACAGCCCGGGGTGATCATCGGGCCGGCGACCAATGGGCCAGAAATACTTTCGATCCTTCTCGGAGATTGGCGCGTCGTTGATGCATGCAAATCGACGGTGCATGAATCCACGTTCATCGAATTCCCAATTCTCATTCCCGTATGACCGAAACCAGTTGGCCGAGTCATCGTGCCACTCATACGCAAATCGAACGGCGATGCGGTTACCGTGGTACGTCCACAATTCCTTGATGAGGCGGTAATCTAGCTCTTGGCTCCACTTGCGAGTTAAAAACTGAACGATGGCCTCCCGGCCGGCCAGGAATTCCGAACGGTTTCTCCACAGGCTGTCAGGTGTGTACGCGAGCGAAACCCTATGAGGGTCTCGAGTATTCCATGCGTCCTCTGCCATGCGTACTTTCTGGGTCGCGGACTCGGCATCGAATGGGGGAAATGGAGGCCTAGGCTGTTCGAGCGTGTTCACGATGATGACCTCCTTGCGTTGTTCTCAAATTAGCGGGCGGCAGAACATTCCGTCACTGCGCGCATCGAGTGACCTCTGCTCTCCCATCTTCCCCCTTGCAGGCAGGCCTGTCAGGGGGGCGTTCATCACCTAGTCAATTTTGGCCGTTGGACTTCAGGGAGCGGCCGAGGAATTCGCGAATCAGCTTCGCGATCTCGTGGCCGTGCGTCTCCAAGGCGAAGTGTCCCGTATCCAACAGGTGGACCTCCGTATTCGGGATGTCGCGCTTATACGGCGCGGCACCAGCTGCCACAAAGATGGCGTCGTTCTTGCCCCATAAGACAAGTGTCGCCGGCTTGTGTTCGCGGAAATAGGTTTGCCACTGAGGATAGAGCGGAATGTTCGTGCGATAGTCGTAGAACAAGTCGAGCTGAATCTCTGGGTTACCCGGTCGGTCGAGGAATGTTTGGTCCATCGTCCATGTATCGGGGCTCACTAAGGATGCGTCCTTCACGCCATTCGTATACTGCCACTTCGTCGCCGCCAGTGAGGTCAGCCACCGGATCGCTTCACGCTCGGTTGATCCCCCTGTGCCCCAATAGGCTTTGATAGGGTCCCAGAACTTTTCGAGTCCTTCGTCGTAGGCGTTGCCGTTCTGCACGATAAGCGCGAGCACTCGTTCCGGATTTTTCGCCGCCAGACGAAAACCAACCGGCGCCCCATAATCCATCACATACAGGGCATAACGATTCACGCCAAGTTGATGGATCAGCTTGCTCACCACCTGCGCGTAGTTATCGAATGTGTACGAGAACTTCAACCGGTCCGGCATCCCGCTCTGGCCAAATCCAGGGTAATCAGGCGCGATGACGCGATACTTGTTGGCCAATTGAGGGATGAGATTCCTGAACATGTGCGACGATGTCGGAAATCCGTGCAGTAACAGAAGAACGGGAGCGTCCTTCGGCCCTGCTTCGCGATAGAACACGTCAACGCCATCAATCCTGACGGTGTGGTACGTCACGCGAGTCGAGTTCAATTGTTCCGTCGTTTGCGCCGACACCGAGACTCCCGTTGTCAGCAGTATCAGACCCAACAACATGAGTGACACAATTCGTCGGCCCAGGTTCGCCTGCCTATATCGATATGTTTGTTCTTGGATTTTCATGATATCAACCTCGTGTGATTGAACATCCTTGCTGCAGATTTGAGAATCAATGTGGGAGCGAATGGCCTTAGCTATCCGCTCCCACGCGGCCTCACGCGTGATCAGCTATGGTAGTAACGCTCTTTGACGATCTTGCCGTCCTGCCAGTCAGTCTTGACGACTTGTTCAAGATTGATGGTTTCCCCGTTCTTCAATTTCACAGTCAGCACCGAGTCGTAGAAGCTGGTATTTCCAGAAATAGCCACGGCACCGATGGCGTAGCTGACAAATGCCGCCACTCCAATCGTCTCTCTAAATTTGTCCAGTCGCTCAATGGAGGCCTGTTTGCCCACGACGGGTGGCTGATTGCCCTCCTGTGTCACAACCGAATCCGCAAAGTAGATCTTCTGACCTTCAGTCATTTGACCCTGCTTCAAAATACCCAACATTTCTTCCAACGTGTCCTTCACTGACTTGCTCATGATGATTCCTCCCTCTATGCCTTGCGGCGTTATAATGTGTGAAAGCCAGAAGCTCCCACACAAGTGATGGTAAAACGTTAGTCTCTCTACGCATGAGCGGCCTCGCATTCACGGTGCCGGGCTACCTCAACCGTGTCGCCAACTCGAATGTCTCCGCCCCGGATCACAAAACAATTCAGGGCGAGCGTGCCGTCAAATCTCCGCACAATGTCAGTCAGCACCTGACGGTCTTGTTTCAGGGTATCGGGGTCAAAGGTCGTCATGATGCAGCGCCCACGGAGGTCCTGTATCCCGATGATGACGTCTCCGATGTGCAGGCACTGCCCCGGCCATGAGCGCTCAGCCAGACCCTCGACCCCGCCGATGACCAGATTCGGTCTGAGGCGCCGGCCATCACGTCCGAATGCCGCAATCGCTCCATCCGTTGCCACCAACAAGGGCAGCACGTCAAAACGATCGCTGGAATCGTCACGAACAAGCCGGGCGCCAAGCCCCACGATATCCTCAACATCTGTGCGGACTTTGGGATTGCTCCACAGCAGGCCATCAACCACAGGCTCGCCGGATTCATTGAGCGTGGCATGGTGGCCGAGTAATCGATGGTGTGTTCTGGACGTGATGATATGACCCTCCTCATTCTCCACATGCACGACGCGATCTCCTTCGATGCCGAGTGGTCCGATGCGCGCGTGATCTATCTGTTCACCGGCCATCGACTTCACCGGATATCGCCAAATCTGTGCGACCTTCATGGTTTCAACTCCTTCGATAGAAAACGAGCGTCTGTTGCGAATTTAATGACAATGTCGCCGTATGCAGTTGGGCTTCGAGCTCGGCAATCCGGCTCTTGAGCGGACCCACATACGCTTCGACCTCTTCCGCCGAGTACCGTGGCGTGATGTACTTGGGACAGTTCCAATCGAACGAGACCACGTCGATGAAGACGAGCCGCTCCACCGCCTGCTGCATCTTGGGATCAGCGAGCTGTGCGACGAGTTCTGGATGGGTGCGAGCATCTTCCACACGGGCATGACCAAGAATCTTCAAGCGTGCTCGGTTCTGGTAGTCCATGAGAAACAGCCCCACACGGTCGTTCACTGAAACGTTGCCGGTTGTGAGCAGCTGGCGATTGCCCTTGTAGTCGGCAAAGGCCAACGTCGTCTCGTTGACCACCCGCAAGAACCCCTTGGGCCCACCACGATGCTGAACGTAGGGCCATCCAGTTTCGTTGATCGAACCCAGATAGAAGCTGTCACGCTCTGCAATAAACTCAGCCTCGTCATGACCTAATGGATCTCGTTCGGGCGCCCCTGGGATGTGCACGGCCCTTCCGTAGTACTGCGTCTGTGCGCGATGTACGGCATCCGTCATCGCCAGCTCCAAGTATTTCAACGCCATGGTTGTGTACTCCCTGTCGAGAGGACATGACGACGGGTCACGCCGCATGCCCTCTCATGCTCAATCTCAGAACACGATCGTATTCCACCCTTCGGCTACGTACCGGCGCAGGCTCAAGAGCCCCGCTGTCCCAGCAAGGGCATGGTCCTTCACAACCGGCACACCGCAAGCCTTGACGCTTTCTGTCGCCCCAAAGACCTCGGCGCAACCGCAGGAGGCGCCTTGCACGACGTCACGCACCGAATTGTAGAGGCCATTGGCTGGATGTGAGAGCTTGGTGAGCTCAGCCGGCCAACGAGTACCAGCGCCATTGAAGACGACGGCGACCTCATCGCCCTTCTGTTTACATTCAGACGCGAGCGCCAGCGCATTAAAGACTCGTCCAAGCGCTTCCTCTGAACCACTCTTCGGATCGGACAGAATGATGATCGCTGTTTTCATGGGTTCTCCCTTGATTGAATGACACTCACGAGATTGTGGATGTCTGGTTGCCTTGTTGTGCCCTACGGATCGATCGCGATATCTATCTGTCATGGCAAGGCCGATGCCACGCGTCACGACTATCAGGGAAACACGATAAAGCGCTGGAGAAACAGGCAGTTGCCGCACTATTCGCAGCAAGATGAAGCAGAAGAAAAGAGAGACGCCTCCACGAGATATCGTGGAGCTACGATATCTCGTGGGAGTAGAACGTGAGATGTGTTGCTATGTGGCGGGGAGAGGTTTCTTGATGCCGAGCTTCTGCATCCGGGATCGAAGGGTATTGGGATGGAGAGAAAGTCGCGTCGCGGCGCCCTGTTTTCCTTCAATGACCCAGTTCACATCCTGAAGGATGCGGAGGATGTGGGCTCGTTCCACCTCTTCCAGGGAATCGGCTACCGGCAACAGTGGGGCGGAGTTCCCCTGAAGCAGCACGTCGTCGATCTGAAGCATCGGTCCATTCGCGAGGATCGTGGCCCGTTCGATGACATTTTCTAACTCCCGGATGTTACCGGGCCAGGAGTATTTCATGAGGCGATCCATGGTTGATTGCGCCACGCCGTCGATCTTCTTGCCCATCTTGTGTGAGAACTTCCCGACAAATTTGTTGACCAAGAGCGGGATATCAGCGGCACGGGCGGACAGAGGAGGTACTTCGATCGGGAATACGTTCAGTCGATACAAAAGGTCGGCTCGGAAGGAACCAGCCTTCACCGCTGCATGAAGATCTCGATTCGTCGCGGCAATGACTCGGACATCGACTTTGATCGAATGGCCACTTCCAACCCGTTCAATCTCCCTTTCTTGTAGTACTCGGAGCAGCTTGACCTGTGCGTCCAGCGGTAACTCTCCGACTTCATCCAGAAAGATGGTCCCCCCGTCCGCCAACTCAAACCGGCCGATGCGGCGTTGTACTGCTCCGGTGAACGATCCCTTCTCATGGCCGAAGAGCTCGCTTTCGACCAAATTCGCGGGGATCGCTCCGCAGTTGACCTTCACCAGCGGGCGAGCCCTCCGTGGGCTTAGGTTGTGAATGGCCCTCGCGAGCAATTCCTTGCCCGTTCCAGTGTCTCCTCGGATGAGTACGGTGGAATCGGTCGGGGCAACCTGTTCGATCTGTCGGAGCACCGCCATGATGCTCGGACTTTCACCGATGATCTCCTCGAAATTGTGTTGAGACTTCACCTCTTCACGCAGGTAGAGGTTCTCCGCTTCGAGTCGATGTGTGAGCTGTGCCACCTCCGTAAAAAGCTGCGCGTTCTTGATCGCAATCGCCGCTTGATTGGCAAAAATGGCCAACCGTTGGAACTCATCCTCGCTCAGAGGCCTACGGCCGAACATCGCAATGACGCCGAGCAGCTCCCAGCGGAATTTCAGCGGGTAGCCGGCAAAGGAGCGGAGCCCGTTGTCTTGCATCCACTGTTTGTTCGGCAGCCGGTCGTCACCGAGTATGTCGTTTGTGTGCATGGCCCCAAAACCTTGGGCGATCTTTCCAATCTTGAGCGCCCCCAGCGGAATGCGACGGTACTCCCCGTTGAGATCGGTGTAGAGCCCCGCGCTCGCCGCAAGGTGCAGGCAGCGAGCCCGATTCGTGCAGTCTGTCGCTTTGTAACAATCGGCACAGAGATCGCCGGGACCTAACAGCCAGATGCGAGCAAAGGCACCGTCGAGCTCGTCTACGAGTCCTTGCGTGATGGTGGTCAGGACTTGCTGCAGATCCAGACTCGAGGCCATCTGGAGTGCGATGCGCTCCAATACGTTGTGAGAATTGGAAGAAGGAGGGGAAGGGGGCGAAGAAGGGGAATGGTCCATTGTGGGATCTCCGAGCCGGACATTGCGCAGCGTGGGGGACGATAAGTCTCTGTATAGAGGATTGTCAATGAGCAGGGGGAAGGGATGGGTAGCCTGGTCGTCCTCCTGCTCGCGGAACGCGCACGATAGGAATGTGCTCGCTCGACGCGCGCAATCGAGGATCAACCAGCCCACCCTCAAGGGAGAGAATAGAAATGGCTCGCTTGGGACAAGAGCGCTTCTCAGCGCGCTCGGGGTTGGGCGGGCGAAAAAGTTGCGCGCAGATCGTGCGAACGCTCATCTAGCCGAATGGTTCCTGTCACCTGTATCTACTCTAAAACGATTGCTGTGCCAGGATGTCGAGAGTCGATTGGTCAGGCTTGCCGTCGAAGTATTTGAGCAGGGCGTCTTTGAAGATGGTGTTGTCGGTGGCAGCCGTCAGAAACAAGGTCATGCAGGACCGGAACTTGAGATAGTCGGGATATCCAAAAATCTGCTCTGCGCCGCGTTCCTCCACATCAAGTACAAGCTGCGTACATTCGTGGAGCCGAAGACCTAAGACAGGATGTTTGAAGTAGGCCTTGGCCTCGTCGAGTGAGGCAATGGCAAACTGCTGCGCCATTGCGCTGTGACCAAGGCCGGCGATCTGCGGAAAGATAAACCAGATCCAGTGGCTGGACTTGCTCCCGGCCCGCAGCTCAGCAAGGACTGTGTCATAGACGCGCTCTTGCGCGTCGAGAAAGCGGTGGAGATTGTAAGCGTCGGTCATAAACTATCCGCAGTGTAGTAGATTCTTCCCAGGACGATATCATGCCTGGCAATGTTGGATTGCAAGGCCGGACACAGTTTTCTTGTTGTTCGAGCCAGGACAGGCACCTCGCCTGCGGCGGGAGCCAGTCCCTAAACGGAATGTTGAGATCGCGAGGTAGGCGTAGCGGAACGCTCTGCCAAATTCAGAATGCTCCTTACACAAAGAGCCTACCGGTATGGATTACCGTGGCGTCAGCTCGCGCGCATGTGAGATTTCACGTTGCCCAACGGAACGAATTTGTGAAGCTTCCACCGTGATAACCGCGGCGGTCTTTCCTTCTAAGGTGGTGAATTCCACCTCGTACGCTTGCCCGTCACGATAGATATGCACGACAGTGCCAACATCACCAGCCACCAGCCCCTCACTGGGCACTGCGGTTCCCAGTACCACAAGGTCATGCTCTTTAATCATGATGGCAACTCCTAATCGAGTGGATAGGCCGTGACCAGCCGAGGCCTATCGGTTCCTGTTTCAACAACCCACACCGTACGAATGAGAGGCAGCTGGCCCTGTGGAGTGACCAGCGGACCATCTACAATATACTTCTGGCCATGGCGGGATGTCATGGTTATTGTGATTGGGGAATGCTGGATCAATAGTCGCAACGCGTTGGCCAAAAGCTCCCACTCCGGTTGTCGGAATCCCATGGCAATAAAAAACGCTGCCTTACCCTTTCCGGCAGGATGAGCGAGATTGAGCAGGTAGTCTCGTACCTTTTCAGATTCAATGATGCAGTGAGCAGCGTTTGGAACAGTCATGGCGCGTGCCGGCTACGTGGTCTCAACGTTCCTCTCAGCTCCTGATGTAAACATTCTACACAGATTGGCGGCTTCAGCAAGGCCTGTTGGCAAGCACCGAGGCGAATCGATGTGATGAGCCGGATCTGTTTGGCTTTGGCCATTATTGGCATGTACAGACTTGTGTGTATCACGGCGCGCAAGCCTGCGCGGTTGGCGAGGCCCTGCAACACGAACCTCACAAAGGTGCAGCTAAGACTGCTGCTGCGCCAGGGGTATTGTTCCGGCTCATTTCTGAATAGGGCAATGGAACCATCTTGCAAGAGACTGCGCCATTGGCGTAGCATGGGCTATGCGGTTTGTCGAGACCCCGGTATTTACCGCCGCGCTCCGTCGTCATCTTGACGATGAGATGTATCGCGAACTCCAGTTGGCAATGTTGCTTCGTCCTGCCCAAGGCTCACTTATTCAGGGTGGAGCAGGATTGAGAAAGCTTCGTTGGGCGGCGCCGGGTCGAGGTAAGCGCGGGGGCGTACGCCTCATCTATTATTGGGAACCGGCAAGCCGGACATTTTACATGCTGTATCTCTATGCGAAGAACGAGCAGGGCGATTTGACGGCCACACAGCTCAAGGCGCTGGCGAAACTGGTTCGGGAGGAATTCACATGAAGGACGCGGCATTTCAGGAACTACTGACGAGCATCCGGCAGGCGGGGAAAATACGGCGAGGGGTCATGAAGCCTGCTCGAGTGACGACCTTTCGACCGACCGATGTGAAGAGTGTTCGGGAAAAGCTCAAGGCGTCACAAACCGAGTTTGCCCTGATGATCGGGGTGAGCGTGGCGACCTTGCGCAACTGGGAGCAGGGAAGGCGCATCCCAGACGGCCCGGCACTCGCGCTTCTGCGCGTTGCGACTCGGAACCCTCGCGCGGTTGCCGAGGCCCTGCATCGCGAACCGCGCAAAGGCGCAGCGTAGGCAAGGCCAAGTTGTAGAAGTCGAGTAGGCTGTGAGATGAGCCAGTGCTCCTTCAGCTGGCCGTTGCCGTTACGCGTAATTTGACGTGAGCCGTCTTCTGAAGCGCGATTACGATGCTGAAGAAGTTACCCGTGCTGGGGTTTCCACGCGGAGCTTTGGGGACTGATCTCCTTCCCCCCGTCGACGGCGCATCCGCATTATTTCAGCCAGAGATATGAGTCCCAAGGAGCGGAGGACGTATCGTGACCAAACTCAAAAAAAGACCGACGTTCAAGAGTGAGAAGCAGGAAGCTGAGTTTTGGGCGTCACACGACTCAACGGAGTATGTCGACTACTCCAAGAGTCGTCGGATGGTGTTTCCCCGGTTGAAGCCGTCCACCGAGACAATTTCGCTCCGCCTGCCAAAATCCCTCTTGGATCAACTCAAGACGATCGCAAACAAACGCGACGTCCCGTATCAGACACTGCTCAAGCTCTTCGTGCTCGAACGTGTTCAGGCCGAGTTGCATCACAAACCCGCCAAAGCCTCCTAGCATCACGCCGATCGCGACAAACGGGGTTGAACGTAATGAGTGGGGTGGGTCAGCCCGAAAGGGGGCCTAGCACCGTGGCATGTTGTGCTGGGCCAGGAGATCCAGCGTCAGGTGGTCCGGCTTGCCGTCGAAGTATTTGAGCAGGGCGTTGTTGAAGAGGGCGTTGTCGGTGGCAGCGGTCAGAAACAAGGTCATGCAGGACCGGAATTTGAGATGGTCGGGATATCCGAAAATCTCTTCAGCGCTGCGACCGTTCACGTCGAGCACAATCTGCGTACAGGCCCTGAGCCTGGGGCCTAGGATTGGGTGTTGCAGGTAGGACTTGGCTTCGTCGAGTGAGGTAATGGCGAATTGCTGCGCCATGCTACTCTGACCAAGACCGGTGATCTGCGGAAAGATAAACCAGATCCAGTGGCTGGACTTTTCCCCGGATCGAAGCTCAGCAAGGACTGTGTCATAGACGCCCTCTTGGGCGTGGAGGAAGCGGTGGAGATGATAATTTTCAGTCATGGGCTATGCCCGAGACGAAGTTCGTATGCGAAGATACCTCTTGCTGTGCGCAATGCTTATGTCACGGCGTTCCCCGATGAACCAGTCCTAGAGACCTATCAACGATTGTCTTTAGCTCGTTAGATACAATGGCTATTTGAGCGGTGCTTGGGTCGTCATGGTGAAACTGGCCGGCATATTCATTGATCTCGTTCAGTGCGACAACGAGATTTTGTGCGTAAGTCAAAGGGCTAGAAGGTGGCGCATCGCGGATCAATGCGACTACTTGGCCAAACATCAACGATTTCGGAATAAGACCGGGGAATCTGCGATGAA
Source organism: Nitrospira sp. (assembly GCA_005116955.1). Classification (GTDB taxonomy): domain Bacteria; phylum Nitrospirota; class Nitrospiria; order Nitrospirales; family Nitrospiraceae; genus Nitrospira_D. The sequence goes on along the minus strand of SWDI01000005.1, from coordinate 598,103 downwards.
GATATCCTTCAAGCATTGGCCGGATTGTCTTTGCGACCATCCGCGAATCCGCTGCGCTCCCTTCGGTGAATTCGTTTAACAGACGATGGTGCTGAAAATAGGCAGACTCACACTCTTTGTCTACATCGAAAGATGAAAAGTCTGTGTAATTGTTTGCGGCGAGGGCGAGTTGGAAAATGGCAATTGGAGTCGCAGGATCATCCTTGCACATCGCGTCTCGTAGGTCACGAATGAAGTACGGATCATGCGCGAGGACGATAAGTTGCTCAGCCTTAGATCGCAAATTCTTCAGCACTGACTTCGTGTGGTGCTTCCGATTTAGATCCAAACTACACATCGGATCGTCAACAACGACGATCCGGTTGGCTAATGTGGTGTCGGCGAGCGTGCTGGCGATGAAGAAGGCGAAGGCTAAGGTGCGCTTGTCACCTTCGCTCAAGGTTGTGGCAAATGATGGTGGGGCACCTTCCAAAGCAACGTCTTTGCCTCGCAATACCAGACCGTATTCGGTTCGTGGGCCTGCGCCTCTAAAGTTTGCGGTCATTCCCTTTATGCTAAACGAGGCGCCAAAATTCTTTAGAAGCGCGTTGATCGTTGTCTCGTATTGCTGCAACGTCGTCGCCATCAGTGCGTCTAGCTTGTCGCGTTCCGTTGTTTTAGTAATTTCCGCGCTGGCCGCATCAGCGCGCAATGTAACGAGCTGGTCGAACAGACCAACTACGACTGAATCATGTCTGCGCTTACACGCTTGAAGCCGCTCGATCTGTTCCTGTAACTGCTGCGCACTGTCAGTGGCAAGCTGCCCCTGGTATGCCGTAATTAACGCAGAGGCATCCTTCACGATCTCGTTTGCGGACTGCATGGGTGCGAGCATCTGCTGCCACAAAGACCTCGCCTTTTCCAAATCTGAAGCAGTGCCAATCGGCTCGGCGGGCGAGGCCTGTTTGCGTCGAGCTAGATCGAGAACTAGCTCCTGGAGTTCAGCGAGTGCCGAACGTGCTGGTGCATCGACGAATTCGATGGGCTTTGTTTGTACCAGTTCACTCCATGCTGCTGCTTGCGCCTTAGCAGTGAAAATACCTTGAGAAAACGCATCGATGATGGCTGCATCGGTGCCTGCGACGACAGTGGCGTGTAGGTCTACAACCTCTTTTTTCAGCGCCGCATAAGCGGCGTTAAAATGAGTCTGGTACGCTCGAATTAGGTCATTGTCCTTCGTGCCTTGGCCACAGTACGGACATGTATTGTCGCCTTCGTACTGTTGCCCTTGGCTTAACCAGGCTTCCGCGCCATTGCCTCCAATCTTTCGACCATGCTGCTTGACGACCTGTTCTGCATCCGCATGTACATCTTTGAGGGAACTTCTAAGCCCTTCAAACAACCTCGCTAAATCAAAGGTAGGTTCTGGGACCTGCTTTGGCATCGGCTTCGCGATGATCGCGGCAACATTGCCTGCGTCAATGAGGCGCTTTTGTAGTGCTGCTATCTGCCCGTCAGCGTCGGGCGCGCTTGGAAGCTTTTCAAACTCAACCAACGACAAGCCGGGATGGTGTCCAGAGAGCTGACCGATGATCTCTTGTACCTTGTCTGTTGCTGCCTTTGCTGTCGCCGTTGCCTGGTCAACTGCGCCGCGTGCGGCAACTGCCGGCTCGCCAAGTGCAAATTCAAGAAGGTTCTTTCGGTGTCCCGTATTGATCACTGAGCCGGAATGCACATTCCGTTCGATGAAGGCAGAGTCGAAGACCAACAGTTCTGGACGTAGTTCGGACCAAACGTTTCGGGAAAAGGTAACCTTGTGGCCGTTTGCAAACTGCAGCACTGCTTGAGGGGGTAAGGTTCCGTCGACTGTCTTGCGATTCAAAATTAAGGATGCGTCGCCAGTGGATAATGATCGCAACACAGTGGCCAGTGTAGATTTACCCCGTCCGTTGTCAGCATAGATGAGCGTCGTCCTAAGATATTTGTGTGGCTTGCCGTTCGCCGCGTGTAACAAGCCTATGCCCTGGATCTCCTCGATCCGCTCAAGCATGTCGTCTCCTCGAATCCCCTTCTCCGTTGGCAATCGGGGATCGCTGATCTGGTGATCTTTTGACTATTCGAACAAGCGTCTTGTTGGATCGATCTCCAAGGCTTTCAGCTCCAATCCCTCGATTTCTTGGATTGACTTTCCGGCTATTCCTTGCAGATCGCCATACATGCCCGCCGTCGCACCCATTACGCGCTCGATTTGCTCTTCGCGCTTGGCCCATTGCTTGGTTATGGCCTTTTTTTCTCTGTCTAGATCCTCCTGCATCGAAGAGAAGGCCTCGACGATGGCTTCAACGCGATGGCGGAACCGGGGGCCGGTGAGATACTGATAGACCATTTCGGTTTTTGTCTGCTGTCCTTCTAAGGCTTGTCGAGCCGAGGCGAGTTCGATTAAGGAATGGCGGAGAGCAACTGCCAAGGAGAACACCGACTTTGCGTTCGTCACCCAAATTCCATCAACCAGATCAAAAGACTCAACGTCCTTGGGAAGAGTCTGACTGACGATAATAGCAATGTCTGCTTTCGCCGTTCGCTGATCGTCACGGAGTTTGACCAACCAACCGTCACTCCAATTTTTCGTTCGCTTAGACTCCCATAAGATGGTTCCACAGACTTGACCGAGAGGCCCCATGACTCGCTGGAGTGCATCCCCGCCGAACTCACCTTTAGGCACAGGTTCGATTGTGTCCCTGGGGAACTTTGCCCGTAGCAAGGCTTCCAGCTCCAACTCCTGGACTTCGCCCTGGAGCTGCTGCGAGCCCTGTTCGGCTCTGCGTTTGAGTTCCTCGATCTGGGTCTGCATGGAGGCGATGGTTTGCTCCTTCTCCATCACCTTGAGCTTCAGGCCTTCCTCGGCTTCCTTCTTGGCCTGCTCGCGGGTGACGGAAAGCCCATCTTGGACACGCTTTTCGACCGTGAGTTCTAGCTCACGCTTAGCATCGTCAAGTTCGCGCTTTTGTCGGATGAGATCGGCCTGTGCCTTCTGAGCCTCGGCAAGTTTGACGTCTCGTTGAGTGAGGACATCTTGAAGTTCTGCGAGTTCTCGTGCTTTCTGGTCGATATCCGATTGCAGGGCGAGTTTGGCCTTCTTGGATTCCTCGCTGATAATCTTCGCTCGTTCCGCTGTGAGCTTTTCGGCAACCTGATCGTCGATGGCCTGCTTAGCCTTCGAGACCGCTTCCTCCCGCTCGCGTAGAGACTCTTCTTTCCTGGCAATGTCCGTGTCTTTCAGCGCCAGCCGCTTCTCGTAGTCGCGACGAGTTGACTCGATCAAGGGAGCGGCGAGGGATTCAGTTAACTTGATTTCAGTCTTGCAGTTTGGACAGGTAATCGTTGGTTCTGACATGAAGTCCTGCTCCGGCTAGTAGATTGGATGGCCAATGTCCTACCCCTCTGGTGAGTAGAAAGCAAGACTACACAAAGCGGGAAGCTGAAGGTGAGTGTCGCTGCGATGAATTTTTCCTTGGACCGGTAAGGGTACGAGGTAGAGGAGGTCGGTGGCGGTTGATTGAGTTCAGCCGGTGGGGCTGCGGGAATGTCCTGCTTGAAGGCCGCCGGCAGGACTACTTCGATCCACTCCGCCGGAATGGCGGCGAGCTTGTTGCGTCCTTTCATCGGCAGATGATCGGATTAGGCTGCTGCCTTTTTGACCCGGACTTCTGCCCGATGACCGGTTGCGGCCAGGACCCGAATCAGCACATCGGTCGAGACCCCGTGGGTATTCCCATTCGCAATCGCCGTCACCCGTGTTCGTGATGTTCCGGCACTCTTTGCAATCGCGAGATGGGTCAGCCGACCGGCTTGAATGATTTTGGCCAGGGCGACGGTGAGTTCCGACCGAAATTCCATTTCAGCGGTATCCGCCGCGGACAAGCCCAGCGCATGCCCCAGATCTTTGGCTGATCGAACCGTCACTCGTTTGCTGGATCTAGTCGTTGCCATCTATCATCTCCTGTAAACGCTGTTGGCCGAGTGCAAGTTCGTGGGCCGGTGTTTTCTGCGTCTTCTTCTGAAACCCATGAAACACCAGAATCGTGTTGGCCAGTTTAACAAAGTAGAATACTCGCACCGTCGTTGTCGCGCTTCGCACTCTGAGCTCATACGCTCCTGTTGCGACTGAAGGCATTGGTCTGCTGAGCGGGAGCCCAATGCTGATGCCTTTCTGCAGATCCCGCAGTGCCTCACCGATTTCCCGCTTGAGCGCCGGCGACTGGTCACGGATAAATGCCAGGGCTTTCGGGTGAAAGGTGATCGACTTCACATATGGAGTATGTCTCAAATTTAGGACATTGGCAAGAGGGTGGCGTCATGAATTGGTGGAGTTGCCATTAAATGGAAGGCACGGGTTGTAAAGCGGGGACAGGCATAATAAATGAACGCACACTCTCTAAACTGCTCTCGCAGTACTAGCTGACGGTAGGTACAGTCACCAAGCTTACCGATAGAGCGCGCCTCCCCCATCAACTAAATTGATCCCACGTATCGCATTGTTTGATCGACCAGAAGACGGCTTCCTTGAGCTTCTTGAGGATCACGTTGTCAGGATCACGGATGGCCTGCAGCTTTTTGTCGAGATCATACAGTGGTTGGATCGATCGCTTATCGGGAATTTTGCCTAGCGCCCAGGCCACTTCCGTGAGGACCGTCCAGTCGGTCTTTGAATCTTGAAGTTTTGCCAGCAGCGGCAGCACGACAGACGCATCACCGTTGATGCCGCCGATCTGCCCAAGCCCTTTGGCAGCCGCTGCCTGAATTTCCAGCTGAGGCGAGGTATTCATCAAGTCGACGAGCAATGGAATGCCGTCTTTGCCGAGATTGCCCATGGAGAGAATGGCCTGCTTAGCCAGATCCCTATTTTTCAGCGCTTCTTTCAACTTGGGCAGGGCTTCGTCAGCCTGCATCTCACCAAGCAATGACATGATTTTGATCTTCCGGGCCTGACTGACATCCGGGGAGTCGAGCATGGTGAGGAGCCGATCGGCATGGCCCCATTCCGCCGCGAGAAGGAGTGGAAAGTCGTACGTGGCGAGCGCTTCCTGCAACTTGGTCATTGCATACAGGCCGGGATCAGCGACGTGGGCCGCCTGTGCGGCCGCCACGGCATCTTCGAACTCCGTGCGTACTTCTTTCTGCCATTTGATCTTCATCCCGCCGAGCAGGTAGGTCAGCTGGCAGGCAGGCCCCTTCCAGAGGCGCGATGGGGCGTCGGGCAGGTCGGCATCTCCTCCCGTGGCCGTCGTGCCTTCCCAGGTTTTACGTTGCTCGCATTTCACGCGAAAGACGACATCGTGAGGGTTGGCCGGATCGCGAACGGTTGCATACCCGGCTTCAGTCAGACGCTGGGCGACGACCTCGGCTAAGGCGCCAGCATCCACTCCGCCCTTATCCGTGATGGTGAGGACATCGACTAACACGGTCTGAATTTTTCCCAGCCGATTCTTTTGCTCTGGCGTAAAGTATTCACGGTAGGCAGAGGCAGATGAGGGCATCAGGCTCAGAACGAGACAGAGTGCGAGGGTCGATAAGGTCAATTGTTTTCGCATGGCTCACCTCCGCCCACTCGTTATCGAACCCTGGTGTGAGTGGGATTGCTTGAGGAACCGGGCGTACGCCGCCGATCGACGTCCAGTATACACCGTATTCCTCGCCTGACTGTGTTGACGAGTAACTTGTCCGCCCGTGCCTGTCGCGTATTGACAGCTCATAGGTCTCAGTGCTAATTTTCGCGCTCTGCTTCGTGCCTCGCACGAAATCTTTAGGTTTGTCAAAATAACGCATGTGGATGCTAAACGGTGATTAAGACAACAGTTGCGCGACGTTACGCCCAGGCCCTCTTCGAGCTCCTCGATCATTCAACCATCGAAGCCACGCGGGGGACACTTACTGACCTCGGTCTGGCCATGAAGGAATCCGCCCATCTTCGTCATGTGGTGGCGTCACCTGCGTTCGGGGTGGAGGAGAAAATTGCCGTCCTGACCGCACTCGGCGAGAAGCTGGGGTGCCCTCCAGCCGGTAAAGCATTCCTGGGTCAATTGGTGAAGAAAAATCGGGTGGGATTTCTGCCGGAAATCGCCGACGCCTTCGGCAAGTTGGTTGATCAATTAAAGCGAACGCAGCCGGTGACCGTGTCTTCCGCGACGGCTCTTCCGCCGGCGGAACAAGATCGAATCAGGACGCGCCTCCGTGACACGTTGAAGCGCGACGTCGATGTCACATTTCAGACCGATGCCAGTCACCTCGCCGGCTTGCAGATTCAGATCGGTAGCAAAGTAGTCGACAGCACCGTCCAAGGTCGCTTGCGCGATTTGCAAGTCCTGTTGACGCGAGAATAAGGAGTAGCCATGCAGATCAGGGCAGAAGAAATCAGTGCGATTATTAAAGAGAAGATCAAAGGCTTCGACAAGCAGGTCGATGTCAAGGAAACGGGGTCCGTCATCCAGGTGGGCGACGGTATTGCCAAGGTCTATGGCCTCGACGGAGCCATGGCCGGTGAGATGCTCGAATTCCCAGGTGGACTGTATGGCATTGCGTTGAACCTGGAAGAAGACAATGTCGGTGCCGTGTTAATGGGCGACTCGGTCGGGGTCAAAGAAGGCGATCCTGTCAAGCGCACCGGCCGCATCGCGGAAATTCCGGTGGGTGAGGCGTTGATCGGCCGTGTAGTGAACGCAATCGGCCAGCCGATTGATGGCAAAGGCGCCATCAAGTCGACGCTCTCTTCACGCATTGAGATGGTGGCTCCTGGCGTCAATACCCGCCAATCGGTGCGGGAACCGTTGCAGACCGGCATCAAGGCCATCGATGCCATGATCCCCATCGGGCGTGGACAGCGCGAGCTGATCATCGGAGACCGCCAGACCGGCAAGACGGCTATCGCGGTCGATACGATCATCAATCAAAAGGGCCTCGGCGTATTTTGTATCTACGTCGCCATCGGCCAAAAGCGGTCGACCGTCGCGCGTGTCGTCAAGACCCTCGAAGAGAGTCATGCGATGGAATACAGCATGGTCGTGTCGGCCAGCGCCAGCGATCCCGCTCCTATGCAGTTCTTGGCGCCCTTCGCCGGTGCCGCGATCGGCGAGTATTTCCGCGATAACGGGAAGCATGCGTTGATTGTCTATGACGATTTGTCCAAACATGCCGTCGCCTATCGTGAGCTCTCGCTCTTGCTTCGTCGCCCCCCGGGACGCGAAGCCTATCCCGGCGACGTGTTCTATCTCCATTCGCGGTTGTTGGAGCGGGCCGCCAAGCTGAGCGAAAAGCTCGGCGGAGGAAGCCTTACGGCGTTGCCAATCATTGAAACGCAAGCGGGCGACGTGTCGGCCTACATTCCGACGAACGTCATTTCAATTACGGACGGCCAGATCTACCTCGGCAGTGATTTGTTCTATTCCGGTATCCGCCCAGCCATTAACGTCGGACTATCGGTCTCCCGCGTCGGCGGATCGGCGCAGATCAAGACGATGAAGCAAGTGGCCGGTACGCTTCGGCTGGACTTGGCCCAATATCGCGAAATGGCGGCGTTCGCCCAATTTGGCAGCGAACTCGACAAGGCCACACAAATGCAGCTGGCGCGTGGCGCGCGCATGGTCGAGCTGTTGAAGCAGGGGCAGTACAAGCCGATGCCGGTCGCCGATCAAGTGCTCTCGATCTATGCGGGTGTTAACGGATTTCTCGACGACGTGCCTGTCGACAAGGTGCTGCAGTTCGAAGCGGACTTCCTGCACTATGTTCAGCAGAACCATGCTGAACTGAAAAAAGAAGTCACTACCATCGGCAAGATCGACGACAAGGTTGGCGGTCGCGTGAAAGAGATCATCACGACCTTCAAGCAGAAGATGGGGTACGGAGCCAAAGCCTAAGCACAGGACTGAGTATCGAGGACTCAGGGCGGAGGCGGACGCCAGGGTGCCGGATCTGCACCCTCAGCACTCAGTCCACAGCCCTGATGAAAGACAATGCCAAGTTTACAAAGTTTGCGCCGCAAGATCGCGGCATTTAAGAATACCCAGAAAATCACCAAGGCCATGAAGATGGTGGCGGCGGCGAAGCTCAAACGCTCGCAGGACCGTATCCTGGCCGCTCGTCCCTACGCCCACAAGATGCGCGGAGTCCTGAGCAATCTGAGCCGGCGCGTCAACCGCTCCGCCCATCCGCTCCTCCAGAAGCGCGAGGTGAAAAAGATCGAGGTGCTCGTGATCACCAGCGATCGAGGGCTCTGTGGAGGATTCAACGGCAATATCGCGCGGAAGAGCGCTGAGTTTGTGCGGCAGTGCGAGGCCCAAGGGTTGACAGTTGGGCTGAGCATCGTCGGTCGAAAAGGCCGCGACTATTTCAGGCGCCGTTCATGGCCGATTCGTCAGGAATGGACCGGTGTGTTCGACAAGCTCAGCTTCGAACATGCCCTCGATATCGGCGGCGACCTGACCGACAATTTCGTGAAGGGCACATTCGACGAGCTGCATGTCGTGTACAACGAATTCAAGTCGGCCATCCAGCAGCGTGTGATCGTGGAGAAGCTGTTTCCGGTGGATGCGGCGACTGAGTTCAGCGCGGCTCCGGCTGAGGGCGTGGCGTCAGGCGCCTACCTCTACGAGCCGGATGAAGCGGCGCTGCTGAGTGCGCTCGTGCCGAAACATTTCCAGGTACAGGCCTATCGAATTCTCTTGGAATCAGCAGCTGCTGAGCATGGCGCCCGGATGGCCGCCATGGATGGGGCGACACGCAACGCCGGCCAGCTCATTAAGAAGGTCACGCTCTATTACAACAAGACCAGACAGACGGCGATCACCAAGGAACTGATGGACATCGTCGGCGGCGCGGAAGCTCTTAAATAGGACAGTTCTGAGCGCGGAGACGTGTGTGCTGAGTCCAGGAGAAATGATCGGCTCGCTCAGCACGGAGCACTCAGAATTCAGCACTTGAGCAAAGGGGTGAAACAGTGAGTACAGGAAAAGTCATTCAAGTCATCGGCCCGGTCGTGGACATCGAGTTTCCGCCCGGGAAACTGCCGAATATCTACAACGCACTGAAGGTAACGCAAGAAGAGAACAAGGATGCCGGTACGCCTGCTATTCGGATCACGCTCGAAGTGGCGTCGCATCTGGGCGAAAACCGAGTCCGCAGCATCGCGATGTCCACGACCGACGGTCTGACGCGCGGGATGGATGTGACGGATACGGGCGCCGCGATCTCGGTGCCTGTCGGCCGTGAGACGCTTGGCCGTCTCATGAACGTGCTCGGCGAGCCGGTCGACGAAAAAGGACCGATCAAGACACAGAAAACCTATCCGATCCACCGGCCCGCTCCGAAGCTGGAAGATCAAGAGACCAAGACGGAAGTGCTGGAGACCGGCATCAAGGTCGTCGATTTGCTCGAACCCTATAGCAAGGGCGGCAAGGTCGGACTCTTCGGTGGAGCCGGTGTCGGCAAGACCGTTATCATCATGGAGCTCATCAACAATATTGCTCTCCACCACGGTGGATTTTCAGTATTTGCCGGTGTCGGTGAACGGACCCGCGAAGGGAACGATCTCTGGCACGAAATGATGGAATCGAAAGTCATCGATCCGGACGACTTCACCAAGTCCAAAGCCGCGCTCGTCTACGGCCAGATGAATGAGCCGCCAGGCGCGCGCCTTCGCGTGGGCTTGACCGGCCTTACCGTCGCGGAGTATTTCCGCGACGAAGAGAATCAAGACGTACTGCTCTTCGTGGACAATATTTTCCGGTTTACACAGGCGGGATCGGAAGTCTCCGCGTTGCTCGGTCGTATGCCGTCAGCCGTCGGGTATCAACCGAACCTCTCAACTGAGATGGGTGCGTTACAAGAGCGTATTACCTCGACCAAGCGTGGATCGATCACATCGGTGCAGGCGATCTATGTGCCGGCCGACGACTTGACCGATCCAGCGCCAGCCACCGCCTTCGCGCACTTGGACGCCACGACCGTGTTGTCTCGGCAACTGGCGGAGCTGGGTATTTATCCAGCGGTCGATCCGCTGGACTCCACGTCACGTATTCTTGATCCGCAGGTCATCGGAGAAGAGCACTACAAAATTGCGCGCGGCGTACAATCCGTCCTCCAACGCTACAAGGACCTCCAAGATATTATTGCCATTCTTGGTATGGACGAGTTGTCGGAAGACGATAAGATGGCCGTGGCACGCGCCAGAAAGATTCAGCGCTTCCTCTCGCAGCCGTTCCACGTGGCTGAAGCCTTCACCGGAGCTCCCGGCAAATATGTGAAGCTGAAAGATACAGTCCGCAGTTTCAAGGAGATCCTGGAAGGCAAGTATGACCATCTACCGGAGCAGGCCTTCTACATGGTTGGTCCCATCGAAGAAGCTCTGGCGAAAGCCGAGAAGATGGGAGTGAAAGTTTAAGGGAGGCGGATGAACCGACCATCCTCTTTGCTCGCGCAACGCGCGGTCTCGGAAGACCCTCGTTGCATGCGCGCAGTAGAGGACGCCTCGCTTCCCCGCCTGTAGGGGGAAGGTAAAGGAAAAGAAAGAATGGCTGGAAAGTTTCTATTAGAAGTCGTGACGCCGGAGAAACAGCTGCTGAGTCAGCAGGTGGATGAAGTCATTGCCCCGGGGTCTGAAGGAGAGTTTGGGGTACTTCCCGGGCACTGTCATTTCCTGTCGACCCTGCGCATCGGCGAACTTCGTTACCGTGTTGATAGTCAGACCCATTCCATGGCCATTCTGTGGGGCTTTGCCGAAGTCACTCCTACTAAAGTCACCATCATGGCTGAAATTGCGGAACAGGCGGAAGACATTGACGTGGAGCGGGCCACTGCCAAAGTCGCTGAAGCGGAGCGACGCCTTCAAGCGGGCGGCTTGCCGTCGGAAGTGAAAGACGCGCAGATCAGCCTGGAAAAGGCCCGGCTTCGAAAAAAGATTGCGGAACGTACAAAAAAGACCGGCCACGCCTAGTGCGGCCAAATCCACCTCCCTCTTTACCAGGTCAACTACGTCCAGCCGCTGGCTGTCCCTACGAGAACAATAGGGCGCTCTGAGCCGCTTCATCTCATTTGAAATCAATCTCACCTCTACTGTAGCGTAGATTCCATGATTACGGAGTTTCTGGTTACATCAGGGGAGCAACCTAAGCGACTCGACCTCTTCCTCGTCAATCGAGAACGAGACATGTCGCGGTCAGCGTTGCAGCGTCTGATCGAGCTGGGCCGTATTCGCATCAACGATCAGGTCGTGAAACCGAGTCACAAGATCAAACCTGGTGATCGGATCACGATGGATGTGCCAAAGCCTGAGCCTCTTTCAATGAAGGGGGAGGCAATCCCACTGGAAGTCCTGTTCGAAGACGAATCCCTTCTCGTGTTGAATAAGCCATCCGGCATTGTGGTGCATCCAGCCCCAGGGAATTGGACCGGAACGCTGGTCAACGCACTGTTGCATCATTTCCAAACGTCGGGCGGAACGATGTCGGCCATCGGAGGGAAAGAGCGCCCCGGCCTTGTTCATCGACTAGACAAGGAAACGTCCGGCGTCATGGTGATTGCCAAAACTGATACAGCGCATCGGGCTCTCGCCGCGCAATTCAAGCTCCATACCATCACCCGCGTCTATGAGGCGTTGGTCTGGGGCGTGCCTAAGAAAGGTCGAGGAATGATCGAACTAGCGATTGGTCGAGACGTCAAAGACCGGAAGACCTTTTCATCGAGAACGACCAGTCCCAAGGAATCCGTGACCGACTATGTGGTCGACCGGCGGTATGGCAAAGTGGCTGCTCATGTATTGCTGTACCCGCGAACGGGGCGAACACACCAACTTCGGGTTCACCTCACGTCATTGGGTCATCCCATTCTGGGGGATCACACGTACGGTGGGCGAAAGGTCTGCACGATCGCCGACATGGAGGTTCCTCGGGTGATGCTCCATGCCAGAACTCTCGGCTTTACCCATCCGGTGACGGGCAAGGTGGAAGACTTCACGAAGTCGGTGCCAGCCGATATGGAGACGGTGATGTCCGCGTTTGAACAGCTCGGCACCCCTGGGGAGAAAAACCCGCGTGAGCCACTCGCCGATCTTTACGTGGCAGAGGATGCATGTTGACCGCCGAAGTCCTCGATGCGGTGGGGGGGATCACGTCTCACATCAAGTCCTATGCGGCTAAACTTCCACCCATTGTCCACTTGAGCGCCGTACCCTCGGCAGTGAAGCCGTCGTTCGAGGCGGTTGAGGGTTATGAAACCATTGTATCTCGTGTTCGAAGCCAGAGTGCTGGGACTCCGTACAAGGCGCTGAATGAACCCTTCGTGTCATCGCTGGAGGCATTTGAAATCGGAAACCTGCTTGGGGCCGTTCATCCATTGCTCTCGGTATTGGATCACTTAGAACGCATGCGGCGGGATCACGAGATCGAGATCGGGCGAATCGATGACAAGCGTCTCAACGAATACCGCGCTGCATTGCACAAGATACTTCCCGGCAATCAGCCAGAATTGGATGGCGCGGGAGGAGGCCTGTAATGCCGTTTTGGTGGCTTCTGAGCGGCTTGCCATGAGCGTTTCAGCGGCAGTCCACCTGCCGAATACAGTACGACGATCAAACACTCAGGGAAGCAATCAGTGGCCCATCTTGGGCCCCAACGCGTTCGCTCCAGCAGTGACGAGTTTGAAGCGAGCCGCGCTCCCACAGTGGGGGCACTTCGCTCGAACGGTTTCCTCGTCGAGCACTTCATACTCATCTGCCTTCAGCCACATTAATTGGAAGCACTTTGGACAGGTTCGGACTTGCGTTGACATCGGTTTCCTCGTACACTCCAAGACCATTCGGGGGATACTCTAGTATAAGATGCCTCCAACCCTCAAGTCCGCTGTCACCTACTCCCATCACGAGCCCCCTGACGTGTCTCAGCTCCTTGGGCTATTCCAGCAAGCCCCCTGGGCCAAGGGCCGATCTCTCGAAGACGCGAAGGAGATGCTCCTCCATACGGATCTAACACTCTGTGCATGGGATGGAGAGCGTCTTATCGGGTTTGGTCGAGTCCTCACCGACTTTATCTATCGCGCGACGATCTGGGATGTGATCGTCGACCGGGCGTATCAGGGACAAGGCGTGGGGACGGAGATCGTCCAGCGCATCCTCAAGCATCCACGACTCGAGCGGGTGGAGCTCGTTTGGCTTTGTACCAGACGACCTGGCTTTTATGAGAAACTAGGATTCAGCTCAAAAGAACAGATAGGTCTGGTGTGGAGTCGAAGCAAGCAGGGTCGGCTTGAGTAGAAGCTGAACCCGAATCCGTTACACCCCTCCTACCATTAGGACTAGAAGGGGTGATCATGATGTGAGCAAAGGTCTGAAGATCAGAAGAACATCTTTCCACCGAAGAGAAAGCCAAACGAAGACGCATTCCAATCATCATTCCTTCCGCCGGTACCGGTCGTATGGCCGTCGTTCCGTTTGTAGGCCCATTCTGCATTGAGAGCGAACCGGTCATTGAGCTTGTAATCCGCTCCCCACCCGAGTCGCCAGGCAAAGGTATTGCTGGGACTGATGCGAATCGCCGTGTCCTCGCCGAAACTGTTCACATTCACGCCAAAGCTCATGTTCACATACGGGATGACCTGACCTAATCTGACCGGTCGAATTTCCAGGGTCGGCAGCACTGATACGGTGTCTTGATGTCCTAGATCCACGTCCGGCCTCTCAACGCTCACACCATGCCGCTCCCACTCAAGCATCATTCCGACCAAGAGCCATGTATTGAGGCTATACAGTCCTTCAGTAGTGTCCCAACGTTAAAGAAAATACCAATTTTTAACGTGTTTCGTTCATTGATGACACAAACGTTGGGACACTACTGACAGTCCTTGAAAATTGACCAGTGGTCCGATCGATGTTGAGGTATTGTCCGAGAGCTGTTGAGTCAACGGAGCAAATCCCACGCGAAAGCCGAGCATCCATTTACCTGGTTCAGTCCCGCCGAACTCTTCCGCCAGAGTAGGGGTTGAAAGTGTAGGGACGGTGGTGAGAACAGTGAGCAGTACTCCGATCAACCAAGTTTTGAACGACTGCTTACGCATGAATTGCCTCCTCTCGTAAAGTCGGGCGAATCACGGTCATTCCTCGCTCACACGATTGCACCCGTCGGCCTCGTCACGCACGCCCTGACTCGATGGAGATGAGTCAGGGGGACTCTGATTCGAGAAGCCATGCATCTGACGCGAGTGTCGAAGGTACCCCGGAGTCAGTTGTTGCACAGAACTGGAAGTCCCTGTGTTCCGCCTAACAGTACAACAAAAAACACGCAATCGCTAACGAAATACTGTGATCTGTTCGGGCAAATCAACAAGCAACCCTTTGGTACAGAGTTGAGCAGATCCCAGCTAGGTGTCTGCTGCTCCTCCTGGCTCCGTCGTCAATGAGTTCACTTCTTGAGAATCCTTCCGTGCGATTGCAAGCAGAATAGGGCTCAGTTACAGTGCATCGTCAAGAAGGTTTTGCCACACAGGAGGGGTTATGCATAGGATCAGCCAGCACTTGGCCATTGTTGTTGTCACCCTCAGTCTCATGACCGGTACCGCCAAAGCCGCCAATTTGACCTGGGTCCACGGACCAATGGAGGAAGAAGGTAAGATCCCCAGTCTCACGATCGGTACCGCCAACACCACCGATTTGAGTTGGGTTCATGAAGGGATGGCGGAAGAAGGAAAAATCACCGCCGGGTTTCGAGTGGGACCGAGTTTCACCACCCAAAGTTCAGGCCTATCGACCGTTGGGCCACTCGTCAATTTCCAAGGCATGTACGGGCTCAACAGATGGTTCCGTGTCGGGATGATGCTCGAATGGCAAAATCACGGAGTTGACCCGGGAACTGGATCAGTCAATACGGTCACTCTGCTCCCTGTCAACTTGGAGTATCGTCCTGGGCATTTCGGGAACCTCATTCCCTATCTGACCACCGGGATTGGTGTCAACATCAACACAAAGAACGTCTCAGATACGTTCGCATGGCGAATCGGCGGTGGTCTCGACTATGCCGCCACCAACTGGTTCCCGAATGCCCCAAGTGGAATGATGTTTAATGTAGAGGCGGTCTGGAAACGGAACCATCCATCGGGTAGTGATGCTTCCACCATGGGTTTGATTTTCGGTGTCCGACATACCTTCTGAGTTAGAGATGTGGAAGGAGTAGCGGCAAGTAGGGGCGAACGAAGCAAGATGCCTAATGCGTATGAGCGAGCCTGGTGCGCCGCTCGCGTTTTGGCGAGAAGAAGACTGCGATGAAAAATATGGTGGTCGCTAAGAGGACGATGGCCGGCCCTGAGGGCACATCCCAAAACGCGGAAATCAAGACACCTGCGATCGACGTGAATATCCCGATCGTTGCGGAATATAGAGTCAGTGTTGCAAGGCTATGCGTGAGTTGGTAGGCGGTCGAGGCCGGAATCAGGATCATGGCAAATACCAAGATCGCTCCGACGGTTTTTAGGGAGACCACCACCGTCAAGGCGACCAACGTCAGGAGGAGAAAAAATATTTGCCGTGCAGGGACGCCGGAGGCCTCAGCCATCTCTTGGTCGAAAGCGATAAAATAGAGTTCTTTTGAGAACAGCAGGAGGAGCCCCAAGACAAGGACGGTCAACGCTCCAATAATGCTCAGTTCCTCAGGAGTGACCGATAGCACGCTGCCAAATAAGTAGCCGTACACCTCGGCATTATAGCTTTTCATCAACCCAATGAAGAGAATACCCAGTGCCATTGTCGTGGTATAGAGAATACCGATTGAAACATCCAGTTTCATTCTGCCACGTTCTTCGACCCAGCCGGTAATCCAGACTGTCGCAAGACCGAACACAATGGCCAGCAAGAGGGGAGGCCAGCCCATCAAGTAGCCAAGCGCCACGCCCGCAAATGCGGCATGTGACGTCCCGGCACCGACGAACGCCAATCCACGCAGGACGACGAATACGCCGATGACGGAGCAGAGCCCACCCACCATCGCGGCGGCGAGGAGTGAACGTTGCATGAAGTCGTAGGCGAGGAGATCCAACATTGTCTGAAGTCCATTCCTAGTGATGATGGTGGTAGTCTTCGACGATGACGAGATCTTTCTCTGTAATCACCAGGTCTTTCCCATAGACCTGATGAAGAATCTCCGGCTTGAGGACTTCTGCGGGGGGGGCGGCGGCGAAGAGTCTAGTTTTGAGAAGAACCAATCGATCGACCCGTGAGCGAATCATATTTATGTCGTGTGTAATCAAGAGGACGGTCAATTTGAGTTCATCATGCAGCTGTTGTACGAGCTCGATGACATTGTGTTGAGCGGTAATATCCAGACCGGTTGTCGGCTCATCTAATATTAAGACCTTGGGCTGTTGTGCCAGGGCTCTCGCAATAAAGACGCGTTGTTGTTGACCGCCGGACAGGTGTCCAAGGGAATGATCCTTGTGAGAATCCATTCCCACCTGAGCCAGAGCTTCCTGCGCGATGTCACGATCCTTTTTCCCTGGACGTTTGAACAGGCCCAGCGCTCCGTAACGACCCATCATCACTGTTTCAAGGACCGTCACCGGAAAATTCCGATCGACAACCCCTTTCTGCGGGAGATAGCCGATTTTTGCGCGATGGTAGCAGCGGAGTTCGTTGCAGGCACAGTCGAAGATATGAAGATGTCCTTCCACGGGGGCAAGAAGCCCCAGTACGGCACGACACAACGTCGTCTTGCCTGATCCGTTTGGGCCGATGACTCCTACGAACTCGCCGTCGTAGATAGCCAACGAAATGTCTTTGAGGGCGATGAGCCCGGGAAACCCGAAGGAGGCATGCTCAAAACGGATGATTGGCTCACGGGGATCTGACACGGAATCCGAAGCTCCTTTTGGGGGTCGTCTGCTCAAGACTACGAGGTCGTTTCTAATGCGCGGGCCAATTGGAGCACATTATAGCGAAGCATGTCGAGGTAGGTCGCCGTTCCCTCCAAACCGCCTGGCATCGTGGTCAAGACGACGACGTGGGCCTTGGTTTCCCTTGCCAGTAACTCAGGGAGTCGCTGACTGAGTTGAATCTCGGATACGATCACCTTGATATGGTCTCGTCTCATCTTCTGGATGAGCGCCTGCAGATGAAGGGCGGAGGGTTCTGTGCCGGATTGCATGTGGATCGTGCCAACAATGTCGAGGCTGAATCGTTTCGCCAAATAGGGCCACGCTGGATGATGGGCGATGAATCGTCGGTCGGAGAGCCGCTGGATACGCGCGGAGAGTTCCTTTTGCAACTGACCAAGCTGTTGAAGATAGGCCGCTTGATTGGTCCGGAATTCCGTTGTATGACTTGGGTCCACTTCAATGAGAGCGTCGGTAATGTGGCGCAGCATGATGGTGACATTTTCGGGGTCCAGCCAGACATGCGGATTCCCGGCTTTCCCGTCGTGATGTGTCCCTTCATGTGCATCCGTATCGTCTTGAATCAGCTCGACGCCGTGAGAGGTCGTAATCACACGTAACGATTGGCCACCCGCGTTCTTCACCAGCGATGAAACCCACACCTCAAGTCCCATGCCGATCTCCAATAACAGTCTGGCCTTCCGGACTGCGATCAGATCGGTGGGTTTGGGTGAATAGGTATGCTCATTTTCATAGCCGCTCAACAACGATGTGACTCGTACATGGGGGCCACCGACCTGCTCTGCCAAATCTTTCAGAACAGGAATGGTGACCACAATCGGAATCGGGTCGCGAGCGTCCGTCACGGTGCTAAGGGGTGGAAAGAAGCCAGTTAGCAGGGCGAGGAGAAAGAAAGAAGATAACTTCCGTACATGATTGAGAGGAAACATCGGCGGGGACGGTACCATCCGCGTATGATGGTGTCAACGACGCTATATCCTGTTAGGCCCTGTCCATTCGCCTCCTTGACCCTACACGAAAGTTCGATTAGCGTAGCACGCTCATGAGCCGCTCAGCATTCAGGCGATCGTGAAAGGATACCGGAGATGAACGTTGTCGGATTGATGTCAGGAACTTCAGCCGATGGAGTCGATGCGGCGCTGGTGACCATTGTCCGCAAGAAAGCCGGTCTCAGAGTCGAGATGATTGCGTTTCATTCACTTTCCTATCCGCGTTCGCTGCAGCAGCGCATTCTCTCTGCATCGGTGTCGGGAACGGTGACGGATATTTGCCACCTGAATGCGCTCTTAGGTGAATGGTTCGCCGACGCTGCCTTAGGAGCCATTCGGTCAGCTCAACTGTCGCCAGAGGACGTCGATCTCATCGGATCTCACGGCCAAACCGTGCATCACCTGCCGCATGGCATCAAAGATACCGGTGTCGGCGCCATACGGTCGACACTGCAAATCGCTGAGCCAGCCGTCATTGCCGAACGCACGGGGATTACCACGGTGGCCAATTTTCGGCCACGCGATATCGCGGCCGGCGGACAGGGCGCACCGCTGACCCCGGGGGTCCACGCGCTGCTGTTTCGGCATCCGCGCCGCGCGCGGCTGATCGTGAATCTTGGCGGCATCAGCAACGTGACCTATCTTCCCAAGGGCTCAGGCTCTGCGGAACTCGCCGCATTTGATACGGGCCCGGCAAATATGGTGCTCGATGGGCTCATGTCTCGCATCACGAATGGCCGGGCCTCGATGGACCGTGAGGGGCGATTGGCGGCAAAAGGCCAGGTCGATACGAGACTATTAGCCAAACTTCTCGCTCATCCCTATCTGTCTCAGGCGCCGCCAAAATCGACCGGTCGCGAAGCGTTCGGCACAAAGATGCTGGACGAATTGCTCAATTGGCAACACACACGCCGGTTATCGGTTGAAGATCTTCTGGCCACCTGTAGCCGTTGGACTGCTGAAGCGGTCGGGACGGCCAGACGGTGGATCAAGGGGGGAATCGATGACGTGATTGTGGGAGGGGGCGGTGTCCGGAACCGGGCGATCATGGGACATTTAACGGATATCTTTGCTCCAGTGCCAGTCACATCCTTTGAGGCTCATGGCTGGGACAGTAAAGCGCTGGAATCGGTGGCGTTTGCCGTCCTCGCGTATCAGACCGTTATGGAACAGTGCGGAAACGTTCCCTCGGTTACGGGAGCAACATCCCCAAGGATATTAGGGTGCATCGTCCCAAGCGGCCCACAGTGGTATGAGCAGTTACGGTCACGCAAAGGCGGAAGCAAAAAGAAATGAGACTTCTTCTGGTTGGTACGGTCATTATGGGGATCATCATGCTTTGGCGTTATCTGAGGAAGACACGACGGAAGAAGAAGCGGACAACGCCATTTGCCATTCCTTCCGGCGTTACCATCGGGCCTACCCGATTACTCGAGGAAGAAGAAATCGCGTTGTATAGCCTCCTGCAAATGGCTGTCCAAGAGCGCTACCTTGTCTTTAGTCAGGTGCCGCTCTGGTCCTTCGTCGAGGTCGAAGCGGAGGGAACAGTGCGTTCCGATCTTCTGCGAGAGATTGCACTGAAACGAGTCGATTTTGTCTTGGTCCATCCTGGGTCATGTCGCGTCGAACATGTCGTCCAGATCGAGCGTGAATCTTCACCACTGCATCAGGCCGAACGCCAGCACGTCATCGAGTCGGTGCTGAACGCAGCGGGGATCAGGCTGACAACGTTGCAGCCAAAGAAAAGCCACACGCTGCCTGATCTGACCACTCGATTGGGGATCACTGCGGAGGAGTGACGAGTCGCATCAATCGAACACGACGATGCCTACGGCGATTGATTCGTCGAGTCTTCGGCGGGTGCCGTTGCCTCGATGGCCTTGCGAGCGAGTTCTGCTTCAGAGCTATCCGGGTATTGGCCCACCACTCGGTCAAACATCAGTCGTGCCGTCTCATGATCTCCTAGTTTGCTGTACGTCTGGCCGAGCTTCAGCGTGGAAGCTGCCAATTTAGGGCTGAGTGGGTAATTAGACACGACCTCATTGAACGACTTGAGCGCATCTCGATATCGTCCCATCCGATATTGACATTCCCCGATCCAATATTGCGCATTGGCGGCTAAGGCGGATTCGCTATGCAGTTCGATGAAGAGTTGGAAACCCGCCATGGCTGCTTTGTAGTCGCGGTGCTTAAATTCATCCATGACGCGATCATATAATCGGCGGGTCGTATCCTGCCGTTGAGTAGGAACAGCTAGGGACTGGTCCACCGAGAAGAACATGAATAGGAGGATGAGAATTCCGAGACATTTCTGGACCATAACAGGCCTCCATCTGTTCAAACGGCAGTCGAGAGGCTTAGACACGCAATCAGTATGCCAGGGCTTCTGCCATTTACGAATGCGAAACGTTTAAAAAAACAGGATCTTGTACAATCGCAGAAGCCAATCGGCTTGAGGGTTTCCCAGGGGCGTGTTAATGAAGACACAGTTTTGTACAATGTGGTTCAAGTTCCTGACTAGTCTCATTCAGTATTCAAAGGGTCTCCATATCCCGTCAAGGCCGTAAGAACGCGACCAACCTTTCCGAGGAGAACATTGTGAGTGAAGAGTCCATTCCGACCAACCCCCTGGGCGGACGAACCTTGATTGTCGATCCGACCGATCAGCACTGTTATCCCACTCCAAGCGCCGCGCTGAAGGATGCCGCTGAATCGGATCAGGTCTATGTCCGTCCCGGGATTTATGAGGATAAGATAGTCGTTACCCAACGGCCGATACGGCTTGTCGGTGCCGGACGAGATAGCGTCCAAATCTTCTGCCGCCGCAGCGGGCCGTTGTATCTTCAAGAGGTACCGGAAGGGTGGATTACCGGCATCACGTTCCGCTATGTCGGCAGTGACCAGCATTCAGCGCTCAACATACTCAATTCCACATGCATCATCACGCAGTGCCGAGCAATGGAAGGGATTTTATCGGGCGTGGTGTTGTATGGACCCGAATGTCGGGTCGCCTTCACCGACAACGAAGTGTGCCGCAATCGGGAGTCGGGCATTTTCGTGTTTGCCGGCGCCCAACCGCGAGTGGCGGATAATCGCTGTGTCGAGAATCACCATTTTGGTATCGCGGTCCGAGATCCGGGCAGCCGTCCGGAACTGGTGCGGAATCTGTGTGAAGACAACATGCTGAGTGGCATACTCATGTTCCAGCACGCCGAAGGGCTGATTGTGGATAATGTGTGTCGGAACAATCAGCACTGGGGCATCCTCCTGACACCCGATTCCCATCCCAACCCTGCTTCATCAGTGCTTCCGACGATGAATCGACTCGAACCAAATGGAATCGGTGTGTATTCAATCTCTGATCAACCGCTTGCTCAGATTGGTCGATAAGAGCAATCAGGAGTTGCCGAAGATAGATGATCGTTAACTTAAGCAGGTAGAGGAAGACGAAGCATCAGGAATGTGAAATTGAAAAGAACTTCCCCCTTGTTGTTTGGCTCGATACATTGCGGCGTCGGCATGCTTCAAGAGCTCATCAACTTCGTGATCATCGGTTGGGTAGATGGTAATCCCGATACTGACGCCAATTAACGCTCGGTGCTCCCCAAGGTGGAATGGTTCCGCCAATCGCTTGGTGATTCGCTGGGCGACCAACGTGATATCCTCTTCGCACGTCAGGCCTTCCAGGATGATGGTAAATTCATCTCCTCCCATACGGGCGACTGAGTCTACTTCGCGGACACACTCTTGCAGTCGTTCAGCGACGGCCTTCAAAAGCTGATCACCGACACTGTGACCCATGGTATCGTTCACCGGCTTGAAGTGATCAAGATCGAGCAGCATGAGGCCGAGAGGCTGTTGGAGCCGTTTGCTGCGGGCCATGGCTTGGATCAGGCGATCACGAAACAACGTGCGGTTCACAAGGCCCGTCAGCTGATCATATTGGGCCAGGTAGGTCAGCCGCTCTTCGGCCCGTTTTCGTTCGATGGCATAGCGAATTGAGCGAGCCAAAAGCTCCGACGGCCCTTGTCCCTTGACGAGGTAATCCTGTGCTCCATTCTGGAGTGCCTGTAGCGCGAGCGTTTGATCGTTGAGCCCACTGAGCACAATGATGGCAATCGTTGGATTCGCGGCTTGCATTTGACGCACGGTTGAGAGCCCATAACCGTCCGGGAGTGAGAGGTCGAGAAGGACTGCGTCAAAACGTATGCGAGCTAGGCGGGTGACAGCGTCGCTCAGGCGGGTCACATGGGTGATCTCGAATTCTTCTGTGCCCCATTCCGCCAGAATATCTTGAGTCAGGCGTGCATCAACGTCGTTGTCTTCGACTAATAGGATCTTGATCATCGCGCTCCAGGCCTGAGCTTTTTCCTAACCTCCTCCCAACCACTGCTTCACGCACGTACTAAGTATAGCTTAAGAGACTGAATCAACAAGCAAATCCAGGAAGTGCTGACATGCTCGAGCCCTCGTCAGAGTGTCTGCACCGCAACGGTCTGGTCGGTATCTTGGATGTGCGATCCGTACGAAGGAAATAGAGGGCGGAATACCATGAGAAAGATGCTTCGACTAGGAGAAAATAATATCGCCTGCAGGTATAGCTCTTTGGCGGTTTACGCGGGACAGAATTGCGGTAGGCTGGTTGGCCAATGAGACACTCGCCAGCGAGAACTTGGGAGACCGGTGGAATTTGTTCTGGCCAAGACCCACTAGTAGTCTGGGCACTCCGAATACGTTACATCACTCTTAGGCAAAAGAGAACAGTAGGACCATGCTCGAAAGATTGAATCACGATCCCCGGGAAAGGGTCCTGAGATTGCTCGGATAAGTGCCGATTGGGCCCTGCTCTGGGCCGATTCCAGCTTCACAGGCATATCCCGCTTCGAAGGGCCATAGTAATGAACGGCCAACGGCGTTGCCACGGATGTGAATATATCGCAATGTGACACCCATGCGAGCGGCGTCGTCTTTTACCTTCTCAGTGCATTCACCAGGTGAATAACCGCGACGCGAAATCAAGAGCGGATCACCCGATGCGCTGAGAACGGAGAATTCGCTTGCGCATCCTGCGACTAAGAGCAGGACACATAGAATACCGCCAAGTCGACCGAGCACTATCCTTCGACCCATCTGAATCGCCCCCATCCAGCAGGTTTGTCCACGGGCACATCGCCGACACAACACCAAACCATAACACGAACAACCTCTCCCAATCGACCGAACAATAACTTGCGCTTGAACGGTTCAGCGGGGGTGAAAGGGAAGAGCCGTGGAACACTGACCGAATTAGACCGGCTTCTCTGCGATATACTCGATGTATTTCCAGAACTGCTTAGCGTCCTCTTCGTTCAAGACCACCGGAGTATTATTGGCGGTCCCTGTCATATAGATCTTGATCGAGACTGTATCATGCCAAATCTGCACCTCACAGTGAGAGATCAGATCCAGGTTGAACGCATGGTTGCCGATTCGGACAAAGTGCATAGCGTTTCCTCTTTCTAGTTGTCAACGAAGGGTGAGCATACACCAAGTTCCCACGCCTCAAAAGCAACGAAGAGTTTTGTTACGGCAACTGTGCCTCCGTGAGCCCGATAGAACTTGCCGCCCTCTCGGCAAAAACTTCCCTCCTGTTATGGCGCTATTCCAACCGTGCAAGGATACGCGGCCATTTCTCGCATTTCTCTCTGGCACAGAAGTTGAGGGTGACAATCGAGTTTTGCTCTTATTGAGAATGGTGTGTAGGGCTCCAGTGAGGTTTGCCTGATGAATGAGGTGGATTCGATCACCGCTCTTTGGGAATGGCTCACTCGCGATGTCACGGTTGTTGGTGGGCTCCAGAGTCCCGCGCTTAGCTGGATTGGTGCTGCGGGGATCTTGACCCTGTGTCTCTGGCATAGCGCTGTGCTCCTCAGGGGTTTGTTACAAATCCAAGGGACGCTTGGGCGCTTTCACTCGTCTGTCGCACCTCTGGTGCTGGCACGGCAACAGGTGTCCAAAGATTGGTTGGTTATTCCGGCTTTGGAAAAAAAACGAGCGCGTATTGATGTGTCGTCAGAAACGCGACACGATCTTGACGATCTGCACACATTGGATCGCGCGGTACGGTCGGAACAGGATTTTGCCAGAGACTGGTTTTCATACCGCAAGACCCTCGCGGTAGAGCAGTCCGCCTGGTTTCTTGAGCCGACCGTCCATAGTCAGCGTTCCGCAAGTGAGTTTTTCTCGTTCGAATCTCTCTGCGCCGCCCATCTCAACGTCCGATTTTATCGGCAACTCCCCGCCTTCATGACGGGCATGGGGTTGATGTTCACCTTCCTGGCCATCTTGATCGGTCTCAGCAAACTCCATGCAAACGGGTCGGAGATCGATGGCATCCAAGGACTGATCAACGGCCTGTCAGGTAAGTTTGTGACATCCATCGTTGGCTTGGCGTGCGCCAATGCATTCACCCTCCTCGAACATTCTTTCTGGCATCGGTTGGACAACCGACACCGTGAGTGCATCTCCCTCCTGGACGAAATGTTTCCGCAGAGGGCTACGGACCAACATTCCCAGGGGGGCCTATCGCCGAACGGATCTCCGGTGGCCATCGCCACTCCCATCCGAAACGACACCGCGCATCAGCTTGTCGAGGTCGTGCAGCAGCGCCTCGGGTCCACCGTCGCAGCACTGAACTCAGCCGCAGAAGCGCTCACGGCGTTGCAATCCAAGCATGTACCGATGAAGTTTGATGATTTGCCAGCGGAGATCGGTCACGAGGTCCAGCGGGCGCTACGACCCATAATGAATCCCATACTGGAGGCTATTCAAGACCTCAACCGTTCGATGAAGGAGCATGCCTCCCCGGTGCGGCTGTCTCAAGGCGAAATCGAAACGATGCTGCAGGGTCTCAGAAGCACCACTACAGCAACGACTG
Source organism: Nitrospira sp. (assembly GCA_005116955.1). GTDB lineage: Bacteria > Nitrospirota > Nitrospiria > Nitrospirales > Nitrospiraceae > Nitrospira_D. The sequence goes on along the minus strand of SWDI01000005.1, from coordinate 573,299 downwards.
AACCTGCACGTCCGATGCATAAGGATCGCAACTCAGGAAAACCATCTCGTCTCACCTGAAATAGCACGGAGAGAGCGAAAGGGATGAAGTCGAGCTTTACACAGGACTCGCGTGACAACTCAGCGGTGGTGACGAGTGGGGTTGCCGATCTTATGACCTCGCTCGCCGTCATCTTCATTCTCTTGCTCGTGGCCTATATGACTCGCGTCGAGGATGGAAATACCAATTCGGCCAAGAGCCGTGGCACGCCAACGGACAGCACACCGAGAATCGATCCACCTCATCCAGTACTGGAAACCAAAATGCCAAGCACGCATACGATTACGGTGCCGGACACGGCGATTAATTTTGAGTTTGGGAAAAGCACGTTGCTCCCGACGGCCGAGATCTTCTTGTCCGAGACCATGCCACACTATGCCTCACTCGTCTGCAAGCCTGGAGAGCAAGAAGTAGAAGCCTTTGTGATCGAGGGATACACCGATGATCTGGGTGACGATATACGCAATCTGAGACTCAGTCAGGAACGCTCATTTGCGGTGCTGGCCAAAAGCTTGGAAGTGATCCGCGAGAAGCTTCCCTGGGCCTACGAGTGCTTCCTGCAAAAGGCTACCGCGAATGGACGTGGGCGGCAGGATCTTTTACGGAATGAGATAGGGCAACCAGCCCGCGAAAAAAGCCGCCGCGTCATGTTCAAAATCCACATGCGCCCCGCGTAGGGTGTGAGCTACACAAGGCGGACCTCTTTCCTGCCAGCGCTGGCTTGGGTGGAGTAAGACTTCAGAGCCAGTCGGCTCTCGACTGTCTCCGACTGTTAATGATAGATGGGCGAGAAGTCTCATCTTGAGTTCTAAATCCAAGTGCAACACGACAGGCCCTAATGGGCGGGCGTGTAAGATTAACTGTGTAACTGGTTATCATGCTTCTTCTAGAGAGGAGGGAGGGTTTGATGACCAAGCCAGATACCAACACGGATGCGTTGCT
>SWDI01000005.1:523894-572218 GCA_005116955.1 Nitrospira sp. | reverse complement strand
ACGCGCCCACGAAAATGTCTCGACTTTGCGACGCCCCTGGAAGTCTATGCGCAATTGCGCCATCATTCACCCGTTGCACTTGGAACTTGAAACCGCCCATCCATAAATGCGGCGGGTCAGTTCTATGAACTGCTCGATGGAAAGGATTTCCGCACGGAGAGAAGGAGAGAGTGCAAGTGCTTCCAACGCAGCTGCCACCAGCTTCTGATCATACCCCTGATCTTTCAGCGAATTGATGAGTGTCTTGCGGCGGTGGGCAAAGGCAGCTTTCACCAGTGCTGCGAATTTGGCCTCTTCCTCCTGGTTCAGTGCTCTCTGATGCTTGGTTTTGAGCAGAACCACAGCAGAGCCGACTTGCGGTCGTGGGCGGAAGCACTGGGCAGAGACCCTGAACGCTTTCGTGATCTCTGCCGCATATTGTGCCATGACGGATAGGACTCCGTAGTCCGAACCTCCGGGCTTGGCCACGAGTCGATCAGCCACTTCATTTTGCAGCATCAGCACCATGCGGGGGAAACGGACGCGCTGATCGAGAAGCCGGAAGAGTAGGGGAGTGGATAAATAATATGGAAGATTGGCGACGACAATGGTGCCGCTTGGAAGGTGTTCGATTGGATAGGTCATCGCATCGTCGAGGACGAGCGTGAGATTGGAAAACTGGGGCTGTCGTTCAGTGAGGAACGCATGGAGCCGAGGATCGACTTCGATCGCCGTCACGTGGCCACTCGCACGACACAGCGCTTCGGTGAGGATGCCTCGGCCTGGTCCGATTTCCAACGCGGTATGAGTCGGGGTGAGCTCAGCCATCGCGACGATTTTTCGAACAATGTTGGGGTCGATGAGAAAGTTCTGCCCAAGGCGTTTGATCGCGGCAGGGGGAAGAGAGGAGTCCACCCTCAACTCCGAGTTGGTGGAGCCTGGGCCAATTGCTTGGCCAATATACTCAGGGGCGTGCGATAGCACTCCACAAGATCCGTGAACTCTTCAACCAAATCATGAGTAAACGATGGTCCTGGTTGGACGCTCGCGAAGATTTGTCCTTCCCGATCGCCTACGGAATTAGTGAGAAACGCGACTGTGCGGGCTTTCCATTTTGCGATTCGTTCCGTCCCGGCGACGGTGTTCAGGTCTTGAAGGGTCTGTTTCTCAAGTGTCTCCAATTCGTCAATCTGACGCCGAACCACGGCAAGGCCCTTCGAAATATCAAGCGACACGTTTAGTACGTCCCTTCTTGGTCGGAGTTGCCGCCATTCTATTCTGAGCGATCCTGGCAGCTAGTTTGATGGCCTCAATCAGGCTTCCGGGATCAGCAACGCCTTTCCCGACGATATCAAACGCGGTTCCATGATCCACTGAGGTGCGGATGATAGGCAAGCCCACGGTGAGATTGACGCAGGTGCCGAAGGCGACCAGCTTCAGGGGAATGAGACCCTGATCGTGGTAGAGGGCGACGACGCCGTCAAATGATCCTTTCGCAGCTTTCCCAAACAGCGTATCAGCCGGCAAGGGATCACTTGCCAGAATGCCCTGTTGTTGGGTGGCGCGTGATGCGGGGAGAATGATTCGAGCTTCTTCATCGCCGAACAATCCATGCTCACCGGCATGGGGATTGAGGGCAGCCACTCCTATCCTGGGGCGCTTGATGCCAAACAGTGTCGTCAGCGCCAATTGGGCCAAGCGGATCGCCTTTTCAATCTTAGCTTGCGTCAGCAGTGCCGGGAGATCTCTGATCGCGACATGTGTCGTGACGAACATAATACGCAACGGTCCGCCCACGATCATCATGCCGGACTCGTTAGCGTGGGTGAGATCAGCCAACAACTCGGTATGGCCTGGATACCGGCAGCCAGCCATATTGATGGCTTCTTTGTTGATGGGTGCTGTCACCATGCCTTCAATACAGCCGATCTGAGCCAGTTCGACGGATTTTTTTATAAAGGCGACTGAAGCGGCACCGGTCTCCGCAGCGGCAATTCCTCGCTTGAACGTTCGCAGCGGTGTCTCCAGTGGATCCAGTACCGCTACCGTTCCTCTACGTGGCGTCATTGGGTCATGACCGTGAACTCGGACTACGTTCAGTTTAAGCTTTAGTGATTTGATCGTTCGCTCCATGACGGGAAGGGATCCGATCACAACCGACCGGCAGACGTTACGCAAATGAGGGCCTGTCAGTGCCTTGGCGATAACTTCCGGGCCGATGCCAGCCGGGTCTCCCATCGTGATTCCCAGCAAGGGGAGTTGGGGGGATGAGGAATCCGTGCGAGGTGATCGCGGTTCAGTTGACATAGAGATGCACTGTATAGCCGATATAGAACACCGCCCCGGCGGCGAGCAGCCATGGTCGCCACCGACCCCCGATCAGAATTTGCAGCAGGCAGAGTCCTACCGCCTGCACGGCTAAGATCATGGTGGTCAATGCCGATGATGCAATGACCCACTCGGTTCCGATCAACCCCAGGGCAACCGGGAAGGTGCCTTGAAAGACCATGGCGCCCGTAACATTGGCCACGGCGAGCCGGTCTTTCTTGCGATAGAGCCAGAGAAAGCTATTGGACATCTCGGGTAGCTCGGTGGCGAGCGGCGCGATGAGGAGCGCTAAAATCAACGGCGACATGGCGAACAAGCCGGCCATCGATTCTGCAGCCATGACAAAAAGATGGGCGCCTAATATCAATCCTCCTAATCCCAAGAATGATTGAAATCCGATCATCGCATAGGACGGCGTGGCTGCGTGCTTGTCGAAAATCAGTGGTTCCAGCTCACCACCACCGTCTTCCCCATCAGCCGGTGCGAATTTGAGCTTCATGTAGTAAATATACAAACAGACCAATACACCGGCTGCGATGAAGTGAATCAGTTTGGACGGCACGAAGGCGCATCCCAGAGCGATAAAATAGCCGATCATAAAAAACGTGAGGTCTGTTAACACTTCACGATAGTTGAGGTGAAATTGAGTAGTTCGCTTGCCAGCCCGGGCATAGAGCAGCAGAAGAATGGCCAGAATGGGCAGCACCAGTGTGCTGAGCATGAACGGGGCGCCTAAGATGGCACCTAAGCCAACCTCAGCCTCTTCAGGGCTATCGCCGAAGAAAATCGCAATGATCGGGATCGAGGTTTCGGGCAGGGTCGTGCCGATGGCGGCAAAGACACTGCCGACGGCACCCTCGGAGATACCTCGCCGCTTGCCTAGCCATTCAATGGCGTTCGTAAAGAGTGCGCAACCACCAAGTGTGACCGCAACGGAAACGAGAAAGAGAAGCACGTAGTACAGCACGGTCATGCTCGGCCTCGCGCCGTTGTGATTCTCGTCTTTTTGTGTCCTCGTCGATAGACCATCAGCGCTTCCTCCATAACCGTCTTGAGAGGGCGGCCGGTTCGTTGCGCGATGGCTTTACAGTCCTCGTATTCGGGGGCTGCTTTTTCCCATCCCGCGCCGACCTCGGCAACTTTCATACGAACGACTCCGCCTTGGGTCGTGACGGGGACGAATCGCCTGGTGAGGACCCGTCGGCGTACCTCATGAAGCCGCACTCCGAGCGTGGTCGTTTCCTGGAAGAGGACCTCGACCACGGCATCCGTTCGGTCTTCAGTGGCTAGGCAGCTCAGCAGGATTCCTGGCCGGCTTTTCTTCATGATGACGGGAACTAGTACGACATCAACAGCACCGACCTGAAAGAGCTGTTCCATGATGTATTCGTAGGTTTGTGGACTGAGGTCGTCAAGATTCGTCTCAATCTGTATCATCCGCTCGGTCTGATTGGCCGCCGACGTGGGCTCTTCCTCCACAAACAGGCGCAAGACATTCGGCCACCCGTCTGGATTGTGGTCGCCGGCCCCGTAGCCCAGGGCCATACTTCGCATCGTCGGCAGAGGGCCGAATTCAGACGCCAATGTCAGAAGCAGCGCAACCCCGGTGGGGGTGGCAAGCTCACAGCGCGGACCGTCGGCGTAGATCGGAACTCCCCTTGCCAGCGCCGCCACCGCGGGTCCTGGAACCGGTAAGAGTCCGTGTGAGGTTTGAATCGACCCGGCCCCAACATTGATCGGAGACGCGGTGACTCGGGTGGCGTTCAAGAGATAGCACCCCAGCACGCCACCGACAACATCGATAAACGAATCGACCACCCCGACTTCATGAAAGTGAACATCTTTTTGATCGACACCATGCGCCACTCCTTCAGCTTCAGCCAGTCGATCAAAGACCAACCGGCTACGTTCCTTGACCGGGCCTGGCAACGTGCTGTCGGCAAGGATCTTTCGAATGCGAGTGAGGGTCAGCGGCCGTTGAAACCCTTGTTGAATGATCACGTCGACCTTTATCGCCGGGAGTGCGCCACGATGTACCTCGCGCTTCCGCAATGTGTAGCCGGTAAGCTTGAGTCCTTTGAGGCCCTTGACCAAGTCAATCCATGGTAACCCTGCGCTCACTAATGCGCCCAGGACCATATCTCCACTGACCCCGGAGAAACAATCGAAATGCAAATGACGGCCCATTCAGTTCCTCGCATGCGATGCGCAAAATGACCGGACATCTTACCGAAGGCGTGGACGAACGGCAATCGCTGGTTCATTCTCGACGCTTCGTTGACAGCCCAGGGGTGCTATGGTATCCCCCTAGGAATGCGGTCAAGTGGCATCGTGGTGGACGCGCTGCGCTCGTTCAGGAAAGTATGGGGTCAGGGTTTTCGTTGAAGACGTCACGTCATCTCTATCGTACAAGGCTTCTGCTCGGGTTGCTCACCCTGTGTGCTTCTCTGATGGCCGTATTCCCAGCAGAGAGCCTCTCGAAAGTGAAGCCGCCCCGCGTTCCCAGGCCTGAGCCTCAGCTCAAAATTGTCGGCCTTAACATTGCCCCGACACCATATGCTCTGGGCAACGGGCCTCTCCAGTTTTCCGTTACAGTCCAGCTTCCGAAAGAAGTGGATGGATCCACGATTTTGGAGGTGACCTCGCTCATTAGTTCTCCGTCGAAGAGCTCGCTTCGGTTTCTCACGTATCGACAGCCCATCCAAGTCCCTCCAGCCGTGGATGGGGAGACAGGACGATCGAAGGTGTCCGTCGAACTTGCGTGGGATGGCCAGGATCACCGAAAGCAACTCGCCGGGGTGGGCATCTATTCGTATGAAGTGCGGACAAAGTTGTTGGCCAATGGAGAAAAAGGGTTACGCACCGTGATGGTCGCCTGGCCGAAGCGAGGCCTACTGGAAGTGAAATAGAGGCTCATTCGTTTCTCCCATGCCTATTTCGCTACTCCCAACATATTGATCCGATGTGCGAGGCAGGCCGCGCCGAATCCGTTGTCGATATTCATCACGCCTACACCCGCCGCGCAGGAATTGAGCATCGTCAACAGCGCAGCGACTCCTCCGAAGCTCGCACCATAGCCTCGGCTGGTTGGCACGGCAATGACTGGGCAGTGGACCAACCCTCCCACCACGCTCGGCAGGACACCGTCCATGCCAGCCGCGACGATTACGACCTTCGCATCGAACAGCCGATCTCTCTTGCCGAGCAGTCGATGGATACCCGCAACCCCGACATCGTACAGTCGCTCAACGTGGCTGCCCATCACTTCTGCTGTCACACGAGCTTCTTCCGCCACGGGCACGTCCGCCGTTCCCGCGGTCACTATGAGTACATGCCCATGTTGTTTCTGCTTGGAAGCGCGAATCGCCACCAGGCGTGCATCGGGATAGTACTGTGCTCGCCGATCCAGGCGGCGAATGGCTCGCCCAACCGATGGGTTGGCACGAGTGGCAAGAAACGGGCCTTGTTTCTTAATGAGCGCCCGAGCGATGGCGATGATCTGCGCGGTGGTTTTCCCTTCACACAAGACGACCTCGGGGAACCCTTGTCGTAATGACCGATGATGATCGACTGAGGCAAAGCCCAGATCCTCAAAAGGCAGTGACCGCAGGCGCTGAAGTGCCTGTTCTACCGTGGCATCGCCTTGACGGACTTGCTGCAACAGCCGTTCGAGTCCTTCCGGATTCATGTCCACCCCTTCTCTGATTTTGCATCCCGCTCCATTAGATCAGTCACGGCCTTCCTGCAAGATTTATCGTCATACAGGACGGAATGAATTTCCTGTATGATCGGCATATCGACCTGATGGCGCCGGGCCAATGTTAATGCGGCACGTGCCGTCCGAACGCCTTCAGCGACAGCCTGCATGCCTGCCAAAATTGTCTCCAATTTTTCTCCCTGGCCGAGGCGAACCCCTACCGAATGGTTTCGGCTGAGTGTGCCTGTACAGGTCAGGACCAGATCGCCGACCCCGGACAGTCCATAAAACGTGCGTGGATCGGCTCCCATGGCCACGCCGAGCCTGATGATTTCAGCCAGGCCTCGAGTCATGAGCGCCGCGCGGGCATTGAGTCCGAGGTTCAGACCATCGATCACACCGGCAGCGAGTGCCATGACATTTTTTAGGGCTCCGCCGAGTTGGACGCCGATGACATCAGTATCGGCGTACACACGAAATGCAGGCGTTATCAACGCATTTTGAAACTGCCGCACGAGCTGGTCATCGGAGCCAGCCAGGCACAGGGCCGTGGGCTTCCCAATGCTGAATTCGGAGGCGAAACTGGGTCCAGACAGCACCATGAGGAAGCGGTGCATGGCCGGCGACAACTCGTCCTCCATGACCTGGGTCATCAATTTAGCCGTGGTTTCTTCTATGCCTTTGGTTGCGCACACGAACGGGATGGGCTCTGAGATGTAGGGTGCCAACTGATGCAACACGGATCGGGTTCGGTGCGAAGGAACGGCAAACAGAACCCCATCACAGCCATGTACGGTTTCAATCAGTGAGGAAGTGGCCGTTAAGTTTGATGGAAGAGGGACGTCTTTCAGGAAGACAGAATTTTCATGAGAGGTGTTGATGGCGTTGACGACGAGATGTTCATAAGCCCAGAGACGAACCTCCAGACCCTTCTCGGCCAGATGTTTCGCTAAGGCTGTGCCCCAGGCTCCGGCTCCAATAACACCGATCTTGTTCATCGTGGTCGACATAAGCGATTCAGCCTCATGGCAAAACCATCATCCACTCATTGAGGAGGGCGAATTATAGGAAGGCCCTCAAGAGCCTGTCAATGAATGGAGCAGGCGCGTACGAGCGTGTCGCTCATGCCCTATTCTCCAACGAAGATGCGACCGTGGGTGGCATGTAGTTTGCTGAGCCTTCTTGTGAGCGTCTAAAAAAGGACTGTGCGATCATCCAGTCCCTGACAGAGTTGGAGCTGGGCAATCCGGAGTGGTTCTCATGAAACAACGATGTCTTGCGTGGGTTTACAAATGGATCTTCACTGCGACATTGTTGCACGCGTCTCTGACATCGGTTCTGACCATACCGAATGCCTATTCAGAAGTGTACGTTGGAGGCCAAATCGGTACCACATTGTTCGGCGACAACAACAAGCTCACCAGAGTCGATCTGACCGATCTTGGTGGCCCTCCAGGATCCACGCTCACTCCTCCTGGATCGATGTCAGGTCGTGATCTGGCCAGCTCCCCAGTACTAGGCGGGAAAATCGGGTATTACTTTCCGCAAGTGCCATGGCTAGGTCTGGAACTGGAAGGCTACTATACGACTCCTCACATTGAGCAACAATCGACAAGATTCAGCTTTATTCCTGGATCGATCTTGAACGGCGTCGGTCAGATACCTGGCGGAGTTACAACAAGTGGTCTTTCTGGCGATCTTTTTCAAATTATTACGGTTGCTCCATTTAATCTCATGTTGCGGTATCACAAGACAAGGTTTCAACCCTATGTTGGGATTGGTCCTGGAATATTTATGGCCCGAGTCAAAACCATAGTATCAGGATTTGAAGGGACGCAGAGTTCAACCAGGGTAGGTCTGAACGTCAAGCTGGGTAGCGAGTACTTTTTTACACGACACATCTCTGGATTCGGAGAAGTCAAATATAACTACACGACTTTCAATTTTGACGCCAACGACGCAGGAGCCTTTGGATTTACAGCCATCTATAATCCGGTCATCTTTTCCTTCGGAGTCAATTACCACTTCTAGCGTGTCAGCTCTCCCTCTGGCATCTTTAGGACATTTCCATGTATGTAGGTGGCGTACAGGGAATACTCAAGGATGCAAGTCTGTCCTGCCTGCAGCCGGTCACAACCGGAGATAAACCGCTTTTGTATCCAATGCGGTCGGCGACTCGCCGATCGATCGGATAGTCGACCGGCTACTCAACGCTCTCACACTTCGGCACCAGATCAACTCAATCTCGCGGTACTCTACGGGATGGTTGTCGTACTCATTCTGGCTGTCTTGTTCCCTCCATGGGAGACACCGCCGACGCAGACCCCGGAGTTTCTCGGCATGTATTTCATTCTCTCTCCACCAACTCCGGACGCTGTTGTGAGTCGCATGCTCCTGACCATTGAGCTTGTTACGATCGCGATTGCCGGCATGTATGGAGCGTTTCTGTTCAGAACAAAGTGATTGGGCAATAGTCATTCGTCATTGATCAGAATCAATTCGTGTCCGTTCATCGATTGACCAATGACGTTTCTCAGTCCAATGCGAGTGTGAGACACTTGGCCGACCCACCGGATTTCATGAACTCATCGAGCTGAACCTGGTGGGTTTGATATCCTCGCATACGGAGCCAGGTTTGAGTGGTGGGACATCCCGTAGGGAGAACGACATGTTTCCCGACACAGACGGCATTGCAGGCGAAGCGCAAGGCTTCATCTTCTGGGACGGGGAGACGGAGCTTGTCAGGAACACGTTCGGCAATCGCTGCCTGGCCATAGACATCGAATGCCGCGGGGAAATAGAGGAGCTCGCCGCCGCTCAAGGAACAGAGGCAGGTATCCAGATGATAGAAGCGGCTGTCGACAAGTTCGAGGGGAATGATTTCTCGGTGAAAACGCTCACTAAGGATCGGGAAGACGCGGATATCCGATCGTTGTCGATAGCCACCGAACCAGTATTCTGAAAAACCCAGGAGATCGCCTGCTCCCTCAAAAAACAGCTCTTGTTCTACTGTGACCACGTCATAGCCCTGTCCACGGAACCACGCTTCAAAATGAGCCTCTTCAGGTTGACGCTCAGGGTACCGGAAGCGACTCACGACGGCGGTTCGTCCAACCACGATACCGGCATTGGCCGTAAATACGAGGTCAGGCAATCCAGGAATGGGAGTCATTTGTTCAAGCACGACGCCCACGTCTTTTCCAAGGACGCGCATCAATTCATGCCACTGTCGCACCGCCCGTCGGTGATCGACGCGATTGGTACGCCGCATCCAGGGATTGATCTCATACGCAATCCTAAAAAAATCCGGGGGACAGACGAGGAGGCGGCTCATGTCGATTTCCCCAACAGCCTGGCAAGTTCCGACAGAAACGATGCCGCATCCATGACGAGGCCGACCGCCTGAAAGCTCCCGCGGTCGGCCAGCTTGGTCGGGACCGACGGGTTCACGTCGACACAGACTGTGGGAACGGTTGCCGGAAGAAGATTGCCCGTCGCCACGGAGTGGAGCGTCGAGGCGACAAGAAGAGCCAGCCCAACGCCGGGGATCAAGGTGCGCATCGCGCGTTGTGCCAGAACGGAATCCGTGATCACTCCGGGCAAGGGCCCATCGTCACGAATCGTTCCGGACATGACCACCGGGACGCCTTGGCGGACACAGGCAGCCATGATTCCCTGCTTGATCATTCCCGACGTGACCGCCGCCTCAATCCCACCGATGGCTCGAATTCGGTTGATGGTTCGCAAATGGTGCTCGTGACCATGTGGGACTGCGCGCCCTGCTGTGAGTCCGTAGCCGAGTGACGTGCCGAAGAGATCAGCTTCCATGTCATGCGCAGCCAGCGCATTCCCACAAAACAGGATATGAATAAACCCCTGTTCGATCAGCCAGGTCAGCGCCTCTCGCCCACCGGCATGAATGATGGCTGGTCCACCGGCCAGTAAGACGTGTGAGTCGCTCCGCCTCTCTCCGTGTTGCTCTCTCATTTGACGCATCCGAGTTGCGATGTCGGCAATGATATGGCCATGGGGCCGTTCAGCCGAGACCTGAGACTCCATGAATCCAAAGACGTCTCGTTCGCGTGGCCGCTGGAGGGGAATGACACGCACCCCCTCTCGACCGATCACGATCTGATCCCCACGACGAACTTCACCCATCGGCACGGCCTGGGCGACGGAGCCCGCCTCGGTGACCGCGATCGCGAGATCCATCTCGATTCGGTCGACGTCCAGCCATCGACCGTTGAGCCGGATCTGGGTGGGGAGGTGCGTCGTGGCATAGAAGTCATCGGGTAACACTCCGTCGGCAGGCGCAGTGTCGGTGCGACAGTCGGCCTCACGTTCGATCGAGGCGCCGTGTGGTTGAATCGCTTTGAGTATGTCGTCTAAGAGCGCTTTCGAGGCGCTTTGGATCCGAATACGGGCATGAGATGCTTCCTCCCTGGTCTTGCCGATGTGTACATCCTCCAGGTCGAAGGTTCCTCCCATCATCAGGATGAGATCGAGCACCTTAGCGAGCACGAGGGAGTCAATAATGTGGCCTTGAAGGCATACGCGTTCTTGGTAGTGGTTCACAGCCGTCCTCAATGGATGTGACCATATAGTACCACCCACTATGGCAGGAGAAAGAAAATGAGAGGAACTACGCGTTCGTGGGGGATATTTTCATCAGTTCTCGGAGTACGCTCGTGGCGTAGGCGCCGGGAGGGAGACTGAAAGATAGGGTAAGAACATCACCGCTGAGTGACCATTCAAGTTTAGTGAGGGGGATGCGGAGCGCTCTGCGTTCGCCACGGAATCCACAAGCTTTCGCGGCGGCGACGAGACTCTCTTTACTTGTGCCTGCTTCGGCAATGACAGCTTCTTCGATTCCACCAGGCTCGCCACCCGCCCAGGACACGCGTGAGCCGAAGAGGATGCCGGTTGGACTGATCTCAAAACGATCTGCGCGCGGCTGTTCGCTTTCAGCATTCTCAACCTGAAAACAGGCGCCATTCTCCAGTTTTGTCGCCCAATCACCGACGAACAGGCGATCGATCTGATCGATGCGCCGGGCGAGGATGCGATTGAACAAAAACGACTGATAGGTGTTGAGGTACCAGATGCGCTGGGAACGGTTCATCTTTTCTCGCCGGCGCGCATCGTGGAGGAGTGCGGCGCCTACCTCGTAGTTATCGCCCCGCTTTCCTTGACGCTGAGGGCCAAAGTAGTTGGGCACGCCGCGTGTGCTCAACTGTTGAAGAACGGCCTGCACGGCTTCAGCCGCGTGACCGGTGATATTACGGACGACTAAACGGAAGTGATTGCCAGAGTGATGACCGGTTCGTAACCGATTACGATGGCGTCCGAGGATCTGAAGACTCAAGATTGAGTCATCGGTCTTGAGGCCAGATACCTGTTCCGGTGTGACTCCTTGCAGTGACACCATCTGAGTGGTGACGGCTCGGGCATCCTTCAAGCCGGCGACCCCGATGGCTTGAGCTCTCACACCCAAAGTAGAGGAAAGTCGGCGAACAAGATCCGGCGTGGAGAGGCCTCGCTTAGTGATCGTGATGTACAGATGTTCACCTTCCCCGCAAGGAAGGTAGAGCGGCCGTTCCTCGACCTGAAAGTCTTCGGGCACGGCGCGGATTTGTCCACCGATTCCAGGCACATCCCTAGTGAGGAAGGGGTCGATTGGTTGCGTCACAAGTATTCCTTCGTTGGACTGACTATGAATGGTGCAAATGTGTTGTCAAATCTGGTGAAACATAAGCCCATGGTATACTTTTCTGGTCCATGTGGAAACGATCAGATAAGAGACAGGTTATGGAATGAGCCGGCGGCGGACGGTGTCATGGCCTGATCGCGCGCGAGCCTCTATTGGCTACTGTCTCGGCTATCCCCTCTACCAACTATTCAGCCTCATCCCCGACTGGGAATTCGGCCTTGCAGAGCATGAGGTGACGCGGTACACGCAGGTGCATGGTGTCCTGGCTGGTCGTGCCGTCCATATCACCGACCTGCATATTGACCGATATTGCCCACGTCACGATCGCATCGTCGATACTGTGAGGGAGCTTCATCCTGATTGGATTTTCATCACCGGGGACCTGCTCAACGTTCCCGAAGGACTCCCTCATCTCTTTCGATTTCTCGAACAGCTACGCGCCATAGCCCCCATCTACATGACGTTGGGCAATCATGACCACTATAGCGGTGTACCGGTGGCACAATATGCCGAACTGGCCGATCGATACAAGATCACGCTGCTGGTGAATCAAAGCGCCATCGTGTCAACGGGAAAAGGAGAACTCGCGATTGTCGGTGTCGATGACCCATCGCTTCACCGTGCCGATCTTCGATGCGTCCCACCCCGCGCCGAGTCACGCTTTACCTTGCTGCTCGCCCATGCCCCCAACATCCTCGACTATGTGGAAGATCATCATACCATTGACCTAATCCTCTGCGGACACAGCCATGGAGGGCAGTGGCAAGTGCCGGGAATCCCCACTTTCTGGCTTCCTCCCGGGTGCAATGGCCGTGTGGCCGGCTGGCACGAATCCGGTCGGCATAGGCTGTATGTCAACCGAGGCTTGGGCTGGTCATTCCTCCCCTTTCGCCTGAACTGCCGGCCTGAGATCGCCGTGATTGAATGGATGCAGGAATAGCCCGAGACGCAGCGTGCATAGCTAGCCTGCGCATATGACGGGGAACCCTCGCTTCCCCAATGGGCTCTCACAAATTTAGGCGTCCATAAATTGCTCCGGAGTCACTCCGGCCTGTTTGAGTATGGCGCGAAGCGTGCCTTCGGGCATATCGCCTGGATGATTGGGGATGGTTGTGTATCGGCGAGTGGAAGAGTTGAACCAGATTTCATGACTACCGGCAGCCTGTCGATCGAATTGAAATCCTAGTGCTTTTAGTCGCTGAACGATTTCACGATACCGAAACCCAGCCAATCGTCCCATTAGGCATTGACGATGAGAGGGTAATCGAATTTATCGCGAGCAGGTGGAAGCGGGGGTTCTCCTTCACGCTCCTGCTTGGCTTCCAGAATCTTCTTGGCGACATCACGAGCGATGTCAATCGTTTCTTGAATCGTCCGCCCTTGCGCCACAAGGCCTTGTACGGCGTCCGAAGTCGCGAGGTACATCCCTTCAGGAAGCTTTTCGATATGCAGATTGACGATTCGTTCCATAGTGTCACTCTTACTGTGGGTTTTCTTGAGGCCATCATACGTGATGGCGCGTGACGAAGTCGAGAAAAGTCTAGCATGATAGTGAGCGTCAATATCCCACACTCCGTGTTTTCTTGTGTTATGGAGGCATCCCCCAGAATTCCAGTGAGTGCGCTCAGGTTCAGGTAGAACGCTGAGGTATTGCTCACAAAAGCAAGACGCAATCCTATTGGGGGTGAGCGATAGGTCAACCGTGGGTTGGGGTAGTCTTTCCTCCCATTTCGATTGCGTTGCCCGCCTGAGATTGCAGTGATTGGGTACAGGGACAGACCGAAGGGTTGAACCAGACCTCAGGATTACCGGCAGCCTGTTTCTATCGCCCAGGTGGGAGCCCACTACTCACTAGTGGACTGTAACACTTAAATAGTTAGTATAATTGCGCCTATGGAGGGCGCGATGAAACTGACTAACCGCGAACGCCCTCCAATCGGACACCGGCCAGCACGGGCGGGGGCTCACGTGCTCGGTCCACTCGCATGAAACTGATCATTGACCACCATCATGAATAATCCCGGCTAAAGCTGTTTGAAACGAGAAGATCGATACCAATCCAGGCACGAACCCGTCGCGTCTTTGTGAGACGTGATCGAACACTAACATCGGACCGAGATAAAACAGCCGATCAACATTCCGTTCTAAGCACTGTTGCACACCACCGCAATCGGGAACGAATCAAAGATATGGGTGAGGTCTTCACCCCCGAGCAGTATGTCCAAGAAATGCTTGCTTTGTTCGATGAGAAACTCTGGTCGGACGAGAATATCGTCTTCTTTGAGCCTGCCTGTGGTCACGGCAACTTCGCCGTAGCAATCGTGGAGCGTCGGATTAATGCCCTCGTCACAAAATACGTGAAGGCGGGAATTGATCAGCCCGTCCTACACGCAGTGGCAAACACAATTCACACCCTATGGGCTGTGGACATATGTCCTGTAAACGTCCATCTGACTCGTAAACGGATTGCCGATATGGTCGTACGGAGGCTTCAGACAACTGACTTCAAGATCCACCGACCGGAACGGACCGAGTACATTATACACGTTCTCTGTACGCTCATTTGGCAAATTCACGAGAACGAGACTCTTTCTGCGTTGAGCGATCAAAGTACAGCTCAGGCGAAGGCATCGCAGACAAATATTGGGGGTTCATGGATCAAGGCGAATGGACATAAACCCATCGACTTTGATTTGAACTGGTGTGAATTCTATGAGCGCACCACAGCCCGCAATACGGTACCACTGCTTTACGAAAAGACAGCCCGCTTTTTGGAAGCCTCAATAGCTGGTGGCAATACACGAGGCTTCAAAGATTTCAACTTCGCTCGCGATGCCGTGCAACTTCTTATTGACGAGCACCTCAGTCAACGAACACAAGAAGCCGCCTGATGTCAGCCTGCAAGATCCTCACACCCGACTCACACGTTGTAGATATTCTTGGTAGTACGAAAGGCCGAGACCAGCCTATCATGCTGGTCGGCAAAGCACTGGAACTTGTCTCCTGCATATCAGAGTCAGCGCTCCTCGATAAGAATACCGTCATCCTGGACCCATTCTGCAAGGCAGGCGAAATACTGCTCGCTGCTGCACTCCACTCCTGCGTGGTCAGCAAAGGGCGGTCCAAACCGCTTGGATCCTCACATGAGGTCTCAGAAGAAATATACGGCGGCCGCTATTACGCTCTTGCTCCGGATGAGAGGCATTACTTGCTCAGTCTAAGAACTTTCTACGGCAATGAAAGATCGCACGACAAAGGATTCGCGAGGCACATTCGAAATGGGAATTATCTGTCTGAAACTGATGGAACGTTGAAAGAGACAAAATTCAAGGAGAAGTTTAAAACCATGATCGGTTTCATCAGAAGATCAAACCCGAGATGCAAGATTATAGCCGTTGGAAATCCTCCGACCTTCCCCCGATTTCACAGACACCTGTATACGGAGGAGTTTGATGAAATTGGAGGACGGTATGAGCACCAAGACCAGACGGCAGTACACAGAAGAGTTTAAGGCGGAAGCAGTTCGATTGGTCCGAGACTCAGCACGACCGGTCGCGCAAGTGGCCAGAGAGCTAGGCATTGCCGACCACCTGCTCTACCGCTGGCGGGCCGAGCAGCAACAGGCGGAGAGCCAGGGCCACACACGCCCGTCGATGCATGCGGAACAGGAAGAGCTTGCGCGGCTGAGACGAGACAACGCGACATTGAAACAGGAGCGGGATTTTTTAAAACGTGCAGCGGCGTTCTTGGCGAGGGAGTCCCAATGAGATACCGCGTCATCCAGGAGCACGACCGTCGCTATCCGATCCGACTGATGTGCCGTGCGTTGGCCGTATCCCCCGCAGGGTATTACGCGTGGCGAGGACGTCCAGAAAGTCGGCGGGCTGCTGCCAATCATACGCTGCTCGCCACAATCCGAGTGCTCCATCAGGAGAGTCGCCAGCCCTACGGCAGTCCGAGCATCTGGCGGGCCCTCCGCAAACAAGGGCACCGGGTTGGGGAGCATCGCGTGGCGCGGCTGATGCGCCACGATGGCCTCCGGGCCAAGACCGTGAAGAAATGGCGGGCCACCACCCAATCGAATCACCACTTGCCCGTGGCGGCGAACACGCTGCAACGCCAGTTCACAGTGCCGCAACCCAACCGGGTCTGGGCTGGCGATATCACCTACGTCTGGACCCTGGAGGGCTGGCTGTATCTGGCCGTGCTGCTGGACCTGTACTCACGTGCGGTCATCGGCTGGGCGATGGGCCCGCGCTTGACCGGGGATTTAACCGAGCAGGCACTTCGCATGGCGCTCGTCACGCGACACCCCCCCACCGAACTCCTGCATCACTCCGATCGCGGGAGTCAATATGCTGCCGGGCAGTACCAACAGCTGCTCACCACGCACGGCATCACGGCCAGCATTAGCCGCACAGGCAATTGCTGGGACAACGCCTGCGTGGAAAGTTTCTTCGGGACGTTGAAGCGCGAGCTCGTGTACCATCGGCAGTATGCGACGCGGAGCGAGGCGACACAGGACATCTTCGAGTATATCGAGGTGTTCTATAATCGGCAGCGGCGCCACTCGACCCTCGGCTATCGATCTCCGGCTGAGTTTGAGGCTAGGACAGCTGTCGCGTAACCCGGTGTCCACCAAATCGGGGGAAGATCAGGTCACCGTGTAACTTAGAGTTAGCCAGCTAACCGTTCAGACATCTTCCCACAGACATTGGCTTTACTCCCGCATCCGGTCCAGTGCTTCCCTCGCTCGACTTCTTGCGGTTTGATCCCAATCATGTTCCATCACGAACGTTAGCCGCTCACGTGCATCGGTGGCCCGCAGCCGCCCCAACCCCAAGGCGGCGCAGGAACGCACGTAGGCATGGTCATCGTCCAGAGCCTTTACGAGCAGCGGGACTACTGACATGTCTTGCAACGCGCCGAGGTGACTGGCGGCCATGCCTCGGATGCGGTGCTGCTTGTCGCCCAGGGCACGCTGTAGGGTCGTGACAAAGAGTTCCTTCAGAGTAGGAACAGCCGAATCGAGTCCATCGATTCGGTAGGCATTGTTCTCCAACAAGGCAAACGCCAGATCCAGTCTTTTCTCCTGGGCAGTTGCTCGTTCAAACAGTCCCAGCAGGCGGGTTCGTTCCTTTGATTTGGCGCGTCGGCGACGAAGGGCGTTGATCGGAATGAAGAGGAGGAGGACAGTCGCGATGCCGATCGCGGCCATCGGCACCGCCTGATCGACGAGGTAGTCCTGGGCCTCGACCGAAAGCCGTTTCCAGGTCCATACCGCGACGATGATGAGGATGATCAGTACGACAAATAGGAGGGGGATCATCTGCCCCTGCTGAGGTTGTTTCGTCATGGGGGAGAAATCATACGAGCGGAGTTGATTGGCCGTCAACGAATCGTCTTCGAGACGGCTTCTGCCGGAGAGAGTGATGATCAGGTTAAGATTCGTCCGTCCGTGTCATGAATAATTGACTTGCGATTGTCGTGAAAGCCATACTCCATCTGCAATCCTGACCGGCAAGACTCAAAACGATCAACAATTGTGAGCGATCTGCGTCAGCATAGTGCCAGGCGACGTGTCATGCTGGTCCGTTTTCCTCGCGCTTGATCAAATGCAGAATCACTCGCTCGAGTAGGTAGGCGATCAGGGACATCCGATGGGGATGAACCGATACTCTCTTTATTCCACAAGAGGTTGAAGGAGAATCTTCGTCGAGCCGTTTGTCATATGGTCACTATCAATGAAGCCATTGCGGTCTCTAAGAGGGGCATCGCCCATCTTTTCCCCCTCGGTGATCAGCGTTTGAATACCTATCTGAGACGGTGTTGATCATGGATGATCGCGTATCCGCATGGCTGGAGAGTCTTGGCCTTGAGCGCTATCGAGAAGCGTTTCAGCAGAACGCCATTACATGGGACGTCTTGCCCGAACTGAATGATGGTGACTTGACATCGCTGGGCGTTGTATTGGGCCATCGAAAAAAACTCTTGCGCGCCATCGGCCAACTCTCACAAAACCATGAAGGCAATGGCTTGGAGGCTCTGCCTGTTTCAACCGGTCAGGAAACAAAGCCATTCCCTGCTGACCGAGATCAAGCGGAACGTCGCCAATTGACGGTCATGTTTTGTGACCTTGTGGGCTCGACGGCGCTGGCTCGCCGATTGGACCCTGAAGACCTCCAAGCGGCTGTCCGACGTTTTCTCGATACCTGTGGGGAAGCGATCAGCCGATTCAACGGCTATATCGCAAAATACATGGGTGACGGACTATTAGTGTATTTTGGATACCCCCATGCCCATGAGCACGATGCAGAGCGTGCGGTGCATGCTGGACTGGCCGTGCTGGAGCTAGTGAAGGCCCTGCCTCGTGATTCTCTTCTTCATCAGGAATTCGAAATTGCGGTGCGAATTGGGATTGCGACTGGATCCGTCATCGTAGGGGAACTCATCGGACAAGACACCGCCAAGGAACGGTCGGTGTTCGGTGAAACTCCGAATCTAGCAGCCCGTCTCCAGGGACTGGCTGCGCCGAATCAATTAATCGTTGATCCGGTGACGAAGCGTCTTGTCGGGGGCGAGTTCGAGTGTGTTGATGGGGGAACTGTCTCTCTCAAGGGGTTCGAGACACCAGTCCAGGTCTGGCAGGTTCTAAGTGCCAAACCGTCGGCCAGCCGGTTCGAGTCGTATCGATCTGGCCGACTAGTCGATTTCATAGGCAGAGAACACGAAACGGCGCTTGTCTTGGGTCGCTGGCGCGAGGCAGTAGAGGGTGAAGGACAGGTCGTTCTTCTCGGTGGTGAGGCCGGCATCGGCAAGTCGCGGTTGGTCCGCTTTCTGCGTGACCGGCTTGCCGAGGAGCGTCACCAGGCGATTCAATTTCAATGCTCACCTTACCATACCAATACGGCGCTCTATCCAGTGATTACGTATCTACGTCAGGTGGCGGGGCTGATCAGTGAGGACAGTGCCCCTACGCAACTGCGGAAGCTCGACATCCTGGCGGTCAACAGCGGGCTGGACGACCGCGTCACGGTTGTTTTGCTTGCGGATCTGCTCTCGATCAGTGGAGATATTCAGCATCCACCGCTGATCGTGTCACCCGACAAACGTAAGGACATGACTCTAGAAGCGCTCATGCAGTACCTGCAAAAGCTGGCGGATCGCTCCCCTGCATTGCTCATCGTAGAGGATGCCCATTGGCTTGATCCAACCACGCTGGACCTCATGACCCGAATCATCGACCGGATCAGGCAGATGCGCGTGTTGTTGCTGATCACCTTTCGGCCGGACTTCAGGCCTGTGTGGGCGGAATACAGCCACGTCACGTTTCTGACGTTGAGTCGGCTTCCGCGCCGGCAGAGCGCAGAGCTGATTGCAACGATGACCGGCGGAAAGGTGCTTCCACCGGAAGTGCAGCAGGCGATTCTGGCGAAGACCGACGGTGTCCCGCTTTATATCGAAGAGTTGACGGAAAGTCTGTTGGGGACTGGATTGCTGGCTGAGGGAACCGACACATTTACCCTCAAGGCTCCGTTAAAGGACATGGCCATTCCGGACAGTCTGCAAGCGTTGCTCATGGAACGGGTGGACCGATTAGGGCCGATCAAGGAAATTGTTCAGATCGGAGCCGCAATCGGACGGGAATTTACCTATGAGCTGCTGCGGGCCACCGTTGGGATAACAGACAGCCAGCTCAACGGTGCCCTGGATCGGTTTGTCGCTTCAGGGCTCATTCTGCAAGAGGGCGAACGATCGCTGTCGCGCTATCGTTTTAAGCATATGCTTGTTCAAGAAGCGGCCTACAACACGCTTCCCAAGAAATCTCGTCGACTCCTCCATGCCCGCATTGCGCAAACACTGGAAGAGAAGTTCGCTGAGCGCGTGCAGTTGGAACCGGAACTCCTGGCCTACCACTTTGAACAGGCAGGTTTGACCTGTCCGGCCATCACGTATTGGCGTCTTGCAGCCCGAAGAGACGCGGATCGGTCTGCCAATGTCGAAGCGCTGAACCATTTCAATCGCGCAGTGACGTTGCTGAATGATGTGCCCGCAGGTACGGAGCACGATGCATTGGAATTGGAACTCCTCATCGCACGTGGAGCCCCCATGATGACGGTAAAAGGATACGCCTCCCAGGAGATCGAGCAAAATTATCTGAGGGCAAAAGAACTTTCCCAGGAGGACCGCGATTCTGAGCATCACTTTCTCGCTCATTGGGGGTTATGGGTCTTCCATCTGGTCAGGGGGCCTCTTCCAATAGCGTGCGACCTGGCTGAACATCTCTTGTCTCAGGCGAAGCGTGAGCACAACCCGGATATGCTGATTCGCGCGCACGAGAGTGTCGGCTCGACCTATTCCTTCCTCGGGCGGTTCGATGAAGCCAAAGCCCATTTGCTGGCCGCAAAGGCTCTGTATGATCCTGATAGGCACCGCTTGCAGGCTCTACCTTATACTCAGGATCCTGGCATCACCGCGAGAATCATCCTCGCCAGAACGCTATGGATATTGGGCGAGGTCGATCAGGTCGAAGCGCTGTCGCAGGAGGCCATTGGCATGGCAAGAGAGTTGGAACATCCCTTCACGCTGGCGTTTGCCCTCGCGACGCTCTCCTGGATTTATGCCACCATCCGCGATGCGGACAGAACCCTGATCCTCGCTGAAGAAGCCATTGCCCTTTCCACCAAATACTCATTTGAAGTGACGTTAGCGTGGGCGACTTCCTTCCAAGGCTGGGGTCTGGCGGAAAAGGGGGAAGAGCAAGGTCTCGGCAGGTTAGCGAAGGGCCTCTCCGCTACGCAAGCCGCCGGCGCGAGTCTCAACAACACGTTTACGTTGGCTCTGCTCGCAGAAATCTATTTGCGGCAGAAACGTATTGATGAAGGTCTGGGCGCACTTTCAGAAGCGCAGAAACTTGTTCACTCTCAGGGAGAACGGTGCTGGCAAGCGGAACTGCTTCGGCTAAAAGGGGAACTGTTGCTGGAACAATCCGAGCCATCCGTTTCTGCGGCGGAGCAGTGTTTTGCCGAAGCCCTGAAGATCGCGCAGGACCAGCATGCAAGCATGCTCGAACTTCGAGCCTCGATGAGTATGGCCAGACTCTTAAAGAAACTGAACCGATCGGATGCCGCAAGGAGTGCGTTGCAAGCGGTTTGTTCGAAGATTACCGAACGAGCTTCCAATCCTGAGTTGATCGAGGCAGAAGCTAGCCTTTCGGAGCTTGAGGGATGAGAAGGATGAATAAGCCATGCGTCTGACCATTCTCGGTTCCGGGACCAATGTGCATCCCACCCGTGCCGCGGCCGGGTATCTGGTGCGCACAGACCAGAACATCCTCCTCGATTTCGGCCCCCGTACCTTGATGAACCTGATCAAAACCGGTGTGAATCGACACAAGATCACGCACATCCTGTTCTCGCATTTTCACGCCGATCACTTTTCTGATTTCATCACCTTCTTTTTCGATGCGGTCATCTATGCCAAATATGGAGAAGGCCATCGTCCAGACATGACGGTGATTGGCCCGAAGGGTACGATCCGTCTCTTACGGTCGATCATGCGCAGTTTCCCGAGTTTTGACTCAGCTCCATTCCGCGTGACCTTCCGTGAGGTCTCCAGCAAGCCGTTCATGATCGGAGAGACTCGTATCGTGCCCAAACCAGTCGTCCACGTACCAGACCTCTCGTCCGTCGGCTATCGGATCGAGTGCCGAGGGAAGGCGATCGTGTATTCTGGAGATACGCAATATTGTGACGCGCTTATTCGACTGTGCACGGATGCCGACTTGGCCGTGCTCGATTGTTCATTCCCAGCAAACAAGCCTGGCCCCGCCCATCTGCACGCTGGAGAGTGTGGTCAGGTGGCGAAGGAGGCTGGGGTCGGCCAACTTGTTCTCTCGCATTTCTATCCAATTGCGGATCGATACGACGTGAGAGGCCAAGCAGCGGAGCAGTACGGCGGCAAGATTTGGAAGGGGAAAGATTTGTTGGCGATTCTTGTCTAGCCCTGCAGGCTACGGAGAAACTCGGTTGATGCCAATAATATGGCTAGAATTGTCTGGGATGTGCTTGTGCCAGGATAACTTCAGGATGCTCAAAAAGGCTGTCCAGCAAGGCCACAGCGAGCGAAGTGGCGAGGCGTACGCTTCGGTACGTTGAGTCTCTGAGCGATGCGAGAACGCCGCTGGCGGACTTTTTCAGCATCCTGCTAAAGTCCTTCTTCGCGGGGAGCCCCGCCGAGGATCTCGATGAATTTTGTCAGGCGAGCGGTCTTTCCTTCTTCCCCCGACTTGGAGTAGATCGCCAACAGGTTCTTGATCATGCGGGACAGAATCGCTTGAACCGGACTTTTTTGCAGATACTTCTCATCAAACCCGTATCCGGCCTCGGTCAGAAAACGAGCGCAGTTTTTTTCGGTTAGCAAGGCTCCACCGTTGAAGCAGTCGATGAAAATTTTATAGCGATCAGACTCGTACTTCACCAAGAAATGCCCCGGCATGCCGACGCCATACAGCGGGAGTGCCAAACGCTGTCCGATCAAGAGATAGACGGCTGACAAGCTGATGGGGATGCCGACTCGCCGATCCATGACGCAGTTGACGTAGCTGTTCTCAATTTCATAGTAGTTTTTAGTGTTTCCCTTAAACCCTTGTTCGGTGAACAGGTACCGGTTGAGTGCGTTGACCGCCTCTTCACCGGACGCTCGATAGCCAATCCGCGCTCGAACTTCATCTGCCATGGTATCGAGCTGTTCACGATAGCGAGCGACATCGAGCGCGGGATAGGCATAGCGGGCGATCAGGAAGGCGCCGGCTTCGAGGCTCATCGCGTCGTCCGTGAGGGACGTCAGGCTCGCCAGTTCATCCTCCAGCTTGCTGCCTCGGATTTCCTCTAGGACGGACGCGATCCGATCGGCCATTTCAGGTTGCTCAATTTCCGCCTCCTGGAGAAGCGGGACGGCCGACGGGCCAATATCGATGAGCCTTCCGCTGATGGTACGGACAATTCGGTCGTCCTCATCGGACAACAGGCGAATCAGCGCACGAATTTGATTCTCCGGCATCATCTCCTTCGACTCTCCGTCGCGCTCAGGCTGACGTCTGGAGACATTGAGATCATGATCTGACGGATTCTGTCGTCAGTCAAGCGATCCACGGTTCGGGGTGAGGTTACCCCATGGCACGGCGGAACGCCTTGGCCCCGCCGTACAGACAGAGGGCATCGAACACCAGCATGACCAAGACCACCATTCCGACATGCGGCAAGGCTTCAGTCCAGCCGGACAGAATTAACGGCCGCACGGCATCGATCGCCCACGTCATCGGGTTGAATTGCGCCAGAAAACTCATCCAGCCCGGCATCGCCGTCAGCGGGACCAGCGCGGAACTGAGGAAAATCATCGGCAGCGAAAGAAATCCCAAGACGGAAAAGAAATCACCGTGACTTTTCACGGAGAAGGCCATGGCCATGGAAATGGCCGTCAGGCCGACCCCGAACATCATGCCGATCAGCAAGATCATCGCCACGCCGAGAATACCTGTCGCAGGTTGAACGCCAAAGAGGTACGCCACGCCGAGAATCACGAGGACCTGCATCGACGTGATCGCCATCACGAAGATGAAGCGGCTCAGAATGACGGAAGATCGATGGATCGGCGTGGACATCAACCGCTCGAGGAACCCGTTTTCCTTGTCGAACAGCAGATCGACTCCGCCGGCCAAGCCATTGTTCAAGACCGTCATAACGACGACCCCGGCCGCGAGGAAGCTGATGTAGTTGGGAGCCTGCGTGACCTGTGTGTCCGCGGCCCGTTGAAACAGGTTTCCGAAGAAGATAAGCCAGAACAGCATCGGCTGCACCAAGGTGAACAGCATGCTGAATTTTTCCCGGCTCAATCGCCGAACCCACCGCATCGTCAACGCGCTGATTTCTTGCCAGTAGTGCGCCACATGACTCCTTTATACCGTCTCGGATTCCGGGATAGATTCGGTGATGGCCCGTCCCGTATGTGCGATGAACACATCGTCCAAGCGCGGACGGTTATATTGAATAAACTCGATGTTACAACCTAATCGATTGGCCGATTCGAGAATGGTGGGCAATGCTTTTTCAGGGGATTCCACTCTGATATCCAAACCCTTGGTGGTTGCCCGCACGGCCTTGATCGCAGGCCGATCTTTGAGCGCGGACTCTAACGAATGAATCCGGTCCGTCTCTTTCAAGGTCAGGGACACAATGTCCCCACCGAGGGCAATTTTGAGCTCGACTGGTGAGCCTAGCGTTTTGATCTTACCCCCATCGATAATCGCGAGTCGATCGCAGAGTTGATCGGCCTCATCCAGATAGTTGGTCGTCATCACAATCGTCATCCCACGGGCTTTGAGCATTCGAACGTACTCCCAAATCCGGAGACGGCTTTGTACGTCAAGGCCGAGTGTGGGCTCGTCAAGAAACAAGACTTTGGGGTTGGGCAGCAATCCACAGGCGATATCGAGCTTGCGCTTCATCCCACCGGAATAGGTCTTGGCCGGCCGGTCCGCATGGGCCTCCAGTTCGACCAGTGTGAGCAGTTCGGCGATGCGTTTGGCCGCTTCTTCTTTCGTCAGATGATAAAGCGCGCCCAGCAATTGTAAGTGTTCACGTCCGGTGAGGAACCGGTCGATCGCGCGTTCTTGGGGCACGTACCCGATGAGGGTCCGAACCTTGTCCGCATCGCGTACCGTATCGTACCCCATGACCGTCGCCGTGCCCGATGTTGGGTGCAGCAAGGTGATGAGGGTGCGAAGAGTGGTGCTCTTGCCCGCGCCGTTCGGTCCCAGCAGGCCAAAAATCTCTCCTGCGTAGACCTGGAACGAGAGGTCATCGACAGCCCTATAGCTGTCATAGGTTTTGCTCAGATGGCTGACGTCGATTGCGATGGTCCGATCCATTTAGTCCAAGCCCTTTATGCCGTGAGGTTCGTGGAGCATGAATTGAACCAGATCGTTCAATCGACGAGCTCGTTGGTGGAGCCCGTCCGCTTCCAGCAAAAATTGTTTTTCCAAGGGGGTACAGTCCAAATAGGTTGAGAGAGTATTGACCAAGACTTCATCACTGACTTCTTCGCGAAAGAACCCTTGCCACGCCGCACTATCTTCTCTCGCCTGAAGGTACCGGCCAAGCACATCGATCAGCGCTCGCCGAACGCCTTTGGCCAGCCCCACGTTGGAGCACATGGGCGTGACCTGAATCGTCGCTTCGCGATAGGACTTGTCGAAGTGTTCTTCGGAAATCTCGCACCGTTCGAGCCCTTGCAACAAGATGTTGGAGCGCCCGTCCGGTAAGGGTTGCACACTCACGATCCGTCCGATGCATAGCGCGGGATAGATTGCCGGATTCCCATAGTAGTCCGGCTCCCATCCTTCTTTCAGCAGCGCCATGGCAATACATTGACCACCCATTGTCACATCAGCGATCATCTGGCGATAGCGTGGTTCAAAAATGTGGAGCGGCAGATACGTCCTGGGAAAAAAGACGACGTTGGGTAATGGAAACACCGGAAGGCGATCGGGAATTGGAAACGGTTCGACATGTTTGGACGAACTCCGATCAGACGGCCCCCGCTCATGATCAGTCTGCATGGCTCACGATAGCTGACACGTGTGAAAATTGTCAACGCCGTTTGCTCGATGACGAGTCGTGGGAAAATACAAAACATCGCTCTGAGACAGTCGATTGGTTCATGGGTTGGACGCGTGGTATAACCGATACAACGGGAGGGCTCAGGTTACGTGATCCACTTACGATCGGCTGACGATGCAAGACAGCGTCTGACAGACTGGGGACGGATCCTCATGGTAGTCCCTGTCTTGCTGAGCGTGACTGTGTCGATGGTATTCGCCGCAAGTCCGGCTTCCGTACCATTTCAACCGGCGACTGCCGGCTATCGGTACGAGTTTCCCAGAGACCATGGATCGCATGCCCGCTATCGAACCGAGTGGTGGTACTACACAGGCCATCTGCAGTCGAAGAACGGCCGGTCGTTCGGCTTTGAGTTGACCTTCTTTCGCCGTGGTGTCCCGCCTGACCGAATCAAGACGCTACCGTCGAAATGGTCGATTAGCCACCTATATCTGGCCCACTTTGCCGTGACCGATATCAACGGGAAGCGATTTCACTTCTCGGAAAAACTCAGTCGGGAGGGGTTGGGGAAGGCCGGTGCCGACGAATCGCAACTTCGCGTCTGGATCGATGATTGGCGCGCGGAGGCTGCCACGGACTCGACCGGATCTCATACCGTGATCGCCCACGACGAAACCCATTCGCTCGCCCTCACACTCCAACCGGCCAAGCCTCTCGTCACCCACGGCGCAGCAGGTATCAGCCGAAAAGGGAAAGATGTCAGTCAAGCCTCGCACTACTATTCGTTTACCAGACTCGTGACAACGGGTAGCCTGACGATCGACGGCGAACAGTTCGAAGTGACTGGTCTCACCTGGATGGACCATGAATTCGGGTCGGCCGAACTCGGGACGGATCAAGTCGGATGGGACTGGTTCAGCATCCAGTTGGAAGACGACACCGAGCTCATGTTGTATCGGATGCGGCGGAAAGATGGCTCGTCCGATCTGGCGTCCAGCGGGACCGCCGTGTCGCCGGATGGACGCACTCGACACCTTGAGATGACAGACTTTCAGATCGAATCGACCGGCACTTGGACCAGCCCTGAGAGCAAGGCCACGTATCCCAGCCGATGGAAGCTGACATTCCCGTCGCTCGGCCTAGTGCTGGATGTCACGCCGCTGCTCGCGGATCAGGAACTACGCACCTCGCGCAGCACCAAGGTCTCCTATTGGGAAGGAGCCGTGGCTGTGACAGGGACCAAACAAGGTCGGCCAATCAAAGGCCAAGGCTACGTCGAGTTAACGGGTTACGCTGAGCGGCTCAAGATGTAGGAGAAAGGCCGCATAGTCGAGTCACAAGACACCCGCGATCAGCCCACAGCCGACCACAATCAACAGAGCCGAGACCATCAACTGGACCGATTGGAGCGTGACCTTCTTGAGCATCTGTGCCCCGACGTATGCCCCGGCAAAGGCAGAGATGCTGGCACCGATAACCAACGGCCACTCAACGGCATCACTATGAGCTGAGACGCTGACACCGTATATGACCATGCGAGACAGATCGACCATAACAGCAAGGACGACTCCTGTGGCGACAAAGGTTTCTTCCTCAAGGCCAACCTTGCTCAGAAACATGCTGCGGAAAGCGCCTTGATGCCCCGACAATCCGCCGAAAAACCCACTGATTACGCCGCCAAGCGGAAGCCATTTTTGATCGAGCGCCGCCTTTGAGAAGGTGGGAGAGCGTTCCAAGACCACGAAAGAAATAATAAGGACGCCGATGATGAGCTTGAGTACCGACACCTGCCGATTGCCGCCAAGCGCATGGTATTCGTAGATCGGTTTGAGTTCACCTAGAAACGTCAGCAATGCCGCACCTACAAAGGCCGCCGCAACCGCAGGTAACCCGAACTTCAGCAGCAGAGAATAATCCGCCTTTCTGCCGAGCAGTCCAATCTTGAAGAGGTTGTTCGCCAAATGGACCATGGCCGTCATCGCAATCGCTAGGTCCAGCGGGAAGAAGAGGGCGACCACCGGCATCAGCAGCGTGCCGAGCCCAAATCCTGAAAACAGCGTGAGGCCCGAAGCCAACAATGCCGCGACGCACACGACGAATAGTTCCACTGCGTCTCCCCAAAGGATGGATTGAGTATCCTAGCAGATATAAGACGATCGCGAGTCCATCATAAGCTGCTGTTCGCGACTCATCGCAGACAACCGTAATATCTATTTTCTGGAGAGGGCAGTGGAGAAGGGCAGAAGTAGTGGTGCTGTCTAGATACGAACAATGTCTGGCTCGACCACCAATTTTCTGAGGGTCAACGTCTGCCTTCTCACAAGTCGCGAGACGTTCCATCTTCGAAATGGAGCGAATGCCGACCATCCGAATCGATTGTTTCGATAGTCAGTCGCGGTTGAGCACCGCGCAGTGCATCGCAAATGCGGTTATGAAGTTCGTCGAACGTCATGCTCGCGTATTGTTTCCCGTCAAGCATCAGGAGGGGGTTTGAATACTCTTGCGGATGTCGTGCGGTGCCCTTCACCGTCTCCTCGGTGATGATCACGACTGCGCGCATAAATTCGGCATCACCGTCCTCATCCGTGACAACGGCTGGAGGCAGGAAATCGGCATACGGGTCTCCGTCCTCATTACCGAGTCCCGGTGTCGAAGAGCCAATGTGGGGTGGCACTCCTTGCGCCGTTACTTCAACCCATTTGCATCCGGTGTGGACGTCCCCATGCCGCGGGAACTTCAGACGCCAGAGTGTCGCGTAGATGCTCATGATGGTTTAGGAGTGTCTAAGCGGCCGCTCTAGCCGTAGCGGCTATCAAGATCCTTGCATGTAATCCCGTCTTAAGCTTTTCTCGACGATGCCACAAGCTCTAGCGGTTAGTTAGGTAGGTGTAGCCCCGCTACCTTTGGTGAAATCATTTTCAGCTTGTCTCGGAGATCTTTGCACCGTTCAAGTAGTTCCGTCTCACTCATGCCAAACCAGTGCTTGTCACGGAGTATTTCAAAAAAGTGTTTGGCCGACTCATAGACTCCCAGAATGCTGTACTCAGCTTGTTGAATAAAGGAAATATCATCCCAGTGATCGAGGGTGTCCATGGAAATATCCTCAATGGGAACAAATTGCATTCCCACCAGGAACGAATAGAAGGCCGTCGAGTCCTTGGCAAGTTCCATGATCAATTGACTGTTTGCGATAACCTGAGGGGAATCATAACTGAGATCATCCGCCAAGAACTTTAAGAGCCATTCCCTTGCCTTTTGATTTGTAAGGTTCTTATTGATGAGATCTCGAAATGATCCCAGGTCGGATCCAAAGGTCGTGATAGTAAAATCAGCGAGTTCTTTGAGTCGACGAATTGTACTTGGGTACACCATTTTAGGCGCGATTTTTTCCATTACCGCATTGATGGCATGCTTGAATTGATCAAGCTCCCGTTCCAAATCTCTGCGCATTTCATCGAGAGCGTGCGACTGTGTGGGATCAACTTGCTTCCATGCGTGAGAAAGCAAGGCATGACCATCAATTCCAAGGAGTTCCTTGAGAAGCTTCGCTGCCAGAGTGCCATATCCGCGAACATGCTCTTCGGGAATTGTGATCCCATTACCTTCGTGATAAAGACGGTTTCTGACATTGTGATAGAAGCGAAGGTGATGCAATTCGTCATCGGGAATTCTCCCGGGTGCAGCAGCTTCGACTCCTTTTGTCAGGTTGTGAAAAGTTCCATTGGCATATTGCTTTAGATCCGAATATTCCTTCCCTGAACCGGAAATCTTAACTGGGAGCCCTAGAAACGTTCGAAGCGTGGTTTCCACGCAGACATCAATTAAGAGAAAAGAAATACGACGACCAGCCTCATCGGGGCTAGCGTAGGCGGTTATTGCAAACTGGAATAGTTCTCGTGGACCACGTTGCCAGGGGTGGCTATCTATCATCTGGTGCCTCTGTCTGAGGTCTGGAGCCTAATAGCACGATGCGTTACTCCAGCAAACCAATACGGGTCAGTGCAATTGTAGAGGGCGAGCATCCCGTTTCGCTCACCCCTGACTTGACTGTAAATTTCTTCTTGGAAAGAGTCGCAATTGTTCTCTGAGCCCTATTTCTGAACGACGCACGACGTGGCTTTAATGCGCTTCCGCTTTCCGCCCCTGGTTTTGATCTCCCGTACGCCGTCAAGGACTTCTTGCCACAGATCGCGTTTGGACTCGAATTTGGGGGGGGGCCTTGCTGGTCAGCTTTTTACTCATTCGAAATCCCTCGACAGAACTGTACCCTTATAGCGCATAACAGGCAAGATGGGAGCCTTCACGGGGTCTCGCCTTGACTCCAATCTGGTTGCTATGGTTACGTCCCACCACAACTATGACGCTGTTTCGTATCGCCATTAGATTGATCTTATTCTCGCTCTTGCTCTTCACCCTCGGCTGCCAAAAGGAGAGCGAGTCGGTTGTTTCAATCGCGTTGCACCCAACCAACGTGAATATTCTCTATGTCGCCACGAACGATGCGGTCTACAAGTCCCGTGACGGCGGTGGGACCTGGGAGCGGTTCCCGAGCTTCAGTGCCCGCCGGGTGACGACGCTCGCGCTTGATCCGCTCCTGCCTGCCACGATCTATGCCGGTACCATGGGGGACGCGGTGTACAAAAGTCCGGATGGCGGACAACATTGGCTGCCGCATAATGTCGGCTTGAAGGAACATGTCTCGTTCGTGAATCAGTTCGTGTTCCATCCGACAGTGAGCGAGAAGATCTATATCGCCACGACTGTCGGTGTGTTCTTCACAAAAGATGCAGGCCGGGAATGGGAAGAACGGATGAATGGGATGAAGGAAGTTCACATTGTGACGGCCATCGCCATGAATCCCAAATCCCCTACCACCCTGTACGGCGGAACAACGGGCGGGATGTATCGCTCAGAGGATGGAGCGATGTCCTGGAAAAGGATCAACAACGGGTTAATTCCCGAGAGCGAGTTGATGGCGTCGATGGCGTTGGGTGTGAATGCCATTGAAATTGATCGAATGAACTCTGACACCGTCTATGCGGGAACGACGAAAGGGCTCTTTCGCAGCACGAATAAAGGTGAGCAATGGGAGCGGATCGGGGAATCCCTCCCCGATGCCTTTATCAGCAGCATTCTGCTCCACCTCACGGAGCCGTCGCAGCTCTATGCCGGTGGGCCGAAAGGGGTATGGAAAAGTTCGGATAGTGGAAAGACCTGGCAGGCGGTGAACCAGGGCATTACAACCCTGAACATTCGCGCCCTAGCCATGAATCCGAAGCATCCGCAACTACTCTACGCCGGTACGAACGGCAGTGGGCTCTATCGCTCCACTGATGCCGGCGCGACGTGGGCGGCGGTGCCGCTCACTGCCGCGCCGGTTTCGAGTCAATAACTGCTTTTTGCGCCAGCTTCTCCATGCTGGTAACGGCCGCTATAGGAGACCATGCGGTCTGAGAGCGCTTTCCACTCGTCTGCGGTCATCAGGTCTTTCATTTTGAACCGAAGGCTCAGTACCCTAGCCGAGCTTTGCGCCCGCTGAATGTTCGCCTCGTTCACGATTTTTGAAAATTCGTCGGGTGTCGCGGTATAGCTGGTGTTCAAAGTGTAGAGCTGCCGATGATAGGCCCGCTCCTGAGCACGGCCCTCCTTGAGCTCCTTGATGATCTCACCGACGTATGCATTCACACCCTTCGCCTTTTCGGGATCCTGCACAGTCCGATTGATCAATCCCTCCATGTCTTGCTGGCCCTTCTGCCAATAGGCGTCACTCTTGCCGCCTCCCTGCATGCCGTGGTGGTGGTGAGAGGAGCATCCAACTAGCACCATCAGGGTGAGCGCACTGAGTAAGCCGCCAAACATCCGTTTCATGCGTGCCTCCATTGAGAGTTGTTCCCTGCCTTCTTCATACCGTATTATCCACATGATTACTATGGCCGATGTCACACCTACCTTGTCCGACCCTAGTCAGATTCTGAAGGAAGAGTTCCGCCGGCATCTAGAGATGTTCTATACCCATCTTAAATTGGCTCCACCCTACGAGAGCGTAGAAAAAGCGATTCGGATGCTGACCACCATCGTGCATGCCCTACCGAAGGAAGAGCAAGTTCGAATCGTCTCCGATCCTACCCTACGCTGGCAGCAGTTTGCACAGGCGTTTCATGCATCAGGGCTTGCGAAGAAGCATCGGGGGATCATTGCTGGCCTGGCCCGTAACCGCTCAGCCTTGAACTTGCCAGCCGAATACGATCACCTCTTGAATTTATTTCTTGTCTGAGAAAACGCGCAACGGGCGAACTAGGAAGAGGAGGAGATGGGGAGTGCGATGGCATCTCGCAATTCGGCATAGACTTTCATGAGGCGGCTGTCTTCAAGCCGATACGCAAGGGCCATCGTGACGAGTCCAAAGGCCAACACAAGGGCGGCGAGGGCAATGACCGTGACGCCCGTGAGGGTTCCCCCCAGTGACGCGAATCCTCCATCCAGGGCATATTGCACCACGAAGGTCAGGGACCCAATCAAGACGACCGCAAACCAAAGGAGCGTCATGATGGTTGACGACCACGGCATCCGCTTTACGCACAACGTGTTCAACGACCCGTCCTGTTGCGACAGATGAATCAGCCCTTTCACCGGCCAGGCGGTCCTGAACCGCCTGGAGAACAATCGATACTGGGGGCGGATTGCAATTTGGGAGAGCTGTGGATACAACCAGGCCACTCCATGCGGAAGCATCAGCACCCCCTCGGGCGTGAACCGATCGCCTAGGGTTGTGAGTGCGGCTCCAGGCCACTGGTCCGGATTGCTTGCGACACGGCACCCGTACCGAATGGCGTCCGGGGTCAGCCGAGTAAAATACAGCCAATCACCGACGATCAGTCCGATAAACAAGAGCCCTGCGAAGAGGCCGGCTAGGATCATGGACGTAGCTATCACATAGGGACAAGCCATGAATCAAGGCGAGGAGGTCCGGTCAGGATTCATTTTCTTTGGGCAACCCGACTGATGGTATTTCTTTCTCGCCTCACGCAAGAAGCTGTTGACTCAAGAAGATGAGTTGGCTACATTACCGGCCATTACGTTCCATGGCTGGCTTTGGCACCACGTCATGCCCTGCCTTTGTCTTTACCCGCGTTGACAGAGCAGGTTGTTAGCCCTGCAGAGTCAGGGTTCTCGGAGAATCGATCGTTTCAAGTCTGGAGGAGGCATGGATCCCAACAAGATTGAGCGTGTCTACACGAACTACGCGGGGTTCTACGACAAGGTTTTTGGAAAAGTCTTCCACGAAGGGCGTGAGTCGGCCATTCGTAATCTGAATGTGCAGCCCAACGAACAGATTCTTGAAGTCGGTGTGGGGACCGGACTCGCCCTTCCCATGTATCCTCGCCATTGTCGGATTGTGGGGATCGACGTGTCCGAAGGGATGCTCGCCAAAGCAAAGGAAAAGGCGGAAGCGCATAGCCTCGATCACGTCCAGCTGCACCGCATGGATGCAGGAGCGATGGAATTCGAGGATGACAGCTTTGATACGGTTGTGGCTGCCTATGTCGTCACGGCGGTGCCGGACTATCGGACGGTGGTCAGTGAGATGATTCGGGTCTGCCGTCCCGGTGGCCGGATTATCATGCTCAACCACTTCAGCAACGGGAACAAGGTGATTGCAGCCGTGGAAAAAGTGATCTCCCCGCTGACCAAGCACCTGGGCTGGCGGACGGATCTGTCGCTCAATACCGTGTTGGAAGGGACGTCGCTCCGCATTGCTCGGAATCAACGCGTGAACCCATTACGGCTTTGGGCCTTGGTGGAGTGCATCAACGGTAAGGACCAGCAGACAAATGGGAA
Organism: Nitrospira sp.; assembly: GCA_005116955.1. Taxonomy (GTDB): domain Bacteria; phylum Nitrospirota; class Nitrospiria; order Nitrospirales; family Nitrospiraceae; genus Nitrospira_D. The sequence goes on along the minus strand of SWDI01000005.1, from coordinate 539,046 downwards.
TGGTGCGTCCCACTCTGTTGCAGGGTATGTGAACGGCAACGGCACAGCCGGTTTTGCAAATGGGAACGGCAACGGGCGGTACTCCCCCGAGCACGCGCACTAATCGGCATTCCCCCTCATCGCTGCTTATCGACTGTGTCGTGTCTGGTGTTCCCGCATCAACCAGCCCTCCCACTCACGGCCGGGGATGATCGTTGTGCCGACGAGACAGTCACCGACGAATTGTTGAGTGATTTGATCAGCCAGCACTTCCAGGATCCGGCTCATCCGCCGATCCTGAATCCCCATCACCCGCAGCATCAGACCAAAGCCTTGCCCTTCCAGCGGGCCATAGCCCATGACGTGGACCCTATACCCCTCGCTGGCCCTAGATTCGCCTATAGGAATCAGATCGCCTTCCCACTGCACCGCCGGATGAATCGCGACCGCCCGCATCGCGTCACGCCATGTGCACGGCAGACCGGCTCGATCCAGTTGCTGTAACAGCCACTCCACCGTGGGGCCTTCGGTCGCTCGGCCTTGGAATATCCATCGAGCGAACTCGGCCGCCTGATCGGCCGTCACGAATGGCGTGGCGATTTCATCCAGAGCAGCCTCATCGCACACCACGTAGAGCTCTCCCTGAGGATCGAACCAGAAGCGCATTTTCCCCGCAGTGAACTCCGTCTGGATCACGCCAAGGGATGAACAATCAGTCCCATCTTGTTCGAAGACGGAGAAATCCGTGACGCCGGTCATCGTGAGCTTGGCCACTCGAACGTATCCGCGAACCTCATAACGGATCATGAGCGAGATGGTCGTACCGGCCGGTACTTCCCGTGTAGAGCCTTCGTCGAAGAGACGGCGTTTGGAAATCTGCAGGTCGGTCACATATCCTGAGCGAAAACCGCCAGTATGCCCGATGAACCACCGAAGGTCTTCCACGTTCTTAATGGAGTGCTTCATATGACAAATACTAGTTCTGGTATGGAGACGTCTGCGATGCGTGTGCGCTCGTCCAGCACGATACCACAGCAGGACGCCGAGCACGCAACAGGGTTCTGACCTCGTAGGAGCCGTACCGTATGAGGCCGACCTTCTCGCACCAGGCGGCAGCGATTGCCGCTTCGTCCCGGCCTTGGTTGACCATGACGAACAAACCGTGAGAGGTGAGATTGCGGGCTACCCGAGAAAACAATGTGTGTGGCGTTAACACTGAGAGCGGCATCCGCCAGGCCAGCACAGGGTCCGGCGTCACGAAGGGATACCACGCTGTGATGACGTCAGCCGGATGATCATAGCCGGCATAGTCGCCGACGACGAATTGTGTGTTCGGCAGGTCTTGGATATAGCCATGGGCATAGTCGAGACGACTATACCCATTGGTGTAGATCCGGTACCCTTCCACTTCAACGCCGACCAGTTCCGATGGCTGAAAGAACGCATGCAAGGTGGCCGCATACCAGAAGTTACTCGACCCTATATCCTGAACGGCTCCACCTACTGCGTAAGGTAAGCCGAGCGCCGACCAGGTTTGTTCCAGCACCTCAAGATAGTTGTATTGCTTCAGGGCTGTCGACTGTTCCGCCTGCTGTTCGAATCCTACACGGAAGCGTCGTTGGAGCAAGGCGATACGTGCTTGCTGAATGCCGGTCAGTTGAGAGAGCTGTCTGACCGGTCGTTCACGATACGCTCCTCGTGACCAGGCGAATCGTTCCCCAAGGTGGTACCAGAATGCGTGATATCGAGAGGCGAGCAATTGCCGGATCGAATAAGATGGTGAGGTGTCATGCGAATTCAATAGTATGGAGGGGGCATGATCCTGAACACCGACATTTTGCTCGACAACAGAAACGGGCATAATACTTCTTCTTCGGAAGATTGGCCCAAGGCCTGAAGGGGAGCGGCTGGGAAAGATAGAGCGAGATTAGGTGGAGAGGGTGCGCACGAACGCTTCCGTCGCCGCGTACTCTCTGAAGAGGTACTGCGGATATGGTATCGAATTGCTTGGCGAGGCGCGGATCGGCAACACAGATGGCTGAGGATCTTGTCGATCACCCGGGGATCTTCGATCGCAGCGATGATCTTCACATCGCTGCCGCAGTTGGGCAGCGCTCGATGTCAAGGTTGAATACTAGTTTGAGCAGTCGAGCCCAGCTCCTGCACAGCGCTTTTTTGCGCTGAGGCCTCAGCGGTTCGGGCTTTGCTGGAGGCTCTAGCGGCGGAGCGGAAACGATTTGACCGCGCAACGTGGTGTTGAGAGCTCAATCGGGGAGCCAGCAATGCTGGTGATGCTGCTGGGAAGGCCAAAATCTTCATCTGATTTATGCATCATTCATCGGAAACTCAGCTTGCGAGGCCTGCTGGAGAAAGTGTATGTATTCCTCCAGTACACTTCCAGGTCATGACTTTTACTGGTCCCTGCTGAATTGGACTCAAAAAGATGCAGAGAGCTATCTGTCTCCAACACGTTTCTTTTGAGGGGCCTGGTGCTTTTGCCTCAGCCCTTTCGACTCGTATGGTGAGTCTCGAGCGCTATCTGGTCCCTGAAAATGGATTGCCAAAAGATGCTGGTGATCTATTGATTGTGATGGGGGGGCCGATGTCAGTAAATGACTCAGACAATTGGATTGCCGAGGAGACCGCTTTCATCCGATCAGCCTTGCGGGCAGGTAAGCCGGTGATCGGCGTGTGTCTAGGGAGCCAGTTCATGGCAAAGGCGCTCGGTGCGACGGTGAGATCGGGTAAGGCGTTGGAGATCGGTATGACACCGGTTCGTCTCACTGACGATGGGAAACAAGATCCAGTGTTTGGCGCTGTGTCTGACGCATTCGAGGTTTTTGAATGGCACGGGGAAATCTTCGACTTACCCAGTGATTGTGTCCCGTTAGCTGGATCCGAGATTGCGCCACTGCAGGCATTTCGTTACGGCGATCGAGCCTATGGCCTGCTCTTTCATGTGGAAATGGAGGAAGTCGGTATTGACTCACTGTGCCGAGAATGTGCCCAGGATTTGATGAAAGCTCGCCTTGCTGCCCAGGAGGTCAAGGCTACCGCACTGCCGCGACTTCCACAACTCCATGAGATGGCTGATCGACTCATCGGCCATCTTCTTAACCCTACACGTTGATTGCCGGCGCTGCTCTGAAGTAACCTAACGCATTCAGTTTGAACGTGTAACAGTGAGAAGGTTCTTTCCCGCACTTTCTAACCTTGTCACGTTCCAACATGTGAACTCATCTTGAAAGGAGCCAAAGGAATGGCCGGTTTTCCGATCGAATTTGCCACACGCATCAAAACGCTGCCTCCCTATTTGTTTGCCGCGATTGATAAGATGAAGCAGGAAGCCATTGGCCGAGGAGTCGATATCATCAACCTCGGCATCGGCGACCCTGATTTGCCGACGCCTGCGCCGATTATCGACAGTTTGGCGAAAGCAGCAAAAGACCCCAAGCATCACCAATATCCCTCCTATGAAGGCATGCTGTCGTTCAGGAAGGCTGTAGCCGACTGGTACAAGCGCCGCTTCAAGGTCACGCTCGATCCAACCAACGAGGTCCTGACCCTCATCGGTTCAAAAGAGGGTATTGGGCATATCCACCTTGCCTTTGTCGATCCGGGCGATATCGTGCTGGTTCCCAGCCCTGGCTATCCGGTGTATCCCGTCGGTACCGGATTTTCAGGTGGTGTATCGCATATCATGCCGCTGACAAAAGCCAATGGATTCCTGCCGGATTTGAATGCGATCCCAAAGGATGTGGCTAGGAAAGCCAAGCTGATGTGGCTGAATTCTCCGAATAATCCGACGTCCGTGATTATGACGAAGGACTACTTTAAGCGGGCCATCGAGTTCGCACAGGATAATCAGATCATCATCTGCCACGACGCGGCCTACTCGGAAATCTACTACGACGGTACGCGCCCAGCGAGTTTTATGGAAGTGGATGGTGCCAAGGATGTCGGCGTGGAGTTCCACTCGCTCTCGAAGACGTACAACATGACCGGCTGGCGTTTGGGATTTGTTGTCGGCAACAAGGATGTGTTGGCAGGCCTTGGGAAGGTGAAGAGCAACCTCGACTCAGGCTGTTTTGAGGCAGTTCAAGAGGCCGGCATTACAGCGTTGGGCTTGGATGACTCTGTCACTGACGGTATTCGAACGATCTACCAGGAGCGCCGTGATACGCTCATTCCTGGGCTCAAGCAGCTGGGTTTGGAAGTGGATGCGCCACCCGCCGCCTTCTACATCTGGGTGACGGTGCCGAAGGGCTACACCTCCACCTCTTTCACCGCCCATCTGCTTGAGAAAACAGGGATCGTGACGACGCCGGGTAACGGCTTTGGCGCACCGGGCGAAGGCTATATCCGCATGACGGTCTGCACGACCAAAGAGCGGTTAGCGGAAGCGGTCGAGCGGATCAAAAAAATGGGATTCTAATTCTAATTGGTAAGAGGGTGAAGGGTAACGGGTGAGGCGAAAAGATATGGAGTTTGGCCCCTTACCCCTTACGCCTCACTCTTAACTCGCTATGGAGACGGTCTTCATCGGATTTGGATCAAACGTCGGCGATCGAGTCGATTTTTGCGATCGAGCAGTGACGTTGCTCAGCCTCCTCCCACATTCTCGACTTCAAGGCGTCTCACTGCTGTATGAAACAGAACCGGTACGCGGCCAGATCGATCCCGGAGAGGGATGGTTCCTCAACGGGGTGGTGCAGCTTGAAACGAACATTACTCCCCGCAGCCTCCTCTCGACACTCCAGGAAATTGAACGGGCACTTGATCGAGATGAAGACAATCGGTCTGGTCCTCGCACGATCGACTTAGACATCCTCTTTTATGGGGAGCATGTGATCAAGGAGCCAGGGCTGGCCATTCCGCATCCTCGTCTCCATCAACGCCGATTCGTCCTCATGCCGATGAATGAACTGGATCCACTCTGGGTCCATCCGACGCTCAACCAATCGGTGGCACAGTTACTGACGGCGGCCAGGGACCAGTCTCAAGTGCGTCTCCTGTTCCCTCAGCCTTCAACCAGATACGGGTCACGTCCTGCCTGTAGTTCGCCATCTGACTGATGAAGATTATTCGCTCGGCTACAGGCATGGCGGTTTTGAGCCAGAGATTCCTGCGCGAAGGCGTGAGGATCGGGCTGGTCCCGACGATGGGGGCGCTGCATGACGGCCATCGGGCGCTGATACGGGAGGCGCGGTTGCGATGCGACGCGCTCGTGGTGAGCATCTTCGTGAATCCTACTCAATTTGGGCCACAGGAAGACCTCGCCAAGTATCCACGTCCCATCGCGCATGACCACGCGATGTGCCGAAAAGAAGGGGTCGATGTCTGTTTTGAACCGACTGCGAATGCGATGTACCCAAATGGATTTCAAACCGTGGTCACACTTCCGACTGTCGCACGACGGTGGGAAGGGGAGATTCGTCCTCATCATTTTTCTGGTGTTGCGACTGTTGTGACGAAGCTTTTTGGAATTGTCCGCCCTCAGGTCGCGCTCTTTGGGCAGAAAGATTTCCAGCAATCGGTGCTGGTCCGACAGTTGGTGAAAGATTTGAATCTTGGTGTGGAGATGGTTGTCTGTCCTACTGTCCGTGAAACAGACGGGCTTGCGATGAGCTCACGCAATGTCTATCTGTCGCAAGAGGAACAAGTTCGCGCCATCACGCTGTACAAGAGCCTGCGAGCAGGCGCCGAGGTGATTCGGAGAGGCGTGACCGATGGGAAAGCCGTACAGTCAGCGATGGCTCATGTTCTCAAGAAAGAACCGGCCATCACGATCGACTATCTGGCACTATGCGATCCGTCTACTTTGGAGCCCCTGTGCGATGTCACGTCGCGAGTCGTGCTGCTTGGCGCGGTGCGGATAGGATCCGTTCGGCTTATCGATAATCTTCTGGTCACCCTGCCGCGGCGGTCTTCTAAATAGAGCGAGGCGTCTTTAGGCGAGAAGATTGGGGTGGAGGCTTTGTCCAACCAGTAAGCTGAGGATGACCTGACTGAGACGGTTCTTGTCATCCGCCACCATTTCGAGAAATCGGATGCCCATCGATTCTGGTCGCGAAGAACACACGATGGCTGTCCCAATCTTAATCGGTTCTTCATTGGAAGCCGGTTTGATGACCAGCTCGATAAACGAGCTCTGAGGCAAGGTTGCTGTCGTCTCGAGCGTGCAACCTCCCATGGAGATATCCGTCACGCGATTGTCCATCCGCCTGGCGTTCTCTGCGAGGAGGTTGGCCCTGAACGACACGGGCAATCGTTTATATTGCCGGCGATCCGAGACGGAGGGCTGGGCTGGATGCTGAGCCCGATAGACGCGAAAGCGTGCGGTGCAGAGTTGGCATCGGAATGAGAACATCCTGAAGCGATTCAAAAGTCGCTCCATCGTTCCCTCGTCATAGACGACTCGGACGAAGGGGGTTCCGCAACTTGGGCAGTGTGGATCTCTCATGAACTCTGTGGCACACCGGCGGCATCATGCACCGATAACCGTTCCGCCGGTCGTTGCTTCTGTTGGGCTTCCACAATCGGTTCGATATTCGCCGGTGAATAGGTCGGGGGCTTCACCAATTTTCCATCCGCCCGCTTGTAGCCGCCGATTTTACTGAGATTCGACCGGTGTACTTCCTGAAATATTGGTTCCATGTCGATCCCGTAGGAAACTGCTGTTCCATAGGTCACATACAGAAGATCTGCCATTTCTTTGGCCACCTCAGCAAGATTTCCGGAGGCCATGGCTTCCTTCAATTCGTCGAACTCTTCCTGAATGAGTCGAACGCGAAGGTGTTTCGTCTCTTCACTCACATCCATCGGCGTTGTTTGTGTCACAATCTCGAATTTCGTGTGAAATGCTTCAACCATAGCTTGTTCGTCGGTCATGCTGCTCCTTCATTCGATATCAAACGGCAAGGTCTTACGAGGAACCACTTCCATCGACTCCAGCACTGGGATATCCCGATCCGACGAGACGCCCAATTCTTTGAAGCGCCGGGCTGCGGGAAGAATGCGTGTTTCCAGAGAACCGACGGCTCGGTTATACGCCGATACGCTTTTCCCAAGAGCCTGGCCCACGTCGTTCATATGTTCAGCCAGCACCGCCATGCGTTCATACAGTTCTTTGCCTAACCGACCGGCTTCTTCTGCATGGGCGGTCATTCGTTCTTGGCGCCAGCCGTAGGCGACTGCACGGAGTAACGCAATGAGTGTCGCTGGAGTCGCCAACACGATTCCGTTTGCGAATCCCTCTTCAATGAGTCGGGGGTTCTGGTCCAGCGCCGCACCGAGGAATTGCTCACCCGGGAGAAACAGCACGACAAATTCCGGTGCACGGTCGAACTGTGTCCAGTACGCTTTCAGCGACAACTCATCCATACGGCTCTTCACTTGAGCTGCGTGGCGACGCAAGGCTTCCAGCTGTTGGGTCTCGCTCTGGGCTTCATGGGCATCGAGGTACGCAGACAGCACGGTCTTCGCATCCACGATAATTTGGCGTCCGCCAGGCAACTGTACGACCATATCGGGTCGGAAGCGCCCATCGTCGCCCGTGACGGACGGTTGTTCGATAAAATCGCAGTGGTCGACCATGCCAGCCAATTCGGCGACTCGCTTTAGCGTCAACTCGCCCCATTGGCCTCGCACGGTCGGAGCCCGTAAGGCCTTGACTAAGTTTCCAGTCTCCAGCTGCAACCGTTGTTGCGATTCCGCTAGCGACTTCAAATGTTGATCCAATCCACCGTAGGCCGACTGTCGCGACTGTTCCAATAAACGCAACTGTTCATCGTAGCGTTGCAGGGATTCTTGGAGCGGGCGGACCAGCGCATCGACAGCCTGCTGCCGTTGCGCCAAGTCACCCTCTGCTTTGACGTGAAGGCTTTCAAACGACACGGCGGCGAGCTTCAAGAATGCCTCGTTATTTTGCTTCAACGCTTCGCCGGACAGAGCTTGGAACGACCCCATGAGTTCCTGACGTGTGTGATCAATGAGGACTTTCTGGTCTGTGAGCTGGCGAGCGGCGTTCTCCATTCTGGTTTCCGCAGTGACCCGTGCGTGTTGAGCGTCGGACAACTCGTGGCGGAGAGAGGCCATCGCATCTCGTTCTTGGTCCACCTGCCGTCGCAGCTCCTCCACCATTGCTTCAGCCCGCTGAGCCTGAGGTCGGAGACGACTGGTAATCCACAGCCCGGCAAACACCCCACCTAGGAGCAGTCCTGCTCCGAAACCGATAGAGAGGGGGATGATGTCAATGAGCGATTGATCCATGTCACCAGTCCCACTGCAATGAACCGCTACATATAGCGTGAAGACTCACAATTTTAGCGAAGACTACGCAAGGAATTGAAAAACGTCAAGGAGCAGAAGGCCTGGATCGATCAGCTCTAGTCAATGGCAAGTTATGGAAATGGCTCTATACGAATGGTCCCTGATCCGGCATCAATGGAGACCTGCATCCCATCAGCCAGTCGTGTCATGGCGCCTGAGACATTGGCGATAGTTGGGAGTCCATATTCGCGTGCAATGATGGCTCCGTGAGACAACGTACCGCCCATTTCCGCGATCAGGCCTCCAGCAAGACCGAAGAGAGGAGCTAAGCCGGGATCGATAACGGAGACCACTAGAATCTCTCCCGCTCTCACCTTGGCCCAATCTGCCGCTGAACGGATCGTGCGAACGAGACCTGCCACGGTTCCCACGCTAATCGGCATGCCCGACAGGATGCCGATCTGTTCAGATGTATCAGAGGTCATGGTCCGTTCGCTTGCCGTTTCCCAGTCGCAGATCGTGTCAGGAACTTCAAGTTGTGCGTTGTGTTCATGCTCAGTTCGCCGTGCTCGAATCTCAGTTTTCCAGTCACGTGTGCTTCCAGCCAACAGGTCAGCTCGATCGCTGATCGTCAAGAAAAAGATATCGTCACGGTGGTTGAGCTGGCCCCGCTCGACCAGCAGTTCTCCGAGGCGCAACAAGAGGGTGCGAATCGCGATTGAGTAATACATCAGGTGGTGCCGGTTCGCTTCACGCAGAGCAAAGAACCGGCCCAATCTACGGTAATACCACAAGAACAGGGCCCATCTGTCCAGACGCCAGCCAATTCGCCGTTTGATCTGATCCAGCGCAGTGGCTCTGGTCTCGTCTTGGCGTGAGCGAATGGTTTCCTGAGAAGGAGCGGTGGAGATGAGTTGGGATCGCAAGATAGCGAGGATCGATTCCGGGTTATCGGCGAGACGCGGAGACATCACATCCGATTCGCCAACCGCACGATGGCCATAATCCTCAAGGTATCTATCAAAGGTGCGCAGAAACCTGGTGCTGGCGAGAGCTATCCGAAACGTCGATGGGTTCCATGGTTCGGATATCAGAAATGCGTTCGCCACTGCTTCATCTCTTGCGATGTCCGTAAGCTCAGCGAGCCGGAGAATCTGCTGAGCGCTGATGACGGTCCCTTGTCCTTGGAGGGCAGCATTCAGCAGACCTCTCCAGTCTGGACCAAGCCAGTGAGGTAAGTGCCGGCTGAAAATCTGTAGGCATTGCCCGACTCCCCCGGCAATACCGAACGTGACTTCACGGCCCTCTAGCCAGAGACCAAGCTTGTCGAGCTCGATCACAAGTTTCTCTACTGAGAGGTGCAGAATGTGATCACGACGATACGTCGCGGCCAGCGCCTTCATTTCCTCAAACAGACGCGGGCCAGATCGTTCCACCCGTCGCATCTCTGCCCACACCATCCAACCCGCGCGGATAAAGGCTAACCCACTGAGTGGCTGGACCTGTGGCATGATCTGTAGTGGCTCACCGCCCATCTGTTCGGTATTCATGGAGGGGTCTCCACGGAGCTGAGCGACGAGGATATGGAAAAGCGTGACGTTTAGATAAGGGCGCCCTTTGAGCACACGGACTGACGTGAGCCCGTCGGGGATACGGCATCCAAGTCTTCGATAGTGCGAGAGGATGTAGGCGTCCATGAACCGCTCAAGAAAGGAGAGGCTCAGCAGGCTCGGCAGTTCAGGCAGCGTCTCTTTGAAATTCGCACGCGACCACTCGCAGTCATCATTGGTGAGATCGGAGGAAGGGCGAATGGCGGTAATCGGTCTGGCCTGCACGATCCACAATTGTCGGGTATCAAACGCCCATTCGAGATCCATTGGCTGTCCGAAGGACCGTTCGATGTGTTTGGCAGTCTCGGCGAGGGAGAAAAGCTGAATATCAGTGAGTGACGATTGGAGTGTGGCCGCTCCACTGAGGGGATCAGTGCGCAGTCCATCACTCGAAACCAATAGCCGCTCGAACTTACGGGCAAGCATGCGCCGACGAACCCGAATCGGTTGTCCTTCGTCGGTCACTTCTACGACATACTGGTCCGGCTTGACCGTGCCGTCGACCAGTGGTGCTGCGAGTCCTGGTACGGCGTTAATCGTCACCTGATTCGATCGTCCAGTCACAGGATGTATGGAATAGGCGACTCCGGCCGATTGCGCCTCGACCATCGGTTGGACCACCACCGCCATTCTTGGCGCCGTGTGGGTGCTCTGCCGAACCTGGTAGCTCACCACTCGTTCTTCCCAGAGCGAGGCCCAGAGGTCTTTGATCGCAGCATCAATATCGAAGAGAGCTACGCCAAGGTGTGTCCGATAGAGCCCAGCGAAGCTGGCATGCGCCATATCCTCATTCGTGGCTGATGACCGGACGGCCCAGCGAGTGTCTGGTGGCTGATGAAGAACTTGGAGTGCAGTCAGACAGTGAGCGGCAAGTTGGGAAGTCTCTATCCGTCCAATGCGAATCCGGCAGTCGGCCAGCGCCGACGCTCGCTCGTTCCCTGATAGTGCACAGGCCTTCTGCCACTCCTCATGCTCAATAAACCCTGACGCATGCAGGCTCTGTGTATAGGCCTCTGTTGTGATGCAAAATCCTTGAGGAACAGAGAAGTCGGCCGCAATGAGGCGAGCGAGTCCAACGGCCTTGCCTCCCACAAGATTGAGATCGGTGCACTGAGATAAGGGAAAGACGATGGGACGGACCATAGCCCGGCATAGTAGCTAGAGCAGGAGGAGAAGGTAAAGGTCGTTCACGTTGGTTCCTGTCGGGCCGGTATGGATATGACATCCAAGAGCTTTCAAAGCAGGGTAGGTATTGTGCCGATCTAAGGAGGCGCGGAGATCAATGCCGAGTTTCTTCGCTCGTGCGACGGTGCCTCCAGTGACAATCGCCCCGGCTGTATCGGTGGGGCCGTCGGTTCCATCGGTGCCTAGGGCTACGATCCATGTATTGGGGAGACCGGCGATCTCCAATGCCGCAGAAGCGGCGAACTCCTGGGCACGCCCACCCTTCCCACGGCCCGTGACTGTCACGGTGGTCTCACCTCCCGCCACTACGCAACAGGGGCGTTTCAAGATGCCATGCCCTTCGGTAATCGCCTTGGCGAGGTCCGTCAACTGCTTCACTGCCACGCGCGCTTCTCCCGTGATGGGGTGGGAGACGAACTTCGTGTGGAGGTCCGCCTGTTGTGCGGCGCGCGCGACGGCGTCCAGCATGATCCGGTTGTTACCGATGATGTGATGCTGCACGCTGCGCACTCGTCGTGACCCAGGCTTCAGAGTTTCTGTCGCATCTCCTTTTCGCCCTCGGTCCAAGTAGCGGCGTACGGCCTCGGGTACGGCACGCCAGCTTCGATATCGCTGCAACACGCTCACTGCGTCCGCGAATGTCGAGAGGTCGCCCGCTGTCGGTCCCGAGCCGATGGAACCGAGATCATCGCCGATGACGTCTGAAAGCAGGAGGGTCACAATCTTCGCCCGTGTTGACGCGGCTAGCCCGCCTCCTTTGATCAATGACAAATGTTTTCTCACGACGTTCACTTCGTTGATGGTTGCACCGCTGTGAAGCAGCAGGCGCGTCGTGCGCTGCTTATCAGGCAGCGTCACACCAGCGACTGGAGCCGGGAGCAGGCTCGATGCACCTCCGGACAGGAGCACGATCAGCAGATCTCGAGGCGTCAGACATTGTGTCAGACGCAGAAGCCGTTGAGTTGCGTGCAGACCCGCACGATCGGGAATTGGATGGCTGGCTTCGAGGATAGTGATCCGTTTGGTCGCGAGGGTGTGACCTGTTTTGACGATGACAAGTCCATCGTCCAGCCTTGACCCCAGTGCAGTCTCTAATGCTTGTGCCATTCTTGCCGAAGCCTTGCCGGCACCAACCACGACAATACGGTCAATGTGTGAAAGGTTGTAGGTGCGACGACCTACACGCAGGGAGTGGCGAGTAAGCGCGACGTGTTTGAGCAGGGCGTGGTAGGGATCGGCAGTACTCAGTCCTGCGGCGATCAGCCTGTGAAGAAGTGGCCGTGCCGGAGAGGAGGGGAGGCGAAGTCGCATAGCAATGAGCGTTACGGAGTCTTTTCTTGTTTGAAGCAGCGGCTAGGACAGGTCTGCCGAGGCACACGAATTTGATAGGTGCCATGAGGGAGCAGATCTTTCTTAAACTCGGGATTTAGCATCTTGAGCTCAAGCAGGTAGGTGCCAAATTCTTCGGCGATTGAGGTCAACGCGCGCTGGGATTCCTTGACATTGACTGTGATGGTTTCGGTCTCAAGCGGTATGTAGAGGTCCTTCTTGGTCAATCCAAGATACTTCTCCGGCTGGGAGTAGATTTCCTTCGCGGCGATGATACGAGGGACATACCGCATCGTCTCGCGTGGGCCATGCATCTTCCAATAGTCGGCAATGTTTTGCTCCTTGAGCAGCTTGCGGACTCGTTCCTCGCCGGCATTGTAGGAGGCCATGGCCATGAACCAATCATTCTCCTGAAAGTCTTTGAGGTACTTGAGGTATTTCACGGCTGCTTCGGTCGACATTTCGAGATTGCGACGTTCATCTCGGACGGCGTCGCTCTTCAGGCGGTATCGGCGCCCTGTGGAGGGGATGAACTGCCAGGGACCTGACGCTTTTGCTTTCGAGTAGGCGGCGGAAATACATTTACTCTCGACCAGCAACATGTACTTGAGGTCGTCCGGCAACCCGGCATCAGCCAACTGTTTTTCTGCAGGAGGGAAGCACCGTCCAGTCCGTTTGGCAAGAATAATGCTTTCCCCTTGATCTTCCAAAAACTGATAGAACTCGTACTCGATCCGCTCTCTCACTTGCCAGTTATCCAAGGGAACCGACACGCCTGCAAATGTGATCTTATCGGGCAGCTTAAATGAACTTAGAAAGTACCGTTCTCCCTCGCGTTTGATTTCCGGCAAAATAACTAGACGGTCTTCTGGTTCGGGTTGTGAATCCAACAGATCCGGCAAGAGCAAATCCTTCTCCACGTCTGATTTGTGGCCACCATGATCCGCTGTTTCTGATGTGGCAAGGGCTGGAGGACACAGTGACAGGATTACAAAGCCAATTCCAACTATAGAAAGCAAGGACTGCATACCACGGATGATCATTCTCGAACTCCTCTAGTGCATCCAGATACAAGCCGTCACAAAATAAAAAATTATGCTAACAGCTCACTTCATTACCAGCAAGCAGATAGGGAGCCCGTCCGTGTTACACTGTCTCCCCATATGCGAGCCTTGACCGTTCTGAACAAGACTATCATTGATTGCGCGGCCTGTCCTCGGTTGGTCATCTATCGGCAGGAAATTGCACGGCAGAAACGGAAGCAATATCGCGATTGGACCTATTGGGGGCGGCCGGTTCCTGGCTTCGGAGATCGCCAAGCTCGGCTCTATGTGCTTGGGCTGGCTCCTGCGGCACATGGGGGGAATCGGACAGGCCGTGTCTTCACCGGTGATCGGAGTGGGGACTGGCTGTATGACGCCCTGTATCGGTATGGATTTGCCAACCAGGCCTTGTCGACACACCAAGAAGATGGCCTATCATTGACGGATTGTTACATCGGAGCTACCGTGCGGTGCGCACCGCCGGAGAACAAACCTGCGCTCGATGAGTTTCAACGCTGCAGCCGTTTTTTACAGGATGAAGTTCATCTCCTGAAAAATCATCGTGTGGTGATTGCGTTAGGAAAGATCGCATTCGACCACTACCTCAAGACCTGTCGGGCACAAGGGCACGCTATGCCAGCGCCAGTCCAAAAATTTGGCCATGGAGTCGTCTATCGCTTACCGTGGGGCGTGATCCTACTAGGGTCTTATCACCCTAGCCAACAAAACACCTTTACCGGGAAATTGACTCGTTCGATGTTTCACTCGGTGTTTCAGAGGGCGAGAAAAGAAATCGACTCGGCGTAGTGTAGGCGAGTATTAACAGGTACGTATCGTCAGTTTGAAAGAAGAGTGGGGGGTGAGCGTCCGCCGAATGCGGAGCTCACTCCCACTAGACAACTACTACTGCTGCCCCTTCGCCTTCCAGTCGTCCAAAAACTTCTTCAGCCCAGCATCGGTCAGCGGATGTTTGAAGAGCATTTGAAACACACTGTAGGGCATTGTGCAGATGTGACCGCCTGCTAATGCCGCCTCGACGACGTGCTGCGGATGGCGCACGCTTGCCACTAACACCAAGGTCTTGTAGTCATAGTTCTTATAGATCGTTAAGATTTGTCGAATGAGCTCCATGCCGTTTGTGCTGATATCGTCGAGCCGTCCGATAAAAGGCGAGACGCACCAGGCGCCAGCTTTGGCCGCCAGCAGTGCCTGGGTCGGTGAAAAACAGAGGGTCACGTTCACTTTGATTCCCTCGGCTGCCAGGCGCTTCGTAGCTTTGAGGCCTTCCGGAATCAGCGGGCACTTGACCACGATGTTCTTGTGGATCTTGGCGAGCTCTTTACCTTCCTTCACCATGGCGTCAGCTTCCACACTCACAACCTCAGCGCTGATCGGTCCATCCACAATCTTGCAGACTTCTTCCAGCATTTCCCTGAAACTTCGGCCCTCCTTGACGACCAGGGAAGGATTCGTGGTCACGCCATCGAGTAATCCGAGGCTTGCCGCTTCATGGATTTCCTTGACGTTGGCTGTATCGAGATAGATTTTCATAATTGTCCCTTTCCTAGCGAAGAGATCGTGAGGTGATACTCTCTATTATCGGTCATTCTATGGAGAACTCAACGTCACTGCAAGAACCCTATTCTCCGGCTAAGTACGGGACTGGCAACGTCCACGATGGTGTCCGATCGTATGCGGAGCGGGAACCGGCATGGCATCCACATTGCTTGATCGT
>SWDI01000005.1:434961-523794 GCA_005116955.1 Nitrospira sp. | reverse complement strand
ACGCTGTTACGCCTCACCACGGCAGCGCAGCAGGCCCTCATGGCCCTGGCACGAGCCAATATCCTGGCCCTCAGCCCGACTTAGCCGGAGATTAGGGAAGAAGTTGATACGAAAGTTTGACAGGCTTTCGGGCGGGGGATAGAATTTTGCGGCTCACAGTACCCATTGGCCTTAGAGGAGTTATCATGATGCAACGATTTGTCTGGTTGCTGCTTTTCTCCCTGATCATTCCAGGCTGTTCAGGGAAGAACCCCTATCTTGAGGCATCGCTGAAACCGGCCGAGCTTCAAGGAAAAGATAAAGGCTGGTTCGAAAAGAACTGGGGTTCTCCAGACGGCAAGGCCTCCAGGTTTTTTGGTGGAGAGACCTGGACCTACTATCGTATCGCTGGCGGAAAATCAGGACCTCCATTCTTTAATTTCTCTCCCAATCAATGTCAGATCACCCTCAAGTTTGACAAAGAGGAGAAACTTTCTGACTACACCTACTCTGGATGCTAGCCAACTTATTGTTGAAACTACTGGCGTATTTCTTCCACGATAACAAGTTCAGGTAGCTTCTAAATACATCTGTTAGACGGGGTGCTCACTCCGAAACCTCGCCGCACACTCCGGGCCGCAAAAACAGTACTCACGGGCACCGATTGTCTCGATCACGGCGATTCGCTTTGGGACGAATATGTGGCACACTGGATCCTCGACCATCTGATCTTGTTCTTCATCTTGGACTGGTACAGGCGATTTCTTCTGGCCATCCTCAATCGACTTGTTGAATCCACGAAATATTTGTCGGAGCAAGAAGTAGAGGGCTGTGAAAAGCAAAATAGCTAGGATTAATCTATACATAGTGGGATATCCAATTGTGGACCACAATCCTATGCGAGTAGGGTAGGCCTGTCAAGAATAGACCTGTTGCAGATCGTAAACCAGACCGATGAATAATGCGCAAATGGCCTACGATACTAGGTCTCATTGGGACTCTTGTCAGTGCCATCCAGTACTTCAGGAGTATTGGTTTCTCAATTCTATGGTGCTACAGTGCCGACCATGAAGACATGCGATAAATGCCATGGTGCGATGTTACCGGAACGGGCGGTGGATTTGGACGCCGGGCTTGCGATCACTGTGTTTGCCTGTTTGAACTGTGGTCGTCGGAAAGCAGCGGACCAGGAACCTCGACCGATTACGGCTCGTCACTAATCCCTTCCTGTCAGACTCCAAACCACTACCTACTGACGAGTAGGAAGGTTGTGAGGTCAGATGTGATCTCAGCGCCTTCTAACTTACTGTGGGGGATGGGCTGCTCTGGAGGTAGCCATCGGTGGCTACTCTTTGAACAGCAGTGGCTAGGCAGAAGCGAGCCATGAATTCTGGCGTCATGGCCCATTCCTTCTTCCCTCAGAATCGGTAACGGATTCAAAGTCGTCAGCTAGAAGCACTCCCTACTTCAGTGAGCCACAGCATACCCGAGTATCCTGGGGGAGGGTGTTGCATGGCTTCATCTCACCCGTGCATTCATTGAAGGCGTAGGCATCAAGTGGATCGATGCCGAAGCGCAGTTGGAAGATGCTCAACGAAGGTTCAAAACATCCATCATATCGTATAAACCAGGCGGTTGGCGGACGACCCACCTGGCGGCTCGCAGGGCTCCGATGGCGAACGTATCCCGGCTACTGGCCCGATGGGTGACCTCGATTCGTTCCCCCATGCCACCAAACAGAATCGTATGGTCGCCGACAATATCACCGGCGCGAATAGTTTGTATCCCGATTTCTGTTTTCGTTCGTTCTCCGATCAGTCCCTTGCGGGCATAGACTCCAACTTGGTCCAAGTTTCGGCTCACCGAACGGGCGAGGACTTCAGCAATCTTGAGGGCCGTGCCGCTCGGCGCGTCCTTTTTCAGCCGGTGGTGGGCTTCAATCACTTCGATGTCGTACTCGTCCCCAAGCGTTCTGGCCATTTCGCCGATGACTTTGCAGATCAGGTTGATCCCAACACTCATGTTCGGAGAAAAGACGCAGGGAATTTGCTGGGCTAGCAACCTCAGCTCATCGAGTTGAACAGCCGAAAATCCTGTGGTTCCGATAACCATGGCCCGCCGATGGCGAGCAACGATCCGCATATGTTCCAGTGTCGCCGAGGGCGATGAAAAATCGATCACAGCCTCCCCTCGCTCCATCAGGATGGAGAGATCATCCGTGATGGGAATGCCGGCACGACCTGAGGCTGCAGTCTCGCCCGCATCTTCACCCAACGCCGGATGCCCTGTCCCCTCTAAGGCCCCTGCCAATGTCAAAGCCGTTGAATCTCGGATTAGTGACACTAGTCGGCAACCCATTCGGCCGGCTGCACCCGCTACAATGATCTTGATCATCTTGTCGTATACCTAGATCTTGCTTAAGTTAGACCAACGCCGCATCCTTGAGGACGCGAACCAATTTCTCTCGTGTGTCCTGTGCCATTGGGCAGAGTGGTAAGCGCAATTCTGGGTCAATCTTTCTCATGAGTCCTAACGCTTCTTTGACGGGAATGGGATTGGTCTCATAGAACAACGCTGCAAAGAGGGGAGAGAGCTTAAAGTGAATCCGTCGCGCTTCATCAATCCGTCCCTCGGCAAAGGCCTTCACAAGAGCGGCCATTTCCATCGGTACGATATTGGCGGTTACGGTAATCACGCCCTTTCCGCCGACTGCCATCATCGGTAACGTGAGGGAGTCGTCGCCGGCTAGCACGGTTAGGCGGTCACCGCACATCTGCACGATATCAGAGGCCTGTTGGACCGAGCCACTCCCTTCCTTGACTCCAACGATCGTCTGAATGGCTGAGAGTCTGGTGATCGTTGAGGGGAGCATGTTGACCCCAGTACGACCGGGGATATTGTACAGGATTATGGGGAGGTCCACGGCCTCTGTAATCGCCTTGTAGTGTCGATAGAGTCCTTCCTGGGTCGGCTTATTGTAGTAGGGAGTAATAAGCAACGCGCCGTCAGCTCCAGCCTGCTTTGCATGTTTTGTGAGGGTGATGGCTTCTTCTGTGCTATTCGAACCCGTTCCGGCAATCACGGGTACCCGACGACGGACCACCTCAACCGTCAACTCAATCACTCGAGTATGCTCGCTATGAGAAAGGGTAGCCGATTCACCAGTGGTTCCACAGGGGACAACGCCATTGGTGCCATTGGCGATCTGCCATTCAATCAACTCGGCCAAGGCGCGCTCGTCGACCTTGCCCTGTCGAAATGGCGTCACAATTGCGACAAGAGATCCAGTAAACATACTCACTCCGTTTCGTTGAGGAAGGACGGAATTCTCTCGCCGCGTACGAGGTCGTCGTATGTTTCTCGCTCGCGAATCACGTGAAACTCTCCACCCTTGACGAGCACTTCCGGTACGCGGGGTCGAGAGTTATAATTCGACGCCATCACAAAGCCATACGCTCCCGCACTCATGACTGCCAACAACTCACCAGGCTTGGTGCTAGGCAGCGATCGATCCTTGGCCAGAAAATCACCCGATTCACAGACCGGCCCGACAATGTCCACTGTCTGTTTGGTCCGATGGATGGCTTCTTCATTCACTGGACGAATTTCGTGGTAGGCGCCGTACAGGCTGGGCCGAAGCAAATCGTTCATGGCGGCGTCGACGATCACGAAGTGCTTCGTCTCACCGGCCTTCTCGTACAATGCCTTGGTCACCAGGATGCCAGCGTTGCCGACGATGACGCGTCCGGGTTCCATGACCAGTGTCAACCCCAAATCTTTGACGAGCGGCGAAATCGCATTTGCCAGGTCTTGGGGTAAAGGCGGCTTCTCATCGGAATAGGTAATACCGAGTCCGCCTCCGATGTTCAGGTAGCGGATGGTGATGCCCTGGCTTTTCAGTGTATGGATGAGCGTCACGACCTTCTTCAGCGAATCGACGAACGGCGTCACCTCCGTCAACTGCGAGCCGATGTGGGCGTGGACACCGACGACGTCAATATGGTCCAGGGTGGACGCCATCTTGTATTCTTCCAGGGCGCGATCCGACGCGATGCCAAATTTGCTCTTCTTCATCCCCGTCGAGATGTAGGGGTGGGTTTTGGGATCCACGTCCGGATTAATCCGCAACGCGATGCGCGCCTTTTTCCCGACTGATGCCGCGACCTCGTTGATTGCATGAATCTCAGCTGACGACTCAACATTGAACATGAGAACGTCGGCCTTCAGCGCGTCGCGGATTTCATCCGGCGATTTACCGACGCCAGCAAACACGATTTTGGAAGCAGGCACCCCGGCTTTGAGGGCTCGGAACAGCTCGCCGCCCGACACGATATCCGCTCCGCTGCCTTCCTTGGCCATTAGGCGAAGGATGGCCAGATTGGAATTGGCCTTCATCGCAAACGCGATGACGTGCGGGATATTCTTGAAGGCACTGTCATAGGCGTGGAAATGCCGGACGAGTGTCTCATGGCTATAGATATAGCAGGGAGTGCCGAGTTCCTTCGCCATGCGGCTGACGGGTACCTGTTCACAATACAATTCACCGTGGTGGTACTCAAAACTATGCATCGCGTAATCCTTAAGTTAATCCGATAGTCTCAGGCCCAACACCGCTTATCGTATTCCGATCGGTTGCGATGGAGGGAGGTCCGTCTCATGGCCTCCCAGGGTAGGGTCCGGTTCAGCCGACTCTGTTGCCTGCCGCTCTGCCTCAATGGCATGTTGCCGTTTCTGCTTGGCTATCGTAGGCGCAACTCCGATGAGCTCCGGGGCGACCGGTGTTCCTACCACCCCGCAAGAAATCAGAAGCCCTGCCGATGCGATCACGAGGAATGCTCTCATGACAGTAACCGCTCAAGTTCTTTGATCCGCTGCGCAACTCGCCCTCGGGCGGTCCCGCCGATTTGTCCCTTATGATCGATTGCCGCGACGGTCGTCAGCCAAGAAAACACCGTCTTATCGATCCGTTCACAAAATGTTCGTAACTCTTTCAGTGAAAAATCCGTGATGTCACGTCCGCCATCAAGCGCAGCCCGTACGATTCGTCCGGTGATGCCGTGGGCTTCACGAAAAGGTACGCCCCTCATGACCAAGTAGTCGGCCAGTTCCGTCGCGAGTAGTCCGCCCCCTTGCAACGCTCGTGTGAGGGCCTCTCCGTTGACTGTCAGTCGGCGCATCAATTCCGTCATCACTTGGAGCGAGGCCGCCACGGTATCAAGGGCGTCGAAGAGCGCCGGTTTGTCCTCTTGCAAATCTCGATTGTAACTTAACGGCAGAGCCTTGAGCAGGGTCAGCAGATTGACGAGGTGGCCGTAGACGCGTCCGGTCTTTCCTCGGACCAACTCAGGGATGTCCGGGTTCTTCTTCTGCGGCATCATGCTGCTTCCTGTGCAGAAGGCGTCCGGCAGATCGACGAACTGAAATTCCTGTGAGGTCCACACAATCAATTCTTCGCTGAGCCGAGACAAATGCATCATCACAATCGAGAGAGCGGAGGCCACTTCGATCATGAAGTCACGGTCAGAAACCGCATCCATGCTGTTCAGGGTGACGGCAGGAAAGCCCAGCAGTTCAGCGGTGTATCGCCGGTTTACCGGATAGTTCGTGCCCGCCAAGGCGCCGGACCCCAGCGGCATGACATTGAGCCGGCCTCTTGCATCGCGGATCCGGCCCTTATCTCGTTCGAGCATCTCCACGTAGGCCAATAGGTGGTGCGCAAAGAGGACCGGCTGGGCACGTTGTAAGTGAGTATATCCGGGCATCATGAGGGTGCGGTTCGCAGCGGCCTGCGCCACGAGCACGCGTTGAAAGTCAGTCAATTGTTCCTGTAGCTCATCCAGTTGTGTGCGCAGGTATAGTCGGATATCCAATGCTACCTGGTCATTCCGGCTGCGCCCCGTGTGTAACTTGCCTCCCAATGGGCCGATCATTTCGGTCAACCGTCGCTCAATCGCCATGTGAATATCTTCGTCGTGAGGGGAGAAAGCGAATTGGCCTCGGTCCAGCTCCTGCTTCACTGCTTCCAGCCCGCGCACAATGGCACGCGTTTCCGTCCGCGTGAGGACCCGGGCCTTCTCGAGTGTCTTGCAATGGGCGATGCTCCCAGCGATGTCCTCGCCATAGAGCCGACTATCGACCGTCACCGACCTGGTAAACGCTTCGACCAATCGGTCGGTCTTCTCTCGAAACCGGCCGTCCCAGGCCTTTCCAGCACCGCCGACTGACGTCTGAGCATTCCTGCGCTTGGCCATCAGGACGAGGCTTTCTTTCTCTGTGCGCGAATCTTCAGCCGCAAGGCATTCAGCCGGATGAAGCCTTCTGCGTCCTTCTGGTTATAGACTTCATCTTCCTCGAAGGTGGCGATATCGAGTCGATAGAGTGACTGTTTCGATTTGCGTCCCGCCAAGGTGCAGCTTCCCTTGTAGAGTTTGACCCGTGCGATGCCGCTGACGTCCTTTTGTGCCTCATCGATAGCGGTCTGTATCATTTCACGCTCAGGGCTGAACCAATATCCGTTGTAGATCAGATCCGCAAATCGTGGGATCAAACTATCGCGGAAGTGAAGGACCTCGCGGTCCATCGTCAGGGATTCAAGTCCGCGATGAGCCACGTGTAGAATCGTCCCTCCCGGCGTTTCATACACACCGCGAGACTTCATCCCGACGTAGCGGTTTTCCACCAAATCGACCCGGCCGATCCCGTGTGCACCACCTAGTTTATTGAGATGGGCAAGCAAGGTCGCAGGACTCATTTTCTTGCCATCGACTGCGACGGGATTGCCGGCTTGATACGCGATCTCCACTTCCAATGGCTTGTTCGGGGCCTTCTCCGGCGAAACTGTCAGCTGGAATATTTCATCCGGTGGTGATTTCCATGGGTCCTCCAGAATGCCGCCTTCATAACTAATATGAAACAGATTTGGGTCTGTGCTGTAGGGTTTGGCTTTAGTCGCGGTCACCGGAATGCCGTGGCGATCGGCATACTCGATCAATTCACGCCGGGATCGCATGGTCCATTCCCGCCAAGGCGCAATAATCTTGAGATTCGGCGCGAGGGCCATGTAGGTCAACTCGAAGCGCACCTGGTCGTTGCCCTTCCCTGTGGAGCCGTGCGACACCGCTTCGGCGCCCTCTTTGAGCGCGATTTCAGCCTGCCGACGAGCGATCAGCGGGCGAGCGATCGACGTCCCCAAGAGGTAACAACCTTCATACATCGCATTTCCGCGCAACATCGGGAACACATAATCCTTGACGAAGGTCTCACGGAGATCCTCGACATAGACCTTCTTGACGCCGAGCGCTTGTGCCTTGACCTTGACGGCCTTGAGGTCTTCGCCCTGGCCAAGATCGGCGCAAAACGCGATGATCTCGGCCTGATAGGTTTCTTGCAGCCACTTGAGGATGACGGATGTATCCAGTCCGCCGGAATAGGCCAGGACGATTTTCTTGATCGATGTTGGTTTCATGGTGGATCCTACCCGGTATGTGTCTTCTGGTTGAGCAGTTGAGTCAAGATGGCCTTCTGCATATGCAGGCGATTTTCTGCTTGATCGATGACGATGGACTGTGGGCCGTCCAGGACATCCGCCGTAATCTCTTCTCCGCGATGAGCCGGCAGGCAATGCATGACGATGGCGTCGGGTTTCGCCCGTTGCAGCAATCGCTTGTTCAGCTGGTAGGGGGCGAGCGTCCGCAATCGTCGTGCCTGCTCCCGCTCGCGGCCCATGCTGATCCATACGTCGGTATACACCACATCGGCTTCTTTCACGGCAACGAGGGGATTCTCGAGCACCTCGATGGACGCGCCGGTGGTGTGCCCTTCCATTCTCGCACGATCGATCACCCGCTGATCCGGCTGATAGCCGGACGGGCATCCGATCACGATGCGCATGCCGACCTTCGCCCCTGCTTCGATGAGCGAGTTGGCCACGTTGTTTCCATCGCCGATGTAGGCCAGGCTGAGTCCCTTGAGCCGGCCCTTGATCTCTTGAATCGTCATCAAGTCGGACAACGCCTGACAAGGATGGCTATGGTCGGTCAGCCCGTTAATCACCGGCATCGTGGCTTCTGTCGCCCACTCTTCAACGATCGCATGGTCATAGGTACGGATCACGATCCCGTCTAGGTAACGAGACAAGACGCGTGCTGTGTCTGAGACCGTCTCCCCGCGGGAGAGTTGAATGTCGCTCATGGGAAGGATCATCGCATGGCCGCCGAGCTGGTTCATCCCCGCCTCGAACGACACGCGCGTCCTCGTCGACGGTTTTTGAAACAGCAATCCTAATGTCTTCCCGGGCAGGAGCTGATGCGGAGTGCCTTGACGCTGCTTTTTCTTCAAAGACGTCGCCAAACGCAATAAGTCGAGGACCTGCTGTCGTGACAGCGTCGCGACGTCGAGCAAGTCCTTGGCATAGCGCGTGCGGCGTATTCTTTGTCGGGCTGGTCGGGCTGATAGCGCCATCAGTGGTGTGAATCTTTTCCCGCCGATTGGCGTTGATTGAAAAGGATATCGAGGAGGTCAATGAGCTTATCCACCTCGGGCTGTGTGATCACCAAGGCCGGTACAAAACGCAGTACCCGCTCGGTTGCCGCATTGATGAGCACGCCACGGGCGAGTGCATCGGCCACCACCGTTCGGGCATCGACTTCCAACTCCATACCTTGCAAGAGACCAAGCCCGCGCACATCTTTTACGATTCGATGGCGGTCTTTGCAGTCGGCCAACCCTTTCGACAAGTATTCGCCCATGCGCTTAGCTTGATCCAGTATTTTTCCTTCGAGCAGGACCCGGCAGACGGCCAGCGCCGCAGCACAGGCCAAGGGGTTCCCACCGAATGTCGATGCATGAGAGCCAGGCGTAAAGGCTGCGGCCACCGATTCTTTCGCCAGACAGGCGCCGATCGGCACTCCTCCGGCGAGACCCTTTGCAAGAGTCATGATATCGGGTTTCACACCGAGTTGCTCATGGGCAAAGAAGGTGCCGGTTCGACCCATACCCGTTTGAATTTCATCGAAAATGAGCAAAATGTCTTGCTGTGTGCAGAGTTCACGCAGGCTCCTCAGATAATCCCGGTCGGCCACATGCACGCCGCCTTCCGCCTGAATCGGTTCCAGCATGATCGCTGCAGTCTTCTCATTAACCATGGACTCGATCGCGCCGAAATCATTGAACGGGGCATAGCCAAACCCGGGCATCAGCGGTTCGAAACCCTTCTGAACCTTCTCCTGTCCCGTGGCCGTGATCATGCCCAGCGTGCGGCCATGGAACGAATTCTTCATCGTGATGACTTCATAACGATCGGGTCCATGTCGCTCATGCCCGTATCGTCGAGCCAGCTTAATCGCTGCTTCATTGGCTTCGGCTCCGCTGTTACAGAAAAACACGCGGTCGGCGAACGAATGGTCCACCAATAGTCGCGCCAGTTTTACTTGTGGCTCGGTGTAATACAGGTTGGACGTATGGATCAGCTGGGCGGCCTGGCGTTGGATGGCTTGAACCAGGTCAGGATGACCATGTCCCAATACATTGACGGCAATCCCGCCGACGAAATCGAGGTACTCTCGCCCCTCCAGATCGTAGACCTTTGCGCCTCGCCCCCGTACAATCGAAACCGGTTGGCGCGTATAGGTCTGCATCAGATATTTGGCGGCATCATCTTTCAGCTCTTCGGTCGGCATGACGACGTATCCCCTTAAGAAAGAAGGAAAAGCTAGCACAGGGGCAATGGGAAGAGCAATAAGCGGAGCATCGGGAAATTACCGTCAGAAGTCGCGTGCACAACATTCTCCAATCAGCTATTAAGCGATAGGTAGTATCCTCCTGTTGCGAGTGTGGTAAGCTGCGGCGCCATGATGATGTGTAGTCAGTGCAGTCAACAGAACTCCGACGAGGCCCGTTTCTGCCATCAGTGTGGCGCCAAACTGGCTGAAGCTATGACTGCCGCCGAGACCGCCTCTGAGGCGCCCACTGCTCGGCCGGTTCATGTCGAGGAGACACTGTGGCGCCAATTCGTCGGCCCCAACGCCGACCACTACCTGACCGTGTTCAAGAAATTTTCGTCGAACGGCCAGCCAAAGTTCGCGCTGTCCTGGAACTGGCCGGCGTTTCTCTATATCTCATTCCTGTGGTTTTTGTACCGGAAGATGTATCTCCACGCATTTGTCTATGCGGTCGGCCCGATGGTCTCGACGTATCTCACGGGCGATTTTTCCGCCGGCATTGTGTGGAGTGTCATGGCGGGAGCGACTGCGAACTATCTGTACTTTTGGCATTGCCGGGAGCACATCGGTGAAATCAAGAAGGCCGGTCGGATGGATGTTGCCATGCAAGAAACCGCACTGAAGGAATCAGGCGGGGTGCAGCCCTATGTCATCTGGGTCGGTGTGTTTTTCTACATCGTCTTCCTGGCGACGTTGACGAAGATGGTGCAAGAAGGCCCGCCCGATGTGGAACAATCACCCGGTCGACCGGCCAAACAAGCGGTCCTGCTGTCACAAGCTTGACTTGGCGCGACAATTCAGTATGCTTTGGCCCCTGATGAGATGTTCAAGTTGATAGCAAAGGATCTGCGATGGCTCGATTAGTCTTGCTTCGGCATGGGGAGTCGCAATGGAACTTGGAAAACCGCTTCACGGGGTGGGTTGATGTCCCACTTTCCCCCAAAGGGATCGAGGAAGCAAAACAAGCCGGTGAAAAACTCCGTGGGTTTACCTTTCATCGGGCGTTCACATCGGTGCTCACTCGCGCGAATGAGACCTTGAGACTTGTCTTGGAGGCCATTGGCCAAACGACCATCCCGATCGAGAAGGATAAGGCCTTGAACGAGCGGATGTACGGAGACCTTCAAGGGCTGAATAAGGCCGAAACTGCCAAGAAGTACGGTGATGCGCAAGTGAAAATCTGGCGACGGAGCTATGATGTGAAGCCGCCTGGCGGAGAAAGCCTCAAGGATACGGCCGAGCGAGCGTTGCCCTATTATGAGAAGACGATCAAGCCCTGTTTATTGAAGGGGGAAACCATCATCATTGCAGCGCATGGCAACAGCCTTCGTGCGTTGGTGATGGAGCTCGATCAATTGTCGAAGGAAGAGGTCTTGGAACTCAACATTCCGACCGGCGTGCCGCTCTTCTACGAATTGGACGACAGCGGCAAGGTATTGTCACACCGCTATTTGTGAGCCGGTAGTTTATCCCACCTTTTCGAGCAATTTGCCGTATTCCAAAGCCGGTGCATAGTCGATCAGCAACACGAGCAGCTTTGCTCGATCCTCTGGCGAAATGATGCCTTGATCCTCCATCAGTGACGCCGTTTCCGCGCAAACACCCATAGGATTGATCCCTTCCTGATCGACCAGGCGTGCATAATGCGCTTGCCGGTCGTTCAGTTCGGGTTGATACTCGTCCCAGGTGTCAGCACCGCACCATCCTGATTCCCACCACGCCTTCCGGACAGACTCCAATAGGTTCTCTGTAATAGCGGCCCTGTACTTGGCAGGAATATGCGCATCCACTGCGGCCAGGATCCAATACAGATTTAACGACAAGATTTCGCGAGCGATCTGGCTGGAGGTCGATTCCGATGCCTCGACTCCGTATTCCTCAAGCTGAGACACGGTGAGAGGTTGCGGCATGGCGTTGAACAAGGCAGCTGCTGCTTCGGTAGGCGTCATCTCAATTTCCCAGTTGGCGACTAGGATACTGCAGGGTGCGTCATGCCCACAAGTGTCGGCTTGGATGGGAAACATTGCGGTGATTCCACATCCTTCAGAACATAAAAGAGAGGGCGGGATTCTAAATAGGTAGGGGGCAGATTTGTGGGAAACCGACCGAACCATGTCGGCCTCTCATAGGCCGACATGGTTGTCTGTTGAGTATCAGCGATTCGAAACTTTTTTGACCATACCACCGTATTGGGATGTGTCACGAGTGTTGCGTGCAAGCTGCTCGTCCGTTTCACCTGTGAAGGCGATTGGCTCGGGCGACTGGGTTACGACAATCTCGACCCGCCGGTTCTTGCTCCGGCCTTCTTCTGTATCGTTGGTCGCGATGGGGCGTGCGTCCGCATACCCGACCGCTCTGACGCGGTCGGCCCCTAACCCTCCCTTAACCAACGCCTTGCCGGCATTTTCGGCGCGCGCCTGAGAAAGCTCACCGTTATCCTTAAAGGGGCGCCGACTATCGTACTTGACCGGCGTACTGTCGGTATGTCCCGCAACCTCAACACTCTGGGGACGGAATTTACGCAAGGCGACGCCGATGCGTTTGACCAAGGTGGTCCCTGCCGGTGTCATGGTGACTCGCCCCTTGGCGAACAGTTCACCCGACGACAATGCGAGCGTGAGTTTGTCGCCGCGCTGCTCTAACACCACGGTGCCTCGTTTGAGTTCGTCTTGGAGGGCACTCGCCAGCTTCTCGCTGACCCGAGTGAGGTCAGTTGTGGCACGCGCCGTTGTGATGGTTGGCTGAGGAAGTCCATTCTTGGCGTAGGAAGGCAGTTTAACCGGTTTCGGCAAGCTCTTGCCTAGGCTTGCGAGCAGGCGCTTCGCCTGCACGAGCTGCGAGTCGCGGGCGGCGAGTTCCATATCCATGTTGGACTTGGCCAGTTGGAATTCCTGCTCTTTCGCCACCAACTGCAGGTCAAGGTCGGCAATCCGTTGCATCGCGGTATCAAGCTGGTCATTGTTGGTGGCAAATTGCCGCTCAATGTCGAAGACTTGTTGTCTGGCCAACTCCAGGCTGCTTCGTGTCCGGTTCAGTTCCTGCGACATGTTCTGGTGGGTGTCCCGTTGGGTGCAGAGCCCTGCGAGTTCCTGCTCCTTTTGGTTCAGCTGCGCTTCCAAGGCTTCCGCGCGGGTCTTTTCGACGGTCACCTGATTCGCTGCTGCTGTCGTCTTCTCTCGCAGAAGGGACAACTCTTTCTCTTTAGCCGTGAGCTGTTCGAGGAGTTGTTCCAACCGCACTGTTTCCTTCTCTACTTCCGAAGATTGGCTCTGGGGTGTGTCGATCGTAATCGACGTCATAGGCGTAATTGACGGAGCAAGTGAAGTCTCGTCGCCGTCGACTTTGTGAACATACGAGCCTGCTTCGTTGTCCTGTTGAGCGTGCCGAGCATCGGTTGAGGCCAAGAGCCCGACGAGCATGGCCAGAAGAGAACGTTGACCATTGTCCGATTGAACCGCAGTCGGCTGGCTGTCGGCAATGGACTGAGTGGCCGCAGCCTGACTCGATTCCTGTCCATTGACCGTGAAGGTGAAGAGAAACGCGAAGGCGACCAGCTTCATAATCATATCTCACCTCACTCAATGATGAAGTTGCAGCGACTCCACTGTCTGGAGTCAAGTTTTGAAGTCGACTATGGACGCAACAGCTGTTCCCGTTCACACTGCGAAAAACCCATCACGAAACAGGGGAACGACATTCAGCCAAAAATCACGAAACTGCCCTGCTGGCAGTTCTTATCGAGTGATAAGTAGAACCAACAGGCCCTAACTGTACCCTATACGCCGTCTAGAGGCGCTTTGCAACTGGGGATTTTGACTGAATGTCGTGTCCAGCAAGGCCTGCAGGGCATCTCGTTGAGAGGCGTGATAGGGATCAAAAAGTAATAGGTGTTCCAGACTGTCAGCCCACCACATCTAGTGGTCCTGGGTATAACGGATGCCGGGATCACGCATGAGTTCGAACTCTTCGCGTCGTCGATCACCTGTATCTCCCAAAGCCGCAAGAGTGCTCCACGTGAAGGTCGACTGAGCGGAAGAACTGAGCGGAAGACATGACTCGGCAAGCCATACAGGATATATCAGTCAAGCAGCCACGGCACTCAGTCCGACGGTCTACCCTTCTATCAGCATCTGCGTTTTCGGCTATTTGTTCTGGAGTCCCCCACCTCGATGAATCTATTCGGATACTCACGGTGAATCGAAATAGATACGTCGTGTGAGGCCTCTGGTTCCCAAATAACAGCACAATGGTACAAATTCACGTCGTTATAAGTAGATTCACTGTAGATTCACTATGGCTCGCTCTTTGCTAGGTGAGTATTGCATCAGATACGGGGGTCAGCTGAGTGAATCTAGGGGCTAAAGAACGAGGGGGGGCCGTATGATCACAGTCAAGAGCCAGTTACTCCAGCTGACGTTGTCGGCGATCACGTTCGTCTTTGTTATCAGTGCCCTCTCGATGATCTGGCCCGCCATCATTGCCCTCTTTCTCTGTGCACTCTGGCTGCTCCAATCGTTCAGCGTCGAGCCGGAGATGGCAGTGCTGTCATGGACCGAGGTCGGTCATGTGCCGATCGTCTTTGCCTCGCTTCGGCGACCTGGTCTTCCGATGATGCTCTCGTGACGGGTTTGAGCGGTATCTGTGTCGATGAGTCACGTTGCATGTTGAATGCGATCAGACTATACAGGCAAATATGAATGACGCACAGGTCGAAGAGATCAAACGGCATTTTGGAGTGGTGGCGGAAGTGCTCCGTAGCGACATCATTCGTCAAATCGCCTAAGGTCATTCAGGCATTCGGCATGAATTGCAGGAGATGCGCGACGAATTCCGAGATGAATCCAAAGAAATGCCAGCTCCGTGAGGCTTTCAAGACAACAATTCCAGGCCCATTTTCTAGCGCTCCGAGCCACCTAGCCGCTTTGCCAGAACTGTTTCAGGTCGAATGAAAGCTGGCGGTGATGTTTGACGGCCAAGAATATGATCCGATCATACCGAACGAGGTAGAGCAACAGATAATCATCTGTGATGATCTCACGAAGATTGTCACCCTTCTTCAAGAGACGCCGAAGTTCTTTTGAGAGCGCCTCAGCCTTTGAAGACTTGATCGCCCGTCTGAGAAATGCACGGCCGGATTCTGGGAATCGACACAGAAGGGGAATCGTCTCGTTAAACAGGTGGTCCAAGAATTGCTAGAACGCGGTGTGTCCTTCTGAGCCGAGAAATACCTCGATAGCCGACAGATTGGTGGAGAAGTTCTCAGTGAAAATCGGCCGCTTAGCGGCCATGCCGTGTCTTGAGCTGCGCCAAGGTGAGAGTTCGTTTCCGTTTCAGATCATTGAGGCCTTTGACCGCCTCTTGAAGCAGTCCTACATGAATTTGCTCACGTTCCAGCCGATGATAATGATCGAGGCGTCCGGCGTCGATCAATGCCGCGCAACTCCCGCCATTCTTGGTAATGATCTTCTCCGTCCCTTGCGTGCGGACTTCTTCACACAGCTCAGTCAGCTTCGCCCTTGCGTCACTCAACGAAATGATATCTTTTGACGTGATCGGCATAGAGAATCTTTCCTTTGTGACAGTCTATTTCATGTACAGAATTCTGTCAATTCCGTGACAGGCCTCCACTCTGCCATCATCCGAAGACATCGTTACGGAAGGAGGGCGCGCTCGAGCTAGGGAGAGAAATCAAAACGTTTGTCGGGGGGGCACGAACTCTCGCGGTATCCATTCAGATTCACTGAATCAAAAAAGATTTACCTGTCGAAGTTTCTTCTTGAGAGGCGACCGCACACTCCTTTGGAGTTCACGCTATCCAAGTATATTTCCTCGCAGCCTGTTCTTTGCTGAATGAGTGTGGCACGGGGGAGGTTTCTAATCGGCAAAGGCAGCGAGAGATACGAATAGATCTATCTTGCTTTAGGGTCGCAAAGGCCTATTTAGCGAGTTGGATCATCCTTATGAGAAGGAGGAATTTGATGAATTCGAACAGAGTCGGTACCATCTGCGCCGAAATCGGAGGCTGCATGGGCCCCTGGTTTTATCTGTCCTTAAAACGGAAGGATCAATCGTACGCCTATCGACACCATCGCGATAAATGATTCCCGACACTATTACAACTTCACTCAACGGTGAAGTATGTACACATTCTCAGCAAGGACATCAGGACAACCATGCGATAGGTCTGCATGGTGACGAAGTTTTCACCTATTCAAATACAGACTCCCCCGGTGTCCTATGACCAACGTGAATTCCGCTGAAGGAAGGCTTAGGTAGGGCCGTTTGGACTGGAGTGATAGCAAAAATGGACCTGGGCTGTGAGATTGAACTTGCGCACTCTGAATAGAGGGAGTATGAGCGGCTACATAGCCCGAAGTTGATGGGGGCCAGTGAGGAGAGCGCAAATGAATCTAGGCCACATCGCCACGCTATTACTCATGGTAAAGAGAACCGTGCTTCGCTCTTGAATACGGAAATCGGGGTGCAGAATAATCAGACGGCCACATAATAAACAAGAGACATAGAACAAACAACATCCTCAATCAGTCGTTCTTAATAGGAGGACAAACCATGTCGACATCCACCGTGAAAGAAATCGCCTTCATCGACCGCGCCATTACCGACCTCGATCCATTTCTCGTCGGTCTTCGACCTGACCTCGAGCCAATCGTCCTTGCCCCCGGCAAAAGCGCCCTGGCGCAAATCGCCAAGGCTTTGTGTGGCCGGTCGGCGCTGGCTGCCGTCCATATTGTGGCCCATGGCCGGTCCGGTGAAGTGAGCTTCGATTCTGGATCGCTGTCCTTGGAAAACGTACAGGACCACGCCGACGAGCTCGCGGCGATCGGACGGGCACTCGGGAATGATGGCAACCTATTTCTATGGACCTGCCGTACCGCGCAGGGTGAGCTGGGTCACACGTTCATCAAGGCGCTGTCGCGCGCGAGCGGCGCGGCGGTGTCGGCATCGACGAAACTCATCGGCGCGCAGAAAGAAGGTGGATGGTGGGATCTCGATGTTCAAGTCGGCATGCGGAAGGCAACCGCGCCTCTGACACCAGCAGGGCAGGCGACGTACGCTGGTGTGATGGCGACCTTTAATGGCACGCCCAATGGAGACACGGCCGACGCGACAAACGGCACACTCATAGGGTTCACCGGTGGCACAGTCTCCGAACTACAAGACGCCACGGGCGACACTTTTAACCCACTGGCTGGGAAC
Organism: Nitrospira sp.; assembly: GCA_005116955.1. Classification (GTDB taxonomy): domain Bacteria; phylum Nitrospirota; class Nitrospiria; order Nitrospirales; family Nitrospiraceae; genus Nitrospira_D. The sequence continues at coordinate 506,878 of SWDI01000005.1, read as the reverse complement.
GACACCGTCGTGGCCGGCTCTGGCAACGACACCATCAATGGCTTTGGCAGGGCGTCCAACATTGGCGTTGCCGAAGCGGACAGCCTCGATGGGGCGGCAGGCACGGACACTCTGGTATTGGCCGGGAACAGCTTCATCGATCTGGCCACTGCCAATGATGCTCAGCTCACTAATGTGGAGGTCATCAACGCCACAACTGCCAGCGGCGCAGTGGACCTCCATCTGCAATCCGATGGCTTCATCATCAATAGTAGTAATAATCCCATGACGCTCACGGGAAGTTCGGGCGCGGACACGATTACGGCCGGCAGCAGCGTTGACACCATCAGGGGAGGCGGTGGGAATGACACGATCACCGGTGGCTCCGGTACAGATACGGTCATCTTATCAGGAAACCGCTCAGACTATACCATTACCCTCACTGGCTCGACCTACACCATCGAAGATACACGCTCAGGTCCATCCGATGGGACCGATTCTGTCACCAACGTTGAAACCTTCCAATTCGCTGATGCAACCTTCACCACGGCTACCCTTGATGCCACGCCCCCGACCGTCTCGTCCGTGGCCTATGGAAGCCATGATGGGACCTTGAAGGCAGGCGAAACGGTGACCATGGTGCTTACATTTAGTGAACCCGTCACTGTTGCTGGAGGCACACCGACTCTCACATTAAATAGTGGCGGTACCGCGACACTCACCAGCGGCTCTGGCACGAACGCCTTAACATTTAGCTACACCGTTGCCACGGAAGAAAACACCGCTGATCTTGCTGTGACGGCATTCAATCTCAATGGTGCCACAGTCAAGGATACCCAGGGTAACAATGCAACCATCACAGGGGCAGTAACAAATCCGGCCGGGGTCTTGGTGGTCGACACAATCCCCCCGGACGCCGGCACCCTGGCCCTGGCGGCCTTCACCGACAGCGGCGCCAGCAGCAGCGACTTTGTCACCACCGACAAGAGCTTCGACTTAAGCCTCACCGGCCACGAGAGCGGCTCGACGGAAGCCTACGAGGTCTCCACCGACGGCGGCAGCACCTGGATGCCCACCACCGCCGCGCAAACCGCGCTAGCCGACGGCAGCTACCAGTTCCGCGCGCAGGTTTCCGATCTGGCCGGCAACAGCAGCATGTCCAACATCGTCAGCGTCATCGTCGATACCACGGCACCCGCCATCACCTCAGCAACGACGGCGCCCGCGATTGACGAAAACAGCGGCGCCGGCCAGGTGGTGTACACCGTGACTGGCACCGACGGCCCATCCACCCCGCTCAGCTACAGCCTCGGCACGGGCGGCGACGAAGGCGCCTTCACCATCAACGGCAGCACGGGTGACGTGACCCTGACCGGCAACCCGGACTACGAGACTAAGGCGAGCTACAGCTTCACCGTCGTAGCCACTGACGCGGCGGGTAACGCCGCTTCGCAACTAGTCAGCCTGGCCATTACCGATCTGAACGAAGAGACGCCGACCGTGAGCAACGTGGCGATTACCAGCGCGAGCGGCAGCCAGAACAGCACCCTCAATACCGGCGACACCCTGAGTGTGACAGTGACCATGAGCGAAGTTGTCCTCGTCACTGGCGTACCGCAACTGGCGCTCAATATCGGCGGGACGACGGTGCAAGCTGGTTACGCGTCTGGCAGCGGGACGGCGCAGGTAGTGTTTACGTATGCCATCCAAACAGGTGACACAGATGCGGACGGAATCAGCATCGACGCAAACAGCCTGAGCCTCAATGGTGGGACGATCAAGAATGACGCGGATACTGCCGCTCTATTAACGCACAGTGCAGTAGGCGATAACAGCGCCTACCTGGTAGACACCACGGCACCAGCGGTGCCGACGGTGGATACACTGAGTACCAATGATACGCCGCCGATCATTTCTGGTACGGTGACGCTTGGCAGCGGTGAACAGCTGGCAGTAACCGTCAATGGCGCAACCTACAGCAATGTCAGCGCTCCGGGAGGGAACTGGTCAATCGACACCGGAACGACGGCACCAAGCAGCGGCACGCTGGGCGCCTTCATCCCTGGCACCACATACAGTATTACTGCCACCGTGACCGACGCGGCGGGCAACGCCACTTCTGATGGAACCGCCAACGAACTGGTGATCACTTCCGCTGTGCCCACGGCCACTGCCACGATCACAAACCTGACGGAAACAACGGCGAATAGTCCAAGCAGCACATCGCTAACCTTGAGCGGTACGCTGAGTGCAGCCTTGGTGGCCGGCGAGGTGGTCAAGGTTTCTGATGGGGCTACCCTCTTAGGCAACGCTGTGGTTAGCGGTACCACATGGACTTACACCAATGTTTCAACATCGGCAGGCAGTCATACCTTTAACGTCGAGGTGGCGAATTCAACCGGCCATAGCGCGACGAGTTCAACATCTGTGATTGCCGGAACCACCGGGAATAACAGCGGTGGTGCGGCACTCAATGGCACCAGCGCCGGAGAATATCTTTTCGGCTTTGCCGGCAGTGATATCATCAATGGATTCGCTGGTAGTGATACCGTCAATGGCGGTCGTGGTACCGACAGCCTTGTGCTGACGGCGACGTCGTCGGACCTCAACGATGCGTCAAACAGTCAGCTTGTCAATGTCGAAGGAGTTTCCGCCGCAGGCGCGTTGGCAGGAGTCACGATTGACCTGCACAATCAAACCGAGACCTTCACAATCACCGGTAGCAGCAGCGCCGATACGATCACGGGTGGTTCCGGTGTGGATACCATCACCGGTGGAGATGGCGCGGATATTCTGAGCAGCGGGGCCGGCGCGGATAAGTTGAATGGCGGAGCCGGGGGCGACAGTTTCATCGGTGGTGACGGTTCGGACATCGTCGATGTGGGCGTGTTGAACGATAATGTTCAGGACCGGGTGCAATTCTTCAATGCGAGCGAGTTCGGCGATACCGTCTCGAACTTCGATAGCACTGGTAGCGCTGCTGAGGTCGACCTGGTTGATTTTAGCGGGTTGCTCAAGACAGCATTCGACGACATTACTACCAACAGCGATTTCGACTGGGTGACAGGTGACGGGTCTGATGGAGGAAATACCACCGTCGATCTCAACACAACGGTGGAAGCCCTCTATCTCGCCGGCACCAATGGTGAAGGCCTGGCAAATAAAGACCTAACAAAGGCAACCGTCGTTGCCAATGAATTCAACGCCGAATTCAATGTGACGGCGAGCAGCGGGCAGGATGCGCTGTTGGTCGTGAATGCGACCAACAGCAACAACTTTGCCCTGTATTCGTATCTTGAAAGCGGGAGTGGAGCTGAGATACAGGGCACGGAGTTGACGCTGATCGGCGTCTTCAATTCCAACGGTGATGTCGTAACGAGTCAGTTCAACTTCATCTAAGTCCGCACACGGACAACGAATTCAAGCGGGCAAACTCAGTTTGCCCGCTTGAGGTGGGTTCGGTTGGTTGGACAGGCTTTGCCGGTTCATACATGGTGTCTGGCAGTGGTCGTGAAACGAGGGCTTAAGTCTTGTTCTATGTATTCCATGGATTGATTCCATGCCCGGTATTGGCGTGCGGTCCCTTCTTTCTGTTGCGTGATGAGAGCCAGACCGTCCGGACTTGGGGAGTGCTATCGACCGTTCCCATCGAGGCTGCGGATCAGCACGGCGCGGCCCTGGCGGTCGAGCCAGGATTGAATGCGGTCGCCGACATGGGCCGGTCGGTCGATCTTGGTATTTTCATCATGCGGAATACGGAAGTCCTGCCCCTGGGCGTCCCGAATTAGGTACGCGCCGCCTTCTACAGCCTGCACGTGGCCGACGACCGAGATGGAGGATGGTATTCCGGTACATAGGGCTACACGTTGTTGTTCACCTAATGTCCCCGATACGATTCCCAACCCGAGATCTTCCTGCGACGAATGTCCTTGCACGGTAGAGTGGGCGCAGCCCGTTACCAAGGCTAGCAGGGAAGGCATCCACACCGCATGTCGGCAAGCTGTGAGCATCCGTTTCATGGGTAAGACCTCCACATATGGTAAAGCTCGGAGCTGGAGCCAGATAGCGTGCACACACCGTTCCAACACTATTTCATAGAGAGGCGGAATGCTCAATATTAATGCGAGAGCTCTCACTTGGAGCTGACTCAACATGAAACAGAAAAGGAGTGATGTCTAGGGATGTGTCATGTGAGCCGTGCACCACACGGCACGTATGGCAGTAGGTCCGATGCGAGTTCTCTTCCAAGAGAAGAAGCGAGACAGTTCCCTCGCGGTGCAGGGATTCCGGCTGCCAGAACAGGAAGTCTCACGGTCACCGTGGATAAGGAGCACATGACGCACAGACTTGGACGACGATCACGTGATCGACAGGCGAGGGTGGTTATTTGGGGAACGATCGTGGAGCCACAAGCGATGTATGATTACACGACTTGACACGCTTGTCTCATGCCAGACACCCTCGACCCATCGGTGAATTCCGGCAACATTCTGACAAGGTGAAACGCATAGGTCTGCACCAGCGCCCATAATCCATGCAGTCTCTGGGGGCCAGCAATCGGGTTCATGAGGACATATTTGGCGATGCCTGAAAGAGGAGGGCGTCCTGTGCGTACATTCATGGCACCGAGGTCCGGTAGGGGCAGGGCAGGGGTATCGACGACAACCCGCGCTACAACCCACGGAAGCCCATTCTCAACGGCCGCTCGTGCGATGCCATAACTTTCCATATCCACCGCAATCGCGTCATGGAGTGTCGCGATCTCGGCCTTGGCCATCGCACAATGAATCGGCTCATCTGCCACGGTCACCAATCTTCCCTGATGCCATCGTGGGGTCTGTTTGAGCGCTTGGCCGAGACGCGGTGCCGCAGTCGCGTCACTGTCTCGAAGCGTCTCGAACGTCGACCATTGCTGATGCGCCTGCCCAATCGCACGGACATCTCCCGTCACCACCCAATCCGACACCTCGAGACCCTGGACCAACGCGCCACAGGTTCCAGCAGAGAGCACATAATCTGGGCGGAATTGCCGGATCGCATCGGCGGTTACCCGATAGGCTTGTTCGGGACCAACGCCGGTGGTCACCGCAATGATTTTTGTCTCATTGGAAAGAGTTCCTTCAAACGGATTTTGCTCCCCGGTCCTAGGGATGGCCTGAAGCTCTTTGACAACCGGTCGTAATTCATCGTCTCCTTCGATGAGTAACAGAAGCGATTTCATGAATACCTCCTCTACGAGATGGTTTCTCTGTTGCTAAGTCTCGAACCTATCGCAAAATTAAAAGTACACATCACATTTTGTGTCAGACAGGAAAGATCTCTACACCTCTGCGGGAGAATTGATAATTGCGCATGGTATGACCAGATTTTGGTAGTCACCTGAGGCAGCGTGAGACAAGAAGGTGTTTCACCATGAGGCAGTGATGAAACAGACGATAGCTTTCTACGTTGCAAGGTTCAGATCTTCGTTCCGACTCTTCGCAAAAGCGATTTTAAGATAGGCCCTGTTCGTTCTCAGGTTGAGGGTCACTATCCTAGGCCACACCATCAAGCGTCGCGGGTTTAGGTGTGTGCCACTAGCCGCAGGAGGGCTGGTAGTGAATGACGCTACGCGGGGACGATAGCATTTCTCAGAAACGAAAACTGGTCAAAAGTGAACACTACGCAACTGAGTCCGTAAGCCATAGATCTGTAGTGATGAAACTTAAGATGTCGGGTTCAGGCGAATTCAAACTGATCCATTGCCGGAGGGTGTGTCGAGTTGGCGAACGACTGCCCCCGACGCGATACAACCGGATGTTTTCTGGAACACACAGGTCTTGGGATGAGAATGAGCCCTGTATTTAAAACGAATCGAGCGCTGGAGGTCGTTTTCAGTCACACCATGCCTTGGGCACGAAACCATTCTATTTCTTCTTGTAATGATGCTCGAATGGGGCCCGGACGGTATCCTAGTTCACGCTTCGCTTTGTCGATGCTGACATAATGCGGATATTTCCCCATTCGCACTGAGGCCAGGCAGGCCAAGGGTTCCTTATCGGTGAGCCGCCCGGTGATCTCGCCCATCACACCGCCAATGAGGGTCAATGCGTAGGGCACTTGTATTGTCGGCGAAGGGACCCCCGAGAGCTCTCCCAGTACACCAAGAAAATCTTTCAGCGAGATGTTCTCTCCTCCAAGAATGTATCGATTTCCGATGGTTCCCTTCTCTGCAGCTAGGCAATGGCCTTCCGCGGCATCTCGAACATCAACGATATTCAAGCCTGAGTCGGTGTACACCGGGAACTTCCCCTTGAGAAATTGAATGATCGTATGACCAATGGGGGAAGGTTTTGCGTCGCCAGGGCCGATTGGCGCGGCAAGATTAATGATGATCACCGGAAGCCCGTCTGCACAGGCGTCCATCGCGACGCGATCCGCTTCTAACTTCGAAAGCTCATAGGCGCCAACGGCTTCATGATCGTCCTTGAGCATCGTCTCGTCTGCCGAGGGTGAATTCGTTCCACGCCGAAGGACCGCGGCAGTGCTGGTATGAATCATTTTTCGCACGCCAGCCTTGCGAGCCGCGGTGAGCACATTGCGCGTGCCCTGGGTATTGGCAGCACGCATTGCCTCAGGATTTCTGGTGAAAAACTTGACGTTCGCCGCCAGGTGATACACCTGTTCACAACCCTGGGTGGCCCGCTCTAAACTCGCAAGATCCAGAATGTCGCCGTGAACGATGTCGACGGACTGTCCCTTCAGTCCGCTTTGATCAGAGCCTTGCCGCACCAATGCCCGAACATCTGCTCCTCGCTCAACAAGACGTCGACACAGATGGGCTCCAACAAACCCATTCGCTCCCGTGACTAAAACTTTCATTGAATTTCCTAATTGAACAAAAGTGACTCACCTTCGGCCACTCAAGCGCGCCATAACCAAACTCGCTCGTACGTGTTGTGAAAACTTGGTGAGTGGTGGGACGGCAGGACTTACTGAAGTCTCAGCACATCGCGATGAATTCTCGCAGAAACTGAAAAGAGAGTAAAGATGGAAAACGCGGCGAATGGCATTCGTCTCCGGCCTGTATGGACTAGATTTCGACCACGACGCCGATTTCAACAACCTGTTCAGCAGGAATATGAAAGAACGAACTGGCGCGCTGGGAATTGCGGCTGAGGAAGATGAAAAGGCGTTCCCGCCAGAGCGCCATGCCCGGCTTCGGTGTGGCGAGCGAATTCACGCGGCTCAGGAAGAACGTCGCTCCGTCAAGATCGACGTCTAACCCCTGTGTCCGGCAGGCTGTGAGCAGGCGAGTAATGTCTGGCGTCTCCATGAATCCGTATTGCACCACAACTCGTCGAACACCCTCCGCGAGCGGTTCGATACGGACATGATGACTGCCGATGACCGTCGGAACGCGGGCGGTCGTGGTGGTGAGGAAGATCAGTTCTTCATGGAGCACTTTATTGTGCCGCACGTTCTGCACGAAGGACGGCGGCGTGAGGTCGGGGAATTGGGTCAAGTAGACGGCGGTTCCAGAGACACGGGTGAGCGGCTGCCCCAGCACGTCTTTCAGGTAGGTGGTCAGTTGCGGCATTTTGCTCCAGAGGTGCCGCGCAATGAGCCGCCGCCCGCCATGCCAGGTGATCATCAGGAAAAATATCCCGGTGCCGAGGACCAGTGGGAGCCAGCCACCGTGTGGGATCTTTAGCGCATTGGCTCCAAAAAACGACAGGTCTATGATCAGCAAGAGACCGGTGACAAGGATGACGGCCGGCCAACTCCATTTCCATTGGCGTCGGGCGACGACAGACATCAGCAGTGTAGTTGTGACCATGGTCCCGGCCACGGCAATACCGTATGCGGCGGCCAGATTGCTGGACGTGCCAAAAAGTATGACGAGGCTAATAGTGCCAATCAGCATCATGAGGTTCATCGCCGGGACGTAGATTTGCCCGATCTGCGATGCGGAGGTGTATCGAATGTGCATGCGTGGCAGATAGCCCAACTGAATCGCCTGATTCGTGAGGGAAAAAGCGCCACTGAGCATCGCTTGCGACGCGATGATGGTCGCGAGTGTAGCGAGCGCGACCAACGGGAGCAGGAACCATCCGGGCGCCAGCAGATAGAACGGATTGACCACGGCATCCGGCTGCCGAGCCAACAACGCGCCTTGCCCTAGGTATTGGAGCACGAGTGACGGCAAGACCACACCATACCAACCGAGACGAATGGGCGCTTTCCCAAAGTGCCCCATGTCGGCATACAAGGCTTCGGCCCCTGTCAGGACGAGAAACACGCTTCCTAACACCGCAAAGCCCTGGGTGGGATGGTCCAGAAGAAACTGGACGGCATGGTGGGGGTTGAACGCGGTAAACACCTCGGGGGTCTGGACAGCGCTCGTGATTCCCAGAACTGCGAGGGTGACGAACCAAAGCAGCATGACAGGACCAAACCATGCGCCGAGCCGCCCAGTGCCACGTGACTGGATTGCAAAGAACGCAAGCAGCACGGCGATAGCGATCGGCAGGGTATATGGTTTATAGGCGGTGGTTTCAACCTCGATGCCTTCCACCGCGCTCAAGACCGAGATAGCCGGTGTGATGATTCCATCGCTGTAGACCAACGAGGCGCCGAGTAAGCCGAGTGCGATGACCGGGCCGATCCGCAAGGGGAACGCCGATTCTTCCTGGTGGCGCTGTCCTAAGGCCATTAGCGACAACGTGCCCCCTTCACCTTGGTTGTCGGCTCGCATAACGAACATCAAGTATTTCACCGTGACGACCAGCAGCAGGGCCCAGATAATGAGGGAGAGCAGGCCGATGATCGTTGGAAGTGTCACGGTCAAGCCGTGTGAGGCATGGAAACATTCTCGCAGCGCATAGAGCGGACTGGTTCCGATATCACCATACACGACGCCGAGTGCCGCAAGCGCCATTCCGGTGGTAGTGGATTGCGCGAGCTGGTTACTCATGGGGGTGAGGGTAGAGTTGGACGTGGAGGATCACGCGACTCAACGAGTAGATGGTGTGCATGCTGAAGGGATCCTAGCCGGTTCGTGAGGTCAGGACAAGCGGTAGGGGGTGTTTATGTCCAGCCCACGGCTTCGCACTGGATGATCGGTCGCTGCGTAGCGGCTGAGCAGGGTAATTCGCACGATCATGACCACCAGATTTTCATCAGATCCTGAGTCCCAAGGCGTGCTCGATCAGCTCTGCGGCTCGTGGTGCCCCGCCACCAGTCTTGATAGCGTCTCGGATCTGTTCGGCTGCTGCACGGTACGACTGGTCCGACCGCACACGAACCACTGCGGCACGCAGCGCCTGGAGTGTCACGTTCTTGTTTGGAATGGCTTCACCGGCCCCGATCCAGGCGATGCGTGCAGCAATCCCTGGCTGGTCATTCGTCACGGGGATCGCCACCAGCGGAACCCCGGTACTAAGCGCTTCGAGTACGGTGTTGAGCCCAGCATGGGTCACCGCAAGGGTAGATCGGCGGAGTAGGTCCAGCTGAGGGGCATAGGAGACCACGATCGGATCCCCGGGGAGTTTGCCCAGCGCCTCTGGAGACATTCCATTTCCAGTCGAGATGACCAATTGGGCGTCAAGTCCCTCACAGGCTTCCGCAATCACCCGAAACATTCCCGCGATACGGTTCTGGAGCGTTCCCAGCGACGCGTAGATCAGTGGTCTCCCATCAAGACGCTCCCAGGGGAATGGAACCGGCTGAGAGTCAGATGATCGATGGAGAGGACCAACGAACCGAACCTGTTTCGGTAATTTACGCCGAGGGAATTCGAAGAGTTCAGGTTGTTGGCTGATTTGTAGCTTGTCGGACCAGATGTGTGAGATGCCAGTTGGGACCGAGAGACCCAGCTTTCGACGGTGGTCTTGAATGCGTGTCATGATGGGAGCATACAGTCGATTCAGCCCCATCCAGGCGATCCGGTTGCGGACCCTCGCCCACCAAACATCCCGAGGGTACCAGTGTGTAAAGTAGGGCGGGACGGCGGGGTCAGGGTTCAAGAGAAGCGCATTACAGACCGTTGCAAAGGGGAGCCCTAACTGGTCGGCGACCGTCCCACCGGGAAACGAGACTTGATCGACCACCAGAGCTGTTACACCAGCGGTGCGTACTACGGTCGGCCCGACTTCTAGAATGGCATTAGCGGCACGTGCTCCGATCGCAAGTGTGTGCTTGAGCGCTGCCCGGTCTTGTAGCGAGCCGAGCTTCTGCAACTCGGCCTGGTACTCATCAGTCGGAAAGACGGTCCCACCCAGAGAGACGGTCTCGAACCCAACTGTCGCGATCGATGCGGGAGGTTTGCCCAACAGGAAAAAGGTGATCCGGTGCCCACGGGCACGGGTCGCATCCGCCAGCGCCAGCATGGCATTCACATGTCCCGGAGTATTCGGGCAGATCACGCCGACGTGATTCATCATGTACTCCTTCTTCAGCCTGTTCGGAGTGACTCAGGTTGAGAGTGATTTCTAGCAGGCTGGGACCCATCAAGCTCTCTACGTAAGACACACGGTAAACCATACTCCATGGGCATCACCGATTCAATGCGGTTGATGAGAAGGCGATGGAATCACTTATGAGGTGAAGTTCATGGCCTCGGCTTCCGTGAGGAAACTGGCGCTGTCATGAAGGTGGAGCTGAGTTGCGCTCGTGAGGATGAGATCGTTGAAATGTTTTGAAGAGATGATTGGTATTGCCGAACGCGTGGATTATGGAAAATAATCTGTCCAGAACTCCGTCTCTCTCCGTTACGCTGCTTTAGCCGGGCGCCAGCGAAGACCGACGTTCAGGAGTTCTTGGAGCAGTTCCTTGTAATGATAGTCCGCTTTCTTTGCCGAATCGGCGAAGTCCTCATCCTCCGCGATCTGTGGGTTGGGATTAGCTTCCAGGACATAGAGTTGTCCGTCATCTGCCATCCTCATATCGATCCGCGCATAGCCGCTGAGTCCAAGCGCCCGATACACTTGTTTCGATAAATCCTGAATGTCTTCGGCTTTTCCCTCCGGCAGCTTGTCAGCCTCTCGTGATGTGATGCCGTACTTCTGCTGATACTTCCGACTCCACTTCACACGCTCGGTCGCGATCCGTTTGGCGTCCTCAGGCAGCTTGTCCATGATGAGTTCCCACACCGGCAGCACTTGCAGCTGGCCGTTGCCGATGATTCCCACGTAGAATTCACGCCCCTCGATATACCGCTCGATCAGGGCGCCACTGCCCACATTATTATGGATGAACGCCACTCGTTCGCTCAGCTTGTCGTCGTCCTCTACGATCGAGGCTTGAGAGATGCCCAATGAGGCTTCTTCGCTGACGGATTTCACGATCAATGGAAAGAAGAGCCATTTGGGCCGCCTGACCGTGCGCCCCTGAGGGACTTCGATGAATTCTGGATAGGGGATGCGGTGAAAGGATAACACTTTCTTGGTCAGCGCCTTGTCCCGTGCCAGCATCAGGCCGCGCGGATTACAGCCGGTGTAGGGGAGGTGCAGGAGTTCGAGGTACGACACGACGTGCTGATCGTAGACGGAGATGCCATCAAATTCTTCGAGAAGGTTGAAGGCGATGTCCGGCTTCCAGCTCTCGATGGCAGAGTGGATCACGTCGAGATCGCTCTTCACGCCGAGCGGGAGCACCTCATGCCCTAGCTTCTTCAATGTGGAGACGACATCGTGCTCTGTCCGCCACGCGACGGTTTCCAGATCGTGACCATTCACCTGCTCCGGCGGGACGAGGTCTTTATGCATGAGAACGAGGACGCGCAGTCGCTTCATAAGGCCACCCGATGGCGCCCACTCCGCAAAAAGTTCATGGTGTGGACGGTCAGGAGGATGGTGAAATCAAGTTTGGCCTGCTCTTCTGCCGCGGGGACTCGAAGATTCAATTCACGGCATCGACGAATCATGTCCTCCAGCACTTGGTCGATCGTGTATTGATACTCGCCGGTCCAACTCGCGACCTTGCGTCGCACTTCACGGCGAAACCGATTGAGAAAGGTGGCGGCACTTGGCCTATTGGCATGATTGGGCAGGTGGGAGAAGAGCCGCTTGAGATCCGGGTCATACTGCGACTGGTGCTCGATGCCGTAATGTCTGCGCTTTCGCTCATAGTGTTCGCGAAGAGTCTTCTTGAGATTGGGAAGCGGATCAATTTCTTCATGTGTCGTGACCGAGGGAGGGATGCCCTGGAGGTTGTTCATGAGGCTATCGACATATCTGAGCTTCTTCAGAACGGGCCAGCCACGGTATCGCTCCTCCCATAGGGAGTCGGGTGTCAGCCAGACGGCAAAGGTTTCGGCGAAGTCTTCATCCGGATGACTCTGCGCATACCATAAATCCAAGTGGCGGACGAAACTCCGGCTATAGGGACGAGGAGAGTAATACATCGGGTACTGTTGGGACGACTTGCCGAAAGTCTGCTGGCGGGTTTTGCGCCGCCGGATTTTGTACGCGTTCTCGATGGCATGGCCGGCTTCGTGGCGAAGAATGCGCAGGCACCATTCCGTTGTTCCACCTTCGACTTCGAGCATTTGGGCTAGTTCGAGTTTCGCAAGGCGAGGATGAGCGAGGTAGAAGGGAATCGCAATGCCGGGAACCCCATCGGGTGTGAACCATTCATTGGAGAGCCAGAAGTGTGGGCGAAACAGCAAGCGACGTTCTTCCAGCTCGCGGGTCAATTCTGCGATCGGTTGTTCGAGAAACCCACCCTTGAGTCCGAGGTGCAGACCGCACATCGGGAGATCCAACAATGCGTCGTCGGGCCAAGAGGCCCATGTCGGTTCGTCGTGGCCAACAGCCGGAGTCTTGAGCACGTCGGAAACCGTACGGTCCATGAGACACTTCATCCTCCATAGGGCCTGTCGGTATGGCCCATGAAAAACTATAGCATTCTTGGTTCAAGCTGCTGGCGAGGCTGATGCGATTGATCGACGAGGAGCGAGAGGAGGAACAAATTGTCCACACTTGTTCCAGTTTGAACTGCGATTACGGTTTCATGGGCTCTCGGTGTCCAGGAAACTGTGAAAGTCGTGCCATCAATGCCGGTACGGATGCCCAAATGTGGTCGATGACCGACTCCACATAGTCTCGTGCTTGGACAAGATCACGCTCCCAATCTGGTAGAGCTTCGTGCAGGTCGAGAATCGGGGTTTCTTTTCCGAGTGCCACCTCATTGAAGAGTGGAACCGTCGGACCGAATTGCCGCTGAATGAACTCACGATGGTTCAGACTCATGGCAATAATAAGATCAACCCGATCGATCAGTTCCTTGGTCAGTGCTTGGGGAATGTGCGCAGAGGGGTCGATGCCTTTCCGGATCAGTGGGTGACAGACCACCAGGGGAACTGATTGAGGCGAGGCTTTGATACCAGCTGACTCAACTCGGTAGCAGGACTGTGGATTGCTCTGTGCCCGGACCGCATATTCGGCCGTCACGCTGCGGAATACGTTTCCCGTGCAGACAAAGAGAATGGACTGCATCATAGGCGGTTCGTCTGCTCCATGTACCAGCGGACGGTCGACAGGACAGCTTCAGAGCGGCTACAATCGCGCCATGCCTATCTCTGAGGCCGCCACGCCACGTCGTAAACTCAACGAAGAAACCGAGAAGCTTCAGACACGCCTCTGCCGCCTGGTGGGGCAAGCGATTGCCGACTATCGCCTTATTGAGGACGGTGACAAGGTCATGGTGTGTCTGTCGGGCGGCAAAGACAGCTATGGTTTACTCGACATCCTCCTCGTGCTGCAACCCCGCGCACCGATCCATTTTGACCTGATTGCCGTCAACCTCGACCAAAAGCAGCCGGGATTTCCAGCGGACGTCCTGCCAGATTATCTGACCAGTAGAGGAGTCCGCTTCCACATCGAGTCACGCGATACCTATTCGATTGTGAAACGACTGATTCCCGAAGGACAAACGACGTGCTCGTTGTGTTCGCGCCTTCGCAGGGGACATCTCTATCGTATCGCCGGTGAGCTAGGGGCCACGAAAATCGCGCTTGGGCATCATCGGGATGACATAATCGAAACGCTCTTCCTGAATCTCTTCTATACAGGTAAGTTGAAAGCGATTCCACCAAAACTGCGTTCAAAGGATGGACGGCATCTGGTCATCCGTCCGCTGGCATTGGTGAAAGAAGCCGATCTTGCACGATATGCGGAGCTGAGAGAATTTCCCATCATTCCCTGCGACCTCTGCGGCTCTCAAGAGAATTTGAAGCGAAAGAAAGTGAAAGCATTTCTTCAGCAATGGGAGCGAGAGTCATCTGGCTGTTCCGACAGTATCGCCGCGGCATTGACCAACGTCGCGCCCTCGCTCTTGATGGATCCACGACTCTTTGACTTTACATCGCTAACAGCAGAGGCTGGTCATTCGCCGGAAGGCGATGCGTGGCTAGATCAAGAACCGGTTCCTCACCAGGACGGAGCAGCCGCATTAATATCGACCGAGTTGCTTCACCACCCCTGAACAGGTTTCATCACCGTCTCTCTCTGACACTTTGGGCGCATCGCTTGTCCGCCGACAGTTGCGGATGACGGATGGGTGTGAGGATATTGCCGGAATACATTGCCATGTGGTCCACTCTTGGCGACAGTCAGGTCATTTGAGGGGTCGAGCTGGCAGGAGGAAACGGCCAGAGGGGCTGGCTCACAGAAGGCTTTGCGCTCAGATCAGGCGTACAGCTGGATCATTAAAAAGTCTTCATGAATTCCTCATCAGCTCTTCATAGCTCGAGGAGTATGCTTTACTTAGCTATGAGTTCTTGAAATCCACGTGCTGGAGGAACTGGCGGGGTTCGGTCAGCTATGAAGAGTTCGTCGATGCGGAGGTTTGTCTAACAAGGAGGTCACATTATGGCCAGTGAGAGAGCGTATGATATCTCGCAGTGGTACGACACGAAGGCGGCGAAGCTCGGCTGGTTTGGGATGTTGGCAATTGGCGTGTTTTGGGTGCTGTACCAGCGGACGTTTGGGTACTCGCACGGTCTCGACTCCATGACGCCGGAGTTTGAATCAGTGTGGATGGGGCTGTGGCGGTTTAACATTCTGGCCAACGCCGTGTTCTTTGCCAGCGCGATCGGATGGATCTGGGTGACGCGGGATCGGAACCTGGCGAACCTGGACCCGAAGCTCGAGCTGAAGCGGTACTTTCACTGGATGGGCTGGTTGGCGTGCTACATCTGGGGCGTGTACTACGCGGGCAGCTACACGTTGGAGCAGGATGCGGCGTGGCATCAAGTGATCATCCGGGACACGAGCTTTACGGCGAGCCACATTGTGGCGTTCTACGGGACGTTCCCGTTGTACATCACGTGCGGCGTGTCGAGTTATCTGTATGCGCAGACCCGGTTGCCACTGTACAGCCAAGCCACGTCGTTCCCGTTGGTGGCGGCGGTGGTGGGGCCGATGATGATCCTCCCGAACGTGGGCTTGAATGAGTGGGGCCATGCGTTCTGGTTTGTGGATGAGCTGTTTGCGGCGCCGTTGCATTGGGGCTTTGTGACGTTGGGCTGGTGCGGGCTGTTCGGAGCGGCCGGTGGAGTCGCGGCGCAGATCGTGAGCCGGATGTCGAATCTGGCGGATGTGATCTGGAACAACGCGCCCAAGACCATTCTGGATCCGTTCCCCAGCCAGGTGAACCCCAACGCGAAGGCCGGGTACTAAACAGACGCTATACCTTAGCGTAGGGCTTGCAGTCAGAGGGCTGGTTCGGATATCCGGACCAGCCCTCTGCTTTTTGGTAGAGCGAAGGCCAAACAAACCCTGCCGGTGAAGGTGAGGAGGCATATCGAGCAACGTAGAGGAGCTCTTGCTTTCGCCTTGCTGAGTCTGAAACAACCCTTGTGACTCGCGAGAGATCTCCCCCAGTATTCTAACTGAGTCGATCAGTGCGCCAATTCATATCGGACGGCGCTCAGCAGTTCCTCAATTCCAAAGGGTTTTCGCAACGTCTGTCGTGCGCCCAACAGCCGGGCCGTCTTCCGAAGGTATTCCTCACCGAATACTCCTGAGATGGCAATGACTTTGATGTCCAAGAATTCGCGTGTGAGCTCGATGATCGTATCGGATCCATTCAATCCAGGCATCAGAAGATCCACGATAACCAAATCCGCTGGTCGCTGACGGTATAACTGTAGGCCTTCTCGTCCGTTAGCTGCTTCGACCACCGCGTATCCTGCCGACTGAAGAGCCGTCGACAATAATGCGCGAATGGGAGCCTCATCATCCATCACTAAGATGCTGGCCATACAACCCCTTCAGTGAACATCTCTTTGAACAATGAGACTGTCGAAGTCTACGTGAAATGTGTCAAGTTACAATAAAAAGCTGAATCCTAAAGGGGAAGCGCCTGGGAAGCGAGGCGCCGCGCAGGTCACGGAGGAAATGGAGGTGGAGGCCGGAAACGGTGTGCGGGAGAGATTCAAGCAGCGGGAGTGATCGTTTCACAGGCGCGAACAATGCGTCTCACAGGTGCTAACCGATCGGTCACAGCCGGTGGCGACCAGATGCATGTGATCACAGTGTGAGACCTGACAGGCAGACGATATCTACACCATGCAAAAGCTTGAGCGGTAGAAAGCAGCTTCGATGGTCATGCGATATGCCCATCAGCATCCGAAGAGTTTACGCGCTGGCATCAGGATGCTTGATCGAGTTCCGGACGGAGCTAGCACAGTGTTAGCCTGACTGGCTCATTACACTGCATAGGAATCCAGAAGAGAACAGGTTCTAAGCTATTGGAAGGAAAGATAAACAAGGTTGGTTGCGGGGAGGCGATTCGGTCACGATTTAACCCATCGGTGACCATTGCCTTAACGGCGTGAATCTCTTCAGCGAGATGGGGGAAAGTAGGGCATCCCCAACCGGCTTTATTTCGCCCCAGAATTCGCCTGCCCTTGCCAAGAAATAAGCAGCTTGTGCTGAAACACTACTTACTGAGGAGAACGTCAAATAGTGAGCATTATATTTCTTTAATGAGAATAGAGCCCTTTGTCAGAAGCTGCCTTGTGCATTGGCCACCGTCTCTCAGCATCACTGCCGAGTTACCGTTGCCGTTTGGCACGCAGGGGGATAGGCTACAGTTATTGTGTTACCGTTGAGCGCGTAAGTGGACCCTAACTCCGATGTAGCTGTGTTGCCTGAATATGATCCCGAAAAGGAAGCGCTGCCCCCATTCCACACAGAGGTGAAATTCAAAAGGTTGCCACCTCCTGACGTGATCGTAAGAGTGACGGGTCCAGAGTAGGCACCACACGATGAAGTTGTTGAACCACTCCACGTCCCAACCCAGGGATTGGTGTTGCCCGGAGTGATTTTCCAGTCCCGCACCTTCCGACAGCCGCCGATGCTATCGGAGCAGAGGGTTATGCGTACAACATATTTGCCATTCGTTACTTCTTTTGGGTATTTTGACAAATCGATGGTACCCTCTGCAGAGGTCAATACATGCTGTGTCTGACCAGAAGAGAAATTCGAATAATTCCCCTCAAGGCCTTGAAAAGGTAGAAAAACTCCAGGGTTAGTAAATTTCCCCTCCGTCACGTAGACAGCAAAGTCAAAGGGGAAGAGTTCTCGACAGCCCTGGCAATCTGGGGTCACAGGGTCACCCGTGCTCTGCACGAATTTCTTAACGTTATTGCTTATGAGCGGCCAGGGGTCGATCGCTGCACGGGTATTGAATTCGTCCTTAAATTGCATGCGAACATCCAAGTGGAAGAAACAGGCCCCGCTGTTCCCGCTTTTTCCAATGAGCGCCCCTGCACTTTGAGTAATTATCTCGCTGAGGTGCTTATAAGTGACCTCCAGCTGGTTGTTGCTCAAGACCTTGACCTGTTTCAGGGGTGTGGACAGGTGCTTTTTATCTGGACATTCAGCCTGGAATGTACCTGTCTTAGCCTCAGTCACTGTGCCACTCAAAACAGGATAGACGAAAAGGGGGTCCTTCGCACGAAAATCAACCGCTGGATGGTATTTACTCGCTGACGGATTGAAAGGATCTGGAGGGCGTTGTCCAAAGTCCGAAGTAATCTGTAACGGTATCGCTCCCAATGGAGAGGCAAGCTCTGGCACATCGCTCTCCAGAGCTATTTCTCCTCCAATATGAAGCAGGTTCGACGCATCAGGACTCACCTCACCCCCTCCTGGATTTGGACTCTTCAACGTCCAGAGATGCCACTTCGAATCAGCTGCAAATGCCGTGGCTGCCTCGAACCATTCGAACAGGCGGTCCCACCAATGCAACGCGACCGGCTGGGGGGTGTTTGGTGCTCGTCCGAGCCCGATCTGGACTTGAAACAGCCCTGCACCTGTTGCATCGGTAAACCATTTCGGCAGCACGAACAAGCACACCGCCGTTTTTTCCTCGCAAACTTCTCCCGCGACCGTTCTGAGAGCAGGGTGTGGTGCTTCGTCGTCCGATTCTGCTTCGTCGATCCGCATAGTTATGACCAAGTCATGCGTGGGCGGCAGCAGTTCCGCGAGATTAGGGATGGCCACGGCCAGCTGTACGAGTTTGGTTGGTTGCTGCGCCAGCTGAACCCTGAACTTAGGGAGGTTGGGCAGAAACTCGAACCCAGGGGTCACTTCTGGGCCTAGGCTGTCCATCACCGCTGACTCAACCGCCTGGACCGTCGCCGTCCCGCCCGTTACGGCTCCGGCTGGGATCAGGAGGGTGGCTCGGTCGGGTAATACAACCGCCGCTCCCGAAGCAGTCACGTCACTTGATGCAGAAGCCGTTATCACATCCCCCCCGCCGCATGAAGAGGCCGCGGCTTGTCGTACGATCGCTCCCCTTGCACTATCCGGTGTGACATTCTTTGAGGCCTGCGCAACGCACGAGACATATTCTCCGTGGTTTTTCCAGCCTGCGTTGCAGGGGCAGACCGTATCGACGAGCGGATTGCCTGTCGTAGCCTGAACGTCAGAAGTACCGATCAGGCTAATGAAGCAGAAAACACAAACCGCTTGCAAAACACTTTTGGCCTTCACCATAGTGCCCCCCCCCACCCTTATTCGTTCCTAAGCCGCGATGTGCCTAATGCTAAATTGTGCTTTCATTCGGAACGTCTCTTCCAAAAGAACTTTTATGTCAGACATGACTACTGAATTACTTCAAGGGCCGCTGTCCTCTCCACCTCAGGCCGAGAGCGTCAGCACCAGAAATGCTGGGAGAATCGAGATCGAATGTCCGTCATGACGTACCGCAAGACTAGGAAGACTACTCCATGACATGGGAGCCTCTTATTGATGATTCTGGGTGAATGTATCGGAAGCGTTGAATGCCTAGCGAAACAGAACTGAAAGCGTGACCTGTCGCTGAGGCGAAAGAGGGAGAGACGAGCAGGGTGGGAAAGGTATTCTGAGTCCACGGTGAAGAAGGGCTACTAAGCCTGGAGAGGGGAGCAGCGCCGGTTGCAAACACGGAGTATGGATTGAGCCCGAGAATTCCCATCTTGCCCTTGCATACAATGCCGTGGACCGGCCTTGGGTGCGCACTATAGCGCAGTCTGGAGGCGTATTGTCAAGTGGGGTGAGACTTCAAAAGAGAGAAGAATTGGTTGTATATGATGACTCAAGAGGGAATGACCCAAGCCCCGATTAATGGCCGCTTCAGGAACGAGTCTACATTGTACGCAAGGGCGCTGTATGCAGGAACGCGACGGTAGGAACGAGTCGAGAAGGGCAGGGTGTGAATCACGGCGCAATAAACATAACGAAAGTGCAGGACCGATTGTCTCTCCGTCCTGACCCCCTTTGCTTCCCCAGTATTCCGCGCTATAGTCCTTGCCGAGGTCGCACGGGTAGGCCACCCGATGAGCCGGATTTCTCTCCGACGGACTCAACGCAATATAGAGAATTCGAACATTATTCTTCTCCCTGAGCGTCCTCTGCAACATTTAACTCCTGAACTAACTTTTCCAAATTGTTGGCCTCTATAGATAGGTCAATATAAACATTGGCAGTGTTATTGGTTCCCTCTAGCTTCGTTGCGCCGTCTGTGAAGGTACTGGCCCGCACATCCTCCCATCTAATTAATTCAACGACAGTTGAAGGGATCCTCCTGCCGAAGAGAGGGGTCTTCTTTGAAAATGCAATATAAGTAGCCATGTAATTCAATATGTCGTCTGGTGTGCCTGAGGTTATGCCTCCATCGCTCCACCCGCTTAGTTTCTCCGCAATTGACGCCAACCTATGTCCACGTACTCGCGACTCGGTGTAAAGTTTTGTGGCTGCATCTTTCATTGAAATAAGATCAGGATTAGATGTGTCATATATTAAAAGAGGTGAGTTTGGAAGCTCACTAATAGCAACCTTCCGACTTCCATAAGAACGGAAGCCATGGGCATCTTGCATCCTGAAGCAGAGGTGGCCACTCCAAGGCTTCGAAGCCTCTACCGTCACCCAGAAATAGCGCCCTTCGCCTGTTCCAAGCGCGGGAACAGTGCTCCTATACCAGGCATCCATTCCTCCTTCAGTATCAGGTCGGATCGATTCAATGAAAGTCGGATCACATTCACATTCCTCGATATTTCTGATGCTAATGATGGTTAAGGGGACATTACTTTGGTCTTCATTCAGAAAACGAAAATTGAACCTGACGCCATGGAAGGGATGGGTAGCTTGTGTTAAGCAGCACAGCTTAGATGTGCCTATGGGCAATAGATATGGAAACCAAAAGTTATGGATTTTATGGTTCGGTGGCGGATGGTCGATGAACTGAAGATGAAAGTTGTATTTAAGAGCTACGTGTTTCCAAAGCCAGAGAGCCGCATAATAAAGTCCATACACGGCCGCCCCAGCAACGGCGATTAGAACAGCTACGACTGATTGGCAATCGCTGCCAAACAGACGAGACCAGCTTTCAAAACATTCGGACATACGATGCCTTGGTATCTAGGTCATAAGGCAATCAAAAGAAGGAATTGTGCGCTTGAGGAAAGGACATATGGCCATCGCAGGCGGCGTATTGTAGGAGGCATATGAACAACGGCGCAAGGCGAATTTAACCTGTTTTCCTTTCACGAGTCCCTACGCTATAGTTCTCGCCGAGGCCGCTAGAGTCGCTCCCGATAAATCGGCTTTCTCCCTGGCTCGACTGTCGCATCTGCGAGTGACTCACCGGAGGATCCCTATGCAGTTAACAAACCATTTTGATGGATACACAAAAGAGCAAGAGAAGGCCATTTATCAGGCCTTGAAGGAGGCGGGGCTGAAGGCTGACGCCGACTGGGATCGCATTCTTTTTGTTATCAGCACCACAATGGTCGATTTGTGTGAGGGGGCCTCCGTTCCAGGGGCTGTGGCTTATGTGTCCACGAAAAAGGAACAACTCGACGACTTCATTGCCGCGCTAGGGAACGTCAGGCAGACATATGAAGAGCTTGGGGAACGCTATCAATGGCACCTTGATGACCAGCTCGGTCCGCCTGGCCATAGGTTGAACTTGCTCGAAGCGCTGGACTCTGCTCTCACCGCCGCCCAGCTTGCGGCAACGAAACCTAATCCGCACGTCCATATTCAGGAAACCGGTACCGCCAGGAACCACGCGATGCGCCTCGCCGTCACTTCGCTGTTGGCTATTTTTGAGAAAACCACGGGAATTAAACCGACCGTTTACTTCAATCAGCACGCCGCCGACGGGTATAACGGATCCTGTTACAAATTTATCGTTGCTTGTTTGGCGCCGGTGCGTCTGGTTGCTCGCAAGCAACTGGGATCCAACATTCTCTCTGAGTACAAAAAATGGAATCGAGCAATTACGGCGAGCGACCTCGATAAGGATAAGGTGACCATAGTAACAATGCAGTCGGTTGAATATAGGGAAGAGAAATGGACCTTGCGATTTGACGAACTTGAAGGCTGCTTACCATTAGACAAGAGTAACTTCGGGGCGATCTGCGGACTCTACAGAGGTGATCTGGACGAATGGATGGGCCAAAAGATCGCATTATGTGTGGATCACAGCGGCAGCATTCAAATTCTTGCGCCAATCCGGAAAAGCACAAAGTCTCCTCCTGCCGCATAGTTTGTACCTTTTATTCAGTCCATCTTATTTTGATAGCTCTTCTCCCGAAGGCGTTGCAATGGGTGCGGCGTCAGAATAACGGAGGAAGTTATGGCTCTTTACAAACCACCTGTATCGTTTCTTCGTGCAAGCGATCTTCCCGGCGATAAGGACACCATCGTCACGATCCAATCGGTTACAGAGGAAGACCTGCGGTACGGCACAAGGCCTGGCAAGAAACCCGTTCTCTGGTTTAAAGAACTAGAGAGTGGCTTTGCATTAAATGTCGGCAACGGCAATGTGGTTGTCGGACTGTTCGGTTACGAAATGGATAACTGGGCCGGCCGGAAGATCGCGTTGTATATCGATCCAAATGTCGAGTTTAACGGTGAGCGGGTGTCTGCTATCCGAGTGCGCTCCCACGTCATTCCTGACGCCCTCTGAGTGGCAGGAATCGGGGCCCGCTCTCCTACGGGTGGGCCCCAAAAGTACAAACCCCACCATCTGAGACCCGTTTCATTCTTATCCTTAAAACTTAAAATAATTTACGGTGCCCGTATGCAAACCGCAAGCATATCGGCGACTGAGTTGCGCGTCGAAATTATCCGATATTGGCGACGCCCCCTATACCACCTGGCGGCTCGGGTCAACGTCCATCCCGCTACCTTGTCCAGTATGTTGCGTGGACGCCTGCCAATGCCCCCGCACATCAAGCTTCGAGTTTTGGGAGTTTTGTCGGATAAGCGGAGGGTGCGGTGAAGTTCACTCCCGCGCACAAGGAGTTGATCAAGATTCTGGCCGAGGCCGCAGTGGACGAGTTTCTTGAAGAACAATCCAACTTATTGCAGACCCATGAAAAACCGATGGAAACAGGAGAACGCCCTTATGCCAGCCACCGACCAAATTCCGATTGACCATTTTTACTACGATCCGCTTCGCAAGAAGTTTATCTATCGCCCGACCGGCCAGGTGTGGAAACGTGCTGGGGTCGATGCTCTCGTGGGGGCTGTCGAAGGAATGAGAGCGACGGACTGGCTCAAACAGTACACGGTGGGGCGATGAAGAGAAATGGACATCCGTCCAGCGAGCCAGTGCTGATGTATGCCGCACGAGGTTGGCAAATCACACCTCTGAATGGAAAGATACCCTTTCTCAGAAATTGGCCTGAGAAGGGGACCACAAACCTAAATAAGATTCGTTCCTACCTACGAAAAGGGCAGAACGTCGGCATCATCACGGGTGAAATCTCGGGCCTACTCGTGCTTGATGAAGACCCTCGTCACGGCGGTGACGAATCCCTTCGGAAATTAGAAGCGCAATACGGTCCTCTCCCAGCAACGCCACGGGTACGAACCGGTAGCGGTGGACACCACTATTATTTTCAACATCCAAAAAATGTGGTTATTCACAATTCCGCCGGCAAGCTGGGTGTTGGGCTCGACATCAAAACTACAAAGGGACAAGTCGTTGCTCCGCCATCGATCCACCCCGAGACCAAACAGGCCTACGAATGGGATCGGGCCTATCATCCTGATGGTGTGCCATTGGCTCCAGCTCCGACGTGGTTGCTCGAAAAATTGCAACATACTGACGCCTCTCCCCGTAACGACGCCTCAAAGGCTAATCCCACTGGCGACAAAATTCCTGCTGGTGAACGAAACGATTTCCTCTATCGCTTAGGACGTTCCCTCAAGGCAAAGGGTCTCAGTGACGACGCGATCCGCGCTGCGCTACACGCCGAAAATCAAGCAAAGTGTGATCCAATTTGCGATGAGGACGGAATCGAACGAGTTCTCAAGAGCGTCTTGAACCAGGCGGATCGAGTGGAGTTCATCAGTGGGAGCGTGACCGATCGTCTCGACAAACTGCGTGCCTTGTCCACCAACGACCTCAAGGCAACGTGGATGACCTATGCACGTGGGTTGAGTGCAGAAGATCATCAGACTGTCTTGATGGAAATTGCCCGACTCACCGGCCTCGGCATCAATACGCTCAAGGCCATGATCCGCGAAGAACAAGAAAAGAGGAAACAACAGGCCGCCAAGGAGCGCATAGGGGACCGCACCGTAATTCTCTATCGACCCGAAGATGTGTGTGCCATTGCTCGGGAGGTGGAAGCCGCTATGTTGTTACGACTCGCTGATGGAGAATGCGTCCGTTTTAGCGATAACGTCGTGCGAGTCGCAATTCAAACCCTCCCGCACAGCCATCAAGCAGATAGTGATTTGCCCGCTGTGCCAACCGCCCAATTTGATCTGATGACGCCGCCGAAACTTCTCCCCTTGACCGAACGTGCCGTGGTGTTGGAGGTCGAGACACCATACGGTTTCAAGTCCATCGCGGTACCCCGCAAAATCCTCGACCAAATTCTCGTTAATCCTCACGACCTACCCACAGTCACTGGTCTGTTGGCACATCCTCTGGTTACACGAGCTGGTCGGATCATCCTCGCTTCTGGGATTGATCCGTCCACCCGACTCCTCCTGTACGGGCCTCAGCTCGATGGGCTTCGCACGTACTCAAAGGACGAGGCGCTCAAGGGCGCTGAGGAGATTGTGAAACTGCTGTTGGATGGGTTTGAGTTTGCCACGCCGTTGGACAAAACGGCAGCCCTTGCCTTGCTGCTCACGGCGATCGAACGCAAATTGATGGATATGTCACCAGGGTTCTTGATTACGGCGGCTCAGCAGAGTCTTGGCAAAACGACCCTGGCCCGTCTCATCCACCTGATCCTGACTGGAACTGATGCGCCGATCTTTACCTGGCCGGATGACGATGACGTGGAGGTGCAGAAACTTCTCCTCTCGACTCTACTGCGAAGTCCGGAAATTGTTACGTTTGACAATATCGGAGACGGCCTGACGTTTCGTTCTCCGGCGTTGTCATCCGCGATGACCTCGGCTACGAAGCAAGGCCGCCTACTAGGCCACAATCGTGACGCAGTGGTTTCGACCAGTGTTGTTTTCGTGCTTACTGGCAATAACGTGACACTCGCGAATGATGAAGCCTCGCGCATTATTCCGATTCGACTCATCACCCAAGAAGTCAGCCCCCATAAGCGCACCTTCACCTATCCCGATGTAATGCGCCGCGCCTTGGAGATTCGGGAACCTGTCTTGCGTCACGCTATTGGATTGATCGCTGGATATCTCACAAGTGGTGAACGAGTGACGGGTACTCCGTCGCGCTTCCCCCAGTGGGATGTGTTGGTTCGACACCCATTGATTTGGGCCGGATTGGAAGATGTGGGGACGGTGTTCGATCAAAACATTGAGGCGTCGCCGGAACTCGGTGCCCATCTTGCGCTGCTGCGACACTTACGGAATTTCTATGATGAGAACGAATTCAGTGCCAGCGACCTTGTCGTTCTCGCCAATCCACGACGCGGAGAGGGATCGGATGAATGGTACGGACCGGAGCCGATTCTACGGGAAGCTCTCCTAGCCTTACGTGTGAAAGACATAAAAAGTGAACGCTCGATTGGACACGCTCTGGCCCGAGTTCTTGGACGGAACGCGGTGATTACACAGGAGTACGTTTTATACCTCGACCGGACGACTAAAAACGGTCTTTCTCGGTATCGGGTGAAGACGCGGGGGGGTAAGGGGGATCTTGATGATAGAAAACCCCAGTAAAGTGTGTTCTTTGGGCGTTGCCTTATCTCCCGGAGGGGGAAACAGGATTTTCCGAAAATATAGGTTTAGCCGGGGACCGTATAGCGAAGGGGGTTCTTATCCCCCCTAGCGTAGGAATCGAAGGCGGACGGGGAATACGACCGGGAAGGGGCCTAGAGATGTGTAGGACGGGCGAGAGCCCATAATACGAGCCTCGGTAGGGACCTGACTAACGGGGCTACCCAAGAAAACACGTATTACCATAAGAATTCCAAGGACTTTGATACGAAATCGTGAAGAATCGAGACCCCGATTTTTCCTGAAGGGTAGTAGGACGATGCCGAAATGGACGAAGGGGAATAGCGGTTATGCCGGGAAAGGGAAGGGCCAAGGAAAATCCGACCTACCCACGGACATCCCCGCCCGTTATGACGAAGCGTTCCTAGAGGAGATGGACGCACGGTCGGAGGTCTACAAGATGATGAGCCAGCGCCTCCTCTCGCTCGTCACCAGCCTGGGGGGCCTCGATGGGCTCAGCTACCAGGAACGCAGCTTATGTAAACGCGCGATCCATTTGGAACGGCTGATTGAAAAGCGAGAACTCACATTGGCCATCAACGGCACGATCGATGAGCCAGGGTATTTCAATGCCATCAATGCGCTCTCCGGGCTCTATACCAAGCTTGGTCTCAAGCGACGCGCCAAACAAATTTCGCTCAGGGATTATCTAAATCACGCTAACAAACCGGAGCCGCCATCGGCTCCCTCACCGGCCCCATCGGGGTCACAACCGTTTCATAGGGAGGATGCCAATGGGAAGCAGCGTATCGACGATCAATAACGGACTTACGATGGAGCTAGCCCGACCAGTGAAGAGTGCCCATACGGACACGTTGAACGCAAAGAATGAGTACATCCGAAACACGCTAGCCCCGCTGGAGCGCGAGGCCTCGGAAGAAGCCAAGCTGGCGGCCAATGAGTCCCTCAGCCATCAGGGCAAGGCCCAGGCCATCAAGACCTTCGCCACGCGTGAGACCGTCCCGGCTTTGGCTTGGATACGGAAGGAGATTGAGCGTCTGGCGGCGAAGGACCAACGCTATCGCACCCAGTTCTTCACAATCGACTCCGGCCTCAAAGATCCAACGGAACGCCTCCTGACCTACACCTATCTCTGGAGCAAGTTCGACTCGCTCGACCAAAAGAGCCGCGTCACGCAGTTTGTCCATGCCGCCAACCACGATCAACTCACGGTACTCGGCGCCATGTTGGGCCATCCGCTCGAACCAATGGTCAACGAGGAGGTCAAGGAGCGAGTCCTCACCGAACGGGCCAAGCGGTTGACCCCGCGCGACTATGACAACTTCGAGCAAAACCATATTTTGTTGGAATTCTTAACGATGGTCCGCGAGTGGGTCGCTCGGTGGCTGTTCAACGAAATCCATGTGGATATCTCCGTGCTCCGTACGAACTTCGGCGACGAGATCGCCAAGATGTTCGAGCACCAAACTACCGGCATTCCCGTCGAGGCATAGTGTCGCGGTGCGCACCCCGACCAGGCGGGGCTGCCCTCCGGTGGAGGACGGTCCCGCCGCACTTTCAAGGAATGAGTCTATGACGCAAATTCACCCGCTCACCTTCTTCCGGCCTCTCCGCTGGGTCGATGGGCAGACGCCCCTGCTCGACACGATTGAGCCCTATCGCCAAGACATCTTCACCAAAGCCCTGTACACCTTCCGTCCCGATGGAACCCCGTTGTATCGGCGGGTTCTCACCGGACGCGCCAAGAAAACCTTCAAGACCACGGATGCGGTGCTCGCGGCCCTCTACAAACTCTTCGCGTGGCAGGCGGCAGGCGCCAAAGGCAACCAAGTCTATATCGTCGCCTCTGACCTCGCCCAAGCGAACGATGACTTGGACCTGACCAAGAAGCTCATCCGCTGTAATCCGATCCTCTATGAGCTGGTTATTCTGAAAAACAACATCATCGAACTGAACGACGGCACGGGATTTATTGAAATCCTCCCCTCACGTGACGCACAAAGTCTCCACGGCAAGACTTACTTGTTCCTTGTCGTGGACGAACTGCATACCCAAAAGGATTACAAGCTGCTTGAAGCCTTGGAACTGGACCGGACCCGGCCTGATGCCGTGCAGTGGTTCGCGTCCTACGCTTCGATGTATCGGCACAAGGGCGTGCCGCTGGTCGATATTCAACGCCAGGACGATCCGCGTCTTTTCGTCTCCTGGTATGCCGGAACGGTTGAAGAGGCGTGTCCCAGTTTGAATACCCCGTATGGTCCTACGATGGAAGACATCGAGGACGCCAAGCGCAGCTTACCCTCGTGGATCTTTCGTCGTTTGTACCTCAACCTCCCAGGCCAACCGGACGATGCGGCCTTTGATGCGGAACGAGTCGAAGAGGCCATCGTCGCAAATCGCATCGTGCTTCCCCCGCAGCCCACCCTCGCCTATACCCCCTTTTGCGATTTGTCGGGCGGGGGCGGCGACGATGCCACCCTGGCGATTGCGCACGAGATGAATGGCATCGCGGTACTCGACCTGCTGATTGACCAAGGCGCACGAACCAACGGAACCTTCTCCCCTGAACAGGCGGTCGAGAAGTTTGCCACCATCCTGAAAACGTATCGATGCACCTCAGTGACCGGTGATCGCTACGCGGCGCAATGGCCAGTCCAAGCGTTCCAAAAACACGGCATCGATTATCGACCCGCCGAATTGAACCGCAGCCAGTTGTACGCGGCCTTTGAGCCGCTGCTGAACTCTGGCAAGGTCGAGTTACTCGACCATGCAAAACTTCTCCAACAACTCATCGGGGTGATCCGCAAAGGCGAGAAGATCGATCACGCCTCCGGGGACCACGACGACCATGCCAACGCCGCAGCCGGTGTCCTTGTCCTGACGCAAGCGCATCACAGCGCGTACGCCATCAACTTTATGACGGGCCAGATTCTCACTGACCGCGAATTGTGGAAACGCGGGATGCTCACGTGACACCCTAAACCTCAATAGACATCGGGCATTCGCCGTGCTAGCTCCTTCGCTAGCGATAGGGGTATAATTGCTTAGCAGTTAACCCTAGATTACTATCGAAAGGAGAATGGCGATGAAGAACAAGATTCTCGTGCCCGTGTCCCCCCAATTGAAGGCAAAGCTCGATGCAAAACGGGCGGAAGGGTTCACCATCAACGGCTTCGTCCGTGCCACCTTGGAAAAGGCCCTGGCCGGCGTGAAAGTCCCACGCCGATGAACGACCTAGAGGAGTTTAACCGGCTCGTAGGTTATTGGCGTGCCTATGGGTTGAGTGAATCGCAAGCTCACGCCAAGGCGGAATCGGAGATGGAAAGGAACCACGACCATGCGAGTTGCGATCTATGCAAGGTATTCCTCAGAAAACCAGCGAGAGACGTCCATTGAGGACCAGTACCGGATCTGTGAACAGTATGCGAAGCAGCGCGAGGATTGGAAGATCGTTCAGCGGTACGCCGACAAAGCCATTTCCGGGGCAACACGCAAACGTCCTTCATACCAGCAGATGCTTGTAGACGCTGAAGATAAGCAATTCGATATTCTCCTGGTGCACGACTTCTCGCGTCTTTCCCGCGACAGTGTTGAAGTGGAGTTGACACGTCGCGATTTCGTGGAGGATTGGGGGTTGCGGTTAATCGGCGTCACCGACGGAATCGACACGGCAAACGAAGGTCACGAGCTGATGTCCGGGGTCAAGGGCATCATGAACCAACAGTACCTTGTTGATCTGGCTAAGCACACCTATAAAGCGCTCACCAGGGAAGCACTTAAAGGCAATAATTGCGGTGGAAGGAATTATGGTTACCGTCACATCCCAATCGAGCACCCTACAGAGAAGGATGCGCTGGGTCGTCCGAAAATACTCGCAGTACGGCGAAAAATCGACCCTGAGCAGGCCCAAGTGGTACGACAAATTTTCGAGTGGTACGACAATGGGAAATCTCCCCGACAGATTGCTGAGGAACTGAACCAGCGCAAGATCCCTTCTCCAGGAGCCTCCTACAATCGCAAGGTACATTCAGCTCGGTATGGGACTTGGGCCGCCACGGTCCTGCACGGAGAGTTACGCCGTGCCACCGGCATCCTGAGTAATCCCATTTATATTGGGCGGGTGATATGGAATCGGCGGAAGTGGATCAAGGGGCGTGACAGGAAGCGCCGCCGTCCAGAGCTACGCCCGGAATCGGAGTGGATCGTCACTGAACACCCTGAGTTGCGGATCATTCCGCAGGACCTCTGGGACCGGGTTCAGCAGCGGCGCAAAATGCAGAAGAAGTGGGTCTCGACCAGGCCACGCAGCCCTAAATATCTTTTGTCCAGCCTATTGAAATGCGCGGTGTGCGAGTCAAATTTCGTGATGCAGAGTTACTATCAATATGGCTGCGCCGGCCACAAGGACCGGGGCCCAACTGTCTGTCACAACAACCTACGCGTCTCACGCAGCTTGGCGGAAGAAAAAATTTTAGCTAGCCTCAAGCGTGACCTTTTCACTCAAGAGGGCCTGGACCTCTTCATCAAGGAGTCCACCCGGCTGTTGACGGAACGCCGCCGAGAACGAAAACCGGACCCCTCTCAGCTCCTCAAAGTCGAAAAAGAAATTGCGAATATCACGAAAGCAATCAAGGCAGGCATCCTGACGCCGACGACAAAATCAGAATTAGAGAAAGCCGAAGCGGAACGGGCTCGCCTGCAACGGGCGAGTGAGGAAACATCAGACGCGATCATAACGATGCTACCACGCGCCAAGGAACGCTATCAGGCATTGATCGATAAGATAGGGGAGCGTTCCCTAAAACACCTTCCCCAGGCCAGGGAGCAGGTGCGGGCTCTGGTCGGAGAGATCTGGCTCAAGCCGTCGCCGGAGGGCCACCTAGAGGCGACCCTCACCGGACGGTACGACGGGCTTGTAATGTTATTAAATAAAGGAAAACTGGAGTTAAATCTTCGTGGTTGCGGGGAGAGGATTTGAACCTCTGACCTTTGGGTTATGAGCCCAACGAGCTACCAGGCTGCTCCACCCCGCAGTCGGAGACTAACAAAGCGTTGAATGACAAGTCAAGTTGAGGTGTCTCCTGATTGCATTCTCGGAATCACGATGTTAAAGCGATAGCATGCGGATCGTCTTCATGGGCACACCAGAATTCGCCGTCCCGTCGCTTGAGGCACTTGTTCGATCCGGCGATCAGGTGGTCGGAGTCGTCACGCAGCCGGATCGACCGAAGGGAAGAGGTCATCAGCTCGTCGCGCCGCCCGTGAAACTGGTCGCGGAGCGTGCCGGCATTCCGCTTCTACAGCCGCTCAAAATTCGTACACCCGAGTTCTTGCAGGCCCTTTCCGCCTGGCAGCCTGATCTCATCGCGGTCACAGCCTTCGGACGGATTCTGCACACGCCGATTCTTCGGCTCCCACCGATGGGTTGCGTGAATGTCCACGGGTCTCTGCTGCCGAAATATCGAGGCGCGGCGCCGGTCCAGTGGGCCGTCATCAATGGTGAGACCAAAACGGGTATTACCACGATGCTCATGGATGAAGGAATGGATACGGGACCGATGCTGCTCCAAGGGGAGTTGGACATCTCGCTTGATGATACAGCCGGGACATTGGCGCCTCGTCTGGCGGAGTTGGGTGGTCGGCTACTCGTCGATACGATCGCACAGTTGAAAGCAGGGACGTTGGTGCCGAAGAGGCAAGATGATGGACA
This sequence comes from Nitrospira sp., assembly GCA_005116955.1. Lineage (GTDB taxonomy): Bacteria > Nitrospirota > Nitrospiria > Nitrospirales > Nitrospiraceae > Nitrospira_D. Next base: position 475,534 of record SWDI01000005.1, on the reverse strand, counting down.
GGCAACTATGGCGCCGCTCTTGAAAAAAGAAGACGGCCTGATCGATTGGACAATGAACGCCACGTCGCTTGCCAATCGGGTACGAGGGCTTACTCCTTGGCCAGGGGCGTATACGTTTTTGGGTGAGGAGCGGTGGAACATATGGAAAGCAGTCTCGATTATGGGTGCGACGACCGAGAGACCTGGAACGATCGTCACGGTGAATAAGCAGGTGATTCTGGTGGCGACAGGCGAGGGCGTTCTTGAGATCCATGAAATCCAAACGGCCAATTCGAAACGCATGTCGGTCGTCCAATTCCTGACTGGGCACCGCGTCACGGCCGGTATGCAATTGGGTTCACCGGTTGCGTAACTCTTCTCTTCACAACAGTCGCCATCTCCTTGTTCCAACTATGAGTGACGAAAGACCGGTTGGTACTGATACGCGAGGGCTCTCTCCACGGTCTATTGCGCTCTCTATCCTCCTGTCCTGTCAACGAACTGATGACACACTCGATGAGCTGATCGAACAACGAGCCACATCAATTCCTCAGCCCCGTGACCGCTCGCTGGTAATGGAACTGGTGTACGGGACCTTACGGCGACAGGAGACGGTTGATTGGAGACTTGATGCGGTTCTCGCCAAACCTCTCCACAGATTGCCGATGGTCGTCCAAATGTTACTGCGGCTTGGTGCCTACCAGCTGCTGTTTCTCGATCGTATCCCGGCTTCCGCAGCCGTGAACGAAACCGTTCTCTTGACGAAGTCCTACGCGAAACAATTAGGCCGCGATTGGAGTGGGTTGGTGAACGGAGTCCTGCGCAATCTTGTTCGTGTGCCGGCGCCACCTTTTCCAGACCCAGCAAGTTATCCGGCTCAATCGTTATCTATTCGGTATGGAATCCCAATATGGCTGATAGAGCGGTGGCTCGGCCGAATGGGACTTGAACAAGCAGAATCGGCTTGTCGAGCAAGCAGTACGGCCCCAAGTCTCACCCTGCGAGTGAACGCCAATCGACTGACCAGAGAAGAGTTTTTGGAGAAGTTGCGGCAGGCCAGTATTGAGGCACACCCAACCGCCGTCAGTCCTGTCGGGGTGGTGTTGGAAAAAGGCCAGGCTGTCACGGCGTTGCCAGGGTTTCAGTCTGGCGATTTCTATGTGGAAGATGAAGCGGCTCAACTCATTCCTTGGATCCTTGATCCGCAACCTGGCGAAACCGTGCTGGATGCCTGCGCCGCTCCAGGCGGCAAGACAACGCATCTTGCCGAACGCATGGGTGATCGTGGAACGATCTACGCGGTTGATCGGAAGAGTTTTCGGATGGACCTCCTCCGACAAAATTGTGGACGGTTGGGCGTGAGGAGCGTCGTGCCAATTGTTAGCGATGTGAGAACACCATCCGAATGGGCCGGGGTGATCACCCGCGGGCCGAACCTCCATACGGAACCACCGCTATTCGATCGGATACTCGTGGATGCCCCGTGCAGTGGGCTGGGTGTGTTGCGCCGACACCCTGAAGCGAAATGGCGGAAGGACAGTTCGACGTTCGCCAGGCACCAGACACTTCAAGCTGAAATCCTTGCCTCGGTGGCTTCTTGCTTGCGACCCGGTGGGGTGCTGGTCTATAGTACCTGTTCAGCAGAAACCGAAGAAACTGAAGAGGTTGTGAGCAGCTTTTGCAAGGACCATCACGACTGGATGCGTGAATCCGTGGCCCCGTGGCTTACTTCTGCGGCGCTCCCCTTTGTGACCGTGTGCGGGGCGCTCTCCACCATGGGTAATGATTGTGGAATGGACGGATTTTACGCCGCTCGGTTAAGGAAAAAGGGGTAATGGGGCAACCGTTGTACATCGCGCCCTCGATCCTGTCTGCAGATTTCGCACGGTTGGCTGACGAGGTCGCCGCCGTGGAGCGTGCGGGCGCCGATTTCCTTCACGTGGACGTGATGGACGGCCATTTCGTGCCGAACTTGACAGTGGGGCCACCTATTGTCGAAAGTCTCAAAAAAGTCACCAAGCTTCCGCTCGACGTTCATTTGATGATCACCAACGCCGATGCGTTCATTCCTGAGTTTGTTGATGCCGGAGCTGACTATTTGACTGTGCATGTTGAGGCCTGCCCGCATCTGCATCGAACGATTCAATCGATTAAGGAACGGGGGATCAAGGCTGGAGTAACCTTAAATCCTGCGACGCCACTTTCGTTGCTTCAGGAGATCTTGGGAGATGTCGATCTGGTGTTGATCATGTCGGTGAATCCTGGATTCGGCGGGCAAAAGTTTATTCCATCGGTGCTCAGGAAAATCGCCGATACACGGGCATTGTTGGACAAGATTAAAAGCCAGGCACTGCTGGAAGTCGACGGTGGCGTCAAAGTGGAGAATGCTCGAGAGATCGTGGCCGCCGGAGCGACGGTCCTCGTGGCAGGGTCCGCGATTTTTTCTCAACGCGACTATACACCTACCATTGCGGCCATGCGGGCGGCTGGAGCAATGGCCGTCTTGCCGGCGTCACGCGCCGCGGTCCATCAATAGGCGGCTCAGGTGGACATCTCCACACTCATCGACAGTCTGCACCCTCTCGAAATTAAAGTACTCACGACCCTAGGGCTTCGCCCGTCGGGAACCGCTCTAGGCAGCGAACAGTTGGCCGACGCAGCTGAGTTGGAGGCGTCTCAACTCAGCATGGCGGTCGAGTGGTTATTGGCCAAGTCTCTCATCACGGTCCAGACGGAAACGGTGACTCCCATCGTCTCGCTGACGAAGATCGGGGAGGAGTATCACCAGACCGCCTCGCCCATCGAGCGAGTCTTGGCGGCTGCGCGGGAAGCCACTAGCACCGGGAAGAGACTGACTATTCCCGACCTTCAGTCGCAAGGCGGACTGGACCCTTCGGATGTCAGCAAAGCTGTCGGGCGACTTAAAAAGGAAGGGGTGGTGCTGATCATCCAGGGAGGGTGCATCGAAACAACTGGACGCCCGAGCCCGACTGCCGAGGCACTCCGACCCCTCCTGGGGGAAATGCATGACTCACCGAAAGAGCTGAAGAGCTTCACGGAAGCCCATCGGCAGGTCATCGAAGACTTTGCCGTGAAGCGTGGCAATGCCAAGGAACCGTTTCGTGTGGACGAGCGGGTGGCCCGCTCATTTATCTTGTCACCGGACGGAGCTGGTGCGGCGGCGCAATTGCTGACGCAGGGGGTCGCTGAAGAAGTCTCGCAGTTGACTCCCGACTTGTTGAAAGATGGGAGTTGGCGTCAGACGCGATTGAGAAAGTACACGATCAGTCTACGCCCGCCTCGTATTGGAACAGGAAAGAAACATCCCTATCGCGAATTTCTCGATACGGTCAAAACCAAACTTGTGAGCATGGGGTTCCAGGAGATGCGGGGGGCGCTGGTCGAAACCGAGTTCTGGGATATGGATGCCCTGTTCATGCCGCAATTCCATCCGGCTCGAGACATTCATGACGTCTATTTTATCAAGGAGCCCAGCCATACCACCGCCGTGGACGAGCCGTTCTTGTCGCGTGTGGCCAAGGTGCATGAGAACGGCGCGGAGACTGGTTCCACAGGTTGGGGCTATTCGTTTGATGTGCATCGGGCTAAACGGTTGGTATTGCGGAGCCAGGGCACGGCGGTGTCGGCTCGAACGCTTGCCGCCTCGCCGCAGATTCCCGGGAAGTATTTCTCGATCGCCCGGTGTTTTCGCTATGACCAAGTCGACGCCACCCACGCCACGGATTTCTTCCAGGTGGAGGGGATCGTGCTGGGAGAAGACATCAACTTTCGGACACTGCTGGGGCTCTTGAATTTGTTTGCCCGGGAAGTGGCGCAGGCGAAGGATGTGAAGTTCTTACCGGCCTACTTCCCGTTCACTGAACCGTCGGTCGAGATGCATGTGAGGCATCCACGCTTGGGATGGATGGAACTCGGCGGCGCGGGTCTCTTTCGCTCCGAAGTGACGTTGCCGCTCGGCGTGACGGTGCCGGTCATCGCCTGGGGGCTGGGTCTCGATCGTATGGCGATGGTGGCGTTGGGCATCCATGACATACGGGAACTCTTTACCGATAACCTGGAATTGATCCGCACGACCAGAGGGCTGTTCTAACTCCACATATGCCTACCATCACGATTTTCAAGGACGATTTAGAGTCGCTTCTGACGAGTGAAGGCGGTGTCGCCCGTGGTATTCCGATGGCGCAGTTGGAAGATTGGCTCATGCTCGTGAAGGGCGAGCTGAAGGGGCACAATCCGGAAACCGGAGAGTTACGCATCGAACTGCAAGACAGCAATCGGCCGGACCTCTGGTGTTGCGAGGGGATTGCTCGACAAATTCGCATCAAACAACAAGGCCGGTTGAAGCCGTATCCCTTCTTCGACAAAACACCGACGTCGCCGCATCATCTGATCGTGAAGCCCGGCATGGAGCAGGTGCGTCCGTATGTGGCAGCCTGTACGGCCAAGGGATATCGGGTGACTGAGAAGGGGTTGGCTCAACTAATTCAAACGCAGGAGAAGTTGGCCGACATCTTTGGGCGGAAGCGCAAGACGGTCTCCATCGGAATCTACCAACTGCGGAACATTACCTTTCCCGTGACCTATGAGCTGGTGAAACCGGACGAAGTCCGGTTTACCCCGCTGGGTATGGAAACGGCGATGACCCTATCGGAAATCCTCATGGTTCATCCCAAGGGGTTGGAGTATGGGCCTATCTTGGCCGTCCAAAGTTTGCTCCCCATCCTTCGAGATGCGAAGGCTCAACCGTTGTCCTTTCCCCCGATTATCAATAGCCGGGAAATCGGAGAGGTACGGGTGGGTGATGATGAGCTCTTCGTTGAAGTGACCGGGACAGACCTGCGCATGGTGATTCTGTCGTTGAACATCTTCGCGGCGAATTTGGCCGACCGCGGCGCAATCATCGAGCCGGTGGAAGTACGGTATCCAACGAGCACGGTGCTGGGCACACGGGTTAAAACACCTCAAGATTTCGGGAAGCCAGCGACCATTCAGATGAAAGCGATTGAACAGGCATTGGGCCAAGAGCTCGGCGAGGTAATGGTGAAGCAGGCTCTTGAGGCCTATGGGTATGACGTGTCGGCAGAAAAGGGGTCGGTGAAAGCCAAGCTCCCACCATACCGCCATGATCTCATGCATACGATGGATGTGGTGGAAGATGTCGCCATGAGTCGTGGGTATGCTGAGTTTACTCCCGTCATGCCGGCGCAATTTACAGTGGGAGGATTATCCCCCATTGAGCAGCTGTCCGATCGATCTCGAGAATTGATGGTGGGACTCGGCTTTCAGGAAATCATTTCGAACATTCTCGGCTCACCGGATCAGTATTGCCGTGCTATGCGTCTGGAAGGAACGGAATGGGGAAGGACAGTCGAGGTTGATAACGTCATGTCGCTCAGCTTCTCCTGCCTCCGACAATGGATGTTGCCATCACTGCTGCGTATCGAAGCCGCTTCGAGTCGGGCATTCTACCCCCATCGCCTCTTCGAGGCCGGTGATGTGGCGATTCCCGACGGGATCCACGAGTTGGGGTCTCGAACTGAAACCATGATAGGCGCCTTGATCGCTCACGCCACCACCCATTTCTCAGAAATCCATTCCTGTCTGGATGTGCTGTGTTACTACCTCGGCAAGGACTATAGCCTTGAGCCACTGCAGCATCCATCTTTTCTGGAAGGCCGTGCCGGCCGTATCCTCGTTTCGGGTAAGCCAGTCGGCGTCATTGGCGAAGTCCATCCAGAAGTCCTCGAACGCTGGCAGATCTCCATGCCGGTGGTGGCGTTCGATCTGAACCTGTCGAAGCTGATGGGGCTTGGGTAGAAATCGTTCTCTGAGCGAGGGTCGTGAAAGGGGGAGACGACACGTTGCCGGCTCCCCTTTCAAACGATATTCGACTAGAGCGTAGAGTTATGCGGCGACAGGAGTCAGGTGTTGCTTGGCGAGGCCGCACAACTTTTCAAAGCCCGCCGCATCCTTGATGGCCATATCCGACAAGACCTTCCGATCCAACAACACATTGGCTTTCTTGAGCGCGTTGATGAACCGGCCGTAGGTCAGCCCTTGAGCCCGAACGCCGGCGCTGATGCGGGCAATCCACAATTGCCGGAAATCTCGCTTCCGATTCTTGCGGCCCGTATAGGCATATGTCTGCCCCTTGTCGACGCTTTCTGTCGCTGAACGGAAGAGCCGACTCTTTCCGCCGTACTGGCCTGACGCCAGCTTAATCCGCTTCTTTCTCCGTTGCCGAGTTTTTGGCCCACCCTTAGCGCGAGGCATAATTGATTACTCCTTTAAGGTCCTGAGACTCCTGCCATGAAATCATTGTCGTTCTATGCGTACGGGAGCAGCCGGTTCAACGACGCGGTGACTGTCGGGTCGACGACCGTGGACCCGCTCAGGCGGCGCTTTCGGTCATGCCGCTTGCTGGTCAGTATGTGCCGCTTGCCCGCCTTGCGGCGGACGATTTTCCCACTTCCGGTCTTGGCAAATCGTTTGCTTGTCCCTTTATGCGTTTTCATCTTCATCGGGGATTCCTTTGGTTGATCGATCACCGCATCGCACGTCAATTATTTGGGCGCCACAATCATAATCAAACTTCGTCCCTCCATGCGGGGGGCATACTCGATGGTGCCGGCTTGCGCCAATTGTTCAATGACGGAATTCATCACGGCTCGGCCCATTTCCTGATTGGCCATCTCCCGCCCGCGATACGTGAGGGTGACTTTGGTTTTATTACCCTCTTCGAGGAATGTTTTCATCTGCCGAACTTTAATTTCAAGGTCATGTTTGTCGGTCCGTGGCCGCAACTTGATTTCCTTCACTTGCGTGGACTTTTGATGGCGCCGACTTTGATGGTCCTTTTTGCTCAACTCATACTTGTATTTCCCAAAGTCCATAATTCTACAGACCGGGGGGGTAGAGTTAGGAGCTACTTCCACCAAGTCATAGCCGCCTTCCTGAGCCTGTCGAAAGGCGTCCGGCGTCTGAAGGATGCCGAGTTGTTCTCCTTCCGGGCCAATGACACGAATTTCTCGGACTCGGATCTCACGATTCACACGCAATTTGGGAACGATAGGCCACCTCTTTTTTAATGTGCGGGTTGAAGTTCTCGCTGTGTGTGCGTGACCTCGGCTTGCAGGAGATCCAACACTTCAGCCACTGTCTTGCTCCCTAAATTTGCCCCACTTCGGCCTCGTACCGAGAGAGTCCCATCCTGCATTTCACGATTCCCCGCGACCAACATGAATGGGACTTTCGCCTTTTCCGCTTCGCGAATCTTGAATCCGATCTTTTCGTTCCGGAGATCAGGCTCAACACGAAAGCCAGCCGCCTTCAATTGCGCCACGACGGCCGCCACGTAGTCTTGCTGATGATCGGTGATGTTCATGACGACGGCCTGCACCGGAGCCAGCCAGGCTGGGAACGCACCTCCGTAATGTTCAATCAGGATACCGAAAAAGCGCTCGATGGATCCCATCAAGGCGCGATGAATCATGATTGGGCGATGCGCTTTTCCGTCTTCTCCAATATAACTTAACTCAAACCGCTCTGGATTGTTGAAATCCACCTGGACCGTGGAACATTGCCACGAGCGGCCCAACGCATCTTTGATCTTAATGTCGATCTTCGGGCCGTAAAATGCCCCCCCGCCAGAATCGAGGTGGAAGGAGATGTTTCGACTCTTCAGGGCTGCTTCCAATGCACTGGTGGCTAAGGTCCAATGTTCATCACTACCCACGGACTCTTTGGGCCGCGTCGACAAAAAGACGTCAAATTGGTGAAACCCGAATGTCTGCAAGACGAAAAATGTAAAGTCCAGGACCCGGCTGACCTCGTGTTCCATTTGATCCGGGCGGCAGAAGAGATGGGCATCATCCTGCGTGAATCCGCGTACACGCATGAGCCCGTGCAGCACACCGGTCCGTTCATAGCGGTAGACCGTTCCGAGTTCCCCATAGCGAATGGGGAGGTCTCGATAGCTACGCAGGTGAGATTGGTAGATCATGATATGGTACGGACAGTTCATCGGTTTTAGCTGGTACTCACTGCCTTCCAGCTTCATCGATGGGAACATGTTTTCCCGGTAGTAATCGAGGTGCCCGCTGGTTTTCCAGAGATCGAGGCGTGCGGTATGTGGTGAATAGACCAGCTGGTATCCGTCTCGAATATGTTGTTCTCGCCAGAAATTTTCAATCAACAGGCGGACTGTCGCACCTTTTGGATGCCACAGGACCAGCCCGGGTCCAATTTCATCCTGAATGCTGATCAGATCCAAATCTTTTCCAACTTTTCTGTGGTCACGTCGCTTAATTTCCTCAAGCCTGGCCATGTAGGCATCCACTTCCGCTTGTGTCGGAAAGGATGTTCCGTAGATCCGCTGTAACATCGGATTACGTTCATCGCCACGCCAATAGGCCCCTCCTGTGGTGAGCAATTTTATGGCTCCGATGACACCGGTAGTAGGAAGATGGGGGCCACGACAGAGATCCACGAAGTCACCCTGTGTGTAGGCGGTGATTGGCTCTCCATCGGGGAAGCCTTGAATTAGCTCGACCTTATAGTGCTCTCCACGGGACGTGAAAAAATCTATCGCATCCTGTTTTGAAAACTCCCGCCTTGTGATAGCGAGGTTACGCTTAATAATTTCAGCAGCGCGTTCTTCGATTCTCTGCAAGTCTTCGGGAGTAAAGGGGCGTTCGAAGGCGAAGTCGTAATAGAAACTATCTTCCAGGGCTGGGCCGATGGTCAGTTGTGCGGACGGGAAGAGTTCCTTGACTGCCTGGGCCATGAGGTGGGTACTGCTGTGACGGTATACCTCACGGCCTTCTGCGCTGTCGAACCGCAGTGCTTCGACGACTGAATTTCCAGACAGTGCGTACGACAAATCAACAGCCGCTCCGTCTACTTTAGCTGCTAGAATATTCCGGTCGACGATACCTAGGTTAGACAGAGCGCCACCCACTGTCACCCCGGTCTCAATGTCACCGCTTGGACCGTCTTTGACCGATATCTTCATGACGTACCGACTTGACCCACTAGTGCAAAAACAAAAAAGGCACCGAGCCTCTAAGAGGCAAATCAGTGCCTCGGCCTGAATGGTAGGCGCGGACGGTCTTGAACCGTCGACCTCTACCGTGTCAAGGTAGCGCTCTCCCCCTGAGCTACGCGCCTATCAAGAGAGGGGGCATGCTAATATAGCCTCACTGACACTGTCAAGAAAACGAAAGAGCAGGTCGCATTCCCTCAGCTAGCTGAAAGACAGTGGACCGTCTCTTTTAATCATCTCTTGAGGCAGACACCCTACAGCTTACGGACGGTTACTTCACGGCCGACCGAAGCTCTTTCCCAGCTGAAAACTTCGGGACCTTAGCTGCCGGGATTCGGAGTGATTCGCCTGTCCGTGGATTTCTTCCCATTCGTGCTTTTCGTTTTGAAATCGTAAAGGTGCCGAAATTGACGAGAGAGACGCGCTTCCCTTTTTTCAATGAGGAAGTCACCGCCCCGGTGAGTGCCTCAAGGGCGGTTCCGGCTGCGACCTTCGTGATTCCAGCTGAAGCCGCCATCTTTGCGATCAGTTCTTCCTTTGTCATGATGTCCCTCCTTCACGAGTGGTGAGAGATGGTTATGGGAAGTGAGCCCCGTAGCACGCCTGTGGCAGTCCTGTTCAACCACTATTGATAAGCTCTCACTTTCGTCTGTTTGACGGGGATATGAAGATTCACGATTTTTTTCCGCAAGGTATTACGGTTGAGACCGAGAAGTGCCGCAGCCTGTATTTGATTACCCTTGGTCTCACGCAGCGCTGAAGTAATGAGAGGGCGTTCCACGGCGGAAATCAGAATCGGGTGAAGGTTTTTAGCTGATCCGTTTCGCATCCCCTTGACGAATTCCCCCATTTTCACCTCCAGATAACTCTCCAGGGAGGTGTCGTGGGATTTGTTCTGCTGGGGGCTGTCTGGCTGATTCATCAGTTGGATTACTTTCAGCGTTTTTTTCAAGACAGCCTTAGATCCGCTGATACAAAGAGTGCGAGTCGGGTCGAGGTGATCATGAAGCGTCCCAATCTGTTCCTGCCCGCCATGTGATTCCACCACGACAGCATCAAATCGATGTCGCGACGACTCCTTTTGAAAGGTCAAAACATCCCGAGCGATCATCACGGAAGCGCCCTTGAATACCTGTCCCACCAGGGCTTGTATGGTCGTATCGTTTGTGAATAACAGAATAGTAAATGAAGATGCTGCCACAGACATTAAAGGTACCACCCGAAGAAGAGGTCGGATTATTGCTTAGGGCGTACACGATGTCAATCTGATTTTATAGATGCGATAGCCTTCTGGCCTACTTCCTGTGCGGCTTTGCAGGTATGAAATGAATAGTAAAGATATGGACTTATGGTGTTCTATCGATTTTCGCAATTCCACTAACAATATAGATTGGCATACTAACTGTCAGGATATGTGTCGACCGCCATCAAGGCAGTTTCTGGTGCCTTGACAGGTCAAGATGGGAGAAGGTATATGTAACTCAATTCCGACAGGAATAATAAAGAATGAAAGTGTCTATGCGCGCCACATACGGAATTATGGTAGCCGTTGATCTTGCCACATATGCAAAAGAAGCCCCAATTCAAGCGCGGGCTATCGCGAGGCGTCATGGGATTCCAGCCCGTTTTCTCGAACAGATTCTCCATGCGATGAAGAAGGCCGGTTTAGTCGAAAGCCAACGGGGTGCCCAAGGAGGCTATCTCCTCACGCATGAACCAGCAGCGATGTCGGTCGCCGATATTTTTGAGGCATTGGAAGGGCCGGTCTTTCATCGGTCATTTGTCGGTCAGCGAACACGCGACCGTCAAGCGACCAAGCCGGAACTGCTGCTCGGTGACGTCTGGGAGCAGGTTCAGCAGGCAGAGCGAAAAGTTCTCGAAAACGTTACGGTCGAACATTTGGCAATGCGGTTACGAACGATTGATGCCCAGCGCAGTCCGATGTACCACATCTGACTTATGAGGCTCCTCTCCCGAGGAGATATAGGAGAGCGGTAGTATGACCCACATTCAAGCCCTCACGAGCCCTCACATTGTCACGAGTCCGATCCCTCCAGCCATTCTGGAGGAAATAGAAACCTTTGAGGCAGAAGCGCTGCGAACATTGGCCGGAGAGATCGGTAGCGATCTCTTCAGGCCTTTCCGCCTGCAGTATGGCATTTACGGTCAGCGCCAATCTGGTGTGCAGATGGTGCGGATCAAGATTCCGTTCGGCGGGTTCAATGCGAATCAGCTGCGACGTGTGGCGGAGCTCACCGACCGCTATGCGACCGGGGTGGGTCATGTCACGACGAGACAAGATATCCAGTTGCACTTCGTGGAACTGAAGGACGTGCCGACTATCATGCGAGGGTTAGCCGAGGTTGGACTGACTACCAGAGAGGCCTGCGCGAATACCGTGAGGAATGTGACGGCCTGCCACCTAGCTGGTGTGTGCCAAGGCGAGGTGTTTGATGTGACTCCGTATGCAAAGACGGTCGCATACCACCTGCTACGGAACCCCTTGAACCAAAGTCTGCCGCGAAAGTTCAAAATTGCGTTTTCGGGCTGCAAACATGATTGTGCGCTGACCCCGATTCACGATATCGGCCTACTGGCCGTCAAACGAGCTGACGGAGTCGTCGGTTTTCGAATGGTGGCAGGTGGCGGCTTGGGTTCTGCTCCACGGATTGCCCAACTGCTCCGTGAGTTCACACCGATGGAGGAACTGATTCCCAGTATCGAAGCCGTGATTAAGGTCTTCGATACCCTCGGCAATCGAAAAAATAGAAACAAGGCCCGGATGAAGTTCGTCATCGACAAGCTGGGTTTTGAGGAATTCAAACGACGCTGGGAAGCCGCCTATGTCGGCATGGGACACACGCTTCCCAAGAACGGACCGTTGACCCTGCTTCAGCATCAGGATGAGCCCCCTCCGCTCCTCATGCCCACGAAAAATGGTCTGGTATCTGGAAACGGGAACGGTCATGGCAATGGGGCCATCACAATTGGTCATGAGACGCCGTTTGAGATGTGGAAACGGACCAATGTTGTGAAACAGAAGCAGGAGGGCTACGTCACAGCCGCCATCAAGCTGTTCATGGGAGATCTTACGGCCGAACAGATGCTCTTCGTCGCTGATCTGGCCGAGCGTTATTCAAACGGAAATCTCCGCACCACTATCAACCAAAATATGGTGATTCGGTGGATTCCTGGCGATCGGATTGCCGATCTGTACGAGGATTTGGCGTCCCGTGGTTTGGCGGATCCTGGTGCTGAGCTGGTCGAAGACATTATTGCGTGTCCTGGCACTGATACCTGCGGGCTCGGTATTACGTCGTCCAAGGGACTTGCGAGGGCGTTGGCTGAAGTATTCCCTCCCGGTCGTGTGCCGGAAGATCTGGCAGGCGTCGATATCAAAATCAGCGGCTGCCATAACTCCTGCGCGCAGCATCACATTTCAACGATTGGACTGCATGGAGTTGGCAAACGGCTTGGTGACCACGTGGCCCCACACTACGAGCTCCATCTTGGTGGGTCAGTGAACGGCACGGCCAAGATCGGGCAGATGATCGTGAAGCTGCCGGCGAAAGCTGTACCAGCGGCGCTTTCCCATTTGATCGACGTGTACCGGCGTGATCGTCAACCAAATGAGAATTTACCGACTTTCATCACCCGCATGGGTAAGAGTAATTTGAAGGATGAGCTGATTCCGTACACGATCGTTCCAACCTTCAAGGAGGATTCCACCTTCTACTATGACTGGGAAGGGGAGGACGAATTTATCCTTGAGGATCTCGGCCCAGGGGAATGTGCCGGCGGCGCGCTGGAGATGATCGAAAATGGCATCCTGGAAGCCGATCAAGAACTGTATCAAGCGAAGTTGCTGGTCGAGAACCATCAGTATTCCGTGTCGGTGAACAAATCCTATCGCGCGGTGTTGGCCGCGGCGAAGGCGATGTTGGTGACCGAAGGGCTTGAGCCGTCGACGGACTCAGAAACCTTCATTGAATTTGATAGCAGGATTGCACAGAAAGGGGTCATCCCTGCGCAATATCGCGAGCTCAATAAGAAGGTCGGCGATCTGGGTCCGAAGGATACGACCGCCGAGTCAGCGCGAGAAAAAATGGTGTTTGCGAAGGGCTTCGTTGAGGCCTGCCGAGCTGCAACCGAACAGATGGGGAAAGATTTGAAGCTTGCTCCGGTCCAAGAGGCGGCAGTTCCAGTGAAGGACGTTGCAGCGCAGGTAATGCCGGTCGTCACCGAGGTGAAACCTTCAGCTCCGGCTCCGACCGGTGCACCGGTGTACGATCTCCGTGGTGTTGCCTGCCCGATGAACTACGTGAAGACGAAGTTGAAGCTGGAGATGATGGATTCAGGTGAAATGTTAGAAGTGTGGCTCGACGCAGGCGAGCCGATCAAGAATGTGCCGATGAGCCTCAAGAACGACGGACACAAGGTGCTGATCCAAGAGGCCCTGGAACCGGAAGCATCGCATTATCGGATTCTTGTGGAAAAGGTCGAAGGGTAAGGGGATTGGATTGCCATGACCGTAACTGGCCGTTCTGAACTGGTCGAAGAGCTCAAAGCCTGGAGCGCATCTTTTGAGACGAAGATGCCTCAAGATGTGCTGGCGGCTGCTATCGAGCGATACGGGCAGAAGATGGTTCTTGCCTGTAGTTTCGGGGCAGAAGACGTGGTTCTCGTCGACATGGTGCATCGCATCAACCCCTCGGTGCCGTTATTTTATCTCGATACCGATTTTTTGTTTCCCGAGACGTATGCCACGCGGGATCGGATCATCGAAAGGTACCAGTTGAAACCAGCGCAAGTGATCCAAGTGAAGTCATTGCTGACACCACAGCAACAAGCAGAATCGCATGGTGACGCCCTGTGGGCTAGCCATCCAGATCAGTGCTGTCAATTGCGGAAGGTCGAGCCACTGACTCGCGTCCTCAAAGGCTATGACGCTTGGATCACGGGCATTAGGCGGGATCAAGCGCCTTCCCGTGCGAATGCCGGTTTAATCGAGTGGGACGAGAAATTTACATTGATCAAGGTGAACCCCCTGGCTCGATGGACGTGGGCCGATGTGTGGAGCTACATCAAGGTCTACGAAGTTCCCTACAATCCGCTCCACGATCACAACTATCCCAGTATTGGGTGCACGTACTGCACAGCACCCGTGGCGCCTGGCGATGATCCACGCGCCGGGCGCTGGAAGAACTTTACCAAAACCGAGTGTGGATTACATAAGGCGTAACATGCCAATTCAAGAGATTCTTGCCAAGATCGCCAAAGGGCCAAAAGCTTCCAAAGACCTGACATGGGATGAGTGTAAGCAGGCGATGAAGGCCTTGATTGAAGGGGAGGCTACGCCGGCACAGGTCGGGGCTTTTCTCATCGCCATGCGGTTTAAGTCAGAGTCAGTTACTGAACTCGCGGCATTGACGGCTGCGGCACGTCAGTATGTGCCGCCCCTTGCAGTTTCGAAAGATTTAGCACTCGTTGATGTGCCGAGTTATGCCGGGAAGCAGGATACATTTCATGCCATCGTTGCCGCCTCGATCGTTGCGGTTTCAGCTGGAGCTGCAGTGTTGATGCACGGGTACGACGGCATTCCTGGGCGCCCAGGTACTGCTGGGGTACTGAAGGCCTTAGGGATTTCGGTGGATGCAGACCCTAAGCAGGTGAGTGAACAAGTACACAGGAACGGTTTCGCCTATCTCGATATTGGACTCTATCATCCACCTGTGTACCGATTTTTGGAGATGCGCCAAGAGCTCGGTGTCAGGAACGTGTTTCATCCGATTGCCAGGTTGTTGAACCCTGCTCGGGCTAAAGCGCAGGTGGTGGGATTGTCGCATCCACCACACTTCGAGAAAACGGCTGAAGCGCTAGGAATGCTCGGGTGTCCGCGGGGGATGGTGATTCGTGGCGTCGAGGGTGATCCGGAGTTGTCTGCCTCGATGGCGACGAGAGTTCTGGAGCTTCGTGATGAACGCATCAGACCGCTGGAGATCACTCCGAAAGATTTTGGACTGACCTTTATCCCATCGCGGGAGATGGCCGGGTTTCTCCCAGATCAGAGAGAAAAGGAGGCGGATCTGCTCCGCCGTATTCTTCAGAATCGAGTGCAGGGCGGGCCAAAAGAGTGGGTCCTCATGAACGCCGCGATGTTACTGTACGCAGCGGGGAAAGGGACGTCGTTTTCGACCTGCTTCCCGGCGGCGCGCGAAGCCATTGAGAGTGGCGCAGCGGTGCGTAAGCTTGATGACTTGGTGCGACAGCAGGTCGCAGTGTAGGACGAAAGGCGGAAGGATTTGGGGTATGAAACACCTGCGGCAACTAGAAGATCAAAGCGTCTATATTCTCCGAGAAGCCTACAAGCATTTCAATAATCTCGCCATGCTCTGGTCCATGGGGAAGGACTCGACGGTGCTCTTGTGGCTGGCCCGCAAGGCCTTTTTCGGGCATGTCCCGTTCCCGCTCCTGCATGTCGATACCAGTTACAAAATTCCAGCAATGATCGAGTATCGCGACCGTCTCGCTCGGGAATGGCGATTGAATTTGGTTGTTGGCCAGAACAAAGAGGCTCTGGCGGCGGGTATGAACCACACGATGGGCCGCGTCGTCTGTTGCACCGCCTTAAAAACGAACGGTCTCAAGCAACTCTTGGAGCACAAGGGATACACCGGCGTCATCCTCGGCGTCCGCGCAGACGAAGAGGGCACGAGGGCCAAGGAGCGATACTTTTCCCCGCGCGATAAACACGGAGATTGGGATTTTCGGGATCAGCCGCCTGAGCTCTGGGACCAGTACAAGACCACATTTCCGCCCGGTACGCACATTCGGATTCATCCTCTTTTGGACTGGACTGAAATCAATATTTGGGAATACATCAAGCTCGAAAATATTCCCTTCATCGACTTGTACCTCGATAAAGGTGAGGGGATACGTTACCGCAGCCTTGGGTGTGCTCCCTGCACCACACCGATCAAGTCCACGGCCAAGACGGTGGACGAGATCATCGAAGAACTTCGCCACACCACCGTGGCCGAGCGGTCAGGCCGAGCGCAGGACGAAGGTCGGGGAATGGAGCTTCTCCGCAAGGATGGATACATGTAGGCAGAATGCTGACGGGTCTGTCCGTTTGAGCATTCTGGAGAGTAATGAACTATGACACTGATCGAAACAAAGCCGTCTGAAAATTTGAATATCGTGATCGTCGGCCATGTGGATCATGGCAAGTCCACGTTGCTCGGCCGACTGTATGCCGATACCGGCTCCCTTCCCGACGGTAAGTTGGAAAAAGTGCAGGCCATCTGTAAGCAACAGGGGAAGGAATTCGAATACGCCTTCCTTTTCGACGCCTTTCTCGAAGAGCAGGAGCAGGGGATTACGATCGATACGGCTCGCACGTTTTTCATGTGGAAGGGCCGGCAATACATCATCATCGATGCGCCCGGGCACAAAGAGTTTCTCAAGAACATGATTTCCGGCGCAGCGCGGGCCGAGGCGGCCCTGTTGCTCATCGATGCGTTGGAAGGCGTGAAGGAGCAGTCCAAGAAGCACGGCTATCTCTTATCGTTGCTGGGCGTCCGACAGTTTGCGGTGGTGGTCAACAAGATGGATTTGGTGGGCTACCGGCAAGACGTGTTCGACGGGATTGAAAAAGAGTATCGTGAATTTCTGGGACAGTTCAAAGCTGTGCCGTTGCAGTTCATTCCAGTGAGTGCCAAGCTCGGCGACAACATTGCCAATCGCAGCGAGCAGATGCCCTGGTATACCGGCGCGACCGTCCTGGAAACGCTCGGTGGGTTTCAGAAAGAAGCGGCCCGTTCGGAACAACCTCTCCGAATGCCGGTACAGGACGTCTATAAGTTTGATGCGCGCCGAATCATCACGGGTCGCATTGCCGCCGGGCAGTTAAAAGTCGGCGATCATCTCGTGTTCTCGCCCTCGAACAAACGCGCCAATATCCGGACAGTCGAAGCCTTCAATATCGAGCCGCAACCGACCGAAGGCCAGGCAGGGCAATCGATCGGTGTGACGCTCGATGACCAGATCTTTGTGGAGCGTGGGGAGATCGCCTCGCACCAGGAGCACCTTCCCTCCGTCTCCACGGCCTTTCGGGCTAACCTGTTTTGGCTCGGCAAGAGGCCGCTGGAAAAGGAGCGCAAATATCTCTTGCGCGTGGCGACGAAAGAAGTGGACTGCGAGGTAGCGTCGATCCATCGGATTATCGATACGATGGACTTGGCTCAGCAACAGGGCAGCAATACGGTGAATAAGAATCAGGTAGCTGAATTGACCTTGCGCACTAAAACGCCGGTGGCGTTCGACCTCTCGGCGTCGTTCGAGGCTACGGGCCGGTTTGTTTTGGTGGACGAATACGATATTGCGGGCGGTGGCATCATCACCGAACTGGTCCATGACGATCAGGAATTTCTCCGCGAAGAAGCCAGACGGCGCGACTTTGCGTGGGTCAAGGGTGAAGTCACGGTCGAGGACCGAGCACAACAGTATGGCCACCGTGCAGCGGTGGTCCTGATTACCGGGGGACGACATACTGGCAAATCATTCCTGGCCAGAAAGCTCGAAGGTCGTCTCGTGGCGGATGGTCGCCATGCCTACCTATTGGACGGAGAAAATCTGCGTCGTGGGTTAGATGCGGATCTGAGCGAAGAAGAGCGGGGGGAGACCACGGAAATGGCTCGACGCTATGGCGAAGTGGCGCGTCTCCTCACCGACACGGGCCTCATTGTTGTCTCCACCACGAATCCTTTCGGTTTGGCCTATCAAGAAGCTTCGCAGGCGATTAGGACACTCGTCCACCCCGCACCGGTCATTGCCGTCCACATGAGCAAGACTGAGGAGGAGCCGCCGCCGAATACGGATGTCGTCCTCTCCGGCCCCACGGATTTTGACGCAGCCACCGCTCGCATTCTCGACGAATTGAAACGCCGGGGTGTTCTGGCCCAGGCCATCGGGGCGAAACCAGTCTTTCAATATTCCATTTAGCAAGCCCATCAGTTCGAAC
Organism: Nitrospira sp.; assembly: GCA_005116955.1. Classification (GTDB taxonomy): domain Bacteria; phylum Nitrospirota; class Nitrospiria; order Nitrospirales; family Nitrospiraceae; genus Nitrospira_D. The sequence continues at coordinate 457,469 of SWDI01000005.1, read as the reverse complement.
CCCTCTGAAGACGATGGCGCAAGACCAACCCCTTGACGGCTTTCCCCATTCAGCCATATTCTGCTGCGGCGTGCTAGGTTGCTCTCCTTAGCGAAGGTGATTGTCATGCAGGGCAAGGACCCGTACTTGGCGCTCCTCGGGTTATTCATCCTTGGCACCGTGTTCCTCTTCTGTGGCGAAGGTTCAGTCACGTCGCCTCCACCGGTTGCATTGGAAACCCCGGCTGAAATTCCTCCACCGATTCCAAAAATCATCGAGCCACGGCCATCACCAGTACTGCCACCAGTGCCACCGGTACCAGCATCAGCCGTGCTCAAAAAGAAGATTGATGAGCTGCTGATGGGGACAACGATGCTGTTCCGAATCAATAGCGCCACGCTGCTGCCGGAGGGGAAAACTGTCCTGAATAGCGTGGCCACGATTTTACAAGAAGATCCCACGGCTGCCTTCGAAGTTGGCGGGCATACAGACAACGTCGGATCGGAGCCCACGAATCCGATCCTCTCGGAACAGCGGGCCAAGGCCGTCGTCGACTATCTAATCTCAAAAGGGATCGTTGCTGATCGTCTGGCTTCCAAAGGGTATGGAGCGTCGCGACCGATCACCGAGAATTCTACCGAGGAGGGGCGCCAGCAAAACCGGCAGATCGAATTCTCCATCAGAACCAAGGGAGAGCAGTCGTGATGTTTGCGCACTGGACCTGCTGGCTTTGGACGATGGTGGGAGCTGGTTTCCTGGGGTGGGGGATCAAGGGGATGGTGCTGGGACCAGTGATAGACGACAAGCGTCGTGAGGTGGAGCGCCTCATGAGTAAGGTCACCATGCTCGCTAGTCAACCGCCAGAGATTCGAACGGTTGAGAAGCGGGTCGAGGTGCCGGTGGAACGCGTGGTGCTGAAACGTGTTGAAGTACCGGTGGAGAAGGTCGTCGATCGGCCAGTGGACAATCCGGAGCAGCTCGCTCGGATCAAGGCGTTGGAAGGTGAGGTCGCCATGATCGCTGGGCTGTTTACGCGGATCGCTCAGCTCAAACCCTTTTCTTCACAGGCCGGGGAGAGGCGTAGCGAAGGGCGGGTGTTGGTGCCGGTTGACAATCCGGAGCAGCTGGCCCGGATCAAAGCGTTAGAAGCTCAGGTCGCTGTGATCACCGATCTTCGTGCGCAGATGATTGAACTCCGGGCTGCGGTGTTGGAGGTCTGTGAAGGGGTTGTCGAGAAGCGGATCGTGACTCCCACGGAACAGAATGGGGATGTGCCGCTCGACAATCCAGAGAAGCTAGTCCGAATCAAGGCCGTAGAAAGCGAAGTGGCCATGATCGCCGAACTTCGGGCACGGATTGCTGAACTCCTGGCCACGTCGTTGCAGGCCAATGAGAAGGTTGTCGAGAAGCGGATCGAGACTCCCGCTGAACAGATGGTCGTGCAAAATGGGGATGTGCCGGTTGAAACGATCAGCGCACACACCGGGGATCTGGACCATGCCAGTACCGGTGCGCCGTCGGATGAGGGACAAGCGGTCGGCGAGTTGCCCGATGATCTGAAACACATCCGCGGGGTCGGGCCGGCGTTAGAACGGTTCCTGCACAAGCGAGGTGTCTTCTGGTTCAGCCAGGTGGCGACCTGGAACCAAGCAGACATCGACAAATTCGAGTTTCTCTTACCCAACTTTGGGGGACGCATCCAACGAGAGAGCTGGGTGCGCAGCGCACAGGTCGAGTACTACAAGAAATATAAGCAGTGGCTGGGCGACGGCGAGCCCCCGAGTGAGAGCCCCGATGTTCGGGCGCAGATGGCTGAGCTCTCAGTTGTGTCTTCACAGGTCAGTGAGAAAGTTGTCGAGAAGCGGATCGAGACTCCCGCTGAACAGATGGTCGTGCAAAATGGGGACGTGCCGGTTGAAACGATCAGCGCACACACCGGGGATCTGGACCAGGCCGGTGTCGTGGAGCCGTCGGAGGAGGGGCAAGCGGTCGGAGAGTCGCGCGATGATCTGAAACACATCCGCGGGGTCGGGCCGGCGTTAGAACGGTTCCTGCACAAGCGGGGCGTCTTCTGGTTCAGCCAGGTGGCAACCTGGAGTCACGCGGACATCGACAAATTCGAGTTCCTCCTACCCAACTTTTCGGGGCGCATCCAACGAGAAAACTGGGTGCGCAGTGCCAGGGTCGAGCATTACAAGAAGTATAAGCAGTGGCTGGGGGACGATGGGCCCCCAAGTACGACGCTTGATACACACTAAGATGGCTCGTGAAGAGTCAGCGGATGGGCAGAGCGCTGCTCTCTGATAGCGGACATGTCGAGTCGATCAATAAATGCAAGGTCAAGAACCGACCCAAATTTTTCGCGAATATTGGACTCTGCGAATGCGCAAATTCAAATTCTCCGAGAGTGAGAACAAAGGTGCGGCGGCCTTTTCAATTCCCACCTGGCCAGATTGTCTCTATGCGAATCATGTTCGAGGTCATACCTGACATCAGAGGACACGACACGAACATTGATAAGGGGGTACCCATCTGCCTTAACACTGAGTTGTTTGATTTCAAGGGTCGTCACCATGAGTTCGTAACACATGTCTTTCAAATCACCAAAGGTGACGAGCAGACTACAGAATATACGTCCACCATGCAAGACAAGGGGATTGTCGCTTTGAGATTCAGCCAGCCGTGGAGCCTGCTACATTGACGCGACACATCGCTTTGTCTTTTGTAAAGCACGTGTTACGACTGCTCCCTCAAGCCGCATAACTTCGCGGTCGAGCGGACACTCTCCACGTGCCGCTCACCGCAGCGTTAGGGAGAAGAAAATGGGATAGGCTGTTTTTCAAGGGGCCAAACAACGATAAGTGGTATTGAAAAGTACCTGTCCCCTTTCTGCCCTCTACTCCTTCCACCGGAGGTCCCGTTGATCACAAAGATAAAAATTCACGGCTACCGCATCTACAAGGATCTCACGCTGGATCCTAATCCGAGGCTCAATCTAATTGCCGGTGCCAATGAGAGCGGTAAATCAACCCTCATGGAGGCAATCGCCCTGGCATTGACTGGCCGCATAAACGGGCGGTGGGCATCTGAGGAGCTCAACCCCTATTGGTTCAACACGGAACTAGTCGAGGAATTTGTCCAAAAGCGTGCTGCAGGCCACTCCGTACAGTGGCCTGAGATCCGCATCGAACTATTTTTCGAGAATCGCAACGAACTCCAGCAGCTGTGCGGGGCGATCAATTCCGATGTGCCAACGACTGCGTGTCCGGGAGTCACGATGCGGGTTATGCCGGATCCCGACTACGCTACGGAGCGGGAAGAGTGGGCTAAGGACCCATCGCCTCTCCTGCCAGTCGAATACTACACAATCGATTGGCGCTCATTCGCTGATGTGGAGATCAAGAACCGTCCGAAACAATTGGCGACTGCGATTATCGACTCGCGTACGGTGCGTTCCTCAACGGGCGTCGATTACCACATGCGCCAGATTCTCAGCGACGGCCTGCTACCTGCCGAGCGAGCCGCGATCTCCGTCGCGTACCGAAAATCCAAGGCGTCAATGTCTGAGAACACCCTCAAGAGCGTCAACGGACGAATGGCCGCGATACACGCATCGCTTCACGACCAACCAATTGCTCTCGCGATGGATCAAAGCGCCCGCACATCTTGGGAGGGAGCGGTAACGCCGCACGTCAAAAAAATCCCGTTCTCGATGTCAGGACAGGGTCAGCAGGCAGCGATAAAGATCTCACTGGCCATGAGCCGGCAATCTGAGCGTGCCGCCTTCGTCATGGTTGAAGAGCCAGAAAATCACCTGACGCACACGAGCCTCACTACTCTCGTATCGCGCATGGAGTCCCTCGCCGGCGAACAGCAACAACTCTTCGTTGCAACTCACAGCTCATTCGTAATCAATCGCATGGGACTAGACAGCCTCCATCTGCTTGGAGGCGGCAACCCCCGCCGATTATCCGAGTTGGATCCTGAGACGGTTGCCTACTTTCAGAAGCTCCCTGGGTACGACACGCTTCGCATGGTTCTGGCGAACAAGATCGTGCTCGTCGAAGGCCCTTCCGACGAGATCATCTTCGAGCGCATTTTTAAGGACAAGTATGCGAAACGACCGATGGAACTAGGAGTTGACGTACTCAGTATGCGCGGATTGTCGCTCGGTCGCTGCCTGGAGCTATGTGCGGCGCTAAAAAAGACGGTGGCAGCGATCCGCGACAATGACGGTGTTGAACCGGATGAGTTGCGTGCACCACTTGAGGAATGGCTCACGAGTGGAAGCCGCGAGCTATTCATTGGAAAGAGCGAGCACGGGCAGACCCTTGAACCTCAGCTGATCCATCACAACAGCGAGGCGGCGCTTCGGCGCATTCTGGGTATCAAGGATAGCGCTAATCTCGAAACGTGGATGAAGCGAGAGAAGACAGAGGCGGCCCTTCGCATCGCTAGGGCTGAAGAAACGATCACTCCACCGCAGTACCTGCTCGACGCGGCCACGTTCATTCATGGCTAATTACCTCACTCTTGCGGTAGCGGGGTCTCGTAAGACTCAAGGAATCGTAGAGCACTGCGCCTCGCTACCGCCTGACCGACGTGCATTAGTACTCACCTACACGCAGGCCAATCAGGCCGAGCTGCGCCATCGTCTCGCGAAGTACGCAGGTAAGCACTCTGGCATCGTTGCCACGGGTTGGTTTACGTTTCTGCTGCGCGAATTCGCGCGACCGTTTCTGCCATTTAAATTCTCCGGCGAGAGAGTTTGTGGCTTCAACTTCGATGGCCGACCGCACCAGATGGCAAAGGGCCGCAGCCGTTTTATTGACTCAAACGGAGCTGTCTACGCGTGTGAACTTGGTCGATTGGCGCATGAATTGATAGGGGCCAGCTGCGGAGCGCTATTGCGCCGGCTTGAATGCATCTACGACGAGATCCTCATCGACGAGGTCCAGGATCTAAGTGCGCACGATTGGGAGATTGTAGATGTACTTCTGGGCTCGGCCCTTGAGGTCTGGATGGTCGGCGATATCCGGCAGTCGGTGCTCTCCACTAACCCACGCAGTAACAAAAACAAGAAGTACGCCTATGCCGAGGCCGTAAGATGGTTTCGAGAACGATTCTCTGACACCATTTTCGACTCCAGCTGGTCTTTTCCTGTAACGGAATCACAGAACGAGACGGTAACCGATCATGATGGCGTGTTTCTCCTCCGTCGCGAACATGTCGATGAGTATATGGCTCGGTTTCGGCCGCTGTGCCTGCGAGACAGCGCCAACTCTGGAAAGACCCTCGACCTGGACTACATTAATTTCCGACTCGCGAAAGGGATGACCTGCGAGCGCGTATTGATCGTACCCACCAGCGGCATTTTGAAATTTGTGCAGACCGGCACGCACTTGGATCCAGTTCCAGCGGCGAAGCTCTACGTGGCGGTGACGCGAGCAGCCCAGAGTGTGGCCATAGTAGCTGACGATCCCGGGGATTCACCGCTTCCATATTGGAAGCCTGCGTTGCCTGCATAACAAGCCGTTGCAGCCGACCGCCCAGAGTACGAGCGTTTTTGGTCTCTTCCATTGCTTCACTCCTCCGGCGTCGCTGAGCGGTGACGTTAGCCATCGGAATCTGTGCCATCTGGTGGACTAGATGTGTGAGTTTGACTCACCAGAAATCCCTGTGTTACGGTCAACCTCTGTCAATTCGCACAGTTAGCAAGGGATTTCCGTATGGCGGTTGAGAAAGATCTGAAGGCCATTCTTCGCAATTTGAAGTATTCAGACGACGCCAAAGTGCGCGCACAGATTTCAGAAAATACCAAACTGGTCCATGTTCGCATGGCCGGCATTAAGCACAAGCTGGTGGTCATGAGCGGAAAAGGCGGCGTGGGCAAGAGCATGACCACGGTCAACTTGGCGTTGGCCTTTGCGCGCCAAGGCGCGAAGGTCGGACTCTTAGACGTGGATCTGAACGGGCCTTGTGTGCCTCGCATGTTGGGATTGCACGGCCAGTCGTTGACTATGAGGCCTGAAGGGGCGATTCCCCCGATCGGGCCGCTCGGGGTGAAAGTCGCATCGATGGACTTCTTCTTGGATGATGCATCGCCGGTTCGTTGGAAAGGGCCGATGGATGTCAGCCCAGTCTGGTTAGGGTTGATGGAAATGAATGTCATTCGAGAGTTTCTGGCCGATGTCGTCTGGGGTGAGCTCGATTATCTACTGGTCGATCTCCCTCCGGGGGCCGCAGCGGACAAACCGCCGGTCATTGCCGGGTTTATTCCTGATCTGGCAGGAGCGATTGTCGTGACGACACCATCAGAAGTGGCATCGGATGTGGTGCAGAAGTCGGTGACCTATGCTCGCGACATAGGTATCAAGGTCATGGGCATTGTCGAAAATATGAGTGAGTATCGCTGCCCTTCTTGTGGGGAAGTGAACGAGTTGTTCGAAGGCAATACCGAGGCGATGTGTGAGATGCTGGATTTGCCGCTGCTCGGACGCATTCCCTTCGACCGAACCCTCGCCCGTACCTTCGACAAGGGGGAGCCGTTGCTCGACGAAACCTATCCGACCATTCAACGGTACCAGGAAATAGCTGGGCGCATCAGGACGCTCATCGATTACAAGAAAGTGTTGGCCGAACAACTGTAACACGATGCACTGAAGAGGAGACTCATGAAATTCGTATGCCTCAACTGTGAAACATACATGAACTTCGAAAAGGTGGAAAAGCCAGGGGAGGGCACGCTGGGCGTGTTTTTCGGCTGTCCGTCTTGCAATGCCAAGTTCTCCATGGTGACGAATCCTGGTGAAACCCAGATGGTCAGTTCCCTCGGAGTCAAGCTGGGGGGGCGCACTGTTGAGGCCGAGCCATTCGAGATGACGAAGGGTACGTTGAAGACCGAAGCCACCCCAGCTCCTGGTCAGATGGCGGCCTATTTGAATGAGAAAATTCAAGGAGGTCAGCCGGCTGTTTCTGCCGCTGCTGCGTCGCCTGCCAAGGCGCCTGAAAAAGCGAGTGGTTGTCCCTTCTCCGCAATGGTTGCGGAAATGGGCCTGACGAACTCCGGCAAGCCTGCGAACGGTGCATCTGAGTTCACGTGGACTGCAGATGCCAAAGAGAAACTCGACCGGTTGCCAGCCTTCGTGAAACCGATGGTTCAGGGCAGTGTTGAGACCTACGCGCGCAAACAGGGATTCAAGACTATCACGCTGCAAGTGATGGACGATTCAAAGAATGATTCGCCTGACGGGATGACGTGGTCACGCGAGGCGGAACAGCGGCTGGAAAATATTCCAGACTTCATCCGCCCCATGGCGCGCAAAGAGGTTGAACGGTTGGCCAAGGAACGTGGGTTATCGTCCATTACCGCGCAAGTGATGGACGAGACCAAAGAGAAGTTCATGAAGTTTATGTAGTGGGAGCCACATGAGTCTGGTGTCGTGAGGCCCATCCAGTCGGCTGGATGGGCCTTTCCATTATCGACGCGCATTCATTTTATGGCTGTTACGATGAAGTGGTGTGTTTCCCTGCTCTCTGTTCTGCTGCTGGTGCTGTTTCTCTGGTTCTCCAACCTGACCGCACAGGTATCTTCAGAAGATCATCAAATCTCCCTCGCCACGGGCATCACGCAAGGTTCCCCCGGCGAGCATGACGGAGGAGGTTGGGAAGGGTCAGCCCAAGGGGTGGCCTACTCGGAATTCAACCATCGGTTTGCCGGTCTCTTCGTGCTCCTGTTTGGGCTTGCGGAGTTAGGGTATGCGTTACCGTACCCGCTGCCTTCCTGGACTCGCTTGGTTCTGCCTGGTGCCCTCGGTGTGATCGGATCCTATCTGTTGGTCTGGAGTGACCACGAGGCCTGGCCGATCGGCTCCTTGACCTTGGCGCAGACATTTTCTGGACAAGACCCGGAAATCATCCAGCATAAATTTTACGGAATTTTCGCTGCCACCGCTGCGGCCAGCGAGACGCTTCGCCGAATCGGCTGGGCACGCCACCCTGCCTGGGCGGCTCCATTAGTGGTTGGTGCCATGATCGGCGGACTGTTGCTGTTCTGGCACTCGCATGGGAATCATCCAGCGAATCAGACCATTGAACTTCACCATGCGCTCCTCGGAAGTCTTGGCGTTGGGGCTGCCTTGTCCAGCGCGATGGTGTCGTGGGGATCTGGGGCGTCGAGTCTTCCAGTGAAAAAGTGGGATCTGGCCTGGTCGGTATTCGTGATCCTCATAGGTAGTCAGCTGCTTCTGTATTTCGAATAGCTCCTTTACTCGGTGGTTGCGTCATAATTGACACCTTTCTGAGGCCTGTGTTACGTCTAGCCTTTCATGAGGTGGTAGTGTCTTCATACGCATCTCTAACCAGCTCACAAAGTTCGGGCCGGCGTAGAGGAGGATCACATGGGTGGACATAGTCACTGGTCCACGATCAAACGGCACAAGGGCGCCCAGGATGCGAAGCGCGGGAAGATCTTCACGCGCATCATCCGGGAGATAACCATTGCGGCTCGGTCCGGTGGTGATCCTGAGGCTAATCCCCGACTGCGTCTGGCGATCGCCAAGGCGAAGGAAGCCAACATGCCTGGCGATACGATGAAGAAGGCCGTTCAGCGAGGGACGGGGGAATTGCCTGGTGTGATGTACGAGGAATTTCAGTTGGAAGGATATGGCCCCGGAGGGATTGCCGTACTTCTCGAGATTACGAGCGACAACCGGAACCGGACCGTCGCGGAAATTCGCAGTCTTCTGACGAAAAATCATGGCAATATGTCGGAAGCGGGTGCCGTCGCCTGGCAGTTTCAGAAGAAGGGGCTTGTGGCAATTGAGAAGGGAAAGGTCGACGAAGATGCGCTTCTGTCGTTGGCCCTCGACGCCGGGGCGGAAGATGTGAAGGTCGGTGATAAGAGTTATGAGGTGCTTACCACCCCCCACGATTTTGAAACGGTGAAGAAGGCACTGGTCGATGCCAAGATCGACGCAGCCTTGGCCGAAATCACCTTTATTCCGCAGAACACGATCCGTTTGGACGAAAAGTCAGCCGAACAAATGCTCAAGTTAATGGAGATCTTGGACGAGCATGATGATGTGCAGAAGGTTCACGCGAATTTTGACATCCCGGACGAAATCATGGAGAAAGTGGCCGCGACCGCAGCAGGATAACAAGGTCGGCGAACCAACACCGTCATGGCACTCGGATAACCAGACGACATGATCGCCTTTCTCACGGGGCGGTTGGCATTTAAGGCACCTACCCACCTTACGCTCGATGTGCAAGGGGTCGGGTACGAAGTTCATATTCCACTCAGCACCTATTACGCCCTCCCGAATCTTGACGAAGTTACCGCGCTGAATATTCACACGCATCTCCGGGAAGATGCGATCCAGCTCTTCGGCTTTCTGTCGCAAAGCGAGAAGGAATCGTTTTTGCTGCTGACCAGCGTGTCGGGGATCGGACCGAAGCTGGCGCTGAGCGTGCTCTCGAGTTTGCCGATCACGGATCTGATCCATGCGATCCAAACCGAGGATGTCGAGAAGCTGGCGACCGTTCCAGGCATCGGCAAAAAGTCAGCGGGCCGCATTGTGCTTGAACTGAAGGATAAGGTCGGCAAAATCCAGGGGGGTTCGTCTCGGCTTGCGACCGCTGACACCTCCACCGTGGATGGCCCGTATGAGGACGCCCTCTCCGCTCTGATAAACTTGGGCTATCGTGCCCAGGATGCCAAGGAAGCCTTAAAGCGGGCCACAAAGGCTGCGACAGGCTCGTTGGCGTTGAAGGAGCTCATTCGTGAAGGGCTCAAGGAGCTTGGAAGGGGGTAAGCTGATGTCATTCAACGCAAAGAATGTTGCCAGACTGTTCCTGTGCAACGGATTGATGGGTATTGTGCTCGTGGTCATGGTGCCATCCGCAGGGCTTGCAGAAGAGGCTTCAGAGCCCAAGAGCATCAGAATGACCTGTGGAAGCTGTCCCGATGGGTATGCGACGACCGGCTTCACCCAAGCTCCGGAAATCTGCAAAGACGGCGATCCGACGCTCGTGCAATGTGTGCCGTTGGGAGCCAACATGCTGGGTGTGTGCGGGTCCTGCCCTGAGGGGTATGCCGAAATTGGTGGTTCCTCAGTGCCCGCTCGTTGCGGGACCAAGGATGGTGGCCGGCTGTCGCAATGCCAGTTGAGGAAAATGGAGCAGAATTTTCCGGACTCGACCCAGGGATTTAAGCGGTGCCCTCCTGATTGCGGCAGTGCGGCCCAGCCTGGTCAAGGGACGCTTTCGTCCCCGCCGAAGTATCAACAGATGCCGGAGGGCAAGTAGGGATGGGTGTCGCATCATGACCGATCGGGTCGTGACCAATCGCGCTACGGACGAAGAGCGGGGGCAGGAGAACGTTCTTCGACCTCAGACGCTGGATGAGTACGTCGGCCAAGAGAAAATGAAGGAGTCGCTGCGAGTCTGTATCGAAGCGGCCAAGCAGAGGGGTGAGGCGCTCGACCACGCCATCTTCTACGGACCACCCGGTCTCGGGAAGACGACCATCGCACACATTATCGCGAAAGAAATGGGCGCGGCCTTGCGGTCGACGTCAGGGCTGGTCCTAGCCCATGCCGGTGACTTAGCGGCGATTCTAACCAATCTTCAGGAATATGATGTGCTCTTTATCGATGAGATTCATCGCCTGCCTGCGTCTGTTGAAGAGGCGCTCTATCCGGCGATGGAGGACTTTCAGCTTGATCTGGTCATTGGACAGGGGCCTGCCACGAGGACCGTCAAGCTTGATCTGCCGCCCTTTACGCTCGTGGGCGCGACGACCAGGGCCGGTTCCCTGACCTCCCCACTGCGGGATCGCTTTGGCTTAGTCTATCGGCTGGAGTTCTATGGGCCGTCCGAGCTAGAGGCGATTGTGACGCGCTCAGCCGGAGTCTTAGGGGTTGGGATTGATCGGGCAGGCGCTGCGGAAATATCACGCCGTGCCCGTGGAACACCACGAATTGTCAATCGGCTGATTAAGCGCATCAGAGACTATGCCCAAATTAAGGCGGACGGGCATATTACCGAACAGGTGGCCAAGGAGGGGCTAGCTTGGATCGGGGTCGATGAGGCGGGTTTCGACGATATGGATCGCAAAATCCTTCTCACGATCATCGAAAAGTTCAATGGGGGACCGGTCGGAGTGGAGTCCTTGGCTGCCGCTGTTCAGGAAGACAAGGGCACGATTGAGGATGTGTATGAGCCCTACCTGATTCAAGCTGGCTTTCTGGATCGTACCGGTCGTGGCAGGCAAGTGACTCGCTTGGCCTACGATCACTTTAAGCGTCCTTCTCAATTACTGATGTAAACCTCTCGGGCGTTCCAACGTTTCAAGCTCCTGATACCCAACCGCTATCCTTGCAATAGATTCAATCGTTCCTGTAGAATTCTCCACTTGTCTCTATGACCCTCTTTCCAGACGGGGATGAGAACGCCCTCCTTCAATTAGGTGTCCGAGGCGAGACTCAGCATGCCCAAAGATATGTCTGAATATCGTAAGGAAATCGATAGGATCGATGACGAAATTATTCGACTGCTCAATGAGCGCTCGAAAAGCGTCATCGAAATCGGAAGAATCAAAAAAGAAAAAAATGCTGATGCCAACCTCCATACTGCTGGGCGGGAGGCTGAAATCATCGAACGACTCACGAAACTCAACAGCGGCCCTTTTCCCAGCGAAGCCATCCGATCAGTCTATCGAGAAATCATGTCGGCTTCCTTGTCGCTTGAGTCTCCCCAGAAGGTCGCGTATTTGGGGCCGCGAGCCACCTTTACGCACATGGCCTGCATGCAGAAATTCGGGTCGTCCGTCCAGTATGTGCCCGTCTACAGTATTAAAGAGGTCTTCAGCGAGGTTGAGCGAGGCCGGGCCAATTTCGGGGTGGTGCCGATCGAAAACACCACGGAGGGTGTCGTGAATCACACCCTCGATATGTTTATCGATTCCAACTTGCTGATCTATGGAGAGATTCTTCAGGAGGTCTCACACCACCTCCTATCAAAATCTGGTCTTATCGAGGATGTGAAGAAAATCAATTCTCATCCACATGCCCTTGCGCAATGCCGAAACTGGCTCGAAACCAATCTTCCGCATGTGCCAGCGGTTGAAGTGGCAAGCACGGCTCGGGCTGCCGAGCTGTGTATTGATGAGCCCGCCTCGGCAGCTATTGCATCGGAATTAGCGGGCCAGCTCTATGGGCTGAAGGTGATTAAGGCCCGTATTGAGGATAACCTCAATAATTTCACACGCTTTCTTATCCTGTCGCAGAAACCGTCGGAGCGGACAGGAAAAGATAAGACATCGTTGATGTTATCGGTGAAGGATAAAGTTGGCGCCCTCTATGATCTACTCCGCCCGTTCGCTTCCCACGGACTTAATATGACCAAGATCGAATCCCGTCCCTCCCAGCGCAAAGCGTGGGAGTATATTTTCTTTGTGGATGTTGAGGGGCATAGGAATGAGGAGCGCGTGAATAGGGCGATTGAAGAGGTCAAGGCTCGCTGTCTCTTTATGAAGATTTTAGGCTCCTACCCGGTTCACGACTGACCATGGCACTGCACGTCCATCCCGATATCCGATCTCTGAACCCGTATGTTCCTGGTAAACCAATCGATGAGCTTCAGCGTGAGCTTGGGCTCACCCGCGTGATCAAACTCGCTTCCAACGAGAATCCGCTCGGCCCTTCACCAAAGGCCTTGGCTGCGTTGACCGGTGCGCAGGATATGCTGCATCGATATCCTGACGGTGGCGCCTATCAGCTTCGGCAGGCTCTTGCTGATCGTTGGAAAGTGGGACGTGAGCAAGTCATTTTGGGCAATGGGTCGGACGAGATCATCGGGTTGTTGGTGAGGACGTTTTTGACGCCTGGCGATGAAGCCATCATGGCCGATCACACGTTCGTGATCTACAAGATGGAGGTCACCGCTGTCCATGGCAAGCCGGTAGTCGTGCCTCTTGCCAATTGGACTCATGACCTTGAGTCGATGGTACGGGCCGTGACGCCTCGGACTCGATTGCTCTTTTTCTGCAATCCCAACAATCCCACAGGGACAATGGTCTCGGCGGACGCGGTCGATCGCCTCATGGCCAACGTGCCTCAGGATGTCATCGTGGTGTTCGACGAAGCCTATTTCGAGTATGTCCGCAATCCGCAATTCCCCGATGCGCTGGCGTATGTGAAGCAGGGGCGGAACGCGATTGTCTTGCGGACCTTCTCCAAGATCTATGGCCTGGCGGGGCTACGAATTGGATACGGCATCAGCACACCCGAGGTGATCGACTTCCTGAACAGGATTCGGCCTCCATTCAATGCCAACAGTCTGGCCCAGAAGGCCGCGCTGGCTGCCTTGGGCGATGACGAGCATGTGGCCAAGAGCCGGGCCGTCAACGAGGCGGGGATGGCGCAGATGGAACAAGGGCTGCGCGCGCTCGGAATAACTTCGATCCCGAGTGACGCCAACTTTCTCTACTTTGATGCGAAGCAGGATGGGCGACGGGTGTTCGACGCACTGCTACAAAAGGGGATTATTGTGCGGCATATCGAAGGAGCGATGATTCGCGTCACCATCGGTCAACCGGACGAAAATGTTGCCTTCCTCCAGGCTCTCAAGAACGTCTTGGATGGAGGCAGGTAGGAAATAGGGTGAGGGAATTATGATCATCGTGTTGAAACCAGAAGCTTCCGAAAGTGAAGTTGACCACATCATCGACCGATTGCGGGATCTGGGCTTGAAATCGCAAATCTCCACGGGCCAGGAACGCACCATTATCGGTGTCATTGGTGATGACCGAATCCTGCACAATCAGCCCTTGACGGCTCTCCCTGGGGTAGAAAGTGTTCTGCCGATCTTGGCACCTTGGAAACTGGTCAGCCGTGAGTTTAAGAAGGAAGCGACGATCATCGATGTCGGTGGTGTCAAAATCGGCGCCAAAAAACTTGTCATCATGGCGGGACCCTGCGCAGTCGAGCGACTGGAGCTCACGGTGGGGATCGCGCATGAAGTGAAGGCTTCTGGGGCCGCGATTCTTCGTGGTGGAGCCTATAAGCCCAGAACGTCACCCTATTCCTTTCAAGGGTTGGGTCGTGAGGGGTTGGACTACCTGGTCGAAGCAAGAAAGCAAACGGGGTTACCGGTCGTCAGTGAGATTCTTGACACCAGGGATATTGAGCTCTTTCTTGAGAAGGCGGACATCATCCAGATCGGCGCGCGAAACATGCAGAACTTCGAGCTCCTCAAGGAGGTCGGCGCATACGACAAGCCGGTACTCTTAAAACGGGGCCTGTCGGCGACAATCAAGGAGTTTCTTCTGTCGGCCGAGTACATCATGTCCCGCGGTAACCAGAACGTGATGCTGTGCGAGCGGGGCATCCGCACATTCGAAACGCAATATCGCAATACACTGGACCTCGCGGCTATTCCAACATTGAAAGAGCTCTCGCATCTCCCCGTCATTGTTGATCCCAGTCACGCCACAGGCAAGTGGGATCTTGTGGCTCCGATGTCAAAAGCGGCGGTCGCCGCCGGTGCCGATGGTTTGCTCATCGAAGTTCACTCAAACCCAGAGTGTGCGCTCTGTGACGGTGAAGAGTCCATCAAGCCCTCGAAGTTCAAGGCTCTGATGGCCGATCTCAGGAATATTGCCAAAGCTGTGGGCAGAGAGCTGTAAAGCCAGTATGGCCGTTCATTTCAAGCAGGTTGCCATCATCGGTGTGGGGCTGATCGGTGGATCACTCGGGATGATCCTCCGGCGGAAGGCGTTGGCTGATCACGTCGTCGGCATTGGGCGTCGTGTCGAGAATCTCAAGACGGCGGTTGCTTTGGGTGCGATCGATCGATACGTGGCCGATCCTCAAGAGGGTGTGCGTGGAGCGGATTTGGTGGTCCTTTCGACGCCGGTTGATACCTATGAGCGACATCTTCATGAATGGGCGCATTGTCTTGCTCCTGGTGCGATCGTCAGTGATGTGGGTAGTGTAAAAGGCACCTTGGTCGAACGATCAGAAACGGCGATGCCGGCAGGCGTGCATTTTGTGGGAGCCCATCCCATCGCGGGAAAAGAAAAGACGGGAGTCGCGGCCGGGTCCGATCAATTGTTCAAGGGGGCACGCTGTATTCTGACGCCGACAACGCGAACAGATTCGGTGGCACTTGATCGGGTGAGGCAACTGTGGGAAGAAGCCGGTTCGATTGTCTTAACGATGGATCCGCATCTGCACGACCAAATCCTGGGAGCCGTCAGTCATCTGCCCCACGTGGCCGCCTTTGCCCTGATGAACGCCCTGGCCGAGCTTCGCGATCAGCAGGTCCCATCATTGGATCTTGCCGGCCACTCCGGAGGAGGATTACGGGATACGACCAGGATCGCTGCGAGTTCTCCGGAAATGTGGCGAGACATTTTCTTGTGGAATCGAGATAATGTGGTGTCCTATATCGACAGATATGTACGGGCGCTGGAAGAAGTGAAGCAACTGATTAAAGCTGGGGATGCTGCCGGGATCGAGAAGTTGCTTGAGCGAGCCAAGGGCGAGCGTGACAAGTTGACGAGTTCCTCTCTGAGCCACGCATGACATCATTGACGATCACCCCTGGCCGGCCACTCCGAGGAACGACCACCGTTCCCGGCGACAAGTCTCTCACCCATCGAGCGATCATCCTCACCGCACTGGCAGAAGGGACGAGCACGATTACGGGTTACTGCCAGGGAGAGGATTGTCTGAACACGATGCGGGCCTTTCAGGGACTGGGGATTCCT
The DNA here is from genome assembly GCA_005116955.1 of Nitrospira sp. Lineage (GTDB taxonomy): Bacteria > Nitrospirota > Nitrospiria > Nitrospirales > Nitrospiraceae > Nitrospira_D. The sequence goes on along the minus strand of SWDI01000005.1, from coordinate 441,715 downwards.
ATTACCCAGACTCCAACCGAATTAACTGTCTGCGGGAAGGGGTTTTGGGGGCTCTCTGAACCAACCGGCCCGATCGATTGCGGCAATTCTGGGACCGGCATCCGTCTGCTCACGGGCCTCCTGGCTGGACAAGATTTTTTCTCGATCCTTACGGGCGATGAATCGATCAGACGGCGTCCTATGGGTCGAGTCGTCAAGCCGCTGCGTGAGATGGGGGCGGCTATTGGAGGCCGTAAAGGAGGAGAGCTGGCGCCCTTGGCGATTACGGGGGCAGGCCTCCACGCCATTGAGTACACCTCCCCCGTGGCTAGCGCACAGATTAAGTCGTCGATCCTGCTCGCAGGCCTCTTCGCTCAAGGGACGACTCGGTATCGGGAACCACGTCTCTCGCGAGACCATACTGAGCGGATGTTTCAGTTCTTTGGAATCCCTCTTGCCAAAGAAGACGGTGTGCTGGTCTTGCATGGGCGACCATCGGTCGGATGGCGAGGCGTTCATGTGGCCATTCCCGGTGATTTCTCGGCAGCCGCATTTTTCATCGTCGGCGCGACGATTGTAAGAGGATCCGATATCACTATCTACAATGTCGGCATGAATCCAACCAGAACCGGCCTCATTGATGTCATGATAAAGATGGGAGCCGATATTCAGGTTCTGGGTCTTCGAGAAGCGGCGGGCGAACCGGTCGCGGATCTCCGCGTGAAGTCATCCGTTCTGAAAGGTGTGACGATCGGCCATGACCTCATCCCACACACGATCGATGAGTTTCCCGTGCTATGCGTAGCTGCTGCTGTGGCGGAGGGGGACACGGTGATTTCCGGAGCAGAGGAACTGCGGGTCAAAGAAAGCGATCGGATCGCGACCATGAGCCGTGAGTTGAAGGCCATGGGAGCGCTCATCGAAGAACGGCCTGACGGGATGATCATCCGTGGATTAGGCCAAGGAGGAGAGAACGGCAGGCTGAACGCGGCGGACAAGGCCCAAAGCCATGGAGACCATCGGGTGGCCATGTCTCTCGCCATCGGTGGGCTGACGGCGGAGCAGAGTATGACGATTGCTGATACGAGCTGCGTGGATACGTCATTTCCAAATTTTGAAAAGACACTCACCGATCTGTTGACCCAACTTGGGTGAGAGTGGTGGGACAGATGATACGGTTCGAGCAGTGAGGGGACTGAGTGATTATCGCGATTGATGGACCAGCAGGGGTGGGCAAGAGTACAGTAGCCAAATTATTGGCGGCTCGTCTTGGCTACCTCTATCTTGATACAGGGGCACTGTACCGAGCACTCGCATGGAAAACCTTGCAGTCGAGGATCCGTCCGACTGATCAGGCGCAGGTGACGACACTTCTTCCGGCCACCTCGATTCACATGCAGTTTCAACATGGCCTGGTGCAGGTCTTAGTCGATGGTCTGGACGTGACAGGAGACCTTCGTACGCCCGACGTCACGACGGCAGCTTCTATTGTGTCTGCTATCCCTGCCGTCCGCGAATGGCTGTTACCGATCCAGCGTCAGATCGGCCAGCGTGGGTCGGTGGTTGCGGAGGGGCGGGACATCGGCACAAAGGTGTTTCCCTCTGCACCGTTCAAGTTTTTCTTAGAGGCAGATGCGACGGTACGAGTCGCGCGACGACACCGTGAATTGGTTGCCGTGGGCCGTGGGGAGACGGTTGAAGCCACGTCTCAAGATCTGTCGGACCGAGACCAGCGCGATCGGACCCGTTCGATCGATCCATTGGTTCCAGCAGATGACGCACGATTCATCGATACGTCTACCCTGAGCCCTGATCAAGTAGTGGAGCAGATGATCGCGGCTATGTCGACCGGGTCGTGAGTGGGGTTATCTACGGATTTCTGTGGGTGTTGGCGCGCGCCGTCAGCTGGATGTGCTTTCGGTATCGTGTCGAAGGTCAGGTTCCTCAGACCGGAGGGATGCTGATCGCGGCAAACCATGCCAGCTACCTCGATATTCCACTACTGGGCTGTGGGATGCGTCGGAGGGCCTGGTACTTGGGACGAAACGACTTGTTTCCGGTCCCGGTGTTGAACGGTCTGTTGCAGGCGTTGGGCTGGATACCGGTGAGGCTGGGACGTCTCGACCGAGAGGCGTTTGGGAAAGCGATCAACCTGATTCGAGCAGGGCATGTGGTGGTCATTTTCCCGGAAGGCGGTCGCAGCCATGATGGCCACCTCCGGCCTCCGAAAGCAGGTATCGGAGTGATTGTGTCCCAGACTGGGTGCCCAGTCGTTCCAGCCTACTTGAAAGGAACCTTTGACGTGCTGCCCATCAGGGCTCGCTGGCCTCGGTTGCGTCAGGTTACAGTACGATTCGGGGAACCGATTCAGTTCGAACTGGGAAAACAAAAAGAGAGGGCAGAAGCGAAACAGTTCTATCAACAGGTCAGCCGTACGGTGATCGAGCACATTGCAGCTTTAGGTCAAGTTCTTGCCCCAAAGGGGAAGGACGATCTGGCTCCCGACACACCCAACAGGCCAACCACCGACGCTCACAACGCTGAGTGAGCCCGGTGACTTCACCATCAGCACCCGACAATAGTCGGAAGAGGTAGGACGTTCATATGAGTACGGTATCCAACAGCAGTGACGCTCAGTTAGACCGCGATGCATTGGCCGCGTTATACGAAGAAACTTTTCGGAACCTTGAAGAAGGCACGATTACCGAGGGTCGGGTCGTGGCCCTGACCAAGGACAAGGTTGTCATCGATATCGGGTACAAATCAGAGGGTATGATTCCGACTGATCAGTTCTCTTCCGAGGAGCTTCAGAATCTTAAGATCAGTGACCGGGTCCAAGTCTATATCGAAGAATGTGAAGACGCAGACGGCAATCTTGTCCTTTCCAAGGAAAAAGCCGACAAGATGAAAATTTGGGAGGAACTTGAGACCCTCTACAAGGAAGAGAAGAGTATAGAAGGGAAGATTGTCTCACGTATCAAGGGCGGCATGATGGTCGATATTGGTGTCAAAGCGTTCTTGCCCGGCTCGCAAATCGATCTTCATCCGGTTCGTGATCTGGATGGGCTCGTTGGAAAGACCTTCCCCCTGAAGATCATCAAGATCAACCACCGGCGAGGGAATGTGGTCGTGTCAAGGCGTGTGTTGTTGGAAGAAACCAGGGATAAGAAGCGGCAGACAACGCTGGCTACGCTTAAGGAAGGGCAACTCATCCAGGGGACCGTCAAAAACATTACCGATTACGGATCGTTTATTGATCTCGGCGGGATTGACGGGTTGCTGCACATCACCGACATGTCGTGGGGGCGAGTTGGACACCCATCGGAACTGTTTACGGTGGGAGATAAGGCCGAAGTCACCGTCCTGAAGTACGATCGCGAAACCGGTCGTATTTCTCTCGGGCTCAAGCAGAAGAGTGCTGATCCCTGGACCAATGTTGCCGGTAAGTACCCGATTGGAACCAGAGTCCGCGGTCGTGTGGTCAGTCTGACCGATTACGGAGCGTTCGTAGAGCTCGAGCCGGGTGTCGAGGGCTTGGTGCACGTTTCTGAGATGTCGTGGACGCACGAAGTCCGGCATCCATCGAGAGTCGTAGCGGTTGGTGATCAAGTGGAAGCCGCGGTGCTCAATGTCGACCCCGCGAGCCGCAAGATCTCATTAGGCATGAAACAAACGGCGCCCAATCCCTGGGACATGATCGAAGGCAAATATCCGGTCGGGACTCGTATCGAAGGAAAGGTAAAGAGCCTGACTGATTTCGGTGCCTTCATTGGACTTGAAGAGGGAATTGACGGGCTCATTCATATTTCCGACATGTCGTGGACGAAGCACATCAAGCATCCCTCTGAGTTGTTCAAAAAAGGACAAAAAGTGGAAGCGGTCGTGTTACGTATCGACAAAGAAAAAGAACGACTCTCGTTGGGCTATAAGCAGTTGGCGCGTGATCCATGGGATGAGGCGATTCCAGCGCGCTATCATATCGGGGATTCAGTGACCGGCAAGGTGTCGAAAGTCGCTGATTTTGGAATCTTCATTGAGCTGGACGCCGGGGTGGAAGGCTTAATCCATGTCAGCGAATCTGGTCTTGAACCCTCTGCGAAGCTCGAAGAAAAGTTTAAGTTGCAGGATGACGTGACGGCGAAGATAATTAAGGTCGATCGAGAGGAACGCAAGATCGCACTCAGCCTTCGGGACCATCAACAGGACTGGGAGCGTAAGCAGGTTGACGACTATCACTCGACGCAAGGTGTGTTGGACCAGAGTCTGGGGCGGGCGGCCAAACAGAGCCGGAAACGGTCGCAACCAGACGATCAAAACTAAGTCGATCGGTTTTGGGAACGATGTGGGATATGGTCAATGGCGGATGACGTGACACCAGCGGAACAGCCTCCCAAACGCCATCTACTGCGGAAAGCCTTTTGGCTTTTCGCAGTAGGGCTGGGGGTGCTGATTCTGATCAATCTCTTGTTCCCCGACCTCGATTTATCCACTGAGGACCGCATCGCTCTGATTCGAGTTGAGGGAGTCATTTTGGACTCTCAGACGACCATTGGGGAGCTGAAGCGATTCAGCGAAAATCCTTCCATCAAGGCCATCGTCATTAGAATTGATAGTCCTGGAGGCGGCGTTGTGCCATCACAAGAGATTTATAATGCCGTCAAGCGGGTCAGAAGTAAGCACAACAAGGCGGTGATCGCGTCAATGGGAAGTGTCGCCGCATCGGGAGGATATTACATTGCTGCCGCAACGGATCGGATTGTAGCTAATCCTGGGACTCTGACCGGTAGTATCGGCGTCATCATGGAAACGGCCAATGTGGAAGGGTTACTCCAGAAGATCGGCGTGGAGGGGGTCGTCATTAAGAGTGGAAAGTATAAGGATGTCGGTTCTCCACTTCGGAAGATGAGTGCGGATGAAAGAGGCTTGTTGCAGGGCGTGATGGATGATGTCCATAAGCAGTTTATCGAGGCGGTAGCGGAAGGCCGTTCACTCGAACTCCGGGCTGCTCAAGCGTTGGCCGACGGGCGAATCTTTACCGGACGTCAGGCTAAGGAAGCAAAGCTGGTCGACGAACTCGGCGACTTGGAAGATGCCATTCAACTGGCTGCGGAGGTCGTCGGAATCGAAGGGGAACCGAAGGTCATCGAGCCTCGCCGCCGTTTTTCTCTTCGCGAAGTTCTGGACTCGAAACTCAGCATGCTGTTCCCCAAGTTGGATGTTCAGCCGGGTGTGAATTTGAAGTATCTTATGGCATTCTAGCTGTGGCCATGAAGGTGTGGCGGTTATCGCGGCGAAGGGAGGGTGGATATGACTAAGGCGCAGATCATTGAAAAAGTTTCTGAGCAAGTCACCACGCTGACGAAGCGACAGGCCGAAGTAGTGATCAACACCATTTTCGATTGTGTCAGGGATTCGCTGAAAAATGGCGATAAAACTGAGATCCGTGGCTTTGGCAGCTTTCGTCTGCGGGCTCGTCGAATGAAAGAAGGGCGCAATCCAAAGACCGGAGAGACGGTTGCGGTACCGGCCAAGCGAGTCCCATTTTTCAAGGCCGGCAAAGAGCTGAAGGAATTGCTCAACCAACAGTAGCGATTGTCTGGTTGAAAGGGGAGTCCATGTCGGTATCAGATTCTTCGCAGGCAAATACCACGGACGTCCGCTGGACTGACGGTGCTCTCAAACGCATGGAGCGCGCCCCAATATTTCTGCGTGGCATGGTCCGTCGCTTGGCTGAAACAAAAGCGCGAGAATTGGGGTACGAGGAAATCACCGAGGAGATTCTTGAGCAGTTTAAAGGACAGATGATGGGACGCATGGGCGGTGAGGCCGGCATGGCCTCCGCTGTCGATGAGATGGCTAATGGCCGCCTGCCGTGGACTGCCGCCGCGAAGGAGCGGTTGGGTATGGTACCCGAGTTCATGCGCGCGATGATCAAGCAGATTGCGGAGGAAATTGCGAAGGAGCGAGGGCATCTCGAAGTGAATGTCGAGTTGTTTGAAAAAGTGGAAGCGCTTGGTGACCTCCGCGAGGAGAGCGGCCCCCCGATGGAATGGACCGAGGAAGCGGTGGCGCTACTGCAAGACAAGTTAAAGCACTCGCCGCCCATCGCAATGGACTTTGTGACGGATATGCTGAAACGAGATAGTGAGGATCTGGCCAGAGAACGAGGCCTCACCCGCATCGATGAACAGATTCTGCATGAACTCTGGGAAGCACCGCAGGAACGAATGGCATGGACGGATGAAGCCTGGAAGCGGCTTCAAACGTCTCCTGATTTTGTCCGTAGCGGTATCCGCAAAGCAGCCGAACGGCGTGCACGCAAGTTGGGGTTGAAAGAGGTTGACTCAGACCATTTGACGACATTTCGGAATCAGGCAATGATGAAAGCCGTCAAGCGCATCCGCTCGTTCGGCTATCATGAATTGACGTTCGATGCCTTTGAAACCGCTCTCCAGAAAACCAAGCGTTTGCAGGGGAATGATCAGGCGGAGAAACGTCTTCAGGAAATCCGTGGACACTTTGCCGACCCGTCGACAAAGAAACCTGACGGCGGGACTCTGGGAGCCGATCTCATGGATCGTTTCCGCAGCTATCTCAAAGGCGAGGGAACACTCTAATCAGACGAAGCTTCTCGTCCGTCAATTCCAACGTGTTCCCCGGAAATACCCAACCAATTCGTATCGAAGATTCTCTTCTAATGGGCTCCCACCTGCTGGGGCCAAAACTTGTGCCGAATTTGCGGGAGCGGTTCGTTGTCTAAATTGGGAATGTCGTA
>SWDI01000005.1:307062-434861 GCA_005116955.1 Nitrospira sp. | reverse complement strand
CATCATAACGTAAGCGGCAGGCAAAATTCAAAGGCTGATGAGGTCTTGCTGAAGATTGCGAGTGGGAAGACCGCCTCTGTATACTGGGCCTTTTGATTCGACCATCATAGGCCCATTGGGCGAGCAGAGTTCGGGTATCGGAGACGATGTGACGATTGATATCGAGCGGAAACCCTATGCAGCCAGGCCGTTTCTTTCCCTGCTATGGCTGTTCCTTCTCCTTGGTGATGGTCTGTGGGCCTGTTCCAAGAGCGAGCCGTATAACCCACCTGATCCTTTTTATTATTTTGCCAGCTACAAGGTCGGCAAGAATCCAACCACGATTGTCGCCGAGGACCTCAATCATGACTCGTTCACCGATCTCGTCACCACCAATATTGTGAGTAATACCCTCTCGATACTGTTAGGGAATGGAGATGGGACATTCAGAGATCAGATTCAGCTGAATGTCTGTCAGGAACCACGTTCCCTCGTGATGGGCAACTTCAATCAGGACCGACATGCTGATGTGGCCTTGGCGTGCTCCGGTGGCGACGAAATCATGATCTTGCTCGGGCATGGAGATGGAAAGTTTGAAGAGGGACCACGTTATCCGGTCCATCGTGCACCCATTGCACTGGCCGCCAACGATATCAACCGCGACCATCATACGGATCTTGTCGTTGCTCTACGGAACGACAAAGTCAAAATCTTTCTAGGGAACGGGACCGGTGAATTTCGACACGGAGTTCAGTACGAACATGGAGATACTCCCACATCCGTTGCCCTCTCCGATCTTGATGCCGATGGGAAGCTAGACATGGTGGTGACGAATGGAGGCCCGATGTCGAATGCCGTCTCCATTTGGCTCGGGAATGGCGACGGTTCTTTTCGGGAGCCCACAGACTACTCGACAGGCCGTCGACCTCTTGGCGTAAGTTTTGCCGACTTCAATAACGATCATCACCGAGATCTACTGGTCATCAACGGAGAGAAGGACAGCTTCACGACATTTCTTGGAAACGGCAACGCGACATTCCGATCCGGTAAGGATTCTGGGGCCGATGCCGGTCCGAACTTTGGATTGGCGAGGGATTTCAATGGCGATAGGATCGAGGATGTCGCGATCGTCAATCTCCAGTCTAATGACCTATCGATCTTATTCGGAAAAGGCGATGGGACCTTCCATTACCCACCGAGAAATTACCGCACGAAGTCCGGTCCGTTTGCTCTTTCGTCCTTTCATGTCATAACCTCTGCGCTGGAAGAACCCGGACTGGCCGTCGCCGATAACGGGAGTGGCAGCGTCTCGATCTTTCTTCACCGTGGACTCAAATCCGTTGCCACGTCGAAGGCACGAGAGTCGGACGCGAGCAATCGCTGACTATTCTTGACAGCCAGGAGGGCCTTCGCTAGAGTTGCCGGTGAGGAAAACTGCCCGCGATTATCAGGCATTACGATGGCGTTTCGATCCTTTGCATGGTGGTTCATGATTGGGGCTCTATTGACCCTTTCCGTCCTGATGGTGCAGGGTGGGGTTCGGGATTTGTGGGAAGGGACTCAACCGGCTGGGGGCACCAATGTCTTGGTGTATTTTGGCACGACGCTCATGGGCGGTGGCTTGCTCGCCGGATGCGTCGCGCTCATCATGAATCGCATTCGGTAATCGGAGAGAACGGGACATGTATGGAGTGCCTCAAGTGCAAGGGATTTATGCTGGTGGAGCGCCATTATACCCTCGTCAATCGTCGGATATACGCACGCTGTCTCAATTGCGGGTTCTGGATTGATCTGGCGGACCTCCTCCGGTTTTTCCATAAAGTGATTGATAGTGGGCGGAAAGGTGATAAAGTGCGTGAATCCTTCATTTTCTAAAAGAGGCGGTCTTTTGTGGCGCAGCACGACCCTATCTCGCCCGACGATCATAGACAGAGTTGGGGTCGGATTCTTCCTCGCCTTGCGCTAAGTTCGGCCGTCTTTCTTTCGTTGCTCATACTCACCATATGTCCGGCTTCAGGGATGGAGGACCATTCTAGGATGCGGGCCACCCATCCTGTCAGCTATGTTCCACAACCCCTCCCCTGGAAACGAATTCCGGCGCACAGTATTCTCCTAAAGGAATTGCGATCAGGTCGCATTCTGTTCGAGTACGAGGTGGGGAAACGTCTGTCTCCGGCCAGTCTCACCAAGATTATGTCGACGCTGATCATCCTTGAGAAAGGTCGCCTTGATGATCTGGCCACCGTGAGCCGGAATGCGGCGAAGGCTCCCAAGACTCACTTGCGACTCAAGGTTGGAGAAGTCTTTCGCCTTGGGGATTTGCTCAAGGCGATGATGATGGTCTCAGCCAATGACGCCTGCCTGGCGGCTGTCGAGCATGTCGGCGGCGATGAAGAGCAGTTTGTGAAATTGATGAATGCCAAGGCCGTGGCACTTGGACTATCCGGCACGCATTTCAGCAACGGGTGCGGGTTCGACGGCCCAGATCATTACTCGACAGCTGAAGATCTGGCGGCACTCAGTGAGGTGGCGATGCGAAACGCGGTGTTCCGAGACCTCGTCAGAGAGGAACGTGAAATTATCACACCGGTTAGTGGATATCGCGCCTACGTCCTGCATAACACGAATCGATTACTTGGTCGTATTCCAGGTGTAGTAGGGGTGAAGACCGGATTCACTTCCAAAGCAGGCCGATGCCTTATTGCCAAAGTTTCTCAAAATGGCAACGATCTGCTTCTCGTAATCCTAAACTCCAATCGTCGGTGGAATACCGCGAAAAGCCTCATCGATTACGGGTTTCGCCTCACAAATACCCATCAATAGCGGCCTCCAGCTCTCATCCTTGGCATATCTACTCACCGAGTGAGCAGGGATAGCGGCGTGTACCCATTCAGCTTATCGGCCTGTGCTGGTGACCCTGTTTCAGAGTTTGCAGGTGAGGACTTCTTATCGAAGATTCAAGATGGATTTCCCTGGGCCTGACTCCACGTTTTGGGTGAATTACCGAGGGGCGGAAAACTCGATGTTGATATCTTTCCCGAGGTAGTTCACTTGGAAACCCTGCTTATCGTAGGCCATGACGGCGCCCATGACGTTTTCGTCACCATACTCCTCTTGGCCTAACACCTTTCGGATCTCTTCGGGGCTCTCACTATTGAGCACGTTACGAAAGATGCCTCTGGTCTTATACGTGAATCGATTATTGATGAACAGAAGATCGACTCTCCCATCCTGGATACGCACCCCAGCCATTGGACCGGTTGGCTTTCGTTGATCGAGCAGGAAGATGAACGTCGCTTCCTGCTCAACCTTGACTCCGGAAATCTTTTCAGTGACAAGCGTTTCAACGGCCTTGGATTCCGAGTCACCGAGTTTGACGCCGAACAGCGAGATCTCAGTGCTCGAAATGGCCTTTGGCTCCATGACATCGCTCTTACTCAACTCGTACGGCTCAGCATGAGCTGAGCCAAGCGCTACGAGGACGCTCGCCAGCAGGATGATGACTCTTCGCACGACACGCTCTTTCGTCATTGGTGTGTGGCGTTTCTTCTGTATGGGTTCGCGATTGATCAGAATGGGTGAACCAGTAGAATCCAGGAAAGCATAGGGCTCATTGTAGCCAAGAGCGGTCGGACCTGCAAGAAATGGGACACGTGAGCAGTCACTGGATAGGGACTCGTTGGGTGGAGGCGGTACGCTTGCCTCATGACCGTGGCTCATCGCCCAGCAACATCGCGCCGAGTTCGCGAAGCCGGAAAAAGTAAGTTTGGGGTTCGGCGTCCAGTGTTTCCGTCAGTTCGTCGAGATCTTCCAAGCAGTCTTTCACGATGGCAACCCGCTGGTCGTCGAGACCGTCTGAACTATCGAGGTAGAAGACCACACAGCCACTAATGACCGTGTCGATCGTCATCAATTGCCCTTGATCGGGACTCGCAAACTGAGGCCAACCGATGGCACAGTGCTGTTCCCACGCTGTTGCAACCATGCTCCGATCCATGAGGTCCACCTATTCCGTCTCTGTCTGATAGCCGCTAGCCTAGCGTACGTGGTTAGCGAGGAGCAAGTATCTCGCCCCAAGATTATGATGGAACGTTGATGGAAGCATTGCGGATCAGGGGTATAGCCCACGCTGGAGATGTGCTTGGGCGACCTGGTCAATACCACTCATGAGCGCGGCCATGCGCATGGACACTCGGCGTTCAGTCGAAAAGTGAAGGGTGCGCTGAAACGCAGACGTGATGATGTCGTGCAGTCGATCCTGGATGTCTGTTGCGCTCCAGAAAAAACGCTGCAGGTCCTGCACCCATTCGAAGTACGAGACGATGACGCCGCCGGAGTTCGCGAGAATATCGGGGATCACAAAAATACCTTTGTCCGCGAGGATGCGGTCGGCTTCCAAAGTTGTCGGACCGTTTGCCCCTTCAGACAAGATTCGACATCTCAAAGAATTCGCATTGTTAGCCGTGATCTGCTCGGATAGGGCGGCGGGCACGAGTACGGTGCAGTCTAATTGGAGTAATTCTTCATTCGTGATGGCATCCCCAAGTTTGCTTTCATGCAGCGGCTGGCTGGGGTCGCGTCGAAGGAGCGCTGTGATATCCAATCCCTTGTTGCTGTAGAGACCCCCGTTGACGTCACTGACAGCAATGATCCGTGCGCCATGCTCGTGCATGATGCGGGCCGTGTGTGAGCCGACATTCCCAAATCCTTGAATCGCCACGGAGGCACCATCAAGTGACAACTTGAGGTGACGCAGCACCTCGTGCGTCACATAGACGACTCCGCGTCCCGTCGCTTCTTCACGGCCCAGGCTTCCCCCGATCGACAGTGGTTTGCCGGTCACGACGCCAGGAACGGCGTAGCCAACTTGCTGGCTGTATGTGTCCATCATCCATGCCATGATCTGGGCATCGGTCCCGACATCGGGGGCCGGGATATCCTTGTCCGGGCCAATCAGTGGGAAAATCTCCGCGGCGTATCGTCGTGTCAGTCGCTGTAATTCAGCTGGGGATAGTTGTTTCGGCGCGACTGCGACTCCGCCTTTTGCGCCGCCGTACGGTAATCCAGCCAGCGCACATTTCCATGTCATCCACATTGCAAGAGCGGCCACCTCACCGAGGTTCACATCGGGATGGTAACGTACGCCGCCTTTGGAGGGGCCACGGGATGAATCGTGTTGAACGCGATAACCGGTAAAGACCTCAACCCGCCCGTCGTCCATACGGACTGGCAGGCTGACGACGAGCGAGCGTTGGGGCAGCTTCAGCCGTTCGCGGAGGTTTGGGTCAAGTCCCATCGCTTCCGCGGCTTGATCAAACTGAGCAACCGCCAAACGAAACGTCGGGGTGTCGAGTTCTTGCATCGTGGTCCTTCCTAGTTGTCGGATAGATGTTCCTCAGTCTGTATCGAGTCCTGCAGGCCCATGGAGTTTGAGCATCATGCGACAGAGCCGAGCAAGTTCCTGTTTAACGAGATCGAGCGAGATCGCCTTTTGGCACGCTGCTGCCATGGATATGATTCGGCAGTCCGACAACCCACAGGGATGGATTCGATGGAACGGTGTCACGTCAAGATCCACGTTGAGTGCACACCCATGGAGCGTCACACCGCGCTCGATGCGGATGCCGACGAAAGCAATTTTTTCAGGGGTTGGAGTCATGACCCAAATGCCGGGCTTGCCGGGGATGCGGTGGCCGGTGATATTCCAGCGGCTCAGCAATTGAACGATGATTTCTTCGAGTAACCAGACCAATTGCCTTGGACCCGTGGCATGCCGATCAAGCTTGAGCACGGGGTAGATCACAATCTGTCCTGGGCCGTGAAACGTAATGGACCCCCCGCGATTGACATGGTGGAGTTCCGTTCCGTGTTCACATAAGAGCGCGGCATTGCCGCCCCAGTGCGATGCGGTGGTACTTCGCCCCAAGGTATACACAGGGCGATGTTCAAGGATCAGGACGGTGTCCGGTACCTGATTACGGACCCGCTCCTCGTGCAAGCGAGACTGAAGCTCCCATGCATGAAGATAGGGAACTGGATCCGAAAAGACTCGAACGGCTTCTCCGTGCGGAGAGAGCATATCCAGAGCCAGAGCGGGGATAGCAGTGGAAAGGTTCACTGAGGCACCTGTTGGAAGCGACAGGTCGGTTGACCAAGGAGGATCAAAAGCCTGTCCCATGGCCTGTCTCTAAGGGGGGCAGCTGGACTAAGGAGAAGACATGTGTGCATGGGGTGCACATTGTCGCATAACGACCCATACGGTGGAAAGTTGCGTGTCGACGGTCATGAATCTGGCCGTCGACACGAGGAGAGTAAGCAGGCGCTACTTGATAGCGACGAAGAGTTCTTTAATCTCCGGGGTCTTCAGTTTCTTTAGTGCTTTGGCTTCGATTTGGCGGATACGCTCGCGTGTCACGGACAAACTTTGACCAACTTGCTCCAGGGTGCTGGCTTCATCGTAGCCGATCCCGAACCGGAGTCTGATGACGGTTTGCTCGCGAGGCGTCAAGGTGCTTAGAATTCGGTCGAGTTGATCGGTCAACTCGCCACGATGGACATGCGCATCGGGTGGAACGGCCTGCTGGTCCGGAATCATGTCGCCAAACTGTGTCTCTCCGTCACCAATTGGAGCCTCTAAGGCTACGGGTTCCTGAAACGCCTGCATGGTCTCGCGGAGCCTTTCTGGCCTCATGCGCAGCACATGAGCGATCTCTTCTAACCGAGCGGGCCGCCCGAATTGCTGCCCAAGTTTCCGCATGACGCGGAGGACTCGATGTGACGCTTCGGTCTGGTGCACTGGAATCCGAATCGTTCTCGATTGATCCGCAATTGCGCGGGTGATGCCTTGTCGAATCCACCACGTCGCGTAGGTGCTGAATTTGAAGCCTTTCCGATACTGATATCGTTCGGCCGCTTTCATCAGGCCGATGTTGCCCTCCTGCACGAGATCCAGCAAGCTCAATCCCCGTCCGGTGTAATGCTTGGCAACATCGACGACCAAACGCAAGTTATGCCGTACGAGCTCATCCTTCCCTTGCTCCAGGATGATCCTGGCGGATCGGATTTCATCAAGCGATGCTTTCAGTTGTCTTATCGTCGTTGCGGCAGGTCTGAGATCTGGGTCTGACGGACTCAGGGCGGTGCCTAAAGTCTTCTCCGCATTGTCCAATGCGGTGGCTGAAAACCCACTCAATCGTCTGACGACTTGGAGCATTTTCACGGTGTCTGTACAGATAGACGTACGCTTAGACTTGAGCAGCACCTTCACCGCTTGCCGCAGCGTAGTCCGAATGCGTCGTGTCCCATGGTCTACGCGCCTGGCAATCGTGACCTCTTCTTCTCGCGTCAAGAGTCCCCGTTTGTCGAAGGACCGGAAGTACAACGATTCCAAGAGGAATGGGCTGGCCCCCGGGCTTGGACGCATGACCGGTTGAGGCTTCTCATCCGCTCCGGATTCCTCAGTCTCAACACGACTGATCATCCCCAATATGCCACTCGCTTTGGCATCATCGGCATCGGGGGCAAACCTTGTCCGTATATCCAGTCCCTCAGAGGATCGAAGTTCTTCTTTCATCACATCACCCCTTGCTCTGGTTGAACATCGCTCACTTTGGTTAGAGTCTTATTAAGCCAAGAAGATTCGCCGAATCATTACCCATGTAATCTTTCTACGAAGCAAAAGGGATGCTGGATTGAAGATGAGAAACAGCCGGTGTGATCAGCCCGAAAAATCAGAAAGATTAGTGCTGGCTAATGAGAAAGCAAAGGAGGAACTGTAGCACTTATGCGGCATCTATGTAGGATCGGCATCAATGATCTGGCTGAAATGCCACACTATTTCGGTAGCAATCCCTCTATGAACGGGGCAAGGGTATCGATCGGAATTGGGAAGATCGTAGTCGAGTTCTTCTCAGCCACGATCTCGACGAGTGTCTGGAGATATCGCAGCTGCAGCACGGCAGGGTTTCGACTGATCACATCCGCTGCTTCCGCCAGTTTCTGCGCGGTTTGAAATTCCCCTTCCGCATAGATAATTTTGGCTCGACGTTCCCGCTCGGCTTCCACTTGCCGGGCAATCGCACGTTGCATGTCTTGAGGGATATCCACATTCTTTACCTCGACGGCAGCAACCTTGACTCCCCATGGTTCGGTCTGTTGATCGATAATTCGCTGCAGCTCGGCATTGATGTCATCGCGCTTCGACCGCAGGTCGTCGAACTGGCTTTGCCCGAGTACACTTCGTAGCGTGGTTTGAGCTACTTGCGATGTCGAATGGAGGTAATCTTGAACGGCGACCACGGCACGCTGGGGATTGACCACCCTGAGAAAGATGACGGCGTTCACTTTCACGGAAATATTATCCCGCGTGATGACATCTTGCGAGGGGACTTCCATGGTGACGGTCCAAGTTGACGCGTTCCCATCGGGAATTCACGAAGTCTTACGGCCTTGATCGAGAACGTGATTGCCCTCGTGGAAAGGACGATCATTCTCTCGCTCAGCTGCTTTAAGATCGCAGGAATGTTTTTAGCCGCCATGTCGATGATCTTGAATTTCAAAGCTTCTTGCTCTGTGGCGGATATACTTTTTTGAACCGCATCTTCGGCCCATGATACGTTCCGTCCACGCTACTCCGCGATGCTCTTGATGTAAGCCGCCGCATCGTTTTCCCACTTTCTCCTTCATCGTGTTGTCCATTTCACCGCCGCCCATCGCGACGGGGTGTGCGGCTCCAATGTTGGTTCTGGGTGCCATGGCGGGCACACGGGCTGCTAGTGTAATGAAGACTCCTGCAGAGGCAGTCCGGCCTCCAGGAGGAGCGACGAACACGATCACAAGAAGGGGTGAACTGGTCATCTCTTTGATCATCAGGTGCATGGAGGTATCCAATCCTCCGGGCGTATCGAGTTTGAAGATCAGAGCCTGGGCACCCGACGAGTGGGCCAAGGCGAGAGCGTCGTGCAGGTACTCCGAAGCTACCGGGTTGATCACTCCTTCATAACTGGCAACGACGATGTCACCGGCATAGGTCGGACTGTCCATGAGCATCAGGTACAGGGAGATGATGGCAACTCCCATTGCTGCTGCGAGAATCTGCCTGTGTAGAGCTCTGTACGGAAACACGATGCCACGCATTGTGAACTCCATGCGCGCAAGGCGCCAAAAGCGCCGAAGGGATGAACAGCGAGTAGATCGAGAAATTCTATTTTCTTTTGCTGTCACGAAATGGCCGTTGGTTGCAAACTCCAGAATGAACCCCCTAGAATGCGCGGCATGTCTCAACTATCAAGCGGCGAACGCATCCATCTCGTCGATCACAAAAGGCGCCAGTATGCCCTTACGTTGAAGGCGGGAGAAACCTATCAATTCAGTGGTCAGAAGATCGCTCACGACACGATTATCGGGCGGCCGGATGGGACCATTGTTGTTCTATCGGGCGGGAAAAAGATGTTGGCTGTCCGGCCTACTTTCGGAGACTACGTGCTGAAAATGCCGCGGGGCGCTCAAGTGCTCTATCCGAAAGACCTTGCGCTGATTCCCATGTGGGCGGATGTCTATCCGGGTGCGCGGGTGTTCGAGTCTGGAACCGGCTCTGGCGCGTTGACCATGGCGCTGTTGCGAGCGGTAGGGCCACGAGGGTTGGTAGTGACCTATGAGATGCGGGAGGATTTTGCCCGCACTGCACTGCTGAACGTCGATCGCTATATGGGGCCCGTCCCCAACCTGACGGCATTGCGGAAGAATACCTATGAAGGTATTGATCTGCTTGACGATGGAATTCCCTTCGATCGTGTTGTGCTCGATTTACCTGAGCCCTGGCAAGTGGTCCCCCATGCAGCCAACGCGCTGCGATCCGGTGGGATCTATCTGAGCTTTGTCCCCACCGTACCCCAAGTCGTACAAACGGTTGAGGCGCTTGAACGGGCAACTGTATTCGGGATGATCGAAACGTTTGAAACGCTGCTCCGAACCTGGTCTGTGCAGGGCAGGAGCGTGCGGCCTGATCATCGCATGGTCGCCCATTCTGGATTCATCACCGTAGCCCGAAAGGTGGAGCCAGGGCTGCTCCGTTCGATGGTTGGGAGAGAGGCTCCTCCAGACCGAGATCGGGAATGTCTGTCCGATGACGCAGAAGAGGAGCTGAATGCATGAATAGATTGGAAGGCAAGGTAGCCGTGGTGACGGGAGGTAATGCCGGAATCGGCGAAGCCATCGCAAAACGTTTTGCCGAGGAGGGAGCATCGGTTGTCATCACGGGACGTCGGCAACAGGAAGTGGATCGTGTGGCCAGTGTGATCCGACATAACAAGGGAAAAGTACTCGGAGTTGCTGGTTCAGTGACGGACGAAACCCATGTACTGGATGTCGTCCGTCGAACGATCGATAGCTTTGGGCGGATTGATATTCTGATCAACAACGCGGGGATCGGCGAGTTTGGAAAGCGGCTCCACGAAACTGCTGATGCCGTTTGGGCAAACGTATTGGATATCAACTTAACCGGGGTCTTCCGCATGACACGAGCCGTCATCCCCCATATGCTGAAACAAGGACGAGGCTCGATCGTGAATATCTCGTCCATTGCCAGCTTAGTCGGTCTCTCCGGCTTAGCTGCCTATACGGCATCCAAAGGGGCGCTTGACGCCTTGACGCGCGCATTGGCTGTCGAATATGCGAAGGAAGGAATTCGCTGTAATGTGGTGAACCCTGGTCTCATTGATACGCCTATGGCGGCCCCCTTGATGGCTAATCCAGATATGCTTCAGCCCATTCTGGCCCAATATGCGATACGTCGTCCTGGGACACCAGAAGAAGTGGCGAATCTGGTTCTGTATCTGGCCTCAGATGAAGCAGCCTGGATGACTGGGGCGACCATTCCTATTGATGGGGGGATGACCGTCTATAAAGGGTAGTGGTTGCGGCAACAAACGATAGTAGCTTCCGTGCTTGGTGAAGAAATGGATATTGATACTCGGACACAGTTTTGCGGAGTGATTGGCAATCCGGTCGGGCATTCACTGTCGCCAGCTATCCACAATGCGGCGTTCCGCAAATTGGGGCTCAACTTTGTCTATCTCGCCTGGCAAGTGGAAGCGATTGGTGAGGCCATCAAAGGGCTCCGTGCACTGGGAAACTTTCGCGGAGCGAGCGTCACGATTCCTCACAAAGTGGCAGCTATACCATTTCTTGATCATGTGGAGACGACGGCCCAAAAGATCGGTGCGATCAACACAATCGTTGCTGGAAAAGGTAAACTCACCGGGTACAACACGGATGCGACCGGTGCGCTGCGGGCCTTACGGGAGGGCGGAGTTGAGCTCAAGGGACGACGCATCGTTGTGCTTGGATCCGGAGGCGCTGCCCGAGCGATCGCTGTTGCGCTGGCCGCTGAGTCCGGCACAGAGAAATTGACCTTGCTGGGGATCGAGGATGCAGAGCGGACTCGCTTGGCTCAGGATATTCGTTCTACGACAGCGGTGACGGTAGAGGATTCGTATCTGGATGAGTCAACCCTTCGTCGGGTTCTTCCTGCTGCGCATATGCTCATTCATTGCACTCCGGTCGGGATGTCTCCGAAAGCCGAGGCCACCTGCGTTCCTGCCTCGCTCCTCCATCCCGATCTGGCGGTGATGGACATTGTCTACAATCCACGCGAGACGCGATTGCTCAAAGATGCAGGACTTGCGGGCTGCAAGACAATTTCTGGGTTGGACATGTTCCTCAATCAGGCAGTTGCGCAATTTGAGCTATGGACCGATCAGTCTGCTCCGGTTGAAGTGATGCGCCAGGTCTTGGAGTCTCATTTTCGATGAATGTGGTGCTCATTGGCTATCGAGGTACGGGAAAGAGCACGGTTGGAAAGCTTGTGGCGGAGCGACTTGGACGTGTCCTAGTTTCGACCGATGCGGAGATTGTGAAATCGGCCGTCCAAAGCATTCCTGAGATCGTTGAACAACATGGGTGGGTGTACTTTCGTGATCTCGAAACAAAGATTTGCCAGGACCTAGCGGGCCGGGATGGGGTCGTGATCGATACTGGCGGGGGCGCGATCCTTCGATCGCAAAATGTCGAGGGGCTGAAACGCACAGGGAAGCTGTTCTGGCTGACTGCCCCAGTTGAGACCATTGCCAGGCGAATTGGGGCGGATACACAAAGACCATCTCTCACTGGAACGAAGTCGTTTCTTGACGAGATTCAAGATGTGCTTCGTGAACGGACGCCGAAGTATCAAGCTGCTGCTGATTACATCATTGAGACCAATGGAAAATCCGCCACGCAAGTTGCTGATGAGATTCTGGCACGACTCTAGTTGCCTTGGTAGACTCTCTGAACCTTGACAAGTCTCGTCCTAACGTGATTCATGTACTCCTGCTGCGCCCGTAGCTCAGTTGGATAGAGCGCCGGGCTTCGAACCCGTAGGTCGCAGGTTCAATTCCTGCCGGGCGCACCAATAAGCAACAAGTTACCGAATCTTCACGAGTTGCCCTGCCAAGTTGATTGCATGGGGGCTGCAAGCCCCTAACCCAGAATAAGGAGACTGATTCGTCGAGCCTGCCGATATCATGATCGAGCTGTGCCCTTTCTTTTGCTTCCCGAAAACCAGATTTGCTCTTTACTGAAGCTACGCATGAGCTAAGTTATGGTTGAGATCGATTTCTTGTTGCCCAGTCTGGGTAAGACCATCCAGGCACTGAATGGAGTGCAGATCAGGGTCGGTCATGCTGAACATCGATTCTCGCAGATCCTATTCTCTGTGAGCGCGACTGGTGTGTTGGTCCTGGACGAAAGTTGTTCCCCGCGTACGCTGCATCTGCAGACGGGCGTTGGGAACTCATCTGAATATTGGTCAGATCAAGAGTAGATTCAAGATCGTATTTCGCGTCACAGTCTTGTGAGGTGGCAACATGATGATGAAGTGCCAGGTTGGGAGGCTAGGTGGCTATATCATTTTCGTCCTGATGACGAGTCTGCCGAGTGCATGGGCGATATCGAATGATGCACCCGGCACAGATGGACCCTCGCTGGAGGAGACGGTCGCATTTATCAAAGATACGTGGGAAGCATGTGGAACAATGCACAGTGGTTTGCAACGTATGATCGCTAAGGACGGATCCCTCTGGCATATGGATAGAATGGCGAAGGTCGATGTGGTAGTGACACCTCCATCAGCTCTCAAAATTGTGACACGTCTCAATGAACACAGGAAGTTGAGCGGCATATTCGGGCTTCAATCACCCGTAGAAAGGATTCAGGAGTTTGACTTGAACGCATTGTCTCCAAGCGTGAGTTCCGAGCAGGAGGGCGAAAATGCGAACCTCTATGGAGTTCGATTGCGTTGTGCGCGGGGGGCCTGCATGACCGAATGGCTGGCGTCTCTCGCAATATCAGGCAAACCCATACACGAACTAAAAACAGGAAAGTTAGTTGTGACGAGTCTCGAAGAGCTTGTCTATGAGGATCGCGCCCCTAAAGATAAGCCTGGAGAAAGGAAGGGAGAAATTTACATTCCTGTCTGTGACATGGCATCTCTAGACAGCCTTTCGAAAGCCTTTCGCCACGTCATCATCAAAGCCGGCGGGAAGAAGCCGCTGTTTTAGGGTATGGCGTGGACAAGATGGGGAAAGAGGCGAATCGTTCAGGATTTAGAGGAGCATGTCTCCTGGGCAGAGTGCCGTCCTGATCTAAGCTGGATTGCAAATTTTTCCCACCGTTCATTCTCGATAGCCGTAGGGTGCGTCATTCCCACCTTGCTTTTCATTCATCTGTCTGTGTAGCCTCCCTAGTAGGTGCGATTTTGATGGCTAAATCGCTTAGATAAGCCCTCGAATCAGTGGGTTGCAGCCTCAATTTCTGCTGGGATGTACCAAGCAATGAATCATATTTCTATGCATTTCCAATGAGTTGGGCTATGCGGGTTTCGCCGGTCATTCCACGAAAGCTGGATAGAACCGTGATGGAAGTTCATCTACTATGACATCTATGCGTAAAAGAGGTTATCTCGTGCCGTGGTTTAGCCGATATAGAGCGCGGGCAACGTTTGGAGCGGTATACTCTGAACAGAAGAAGCGGTGTGCTTGGACCAGAGAATGCCCCTGTTGTGGAAGACCACTTGAGAAGATGGACCCGGCGAGTCCCTGGGTTTGTGAATGCGGATGGCGCAGTCAATGAATCGAGCAAGCAGAGGGAGGTACTATGATCCCCATTTTGCACGACATGAGAGCAGCATTTTTCCTCGTGATTGCACTAGCCATGCTGTTGCTGATCGGTGCGATGGCTGGGTTAGGAGCAGTATTGCAACCAATCCGTTGGTCTGATCGGAAAGGATCCCGCTGAGCAAGAGAGGGGTCCGTCCGTTTAAGCTACCAGTGGTGCTTGATCGGCCTCTTTCTTCTCTCCCTCTCATGTTTCTCGTATTCTTGCTGGCCCAATTGTAGTTCCCTGTCTAGTCAGACAATCTTTCCCCGTCGCCTTGCCAAATATTTGAATGTATTAGGTATCCTGTCATTCATCGGCTAGGCTTCTGCTAAAGCGTCCCTTTTCAAGAGCGGTGCTATATTTGTTTCGTGAGGAGAAGGCAACCGGCGAGCTTCATGCCAGGTCATCATTACAACAGGAATTGCCACTGAATCGATTGAGCCGCGGGATCGGGATGTCATATGGAGGGGAAGGGGCATGAATAGAGTAATTGCGAAGTCCGGAGCGGTGATGGCGATGGGATTAATTTTGCTGTCAAACCAAGGCTGTAACACAAAATGGATCAAGTCTGAGGGGGCAGGTGATGCGGAGAGCGGGGCTGCGAAGCTCCCCAATATGTCTAGAGGAGGCTCCAGCGGAGAACTGAGCGGGTTCTCCCGCAATCCGTCAGAGGAGCGACTTGGGCAAGGTGGATACTCGACCTCAATGAACCCGTCTGGGCACAGCGCGCATCAGCGTGCGGAATTGACACAAGAAGAAAAGGCTGCCGTGGAGGCGGGGTTGCAGGATGTGTTCTTTGGGTATGACCAGTGGACCTTGTCGGAGCCCGGTATGGAAGCGCTCAATCACGACGCGGCGTATCTTAAGGACCATCCAGGCGCCACGCTGAAGATTGAAGGGCACTGTGACGAGCGAGGCACGACCGATTACAACATGGTGTTGGGCGACAAACGCGCCAAGGCGGCTAGGAGCTATCTGGCGGAAGTTGGGGCGAATCCCAAGCAGGTGGCGATTGTCTCGTATGGAAAGGAGCGTCCCTTCTGCTTTGATCGGGATGAGCCCTGCTATCAACAGAACCGCCGCGGCCACATGCTTCTTTCCACCAAGAAATAGGATATTTCACAAGGGGGGGTCGATCCGCATAGTGGATCAGTTCTTCCCTGGGGTTCGAAAAGGTCGATTGGAGTGCTCTCCCATGATGAGATTTGCTGAAGGAATTCATCTTTGAGAAAACTCGGTTCTCTCTTCAAGTCAAAACCCTCTGATCAGACTCCGGCCAAACCTCTGCCTGATGATCGGCGGGTCCAGCCGAGATTCACCACCCAGTTTCGGAGCACCTTCTCAGGACAGCGAGAAGAGGGGCAGGGACGAACTCTGGATATTTCCGTCGGTGGGTGTAAGATCGAAAGCGATACCAAAGTGATGCAGGGGGGCAAGCTCGAATGCCGGCTCCACATCCCAGGCCTTGATTGGCCGTTGAGGATCGATGAAGCCACGGTGCGTTGGGTCGATGGCAATACTTTCGGGATCGCATTTTCGCGCATCAGTCCAGAAGAGCTGGCGAAGCTCAAGACGATACTCTCCGAACTCGAACAAGACGAGTAGCTTCTTTTATCCCGGATTCCGCAGTTGATTTGGAATTGAGGTAGAATCGGCGGCCAGATTCTCTTGGCAACCCAGGAGGTTGGCATGCGCACTCGTCCAGCTCCGCTGTGCACGTCGCGAATGTCCCGGTGCCGACAAGTTACCCGTCACCCCACACGCCAAGAGCCTCCCCGTAAGCACCTCTCTACTGCGGAATCCGGGTTTATAGTCGCTCCAGCCTGCACATGTCCTCTTTCGTAAGTATTTCCTGAGAATTTGTTAGATGCGATCTCGTCCTACTCTCGCTCTGCAGTGTGGCCGTATGCGTTGTACAGGCGCTATCCTGACCCTGAACACGGTTGACATGGCTACCGTAACTGTCGGAAAGTACAGCGAGGCTGAAATCCCAATACAAAAATCATGGTATGAGGATAGAGAAAGGAGTTGGGGGTGGAACAGAGGTATGCAATCACGGTGAAGTTCTTGGTCGATGCCGATTCGGCGGAAGATGCGGAAGAGATGATTGAAACCGCCTGTGAAAAGGCGTCGGCGGCTTTCCCTGAAATGAGTTATGAAGGGATTGAGGATATTGAGGAAGATGAGGAGTAGTCGGTCTTTGCTTGCGACAGGAATCTTGTCATTCACTCGACCGATCACACCATGGGCATTGAATCGCAATCGATCTTACATCAGAAGGAAATCGCTATCCTTGCAGGCGGTTGTTTTTGGTGTCTTGAAGCCGTTTTTGACCAAGTCAGGGGGGTGGAATCGGTCGAGTCTGGTTATATCGGAGGTAGCCTAGACCATCCCAGTTATGAAGCAGTATGTGGGGGGCAGACCGGCCATGCCGAGGCCGTGCGTATTACGTTTGATCCCCGCGTGATTCCCTATAAAGGACTGCTCGAAATATTTTTCGTCATTCACGATCCCACGACCCTCAATCGGCAAGGAAACGATGCAGGTACCCAGTATCGGTCAGCGATTTTTTACACCTCCTCGGAACAGCAGCAAACCGCAGAGGATCTCATTAGATCTCTTACGACTGAAAAACTCTACGATGCTCCCATCGTCACGCAGGTCGTATCAGTTAGTCCGTGGTATGAGGCGGAGTCTTATCATCAGGAATACTTTGCTCAAAATCCCCTTCAGGGTTACTGCCAGTTTGTGGTCGGTCCAAAAGTTGCGAAGTTTCGAAAGCAATTTGCTCAGCGCCTAAAAGGGTAACGGCACCTCGCTCATCGACCGAACCATCCAACCAAGACCTCTCGTACCTTTCCAAAGACCGCGGGCTCCTGGAATATCTGATGGGCTTTCAATATCACCTCGGCATGTACGGGGCAAAAAGGCCATTCGTCGGCAGGATTGCCTTGAACATGGGCAATGATCGAGCCATCTCCCTGGTCGGTTGAAGCGTGAAGGATGATCAACGGACTGTTCGGATCAAGTAAACAGGTGTTGTCCTTTTTATCCGATTGATCTGTAGCTGCCTGGCGAATCTGCACCTGCTGTTCACCCTCTGAGAAGACGGTGTCCCCTTCTCGAATAGGGCCAGTCGGAGCGAAAGAGTAGAGAACCAGCGGGGCGCCGAGAATAACGAGCACTGCCGCAGCCATCGACCAGAGAGGCGGTTCGGTATGGTGCTGGTCGCGTGTTTTTAGGGATTCGTTCATCCTCAGCTTGGTTCCAGATTGAACCGGTTGTAACCGACCGCGCTTTCTGTGAGTCGTCGTAACTAACCAAATCGTAGTCGATTTAACACATCTGCAACAATCCCGTAGCACCATCTTAACGCTGTTGAACTATACCTCACCACGTATTTGAAACATGACCAACTAGAGGGAGGTAGTGGAATGAAGAGATGGTGGTTTGCAGTGAGCGTATGCGTGATCGGTCTTGGGTTGATCTTCCAGACCAATCCGGCTCAAGCAAGCGTGGAGGATCTCCTCTACGAGAAGGGACAGATCACGAAGGAAGAATGGCTCAAGCTCAAGGCCGAGCATGAACGAGAAGATGCGATCGTTGCAGAAAGGGCCTCAATCAAAAAATGGTTTGATAAGATCAGCATTCGCGGCTACGTGCAAGCTCGTTATACCTACCTTCCCGGAGACAAATCCATACGGAGTGAATACGATAACACCATTCGGGACAATACAGGTTTTGCCTTCCGCCGCGTCCGCATGGTCTTTTCAGGCGACGTGACGGATTGGCTGTCGTTTTATATTCAGCCTGAATTTGCAGGCACTGTGCCTGGCACGACAGGGGATCAAAGTAATCACTTTGTCCAACTTCGCGATGCTTACGCTGATATCTTTATGCCTGTGCCATTTTTGTTCTTTGAGGAAAAAGAATTGCGGGTTCGTGTCGGGCAATCGAAGGTTCCGTTTGGATTTGAGAATCTGCAGTCCAGTCAAAATCGAATCGCTTTTGACCGTGCCGATGGCCTCAATAGCGCCGTGCAGGGCGAGCGGGATCTCGGATTCTTCATCTACTACACGCCGAAGGAGACCAAAAAGTTATTCAGAAAACTGGTCGACTCTGGTCTCAAGGGGAGTGGAGACTATGGCGTCTTAGGTGTCGGGGTTTATAACGGCCAGACCATCAACATTAACGACCGTAATGACAATAAACATATCGTTCTGCATGCCACGTACCCCATGGAGCTACCCTACGGGCAGACTATCCAGTTCGGCGTCGATGCGTACCGTGGGACGTTCAATGTTGGCACTCCCTCAGGAACTGGCCTCGCAGTAACTCCCGCACTCGAAAATAGCGGTAACATTCTAGACGAGCGAGTCGGTGTGCACTTCGTGCTCTATCCGCAACCGATCGGGTTCCAGGCGGAGTGGAATTGGGGCAATGGTCCTCAGTTGAACGCCACGCGAACAGCCATTGGGGAAGGGGACATCCAGGGCG
The DNA here is from genome assembly GCA_005116955.1 of Nitrospira sp. Taxonomy (GTDB): domain Bacteria; phylum Nitrospirota; class Nitrospiria; order Nitrospirales; family Nitrospiraceae; genus Nitrospira_D. Next base: position 416,192 of record SWDI01000005.1, on the reverse strand, counting down.
GCTACGTCCAGGGGATGTATAAGTGGGACGTGAATAAACCCTGGTTGACCACCCTTATTCCCTATGTCCGGTACCAGGAATACAGCGGCGGAAAGAAGCATCGGACGAATTCTCCATTCAATGTGGTTCGGGAATGGGAAGTCGGGATGGAGTGGCAAATCGCGAAGTCCTTGGAGTTCACGATTGCCTATGCGCGGAGCAGACGCACCGACACGCAGACTGCGCCCTATAACATTCGTGAGGGGGATATTGTTCGTACGCAGTTGCAGTTTAACTTCTGATGATGACTAGGCGCAGGCGACAGCCTACCCCTTTAATCAAGGTCGTTCAAGCTAGGGTGCTCATTATGTAACACGCCTGTAACATTCGCGTAATGTGGTGGCAATACGACAGGGTTATTGTGGCAAGGGAATAAGTCAGTGATGACGAAAGGACTGTTTATGAACATATCGGCTGCCAAGTCTGGTTTAACTTGCATCACCCTCATTGGAGCTCTTGTTTCGGGACTCCCATCCGCCCATGCCGATGACGCCATCGTGCTGGATCCGGCTTTGAAGGGGTACCTCAAAGTCAGCGGGGTATCAGGGAATGTCAACAGCATTGGTTCGGACACGCTCAACAACCTCATGACACTGTGGGCTGAAGGATTTCGCAAGCAATATCCAAGCGTCAAAATTCAGATCGAAGGCAAGGGCTCAAGCACCGCACCTCCGGCCTTGATCGAAGGGACCGCGCAACTGGGCCCGATGTCCCGTGCGATGAAAAATACCGAGCTCGATGCCTTCGAAAGAAAATTCCGGTATAAGCCAACCGCATTTCCGGTCGCCATCGACGCACTGGCCGTCTATGTCAACAAGGACAACTCCGTTCCAGGACTCACGATGGCGCAAGTCGATGCGATTTTCTCGAAGACCCGCCGATTCGGTGCGCAGCAAACCCTTGAACGGTGGGGTCAGCTGGGGATTACCGGCGAAGTAGCGGCTACTCCGATCAGTATCTATGGCCGGAACTCCGCATCCGGCACCTACGGATTTTTCAAAGAGTTTGCGCTCAAGAACGGCGACTATAAAGACGAGGTGAAGGAACAGCCTGGTTCTGCCTCTGTTGTGCAGGGCATCACGGAAGATCAGGCTGGTATCGGCTACAGTGGGATTGGCTATTTGACCTCCGGCGTGCGAGTACTTCCGTTGGCTGAAAAGGAGGGGGCACCCTTCGTGGCGCCCACGCAGACCAATGCTCTGAACGGGTCCTATCCCCTCTGGCGGCATTTGTTGGTCTACGTTAACAAGGCGCCGAATAAACCGCTCGATCCGCTCGTGAAAGAATTCATCAAGTTTATTTATAGCAAGGAAGGGCAAGCCATCGTCATCAAGGATGGTTTCTTTCCGCTCCCGCAGTCTGTGGTTGAAAAGGAATCGGCAAAAATCGAATAAGCCTAAGGCCGGCTGTCCGGAGTCGGTAGACCATAAAGGCATATGGCGACTCACGATCTTGTGAGAAGTGTAGCGCTGAAACGTTGGAATGGACATCGAAAGTCAAAGCATGAACGTGCCGCCACTTACTCCAATACCGGTCCTTCAAGGAGAGCCCTCTCCAGGCCAGGGAGCAATTCCAACCCCGACCCTGGCGGGCGGACTGTTCAGCCGACGACAAATCAGGTCCATCACGGATGGGCTGACCAACGTCATCATCAAGACCGGTGGGATCAGCATTATCCTCTGCATTCTCGGGATGTGCATCTTTCTGGTGAAAGAAGTTATCCCACTCTTTCAACCGCCCCACGCCACTCTGACCGAGCCGATTGCACTCTCCCCGCTTGAGCATCCCTCGACATCAGCGCTCGTCGGCATCGACGAGCATCAAGAGCTTGCCTATACGCTGCGCGGTGACTCATTAGAGTTTGTCTTCTTAGAAGAGGGGAAGTCCGCCGTATCAAAGGTTCCTTCGCGAGGCTTGTTGCCAGATGGTTCGGTCACAGCGCTCGCGCGAGCATTGGGGAAGGGGCACCAACTGGCCATGGGCACGGAAGACGGCCGCGTCATCCCTGTGGCAATTGAATTCACTCAGGACTTCCAAGGGAACGAACGTTCGATCGCTCAGTCCGTTACGGTTGGGAATCCGATGGTTGCCGCACCAACTCCGCAACCAATCATCAAGATGGCATATCAGAGCACGGACTCCGATGTTCGAATTGCCGCGCTGCTTCAAGATCAGCATCTCTGGCTCACCACAAGCCGAACCGCATCTCGTCCCGATGGAACCGCTGCGGCGTCGATCACGCAGGTCGATCTGACACCCAACATCCCCGGTCGGGTGACGGCGATCACACTCGCGGGCCGGGCAGAGCTTCTCGCGGTCGGGACGGAAGAGGGCAAGGTCTATCATTTTGATCTCCGGGAACCGGCGAAGCCTAGTCGGGTTGATACGACCCAGGCGTCTGAAGGAAGTCAGGCAATTACCGCGCTGGGCTATTTGATGAGTGACCGGAGTCTTGTGGTCGGCGATGCGTCCGGGCAGATTGCTGTGTGGATGCCCGTGCGAGAACATGCTGCGACGAATACAACCCATATGACGCGTATCCATCGGTTTGCCCCTCATCAGAGTGCGGTCATCGACATCACGATTTCCCAGCGCGATAAGGGATTCATCACGACCGATGCCGGGGGAGAAATCCGTCTGCACCATTCGACGTCCGAACAAACATTGCTGACACTTGCTCCACAACAGGGGGCACTGCGCAGTACCTATTTTTCTCCCAAGGCGGATGGCCTGGTCGGTCTCGCCGAAAATGATCGGCTAGTGCATTACGACATTTCGAATCCCTACCCGGAAATCACCTTGGCTACCTTGTTCTCTCCCGTGATGTACGAGGGCTATGATCGGCCGGAGCTGGTCTGGCAATCATCGAGTGGGTCGGACGACTTTGAAGCCAAGTTCAGCTTGACCCCGCTGATTTTTGGAACTATTAAGGGCACCATCTATGCCGTGCTCCTGGCTGTGCCATTGGCGGTATTGGCCGCCATCTACACCGCCATGTTCATGCATCCGGATCTTCGAGCGAAGATCAAACCCACCATTGAAATCATGGCAGCGCTGCCCACTGTGGTGCTTGGATTTCTGGCCGGCCTCTGGTTTGCACCGGTCCTGGAGCGGAACTTTCCCGCCATGACAGGGATGGTCTTGGTGATGCCCTTGGTCATTGCCTTGTCCACCGGACTCTTTCTCCTGCTTCCTGCCTCACTCAAACATCGTGTGCGGCCTGGTGCGGAGGCGCTGCTCATGATGCCGATCATCGCCGCCGTGGTTTGGGGGTGCTTTGAGACCAACGCGTGGTGGGAGTCCTTCTTGTTCGATGGCCATTTTAAACCGTGGCTCCAGACTCATCTCGGTCTGAATTATGACCAGCGCAACGCCATCGTGGTCGGGGTGGCTATGGGATTTGCCATCATTCCCATCATCTACAGCATTTCTGAAGAAGCGCTCTCCAATGTTCCAAAGAATCTGATTGCCGGGTCCTTGGCCCTCGGTGCTACGCGGTGGCAAACGCTTACCCATCTCGTCCTGATCTCGGCCAGTCCGGGCATCTTCTCGGCGTTGATGATCGGGTTCGGTCGGGCGGTTGGCGAGACCATGATCGTGCTGATGGCGACAGGCAATACGCCGATTATGGATTGGAGCCTCTTCAACGGGTTTCGAACCCTGTCCGCGAATATTGCCGTGGAGATCCCTGAAGCGCCGCATGGCGGGACTCTGTATCGCACACTCTTTTTGGCGGGTTTGCTCCTCTTTATCGCGACTTTTCTGCTCAATACGGTCGCGGAACTGGTTCGACAGCGACTCAGGGAGAAATATAGCCAATTCTAGTGCGACAAGATTCACACAAGATGATGTTCCGGGCTAGTGTGTAGAGTTCAGTTGTTGAACGCAAGTCTGACGAAGTTTGGGGTGGGAGTGATGCGATGAAACAGTGGGTCAAGCATTTCATGGCAAGCGGTGAGCTCTTCATTTGGGGCTGCGGGGCTGGGCTTTCCATTTCGCTCCTCATGATCGGTGGGCTTCTAGTGCTCATTCTTCTCAATGGGTTCGGGTATTTTTGGCCGGCTGATCTCGTTGAATTGACGCTGAAGGACGGAAAACATGTGATCGGTCAGTTGGCCGGAGAAGAAGTGAGTCCGAAAGGGGTTCCGCGAATCAGAATGAAGATCGGCAATCGCGATCTGTACGGTCTGGACTATCGGTGGATCAACACCGATCAGATCGTCGAACGAGCCACGCCGGCCGATCTTGTGATGGTGGAGCGGCGTGAGTGGGGGAACTTCTATGGACGGCTCCGCACGCTGCTCAAGGAAGATCAAACTGTGGCTGAAGGCTCGGAGGCCGTATGGCAGTCCCTCCCGGCACTGCTTCGACGTGCGGAATCGAGTGAGGCAGAGAGCACGTATATGTTGCTCGTTGTCGATGCCAATGGCAGAGAAAAGTCCATTGCTCTTGGCCAAGTGATGCGCGTCTTGCGTCCAAACAACCTTTCGAAGCTGGAGAAGGTGTGGGTCTATGCCGGCAATGTCTGGGTGGTGCTGACCACCGAGCCACGAGAAGCCAACACGGAGGGTGGGATTTTCCCGGCCATTTTTGGCACGGTTCTGATGGTGATGATCATGAGCTTGGTCGTGACCCCCTTTGGTGTCATTGGCGCACTGTATCTCAGGGAGTATGCCCGCCAGGGAGTCATCGTGCGGACTGTGCGCATCGCCGTCAATAATCTCGCCGGGGTTCCCTCGATCGTGTTCGGTGTGTTTGGGTTGGGATTTTTCGTCTACGGCGTCGGGGGCACGCTGGATGCCCTGTGGTTTTCTGATCGGCTGCCTACTCCGACGTTCGGCACGGGTGGAATTCTCTGGGCCTCATTGACGCTGGCGCTATTGACCGTTCCGGTCGTGATCGTCGCAACGGAAGAGGGGCTGGCAGCCGTGCCGAGGGAGTATCGAGAAGGGTCGATTGGCTTGGGCGCGACGAAATGGGAAACGATGTGGAAAGTCGTGCTTCCCACGGCACTCCCGGGCATTTTGACCGGACTCATCCTGGCCATGGCTCGTGCGGCGGGCGAGGTGGCGCCCTTGATGTTGACCGGTGTCGTCAAACTAGCACCGGCCATGCCGATCGATTGGACGTGGCCGTTTATTCACCTAGACCGAAAGTTCATGCATTTGGGGTTTCATATTTATGACGTGGGGTTCCAATCGCCCAATGTGGAAGCTGCCAAGCCGATGGTCTATGTGACCACATTGGTGTTGATTCTGGTGGTGGTGACGCTTAACCTCACAGGCATCCTCTTGCGAAATCGAATGAGGAGGAAATATGCTGGGTCAGCAGTTTGACGTGATGTCCGGTGTCCGTACCCTCTCACCCGTTGTGTCCTCTCTGGAGATGGAAAGCATGGGCCCTCATGATTCCAAAGTGACGCCTCAGCCCAGTGCTCAGGGGAAGCCGAAGCTTCGGGTGCAGGGCTTCAATTTTTTCTATGGGCCGGTCCAGGCCCTGTTCAAGGTTGATTTGGATATTCCAGAAAACCAAGTGACTGCCTTCATTGGGCCATCAGGATGCGGGAAATCAACGTTGCTCCGCTGCGTGAATCGCTTGAATGATCTCATTGAAGGTGCGCGGCATGAAGGAAACATTCTCATCGACGGCGTTGATATCTTTAACCCGTTGATCGATATCACTGATCTTCGGAAACGGGTAGGCATGGTGTTTCAAAAATCAAATCCGTTCCCCAAATCGATCCATGAAAATGTTGCGTACGGTCCACGGCTGCAAGGCCTGAAGAATCGGATGGTGTTGGAAGAGATCGTCGAGCGAAGTCTCCGAGGAGCCGGCTTATGGGAGGAAGTAAAGGATCGACTCCATAAAAGTGCTCTTGGCTTGTCCGGCGGTCAGCAGCAGCGCCTCTGCATTGCGCGGGCCCTCGCCGTCAAGCCGGATGTGCTCTTGATGGATGAACCCTGCTCCGCCTTAGATCCGATTGCTACCGGCATCATCGAAGAGTTGCTGTTTTCGTTGAAGAAAGAGTTGACGATCGTCATTGTGACGCACAACATGCAGCAGGCGGCCCGGGTGTCGGATCGGACCGCGTTCATGTATCTCGGCCAATTAGTCGAATATGGTCTCACGAAGCAGCTGTTCACGAACCCTTCGAAGAAGCAGACAGAAGACTACATCACTGGACGATTTGGGTGACGCTATGGCTCAACACCGACATTTCGACGAAGAACTTGCCGAACTCAAGACGAAGCTGGCGCGAATGGCTGGTCTGGCGGAAGACCAAATCGATAAGGCGTTGACTGCATTGGTGACGCGAAATGCGGCCCTGGCCTGCCGCGTGATCGAGCGAGACCACAAGGTCAATGCGATGGATGTGGAGATCGACGAAGCCTGCATTGAGTTGCTGGCACTCCACCAGCCGGCGGCGCGTGATCTGCGGTTGGTGACGACGGCCATGAAACTGTCCACTGAGCTCGAACGTATCAGTGACCTATCGGAAAGTATCTGTGAACGTGCGATCGAACTGAACGAAGAGCCTCAACTCAAGCCCTACATTGATATCCCCAGGATGGGGAGCCTTGCACGGGTCATGGTGAAAGAAAGCATCGATGCCTTTGTCAAGGAGGATGCCATTCTGGCCAGGAAAGTCATTGGGGATGACGACTTCGTCGATGATCTCATGGAACAGTTATTTCGCGAACTGCTCTCGTTCATGATGGAAAATCCACATACGATTTCACGGGCCATTCGATTGAGCTTTATCGCCAAGTCGCTCGAGCGAGTGGCTGATCATGCCACCAACATCGCCGAGTTGGTCGTCTATCTGGTCGAAGGCAAGATCATTCGGCACACCACGCCATCGGCTCCATTGTGATGCGCTGATTGGGTTGACAGGCACGCTGGGACTGCCAGTGACTCAGATGCGGGTTCGTTTGAAATGACCCTGCCCCTGTGTTAGCATTCGTTCCATGGGTGCCACCACCTCGGCGAAGCGGGGAGAAGCCCGCCGAGCCCCATCTCCCCCTTCTCATATTCAGCGAGAAGTGATCGGCGTAATCTTGATCGCGCTGAGTCTGCTGATGCTCTTGAGCCTCCTGTCGTTTGTACCGGGAGAGGCGAAGATGCTGGCGACTGGTGTGCCGGATGCCGATCCGCCGCGTAATCTCATTGGTTCGTTCGGCGCATTGTTCGCCGGTGGGTTCTTTTTTGGTATCGGTGGAGCAGCCTATCTCTTTCCTGTGTTGCTGGGGCGGTTGGGAGTTCGGTGCTTCTCTCAAGTTCCGGTGAGTCTTACGCTGCGGACGGCCGCCAGCTCCTTAGCCGCCGTCTTCTTCCTGAGCGCCTTTCTGCATCTTGAAACGACGGGGGTTCCAACCCTGACCAGCGGAATGACTTCCCGGGGGATGGGCGGTGGTGTCGTTGGTCAGACCATCGCCGAGGGACTCCGTGCCGTCTTTGCCGGAACTGGGGCCCATATTCTGGTCATCACAGGATTCCTGGTCTCCCTCTTGCTGACAACCCCTCTGTCCTTGGCGGAAGCCGTGCGTCGGATGCCAGAACATTGGGCCACTCTTCGCGAAGGGGTGTTCGCGGTGATGCCGGAACGATCAATTGAGGTCGACAAAGAGATCGGCAATAGACGGTTACGAGCCAGGTCGTCCAAGCCAGCGGCCGTCACTCGAGGAGAGGAGTCAGCCATTGACGAGATCGAGGAGTTGGAGCTGACCCCAACCCCAACCCAGATTCCTCCAGGTCCGATCATCCAGCCATTCCCTGTCGCAATCCCAACATGGGACGCGCAAACAACTGAGTCGGAAGTGGTTATGCCGACAGCCGAGCCCAAAAACTATCAGCTGCCTGACCCGGAGATTCTGTTAAGTGATCCTTCTGGACCGATGGATCGGATGTCGGATGAGGAATTCAAAGCACAGTCCGAGATCTTATCACGCGCATTGCTGAGTTTCGGCATCGAGGGCATTGTGACGGAAGTGAGACCAGGCCCCGTCATCACTATGTACGAATTTGAGCCGGGGCCCGGCACGAAGGTCGCCCGCATTGTGAATCTGGCCGACGACCTGGCTTTGGCGCTCAAGGCTACGAGCATTCGTATTGTCGCGCCGATCCCCGGCAAATCAGTCGTGGGGATTGAGGTGCCGAATAGGTCGCGAGAGACGGTGTCCTTGAAAGAAGTCGTCATGAGCGAGGCCTTTCGGCGGGCAAGGTCCAGGCTCACACTGGCACTGGGTAAGGATATCTTTGGTGCGCCCAGCACGGCAGATTTGAAGACGATGCCGCATCTCTTGGTGGCCGGGGCAACGGGGGCTGGGAAGAGTGTCAGTCTGAACACGATGCTACTCAGTATCCTCTTTTCCGCCAAGCCGAGTGAAGTGAAACTGTTGCTCATTGATCCGAAGATGCTTGAGTTCCAATCGTATGAGGGCATTCCACATCTCTTGCGGCCGGTGATTACGGACCCCAAGTCAGCCGCAAGAGGCCTGGGATGGGTTGTTGCTGAGATGGAGCGGCGGTATAAGCTGCTGGCGGAAGCCGGTGTGCGGAACATTGATGCGTACAATCGAAAGGTCGCCGGTTTGCACGAGGTGTTTGCTGAAAGTAACGAACCGAGCGTTGAGCAGACTGAGCTTTCGATGAAATTTCTCTCTGAAGAAGAGCGTCTCTCCGCCGGTGAAACTTCGATCGCCGAGGGGGAACGGGGTTGCATGCAGCCAAAACCGACGCCGCCGGAACCGCTGCCGTTTATCGTCGTCATGATCGACGAACTGGCGGATCTGATGATGGTCGCTCCGAAAGATGTGGAAGACAAGATTGCCCGGCTTGCGCAGATGGCCCGGGCATCCGGCATTCATCTGGTGCTAGCCACTCAGCGTCCATCCGTCGATGTACTGACCGGTCTGATCAAAGCGAATTTCCCAGCACGCATTGCGTTCCAAGTCTCGTCGAAGACCGATTCTCGAACCATTCTCGATGCGAACGGAGCGGAGGCTCTCCTCGGCCGTGGGGATATGCTGTATTTGGCCTCTGGAACCGGACGCCTTGCGCGTCTGCACGGGTCCTTTGTGTCGGACGACGATGTCCGTTCGGTGGTGGAGTTTGTGAAGAAACAAGCCCTGCCGATCTATAACCAGGAGCTGCAGTCCCTCAAGTTGGAGGAGGCGGCTGAGGAAGAGGCGAAAGACGAGGTGTACGAGCAGGCGAAAGAATTGGTGCTGTCGACGGGGCAGGCCTCAGCTTCGCTGATCCAGCGCCGACTGCGGGTCGGCTATCCTCGGGCCGCGCGCATGATCGAGCAGATGGAATCGGAAGGCATTGTAGGGGCGGCGGGTCGTGATGGGCGTCGGGAGGTGCTTGGACGACGAGGCCCGGTTGGTGCGGCGGAAGAAGTATGATGCGTTGGTGGCTTGCCCTTCCATTGAGTGTCCTATTGGCCTTGCCGGCCTGGGCGGCAGACGGACCGGTTGATGCAAAGGCTTTGCAAGAGGTTCGTGAAGTCGTCAAGCAACTGCAAGCGCGATACGAGAAAACGAAGGATCTTCAGGCCGACTTTTCTCAGAAAACCAAGATTGAAGGGTTTGAGCGGCCTGTGACGTCGTCCGGCAAGGTCTATATCAAGAAGCCCGGTCACCTACGGTGGGACTACTTGGATCCAGCGACCGAGCAAATCTATGTGAACCAGGAGGACGTGAAGGTCTACGTTCCCGAACATAAGCAGGTCCTGGTCGGGAGGCTCACACAGATGGCTGCCTCCAAGGCGCCATTGGAACTCTTGCAGGGAGCGGCCAAATTGGATGAATCCTTTGAGATTGAGCCCACTAGAGGAAGAGATAGCGGAGTCGGTGGGATACCGCTCATCACGCTGATTCCCAAAGCCAAGGAGCAGGAATCCACTCAGAATCTTCAGAAAATCGTCGTAGAGGTCTTCCCTAAAACCTATTTTATCCGTACGGTGTCCCTCCATGAGGTCAGCGGCAATGTCGCCGTTTTTGAGTTTTCGAACTTGAAACCCAACCTGGGATTAGGTAATGAGGTGTTTGACTTTAAGACACCGGCGGATGCGGAAGTCGTCCGGGCTCCGGTATTGAATGGGCCGTAAACGGTCAATGATCAATACTCATAGCTAGGATCTGGTACATCTCTAATTGACGAATGACTCACGACCATTGACCGAGAACCGTATTTGCGAGGGGGATTGAGACAGGTGCAGAGTCTTGTGAGCAACGTGACGGATACGGTCGCCCAAGCGGTTGCCGCGTTGGATTTCGACCGGCTTCACCAGGAGTATTGGGACCAGAACGAGTTCCTCGTCATCAAACAGTTCTTGCCCCGTGCCTTTGTAGAGAAAGTGCTCGTTCCTCAAGCTCAGGGCGTGAAGGCAGAACTCAATCGAAACTACATTCCTGGCCACAAGAAGGGCGGGAGCGTCAGCTATTATACCGTGCAAGAAAAAGCCCCCCGCTTCCTCGACCTCTACCGGTCTGAGTCATTCCGGGATTTTCTCAACCGGCTCGTTGAGGCGAAGCTGATGTTCTGCCCGGACAACGATCCCCATTCTTGCGCCCTCTACTACTACACTGAACCGGGCGACCACATTGGGTTCCATTACGATACGTCATACTACAAGGGCGCTCGTTACACGATCCTGATGGGGCTTGTTGATCGGTCAGCCCAGTGTAAGCTGGTGTGCGAGCTGTTCAAGGACCATCCAACCAAACCACCCCGCCATCTTGAGCTCGTGACTGAGCCGGGGGATATGGTGATTTTTAACGGTGATAAACTCTGGCATGCGGTCACGCCTCTCGGAGAGGGTGAGGAACGGATTGCCTTAACAATGGAGTATGTCACCAATCCTGAGATGGGCACCATCAAGCGGCTCTATTCCAACCTCAAAGACTCCTTCGGCTATTTCGGTTTTACTGCGGTCTTCAAGCGCGCTCTAGGCCTCAGCCGGTCTAAGTGATGTAAATCGTTTCTTGTTTGATCGCCCTTCCTGATTCAGAGTGCGTCGAAGATCATGCCATGCCGATGGCGTGGCGAAGTATCGTGCGCAACTCTTCTCGCTCCCACGGTTTGGTCAAACGGGCATAGGCGTGTAGGGATCCCAGGTTCCTATTTGAAGCCGTTAAGACGATCACGGGAAGAGCGGGATGTGAAACTTGGAGCTTCTCCAAGATCGAGCAACCATCTCCGTCAGGTAGGCCGAGATCAAGGAGGATCGCATGGTAGGCATTCTGTTCGATGGATGAAAAGGCCTGGTGACAGGTCTGTGCACAGTCAACATGGAATCCATCAAACTCGAGCAAGTCTTGTAAGGCCATCGCGATATCAGGGTCATCCTCGACAACCAAAATGAAACGCGCTGTGCTCGCTTCGATCCTCACGTTCGTGTCTGGACTCAGCTTGTGATCTGTGTCTAATGCCGGCTGCGGGAGATTTATCTCAGAATCGACGAGGGGGAAATGGGCTGTCTGAACCGGTCCACTTGGTTTCGTGGCAATGGGATGAGTGGCAGGTCTGGCTGTGCCTCTTCGAGGAGGCACAGCACCCGCGGCAACGGCGGAAGGAGGCAGTGCTGCTCTGGATGGGCAGGATCCAAAGGGGGTATCAGATGGTGAGGAAGAGGGAAACCTTCTTACCATGTGAGGGACTGTCAGCTCCATGCCGTGCTCCATTTTGTCTAGTGGTTACGAGATAACCCACAAGGACTCATGACTCTTGCCAATAGGTCAAGCAACGTCCATTCCAGGATGGTTGGCCAAGAGATGCGAGTCCAAGTATTGGATTATATGTGTATGTTTTAAAAATACATGATCGTCTGACGTGCGGGACTGTATCGAGGTGATACAGCATCTGTCTCATGTGAGACGGCGGAACTGTCTCGGGAATGTTCAGGGACAGGATGTAGGATTACTGATGCAGGTGCTTCATGGCGGAGGCGCAGAGAATAATGAAGAACCCCATCCACAGGGCAGCGCGCTGGAAGGGAATAACCTCGTAGGATTCTCCCTCATCGGCTTCATCCTCTGACTTAAAAATGACCGTGTAGAGGAACAGTGTGAGAAGCCCCAGCACAAGAAGAAGCTTAATCATGAAGACTATGAGGTACTTGGAGTGGTACTGGATCCCGCTTCCCGTTTGTGAAGTAATGACCTGATTGACGTAGTGGAGATTCACACCGCCGGTGAACAGTAGGACGACTACGAGAATGCCAGCGACTTTCTTGTAGTGCCGGTAAAAAATATCCGTGATGGGTTTGATCTGATCCTTTGGAACAGCTTTCTCCAGTCCGGGTGTCACCGCCATGACGAGAAATGCCAAGCCGCCAATCCAAATGATCGCTGAAAGCAGATGAAACCAGTGATTGACGATCGGAATGAGGGTGTTGAGATCGGTGGTGATACTTTGGAGCGCGTCCATCTGGAAACCAGTCAGAAGAGAGTCGTAAGGAGTGGGGCTTTGAGGATGGGCCTCTAGGTCTTCACCCCTGGCGCCTTATCCCTTACCCTTTGCGTCAAAGTTAAAGACGGGTGCGTCATTACCGAATCGTTTCTTGCGCAGCTCTTCCATAAGTTCCACGGTGATAAGCGGTACGTTATTTTCGCGGGCGTGCTTTTCCACGCCTTTTTTCACCATCGCACGTAGGAAGTAGGGGATACGGCTCAATCGGAGCGCAGACGCATCGTCCCACGCGACATCGGTCTCTTCCGAGACATTGAACGCCACCTTAATTTTCTCCCCGCCTTTTGGGGTGTAGAGGCACCACTGATCTTCATCCAGCCAGTCGCCGTGGTCGACATAGGGGCGGGCGCGGCACCCCCCGCAGATGTCAGTATATTCGCAGTCACCACATTTTCCCTTGAGTTGGGGATAGCGAAAGGAGTTGAAGATATCCGATCGTTCCCAGAGATCAACGAAGCTCTGTTGACGGATATTCCCTGCCGACAGCGGCATATAGGGACAAGGGGTTAACTCACCGTTCGGCGTCACTCGGGCATAGTTGGTGCCTGCCAGGCATCCTCCACCCATATATCCAGTCGCCTTCGTGATCGGGGAGTTAGGGTCTTTCTCATAGGCCAGCCGTTTGAAGTGCGGAGCGCAACGGGCACGGACCAACATGCCTTTGTAATTATCTTGGCATTCAACGAGGTAGCCAAGGACCTCTTCATACTGAGCGGGAGTGATATCCGTCAGCTCTTCACCTCGTCCCGTACACACCATAAAGAACACATTCATGACGCGGGCGCCAAGTCGGTGCGCCCAGTCAATGACCTCAGGCAGCTCCCGATAGTTCATCGGTTGAGCACTGAAATGCACTTGAAATTGGAGGCCATTCCGCTTACTGGCTTCAATGCCGGCTACCGCAGCTTCCCACGCTCCTGGAACGCCACGGAACGTATTGTGTTTCACTGGGTCCAATGAATCAATGCTGATGCCAACTCCCATCACGCCGATTTCTACAAGCGTTTTGGCCATCTGGTCATTGATCAGCATCCCGTTTGTGCCGAAGACGACCATAAAGCCAAGTTTAACGGCGTAACGAGCAATGTCGAGAATGTCAGGACGCACCAGTGGTTCACCACCAGTAATGACGAGAAGACACCCCTTATTCACTTCTGCGATCTGTTCAATGAGCCGGTAGCACTCTTCGGTGCTTAGCTCGTCGTCCCCACCGGCTGCTTTGGTCGTCGCATCGAGATAGCAGTGATCGCATTTGAGGTTGCAACGCTTGGTCAGGTTCAGCGCAACGAGATAGGGCTTGAAATCGTCAACCGTCCGACCATCAAACGGCCCCTCCCCCTTTGGAGTGGGGGTGAAGAACTGGGCAATTTGTTGCTGCAAAGAGCCCAAGACGCCTGAAGGACCATTGAAGATGGGAAGAGATTTACCCATGGTGTATCGTATCGGGTGCTGAGAACGAAGACTCGTCAGAGGAAGGCGCTGGGGGCCAGCACCAAAAACTCAGCATGCGAAACTTATCCGCGTCCTTTTCCGGTGAGGTCGGCAATCATGTCCTTGAGATTGCCAGTCTTCATCGCTTCGGCCATATACCCCTTTGCCTGCTCGATCCCTTCATCGGCGACCTCAATCGTGATCAGGGTCGCACCGATTTTCTCCGCATGCTTGAGAATGAGCGATCTGGTGCAATCCCGCATGAAGCCTTCCGGAGCTCGATCCAATCTGGCTTGTGCGTCGTCCGTCCAGGTGTAGGGCGAGGCGGCTTCGACATGACCATTCGCCTCATTCCCGTTTGACGCTGCAACGGTGGCTTCTGCTATCGGCGAGGTACCGGTGCCTTTGTTGGAGAAAATTGGCGTATAGTCTTCGGATGCGGCCTCTTGAATGGTCGGCGCCGCATATTCAAGCGTGATGGTCGTCATGCCTAATTTCCGTGCGCTCTTTTCAATCCTGGCCTTCGCACGTCTCCGTTGGAAGCCAGCAGGCACGGCACGGATCGCTTCTTTTGCATCCTTGGTCCATTGCATTGGCACGTCGTCGTAGGCCACGTCCGTTTCCAATTCACCTTCAGTTGTCGCGGCTACTTCAAAAATCTTCTTATCGACCTGTTTGAATTTCGTCCCATCCGCACTGCACACCGGACATTTGACCGGGCTGTCTCCCTTCCCGATGTAGCCGCAGCCGTCACAGACGAAATAGGTTTGCCCCATGCGGTCTAGGTAGGCCTGTGTGGAGGCGCTGATCTCTTTGGGTTTCTCCTCAACGATCTGGGTCATGATTCCACTCAATGTCGGACCCATGAGATCTTTGGTCACGCCCTCATCGGCTTGCATCTTGTCACGGTCGATACCCGCTGCGTCCAAACTGCCGCCAAGGGCACGCATAGCGTCCATGGCACCTTTTGGAAGAATGTGTCCGATCGCGGTGTCAACGACGGTATTACTGATGATGGTATGCCCTTTTTCGATGGCATACCGATGAATAGCCGTCTTTGCCACGCCGCGCGCGAAGACCGGGATCTTTTCCATCCGCCGCAGCGCTTCTTCTGTCCAGGCAATGGTGTACTCGGCCTGGGTATCGATTGGAGGCACGTATTTGCGGTTGGAGATCAGCACATTACAGGGGGCGCTCCTCAACAGATTCTCGGTGTTGCTGCCGACGTCCATGTCCTCGTCGCTATGGACGCCAATGCGCCCGACGATGAGCAAGGCCGGGACATCTTTCCGGACGTACTGAATGATTTTTTCGAATGCTTTGCCGTCCAGCAATGTTGTTTTCACATCTGTTTGCTCGGCCTGGGCGATTTCGCGGGAAATGTCCAAATGAGATTGGTAGATCTTAGCCAAGCCGCTGTCGATAATTTCTTCGTGCAGTTTTTCTTGCTCTTTGAAACGAAAGACTTTACCGGCTTCTTCGTTCAGAACACCCGAAATGCTGTGGAATGCCGCGTAGTGGAAGTAGGGATCGAAGGCCGCAATCGCCTCCACCGGCATATTGAAGGCCTTGCCGAGCGCTAAGCCGGTCATCAGTCCGCCAAACGAGTAGGGGCTTCCGTCGACCGCCACGACGATCTTTCCGCCGGTTAGTGGCTGAACGTTCTTTATGATCAGCATGTCGGAGTTACGGACCCGGCGGACCACGCGCTCTGTGTTGCTGCCGATGACGCTGTCTTTGACCGCTCCGACCCCCAAAGCGCCCATGATGACGAGGTCATACCCGTTGGTGTTGATGTCCTCGGCCAGCACCTTCCAGTTCCGTCCTTCGAGCGATCGCCGTTCAATGGGGAGATTCGCTTCGTTACATTTCTTATCGACGTAGTCGAGGTAGGAGTCAGTGATGATTTGGAGTCCTCGGGTAATCAGCGAGTCGTGGATCTGGCGCTGGCGGTCAAGCTCTTTCTCGTCATGGTATTCCTCCGGGAGGCCCGCTTCCATCTGCTTGAAGCGTTTATCATGCATCTTCGCAGCGTAGACATGGCTCCCTACGATCTTCGAACCGAAGGTTTTTGCCAAATGAACGCCGACATCAACGGCTGTATTGGAGTGGTCTGAATTATCGACCGGGATATAGATTGTCTTATACATTGAGGCGCCTCCTTAAGGCGCGAATTGGTCAGAGGAGAGGAGTCGTAATTGTATGAAAATAAGAATGATTAACGTGCTAACAACGCCTCCAAAGATGCGGGATGATAGCACTGGCTCAAACGGGAATGCAAGGTATCAGGAGAGACACATTGAGTGTAAAACAGGTCCATTTGTGGTCAATGAAGGACGTATGGCGCCTGTTCACCTGGTAGAGGTGGCTCTTGGTTCAGCCATCTGTGAAGGCGAGGGGGTTGGTCTGCTGGAGCGGATGATTTCCTCGATCGAAAGCAAGGCGTCCCGTCCGGAATTGCCTTCGATCCCTCTGCTAAGGTTTTGATCGGCATAGGCCGGTTCTCCTGATGACTGGGACAGGGATCCGGTCCATCGACGGGGATCGCGGCTACCTTGCTTTCGTTCCCAGGCGCGGAGGCATGCCTTGGCGATAATCTTGTTGAGAGGGGCAGGGTTATAGAGAAGCTTCTTGATACTGCTCGGCGTCAGCATCAAGGGGTTATAGCCAGCCGATAAATACCCTTCTTCCAGTAGGCGTTGTTCCAGGTCGGTATTCGGCTGGATACCTAAGAAAAACATCAATGGAAACACACGCTCTTCGCCAAGAATCGAGGCCACCATCTTGTAGGACTCGACGCTTTGAAGCAGGCTCTCTTCCGTCTCCTTAGGGCTATTGAGGGAATAGTTGAGGATGACCTTGCCCTTGAAGCCGGCCTCTGCCAAATAGCGGCAGCCATCGTACAAGCGTTCCAGCTTGAATCCCATGTGGAGATTGTTCAGGACCTCCTGTGAACCGGAGGTGATGGCCACCTCCAAGTCGCCGACCCCAGAACGGACCATCAGCTTGGCAAACTCAGGGGTAATCAATGAGGTTCTGATGTAGCCGGACCACTCGACCTCGAGCTTTTCCGCCACAATTCGCTCAAGGATTTCCGTACATTGCGGATAGGCTTCCTTGCCCGTAATGAATTGGGCATCTGTGAACCAGAAACGACGGGCACCCCACTGATGGTAATGCTGCGAAATATCCTTGACGACCATCTCCGGTGGCCGGTACCGCACCCGCTTGCCTTCAATGTAGGGATAGAGGCAGAAGGCGCAGTCATATGGGCAGCCTCGCTTGGACTGCACACCGATCGATTCACCGATATATTCCCCATATTGAGGGAAGATCGAGGTGAGATAGGGCAGATCGACCGTGAGCGCATCTAACAGCGCGGGGGAACCCTGCCGGCCTTTTCGGATCTGGCTACCTTCTTTGACAATGTACCGCTCATCTTCAATCGAGCGACCTTCAATGACCTTTAGGATGGCGTCTTCCCCTTCGCCAAGGATGCCGATTGTGCCTTCCGGGAGTTTTTCGATCAACTGATCGGCAAACGCCGTAAAGGCTCCGCCGCCGATCATGATCTGGGATTTGGGGAACTCCTTGCGGATCAGCGCCGGGTACGACAGGATCGTATAGATGTGATTGTAATAGCGATAGAGCTGCTTGACGCCTGCAATGGAGGCGGTGATTCGCTTGAACGGGTTGCTGGCAAAATAGAAATTAAACGCATGCTCTAACGACGAATCACCCTCATGCGGCGAAAAGATCTGAATGTCCCGCCATGAAAAGCAGACCAGGTCCGGCTTGAACTCCGTCGCGGCGTCGCGAATGGCTTGGCTGCGCTGCGCGACTGGAAACAACGAGAGATCGAGAATGCGCTGACGTACATCCGGTTTTCGCCGGTGGATAAAATCCGCCAAGTAGGTGATCCCAATGGGATAGACCATCTTGCAGGGGAGGAAGATGTAGAGAATCGAAGTCATGGTCGAGACGTTATTGCTTTGAAAGGTGAGAGCGTTGGAACCTCAAGAACCTGACGCCTTGTTACCTCGTAAACGTGAGCACTCTCATTTCGTGGCGACGTGTATTGCGACGATACCACCGCTGAGGTTCTTGTACGACACCTGACGAAACCCGGCATCGCGTAGGACTTGGCATAACCGTTCTTGGTCGGGAAATGTCCGGATGGACGCGGGAAGGTACTCGTAGACGCCGGTGCGATCACGGGCGACGATGGTACCGACCCAGGGCAGTAGTTTGAACGAATACCAATCGTACAATGTTCGTAACCAACCGAATACCGGACGCGAAAACTCCAAGCACACAAAGCGCCCACCGGGTTTCATGACACGGCGAATTTCTCGCACGGCACCTGGTAAATCCCCGACGTTGCGCATGCAAAAGCCGGTGGTGACTGCGTCGAAGGTGTTGTCTCCGAATCCCAGATGTTCCGCGCTGGCCTGCAAGCAGGTGACTTTGTCGGTGAGTCCTTTGCCACCGATCTTCTTGAGGCCTTCAGCCAGCATCGCATAGTTCAGGTCTGACGCGATCACGCGTCCCTTGGGTCCCATTCGAGACTCGAGTAGGAGGGCAAGGTCAGCCGTACCGGATCCGACGTCGAGTGCGATCCCCCGTCCGACGGGCGTAATGAAGGACGCGGTAATCTTCTTCCAGTGATAATGCAGACCGAAACTCAACAGTGTGTTATTGAGGTCGTAGACGCCCGCGATGGAGGTGAACATCCGTTGCACGGCATCTTCGCGGGCCTGGCCGGACCAGGTGGACACCACCTTCGCCGGGGGCTTGGAATCCTGTGTCAATGGACGACGATCGGTTCCCACCATTTAACGGTGGTAGCACCCGGTTTCAAGCTTTGTCAAGGTGAAGGGTGGAGCCCTTTGTCAAGCCGGCGCCGTCTTTCAGCATGAGCCGAGCAGGAGAAAAGTGACGTGATGCGCGTGTGCGATACATGGATAGTGTTGCTAATGTTTGTCCGGTCCGAATTTCGTAACGGACTCGCGTGATGAGACAGTGGAGCAAAATGGTATAATCCCGCGCCTATGGGAAATTCCATCATCATCAAAGGCGCGCGGGAAGGCACAACGGGTCATCTGAGATCGGGGAGCTATGGGCGAAACGCGCGTTGACCTGCAGCATTTGCTCGAAGATCTGCGCGATGCCTATCCGGGCGCGCTCGAAGAAACCATTTTGACCGAAGTGGTGGCCAATTCGCTCGACTCCGGTGCCACCTGTCTCCGGCTCACGGCCAACCCGGCTTTGTCGACGTTGACCATCGTAGACGACGGATCGGGTATGAGGCGAAGGGACCTGGTGCGGTACCACGATCTGGCCGCCAGTACGAAGACACGGGGCCACGGCATCGGATTCGCCGGAGTCGGGATCAAACTTGGGCTGCTGGTTTGTGAAGACGTGGTCACCGAAACGCGTCGGGGTAAGGAACATGTGGCGAGTCGCTGGCACTTGGCGGGACGGCATAAAGCGCCGTGGAAATGGATTCCACCATCGGGGTTGGTGACCGATCATGGTACGGCGGTGCAGCTCAAGCTGCACAATGCGCTCTCGCCGCTCTTGGACGAAGGCTTTCTCGAAGGGACGCTGCGGCGACAGTATCAACCCCTGCTGGAGCCGGCGTTTGATGAGATGCTGGTGGCGCATTATCCAAAAGGCTTCCGGTTCGAGGTCAATGGCCGAGTGCTGGAGCGTCAGCCTATCCACGGCGCGGAAGTATCGAAACTCGCGATCTGCCTGGCGCGCAAGCGCAAGCCGTCGGCCGTCGGCTATCTGGCCCGAAGCGAGTCTCCGTTTCCGGACGACCAGCGCGGTCTGGCGATCAGCACATTCGGCAAGGTGATCAAGCATGGATGGGACTGGTTGGGGATTATACCGGCTGCTCCGGACAGAATGGCCGGAATGATCGAGGCACCGGCGCTGGCTGCCGCTCTCACGCTCAACAAGGGAGATTTTGTTCGTGTCGGGACGCGGGGCGCGCTGTATCTGGGGTATCGCAAGGCGATTCAAGAAGCGGTTTCGCAGCAGCTGGCCTATTGGGGGGATGTCCGTGAATCCGGCGACAGAGCCGGCCGCCGAGCGGTGCGGCCGATGGAGCGCGATCTGGAAACAGTCCTCGTGGACCTCGCTGAAGAATTTCCGCTACTGGCGTCGCTGGTCGAGCGACGAGCCGGTGGGCAGAAGCGATTACCCATCGGACAATCTAGTTCAATGGAGAACGGGCACGGATTTCTCGCCGTGTCTGTCATGAGCGGTACGGAAGCCGTCGAGGACGGGATGACTCCTCCGGAGGCAGCCCAGGACCCTGACGAAGTCCCGCAGCTAGCCGAGGCAACGCAAGGAGAGGCGAAGCCCCAGGTGGAATCTTCGGCCGGAGTCGCTGTCGTTCCGGGACCAAGAGGACGGTCGCGGCCAGGTCATTATGGGCTCAGCATCCGGTTCGAATCACATGAAGGAGATCCGGACCTTGGCCGTCTCGTTGAATCCACCGTCGTCGTCAACGACGCGCATCCCGCCTATCGTCGAGCCGTGGCCTCTCGGTCTGAGGGATACCATATTGCCCTTGCCGTCGCGTTGGCCCTGGCGCGTTTGGCTGTGCCGCCCGCTGAAGAGCACGAGTTTGTGACCGCGTTTCTCGCCCGCTGGGGCGAAGCCCTCGATGGTCCGCGCCGCAGGTCCCGCAAGCGATCGTAACCTTCGCCGATTCGATGCCGCAGAATGGTATAATCCCGCGGCTATGGGAAATTCGATCGTCATCAAAGGGGCGCGGGAGCATAACCTCAAAAACATCGACGTGGAAATTCCACGCGACAAGCTGGTGGTGATCACCGGCTTGAGTGGGTCAGGCAAGTCCTCGCTCGCGTTCGATACGATCTATGCGGAAGGACAGCGGCGGTATGTCGAGTCGCTCTCCGCCTATGCGCGGCAGTTCCTGGAACAGATGGGGAAGCCGGATGTCGATTCAATTGAAGGCTTGTCTCCCGCGATCTCGATCGAACAGAAGAGTACCAGCCACAATCCCCGATCTACCGTAGGCACGGTTACAGAGATTTACGACTATCTCCGACTGCTCTTCGCCCGTGTCGGACGACCCTACTGTTTTCAATGTGGAGAAGAGATTACCGCACAGACCGTGCAGCAGATGGTGGACGCGATTGCCTCAGTGCCGGAAGGCATGAAGTTCCACATCCTGGCTCCGATCGTGCGTGGGCGAAAGGGAGAATACCGAAAGGAACTGCTGGAGATGCGCAAGGCGGGCTATGTCCGCGCGCGTGTCGACGGCAAGATTGTCGATCTTGGGGAAGACCTCACACTCGATAAGCAGAAAAAGCACACGATTGAGATCATCGTTGATCGATTAGTGATGAAATCCGGCGAGGCGCTCCTGCGGCGGCTGGCGGATTCAGTCGAAACGTCCGTGAAGTTGACCGGTGGGTTGGTTGGTGTGTTGACCGAAGACGGCCAGACCAGGCTCTACAGCGACCGGTTGGCTTGTATCAAATGTGGCGTGAGTTATCCGGAGGTCGAGCCTAGAATCTTTTCGTTCAATAGCCCGCACGGTGCCTGTCCGGCTTGCGACGGCATTGGCTATGCCATGACACCGGGTGGCCAGGAGGAAGAGGACTTCACACTGTTGGAACCCTGCACCGTCTGCCATGGGGCGAGGCTGAGGCCTGAAAGCTTGTCCATCAAATTGGTGAAGCAGTCGATCGCCGAGGTGACCAGCCTGTCGGTTCGCGCGGCGGCGGACTTTTTTCTGTCCCTGAAGTTCACCGACCGTGAACTCGTGATTGCTCATCGAATCTTGAAAGAGATCCGGGAACGGCTTGGATTTCTCGTGAATGTGGGCCTGGATTATCTGACGCTTGATCGGGCCGCGGCGACCTTATCTGGGGGCGAGGGCCAGCGCATTCGCTTGGCGACACAGATCGGGTCAGGCTTGGTCGGGGTGTTGTATATCCTGGACGAACCGTCTATCGGACTCCACCAGCGCGACAATCGGCGATTATTGCAAACTCTGCTTAGATTACGGGATCTCGGCAATACAGTGGTGGTAGTCGAGCATGATGCCGAGACGATGATGGCGGCTGACTACGTCTTGGATATGGGTCCTGGCGCGGGGTCGCAGGGCGGACATGTGATCGCGCAGGGCACACCTCAGCAGATCATGGGCGACCCCAACTCATTGACCGGCCAATATTTGCGTGGAATTCAGACCGTCTCAGTACCCCAGCGGCATCGGAAACCGAGGGGGACACTGTCGGTAGTCGGGGCACAAAAACATAATCTGAAGAACGTCACGGCGCGCATTCCGATGGGGCTCTTCACCTGCGTGACGGGGGTCTCCGGATCAGGGAAAAGTACGCTGGTACTGGAGGTGCTCTTCCATTCCCTTTCGCAACTGCTCTACCACAAGAAGCCGAAGATCGATGGGTGCAAAGACCTCAGGGGTGTTGATGGGCTCGACAAGGTGATCGATATCGATCAATCGCCCATCGGGCGGACACCGAGGTCGAATCCTGCCACCTATACCGGCCTGTTCGGGTACATCCGCGATCTCTATTCTAATTTGCCGGAATCGCGTGTTCGTGGCTACAAGCCGGGGCGGTACAGTTTCAACGTGAAGGGTGGACGGTGTGAGGCCTGTCAGGGAGACGGGCTCATCAAGATTGAAATGCATTTTCTGCCCGATGTCTACGTGACCTGCGAAGTCTGTAAAGGTCAACGTTACAACCGTGAAACCATGGAGATCCTGCATAAAGGTAAAAGCATCGCCGATGTCCTGAATATGACGGTGGACGATGCATTGGAATTTTTTGAACACATTCCGTTGATCAAGACGAAACTTCAGACCCTGCACGATGTCGGTCTGCACTATGTGAAGCTTGGCCAATCCGCCACGACCCTGTCCGGTGGTGAAGCGCAGCGGGTGAAGTTGTCCCGTGAGCTTTCGAAACGTGCGACGGGTCGCACGATGTATATCCTCGATGAACCGACGACCGGTTTGCATTTTGCCGATGTGCAACGATTGCTGGATGTGCTGGATCGCCTCGTCGAAGCCGGTAACACGGTGTTGGTGATCGAACACAATCTGGATGTTATCAAGAACGCAGATTGGATCATCGACCTGGGTCCCGAAGGTGGCGATCGCGGCGGCGAAATCGTTGCTGAAGGGCCGCCGAAAGAAATTGCCAAGTCGAAGCGGTCGTATACGGGGCAGGTATTGAAAGAGGCGGGGCTGTAGGGGACTGGCTCCACGAGCTTGTCGAGTGTGCCTGTCCCCGTTAGGAGTGGGGAGGGGTGGAAGGGCTGGAGCTTTCGCGCGTCGCCAGGACGCGATGAGTTCTGATGGCTATCGGAAAGCTACTTCTGGCCTTGTGCGACTATAAAGCGCGATAAGAATCGCATGCCGTCGCACACGGCACGATCTTTAGCTACACCTCACTTTTGCTATGGCGACTTTCGAAAGCTCCAGCCCTTCCAACCCGCTAGGAGAAGGGGATGACGGTCGAAGGCGCGAAAGTCTTCAGCCGCTTGATGTGTACATAAGCTGAGTCTGCGTGGCAGAGAACCCAACAACCATGTCGAATGACGAGCCAAAATACACAGCGTTTAATTACTGTGTGTGTTTCATTGATCTATTGGGTCAGCGAAATGCTGCTCAAGGTCAAGGCCTGTTACCGAACATCAATTCGGAAGCAGAGGACGAGGCTTTTCAGAAAGTCTTATTGAAGAACATTGGTGGCATCCTCCAGCTTCAACGCGATGTAGAGGAGTTAAAGAAGGGCTTGTTTCCGGATCCCAACTCGCCATTTCGCCAAGATTTGAGTGATGAGGAGAAAACTACGTGGGACGAGATCCAATCTGAATCTGTAAGGACCCAGTATTGGTCAGACGGCTTCGTCAAATTTGTATGTTTAGGAAACCAAGAGAGTAAGTATCCAGTAAAAGGAGTATTTGAGCTCTTTTGCACGGCAGGGTATTTTTGTCTGCTGGGCTTGGTCCGACACCGTCCTGTTCGGGGTGCTATTGGCCTTGCTTGGGGTTCAGAAATCCGACCAGGTGAATTATACGGTCCTGCAATTGTTAGGGCATACGAACTCGAAAGCGAAGTGGCTCAATATCCGAGAATCGTAATCGACCACGAAGTTGTAAAGTTCTTGGAAACCCATAGCAGCAATCCCGAAGATGGAGTAGTCAGCACAGTCAATCGGGCGTATGCGCTACAGTGCTTGAACTTACTTGTTCAAGATGATGACGGCTATTGGATAATTCACTATCTCGGAAATAGTTTTCGACACGCAGTAACTCATGTGCATCATGATGACTTATATCAAAAGGCCCGTATGTTTGTTGTTCAACAGGTACAGGAACACCAGAGACTTCAGAACAGCAAGCTCGCGTTCCGCTATACCCAGCTGCTCGCCTACTTTGATGCTCATAGACCTTCGGTTTAAGAATGCAGTGGTGTGCAAGTGTGCTATGGGCTGATTTAGTAGAGGTGAAAGTAGTAAGCAAGAGGTCAAGAGCCAAGAAGCGCTAACTTTGAGGATATCCTGATAGGCCATCTATCCCAGATGTCATTGGTGGCCCTCCCCAACATCCTCGTGACCGCTACGGTGAGTTGAATCAGGCCTTCCTGTATTTGCTCAGTTGCTTTCCCGCCGCGCGAAGCCAAGAGACAATATGCCGACATTGTGTACAAGAAGGAGGACGGTGTCCGATGCAGACCGTCGTGTTGCTGACGATTTCGAATGTGTTCATGACGTTTGCCTGGTACGGCCATCTGAAGTTCAAGGACTCTCCCTTGTTCACGGTGATTCTGGTGAGTGGGGGATTGCCTTTGTCGAATATTGTTTTCAAGTGCCGGCCAATCGGATCGGCCATGGTCAGTTCAGCGCGGCACAGCTCAAGACAATCCAAGAGGTGATCACGCTGGTCGTGTTCTCGATTTTCTCGGTTATCTATTTGAAAGAAGCGCTGAAGTGGAACTATGTCGTGGGGTTCGCGTTGATCGTGGTGGCGGTATTCATCATTTTTAAAGAATGGTAACACTCAGCGTCTCGATAGACATGGCACCTACTTCCCTCGGTTGATCAGATCGTTCCTCACCCGCTTGCAGCTCGTCTTTTAGGCCACTACAATATCGCGCAATTCATCCCGATCGTCGAGCGAAGGGGGATATCGGTATGCCAAAGGCAAAGAAGACCGACTCGAGTGCAAAGGCCGAGAGTGTCGCAAAGAAATCTACGCCATCAGCTCCGGCTGCTCCATCTACCGCAGAGGATTTCGAAAAGCTCGGTGTCTTTTACATGGGGCGCCCCTATGATCTCGGCACGAAACAGGCCAAGCCGGGTTGGCTTCTGTACGACTCAAAAGATTTAGTCACACATGCAGTCTGCGTCGGCATGACTGGCAGCGGCAAGACCGGTCTCTGTCTGGCGCTGCTCGAAGAGGCCGCCATCGATAGTATTCCTGCGATCATCATCGATCCGAAGGGCGACCTCGGCAATTTGATGCTGACGTTCCCGTCTCTCAAGGGCGAGGACTTCCAACCCTGGATTAACGAAGACGACGCGCGTAAAAGAGGTTTGTCACCAGCAGACTACGCTCAGGCACAAGCAGAACTCTGGACGAAGGGCTTGGCCGGTTGGCAACAGGATGGCGCTAGGATTCAGCGGCTTCGGGATGCGGCGGATGTGGTGATTTACACGCCCGGGAGCAATGCTGGGCTGCCGGTTTCAATTCTAAAATCGTTTGCCGCCCCGGCTGCCGACGTGCGGGAAGATGCGGAGTTGCTGCGCGAGCGCATCAGCACGACCGTCACGAGTCTGCTCGGCTTGCTCGGCATCGAGGCCGATCCGATTCAGAGCCGCGAGCATATTCTCCTCTCCACTATTCTTGATCAGACCTGGAAGAAAGAAGAAGATCTCGATCTCGCGTCATTGATTCAAGCCATCCAATCGCCACCGGTGTCGAAGATCGGGGTCATGGATGTCGAGTCGTTCTTTCCTTCGAAAGATCGATTTGCACTGGCCATGAAGTTGAACAATCTCCTGGCTGCACCAGGCTTCCAGGCCTGGCTAGAAGGGGAAGCCCTGGACATTCAATCTCTGCTCTATACACCGGCAGGAAAGCCACGGCATGCGATCTTTTCCATCGCACATTTGAATGATGCCGAGCGCATGTTCTTTGTCACGCTGCTTTTGAGCCAGATGGTCGGGTGGATGAGGGCGCAGTCGGGCACGACCAGCCTGCGCGCGCTGCTCTATATGGACGAGATCTTCGGCTACTTTCCGCCGGTAGCCAATCCACCTTCGAAGCTGCCGCTCATGACCTTGCTCAAGCAGGCGCGCGCATTTGGCCTCGGGGTCGTGCTGGCGACGCAGAATCCTGTCGATCTCGACTACAAGGGGTTAGCCAACACCGGCACCTGGTTCATTGGGAGGTTGCAGACGGAACGAGACAAGGCTCGTGTCTTAGAGGGCTTGGAAGGGGCCTCGACCAGCGCTGGGAAGAGGTTTGACCGGGGTCGTATGGAGCAAACACTGGCTGGCCTCGGTAATCGGATCTTCCTGATGAATAACGTGCATGAGAATGAACCAGTTGTGTTTGAGACGCGCTGGTGCCTGTCCTACCTCCGTGGGCCGCTGACCAGGACGCAGATCAAGACGTTGATGGAACCCCACAGGACTGAGCAGCGAGGACTGACGACTGAGACTTTTCGCTCAGCACTGAGTACCCAGTCCTCAGCCCTGAAATCACGCCCCATGCTGCCTCCGGATGTTCCGCAGCATTTTGTGCCGCTACGGGGCTCGAAGCCAGAAGGGAGCGAATTGGTCTATGCCCCGATGCTGCTGGGTTCATCACAGATCCGCTTCTCCGATTCGAAGAGCGGCGTCGATAGCACGCAGGATGTGACGGTAGTGGCTCCCATCGCGGATGGACCTGTCGCCGTCGATTGGGGCAAGGCCACAGTGGCGGATTTGGCCGTGGCTGATCTTGAACGAGATCCAGAAGAGACAGCTCAGTTTCACGCGCTGCCGGCGAGTGCCAGCAAAGCGAAGAGCTATAGCGATTGGAATAAGGATTTTGGTGGCTGGCTGTTTCGAACACAAAAGGTCGAGTTGTTCAAGAGCCCCAGTGCCAAGGAGGTGTCCAAGCCAGGGGAATCTGAACGGGATTTCCGCGTGCGATTGCAGCAAGCAGGACGGGAACAACGCGATAAGGGCGCCGAGACGTTGCGGCAGAAATATGCCTCGAAGATGGCGATGTTGCAAGATCGGATCAGGCGGGCGGAGCTGGCTAGGGAAAAACAGCAGGCTGAGTCCCGCTCCAGCCAAGTGCAAGCGGCGATTTCGGTCGGAGCGTCCATCCTCGGGGCCTTTCTCGGGCGGAAGACCATCAGCGCCTCGAACATCGGGCGCGCCACAACTGCGGTTCGGAGCGCAGGCCGGGTGATGAAAGAGTCAAAAGATGTCGGGGCGGCAGAAGAAAATGTGGCTGCGCTTCAGCAACAACTCGCGGATCTTGAAGCACAATTCAAGTCAGAGAGCGACTCCTTGTCCGCGTCTACGGACCCATTGAACGAGAAGCTTGAAACGATCTCCATCAAGCCTACCAAGGCCAACATTGCCGTGAAGCTCGTGGCTCTCGCTTGGACGCCCTACTGGCGGGATGAAAAGGGAGCCCTCACCGAGGCCTGGGTGTGAGGAGGGTCATTGATCGGTCGGGATCCCATCTGTTGCCATCCATGGAATTTGTTCTGTACCGCGTCGTACAATCATAGCTGCTACGATGTAGCCCATTTGTCCTTTCACCAGGACGGGAAACGGAGTATGGCCTATGACTCCTCCTACTGGTACGCAGACCGATCCCTCTCACAGATTGGCTGGTCTGGCAGCCTTCCAGCCTGAGCAACTGTTCCGCGCCATTTTCGAACAGGCTGCCGTCGGAATTGCCCTGATCGAAACCACAACCGGTCGATTCCTCCGCGTCAATCAACAGTACTTTGAGATCGTCGGTCTGTCGCGGGACGACATGACGGCTACGACCTTCATGGCCATCACCCATCCGGACGATTTGCAGACCGATCTCAACAACATGGAGGCGCTCAAAGCTGGTCGGATCCGCGATTTCTGCATGGAGAAACGGTTATTCCGGTCCGATGGTTCTGTTGTGTGGGTCGATCTGACCGTGTCGCCTCTCTGGGAATTAGGAGAGCAGCCAAGTTTTCACATCGCCGTCGTGCAGGACATCAGTGAACGGAAGCGGGCGGAACAGAACCTTGCTACGCTCAATGACACGTTGGAGCAGCGAATCGCCCAGCGGACCCGTGAGTTGGAGGAAAGCAGGCAGCAACTACAGGCCATCGTGGACGGGACCTCCGATGCGGTGTTCGTGAAGGATCTCGACGGCCGATATCTGCTCCTCAATCGCGCGGTGGAACAGTTTGGCGGGAAATGCCAGGACGAAGTAATCGGTCGTGACGATCGGTTCATCTTTCCGCCTGCTGACGCTCAGGCTGTGATAGAGGCAGATCGCACGGTGATGGCCGGCGGTGTGACCAGGACGTACGAGGACATCGTGACCACTGCGGACGGGGTTCAGAGGAGCTTCCTTTCGACCAAGGGCCCTCTGTTCGACGGCCAAGGCCGTGTGACGGGATTGTTCGGCATTTCCCGCGACATCACGGAGCGCAAACAGGCTGAGGACACGCTGCGTCGACTCAACGAGACGCTTGAGCAACGTGTCGCTGAACGGACGGAAGCCTTGCAGGTGAGCGAGCATTTTAGGAAAGAGGTCTTGGATTCACTCTCCGCCTATGTAGCGGTGCTCGATGCATCTGGTCTCATCGTGGCGGTGAATCGGGTCTGGGAGAGGGCTGCGCTGCTCAACGATCCGTCTGGCCTTGCTCGAGTCAGCATCGGAGCCAATTATCTACAAGTCTGCGAACGCGCAGCGGGTAACAATTCCGAGGCGCGCCGGACATTGGCGGGGATCGGTGAGGTCTTGGCGGGGCGAACAGATGTGTTCGAAACTGAATATCTCTGTGCGTGGCCGGGACATCAACAGTGGTTCAGCATGCGGGTGACACCGTTGGGCAATCGAGGCGGCTGTGTAATTGCACATGAAGATATTACGGATCGTAAATGCTCGGAAGAAGCGCTCCGGGACTCGTATCAACGGCTTCAAGTGCTGAGCCGGGAAGTGCAGGTCGCCAAAGAGCAAGAACGGAGCCGGCTGTCACGAGAGTTGCACGATGAATTCGGGCAGGTCCTGAGCGGGCTGAAGTTCGATCTCATTGGTATTGCCTCCGTCTCCGCCAAGAATCGGGCAGGTTCCGCTGACGTTGTCCGTACGAGAGTGATGCGTGCGCTCGGCATGGTTGATAGTCTCTTTGGGTCCCTCAGAGGAATGGTCTCAGCCCTCCGGCCGTCACTGCTGGACGAATTGGGGCTTGTGCCGGCTCTGGAAAGCCTTGTCACCGACATACAAGAGCGATCTGGCCTGTGCTGTCGAGTCGTGACGGATCGAGTCAATTACCAGGCTTGTTGTGGGATAGAAGTCGAAAGTGCGATCTACCGAATTGTGCAGGAACTGCTGAGCAATGTCACCCGCCACGCCAAGGCGACCGTGGCAACAATCACGCTCAGTTGCGGTGAGGGAAGGGCCATGATCATCGTCCAGGATGACGGGTGTGGCTTCAGGGCTGACAAGGTTCCGTCGAAGGGTCGGTTCGGGTTACGAGGGATTCGGGAGCGGGTTGAACTGTTGGGTGGAACGGTGGACATCCAGTCAAGACCTGGTCAGACGACTGTGACCGTCTGGCTTCTGCTCGAGGCTCCATCAACGAGCAATGGTGTGGCGGTGCGCTCACGGCTTCCGGTATCAGCGACTGCGAGAAAGAAACGTCGCCATGGCTAGGCGAAGTAAATGCTTGATTGTCGATGACCATCCGTTTGTCCGTAGAGGCATTCGGGATCTCCTCCTTGATGAGGGAACCTATTCAACTATTACGGAAGTGGGGAACGCGGCGGAGGCGATATCAGCAGTCTGCCGTGAACGATGGGATCTCCTTATCCTCGATCTTGCCTTACCGGACAAGCATGGCTTGGAAGTGCTGAAAGAGGTCAAGCTGCTCCGGCCGAAGCTCCCGGTTCTCATGCTCAGCCTGTATCCAGAACGTGAGTTCGCCCTACGCGCCCTCAAGGCCGGTGCGTCCGGCTATCTCACCAAGGACCAAGCGCCTTCTGAACTTCTGGTGGCCCTGAAAGAGGTCAAGGCGGGCCGGCGGTACATGACGGGTTCACTGGCAAACCAGTTGGTCTCCTATCTGGACCGTGGCCAGCCGGCTGTACCGCATGAACTGCTCTCCGACCGAGAGTTGGAGATTTTGCGGTTACTTGGACAGGGGAAGACTGTCTCAGGCATCGCCAACGAGATCGCGCTCAGCGTGAAGACTGTCAGCACCTACCGCACCAGAGTCCTCAACAAACTTGAGTTCCGCACGACGGCGGAGCTCGTTCACTACGCGATCGAACACCATCTGACGGTCTAGCTGCCAGGCCACTACGGGGTCGAAGCCTTGCCGGTCTTGCGCAGCTCCACGTACTCACCATTCAAGGGGGCTATGCCACCTGCTCCACCGGCGGTGAGTCGTACAGATTGAATCCGATCCAGGGATCTGTAGGACGACTACGGACATACCAATGAGTGTCGGTCTGCTATATACGCTCCCCTGGGTACCGGTATGCTCATACTGACAATTGCCCACGAGAATCTGCACATGGCGACTACGGAAAAGGCGGCATGCTTATCCTTGTTATCGACGACCATCCTCTCCTTCGGCACGCAGTCAGGCAGCTGATCGAGCAACACTATCCTGCTTCGATCGTACGCGAAGCCGCGAATGCAGACGAGGCGATGCGCATCGTGCGCGCACAGCCGGTCGAGCTGATAATCCTGGACATTGCGCTTCCTGACCAGAGCGGACTGACCTTGCTCAAGCAAATCAAACAGATTCGTCCTACGACCAAATGCCTGATCCTGTCAATCCACGACGATCTTCATTATGTGGGACTCGCGTTGAAACATGGAGCATCCGGTTACCTCACCAAAGAGTCGGCGCCTGAAGAATTGCAGGAGGCGGTACGAGTCGTGCTTGCCGGCGGCCGATACATCACTGAGGCGTTGAAGGGCGTCATTGACGAGAACGGGAGACCCATCACCGAGATGCTGCCCCATCTTCACCTCTCATCTCGTGAGTTGGAGGTGCTCTCTTTCCTGACGAAGGGCCGCACCGTTTCCCAGGCAGCCACGCGGTTGAAACTCAGTGTCAAGACTGTGAGCACGTATCGAACTCGGCTGCTCGAAAAGCTGCGCCTCGGAACGACCGCCGATCTGATCCGTTATGCAATCGATCATAGTCTCGTACAGTGAGGGCGACCGGGCAATCGGGTGATGGTGTCTGTAGGGCACGCGTGCTGTTTGCTCAGGTGATTGTCTG
Source organism: Nitrospira sp. (assembly GCA_005116955.1). Taxonomy (GTDB): domain Bacteria; phylum Nitrospirota; class Nitrospiria; order Nitrospirales; family Nitrospiraceae; genus Nitrospira_D. The sequence continues at coordinate 384,718 of SWDI01000005.1, read as the reverse complement.
AACTCTCTTCGTGCTTCCCGGAGAACTACATGGACGAAATCGATCTTGGTCGGGCGCTGAAGGGCAGATTTGTGAGGACGGAGATGCCACACCCTCAGTCCCGAATTCCCAACTCTCAGCGAGATCTTGTGCAGCCTATTCGGGCTGGTCGCACCTCTCGCATGATTCGCCTGATGATTGCAGACAATCAAGAACTCATCAGGTTGGGCCTGCATGCCATGCTCGCCCAAGAACCTGGTCTGTCGATCATCGGAGAGGCCGATAGTCTTGCTGAGACAATCGCAAAAGTTGAGCAGGTAAGACCGGACCTCCTCTTGCTGGAATATCATCTCCCTGATGGATCGGGTGCTGAAGCCTGTCGGTTGTTACTCAAGAAGAATTCGAAGATTCGAATTCTGATCATGAGCTGGGACAATCGCATGACTACCTTCCGCCGTGTGATGAAGGCGGGCGCTCATGGATTTGTCTATAAAGATATCTGTCGTGCCGAGCTGTTGCGGACCATTCGTCTGATGGCCAGAGGCGATTCAAATCTCAATTCGATAGCGGTGAATCGGGTGCCAGGAATCCCACGTCGAGCAGACGGCAGGAGTGACGGGTCAAGACTCTCTCTACTCTCGCCGCAAGAACGACGCATTCTCCCGCTCCTTGCGGAGGGGAAAACCAATAAAGAAATTGCCCTCAAACTGGCTCTGGCAGAACGGACGATCAAGAACTACATCGCGAATATGTTTAGGAAGCTCAAAATCGGTCGACGAGTGCAGGCGGCCGCTATCTATCTGCAAGCACCATCCTATGGTGCGTTGTAGTGAAATGCATCCTGCGGCACTGAGGAGCACGTATGTCGAATGTTCTTGTTGCGGGTGATGAACTGCAATTGAGGGGATGGCTGCGGCACCTCCTCGAGTCCAAGGGATACCAGGTCGAGGAGGCCAGCGATGGGTATGCGGCGTTAGCGCGCATCGAACGAGGCCGGCTGGCGTTGGTCGTGTTGGATCTCTCTCTGCCCAAAGTGAACGGACTAGAGATCATCATCTACCTGCAGGCTCATTCCCCATCTCTGAAGATCCTCGCCATCTGTGCCAATCTGATTGAGGGCATTGATACGTGTCGTGCGGCAATGGGGCTTGGAGCCCACGACGCTCTGGCGAAACCGTTCAGTTCAGAAGAGTTTCTTCAACGGGTCGAAGCGCTACTTTCTAATGCGTGACAGATAGACGGTTTGCCTCTACTGGATCTCCTATTGGCAGGGCAGCAGCGGGCGGATGTCCCCCACCTGGCGTTGATTGTCCCTTCCGGCGACGTTGCAGTTGCCAGTCATTACCCTCTTCATCGTTCCGATCAAGTTTTGTGATCTAAAAACCGAAAAAGTACCGAGTAGGTTTGCTTGCGATTCCACGTGTAAGCGGGATACGCGACGAACGTCGAGGCATCTATCCGAGCAACCATATTTGCGAATGGCCACAAATCATGGGTGTAGCCATCTTCAAGAGGTTGGTTGGAGTAAGGCAGGAACGAGTGGCTTAGAGGGAGCATTCGGAAGCGGTTCGCGCTGTTGGTTGAGGGTCCGGTTCCGTGAACGAGCAGTGGAGGGGGCTGTCAAACCAGGACGTGATCCTGGGAATCAGGTTGCCGCCTAGTCCAACATCGAAAGGGGAGCATACGATGGAAGTTCATACCTTTGGTTATGATCGCAAGAAGTACTGGTCCGTCAAGAACCGGCCCCGTATTGACTCTCGGCGAACACTGGTCTTGTTGTTCGGGTCCTCCAGCTTTCTCGATTCAGCGGACCCTCTCAGCGAGCTGGCCGATGACTATCGCGAAGCGATCGTCATCGGATGCTCGACCGCCGGGGAGATTTTGGGAACACAGATCTTTGATGAGAGTGTGAGTGCCGCGATTGTGCGATTTGATCATACGGATCTTCGGCTGGCCAGTGCGCCTATTCAGTCGGCGGACCACTCGTTCTCCGCCGGACAGGAGATTGCCCGACAGCTGAACGATTCGCGATTGAAAGGCATCTTCGTCCTTTCTGACGGGCTTCATGTGAATGGGAGTGAACTGGTTCGGGGATTAAATTCCAAGGTGTCTCCGTCCGTTGTGGTGACCGGTGGACTGGCCGGCGATGGTGACCGATTCCGACGAACCTGGGTCCTGCAAGACAGACGACCTCAAGCAGGTTTTGTGACGGCCGTTGGCTTTTATGGCGATCGCATTCAGATCGGACATGGATCGAAGGGGGGATGGGATCGGTTTGGCCCCGAGCGTTGTGTGACGAGATCGAAAGGCAACATCCTCTTTGAGCTCGATGGCCGCCCTGCACTCCAACTCTACAAGGAATATCTTGGCGAACGAGCAGCTGGGTTGCCAGCGACGGGGCTCTTGTTTCCGCTCGCGTTGCGCTCTCACGAATCAGATGCAAAGAGTCTAGTCCGAACCATTTTGGCCGTGGATGAGCGGGAACAATCGCTGATCTTCGCCGGCGATATTCCGGAAGGGGCGCTCGGGCAGCTGATGAAGGCGAATTTCGATCGGTTAGTCCAAGGTGCGTCAGAAGCGGCATCCTCCACGAAGCTCTCGACGGATGGTGGTCCCTGCACCCTCGCCATTGCGATCAGTTGTGTAGGGCGGCGTCTTGTGTTGGGGGGACGAACGGAAGAGGAAATTGAGGCGACGCTGGACGTGCTTCCCAAAGGGACCAGACAGATCGGGTTCTACTCCTACGGAGAGCTGTCCCCGTTTGCGACAGGAACCTGTGATCTTCACAATCAGACGATGACGCTGACGACGTTGAGCGAGGCGGCCTGAGTCTTCATGCATCCCTTACTGTCACGACAATTAAAACGTTTAGGCCTCGATGAACAACATCCGCCGCCGTCACGTGAGGCATGGAGCGAGCTGCTCGAGCGGATTGACCGAAGTTATCTGGAGGCTGACCAGGGCCATGCACTCTTGGAACGGTCGTTGGCTCTCTCATCGAAGGAAATGCAGGACCTCAACGCGCAGCTCAAACAGAGCAGCGACACACAACTGGCCCAGGAACGGAACAGGCTTCAGGCGGTGTTACAGGCCTTAGGAAAAGGTCTCTGTGTTGTTGATTCTGCGTGGAAGATACAAATGGTCAACCAGCAAGCCGAGCAGTTGTTCGGCCGGACCGCTCAGGATCTCGCAGGGCGTCCTGTGTATCGGATGATTGCTCCAGGACCTGAGGAATACCAAGACGAGTGTCTGATTACCGATGCCACGGTACCATCGCTGGCATCTGGAGAGCCATACAACACAGACGATGGCTTGCTCGTGACGGCAGATGGGCAGCTTGTTCCCATCAGTCTGGTCGTCACACCCATGGTTCTAGACGGTAACGTCGTTGGGGCTGTCCTGGTCTTCAGAGATATCAGTGAACAAAAGCGAATTGAGCGAGCCCATCAACAGACTGAAGACCTCCTCCGGCGAATCCAGACGGCCTTATCCGAGCTGGCGAAAAATCCCCAGATCTATGGGGGAAATCTTCAAGATGCGTTTCACACGATCACACGTTTGGCTACAGAGTGTCTTCATGTTGAACGGGTCAGTATCTGGTTTTTTACGCGAGATCGTTCCGCCATTCACTGTGCGGATCTCTATCAATTGGCCATCCAAGAATATTCACAGGGAACTGTGTTGTTGGCGACCGACTATCCGAAATACTTCGAAGAACTGGATTTCGAACGAATCGTCACTGCCGATGATGCGCAGGCGGATCCGAGGACTAGCGAATTTACCGCGACGTATCTGGCTCCACTCGGGATTACCTCCATGCTGGATGTACCCATTCGGTCGGAAGGACGGATGGTTGGCGTGATCTGCCATGAGCATATCGGTCCCGTGCGACATTGGACGCTCGAGGAGCAGCATTTCGCGACGTCCGTTGCGAATACGGTTGCGCTCGCGATCGAGTCTGCCGACAGACGGAAGGTCGAGCAGGCCTTGCGCACCAGCGAAGGCCGTCTGACCACAACAGTGCAGAGTACGAACATCGGGATTTGGGACTGGGATCTCAATTCCAATGAGATCTATCTGTCGCCTGAGTGGAAGCGGCAACTCGGGTATGAGGATCACGAGATCGCCAACACGTTTCAAGAATGGAAAAGCCGGCTGCATCCCGAGGACCAGAACAGTGCTTGGAGTACTATTGAAGCCTATCTGCTGGCACGACCATCCCGGTTCGAATTGGAACATCGTCTTCGCCATAAGGACGGTTCCTATCGGTGGATTCTTGCCCGTGGGACGTCGATCAAGAGCGAAGCCGAGCTGTCAACTCGTATGGTCGGTATCAATATCGATGTAACAGATCGCAAAATGGCAGAGGAGGCGCTTCGTCGGGCCAAGGAAGCTGCCGAAGCGGCCAGCCGGGCGAAGAGTCAATTCCTGGCAAACATGAGCCATGAAATTCGGACACCTATGAACGGCGTGCTCGGCATGGCAGAACTCATGCTCCGATGCGCCCTCGGCGACAAAGAGCGTCATTTGACGGAATCCATCCATCGATCCGGTTCAGTTTTGCTTGCCATCATCAACGATATCTTGGACTTCTCGAAAATCGAAGCCGGGAAGTTACAGCTGGAGATAATCTCTTTTGAAGTTCGTCGGACGATTCAGGAAGCGGTTGAGCTGGCGATGCCTGAAGTGCAGAAAAAGCACCTGAAACTCTCGTGGAATGTTGCCAGTGATATTCCGGCCTACCTGCTCGGCGATCCGATGCGGTTAAGACAAATCATCGTCAATCTGGTCGGCAACGCAGTCAAGTTTACAGAGCAGGGCGGCATCGATGTGGCTGTGTCCGTAGAAAGTCGTCGAGGGGAACTGTATGGATTATCGGTTACGGTACGAGACACAGGTATTGGCATCTCCCCTGAGGCTCAAGCTCATCTCTTTGCTGCATTTTCCCAAGCCGATGGCTCGACGACCAGGAAATATGGTGGGACCGGCTTGGGGCTGGCAATCGTCAAGCAACTCGTTACTCTCATGGGTGGACATATCAAGCTCCAAAGTGCTCCGGGAGAGGGATCCACATTCACGTTTAGCGCTTATTTCAAAGAATGCGACCCTGTTCAGAGGTTGCAGCCGCCCTCCGTCGAGGAAAGTGGCAGCGACGTTGAACCACTTGCCCATCACGCGGAAGGATCAGAGCAGGTTCGTATTCTGTTGGTTGAAGACAACCCGGTGAATCGAGAAGTCGCCTGCGGTATGCTGGAAATGCTCAATCTTCGAATCGATACGGCTGAGAACGGGCGAGAAGCAGTCACTGCGGTGGAAAGTGCAGAGTATGCGCTCATCTTCATGGATTGCCAAATGCCTGAAATGGATGGATTTACCGCGACAAAGTTGATCAGGGAACGTGAGGCGAGCATAGCGCCGCCATCTTCTCTCAATGTTCACCGATCTGTTTGTCATGTGCCAATTGTCGCGTTGACGGCACACGCGATGCAGGGAGATCGAGAGTTGTGCCTTGCCGCAGGCATGGACGATTACCTGACAAAGCCGTTTACGCTCTCTCAACTTGAGCAGGTGCTGGCTCGTTGGGTGTTCAACAGAGGACCTGTTCAGGGCGAGGTGTGCGGTGGTGTCACGAGCGCACCAGTGCAGCAGAACCCCGTAGCTCCGCAGGAGATTCCTGCCCTTCAGATGGTAGAGCCCCGCCAGGACACAATCGTTGAACCAACGATGATTGACCAGGCCGCGTTAGCCGCCATCCGTGCGCTGCAGCGACCTGATCAACCTGATATGCGTCGCCCGCATCGTGACTCAGTATATGGACTCGTCGCCGGAGATCATCGATCGGATACGCCGTGCCGTGTTGTCAAAGGATGCAGGTGAGCTGCGTGCCGCTGCGCATCGCCTGAAATCGAGCAGTGCACAGTTAGGAGCGACTGCATTGGCTTCCGACTGCCGTGAGCTGGAAATGATGGGTGCGAGGCGAGAATTGGAGCGAGCGGATGAGACCTTCAAGAAACTGGAGCAACACTACGCCGAGGCCTGTGACGCCTTCCAAGACGAAATCGGCAAGGGGAGGGCGGCGGCATGATGGAGAACGGTCGTCCCATGGTTCTCCTCATCGATGATGATCCCGTCGCACGCTTGCTGGCCCGTGAGGCGCTTGAACAATCCGGCTGGTCAGTGGAAGAAGCGGAGAATGGTCGACATGGCCTCGAGGTCTTCCTCAAGCGACGTCCGGATCTCATCCTTCTCGATATTATGATGCCGGAAATGGATGGGTTTACGGTCTGTGCTGAGCTGCGAAAATTGCCGGAAGGCATTCACACTCCTGTGCTCATAATGACCGGGCTCGAGGACTACCAGTCAATTACCCAAGCCTATGATGCTGGGGCCACTGACTTCATCGTCAAGCCGGTCAATGGTCTCTTACTAGGGCATCGAGTGCGCTATATGTTGCGGGCCGGTCAGGCTATGCGAGACCTACGAGACAGCCAGGATAAGTTGATGCAGGCTCGTGACGCCGCGCTTGAAGGCACTCGCTTGAAGTCAGAGTTTCTCGGGACCATCAGCCATGAGATTCGGACACCGATGAACGGTATCATCGGGATGGATGAATTGTTGCTCGATACGGAGCTCTCTTCAGAGCAGCGGGACTATGCTGAAACGATTAGAACGTCCGCCAAGGCCTTACTTGATATCGTGAATGATATTCTCGACTTTTCTAAATTGGACACAGGCCGTGTCACGCTCAATCGGGTGGAATTCTCCCTGCCAGCATTAGTTGACGAACATCTGGCTCGGTATGACGAACGCAGCAAGGAAAAGGGCATTGTGCTTCGCCGAGAGATTGCCTCGACGATTCCGCCGACATTGTGGGGGGATCAAACCCACATCGGGCGTATTCTTCAGGTGCTGCTCAGTAATGCGATGAAGTTTACGGAGCGGGGAGAAGTCAGTGTGCACGTCTGCCCGGCGCCGCAGATACTTGCACGAGGGCCTGAAAAGATGGGTGCCGGCCGAATTCGGTTTGCTGTCGCCGATACAGGAATTGGCATCAATCCGACAGATGCCAATCGGTTGTTTCAGCCGTTCGTGCAGGTGGACGGGTCCGATCATCGTCAATATGGCGGTACAGGACTTGGCCTGGCACTTGCGAAACAGCTTGTGGAGTTGATGGGTGGAACAATTGAGTTTGAAAGCAATCCTGGCCGGGGAAGCCGATTCTGGTTTGACCTCCCGGTTGCGCGCGCCAGTGACCGTATGCCGGAGGCAGCCGGGCCTCGCGTCGCGCTTGTCTATGTGAAAGAAGTTGTTAGTCAAGCCGTTATTAGACGAACATTGGAAAAGCTCGAATATCACGTCCAGACCCTAGCGGACGTCGAAGATCTGGTAAAAATAGGTCCGGAGGTTGCTCCGATATTGTTCGTTGTGGAGTGCAACTTACTGGTCTTGGAAACAGCACGTAAGCATGTGCAAAGGCTGAAGGAGCGCTTTCCCCGGTTGCGAATCCTAGGGCTGGTGCACGAGTCGTTCAGTAGCGAGATTCTACCGCATCTTCCGTTCCACATCGATGGACATCTCGGAAAACCGTTGACTGTCGACGCCATTAAGTCAGCTGTGGAGGCAAGCGGGTCCTCCGAACTCGCTGCCTAGACGGACGCTGCGGTACCCCTATGACCGGCTATCGTTTTGAGTGATTCACGGCAGGGCCTCGTCATTCTTCAATGCTTCTTGTCCTTCTGCATGATCTTGTCGGTCCATGCCAGCAAAATGGCAGACGCTAAGAAAGTCATGTGAATGAAGATCTTCCACTTCAGATGTTCCGGGTTTTCATTGGCGACATCCACAAACCCCTTCAAAAGATGAATGCTTGATATTCCGATTAACGAAGCCGCCAGCTTGATCTTAATGGTCCCGGGATCGACATGAGTCAGCCACTCGGGTCGGTCTGGATGCTGCTCCAAATCAAGCTTGCTGACGAACGTCGCATACCCGCCGATGATCACCATGGTCAGCAAATTCGCGACCATCGTCACATCGATCAACCCCAGAACTCCCAGCATGAAGACCGTTTCATCCATCTTGTTGATGTGGAGCACCATTTCCCAGAGCTCGAGAAGAAACTTGTAGGCATAGAGTAATTCCGCCACGATGAGTCCGCCATAGAGCGGGGCTTGAATCCACCGACTGGCAAAGATGATGGATTCGAACGTTGCCTCGACGTGATTGCTGGCCGAGTGCGACGTCTTCAGTGATTTGTGCATCTCTCGAGATTCTGGTGAGTCAGAATCGGACATCAAATTCCTCCTAAACAGGACAACGATACAGGTGCTTCAGTGACGAATGGACAGCGGAGCGTATCCTAGTCAGTGCATTCCAAGCTGTCAATTCCATCCATCGCCATGCGGGTGGGTCGTGTGAGTGATCCAGGGAGAGATCGATACGTTGGGCAGATGGGGACTGCCAGGCGGCGAGGCTCTTTCCGCAGTGGCAACAACAGGCGAGCATCCACACGCGTTGCGATGAGGAGTCATTCCTCTCGTGTCAGCCATGACTGGCTCAGCGAGTCGCCATGGGTAAACGCACCTCCGAGCCCTTAAAGCTCCCGGCATAGAAGGCGGCAATCTGGGATCGGCGCCCGATGTTCAGCTTTGAATAGATATTCGCGAGATAGTTCTTGACGGTTTTTTCACTCAAGCTGAGGTCGATGGCGATTTCTTTGTTGGTGAGGCCTTTTGCCACCAAGGGAAGGAGACGTTGTTCTTGCGGTGACAGGAGTGGTCGTTTGGATTGGCCTGGCTCTGTGTAGACGTGCTTGAGCCACTCCATGGTGTGTTTGGTCAAGCGGGGATCAATGACGGGCTGGCCAGCGTAGACGGTTCGAATGGCACGAACCAACGCCTCGGATGCGATATCTTTAAGAATGTATCCTTGGGCACCGGACAGAATAGCCTCTAGGACCGTATGGTCGTCGGCGAAACTCGTCAAAAACAACACGCGTGTCTTGGGACATTTGGCAAGAATCTCACGAGCGGCATCGACCCCACTGCCGTCCGGCAGTCGAATATCGAGTAAGACGACGTCCGGTTTTAGACGAGCACAGAGTGTCTTCGCCTCCTCCATCTGCCCACCTTGACCTACCACCTTCATGCCAGGCGTCAAATTGAGGACCGCACAGAGCCCGATACGTACGACTTCATGATCGTCCACAATGACCAGCCGAATTGGTTTAGACTTATTCATAGAGGTGTTCCTTCTTCAGTGGAATGTCGACCATCACGCGGGTTCCTTCCCCCGGTGCGCTCTTGAGCGTAAAGATGGCGGAGATCTGCTTGGCTCGGGCTGCCATGTTGCGCAATCCATGACCGGCTCGACGTTTGCGCACAGTCGAAAATCCGACCCCATTATCACCGACGATCAACTGGACGACATTTTCCACCAGGCTGAGTCGAATCCAGCGATGGGATGCCTGCGCATGGCGGGTACTATTGCTGAGGGCTTCTCGTACAATGTTCAGCAACTGTTCTCCCAGCGTAGGTGTGATGAAGGACAGCACCGGGTTTACGATCTCCAGTTCAGGCGGGGCCTGATTTGCCCCGGACATCAATATGACGAGCTGTCGCAGGGCTGGTCCAAAATCCAATTGCGTCGTCGTACGCCGGGTCAACGAGGTAATGAATCGCCGGATATCAAGCATCAGTGCGTTGAGCTGGTTTACGGCTTGCGCCATATGGAGTTTCGACTTCCGAGGCGATTTCCCCATCGACAACTTGCCGGCTTCCAGTTGCATGCCGACTGCGTAGAGGGCTTGCAAAATATTGTCGTGCAGGTCCCGGCTCAACTGCTCACGTTCTTCCATCGCGAGTTTGCGCTCGGTAATATCCTGAACCGCCGCCAGGAGAAGTGGCCCAGCATGGCCCGATAACTCGATTCGGGTGGCTTTGACGGAGACCCAAATAATTTCACCGGACTTACGAATGTACCGTTTTTCGTAGGTGTATTCCGATCGAACCCCGCGGAAAAACTCATCCGTCAACATGATATTGGCCGCAAGATCTTCCGGGTGTGTGTAGAGGGCATAGGTGCTGCCCACGATTTCATGTTCTGCATACCCTGTGATCTCGCTCATGGCTTTGTTCGCGCTGATCGCGCGCCAGTTCTCATCAAGGATGCAGAGTCCGACCGGAGCTTCAGCCACGAATCGCTGAAGCCGCAACTCGCCTGCACGTAGGGCTTCCTCGGCGCGTTTACGGGCCGAAATATCCCGATCGATTCCGTGATAGCCGCGAAAAGTTCCGGCGCTGTCGAAGATGGGCGTGCCGCTGGTTTCAAGCACAACGAGATGTCCATTCTTGTGGCGATTCGTGTTTTCAAGCAGCGTGAAGGGGCGTCGAGTCGCCGCAATAGGGCCGAACAAGCCGGCGACTCGGAGGGCTTCGTCCGGCGGCATCAAGGCGAACGGGGTTTTCCCGATCACGTCTTCCGGTTCATAGCCCAGAATTTCTCGAATACGCGGGCTGGCATAAGTGTAGACGGCATGTTCGTTGACTTCCCAAACCCAGTCGCGGGTCGTTTCAACGAATGTCCTGAACTTCAATTCGGACGCGCGCAGCGCCCGCTCGGATTCCTGCCGGTCTAACTCGCCAGCGATCCAGCGTGTCTCATTGTCCCGAAGCCGGTCTTCCGCGTCGCGGCGTTCCGTGATGTCTTCACAGGAGATGAGAACGAGGGGTTGCCTGGCGAGATCGTAAATGGCCCGTGCTCGTTCCCTGACCCATAGTCTCGTCCCGTCTTTTCTGGTTTTTTGAATCTCCCACTGAAACAGCGTGTATGGACTGGCTACAGAGGCCTTGAGCTGTGTCAGCACGGTCTGGTGATCCTTCGTGTCAAACACGTTCAGGATCGAACGACCAACGAGGTCTTCCTTCTGATACCCAAGTTGATCAGCCCCAAACTGATTGACGGACAACACCGTACCCTCAGCGGTAAGGGTGAAGTACATGAAGGGATTCTGTTCATACAACGACTGGTAGCGCTGCTCGCTCGCCTTGAGCGCGGATTCAACACCGTGCCTCCGCTCGGCTTCTTGCTCGAGGTCGGTAATGGCTTGTTCCAGCGTCGTCGTGCGTTCGCGGACTTGTCTCTCGAGTGTTTCTTGAAAGTCTTGCTGGGCCAGTTCCAGCTCTTTACGCGCGGTAATGTCCTCAATGGTGCCGGCCATGCCTGTCACCGGTTCGTTCTGCTTGAACACGGCTCGGCCGCGGCACGCGACCCACAGGATGGCGCCCTCCGGTGTGATGATTCGATGTTCGACTCGGTAGAGGGCCCGGTCTTCGACGGCCTTCGCAATAGCAGTGCCTAAGCGCTGACGGTCATCTGGATGAACGAGTGCGAAGAACTTCTCATACGTGCCATCAAAGCAATCAGAAGGGATGCCAAAAATTTGCTCGGTTTCCAATGACCATATGACACGATTGGTATGGCTGTCCCACTCCCATGTGCCTATCTGGGCAGCCCCAAGTGCTGATGTCTGCGCCGAGACATGGTCTTGTTCTGCCTGAGCCAATGCCTGCTGCAATTCACGAACATGTCGGCGGAGATCGACAAGTTCGGTGGATAGTGAACAATCGGTATCCAGCGGCGTACTCATAGGGAAGGGCTCTGGTGTCCTGTCAGATAAGACGACAGGGCTAGCCTTTGACGCATTGCAGGTAGGTCAATCGTATAATGTCAACTTCGCGCACAGTATAGAGCCTATGAGGTTTCCAATGCCAGAGTGGTGGTGGAGGCAGGAGAGATGAATGGCGAATATTTGTGGGCAGCAGGCTGCTGAACAAGTCCACCAGCGGCCTTCTCGCATCGGTCAGAGGCTCAGCGCACCGCCTGGGCAAACGCCTGTTCACACAGGCGATGGGTAGAGGAAAGCAAATGGTCTACGCCTTGCTTCTTCGCTCGCTGCGGCCTTGCCCGCGGAGTGGCGTGTCCTGGCGCGCCGGGGTTGGGCGGGTGAGAACGACAGCCTTTTTGAGTCTTCTGAAGGAATTCCGGTCTCACCACCAAACGGAAATTGCTGGCCGTATGATGGCATCGACCGATGTTGTTCGCAGCCTGCTAGAAACCTTGACTTCTTGCACCACCGGGTACCTGGGTTTCCTTCATGAACCAGGCCACGGCTTCTGTCCGACGCTTGACTTGAAGCTTGTCAAAGATATTGGCCAGGTAGTTTTTCACCGTTTTGTCGCTCAAACGGAGATGGACAGCGATCTCTTTATTTGTTTTTCCCTCAGCCAGAAGCGGCAGGATCAAGCGCTCTTGCGGGGAGAGTCGAGAGGTTCCATGGGACGTCGTTCCAAGGTGTGAACTGGTCCGAATCCAACGCAGGGCTTGCTGGGTGACTCGCGGGTCGAGATACCCCTGGCCGCTGGCAACGGTACGAATGGCACGAATCAACTCATCCATTCGAATATCCTTGAGTACGTAGCCGTGGGCTCCGTTTTGGACGGCAGCCATCACCGTAGAATCTTCGGCATAACTGGTGAGGACGAGGATCCGAAGCTTTGGTGCAACAGCCAGAAGCCGTCGACAGGCTTCGGTCAGCGAGGCGTCCGGAAGTTTTACGTCGAGTAACACCATGTGAGGGGCGAGACGCTCAACGGCTGCGACACCGTCCGCCACAGTCCCGGCCTCTGCGACGATTGTCATATCCGGTTCAAGGTGAAGCAGCGCACGTAAGCCTCGACGGACCATCTCATGGTCGTCAATAAGAACGATGCTGGTCAATGATGGTTTCATATGGATGTCAACTCAGGTTCCAAAGAAAATTCTGCAATGACGTGCGTCCCTGCTCCTGCCTTAGACTGAATCCGTAAGGCCCCACCGAGTCGCTTTGCTCGAGCCTCCATGTTGGCAAGCCCATATCCTCGCGGCTGCCCAGCCGCTGAAAATCCGATGCCATTGTCATGGATGCTCACCCGAACTCTCGCGTCTCGCATGCGGATCGAGATGGCCGCACGGGTTGCGGCGGCGTGCCGCGCGCAATTGCTGAGGGCTTCACGCACGATATTCAGGATTTCGCGCTCTTCCTCGTGCGTCAGCACCTCGATGGCGCTACGTTGGAGCTCCAGCTTGACGGATAACCGCCCCGCTTGCTCGTAGGTCGTGCATAACGCGGAGAGCTCCGATGACAAGTCAAACTCTTGAACGCTCCCCGACTCTAACTCTCGGATCATGCCACGGACCTCATGAATCAGTTGATTGATCTGGAGGATCATCCGGTCGTCAGTTTCTTTTCGTTGGACCGTCTGGTCGTTCCGGCCCCGCCGAGCCGCTTCAATGTTCAACCCAATGGCATACAGCGATTGCAGCACGGAATCATGCAGATCTCGCCCGATACGGCTCCGATCTTCGAGAAGTTTGCTCAACCGGCTTTCCGTCGCTTTGAAGGCGGTTGTTAACTCGCCTTCGCAAGGCTTCAATCCGTAGAGGTCGAGAGAGTCCGTCGGTGGTCGTACCGACCGAGCCGTTGACAATGTGGATGTTGATGGAAGCCCACCGTCCAACAATTGAAAACTGGTCTTGCCTTGTGTCACGCCACATCCCTCCTTCTCACTGCGTTCGCCACATGTTGAGCTGTTCAAAGCCCCATGTCGGCATTTGTACATGAAAGGGACGAGTAAGGTACCTGGCGGACACGCCAGGTGACGTCAGGTGCCCGAGGATGGAACCATTCGCCACCTTCGCGAGCCAATTGGTTCCATATTCAGCCCGAACGGGCCCAACCGAAAGGAGCGTACCAATGCAGGTATTAGAAGCCGGAGAGGAAAAAGGGATCGCGTTCCATGAAGATGATCTTCTGGTCAGGACCCTAAAGGGAGAGGCTGATATGATCCAAGCCTACAAACTGAGACACCGCGTATTTGCCGAGCGGTTACAATGGGTGGCTAGAAATCCGGAGGAACTAGAATACGATACGTACGATGCGTTTGCGACCTCTGTCGGGTTATTTGATGGCGGTGGGGAACTCCGCGGAGTGTTTCGGATGGTCAACTCTTCATTCCCTTTCATGTTGGAAAGTGAATTCCGCGCGTGTCTGCTCCCGACGTGTGAGGTTAGAAAATCGCCTGATGCGGCGGAGATCACCCGATTGGCGATCGATCCGAGGTTGACCGATAAGGGGCTTTCCAATCGCCTGATGCAAGTTCTCTTTAAAAGTGTTTACCAGTGGTCGATGCACAATGACGTGCGTTATTTGTACATGGTTGTTGAAAAACGATTCCTGCGGGTCTTACGCGGAATGGGTTTCACCTGCGAAGCGATCAGTCCCGCTGTGTCTCTACCTCCAGCGCAGGCAGTTTCGATCGCCGCAGTGCTTGACTGGGGGCAGTTTCATCAAACCTGTCCCCAGAAGCAACCGTCCTTTTACCGTTGGATGAACGCCATCGATGGTTCTTGGTCGTTTGAGCGGAGCAGATTTGTCGCTAGAGATTTGAAGGAAGGGGATAGTGAGGCGCAGCCGTACCACCTTGGGTTAAGAGATCCTGCGACGTCGGTAGAAGCCGATCAGGTGTTGGTTGCAGCGTAGCTGGCAAAGGGTGGGGCGGGGCTCGCTGAATTACGTATTGGGGAATAGGCCTTGTTCTATGGCACACGCGACGGCTTGTGTACGAGAGCCGACATCGAGCTTCATGAAGATGCCTTCTACGTGAAAGCGAACGGTTCGCTCACTCACGCCAATGATCCGCGAGATCTCCCAGTTCGTCTTTCCTTGCTTCATCCATTCGAGAACCATCAGCTCGCGAGGAGAAAGTCCCTTCACACGGTTGGAAGAAGGGGTATGAACATTTGCGATCAGGATCCGGTGCAGATGGGGAAGCAGGTATTCGAGCAATTTCTTGTAGCGAACTGTGTGAGCAGGCTCGCCTCCAGCAAAAGAAAAGAAGGAGGCGAAGTTGCGGCCCGGTTCGAGCATGCCAGTCGTGACACCATGAGTCAGGCCGTATGACCGAGCCTCTTCCACGAATTCCAATTGCTTCGGGGAACTGGCGCTCAGGTAGGTCTGCTCCCATACCTGTGTCTGAAAGGTCGAAAGGACTGACTGAAGGACAGGGTCAACCGCCGCATATGCCTTGGTGCCATAATGATACAGCCAGTCGTTTGAGTAACTGACATTGATGACGCTATTGAAGTCCTGGAATGTCCCCTTGGGGTCCAGCTGAGCGACGCCACCGATCACCAGCGGGGAGGCTACGACGCGTTGAACTAACTGAAGAATATGGTGCACATCAGTTCCAGTGGTCGCTTGCATTGTATGGTGAAGGACTTCCAACACACACTGCATCTCGCTTCTTGTGAGATCATCAAAAATGTCAGTCGTAAACGGATGAGATGGCGTCTTAAGCGAAGAGGGAACTTCAGGCTGAGACTCAGCGACGAGTTGTGCCGAGCGGGACTTTGTAAGGGCCGTCCCTCCATTTTCGCGAATGAAAGGAAATACTCTATGTAGTCGGCTGCCAGAGATTGAATGGTCGAACTTGAGAGCTTCACCCATGATGATGGCACCTCCAGTGAGGCGAATAGTTAGGAGTAGGATATTACAGTGCAGTAATGTACTTACGCTGAAAGCGAAGATCAACTAGGAAATACGAAAATATTGGACCTGTAGTTTGGCGAGCGGTTACCCTGCAATACGTCCATATGGCTCTAGTTTGGTGTCCGTGAAGAGCGCTAATGTGAATGTCTATTCTCCTCAATCCGACTAGTCACTATTCCTGAAGGATGTCTCGTTATTGATCTAATGGAACACTTTACTTTGCGTATCGTGCTCTGCGTGCTAGTCGAAGTTGTAATCGTCGTGGCCTGGTCCACGGCTCATGCTCAGGCCCTGAGGTTTCAACCACAGGGGGCCGTCGCCGCAGCTCAAGGAAATGCATTCGCAGCCCAGGCAGACGATGCCTCAGCTATTCAATATAACCCTGCTGGCCTTACACAAGTCCCTGGTATCCAGGGAGTATTCGGGATCGCGTTACTTGGCGGTTCCATCAAGGCGAAGAGCATTTCAGGAGTTGATACTCGAGGTGATTTCGGAGGAAGCGTCAGCTTCCCTCCACCCGGACACACGTACCTCAGCGCCAACCTTGGAGCGCTTGGCGTACCACGTTTCTCTGCTGTTACGATAGGTCTGGGGCTGACATCGCCCTTCGGTTTAAGGATACGCTACCCGATCGATGGCCCGTTCAATACAGCCATTACGTCGGCGGAACTGCCGCTGATCGCCATCAAACCGACGATTGCCTACAAGATAAACGATGCGCTTTCAGTAGGGGTGAGTGCCGATATTTATACCTTTGCGAGCTTTCTTGGCGAAGGGCATGTGGAGCAGAAGCAGGTGAGTGCTGGAGCCCTTGGCATTCCAACAGGGGCGTCCATTGAACTGAATGGGGCAGGGACTGGCGCGGGTGTGACTGCCAGTCTGCTCTATGCTCCGTTCAGAAATGAAGCAGGAAAACCGGTCGTCTCAATCGGGTTGGTCTATCGCAGTCAAGCGGTGTTGCCGTTAAATGGGTCGTTGTTAGTCAACGGAGGGAAGGTGGCCGACGCCTCCACGGACTTGGTGTTGCCGCAAATGGTGACTGGAGCTATCGCAGTCTGGCCGGTTCGATCCCTAGAACGAGAATGGAAAGTTGAAGTTGATGTTGAGTATGTGGGGTGGAGCTTAAACAGGAATCTCGATGTACGACTGTCCAATGGAGCCACAATCCCCCAACCGCAACAGTGGAAGAATGTGGCGGTGATTGCAGTCGGAACCGAATATAAGTGGCTGAGTCCAGGCTGGCTACCACATTGGGAGGTCGCCGCCCGTTCCGGTTATACGTATACGGAAGATCCTGTCCCTGATCGGACCTTTAATCCTGGCATCATTTCACTGCCAGCTCATACTCTATCTCTTGGCGTGGGCTTTCTGTGTAAGGGCTCCGGACGTTTTCTAGGCATGATTCCTTGCAGTGGAGAGTCAGCCTTGTGGCCGAAAGGAATCGGTCTCGATCTTGCCTATCAGGAGTGGTTCTACGAATCACGCACGGTGGCCGGTAACCAAAATCCGACAGTGGACGGGACCTACCACGCGTTCGTACATCTGGGGACGTTCAGTTTCCGGTATCTATTTTAGGCGACGAATGGAGGACGATGACGACTACTGTTCAAGGGCCCGACGGAGATTCAACACGGTTTCCGCATTAAGTCCGGCCTCCTGTAGGTCTTCGTCGCTGGCCGACACCACTTTGTCGAGGCTGCCAAATTTCTCTAGGAGTTGATTGCGCCGAATCTCCCCGATCCCAATGACCTGATCCAGTTTTGAGCTGACCAGTGCTTTGCCACGCAGCTTCCTGTGGAAGGTAATCGCGAAGCGATGCGCTTCGTCACGAATATGTTGTAACAGATGGGTGGCCGGAGAGGTGGCTCTGAGGATAATCGGGTTTTTTCTCCCTGCTAAGAAGACACGCTCCTCTTTGTCGCCGCGGGCCTTGGCCAGCCCAAGAATCGGCAGGCCCGATTGTCCAGTCTCTTTGAGCCCTTCCAGCGCGGCAGCCAGTTGGCCTAACCCGCCGTCGATGAGAATCAGATCCGGCTGAGCCAGGCTCTCCTCTCGCCCATAGCGACGTGTCACCACCTCTTTCATACTGGCGAAGTCATTGGCCCCTTCGACCGTTTGGATCTTGAACCGTCGATAGTCCGCCTTCTTCATCTGTCCGTCTTCCCATACAACCATTGAGGCGACGGAGTCGTTGCCCATCGTATTCGAGATGTCGAATCCTTCGATTCGACGCGGAGCCTGTTCCAGTCTCAGTAGCCGTTTCAGTTCCTCGCCCGCTTGCCGGTCACGCTCCTCATCGCGCAAATGATTGGCGACAGCCGAAGCCGCATTCTCTTCGGCCAAAAGGACCAACTGATGCTTGGCGCCTCGCTCAGGCGAATGCACATGAACAGATTCCCCTCGCTTGTCGGAGAGCCATTGTTGAATCAGTACGGTGTCTTCGAGATCAGTCGGGACGAGGACTTCTCTGGGCGGCTGCCCATCCTTGTTATAGAACTGTTCGATCGCGGAGCGGACCAGTTCCTCGTCCGGGGCATCAGCCGACTGAGGCCAGAAGAAATCTTTCCGCCCGATCAGCAACCCTCCGCGCACGAACAGAATTTGCAGGTCCACTGCCGAACCCTGTCTGGCTAAGCCGATCACGTCCTGATCCGTTGCCGAGGTCTGCGTGATTCGTTGCTTTTCTAGCATGCGCTGGATCTTAAAGAGGCGGTCTCGCAGCCGGGCGGCTTCTTCGAATTCCTCATGCTCGGCCGCTATTTCCATGCGGGTACGGAGATCATCCAGCAACTCATGATCTCGGCCCTCGAGAAACTGGCGGACCTGTTTGACGATCTGATGGTACTGCTCCTTCGACTGATTGCCAGTACAGGGCGCCATGCACCGCTTGATCTCAAACTCGATGCAGGCACGGTCAGCGGTCCCGTTGATGTCAATCGTGCACGTGGCGAGAGGGAAGACGTGTTTGATGACTTTCAACGTCTCCCGGAGCGCGTTCGCCGGGGTATACGGGCCATAGTAGAGGGCTCCATCCTTTTGTACGCGGCGCACGATCGAGAGGCGGGGGAAATCGTCTTTGATGGGCAGCCGCACATAGGGGTACTGCTTGTCGTCCCGCAGCACGATGTTGAAGCGGGGTTTGTGGCGCTTGACCAGATTGCTCTCAAGAATCAGAGCTTCAAGCTCCGATCGGGTCACCATCGTCTCTAGGTCGGTGACGTGGCTGACGAGAAGACTGGTCTTGAGGCTATGGTCAGTCCCTTTCTGGAAATAGGATCTGACGCGCTCGGTGAGCACCGCGGCTTTTCCGATGTATATGATTTCTCCTTGCTGGTTCTTGAATAGGTAGACGCCGGGGCTACCGGGCAGATGGGCGAGTTTGGACTGGAGCGCGTCGATCGTCATGCGTCAATCGTCCTGTATCATCGTAAGAATACCAGGGGTACTCCGGAGTGTTCCGTCGGCTGGCGATAACGATCGATGGTTGCTATTTCAATCCCCGGATAAACGACGGGCTTAATGTCCCTCGCGCGACTTCGGCCACCGGCCCTTTCATGGTGAGGCTGAAGTCCAGAGCCACATCAATGTTCAGCACTCCCCCTGGCATCTTCACGGTGACGGGGCTCTTGACTAATCCAAGACGCACCGCCGCGCTGGCTGCCGCACAGGAGGACGAGCCGGAGGCCTGCGTCTCTCCGGCGCCTCGCTCCCAAATCAGAATGAAGACTTCGTTACGTCCGGTTGGAACGACAAGCTGCACGTTTGTCCGTTTAGGAAACAGCTTGTGGTGTTCCAGGGCTGGCCCAAGCGCCAAGAGTTCTTCCCGTGACCACGATTCTCCGGTTGGCTTGAAGACGACACAATGGGGATTGCCGACGCTCACGCCAGTAAAAATCAACGAGCGGTCTGCAGCTTCGATCGGCTGCTGAATTAACTCGGGCACGTTCAGAGAACAGGGGAGCGCATCCGGCTTGAACGTGGCGATCCCCATCTCGACCGTCGCAGCGGCAGCATCGCCATGCCGGTCTATCTGCAGGTCAATGCTGACCAGCCCGCCCTTTGTCTCGACTGTGAAGCGCTTCTTCTTCGTCCGCCCGGTCGCGTGGAGATAGCGTGCAAAGATCCGGAGGCCGTTCCCTGATTTTTCTGCTTCACTGCCGTCCGGGTTGAAAATGCGCAGCCCGAAATTGGCCTTCTTCGATGGAACCAACGACAAAATCCCGTCGCTGCCGAGCCCCCAGTTCCGATCGCAAATTGCTTTGATGGTCTTTGGCGTCAGCTTGAACGTCAGGTCTTTGGGATCCATCACGAGATAATCGTTACCAAGCCCATGTCCTCGGAAAAACCCGTTCTTCATCTCAGCGGTCCTCCTGATTCAGGAAATTCATACGGTATGTGATGAGAAGAAGGTACTTCGGAGGGAGTCACATCGTCAATGTGCGCGGAGCGTGAACGTGGGGAGTCTCTACTTGCTGGAAGCTAGACGATCTTCACTCCGGCCGGCCGTTCGATGAGCTCAATCTCATAGCCGTCGGGCGCGTCAATGAAGATGAACCGGCTACCGGAAGAAGTTTTTGTCGGACCGTCAGTGATCTTGACGCCCTGTGTGTTAAGGGAGTCGATCGTTTCGTCGAGACTCTCCACTTGAAAGGCTAGATGAACGAGATCTTCCTGAATTTTCACCGGCCCACTGGGAGGAAAACTCGTCAACTCGATGAGCTCGTCACTATTGGGTACTTTTAGAAACGCGAGGTGTGAGCCGCGCGGAGATGTCTTTCGCTCAATCACCTCAAGGCCCAAGACGGTCGTGTAAAACCGGATGGTCTCATCCAAATCGCTGACCCGCATTCTTGTGTGGAGGAGTTTTTTGACTCGCAAATCAGTCATTGGTTAATAGACATTAGAAGAGCGATTGCCGGTAGTCACTGTATCATTGACCGATGACCAATGACTACTGACCTCTTCCTCTAGCAGGCCCCGCCGTCTTCCGCAACAACAGTTCTGCGCTCCCTGGTATCAAGAAGTTGGGCATAGGCCCGATTTCTTGATAGCCGTGCTTATTGTAAAAGGATCGTGCCGGTTCATTGAAATCCGACACACAGGCAAAGAGGTTCTTGGTCCGTTCAAAGACGAGCTCCTCAATGTGTTGTAACAGCTGCCCACCGACTCCCTTCTGACGAGCCCATTCGGCCACGCCTAACAGCTCCAAATAATCGCCCAGGAGAAACTTCTGCTTCACGATGGTGACGCCTGCCACTCGCCCATCAAGGAGGGCCACGTAGCAGTCTCGTCCCTGGGGAGTCGGACAAAAGATGCGGTTCCAATTATCCTTTGTATAACCGAGTGTCTTCCAGGGATCGGATTCACCCAGGAGGTGAACCACGGCTTCCCGATCGTCTGCCTGCATCGTCCGGATGACTGGCTGGCTCATGGAGTCGAAGACTGACAGTTCAACAGTTCGCTGACGGTCATGGGTTTGAGCCCCTTCTGAGGGAGCACCTTTGTTGCCAGTTGCTCGATCACCTGCCGCGTCTGTTTACCCTTGCCGTTCGCATGGAAGACGATGATGCTGCCGGGCTTGGTCCGCTTGGCGACTCTGGCCAAGATGTGTTCTGCCGAGAGTGTCGGATCTGGATCACCCGATTCGATATCCCATTGGATGAACTGCAGGCCGAGCATCTGTACCACGGCGACGGTCTCGTCGTTGTATTCGCCGTACGGTGGCCGAAACAACGTCGCCGTATAGGCATAGTGGTCTTGCAGGATTTTGACAGGGCCCAGGATCTCCGTGCGTTGTTCGTCGGCATCGTGCATGGGAAGGTGGGCGTGGACGTCACCATGCGTCCCGACTTCGAAAAAATCCATGCCCAGCAGATGGTCCACTTCTGGCTCATGTTTGGCCATCCACTTGCCGGACATGAAGAATGTGGCGGGGATCCGGTGTGCGATGAGATAGTCCATCAACGGCTGATCGTAGCCGGACCCCTTGCGCACGGGACAGAGATCGAACGTCAGCGCCACGCCCGGGCAGGTTCGTGGACCGGACTTGATCACTTGAGCCACACCGTCTACTGGAACGAATGGCCCCGGAGTTGCGGCTAACAGCACGCTGATCAACAGGCGTTGCAGAACGTGTCGTGGCATAGGGGCTAGTATACCTGAACCAGTGGAGAAGATTGACCCTTTGCGTATTCCGCTGGTACGGTGTTGAGAATGCAGGTACCTTCCTGGGAAATCGGCCGCGCGTTGGGAATTCCGATCCGCGTCCATGCGTCATGGTTCGTGGTGTTTCTCTTGGTCACCTGGTCACTCTCGACTGGGTATCTACCGGACAATTTACCCGGGCTCACTCCAGAACGGTATTGGGCTATGGGGGGACTGGCAGCCGTCCTCTTATTCGTCTCCGTGCTCTTGCATGAGCTCGGTCATTCTTACGTCGCGTTGTACTACCACATTCCGATTGAAAAGATTACGCTGTTTATTTTTGGCGGCGTGGCGCACATGCGGAAGGAAGCCCCCACACCTCGTGCTGAATTTCTCATTGCGTTGGCCGGGCCGGCAGTCAGCTTTGTGATCGGCGGTCTTTGTTTTGTGTGTGTGGAGTTGGCGGAGACGATTCAACGGCATCATGGGCTCCAGGGATGGATCATGCTTGGGGCCTTGCTGGGCTTCGTGAATATCCAAATCGGGCTCTTCAACATGATTCCAGGTTTTCCACTAGACGGCGGACGGATGTTACGTGCAGGACTGTGGGCATGGGGAGATAATTTTTATCGAGCGACCAAACAAGCCGCGGGAGTCGGCCTTGCGTTTGGAGTGATGTTGGGACTGACGGGCCTTGTCGTGCTGTATGGGTCTGCCAGCGGTGGATTACCTACGTCAATGGCATCGAACGGTGGTTGGGTTGTGGTCATCGGCATGTTTCTCTTCGCCGCAGCCCTGGCGAGTCGTCGTCAAGCGGTCATGCGTCAGACCCTGGCGACGGTCCTTATTCGGGATGTCATGGTGACGACGGTCACCTCGATTCCGTCGCATTGCACGTTGGATGTCGCGGTGAATCAGCACTTCCAATCCTATGGCTACGGCGGGTTCCCAGTGTTAGAGGGTGGGCGACTGGTGGGACTCATCACCACGGTTGAGATTCAGAGCGTTCCGCCGTCGCTGTGGCCTTGGCGCAGGGTCGAGCAGGTGATGCGCCCCCGTTCGGAATCGTTAGTGATTGAGCCGGATATTCCTGTGATGCATGCGCTAGAGCGTATGGCCCGTGAAGGGTGGGGTCGGTTGATTGTGATGCAAGATGAAAAGATTATCGGGCTTGTGACGCATTCAGCCATTGTTCGTTTTTTGCAATTGCGGAGAGTCTAGATAGTGAACGGATAGAGGGGCAAGGCAGGAAGACTGTTCGATGAATGTTGTTCCTTTTTAATCCTAATTCGCGATTGTGGTACTTGATGAAGACCCCCGGCTGTACAGGCCGAGAGTCTTCATCGGTCACGACTCGTGACTGACGTCAATCTCTTGGTGGTTACTTCATGAAACCTGTAACCGATTTCCCTAACCAGGTTCCGGCCACGCCCAAGTCAACCGTCACGCCGGCAAACCACCCCGTCAGAAATCTCGTTTCCGTCGGAAGCATTGTTCCGGTCGGGACCACCTGCCCTGGGGAAAATCCACCGGTCAGCACATCGACCGCCGACCAGTGAGCCCCGCCGACGATATCGATGCCCGAAAATAGCTCCGCACTCAGGCCAACGTACACATTCTTGAATGGATTCTCACTGACGCTGACTCCGACAATGGGATTAATTCTTTTTAAGAGTGAAAGCATTTGATCTTCATTCTTATCTAATCTATACCAAGGTTCCTTCCACCCATCCCACCAGTTCCTCGTATCATAGACATCACGAGGGTACCAAAAATACTTGAGGAACACAGCGGCGGAGGCGGGGTTCCCATCCACACTTGACGTAATAATCGAGTCGCCTCCTGCGCGAGACGCAATTGAATATTTCCGGTTGTCATTCGAGAGGCTGCTGTACACAGGTCCGAGCATCACACGAAAGCGATAGGTCGTATGGACCTCAAAGCTGTCGGCCACCCGCGCGTTCACAGGTTTGGCTTCTCCTTCTGTAATTAGATAATCCAATCGGTTTCCTCCAGCATCAGCGAGAGGAAACTCACAATGATGGAGATGGAAGTTGGGAACTGACTCTGCCGCCAGTGAAGCGTTTGGATAAACTGCCTGGGCTGGGCGCTTGATTGGTGTCAATGTATGCGAACATGTCAGATTACCGAACGGATCTTTTTCAGCCTTGGCGTAATACATGACGGTTGCGTAATCACGGTCGGTAATGGGAGGCTTCTCCGCTGTTTTTTCAAGAGTCATCGAAGGCTTCTTATCTTTTTCATTGGGATCAACACATGGCTGTTTTAGTTGTGGAGTAATGCACCCCTGCACTTCTTTTTGGTCCCACTTTTTGCCATGATCTGTGTAGTACCCCTTGTATACCGACTGTGGAGCAATTGTAGAGTCGTGTTCATAAAGCAGCCAATACTTCGCCCCTGTAGGACTACAAGCGGCCAATAGCAGGCCACCTAGTCCAAGCATGATAAGTTGTGCTCTTCGCTTCATGCGTGCCTCCTTGTTCTCGATTCACCGAAAAGTCCACCTGCTTGTCTGAACCGTGGTGCAAATCATGAACCATGATACGGGAACGAAGTTGAGCGTGAAAAATGGAGTTTTTCGCGTGGCGCGAGGGACAGTAGACGTCTGGGTGAATCTATTTTGATTCTCACCTGAATCGAATTAGATTCACCCGGCTGGCGGCACCTGTGACGAGTAGGCAAGCTGTTGTAGCTTGCGAGCGATGATCCCACCGAACAGCAAGAGTCCTGCGGAATAATAGACCCACAGAAGCAAGAGGACGACCTCCAACAACGATCCATAAAGTCGTGCGTATACCGTGGCATAGTCGCTGTAGTTGACGAATAGCAACTTCGCCGAAACCCAGAGCAAGCTGAATGTCAGCCCGCCTGCCATGGCTTGGTTCCATCGTGGGCGGCGGCGAGGCACCAGGCGGTACAACAGACTCACCGTCAGGAACGCCAGGGAAAAAGGGAGCGTATATGTGAGATGAAAATCATGGGCGGCAAGGGCGACAAGATCGAGCCCCCACAGCTTTGGGGCATAGGCGGTCAAAAAGGCAATGGTCTGCGTGGCGACATAGGAGAGGAACAATAGTAGTCCTGTCGATCCCAGCAGGGCGATGGAGATCGCGCTGGAAATCAACGGGTGACGCTTTTGGGTGCTTTCAAATACCACGTTGAGTGCGTAGTCGAGCTCATAAAAGACGAGCCCTCCAAACCAGAAGAACGACAGCAATACCAGCCAGCGCACACCTTCTAGTACGCTGATTTGATGGATCTCTTCAGCCAATCGTTCACCCAATGACGGCAGAAAGCCCTTCAGGAAGCTTAGGATGAATTGCTCGCCGATGATGTTTTGGCTGACGAGAAAGCTGATCCCATACAGGAGAAGAAAGACGAGAGGAAAGAGCGAGAGTAAGGAGAAAAAGGCTAAGGCTGCAGCGAGGCTCGGGCAGCCCTGGCGCAAGAAGGTGGTCAATGTCTCGATCAGAAAGCGGAGGATGGTCATGATGCTCCGCATGCGGATCGGCAAACCACGACGACCTTACTTGAGCGCCGATACCGCTTGTATGGCGAAGTTCACGAGTGGGTTGGGATAGATCCCAAAGATCACCACCCCGGCCACCGCGCAGGCCAACACGATGGAGAGACTCGGTGACATGACCATCCGAGGGCTGGTGCTCGATAGGTCACTCGGCTCGCGCATGTACATG
The DNA here is from genome assembly GCA_005116955.1 of Nitrospira sp. GTDB lineage: Bacteria > Nitrospirota > Nitrospiria > Nitrospirales > Nitrospiraceae > Nitrospira_D. The sequence continues at coordinate 359,293 of SWDI01000005.1, read as the reverse complement.
ACCATCACTAGCCGGAGGTAGTAATAGGCCGAGATGACGGCAAAGATGAGCGCAACGGCAGCGAGCCATGGCAGGCCGGCTTCCACTGCCGACATGAAGACATACAGTTTTCCGATGAACCCTGCGGTCGGAGGAATGCCTGCCAGTGAGACCATGAAGATCAACATGAGCAGCGCAGCCACAGGATGCCGTTTGGCAAGACCGGTAAAATCTTCGATGTTGTCTCCTTCGATCCCGCCCTTGCGAAGCATGGCGACGATGGCGAACGCGCCGAACGTCATGAATGCGTAGAGCGAGAGATAGAGCAGCACGCTGGCAATGCCGGACGAGTTTCCCATGTGTCCCGTTGCCACCACGCCGACCAATGCGTAGCCGGCATGGGCAATGCTTGAGTAGGCCAGCATGCGTTTCACATTGATCTGTACCAATGCGAGGATATTTCCCAAGATCAGGGTGGCGAGGCACAGGATGAGGAACATCGCAGACCAGTTGGCTTTCAAGCCACCGAGCCCTTCAATGAACACTCTGAGGAATGCGCCGAAGCTTGCAGCTTTGGCGGCCACCGCCATGAAGGCGGTGACGGAGGTCGGTGCGCCTTGGTAAACATCCGGCGTCCACATGTGAAACGGCACGACGGCAAGTTTGAACCCGAATCCGACCGTGAGCAGGATCGTGGCAAACAACAAGAGCGGATCATCCAGGTTACGGCTGGAGATCGCTGCGGCGATCTCCGGAAGTCTGGTGCTTCCGGTCGCTCCATAGAGGAGCGAGATGCCGTAGAGGAGGATGCCCGATGAAAACGCTCCCAACACGAAGTACTTGGCCGAGGCTTCCAAGGAGCGAGGTTCCGATCGCTTCAGGCCCGCCATGACATACAGCGAGAGGGACATCAGTTCAGTGCCCAGATAGAGTGTCAATAAATCGGACGACGAGACCATGACCATCATTCCCACGAGCGAGAGTAAGACGAAGCCGTAATATTCGCCGAAGTACAGCCGCTCTTCCTTCAAGTAGGAATGAGAGAGGAGAATGGTCAGACCGGTGACGAAGTAGAGGAGCAGTTTCCAGAAGGCTCCGTACGCATCGATTACGACGAGTCCACTAAAGATTGTGGCGGGAGCCTGTATCTGGGACGCCGTCAACCCCATGCAGACGGCCAGTGTTCCCAGGCTCAGCCAGACCAAGCCGTCTTTGTCGGATGTCCGCAGCACCGGATCGAGCACGAACACGATGCAGGCTGCCGTGATGATCAGCAACTCCGGTAGGATGAGGAAGAGGTCTGCCGACGAGAAGGGCATCATGGTCGGCCCTCAGATGCGGTCTTCGTTTCTTGACTGAACATCGGTCCAGTCGGTGCGGTGATTCGTTCCACAGATGGAGTGAATGGGGTCATCCTAGGTATGACCGACGCGTGTTCAGCAGCTGGCGGGAAGACGCGCGCGATGACTTTCTCTACGCTGGGATGCATGCGAGTCAGGATGGGGTTCGGGAAGATCCCGATCACGAAGATCAAGACGACAAGCGGCACCACGGTGATCATCTCACGCAGGTTCACATCGCGAAGCTTCGGGAGGATATGCGGATCGGGGACGCCGAAGGCGACACGCTGGACCATCCAGAGCAAGTAGGCTGCCGCCAGGATAATTCCCAACAACGCAAAGGCCGTGGCGATCTTGCTCCAGAGGAAGGCACCTGCAAGAATCATAAACTCCCCGACAAAACTGTTTGTGCCGGGCAGCCCCAATGAAGACAATGAAAAAATGACGAGGAAGGTCGCATACCGTGGCATCGGCTTGGTGAGCCCAGTATTGTCAGCGATCTGTCGGCTATGGGTGCGTTCATAAATCATTCCAACGCAGAGAAAGAGTCCACCAGTGGTGATGCCGTGGTTCACCATCTGCATAACGGCGCCTTCGATTCCTTGAATATTAAACATAAAGAGGCCGAGTGTGACAAATCCCATGTGGCTCACACTCGAATAGGCGATGAGTTTTTTTAAGTCGGACTGAGCGAGTGCCATGTAGGCCCCATAGATGATGGCGACAATGGAGAGCACCACCATCACTGGCGTAAATGCTTGAGAGGCGTCAGGCAACATCGGCAGGCTGAAACGGAGAAACCCATAGGTGCCCATCTTGAGCAGTACGCTGGCGAGTATGACGCTGCCGGCTGTGGGTGCTTCCACGTGCGCATCAGGCAGCCAGGTATGGAAGGGGAACATGGGAACTTTGACGGCGAATGCGGCGAAGAACGCAAGGAAGAGCCAGAATTGCAATGAATGGGAATAGGTGCCTTGACTCAATTGAAGAATGTCGAACGTCTGGCCGCCCTGGAAATACAGCACCAAGATCGCGACTAGTAGCAAGACACTGCCGGCGAGCGTATAGAGCAAGAATTTGATCGCGGCGTAGAGCCGATTCGGCCCACCCCAGATCCCGATCAACAGGTACATCGGAATCAGCATTGCTTCCCAAAAGACATAGAACAACACAAAGTCCAGCGCGGTGAACACGCCGATCATGGCGCTTTCCATAATGAGCAGCATGGCCATGAAACTCCGCATTCTGATCTCGATGGAGTGCCATGAGATCAGAATGCAGAGCGGCATCAGGACCGTCGTCATGAGAACGAGCGGGAGGCTGATTCCATCAAGTCCAAGCCGATAATTGATGGACAGCGACGGGATCCACCGCGCCGATTCCACGAACTGCATCTCACCGGACGACGCATCGAACAACCACCAGAGCGGGAGTGAGATCAGGAGGTTGGCTACGGCTACAGCGAGAGCCGTCACCTTGATGGAGCGCTCGTTCGCCGCGAAGACAGCAATGGCCCCGGCCAGCGGGAGGACGACCAGTACTGTGAGCCACGGAAAGCCGGTCATCTGGACTCCTGCATCAGTGATACCAAATACAAACGGCATCGTGTGAAATCGGTCATTGTAACGTCAATCTCGCTACGTATCCGTGGTGTTTCAAAGAAGGAGATACGCCGTTAACACGACGATCCCCACCGCCATCGCCAAGGCATAGTGCTGGGTCTGCCCGCTCTGGACCAGCCGTAACAGCCATCCCCCCCAGGTGATGGCGCGTGCGATACCATTGACGGTTCCATCGATCACGTGGACATCAACATGCTTCCAGAGTTTGGAAGCTGCCGCAAGTGTTGGTCGTACGAATAGGCAATCGTAGGCCTCATCGACATACCACTTGTTCAACGAGCCCCGATAGAGACGACCCCACTGTCGCGCCAAGCGTTCCGGAAGATCCGGGTTGAGGACATACACGTAATAGGCGGCGGCCATGCCGATCAGACCCATCGCTGTCGCCGCTGCCATAATCATGAGCCCATCCGAGCCATGAGGGACGGCTGGTTCACCCCCGGTTTGAAAAATAGGTTCTAGGAACGATGGGATGCCGAGATAACCAGTCAGAACACTGAAAACTGCGAGAATGATGAGCGGTGTCGTGATTGTCCGTGAAGGCTCGTGGAGGTGCTCCGCATGGTGCGGATCAACATGGGACGTTCCCCAGAAGGTCACGAACACGAGCCGGAAGCTATAGAAAGCGGTCAGGAGCGCCGTCAGTAGACCCAGGAGCGTCAGGGTCCGGCCAAGGTCGCCAGACGACCAGGCAGACACGAGAATGTCATCCTTACTGAAGAAGCCAGCGGTCAGAGGAAAACCGGCAAGCGCCAGCGAGCCCACCACAAACGTCCAGTAGGTAATTGGTAACTTGTCTTTGAGACCGCCCATGTGCCTCATATCTTGCTCATGGTGCAGGGCAATAATCACGGAGCCGCAGCCTAAAAACAGCAAGGCCTTGAACGCGCCGTGCGTGAGCAGATGGTACATGCCCGAGGCATAGGCGCCGAGCCCGCACGCCATGATCATGTATCCGAGCTGACTAACCGTCGAATATGCGACGACACGCTTGATGTCGGTTTGAGTCAATGCGATCGTGGCGCCGAGGACCATCGTCACGGCACCTGTGATCGCGACGACACTCATTGCGGTCGGAGACAGGTTATAGATTGGAGCCAGTCGTGCCACCATGAACACGCCGGCTGTGACCATTGTGGCGGCATGGATAAGAGCCGAGATTGGTGTGGGACCTTCCATCGCGTCCGGCAGCCACACGTGCAGCGGAACTTGAGCCGATTTACCCACCGCGCCGGTGAAGAGCAAGAGTGCGATGAGAGTGAAGACGGAAACCTCCCATGTTCCACCGAAAGGACCGAGGAGGTTCATCGTCACTTCAGTCGCTTCGTGGAGGGCAGGAAAGATGTCGAGGTAGTTTAGCGAACCAAAGCTGTACCAGACAAGCAGTAGGCCCAGCATGAACCCGAAATCGCCCACGCGATTGACGAGGAACGCCTTGGTGGCGGCTGCACAGGCGGACGCCCGTTCGTACCAATGGCCGATCAGCAGATAGGAGCACAGTCCAACGGCTTCCCAGAACACGAAGAGCTGTAATAAGTTGTCGGCCAGCACCAACATCAACATGGAGAAGGTGAACAAGGCGATGTAGCCGAAGAAACGGGCATAGCCTGGATCACCATGCATGTAACCGATGGTATAGACGTGTACAAGCGAACTCACACCGGTGACCAGTAGCAGCATCACGGCGGTGAGTCGGTCGATATGAAGACCGATGTGAATATCCAGAGTTCCGGATGTCAACCAGGTATAGAGCGGAAGCGAAATGACAGAGCCAGAAGCCACTTCTATAAAGGCCCCCACCGACAAGGCGAGCGACAACAGGACTGCCGGGACCGCGACAAGATGGGCGCGGGCGTTGATGTGCCGGCCAGCCAAGCCAAGGATCAAAAAAGCGGTCAGTGGAAGGAGTGGGATAAGAGCGTAGATCATAAATGGTCAATCGTCATTGGTCAGTCGGTCACTTGGAACAATCAGGGTGATAGACATGGTTTTTCACCAATGACGGCTGACTCGTGACGTCCTTTACCATTTGAGCAGGTTGAACTCTTCAACATTGATCGTGGATCTCGATCGGTGCAGGGCGATGATAATCGCGAGTCCGACGGCAACCTCCGCTGCGGCCACCGTTAAGGCAAAAAAGACGAACACTTGACCGCCAAGATCCTGCAGATGGTGGGAGAACGCGACGAAGTTAATGTTGGTGGCGTTCAGCATCAGTTCCACCGACAGCAGAATGGCAATGATATTGCGCCGGATGAGCACACCCATCACGCCTGTGAAGAAGACGATGGCACTCAAGATAAGGTAGTACGAGATGGGAATGGTCATTCGTCACCGCCCGTTTGTGTCATGTGTTATGCGTCGTGTTCGCCAATGTCGCGTTTGGCGATGACGATGGCGCCGATCATTGCCACAAGGAGTACCAAGGAGGCCACCTCGAACGGAAATAAATAGGTTGAAAAAAGTGTCTTGCCGATGGCCAACGTATTGTTGGCGGTAATAGCCTCATGCGGTCCGGACTGGAGCGATGGACTCCCCGTGTTGAGTGCGCCGGCCCCTCCGGAGAGAAGCAGCATGAACTCAATGAACAATGGAATGCAGACCACTCCGGCAATCCGCCATTGGCTGTGGTAATGGTCGTCTTGCGTGACATTGAGTATCATGACGACGAACAGATACAGCACGAGAATAGCCCCGGCATAGACGATGATCTGCACGGCCGCGAGAAATTCAGCATGGAGTGTGATGAAGAGTCCCGCGACATGGAAAAACATGACCAAGAGTGAAAGCGCACTGTAGACAGGATTTCTGAACACCACCACGAGAATGGCGGTGATGGCGATCATTCCGGCGAAGTATCCAAAAAACAGCTGCGACATGGATGATTCCTGGGTTAGCGGCCGACCTGGGCTAGCCTAACGCAACGGTGATGCAGTTATTACTCGTCTAATGAGCACTCTTTAAGAGTCAGTCCGGTTTTGGTGGCACGTGCTTGAATGCCACGTTGAAGAACGCGACGTTTGGATGTTGCAGCTCCAGACGTTTCTCTTGGACTGGGAACGAACGGTCGCCGATCGCGAGCAATTGTTGTTTATTCAGGTGCAGCTGGCGCTTGTCGTAGACTGCCCATTCAAATTCTCTCGTCATACCCAGCGCATCGACGGGACAGGCGTCCACGCACATCCCGCAGAACAGGCAGCGAGTCATGTCCATGTAATATTCTTTTGAGTATCGCTTCGTCGGTTCACCCGGCACTTCGGCGCTGACGACCCGGATGACGCGAGACGGACAGGCGGCTTCACAGAGGTCGCATCCCACGCACTTCTCGGTCCCATCGTCATATCGGAGCAGCGCGAGCATGCCTCGATAGTTGTCCGGCAGCGTGCGCTTCTCATGAGGATATTGCAGCGTGACCGGACGGTAATTTAATAGGTGAGAGAGCGTTGCTTTCATGCCGACGAGGATCTCATAGAAGGTGATGGTTTTGAGCCATGCAGATAGGCTCAGACGTTTGGTGCTTGCGGTCGATGCCATATCGGTCTCGTGCACTACTTCATCTGTTGGTAGATAAATACGGCAATAGCCGTCACGACGATGTTCCCTAACGCTATGGGCAACAGCACTTTCCAGCCGAACCTCATCAGCTGATCGTATCGCAATCTTGGCAACGTGGCTCTCAGCCAAAAGAAGAGAAATAAAAGTGAGTAGGTCTTGACCGCAAACCACATGGTGTTCTCGACCCAGGCCAGGGACGGCAGGCCGATGAACCCCATAATCGTTCCGGGATATGGCGCATTCCAGCCACCGAGAAATAGTGCGGCAGCGACACACGAGACCAGGACCATATTGGCGTATTCGGCGAGGAAGAAGAAGGCGAATCGCAAGCCGCTGTACTCGGTAAAGAAACCAGCGACAAGCTCGCTCTCCGCTTCCGGCAGATCGAACGGGACCCGGTTGGTTTCCGCTACCGCTGAGATCACATAGATGACAAACGCGAAAATTTGAGGGGCCGGTAATGCGAAGAGATACCAATGCCAAAATCCTCCGGCCTGGGCATCGGTGATTGACACCAGGCTGAGTGAACCGCCCAGAATCAACACGCCGACAATGGACAGTCCCACATTGAGCTCGTAACTGATGATCTGCGCCGCCGACCGTAGCCCACCAAGCAAGGAGTATTTACTGTTGGACGCCCATCCTCCCAGGATGATGCCGTAGGCCCCGAGCGACGCGAAGGCCAAGATGTACAGAATGCCAATATTGATGTCACTAATGATAAACGGTCTCACAGTGACGCCGCCGACCTCAAACGTTTGATTGGGACCCCACGGAATGACGGCAAATCCGATGAATGCAGGAACTAAACAGAGGATTGGGGCCATGGTAAACAGAAATTTGTTGGCCCCGGCAGGGATAATGTCCTCCTTAAAGAAGAGCTTGATGGCATCCGCAAAGGGTTGAAGAATGCCGTAGGGACCCACCTCCATGGGACCCATGCGGTCCTGCATCCAGCCGAGAACTTTTCGTTCCGCAAGGGTGAGGAGAAGGACCGTGATGACCACGATGCCCATGACCGCGGCGATCTGGGTCAGGGAGATAGCGAGACGCAATCCGAATTCAGTCACGATAGGACTCCTCGATTAGCACAGTGATCCGCGTTGAACGAGCCTCATCACGCCACCTTCATCATGGACACCGTCGCCGTCCGGAACGACGGCACATGGGTGATCGGATCGATAGCACATTCAAATAGTTGGACGGCCGCTTGACCAAAGTGAGACGGGAACCAGGCCGTTCCTTGTGGGACCCGTTCCATAATTTTGACCTCGGTTGTCATTTCCCCGGAGGTGCTGGAGAGGCGGACACGATCGCCATCTGACAAGGCAAAGCGTGCGGCGTCAGATGGACTGATACGGAGCCGACCACTTCCTTCGACTTGTAACAATCCCTTTGATCGTGTGGATAATTTTCCAGAATGGAAGAGACTCTGTGCCAATTCTAGTCGTACGGTTCCATCCGGCCTAGACGCGCGTGAGATCGGGTGATACCTCGATGCGAGGTCACGCTGATAGCCATCGGTGAGATAGCGGTCCACGGCCGAGTGATCCACTTTGGGCGGCAACGGTGTGGGCCCCAGCGAGCTATAGCCAGGAATGAGGCTTCGAATTTCCTTCAGGATTTCCTTGCTCTCGGCATATTCCATGGGTGAGTTCAATAAGATAGAAAGCGCGGAAAAGATCTCCCAGTCGGGGCGACTGTCTCCGACGGGCTCGATCGCCGGACGAACAGCCTGCACATGTCCCTCGGTATTGGTAAACGTTCCATGTTTTTCCAGGGAACTCGCGGCCGGTAATACGACGTGAGCCAAGGCGGCCGTCTCCGTTAAAAATAGCTCCTGGCATACCAAGAGATCAAGATTGCGCAGCGAGGCCTCGGCATGGATCACCGCAGGGAGGCTTCCGACTGGATTCTCTCCAACGATGAACATGGCCTTGAGAGATCCCACGCGGGCTCGCTCCAACATCTCGATGAGGGACGCTCCTTTGTCAGTTGGAAGTTCGCCTTTCCATTGTTTCGCGATCCGCTCGCGCTCTGTGTCGTTGGTGATGGGCTGTGCTCCGGGAAGCAGCTCGGTGACGGTTCCCATTTCGATCGCGCCCTGGTCGTTATTTTCTTCGGCGAGCGGGGCAAATCCACAGCCAGGGGCATCCAACTTCCCTGTCAGAAGAAGGAGATCGAGGAGGGTCAAACACCCACTGTAGCCCTGTTCGCTTCGCAACAAGAGCTGCCCGGCCATGATCACGACCCGGCGCGCTCCTGCCGCCACTTTGGCTGCCCTCACAAACGCATCCGGCTCGATCCCGGTGGCTGCCTGGAGGTCTTGCCACGAGATCTGTTGTAGTGCGCTCGTCATGGCGTTGACATACGTCGGATGTCGTTGCGCGAGGTCTGGTTGTGTCAAATTCTGTTCGAGGACGGCCTTCACCAGACCGACGATCGCATGGTGTGTGTCGCTGGTCGGAATACGGAAATGATGGTGCGAAAGATTGGCGATATTGCTCATCGTATCGACGACGGGTTCCAGTGATTCGATCGTGATCAGCGTCGCCTGGCGCTTCTTGACCGCCTCTTTCACTTTGAGGCCGGTGATGGGATTGGTCTCGGTGATGTTCGTGCCGACGAGGATGAGGACATCCGCGTCCAGGATGTCCTCGAAGGTGACGGTCCATCGATGCGTCCCTTGCACGAGTTGCATGGCCTGTAGGCCATTGACGTGGCCATAACGCGCGCTGCTGTCGATATGGTTGGTCCCGATCGCCATACGGAGAAATTTCTGAAACAGATACAGTTCCTCGTTGGTGCACCGCCCAGAAATCAGCCCACCGAAGCTCGGTCCACCATGGGCAGCTTTAATCTCGTTCACACGATCCGCAACATATTCCAGGGCTTCTTCCCATGTGACTTGCACGAGTGCGCCGTGACGCCGAATGAGCGGATGAGTGAGCCGCTGGGGATGACTGGCCGCATGGAATCCAAAAAATCCACGAGCACACAGGTCGCCGTTGTTGCGTCCCGCTCCATGTGCCGAGTTCACCTCAATGAGTTCCTGTCCCTTCGTCTGGACGGTCATTTGACACCCATCTCCGCAGTAGCCGCAGATGGTTTCGGCTCGTTTCAACATCCAGGGCCGATATTCGTACATGGACAGCCGGCTGGTAATCGCTCCAACCGGGCAGATCTGGACGCAGCCTCCACAGAACTCGCAATCGAGCGGGTGAAAGCCGAAGTGCTTGATTTCCGTCATGGTGCCGCGACCGACCGGGGCCAGCGCTTTGACGTCCATGACTTCATCGCAGTATCGGACGCAGCGGAGGCACTGCACGCAGCGATTCATCTGTGTTTCGATGAGTGGGCTGAAATACTCCTTTTGGAAGACGCGCTTGGTTTCCGTGAACCGACTGGTTGCGGTGTACTGGTGAGAAAAGTCTTGGAGGTCGCATTTTCCACCCTGATCGCAGACCGGGCAATCGAGTGGATGGTTGGCGAGGATGAACTCGAGCACGGATTTATGCGCGTCGTTGACCACGGTGGTGGCCGTCCGTACGTTCATGCCTTCATCAACCGGCGTGCTGCATGCCGTTTGTAACTTGGGTACCTTTTCAATTTCAACCAGGCACATGCGGCAATTGGCATCCGGCTTGAGTTTCGGGTGGTAGCAGAAATGCGGAATCATGACGCCGACACGGCGGGCGGCCTCGATCACCAACGTGCCTTTGGGGACGTTGACCGTCATCCCGTCGATCATGATGCGAACCATCTGTGCCGTGGGGGTCGTCATCGTCTTGCCACCGGTTCAGGTCTGATTAAATTCGCGGCTTCTGCTTCATTGATGAGATCAACGTATTCATGACGCCAGTGCTTGAGCGTGCTTTGAATCGGAGCGACTTCCGCGTCACCGAAGGCACAGACCGTGCGGCCTGCGATGTTTTTGCATAGATCCAACAAGGTTTCAAGATCCTCCATCCGGCCACGTTTCGCAAAGATTCTGCGCATGGTCTGGACGAGCCAGGAACTGCCTTCTCGGCACGGGCTACATTTCCCACAAGACTCATGGTAGAAAAATTCCATCAGCCGAAGCGCCGCCCAGACCATGCTGGTGCCTTCTTCCATCACGGTCACACCGCCGGAACCCAGCATCGATCCCGCTGCCGCGACATGTTCGAAATCGAGTTTCACGTCGAGATGAGCCGGAGTCAGAAACGGCGCTGACGCGCCACCGGGAATAAAGGCTTTCAGGGGCTTGTCCGACCGCATACCACCAGCATACTCGTATACTAATTCTCGGACGGTCATGCCCATCGGAACTTCGTAATTGCCCGGTCGTTTCACATGTCCGCTCACGCAGAAGACTCGAGTGCCGGTGCTCTTTGGCGGCGACCCGATCGCCGCAAACCATTCGGGGCCTCGGGTGATGATGTGGGGGAGGTTCGCCAGCGTCTCGACGTTGTTGACGACGGTCGGCTTGTTGTAGAGCCCATGCGTGGCGGGAAACGGTGGCTTAATGCGAGGAAGACCACGTTTGCCTTCAAGCGATTCCAAGAGGGCGGTTTCTTCACCGCAGATGTAGGCGCCTGCTCCGCGATGCACCCACACGTCGACATTGATGCCGGAGCCTAAAACATTCTTGCCGATATAACCGGCGGCTCGTGCTTCACCGATGGCATGCTCCAAAATCTTTGAGCCGAGAACCATTTCGCCACGAATGTAGATATAGGCGGTTTCTGAACCGATGGCGTAGCAGGCCAACACGATGCCTTCTAAGACTTGATGGGGGTCCCGCTCCATGAGTTGCCGGTCCTTAAACGTGCCCGGCTCGCTCTCGTCGGCGTTGCAGCACAGGTAGCGGGGTCCTTGATAATCTTTCGGGAGGAATCCCCACTTCACGCCGGTCGGGAATCCCGCGCCGCCTCGACCGCGCAGGCCTGATTTTCGGACGATGGCCGTGACGTCTGCTGGGGCGAGCTTTCCGAGGGTATTGCGCAAGGCTTGATAACCACCCGTTTTTTCATAGTCCGCTAGAGACCCGGTATAGCCGGGTTGCATCATATTTTTCAGAAGAATGAGTTCGTGTTTCGGCATAGGATCGTTACACGCTAAACGTACAATAAACAGGGGCGTGCCCGCTTCCCCCAACGTCTCACTGCTTACGTCTTTACCGGTTCCGGCCACATGAACGGTCCACTTTTCAGCGGGCTGGTTCCAGTGGATCGGAGATCGGTCAAAATCCGGTCCAGTTTATTTTCGGTCAATTGCTCGTAATAGTCCTCGTTGATTTGCATCATAGGGCCGGTCCCGCAAGCCGCCAAACACTCCACCACGCTAAGACTAAACAGGCCATCCGCTGTCGATTCCCCCGGCCCAATGCCCAACTTCGTCTTGATCCATTCGATCACGGTATCCGAGCCGACAAGGGCGCACATGAGGGATTTGCACACTTGAATATGGAACGTGCCCACCGGTTTCAGATTAAACATCGTGTAAAAGGTGATCGTCTCATAGACTTGGGGAGGCGTCAGCCTGAGAAGATGGGCGATCTCCTGCATCGCCGACTCGGTTACATAGCCCTGATCACGCTGGGCGACGTAGAGGAGTGGGATTAACGCGGAACGCCTAACCGGATAGCGAGACAGGATGTCCGCGATTTCGTCTTTATATTTTTCTACGAACGTCATACTTTCACAGTCCTGGTGCTGAGACGTGCGCAAGGGCAAGCTGACAAGCTCCGGATATCAGCCACTCGTGTCTCACCGATCACATTCCCCCATGACCACATCATAGGTCCCGAAAATCGTGATGATGTCGGAAATCAAATAGCCACGCGCCATATGGTCGAATGCACCCAGGTGAATAAAAGAAGGAGACCGTATTTTCAGCCGGTAGGGGCGGGGGCTCCCGTCGCTGATGATGAAAAATCCCAATTCCCCCTTCGGCGCTTCGGTCGCGCAATACGTTTCCCCCTTCGGGGGCTTAAACCCTTGCGTGAAGATGACGAAATGGTGAATCAAGCTTTCCATGTCACGCATCACTTGCAGTTTGGGTGGAGGAATGTATTGCGGTATGTCGGCGATGATGGGTCCAGGCGGCATCTGGTCGAGACATTGCGAGATGATCCGCGCGCTCTGGCGCATCTCTTCGACACGAATCCAATAACGATCGTAGGTGTCGCCATTTTTCCCGACCGGCACGTCCCAGTCCACCTTATGGTAGACCCCGTAGGGCTCGAGTTTGCGTACATCGTAGGACACGCCGGACCCCCGCAAGGTCGGGCCGGTCATGCCGAAATTGATGGCATCCTCTCCGGAGATGACGGCGATATGCTTGGTTCGTCCCAGCCAAATCCGATTGCTCGCGAGCAGGGAATCGTACTCATCCACCTTCTGGGGGAAGGTCTCCAAGAACTCCTTCAGACAGGTCACTAATTCCGGAGTGAAGTCGCTATCTACGCCGCCGATCCGATAATAATTCAACGTCAGCCTGGCACCACACAGCCGTTCGAACATGTCGAGCAAGGTTTCCCGCTCGCGAAACGTCCAGAAGAAGACCGTCATGGCTCCGATATCCAAGGCCTGGGCGCCCAACCAGAACAGATGTCCCAAAATGCGCTGCATCTCTGCGACAAGGGTGCGGATATACTCCGCTCGTTCAGGCACGGTGATATCGAGGAGTTTCTCAACGGCCCGGACATAGGCGTAGTTATTCGCCATCGCGCAGACATAGTCGAGCCGGTCGGTATGAGGGATGATCTGCATGTAGGCCAGACCTTCCGCCAGTTTTTCCACTCCCCGATGGAGATAGCCGAGATCCGGTGTGGCCTTGACGATCCGTTCTCCATCCAGCTCCAGGACAACCCGCACCACTCCATGCGTGCTTGGATGTTGCGGGCCCATGTTCAACAACAGTTCTTCCCGCCGGGTTGATGAAGAGCTGTTCGGCTCCAACAGGAATACCTTCCTGTCGGCTTCGGACACTTCACTTTCGATCTGCTCCACCGGCGGCTCATCCAGGCGAGGGATAAAGTCGAACTGACTGCGCCAACCGCGGCCTTCCGTCGGGAAATCCTTCCGTAACGGATAGCCTTCCGCATAGTCTTCCGGCAGAAGGATGCGGCGCAGGTCCGGGTGGCCTGTAAACCGAATTCCCATCATGTCGTACACTTCCCGTTCCAAGAATTCCGCGCCGCGCCATATGCTCGTTACGGAATCCAGTGACGGGTTGTCTTCGGTGATTCGTGCTTTTAGGCGAATTCGTTTGCCGTGCGGGAGAGATAACAAGAGATAGATGACTTCAAACCGCTGTTGATCGGATGGATAGTCAGCGGAGCAGATATCGGTGATGTGGTCAAAGCACGCCTCGGGGTCGTCGTGCAAAAACCGGGCGATCTCCAAGATCCTTGATGCAGCGACATGGACGGTCACTTCCGATCGGGCCGTGTCGACATCGACGGAAAGGACCCCTTCCGGGAACTTCTTGAGTAAGGTTTCAATAAGGGATTGCATAAGTTCTTGCTGCCGCTGACAAGCTGACACATCGGAGAGCTGACAGGCGCGAGTATAGTACCTGCCAGCTTGTCAGTTACTTCACGAAGACTTTCTCGCGCTGAATCTTCTCCTGTAACTTTAATAGTCCGTCCAGCAAGGCCTCTGGCCTCGGTGGACACCCTGGTACATAGACGTCGACCGGTATGATTTGATCCACACCCTGCACGACCGCGTAGCTGTTGTAATGATTGCCCGAGGTTGCGCACGAGCCCATGCAGATGACGTATCGGGGTTCGGGCATTTGGTCGTAAATCCGGCGAATAACCGGGGCCATTTTGCGCGAGACCGTTCCCGCGACGATCATGAGATCCGATTGCCTGGGGGAGGCGCGAAAGACCCCTGCGCCGAAGCGGTCCAGGTCGTATCGGGAAGAGACGCTCGCGATCATCTCGATGGCGCAGCAGGCCAGTCCGAAGGTCATGGGCCAGAGCGCGGACTTCCGGGCCCAGTTGACGACCGCGTCCAGATTCGTTGTTATGATGTTCGCGTCAAACTGGCGCTCCAACAGACTCACGTGTTCTTACGCCCTTTCTCAGATGGAGGGTAGGCCCAGCTTCCCTTCAATCCCACTCCAATGCCCCTTTTTTCCATGCGTACCAGAACCCCACCACCAGAATGGCGATGAACAGGATCATCTCCACTAATCCAACTAGTCCGAGACTGGTGAAGGCAATGGCCCAAGGAAACATAAAGACAATTTCAATATCGAAGATCACAAACAGCATCGCGATGACGTAATACCGCATCGGAAACTGGACACGGGCGTCCTGAAACAGCGGGCTCCCGCTCTCGTAGGGGGCCAACTTTGCTCGATAGGGCTGATTTGGACGGACGAACCAGCCGAGCAAGAGCGTCAGTGTCCCCAAGGCGATGCCCACGCCGATGAACATGAGAATCGGGACATAGTTATCTGGGACGGCTGTGTCGCCCATTCAGACCTCAGAACACGTTACGGAGCGTTGGTGATGTCGTCATACGTAGTTCCTCAGGCAGCAGATTGCGTTGTCAGTGCTGAACCAAAGAACGGCTTGTACTGCAAGCCATCGAGTTCAGGGCGCACGAGGCCTTTGTGTTGGATGAGCACCTTGAATGTCGTGCCCATCCCGTTCGGCCTAAGCAGATGAATCGCTGCGTTGAACTCCGGGCTATCCTGTTCCAACTTCGCAATCATCTGTTCGACATCGAGTCCCATGAGAAAACTCATCTGGTTCGTGAAGCCGGTCGTCTGGAGTCCCTGTTCTTCACCGGTCGTCGCTAAGCACGAAAAATCCACATGGGCGGTCATATCTTGATCTCCCACTCGGAGGAACGGATCTTCATTGACGGATTGCTGGGAGTAGCAGAGAAATGTCCCACCTTTTCGGTCGGACCGATAGAGGTCCTGTGCCGTGTGGCCATAATCGATGGTGAGCACAAAGCCACGATCCAGATGTTGAGCGACTTGCTTCATCCAATCCAGGGCTTGGAGATTGATTTCGGTTCGATAGCCTTCCGGCCACTCAGGGCTCAACCGGTCTAGGTGCACGGCGAGGGCATCGGAGGACAGCGGCTTGAGACATTCAAGGAACTGTCCATCTCGATAGTCCACCCAGAGTTCCTTGATTCCTTCTGCTGTGACCTGGACGCGGTGGACGGGAAACGAATCGACGAGCTCATTACTCAAGAGCAAACCAGTCAGACCATGAGGAGCGACCGTCGGAAGATCCTCTGCCCATGTCAGGAGAGCTGCTCGATCTAGCCAAGGAGCTAGGTTCCTGCGCTGCATCTCGCGCATAGCCGGGCTTCGGTCGATCAGGACATACCGAAGACGCTGAAAAAACGAACAGTAGCGATGCGCGCACGTTTCCAGAATATGTTTCGCCAATAGGCCTTTGCCAGGCCCCATTTCAACGATGGTAAAGGAAGGGGGTTGGCCGAGTAATCGGTACATTTGTTCGGCTTGTGCGGCCAGAGCTTGCCCAAGGATGGGATGGACATCTGAGCTTGTGTAAAAATCACCTCGCCAACCGATCCGTTCGTGGGCTGGTGGAGTACTACGCATGTAATAGCCAAATTGTGGGTGGTACAGCGCCAACTCCATGAAACGTGCGAACGGGATCGGGCCTGACGTAGCGATCTCAGAGGCAATAGTAGCAACAAGTTCCGGGTGCCCTGTGCTCACGGAAAGCTCCAAATTCACCAGCCTAGATGAAAAAAGCAACACCCCTAGCCTATGGGCAACGTCAGCCCATCGCGTAGTGTCGAAGGGGCCGTAGAGTAGCCTTCGGAAGTGCGTTAAGTCAAGGCAGAGTCAGGGAGAATGGGGCCATGCTGCTTGCTGGGGATAGATACGAGAGCGCAGGAGATCGGGGACCCTGTGATGACTTGCCAGGGGACACGGCAACCGTTCTTGCCAAAGATCCACAGGGCTGGCCGACGGTCTTCCGGGCGTGCGCGGGAAAGTGGAGATGGGTCAGTAGCGGCAGGGATCTATCGCCTCATGACATGGTCGTGCTCTGGCCTCATGGCCAGCGCGGCACTCTTCACGTCCCGTGGCACTTTTTATATTTCTTGCCGCTGCCGCAGGGGCAGGGATCATTACGGCCAACCTTGTTTTCTGTCCTCTGGGCGGGGGCCTGTGCCTTAGCGCAGCAGCAGGTCGAAGGCGATGCGTTCGAGGAACAGCTTTCGGTAGGCTTCGGACTTGCGGACTTGGCGGCTTTCCATCGGATTGTAGTCGTCGGTGATGAGGAAGCCGTCCGTGTCGGAGATCCGGTGTTCATGGTCGATCAGCCAGTGAATCCGTCGGTCCTGACTGGAGGTGTCGAGGGCGATTGGTTGGTTGGATGCCAGAAACACAAAGTCGGTGAACTCGGTCTTTTCTGTGATGAACACGCGGAGGTGAGGAAAGAGGCTCTTGAGTGTGCGATACACGGCCGTAACCGCATCGGAACCCTCGCCTGTTTGAAAGCCGACATAGTTGAGCGCGAGGATCCCGCCTTCACGTAAGAGTCCACGCAGTTCGTCCAGCATCTCTCGCGCAAGCAGATGCGTCGGCTCCGTCCCGCCGGTGAAGCAATCGTGGATGATCAGGTCATACCGCTGATTGAGGTGTTTGATTTCATATCGTGCGTCGCCGACGAGGAAACGACCGGTCGGCTCAAAGTGGAACAGGGTCCGCGCGGCGTCGGCCACGGCCTGGTCGATTTCGATTGTGTCGGTCACGATGCCTTTCGAACGGAGATCGCGGGCGACGTGCCCCCCGCCCAGGCCGATGAGCAGCGCCTCGGAGGCATGTGGTCGGAAGACAGGCAAGAGGCCTAGGACCTGTTGATAGTTGAGTAGACTCCGGTTGAGCCTGAGGTCCACGGCGCTGATGACCGAGGCGTCGGAGAGCATCAAGCGGTAGCCGTTCCGTTCGTCGTCCACCACACGCACCCAGCCATAGAGACTTTCCGCTTCCGACCGGACCCTAAATCCCTCGACCGGCTTCGGGGCGGCCACCAGGCCGGACATGGTCAGGATGCCGAGCATCATGGCGGTCGCCACTAGGGTTTTGGCTTTTGCGCCTGCCGCATGTTCGTACCAGGCGACCAGCAGGGCGAGGACGGCCAACAGCAGACTGAGGGCGATGAGGATCGTCTTGGTCCCGAACAGCGGCAACAGATAAAATCCCAGGAGCAAGGTGCCCGCGACACTGCCGACCGTGCTGACGGCATAGACCGAGCCGGCCACGGTTCCCACGCCCCGGAGGTCATGCGTTGCGCGCTTGATCACATAGGGGCCCACCATCGCCAGAGCGGTCAACGGAAAGGTAAAGAGTACCAGCGCGCTGGCGAAGGCGCCGCCACGGAGCCCGAATGAATCCGTCAAGCGGAGAACCGGGCTGGTGAGCAAAGGAATGACCGCCGTGCCGAGGGCTGCGGTGAGTATCACATGGCTCAATCGCACCGTGGCGAATCGGTCAGCCAGATAGCCGCCGAGGAAATATCCGAGCGCCAGTGCGATCAGCGTCACCGCGATGAGCGACGCCCACACGTAGAGGCTGACCCCGTAAAACGGCCCGATGATGCGCGTGCCCAGTAATTCCAGGATCATCACGGCAGCGCCGGTCATGGTAACGGTCGCGTAGAGCACCGGCATGTGCCGGGTACGGTCAATGTCAGGGTTGGTTTGCATGGAGCGACTGTGCGGCCCTTTCTGTGCCCACATCTATCATGAATCAAGACCAAAAGGTGAAACAGTCAGGGGAGGCGGCGTGATCCATAGGTAGTTTCCGTTGCATCTGTTGCATAAGTGGGTATGCGTCGGTAGAGGGCGAGGGCTACCTTTGTTACACAGACACACTGGTGTACGGGAAGCAGATACAGCATCTCCCACAACGGAAGGAGGGAACGTGAGATGACGTTCACTCAACTGACAGTCCAGATCGGTTTGCGACAGGAGGATCGACGATGAATACCAAGGAGGCGAATGGCGCAGTCAGAACAATGGTCGCGGCGGCAATCGCCGTCGGCGCCATGACATGGGCAGGCAACGCCATCGCCCACGTGGACTACAGTTTTATCAATGCAGCCGGGGGATCGGCGAGCGCGCCCATGAAGCGGTTTGGCTGGATCGACGGCACCGATGTGAATCTGGGCGATAGCCACCAAGTCTCGTTTTTTGCGTTTCAACTGAACGAGGATTCGTTGGTCAATATCACGATGACCGGCGCGAACGAACTGGGGTTGAATCCGGCCTTTACATTGTATGGGGGGCTCTTACCCGGTCAGGCGCATGATGATACGGGGTTCGATCCGCTCAATCCCGTGGACGGGGGCTTCAATAAAATTGCCTCTCCCGTGGATAACGGCGTCAACACGGATGCAGCCGGTCGCGTGTCGCCCTTCCGAGATACCGTCAACATCGACTTTGACGGGCAGTTCAACGCGCTCGGTTCGTGGAGTATGGCGACCGACTCCGGCGCGTGGAGCGTCATCGAATATCTCACGCACAAGAACGATACCGCCGGCAACGAATCACTGCTCGGATATTTTCTTCCCGCTGGAAGTTACACCATCGTCGCCGGAGGCGCCGCTTGCACGACCCCGGGAGCTGACTGCACCGGTCCCTTTATCAATGGAACCATCAGTTTGAACGCCTCCCCGGTGCCGGTACCGGCGGCGCTGTATTTGTTCGGAACAGGGCTTATCGGTTTGGCGGGTCTGGCTCGCCGCCGAAGTTAATGAGCCAGTGGAGTGCACGTATTCTTAAACACCTAAACAAGGAGATCATTGATGAGAAACAGACAACCAAGTGCGTATACACAACCGCGACGGGCCGCACGTGTGCTGCTGGCGATAGCCTGCCTCGTGGGTGGCATGGGCCTGACCACCGGACAGGCCTCCGCGCACGTCGTCTATGGCGATCCGTTGAACGTCAACGGCAACCAAAACAACTACGTCTCCAGCAATGCCGGTTGGCTGGCCGGGCAGAATGCGACCACGCAGACGGATAGCCATCTCAACCGGTTCTTTAAGTTTGAGCTGACGGAGACCTCGACCGTTGATTTCACGATCTCGGCGATCAGCGGGTTCCAATATGTGCCCTTCGGCACCACGACCATCGTGACAGCTTTGAATGACTTGAACCCGGGCTACTCACTGTTTACTCCGATCGCTTTAGACTTAGTCCATGACGGGGCCGCGTATCCTGGCCAAACGCCCTTTGCAACTTGGTCTCCCTTTGCGCTTCCCCATGACGGCCAGCCTGGAGCCCCGACCGACCCCAATTCACAAAAATGGGGAGAATATCGCTCCAATGCCGACTTCACGATGGCGAACGATGTTCCAGCGTCTGCGACCTCGCACTTTTTGTTCGGCGATGGCAACCCCACTGGAAACAGCATTACCGGGAATTATGTGCTGGGCCCCGGTGTGTATAACTTGGTCGTCGGCGGCGTCAATCAGGACAATCTCGATACCGTGTTCAGTAATGTCGTCGCATCGAACGGGTGTGGGACAGCCGGTGCAGCGTGCGATGCCTATACGGCAGCTCGTATCGGCCGAGGGTTCAACATTCAGTTCACCGCAGCTCCAGTGCCGGTACCGGCGGCGGTCTATCTGTTCGGCAGCGGCCTGGTCGGCCTTGCCGGACTGGCTCGCCGTAGGATGAAGGCCTCAGCCTAAGCGGCACGATCGGTAGGAGAGCCCCAAGGTGCCTGTGCGTTGAATGAATCGCTTCGTGCGATTCAGGCTCGGGCAGTCGCTTTGGGGTTTTTCTTATTAAGACGGCTCTCTCCCCACATCCAGCCATTTTTCAATCGTTCAATTTCTTTTGCGGTAGATCTATTCCGATGACACATCCCGCCCGATGCTCGCGTCACAATCAGGGCAGTGAGGTGCAGCCAGTTCGTTCCTGACGTCGAACTAAGCTACCGTTGATGAGTGGAGCGGGAACAGTCGCGAGCCGCGAGCAGTTTCTGTCGCATCTGTTGCATAAGTAGGTAGGCGTCTGTAGAGCACGCGGTCAACATTTGATAGACCGATTGCGACCATATGCTGGAGAGGGACGGGTGTAAACCTAGTTCAAGGAAGAGGAGGAATACAAAGATCGTGAAGCCGCTAGTGGTGCGCGATCGTACTAGGATGGTCCGTCTTGCCTGTTCCTAATCTATAGGCAATCCAGAGAAGTGCTCAACCATAAACAGCAAGGAGATTGTGCATGCGTAACAAATCACTCATAGTCGGATCTCTCTCCGCCCTGGCTCTCACGCTGGCGGCCGGTGTCGCCTCCGCGCACGTCGGGTACGGTAGCTCGCTCTACGATCAATCTACCAATACCTTCGGCGCGCTGAACAACTTTACCCCCACCGCCAGCAGCAATGCGGGGTGGATATCAGGCATGAGCAACAACGGCGTCAATCGCACCGGGGCGGTCGATACGCTGGCGGATACCCATAACAACCGTTTCCGGTTCTTCACCCTCGACTCGGCGTCCACCGTCAGCATCACGGTGACCGGCACGGCCAACAGCAACGGCGCATCGGTGCTGAATCCGGGGTTCTCCCTGTTCAGCGGCCTGGTGCCGGCCTCATCCCACGACGGAGTGGGTGACCTTAATGGATTGACCCCGGCCCAGATCACGACCTTGCAAAGTGCGGCGATCGTGGGAACTGCCGCCAACACCCCTGGTGATGGAGGCTATCTGCAAGGCCAGGCGGCCCTTGCCACCTGGTCGCCCTTCTTCGACGCCATGGATGAAATCACCGCTGAGGGCGGTGGGGCGGTCGATGCCCTGGGGGCCAATTGGGGTGTGTACCGAGCGGATGGCAACTTCGCCATGGGTAATAACAATGGTCAAGTGAGCACAGCCACCTTCACGGGTACTGCCGTCGGAGACGGTCATAACGGCGATACCCTTGATAATCAGGTTACCTGGACCGGTAGTCTCGGCCCCGGTACCTATTCGCTGGTGATCGGCGGCGCCGACTCGAATGCGCTGAGCTCGCTCTTTACGGCGGTGCAAGCCGGTACACCGATCGGCTGCACGGGCGTCTCCACGACCTGCAATGGTACGGCGTATGGCACGGACTATACGAACTTGCGTTTGGCTCGGAACATGTTCATCAGCATGGACGTGAACGGGAATGTCAGCCCCGTCCCGGTGCCGGCGGCGGTCTATCTGTTCGGCAGCGGCCTCGTCGGCTTGGCCGGCATGGCTCGCCGGAAGATGACGGCGAAGGCCTAAGCGCAGATGTGTTCGCTCGGCGGGGTCGTTACGATCCCGCCGAGTTCGATATTGCAGAGTTGGGAGGCGGTAGGTCTGCTTTACCTACCTGATCCCCCCTGCTAATCGGGAAAGTCTGGAAACGGTACACAGATTCTGGGTTGGTCAGAGGACACTGATCCCTTGTAGGGAAGGGAATGATATTGTGTTGGTTTGCGAATCGTTCGATGGAAAGCAACGAGCAGGTAGTCGATAAGGTATGTAATGACCCGGAGTTGGAGTTTTGCAGAAGATCACAGACAGAGCCTGAATGTCTCGCAGCCTGTACGGAGAGGCCATCGCGTTTCACCCGCCCTGCCCCAGGACTTCGGCGAGCTCAGGCGAGCCGCGCGTGGGACACGCATTTCACCGACCTGAATTGCACTCTCGTATCTGGTCGTTGTCTCTCGCACCTCGCAAGCGAACGCCGCTTCACGAGAAACGCTTCACACGCTTGAAATCGATGAGAGCACGCCGCTCGGGGACTTTACCAACAGACTGCTAGCAAGAGCGCCGACGGCGCACCAGGGCGGCGATCCCGGTCAACCCGCTTCCGAACAGCCAGACGGCGGCGGGAATGGGGACAGGTTGCACATCGGAGTCGAAATGGACCAGTCCATTCACGAAGAACGAGGCTTGTCCTTGTTGACAGTTTTCACCAAAGACGCGATCCCATGAAAGCGCAAACTCTTTCGACGTCGGATTGTAGAGGCCGGTGACAACGGTGCCGATGTTCCACAGTCGATAGGCATTGCCCTGATTCACGCTGAAGAACAGGGAGGAGAGGTCGACCGTGATGACGGAGTCGGTGATGACGGCGGACGGAGCCGAGGCCCCGCTGAAGCCGGAGGTGAATAGCGCATGGGTCTCGTTGGATCGGTTGATCGTCGGGACAAGTTCGCCGACTCCTTGAAATCGTCCCATCTGCATGACGCCGTCCTGCGCGAGCAGCCGATCGAGCGCGTCCTGGTTCGGTCCATCGTAATTCACGGCGCCTCTGGTCACCTCGAGATGCGTCACGGTTACCGCGTGAGCAGGCGATTGGAGAAACACCCCGACGCTGAAGAGCCCCCACGCCAGAATCGACCTGTCCCATTTCATGCTCCACATCCTTTCGTCACCGGACTGAATCCCTGTTTGAGACTCAGGTTGTTACAATCAGGGCATGAGCATAGCGGACATGAAGATGCATCGTCTAGACTGAGTGCAACAGATGCAACACATTAATGTGTCAAGAAATTTGGAAGTCTTGTCGCCTCTTGCCTGAACGAACAACAACGGCGGCTGCAGCAGATCTCACGACAATACAGCCTTCGCCGCCCCTGCTTCGGCGGGAGTTAGTGGGAAGAGGTGCGTCCAATCAGGAGTTGCGGAGTCAATCCGTCGTGGGTACCCCTGTGCGCCAGCGGTCGCTGTTCACGCTTTTTGACAATTTGTTAACAGAGATTTGAACCCCTTGTGGCCCATCGGGGTCGTCTCCGGCAGTAGACTGTATGTTCTGGTTGCCGTGGCAACTTTGCTAAGGACATTGGAATGAAGACGACGATCTGCTGCCTGGAGCCGGTTCTCGCTCCCTACAGTATTCCGCGGTTCAAGGCGTTTCAATCGCTCAGACCGGACTATTCCGTGAAAGTGATGGCGTTGAGCGCCAGGGAACGACTGCGGGAGTGGGGGATTCGCAAGCAAGATCTCGGATTTGACTATGTTGAAGCCTTCTCTGAAGAGAGCTTGGAAAATCTCAATTCGCAGGCGCAGGCGGAGCGAGTGATTCAATGGCTGAAGCGTGAAGATCCGGCGGTAGTTGTGATTACGGGCTACTTCCTTGCCGGTATGCGCGCGGCGGCCCGATGGACCAGACAACACCAGCGGCTCAGTATCTACATCGGGGACTCGCAATGGGGAGACCGTCGACGAAACCCCGTCAAGGAGTGGATCAAGGGATGGTGGGCACGCCGTCATTACGATGCCGCGTTTGCCGCCGGCGAGCGTGCGGCGGCGTATCTCCAGATGATGGGGTTCCCACGAGAGAAGATTTGGACGGGTTATGACGTCGTCGACAACCAGACCTTTGCAACAGGGGCGGCTCTTGCCAGGCAGGATGCCACCGTGCTGCGCATGCGTCTCAACCTTCCCGAGAAGTTCTTCCTCTTTGTGGGACGTTTCGCCCCGGAAAAGAATCTGCCTCGCCTGGTGGAAGCCTATGCCGCGTACCGTCAGGCTGCCGGAACCGATGCATGGGGGCTTGTTCTTGTGGGAGGGGGGCCTCAAGAAGCGCTGTTGCATCAGCAAACTCAGGGGATTCCGGGGGTTGTCTTTGCGGGTTCTCATCGATCTGATGAGCTCGGGCTCTATTATGGATTGGCCTCCTGCTTGATCTTGCCGAGCGTGAGCGAAACATGGGGCCTCGTCGTGAATGAAGCGATGGCGGCGGGTCTTCCTGTCATCGTGTCGCATCGATGTGGTTGTGTGGCAGAGCTTGTGCGGCCCGGCTTCAATGGATACGTGGTTGACCCGCTTGATGTCGACGGCATGGCTCGAACGATGGCGGTCATGTCATCAACTCTAGTCGATTGTGCCTCCATGGGAGACGCATCTCGGCAGATTGTGGCTCTGTATACACCCGAAACTTGGGCGAACAGTCTTGCCGACTGCATTGAACGAACAGCCGCAGGGCGCCGTGAGCCAGCATTAAGACCTGCGACCGGCATGACGAAATCCTTTCAGCCGGAAAACCAACCAAGCTGAGCGTAGACGCTATGGCACTCTTCACACGATCAGTAGTGTGGCCCACACGCCTGCGCGGCGATATGGTACTGGAAACCCTGCGAGAACTTGCCGGTTCCGCTCGCACCCTGTCAGGGTATTCACTCCTCACTGGTCTTGGGCTACTCCTCGGGCTCGCACGCGAACTGGCGGTCGCTTCGGCATTCGGCCTCAGCCCTCAGTTAGACGTCTTTGTCGCGGTCCTGACCATCCAATTGTTTTTCGGTGCCCAGGTTGGGAACGCGTTGGAGACCGCCTTCATCAGCCGTGTAGCGGCGGAGGGGAAGACCCTCAATGTCTATCGATCGTTGTGGCCGGCGATCTATGGGCTGTTGCTGGTTCATGTCGGCATCATCGGTTGCCTCTCGGTCACGGGATCGTTCTTGCTCGACACCATCTTCCCGAGTTTTGACCATGGCCAGCTCGCGCTGGCATCCCATACGCTGCACGCCCTGTTTCTCCCGATCATCTTCGCCTGTACCGCCGGTCTGTTGCGGGGGGCACTTGCCGTGTTGGGATCATTTGCACCTGGTTTTCTAGCCGGGTCGATTGTGTCGTGCTGTACGATCGTTTCGGTTGTCCTCTTTTCTTCCAGCCTCGGAATTGATGCATTGACATTGGGAGTGTCGATCGGAAATCTCGGCGTGCTCAGCCTATTTGCGGGACGGCTGATGTTTCTCAAACGCGACGTGGCGTCCACCTCCCCTCCGGCGTGGTCACAGTCGGCGGATGGTAGCTGGTTCGTGCTGTGGGGAGCCGCGACAACGGTGCTGATCGGGGAGCTCGTCTATGCCGGAATGGCTCTCACTGAGCGTAGCTTGGCGTCCCGGTTGCCTCCCGGCTCGATCGCAGCCTTCTTCTATGCCAGCACGATCGTGTCGGTCCCGCTCTCTCTGATTGTGCGCCCAGTCACGACCATGCTCTTTCCGCGCATGGTCAAAACGTTTAAGGAAGACGTACGAGCCGGGCTCAGTACCTTGCGGCTGCCAATCGTGGCGCTTGTGTCGGCGAGTGCCGTCGTTGTCTTGCTTGTGTCTCTCTTGACCGAGCCGATCGTCGAAACGGTATTTGTGCGAGGGCGGTTCTCGCTTGATCATGCCAAGCTGACCGCCTCAATTCTGTCAGTGACGATTTGCGCATTGCCCTTCATGAGTGTGGGGCAGCTGATCCGGAATGCGTGCTATTCGCTCTCGGACTATCGAAGCCCCATTGCGGGGCTGGTCGTCCAGTGGATGATGGTGATCGGACTCGGAACCCTTCTGATGCCACGTTACGGTGCGCCGGGATTAGCGACTGCGCTCGTCAGCGGTGAAGCAGCGGTGCTGGGCGTGACGGGACTCCTCCTGATGAGACATGTGCCACGATCATGACTGATGCAGATGACATGTCTCTAGATGAAACTCACCCGCGTTCGTGGGTAGGCATCGTGTTGGGTGTCTGGCTGGCGGGAGTGTTCGCTGCCTCCTTGTTTGGGAGATTAGACGCTGGACGGGAAGCCATTACGTCGATGGTATGGATTGGCGCTGCTGTGACGTGGCCGCTCGCCTATTTCATGGTCTCGCGTTGTCGATTCGTTCCTGATGCCATGTCCATGCTCGGGACGGTGACCGTGGTGCTGTTCGGA
Organism: Nitrospira sp.; assembly: GCA_005116955.1. GTDB lineage: Bacteria > Nitrospirota > Nitrospiria > Nitrospirales > Nitrospiraceae > Nitrospira_D. Next base: position 333,138 of record SWDI01000005.1, on the reverse strand, counting down.
ATATTCTCGATCTTGTCGAGTTTTTTCAGTCCTGTCGCGCTCCTCTCGTCCGGGTATGTCGTGCTGACATTGCTGGGCCTCTGGCTGGCCCTGCAATTCAACAGCAATCTCGATGCGGAGCAGTATGAGCAGGGATTAAAACTGTTTGCGGTGCTGACGACCGGACTCTTAGTCGCCTTCGCCTGGTATGACTATGTGCCTGGGACCAGGTTAGGGACGGGGAAAAATATTTTGAACCCGAATACCATCGCTCTGGTGTCCGCGTCGGTGTTCATGGCGGCCATGGCCATCCGCACACTGGCAATCAGGTTGGTCGTGATGGGATTAATCGCGACGGTGATCGTTCTTACCGGTTCGCGAGCCGCTGCCATCGCGGTTGTGCTGGGGCTGACGGTGACTGGATGGCTCCGTCTCCGCAGTCACGGAAGACCGGTGCTGTTGCTGTTTGGTGTCGGATGTCTGTTCGTCGCCGGTACGGTACTGATGTACGGAGGACAGGTGTACGACACCTTGGACCGTCTCTATTCACTTAGCACGGCCGATCGAGGCATCGGATCGGGGGCATCAGGACGTCTGGAAGCCTGGAAGTGGACCTGGGAGTTGTTTCTGCGCAATCCCTTCATCGGCGTGGGCTTTCGTGCGCATGAATTCCTGCTCCGCGTCGACTCATCCTCGCACAACGGCTACCTCGCGACACTTGCTGAGCTTGGACTCATTGGGTTTCTAGCGATTGCCTGCCTGATCGTACGAGGTCTGCATCTCCTTTGGATGAGAGCACAACGGCCGGAAGGGGGATTCGTCCCAAGCCTTCTCTTGGGACTGAGTGTCGGCTATCTTTTTCTCGCCGTGTTCGAGCGATTTCTGCTCAATGTCGGGAATCCGACGTCACTCCTGTTTCTGCTCGCGGTGATGCAACCACAATGGGATGCTGATCCTCTGCCGGAAGAGGATGAACTGGCCTTTCCCGTGATCGAGGATTCGACCGTTGGATGATCCACGTTCCATTCCGTTGCGCAAGAACGTGGAGAGACGAGACACGTCACCGCGTGATTCGCTCGCGGTATGGCAGCTTGCGAAAGAGCAACTCAAGGGGCTTCGTGCCTGGTTCCTGCGGATGGTGTGGTATCCGGATGCTCGAACCGGAAAGGGCTTCCATGTTGGAAAGGCGGTGTACATTGAGGAGGGGCTGATTGCGGGCGACTACGTGTACATCGGCCCATATAGCCAACTGTCACCACAGGTTCACATCGGACACTACTCGTCGCTGTCCGCGCATGTCGCTGTCGTCGGGCGCGACCACTATTGCGACACACCCGGCACACCGATCGTATTTTCAGGTCGCCCTCCGTCTTGTGTCACGAGAATCGGCGCTGATGTGCTTGTGGGCCATGGGGCCATCCTCCTGCGCGGAATTACGATCGGCAACGGGGCAATCGTCGGGGCCGGCGCTGTCGTGACCAAAGATGTTCCCCCCTATGCGATCGTCGGAGGCGTTCCGGCCCGAGTACTGCGCTATCGATTCAACGAGCAGGAGCACGCGATCCATGAAGCCATGTTGGCAGAACCGACGAGACGAGGGACGCATCCAGGCCGGCCCAGATAATGACCGAAGCCGCATGTGAACGCATCAGGCTCATGGAAATTTAGCATGCACGTGGCCTGGGTGACTGTGTGGAGTGGGAGCCTGACTGAGCGTCTTGATCTTGATGAAGCGCTCTGTGGTATGGCTGACTTCCCGAGCTGCGTTCCCTCCTACATCCTCAGGCATTGGGGGCGTGGAAGGTGCTGAGCGCTGTCAGACTTTGTCGGGTGGCTCGTAGGCATCAGCTCCACCACAATTTAATGTTCTGATAACACAGATTTGAGACCGCTGTTGCGATGAGGCGTTGCTCGACAAGGTACAGTTGGCAAAGAGGTAATGTAGGAATTTGGCATGTCACAACCGTGCGCCATGGAAGGCGCAGAGCCTTCGTATTATCCGAGTCCGCACTCTCGCATGAATCAAGTCCTGCGGTTCCTGTGGCGACTTGTGTGGCTGGTTGCGTATCGTCCGAGTCCCAAGGCGTTCCATGGCTGGAGGCGATTTCTACTCCGTCTGTTCGGCGCGAAGATTTCACGACGTGCGTATCCCTATCCCTCGGTGAAGGTGTGGGTGCCCTGGAATTTGGAGATGGGTGACATGAGTTGCTTGGGACCGGACGTGAATTGTTATTGCGTGGACAAAGTCGTGCTCTGTGCCGGCGCAACGGTGAGCCAGTATAGCTTTTTATGTACGGCCAGTCATGACTACCGACTGCCCAATAGGCCGATGACGACTGCTCCTATTACCATTGGGCAACGTGCCTGGGTGGCGGCGGATGCCTTTATCGGCCCCGGCGTGAGGATTGGGGAGGGAGCTATTGTGGGTGCGCGTGCCAGCGTGTTTCGTGATGTGGATCCCTGGACCGTCGTGGGAGGGAACCCCGCTCGGGTGATTCGAACATACCAGCCTGAGCCGGGGGAATAGGGTCGGACAATTCCGGCATCATGTGCGGGTAGGGTAAATAGCAGGCAAGGAGAGCGCCTTGTGTCGAACCGGCTGACCAATGGAACGAATCAGGCCACTGCAGCTCTCGATCCGGATCGGGAGTCGGTCGGGATTAGACTCGTCAGTGAGCCAGCGGCTGGGATGGAACGGTTGGGGTTTGGCCTGTCCAAGCTGATGCGTATCCCTTCTCGTGCGGACCGGCAGCGACTTTTGGACACCGTCTATGATCAAGGGATCCGCCATTTCGATGTCGCCCGCATGTATGGGCTTGGCGCGAGTGAGAGAGAACTAGGAACGCTGATCCGGTCGAAACGAACGCAGGTTACGGTCGCCACTAAATTCGGTATTGAACCCACTCTGGCGACTCGTTGTCTGTCGTCCCTTCAGACGCCTGTCCGGTGGTTCTTCACAAGGCTTCCTGGTTTGAAAGCTGCCGCAGCCGAGACTCGTCAGCCTTTGTATCGTCCCAAGCGGTTCACCCCGGACTCCCTTCGAGCGAGTCTGGACATGAGCCTTCGACAGCTTGGGACGGACTATGTCGATATCCTGTTTTTGCATGAGCCGATGCCGGGCGACCACATAGCGAATGAACTGAACGATAGTCTGAAAGATCTTCAGACGCAGGGGAAAATCCGGAGATTTGGTATGTCATCGACGGCGAACAGCCTCCTGTCTCTGATCGAACAGTATCCTGGTCTGACCCCTGTGCTGCAGTTCGATAACGACGCGGCTGGTCGCCAAATCAACAGCCTCCCTCTTCCGCCACATTCAAGCCTGTTCACCTTCGCGCCATTTTCAACGGCACTCCCTGTGGTCCAAACACGATGTGAACAGGTGCCTTCCGTGGTCAAGAACGTCGCTGAGCGAACCGGTGTTGATCTTCGGTCGCCTCAGGAACAGATTCGACTCTTGCTCAGCTATGCCCTCCATGCCAATCCACAAGGGATGGTGGTCTTTGCGTCCACGAATGTTCACCACATTGCTGCGGTGACGAAGCATGTTCGGAGTGAATTGATCGGAGACGATAAGGTCCGAGTGATCCTTGAGGAACTCGGATTGTTGTGCATCGACTCCGGAGTTCGGATGGGCAGCTCATGATTACCGATCTCGTTCGCGGAGGCCGTCGCCAAACCCGCACGGCGGACATTTGCGTGATCGGTGCAGGGACGGCCGGCCTGACGCTTGTTCGTGAGTTGCTCGGCAGTGGTCATACGGTCGTGGTGCTGGAATCCGGAGGGATCACGCTCGAAGAGGAGACTCAGCGGCTCTATGACTGTACGGTTGCCGGCTTACCACATCGAGGGTACCTTCAGGGCCGCTTTAGAACGCTTGGAGGGACTTCTACGCGTTGGGGGGGGCAACTGTTGCCGCTCACGGCGCTCGATATCGAGCATCGGGATTGGATTGGTGCGGTTGCATGGCCGCTCACGTATGCCGATCTGCAGGACTATTACCAGCGGGTTGAACATTTATTTGGTGTAGATGGTTATCCGTACGAGTCTGGAGCACTGAATCGATGGCCGATTCATGGGACGGATTTCGATGCGAATCAATTCACCGCACGGTATGCCAAATGGCCTCCATTTGTAAGGCGAAATCTGGCTCGTCTTGTCGGGAAGGACTGTGCGGAGTCACACTCGGTGGAGGTGGTCCTTCATGCGAACGTAACAGAGATTTCTCTCAGTGATGATGGAACACGGGTGGTCTCCGTCAAAGCCTGTACCCTGGACGGGGCTGTGATCGACGTCAAGGCGAAGCACGTTGTCGTGGCGACAGGAACACTGGAGACGATACGACTCTTGTTGGCGTCCAGCGGCGTGGTTCCATGCGGCATTGGAAACCATTCCGGCCATCTTGGGAAGAATTTCCAAGACCATCTCTCGATTCGTGCGGCGGAGTTATTTCCTCGGTCAATACGCAACTTCGAGCACGGATTTGCTCCGTTCTTCATCGATGGTACGATGCGTACCGCTCGCCTTGAACTGAGTGCGGATGTGCAGCGGGACAGGAGGCTGCTGAGTTGTTTTGGGCAGGTGTTGTTCGAGACTCCTGATGATTCAGGGTTTGCTGAGCTTCGTGAGGGATTGCGCCGTTTTCAGGCTCGTCGCAATCCTTGGCCGAGTGTCAAGGGATGGACCAATATCCTGAGGGATATTCCTAATATGTGTCGACTTGGGGCGGTCAGATTTCTAAAGCAACGAGTCGCCTACCCCGACAATGCGCGGTTTCACCTTCAAGTGGATGTGGAGCAATGTCCAAACTCTGAGAGCACAGTGAGCTTGGGGCACGACCGCGATGTGTTGGGGATGCCGATCCTGACCCTCAATTGGCGAATCAAGCACCTTGAGAAACAGACCATGCAGGAATATGTCCGCCTATTCCGTCATGAATGGGAGCGGCTGGATCTTGGCGATGCACGATGGAATCAAAAGTTGTTTGAAGAAGGAGATCGGTGGCTTGAAGATGTCATTGATGTCTATCATCAAACCGGCGGAACGACGATGAGCGAGCATCCGAGTGAAGGTGTGGCCGATCCGCAACTGCGTGTTCACGGCGTTGCCAACTTGTTTCTCGCGAGTTGTTCGGTCTTCCCCTCTGCCGGAAGTGCGAACCCCACGTTCACGCTGTTGGCATTGACCGTGCGGTTGGCCGATCATCTGCGGGCGTTGCTGGCTGCCGACGCAAGTCCGTTGCATGTGAATGCCCAAGAGGATTGCGAATGTCCTAGTACAGCGTAGGCGAAATGTTAGGCATATTATTCCACCTTCTAGAGGTTACCTCATGAACACCCTGCTCATTCGTGCCCGATCGGTCGCTAGGAAGCTGGGCATCTTATCTCAGTTGAAGGCCGTCCATTCTGTGTTTCAGCGGGGGTACGAAGAGCACTTCGATACCGCGCTTCTTGCTCACATTCAGTCCGGGGATGTCGTATGGGATATCGGGGCAAACCTTGGTCTGTACACCGAAAAGTTCTTGGAGAAGGTAGGACGTGGAGGAGCCGTTGTCGCGTTTGAGCCTGTTTCAGACTGCTTCACTGTGCTCCGCTCAAAGTTTGCCGGTAAGCCTAACGTGACGCTGGAGCCTCTTGCCTTGTCTTCAAGTAATGGAATGGGGACGATGAAGCTCGCGGCAGATCCGCTCGGGGCCACACATCAATTGGTCGACCATAATGCGCATCCAGGTTCCGAAGCATCCGCTCAGGTTACGGTTGTGACGGCTGATAGCTATGTCGCGCGCAGCCGGACTGTTCCGAACGTCATCAAAATCGACGTCGAAGGTTTCGAATACGAGGTGTTCAAGGGCATGAAGGCACTGCTGACGGAGCCAAAGTTGAGAGGGGTGTTCTGTGAGATGCATTTTGCACTCCTCGAAAGCCGGGGACAGATGTTGGCTCCAGTTGAGATTGAACGACTACTGACTCATGCGGGGTTTGAGGTGAAATATACGGATAGCTCGCATATCCAGGCTATCCGAGCGAGCTAGCCATCCTGCGTCCCTTGCTCTCCTTCCCGGTGAGCGGTCCAGCGGGATCGCCTGGTAGGGTTATCGCGACGCCGAGCCTATTGTTAAATTCCCACGAAGGCTGTGTCGACGTTGTCCGATGGCCTCACCAGGCTACAGGATCCGCTATGTTCTGAGTGTTGGTCGACTGCCAGGTCCGTTCCTCTTTTAATCTTCCCGTAACAAGAACTTAAGTCTGCCGTTGCCATGACCCCTGATCTCCGGGGGTAGACTGTGCCGAGATTATGAGCCTGTCTATCCTTATCTTGACTCTGAATGAAGAATGCAGCCTTGCCGACTGTATCCGGTCGGTGAGTGAGGCTGACGACATCGTCGTTCTGGATTCTTTCAGCAGCGACCGGACGGTCAAGATCGCGGAAGAGATGGGCGCACGCGTGGTTCAGCGACGGTTTGATAATTACGCTGCCCAACGAAATGCTGGGTTGAACGAGGTGTCGTACAAGCATTCATGGGTGCTCATGGTCGATGCCGACGAACGAGTCACACCCGAGCTCTGGGCGGAGATGCGAGCGGCTATAGGGACCGCTGAGCCGGCGGTCAGTATGTTTCATATGAGGAGAAAAGACTATTGGTTTAGACGGTGGATCCGGCGGAGCAGCGGCTATCCTACGTGGTTCGGCAGATTAGTTCGTGTTGGGCATGTGACGGTCGAGCGGGAGATCAATGAGCAGTATGTGGCGCATGGGGAATCAAGATTTCTGAAGGAACATCTGCTGCATTACCCATTCAATAAGAAAGTTGCCTATTGGCTTGAACGGCATAACCGATATTCGTCGATGGAGGCGAACGCGCTCGTCGGAGAACGACGGGAGAACATCGTGCTTCAGGGACTCTGGTCGACAACGCCGATCATTCGCCGGAAAACTATGAAGCAGATTGCGTACCGACTTCCAGGGCGCCCGCTCTGGGTCTTCCTGTATCTGTGCGTGGTGCGAAGAGGGTTTCTCGATGGTCGCGCGGGATTACGGTATTGCATCCTCCGGGCGATCTACGAGTACATGATCGACCTCAAGGTGAAGGAACAATTGGAGGAACGGAATGCCCACGGATCTGCCGAGAAAAATAATCTTCATCAATCGGTACTTCTACCCCGATCATTCCGCGACGAGTCAGCTCCTAAGCGACCTGGCTTTTGATCTTGCCTCTCGTGGTCAGGAGATTCATGTCATCACCGGTTGTCAGTTGTATGGCGATCCCCACGCTGCACTGTCCGCTGAGGAGTTGATCCACGGCGTGCATGTGCATCGCGTGCCCACCTCGCGGTTTGGGCGAACCAACCTCTGGGGGCGAGCTGCTGATTATCTGACGTTTTATCTTGGCGCAACTGTGCGCCTTCTTCGACTGGTAGGCCAAGGAGACATCGTGGTCGCCAAGACCGATCCGCCGATGATGTCGGTTCCCGCCTCATGGGCGGTCAAGCTCAAGCGAGGAGTGCTGGTCAATTGGGTGCAGGATTTATTTCCGGAAGTCGCCACCTCTATGGATGTGTACGGACTTCGATTTGCCGCTCCGATGCTCAAGCGGCTGCGTAACCAATCCTTGCGATCGGGCCGAGCCAATGTGGTGTTGGGTGAGGTGATGGCTGAGCGTCTCCGTGAAGAAGGTATCCCATCCGATCAGATTACGATCATCGAAAACTGGGCGGATGGTGATGCCATCCAGCCTGTCCGACGACACGACAATCCCCTTCTCCATGAGTGGGGTCTCGACGGCAAGTTTGTTCTTGGTTATTCCGGAAACATGGGTCGTGTACATGAATTCAAGACCATGATCGATGTGGCGGAGAGGCTGAAGGTCGTGGATGAAATCGCCTTTGTATTTATCGGCGATGGCATAGCCAGACGATGGCTCGAGTCGGAGGCGGCGGGGCGTGGTTTGAAAAATGTGCAGTTTTATCCATACCAATCTGCCGATCGATTGCGGTGGAGTCTGAGCGTGCCTGACGTGCATTTCGTGTCGCTGCGACCAACCCTGGAGGGGCTCATCGTGCCAAGCAAGTTCTACGGCATCGCGGCAGCGGGCCGACCGATCATCCACATCGGCGATCCCGACGGAGAGATCGCCCGTATTCTTGATCGCGAACGGTGCGGGTGGAGCTTCTGTATCGGTGAAGTCGACGCACTGGCGGCCTGTATCCTCAGACTGTTCCGCCACAAGATTGAGGTCGTCGACGCAGGACGCTGTGCGCGGCGAGCTTTCGACCGGAAGTATTCACGTGAGCATGCGCTCGACAGTTGGCGGGTGTTGTTGAAGGCGGCTTCGACCGATCTTGCTTCAGCGAATATTGAAGCGGCTGTGGAGCAACCGGTTGGTGGAGAAAGGCCGTGATGCGATCCCGACGATTGAAATGGCTTCGGTTGTTTGTAACCGGCCTCGCCGTGGTTGGAGGGATGGGGCCTGGTGTGACGAGAGCTGCGGAGGTCGAAGGTCCTCCCACTGTGCCACCACCGTTCATCGTGTTTGACGCGACGTTGTATAAGAACAAACCTTCCTTCTCGGGTTATCCCGGCCTTCGTCCAATCACGGTGCTCTATGAATGGCCGTTGTTTCTCACCGGTCAGTCGTCAACCGGATTGCCGTCGGAGCAGACGGTGCGATCCGTCGTCAAGGAGTTGGGCGAGGCGTCGGAGCCGGTCGTTCTCGATATCGAGCGCTGGCCACTCAAGGGCGATGCTCAGGCCGTGAAGACGAGCGTCAGTAAGTTGTTGGCGGTGTTGTCCTGGATCAAGCATGAAATGCCCCGTGCCAAGATCGGGACCTATGGAACTGTCCCGTTGCCGGACTATTGGCGGGCTATTCGTGGGCCGACGAATGCAGAGTTTCAAACCTGGCAGCAGGATAATGATCGATTGGATGAGTTACTCGTCCATATGGATGCCTTATATCCCTCTCTCTATACCTTCTACTCCGATCGACAAGGCTGGGTCACCTATGCGATTGCGCAGATCGGGGAGGCTCGCCGAAAGGCCAAGGGAAAGCCGGTCTATGCATTTCTGTGGCCGCAGTATCATGAGTCGAACCATCTCATTGGTCTCGAACCGATCGAGCCAGATTATTGGGAGCTGCAACTGAATACGGTCTCTCAACATGCGGATGGAGTCGTGATCTGGGGCGGGTGGGGGAAGAATGAGCCGGAACCGTGGAACGAAGCTGCTCCCTGGTGGCAGGTGACCAAGCGGTTCATGAAGCGAATCGACGAAGTTGCCCCCAAAGCTCCTTCAGGTTTGAAAACGCAATAGCGCTGAGCTGACCGCTGGATGGCGCTCGATTGTGGTTGGTCTGGTTCTTAGCTATCGGTTCTGAGGGAATGAATCGACACCTGTTCCCCCGGACTCGCTCCGCCGATAGGTCCGGTTAGAGGCCGGTCGAGTGCTGCTTCTTCAGCTTCGTCTGGGTTGCCGCAAAGGGCTGTTTCTTGCCAGCTTGTCTCGCTACAGATGATCAGCCGGCCCTTTCACATTCACACCCATTTTAACGATCTGTTAACACAAACTTGAGATTGACGTGGCCCACGACCGATCGGCGGACGGTAGACTCCTGCATCGTTGCTACTGAGGAGCTGTCATGAGTACTCAACCTACGGTGTTAGGACAGTCGTTGCCTTCCCCTTCCGGACCACCCTTGATTCACTCGTCGAGGCAGAAGAGCGCCTCGGTGCAATGGGCGATCCTTGCCGCAATCATGACGGTCCTTGGCTATCTCTACGCGGACAGCCTGCGGTTCTTGGGGGAGTCATGGTTGGAGGACAACAACAGCCACGGGCCCTTCATCCCGTTGATCGTACTGTACATGATTTGGCTTCGGTGGCCGACACTCCATGCCATTGAGCATCGCGGCTCATGGTGGGGGTTATCAATCGTCGGGATCGGGCTGTGCGTGTACGTGGTCGGCCAGTTTGCGGCCATGCACGCGGTCGTACATTTCTCGCTCTGGATGGTGATCGTCGGATTGCTGGGCTGTGCGATCGGCTTGGCCGGCATTCGTCAGCTCACGTTTCCTTTGTTGTATTTGCTCGCAGCCGTTCCCCTACCGGTCTTTCTGCAATACGAGTTATCAAGCAAACTTCAACTGTGGTCATCGACCTTGGGTGTTGGCTTTCTTCACGTGATCGGCGTGACAGCTTATCGGGAAGGAAACGTGATCGATCTTGGACCGACGCAACTTCAAGTAGTCGAGGCTTGCAGCGGCCTTCGGTATCTGTTTCCACTCACGGCCTTGACATTGCTCGTGGCCTATCTCTACCGAGAATCGCTGTGGAAGCGCGTCGTTCTCGTACTGTCGAGCATTCCTATCTCAATTATCTTAAACGGCTTTCGGATTGCTGCGATTGGTGTGCTGGTCGGCTTTTATGGGCAGGGCGCTGCCGAAGGGTTTACCCACTTTTTCGAAGGGTGGATTATCTTTGTTGCAAGTCTCGCCTTGCTGTGTGGCGAAATGTGGGTTCTCGCGAGAGTCGGTTCGAGCGGACCTCGCCGTTCATTCGCCGAATTGATCGGTCTGCCGGCTGCGGGCAGTGCGATCGCCTCCAACATCACTCAACCAGCTGCGGCAATTTCCTATTCACCCCTGGTCGTCGCGGGTGGATTGCTTGCTGTGGCGGTCGTCGCTGCTCCCACCATCAATCCCGAGGAGTTTCCTCCTCCACCCGGTCGGCAACAGTTGGTCGACTTTCCTTTGCAGCTTGGAGGGTGGATGGGAGTCACTTCTCCGATGGAGCGACAGTACCTCGATGCGTTGGCGCTGGACGATTATGTGATGGCGGATTACACGGCAGCCGATCGCCGCCCAGTCAATGTCTACGTTGCCTACTATCTCTCTCCGAAGAAGGGTCGTTCGTCGCATTCGCCGAAGCAATGTATTCCGGGGGGCGGATGGGAAATCACGTCTTTTGAACCGACACGGATGAATCACGTGTCGGAGATCAGGCCTGGCCAGGAGATCAATCGCGTCGTCGTGCAGAAAGATGGATATAAACAGATCGTCTATTACTGGTTCAAACAGCGCGACCGCTGGATTACGAGCGAATATCTGGTGAAGTTTTTCCTCTTTTGGGATTCCCTGACCAGACATCGCGCCGATGGAGCGCTCGTACGGTTGTCCTCGTCGGTGCATCCCGGAGAAAACGAAGCGATCGTCGACGAACGGCTCCAGGCGATGGCGGGCTTGGTGACGCCGTTGTTGGGTCGGTATGTTCCTGATTGAGGTGCTTGCAGTATGAGTTCGGCATTGTTCTTAAGCTTTATCGGATCTCTCGTCATCTGTATGGCGCTCATCCCGGTTTTGTCTACGTCGGCCAGCCGATTGAGCTTCATCGATTCACCGCGAGAGCGGCATGTGCATTGTGAGCCCATGGCCAAGGTGGGAGGAATTGCCTTTGCCTTTGCGACGTTCATCGCCGTGTTGGTGTGGGCTCCGAAAGACTCGTTTCTCCTTTCCAGCCTTCTGGGTGGCGCCGTCATCCTGTTCTTCGGGATATGGGACGATCGGGCCGATCTGCATTATCGCGTGAAGTTTGCCGGACAAGTGCTGGCTGCCTTGGTGGCCATGGGCGTCGCCGGAGTCCACTTCTCTTCACTCCCATTTTTTGATGAGCTGACGCTTCCCTCCGTGGTAGCGCTCCCGCTGACTTTGCTCATCATCGTCGCGGTGACCAATGCCGTCAATCTGTCCGATGGCCTGGATGGTTTGGCCGGAGGGTTGTCGCTCATCAGTTTCATCGGGTTGGCCTGCCTTGCCTATCAGGTCAACGAGCCGCTGCTCATCCTCTTGATCGTGTCCATTCTCGGGGGCCTCCTGGGTTTTCTTCGATTCAACACGTACCCTGCGCGTGTTTTCATGGGCGACGCAGGCAGTCAATTTCTTGGTTACTATCTGGCCGTTGCCGCGCTCATGCTGATCGATGCCCATCGTGCGGCGTATAGTCCACTGCTGGCCCTGTTCATTTGGGGTGTTCCGTTGCTCGATATGGTCGGCGTCATGGGGCAACGGGTGCTGGAAGGGCGGTCACCGTTCGTCGGCGATCGAAACCATATTCATCACCGACTCCTGTCCTTCGGCCTGAATCATGGTCAGGCTGTCACGGCCATTTATCTTGTGCATGGTCTCATGGTGAGTTGCGCGTATTTCCTGCGATGGCAGTCCGATGCGGTGCTCCTGGCGATGTATCTTGCGTGTGCGGGCCCCGTCCTGTTCGTTTTTGCCCAACCGCCTGGACGGATGGGGGCGCATCGTGCGTCGCCGTCGGCCCAGCCGCTTCGGGCGATCATACACACCGTGTCCAAGAGTCAGCCGAAAAGTGAGTGGCCGCTTAATCTCCTGTACGTGACCGTCCCTTGCTATCTGGCCTGGGCGGTGACGGCTCCAAAGGAAATTCCTTCTGATGGAGGAGTGGTTGCAGCCGGTCTGGCGCTCGTCGTGATTGGGTCATTGGTGAGTCGTTCCGCAATTGCGTGGGTGGTGCGTGCGGCGCTCTACATCGGGTCCATGTGTCTTCTGTATTACGGAGAGGCGTTTCCGCGTACGGGCGTCACGACATTACTGACGCCTACGAATATGGCGATGGTGATCTTGGCTGTGTTGGTCTTCCTCGCGATTCGCTGGGCGGGAGACGGCCAATTTCAAACCACTCCGCTCGATCACTTGATCGGATTGTTGGCCGTGGCCATGCCGTTTTTGCCGGAGATGACCATTGGCAATGTGTCTGTCGGTCCGCTCATGGCGAAAGCCGTCGTGTTGTTCTTTGCGTTTGAGTTGCTGTTGTATCTTCGGGCATCGGCGGCCATGCGCCTGGGGCTGGTGTCCCTGGCGATATTGACCGGGATGATGTGGCGAGCCTGGTGGCCATGATGGGAGGAGGGGGCAAGGTGATGAAACGATATGCGGTGCTGTGGGTGGTTGCACTTCTGTTGGGCGGCATCGTCGCCTGCGGCGGGCCGGAAGAACGCAAGGAGAAATACCGCCTGCGAGCGCAGGAATATTTTCAGCAAGGAGATTACGCGAAAGCACGGGTTGAGCTCAGGAATGTGCTCCAAATCGATCCCAAGGATGTCGAAGCGTACCTGCTCTATGCGCAAGTGGAAGAGAAAGAGCGCAATTACCGGAATGCCGCCGGAGCCTATCAACAGGTGATCGAATTGAGCCCGGGGCATGACCGGGCGATGATCAAGTTGGCCAAATTCTATCTGGAGTTTCGAGCGCTCGAACAGGCGGGAAAACTTGCGGACCAGCTCCTGGCCAGCCGACCGGAGCATGTCCAGGCCCGGGCCATCAAAATTGCGATCGTCGCCTTAGGGGGAAACCTGAGCGGGGCCGTGAAACAGGCTGAACAGCTCGTCACCGACGCTCCGGCGGAAATCGATGCAGTCCTTCTCATGGCTTCGCTGTACACCTCGACTCAACGTCCGGCAGACGCGATGCCCCATCTGCGCCGTGCGCTCGGCGCGAACCCGAACAACCTCGAATTGTTGGATGCCATGGCGACCACATCGATGAAGCTGGGGAAGATCGCGGATGCGGAGTCGATGTTTGAACAGATCGCCAAACTGGAACCGACGGTCCTCAGTCACCGACTGCGGCAAGTTGCTTTTTACGACCAACAGCAGCAGTACGACAAGGCCGAAGCGATTCTGCAGGAGGCCATCCGATTGAACCCGGAGGATGAACAGCGACGGATGGCGCAGGTCGACTATATTGCCCGTCGTCGCGGCATCGAGCAGGCTGAAGCGGCGCTGCAGCAAGCGAAGAAAGAGCTGCCGCATGCCGGGAAGCTGTGGTTCGCACTCGGACGTCTCTACGAATCGACCAAGCGAGGCGACCAGGCGCGTGACGTGTATCGCGACATTCAGAAAGAGTTCGCCGGCAAGCCGGAAGCGTCGGAAGCTCAGGTGAAGTTGGCAGGGATGGATTGGGGAGCTGGAAAGACTGAAGACGCCGAGCGACAGATCGAGGCGGTCTTGAAGGAGAACCCCCGCTCCACGGATGCCTTGATGTTGCGTGGACAGATGGCGCTCAAGCGTGGCAAGGGCCAAGACGCCGTTCTCGACTTTCGCTCCATCCTGAAAGATCAGCCGGAATTAGTGGAGGGGCATGTGCTACTGGCGAGAGCCTATCTGCTCACCGGCGAGCAGTCGCTGGCTCGCGAGAGCCTGGATCGGGCGGTTGCCTTGAAGCCTTCCATGGCAGAGGCACAGACTTTGTTGGTGGGATTGGATGCTGCAGCCGGCCAGATTAAAGAGGCCAAACAGCGACTGGATCTGCTGATCGCTCAGGACCCGAACAATGTGGCGCTGCTCGGCATGCAGTTTCAGTTGCAGTTGAAGGAAAAAGATTGGGGTAAGAGTCAGGATACTTTGAAGCAGTTGCGGAAAGCCGGGGCGAACGAAGCGCTTGCCAGCTTGGCCGAGGGGCACGTCGCGCTCGGGCAGCAGCAGTGGGATGCCGCGGAGAGTGCCTATACCAAGGCGGCTCAGCAACATCCGACGGCCCCTGAGCCGCTGCTGGCGCTGGTGCAGTTGGATATGCGACGTGGCCGGCCGGCGCATGCGCAGAAACGTTTAGAGGGTCTGTTGGCCAAGTTCCCAGACCATCCGTACGCCGACGGCTTTCTCGGCGAACTGCTGCTGACGAAGGGAGATTCGGCGTCAGCGGTGCCACACTTTGAAGCTGCGACTCGTATCAATCCCAAATGGACGACTCCATGGGTCCACCTGGCGCGGGCTCGATTCGGTCAAAAGCAGGTGGTTGAAGGCGATGCGGCGCTGTTGAAGGGGCTGGAAGTTAATCCCAAGCATGAGCAGCTACGATTGATGTTGGCCTTAAGCCTCACGGCGCAACGTCGTCATGATGAAGCCATTACACACTACGAGACCGTGCTGAAGCATGCTCCTGGATCGCTCCTGGCGGCGAACAATCTTGCCGTCGCCCTGGTCGATCACAAAGGTGATCCGCAGAGCTTGGAGCGTGCGTTGGCGTTGAGTCGTGGATTCGAGTCGCAGAAGCCGAATCCCTACCTCCTCGACACGCTGGGCTGGGCCTATTATAAGTCGGGGCACGGAGCCGATGCCGTCCGTATCCTCCAAAAGGCCACGACACTGGTTCCGGAACACCCGATTCTTAATTATCACCTCGGCTCCGCTTACGCCAAAGCCGGGCAGCGTGCCGAAGCCGTCACACATCTCAAGAAAGCGCTGGCGTCCAGCACCATGTTTGAGTGGACCGATACAGCGAAAACGTTGCTGGGAGAGGTCTCCTGATGAAAACGCCACGAGAAGAAAAGTCTAACTTTTGGTGGGAAGGGCTGGTGCTATTGATCGCAAGTCTCTGCCTGTCGATTCTGAGTCAGGAAGCTGTCTTTGCATCGGAACCGGTCAGTGCCGAACCGTCGTATCTTCTTGGGCCGGAAGATGTCCTTAAGGTCGCGGTCTGGAAGGATGAACAATTGACGCAAGAGATGGTGGTGCGACCCGATGGGATGATCACGTTCCCCTTGATCGGAGAGGTCATAGCCGCAGGGCGAACGGCCGAGGATGTGCGTTTGGACATCACGAAACGCCTGATGAAATATCTTCCGACACCGAATGTGACGGTCACGGTGCTCAAGGTACAGAGTTATCGCATTTATGTGTTGGGACGCGTTCTTAAACCGGGAGAGTATCAGGCAGGGCATCATACCGATGTGCTGCAGGCACTGAGTATGGCCGGAGGGCTCACTCCGTATGCTGCGGAGAACGACATCAAGATCATCCGTCGGCAGCAAGGCAGTGAGGAGCTCGTCTTTTCCTTCCGCTACGGCGATGCCCGAAAGGGCAAAGAATTACACCAGAACATCGTCCTGCAGCGCGGCGATGTGGTGATGGTGCCGTGACGGAATGGATCGTCCCTTTGTGGTTCACAGGCCAACGGGTACTCGGGCTCGAATATGGGTTTGGGCCCTTGCCGGAACGTGGGGCCTGGCGGTGTTGACCATGGGAGCTGGGAACGGGGTGGGTACCGCCGCCGAATGGTCGGCGGCTCCGTCGTTGAGCGTGAAGGGCGTATACAACAGTAATTTGCTGTTGAGTGGTGGGAACAACGAAGTGATTGGCCATTGGGTTACGCCGGATCTCAAGTTCAAGGGAGCGACGGAAAACTTCGAAGTTCAGGGAGAGACCAGAGCGGATTTTATTCACTATTATGGGAGCAATGAGAGAGAGCTCACCAACCTGTATTTTCCGCTGAGGGCATCATATCGCTTGGACCGACACAGCTTTGAGTTCGATGGCGGCTTTACCCGTGACAATACGTTAGTTGGAGAACTGCAAAGGACCGGGTTGGTGCTGGGCTTTACGCAACGGAGTATGTGGACGGCCATGCCGACGTGGAAGATTGGCATCACCGAGCGGTTGTCCTGGAAGAGCGGGTATCACTTCATGGACGCGCAGTATCAGGACGGCAGCCGACTCGGATTTGCGAATTATCAAGTTCATGGAGTGAATGCCGGACCGACCTATCACCTGACGGAGTTGGATGAAGTGAGTCTGACGGGTGAATACAACTTGGTCAGAATTCCTTCGGTTGGACTTGAATCGACGTATTACGGGGCACAAGGTTCGTGGGTGCACGATTTCGGTAATCAGCTGATCGGATCGATATCAGGAGGAAGTCGATTGGTGAGTTCGGCGCAGGATGTGCCGGCCATACCAGGGATTCTTGGGATTCTACTCGGAAGAAGCCGTGACCGCACGCTCACCAGCGAAGAGGTTGTGTGGGTGTATCGAGGGTCTCTACGAAAACAATTCGAGCGGACGACGGTTCAGATCGACGGAAGCCGAGAAATTAACCCCAGCGGGTTCGGCCGTCTGTTGCAAACCGACCGCGTGGGCGGATCACTTTCTCACAGCATCAGCGAGTCGATCAATCTCTCAGTTTCCGGAGCGCTCTATTTTGTCTCGGGGCTCAGCACAACGGAAGGCAGCCGGCCGTTGCCCCGTACGACGTTTTTCTCCGTCAGTCCCACGCTTTCGTGGCAGTTCGCCCAATGGTGGTCGGTCGCCGTGTCCTATACATATGCGGAACGAGCCGTGGATGATCTCGATCAACGGTACAATTCAAATTCGACTTTTATCATGTTGACGTACGGAGGCGATAAATGGTCAGTGTCGCGATGAGTCAAGATCAGAGATTGCAGGGACGGGCAGCCGCGCGTGCGCGGACATTGCCGGACTATCTGGTTCTCTTGCGCCGGCGCCGAACCGTGATTCTGGTGGTCTGGGCGGCACTCATGGCCGCGAGTACCGCGCTGGCATTTCTCCTTCCATCCGTCTATCGCTCGACTGCCACGATTCTCATTGAGGAGCAAGAGATTCCCCCGGATCTGGTTCGGTCGGCGATCGCGACCTATGCCGATCAGCGCATCGAGACGATCAAGCAACAAGTTCTCAGTCGAGCCACGCTCTGGCGCATCGTTGAACAGTATGGCCTTTATGAGAAGCTCCGAAAACGGAGCCCAACGGAGGAAGTGCTGGAGCGATTTACAAAGGACATTCAGATCGATGTGATGAACGTCAAGGTGGTCGATAAACGGACGCAGAACCCGACTCAGGCTACCATCGCGTTTACCTTGGCCTATGATGGCGAAACTCCGGTGTCCGCGCAAAAGGTCGCCAGCGAATTGACGAGTCTCTTTCTGGCGGAAAACTTGAAGAGCCGCGAACGGCATGCGCAAGAAACCACCGCCTTTCTGAAGCGAGAAGCGGAGAATCTGGACAAGCATATCCAGGAGCTGGAAGGCATGCTCGCCACCGTGAAGCACAAGGCCGATGGGGCGCTGCCGGAGCTGATGCAGTTGAATATGCAACTGATGAATCAGACGCAGCGAGAGCTGCTCGATGCTGATCGCGATATCCGAAGCCTGCGCGAGAAGAAAACGTATTTGGAAGGCGAGTTGGCTCAGCTGAAGCCCCATACGCCGATCATTACTGCGGGTGGTGACCGGCTCTTGGATACAGGGGAACGACTGAAAGCGCTGCGCGCGCAGTATGCCAGTGTCTCCGCCTACATGTTGCCCGATCATCCCGATTTCATCAAACTCAAACAAGAGATCGATTCGCTGGAAAAAGAAACGGGCGGCATCGATGAACGCGATGAACTTTCGAAACGGCTGACGGCAACGCGCGCCACACTGGCCGATCTCCGAGAGCGTATGAAGGACTCCCATCCCGATGTAATTCGCGCCCAAGAAGTTGCAACGTCGCTGGAGCAGAAACTGCAGGCTGCGGCGGGTCGTCCGGCACCGCCTCCGGCAGTGAGGCCGGAAAATCCTGCCTACATCAACATTCAATCTCAGTTGGCGTCGACTCAGGCCATGTTGGGATCGTTGGAGTCGGCTCGTATCGATCTCAAGCGTCGGATGGCAGAGTATGCGAAACGAGTAGAAATGACGCCGACCATCGAGCCAGACTATATGGATCTGCTCAGAGATCGAGAGAATTCCATGCGCAAGCATCAAGAGATCACGTCCCGACTGATGGAGGCTCAAGTGTCGGCGGAGTTGGAAGTGCAGCGAAAGGGCGAACGGTTTTCACTCATCAACCCTCCGGAGTTGCCGGAAAAACCGGAACGGCCCAATCGTTTGGCGATTCTATTGCTCGGAACCTTTCTTGCCGTGGGGGGAGGGATCGGAACTGGTGTGGTCGTGGACAATGTCGATCGGACGATTCATACCTCCGAACAGTTTGGCCGAGTGTTACGGGGGGTGCCCCTGGCCGTGATCCCCTATCTTCCGTCGGAACGGGAACTCGCGACTCTCGGACGCCGGCGGGCAGTCGTCGGTTTTGCAGGACTCGGTATTCTGGTGGGTAGTGCGGTGATTGTCCATCTGGCATGGATGCCTCTGGATGTCTTGTGGTATGCCATTTGGCGAAAACTCGGATGATGATGAGGAATTGATGAGGAGGGAGTGCTGATGGAATATCTCCAGCAAGCTCAGGAACGATTGAAGCAGCAATCCGGCTCAGCCGGTCCCGGCGCGCACAGACCCGAGGACTACTCGGTGACCCAAGCACCTCCTCTGATCTACTCGTCGACCAGAGCAATCTCGCTCTCCGAAGAGCTGATGCGAGACCAACGCTTAATAACCGGGTACGAGGAAGGACCGTTTGTCGATGCCTATAAACGACTCCGAGCCCAGGTGATGCAGCAATTTCGCCAAAAAGGGTGGAATGTGCTCGGGGTATCCAGTCCCACCGCGCACGAGGGAAAGACGCTGACATCGGTGAATCTTTCTCTTGCCCTTGCCATGGACCTCACCCATACAGTGTTACTGGTTGATGCTGACATGGGTCGCCCCGCCGTGCACCGATTGTTTGGAATGGAACAGGCCCCGGGGTTGACGGAATATCTGTTCGACCAAGTGCCGCTTGCGCCGTTGCTGGTTCACCCCGGAGTTGGTCGGCTGGTCTTTCTGCCGGGAGGGCGCTCGATCAAGAACTCTACGGAGGCCTTGGCGTCTCCCAAAATGGCTGCGCTTGCCCAAGAGCTCAAGCATCGGTATCCATCTCGGTTCGTGGTGTTGGATCTGCCGCCGATTTTGTCTCGCGCCGACGTCTTAGGGTTCAGCCCGCACCTCGATGCGCTGTTGCTGGTGGTGGAAGAAAGCCGAACCTCGTCGGTTGAGGTGGAGCAGGCTGTGGCGGCTATTGCGGGGAGTGTGCCCATTCTTGGGGGTGTTCTCAATAAATCGGGGCGTACGCAATTGACCAAGCGGCGAGCGATGGGCTTGCTGCACAGCCACTCTGCGTAGGAATCATGTACGAAACATACTATCAATTGAAGACGAAGCCCTTCACGTTGCTGCCGGATCCGGAATTCCTCTATTTGGGGGCCAAGCACAAGATGGCGCTCAGCCTTTTAGAGTATGGGCTGACAAACGGATCGGCCTTGATTGTCATTGCCGGAGATCCCGGCACGGGGAAAACCACATTGTTGAACCGGTTGCTGGATGAGACCCGCCATCCCTGGACCGTCGGCGTGTTGTCGAACACGCATGTCGGCATCGGTGGGCTGCTGCCGTGGATCGCCGCCTCCTTTGATCTGTCGATTACCGGCAAGAGTGATGTGGACGCGTTCCATGAGTTTTCAAAATTTCTTGAACGTGAACGAACTGCCGGACGTCGGGTGCTGCTGATGGTCGACGAAGCGCAAAATATCGGGGCCACGATGTTGGAAGAGCTTCGGTTACTCTCGAATCTCAATGACGGACGTCGTCGATCGTTACAGATTCTCTTGTCGGGGCAGCTGGGTTTGCGGGATCTGTTGAAGGGACCGGGCATGGTGCAATTCGCCCAACGGATCGGTGTCGAGTACACGCTGGACGCACTCTCGGAAGAGGAAACACTGGGGTACATGATACATCGGTTGGAAGTCGCAGGCAGACGCGCGCCGCTGTTTACAACCTTGGCAGGCCGTTCGGTGTTCCGGCTGACCGGCGGCACGCCGCGTCTGATCAATCAGCTCTGCGATCATGCGCTGGTGTACGGATTTGCCGCTCAGACCGAGGCCATGACGGCCCGCATTGTACTGGAGACTGCGTCAGCTCGGGACCGTCATGGTGTATTTCCGTTCAAAGTCTCACCGGAATCTGTAGAGTGGTCTCCGAGCGAGTTCGAAAAGGAACGGGCTGAAGTCGAAACATGGCAAGCACGGAACGTGGATAATCCGGGAGCGAGCCGATCCGAGCCTCTGCCTGAGGCGCAGGATCCTGTGTCCATTTACCATCAAGCCGTGGCCTTGAAAGAAACCGGCAACTACGACCGGGCCATCGTCCTCCTCGACCTGCTGGCCGAACAGGAGCTATGGGTCGTGAAGGCGCTGGCTCAGAAAGGGCTCTGCTTGAAAGCCATCGGACAACACAAAGAGGCGATCGGTATGTTCCACAATGCCATCAACCGGCCGTCGGCCAGAGTCGAAGATCGAACGGCACTGCAATATATGCTGGGTCGCACGTTCGAAGAGGCAGGGAACATGGCCGAAGCGGTCGAGACCTATCGACGGCTTCAGCAACCGGGGCATTCCTATCGCGATGTGGAGGCTCGAATCGCTCGTCTCAATGGTTCGCAGATGAAGAGCGAGACTCAGGCTGGATCCGCTCCTTCGTCCTGGCTGGACTCTCTCTTTAGGGGAAACCGAAAAAAGCACGGATCCGTGTTTCGGGGCGAACGACCCCAGCGATTCTTCAATTCGAAATAGCTCAGCGTTCCAGGCACTCATCCTACGGTACGACCCGGTCGAGTATCGACGAAGGTTTCACACCGACCTTTCATACCGGCACCGGCGCACCTCCCGTCTTTGCGTGGAAATCTCTAGAGAATCCAGCTTCCAACCCCCATTTTCTGTCACATCTGTAGCATCCGTTGTATCCGGTAGTAGTAGCCGTTCGACCTCTCTTGGTACCATCGCGAGGTACTAGGAGTCGTTTCTTGGCGCACGGTTCCGACTGATGAGTGAGTGCTGGTCCTGAGGAATGAGAATGACAGCGGAGATTATTCGGAAAGCACAGTGTTTCGTGCGGCACACGATTTTATTGTCACATACGGTAGCATCCGGTGCTTTGGTCGGTAGATCCGCTTCCGGCATCGGGCTATAAGCATACTCGTGATCGGATAGAGCTCTATTCAATAAGGTCAAGTTGATGCTTCGTGTAGATATGGTTCACCTTCACAAAGGAGTTCAGCATGATACGCACACATAGGTTGAAATTAGCCGTAGCTGGCTTGTTCGCTGCAAGCGCCTTAGCCTTGGGCCCAACCGCGCAGGCCGTCACGCTCAATGCGGGGGTCTTTGCGGTAGGCAACGGAGATCTGGCGAACCCGGTCGTCCTTAATATCCCAGATCCGGGGCTCGCCGGAGGGAGTGGTATTTTCTTGGATACGATCAATTTTGATTTGGGTTCATTCACTCATTTCAACATGACCTCCGTAGCCACCGGTATCACTGCCTTTGGCTCCACCATTTTTGAAAACAATGGTGACTCTGAGCTTCCCGTAACGATTGGCGGGTATCAAGGCGCCGCTGATACGTTCACTGCACTAGCGCTGGCTGACCTTGGACTTACGCGTGATTATCACCTGCATCCAGCAGGGCTTGTTCCAGCGGGAGTAGGCTATACCTTGACCCTCTGGGGTTCGAATGCTGGTGGTCCTGGTGTCCCACTTCCTGCCGCAGCGTGGCTGTTCGGCAGCGGCGTGATCGGCCTGGCGAGCTTGGCTCGTCGCAAGATGATGGGGGCCTCGGCCTAACATCGAGATCAATTACATCAGAAGGGCTGTGCGCTGGTTCTTCTTAGGTATTTGGACTGCGGCGGCGATGGCCGCCGCAGTCGCCTGGTTCTGTACCAGTCCGCAAGAATCTAAGGAAATTGTCATGCAACACAAGATGAAGGCCTGGTTACGAGCGGATCTGCGATCGTTTTGGGGGGGGCTCCCCTTCCTCGCTAGTCTATTGATCTGCCTCGTAGGAATAGCCGGAGAGGCAGATGCTGCGGTGTTGTTTCAGGCCGGCGATCGGCAGGTCGCGATCCTCATTCCGGCCGATGTCGATCTGTGGGAGTCTGATGATCGTGTCGGGTTGAGGGGGGAAAGCGAGTCAATGCTGCTGTCGTTGTCCACCTCGCCGAACGATCTGGTGCACGCGTTGACGATTCCCCATCATGACCTCACGCCGGTCACCTGGAACTCCTTGTTTGAGATCGAACAGGATGCGCGACGATTTACGTTCAATCTTGTTCTTCAAGAGCAATGGGGCTACGGTCCGATACAACTGCCTATTGGCGCAGTTAATCTGGCCAGCACTTCCCCGGTGGTCCCGCTTACTCCTGCACCGTCGTCCGCCCTGTTGTTTGTTCCCGCGTTGGTCGGGTTGTTCGGCGTGCTTCTCCGTGAACAGTCCTGCGTGGCTACATCCGAACCAGCAGGTGATGCTCAACCGAGTCCACGTTCGGCGGGAATGTCGATCTGCATTCCGGTGCTTTCGATGGATGTTGAATTTGCCGCTTCGATTCGAGACCATTTGCATCGGGTGGGTTATGGAATTCGCCTCGTATCAACGACGGACGAGGTGATGCTGCTCACGGACCATACCTCGCCGTCGCTGCTCCTCATCGATCACCGTATCAGCGATTGGGACATCCTTCGCACCAATCCTGCGCTGAGACATGTTCCACTCATGATCGTGGTCCCCTGCGGCGGTGTGTACGGTGAGCAGCAGTCTATGTCAGATCTGGACCGAGGGGCGGACGGCATTCACGATTTTCGCGATGGCCATCGCCTCTTTACTGCCAAGGTTGGCGCGTATCTTCGACGGATGGGACATGACGGGACCCGCCGTGGGTTGTACCGGCTTGGATCGGTGGAGCTAGATGCCGACGTTCACGAAGTGAGAGTGGCGGGACAGCCCGTTCAGCTTTCCTCGAAGCCTTTTGCGATTCTGCAGACACTCATGCAGGCGCCGTCCAAAGTGTTCAGCCGTCACGAATTGGTCGATCGTGTGTGGGGCCCGGATTTTGCCATCGGCGAGCACACGCTAGACGTTCATGTTCATGCCTTGCGTCACCATCTTCAGCGTGATCCAGACGGCCTCTGTCGACTGGTGACGATCAAGGGGGTTGGGTTCAAACTAAAGGCCGTCGATGCAGTTTCCGGCTCTTCGAAGACGAAGAGCCGTCCAACAGCTCTGCCCCTATTCCCACTTTCGGTCCGGTTGAGCTGAGAGCCACCGCTGATGCCAAACCCGGGAATGGCGGCATCGTAACCGATCACTCACAGACAACATGTCGAATTCCCGTCCTGACGCGTGCCGGGCGACGACGACACGTCGGTATGCCTCGGAAAGCCACCGCCATGTCCCATCTCCATGATGCTGCGCTGGCCGGATAGATCATCTCGGCTTGCGGTGTGTCTATGATCGCAAACACCACTGCTGCATTCGAGTCAGATGCCCTTCTACATCTGCCTGGGGTAGGGCTCCTCCCCCAGGCCATCGGGACGAATGGAGAATGTTAATGGATCAATAGATCGTGACAGAACACCTCGGACGGACTGTATGGAGGCGGTGAATATGCAAAGGATACGGATTGGAATCGTGCTTCTTGTGGCATTGTCCGGCTGTGTGAGCCTGGCGCAGGCGGCAGCCGAGCAAAAGGTGATGCTGATGCTGGCTGGAACCTATTGTGATGTGTATCTCGGCGAAGTCGAGTCGGCCTTGAAAAACGTGGCAGGTGTTAAAGCGGTTGATCTCAAGAGCCTGAAAGGACACGCCATTGTGATGGTTGAGCACGACAAGGCCACTCCGAATCAACTTGTGAAAGCCGTGAATGGAGTCAAGGGAGACGGGTGGCACTGCAGCGCCCAGGTGATGAAGTAGTGAGGCCGTACCGGCTTTGGCCAGTCGGCTCTGTGAGTGGTTATCCTTTGACTGGGATCTAAGGCGATGGAATCGCTGTTGCTCCGTATTCAAGAGACGGCCAAATTGTTGGGGGTGAGTAAGTGGACAGTCTATCGATGGATCGATGAGGGTCGCTTGCGCGCCACCAAGATCGGTCAAGGCAGCCTGCGGGTGTTTCGAACATCGGTGAATGAGCTGATTGACAAAGCCAAGGTGAATCTAGACCCAACTCGGGCCAATCCTCGGAGTAAAGCGCTTGAGACACGTCCAGTAAAAAGGAAACCCCACCCATAGTCATAAGAGCGTGGTTGGATTGGAGGTAAACGCAAAACCACCGTCAGCGCTGTTGAGAGTCTTGGACTCATGACACGATGTGGGATTTGGCCCAATCAAGCCCATGCTACGCAGCTGAATTCGATGGCCGACAGTCAGCTCATTGGGTTTAGACCTTCCCCCCGTAGCTTCTATTTATAGTCAGCGCGTGGCTGGCTTGCGACAGCACCTTTCAAAGCGTCTGGCCTTTTGTTACTTGAAGTATTTGGACCGATAGATTCTCACGCTTTCTAACTTCCCATGCTATTGAGAGTAAGTTTGCTCTGCGATGACCAACGCCCAGCGGGTCTGAGTCTGTCCAGTCTGTTTTCGTTCGGGTAGGCCTCAGATTCCTGCATGTCGGTGAGAAGTGCTTGACCGGAATGAGCTGGCAAAGGGTTCAGTGCCTCATCTGCCTGCGCACAGGGTGGACTTAATGTGGAAGAATGTTCCCGCGCAAAGGGTATCCTTTGCCGAGCGTGCCTCATGCCCTGCATTGTATATGTTCTGAGCGAATGCACGGTACAAGGTGTGATCGTAGGTTGTCGTGGAAAACGAATAGAACCGCGATTTCTGTTGCAACCGGGGCACCCGTTGTGGACAGGGACGCGGGACCGGTGTATGTAAAGAGAATCAGAAGGAAGGTGTCATGATTGCCCGTCGGTTCGCTTGGTTATCTCGTTCTGTCGCGTGCTTGACTGTCCTGGTATATGTGGGACTGGTTGTGGCGGCGTCCGGGTGTGCCTCTATGCCTATCGTACCGTCCGGGGCCCATCACCATTCACAAGAGTCAGCCCACTCACCGCTCTGTGCCTGGTCTTGCCAGATGGTCTCACAGACTGGGCTAGTGGCATCGGTACCCACTGTGTTGGTCAGTCTCGTCGTAGTCTCCGAGGCAGTACCTCTTGCCCATTCGCATTCGGTTGCTCACCCTAGTTCACGCCCCGCTCGCGCTCCGCCTGTTTTCACGCTCGGATGATTCAGGTGGGACACGTTCCCTCATGTGTATCGAGTAGATGGCCGGTCTGCCGATCCGGCTTGTCTCGCTTCTCTGGAACGTATTCCGCCTGAGTCATCCCGATCCATCTGTGAGTCCATCGGAACAATAGAATGATATCCCGAGAGTGGTGGCCCGCCTCTCTCGGAGGATCAGGGCAGGGTTTTCCCATCCCATGGAAGCCCCCATTCCGGTCCATGCACGCGGAACAGGAAACGGAAGAAAGTATCGAGCTATCGATGTCCGGTCGAGCCGCCCCCTCGCTCGGACCGATCCGGGGCGCAGGTGTTGCCTCCGTCTACCT
>SWDI01000005.1:264927-306962 GCA_005116955.1 Nitrospira sp. | reverse complement strand
ACGGCCAACCTTGTTTTCTGTCCTCTGGGCGGGGGCCTGTGCTGTGATTGGTTCGTCGCCGCGGTTCAAGATGAGTTTGGGCGGTGGTTGCGAAATAATCGGTTGCGGCGGAGGAGCCGACTGTTCACCTTCATGGCGGACGGCCTGCACGTGGAAGAGCCGATCAAGCGTGTCGGATTTGACCCGGTCCATCATGCCGGCGAACAGATCGAACCCCTCACGCTTATACTCAACTAATGGATCTTTCTGTCCGTAGCCACGAAGGCCGATGCCGTCTCGCAAGTGGTCCATCCCTAACAGATGGTCCTTCCAATGATGATCGATGACCTGGAGCATGAATGTCTTCTCAAGAAAGCGCATCAGGTCAGGCCCCAGCTCTTGCTCCTTCTTGGTATAGGCGTCCCGAACATGGGTGCGAAGGTCCTCCAGTAAGGCATCACGCCCGACATCCCGGAGAGAATCTCCACCGTCATGCTTGCCCTGTGTGATATCCAGGCCGAACTGGCCATGCATGACTTCGGTCAAACCTTTGACGTCCCACTCTTCCGGGTATTGTTCGGGGGGGCAATACACGCTAAGAGACGATTCCACCGAGCTTCCCATCATGTCATGCAGATCGTTGGTCAAGTTCTCTCCGCTCAGTACGGCACGACGGTGACGATAGATCACTTCACGCTGCTTGTTCATGACATCATCGTATTCGAGGAGCTGCTTGCGGATTTCAAAGTTATGGGCTTCGACCTTCTTCTGCGCATTCGCGATTGCGCGGGTTACCATACCGTGTTCGATGGGCACTCCTTCTTCCATCCCGAGCTTGAGCATCAACTGAGACACTCGTTCGGAGGCGAAGATGCGCATCAGGTCGTCTTCCAACGACAGGTAAAATCGAGAGGTACCTGGATCACCCTGGCGACCGGCCCGTCCACGAAGCTGATTGTCGATCCGGCGACTCTCGTGCCGTTCGGTGCCGAGGATGTGAAGCCCGCCAGCCGCGATGACATCCTGCTTATCCTTCGCACAGTCGGACCGGATGCCTTCATAAATTTCGAGCTTGCGGCTCTCGGCGATGTTCTCCTCTCGATAGAGGACTTGCTTGTACATGAAATCAGGATTGCCGCCCAACAGAATATCGGTTCCGCGTCCGGCCATGTTGGTGGCGATCGTCACCGCGCCTTTGCGCCCGGCTTGCGCGACGATTTCGGCTTCTCGCTCATGCTGCTTCGCGTTGAGGACGTTATGTTTCACACCATTGCGGCTTAGCAGGCCCGCAATTTTTTCAGATTTCTCAATGGAAATGGTCCCAACGAGCACCGGCTGGCCACGCTCCTGACAGTCTTTGATCTCTTCGACAATCGCGGCGAATTTTTCTTTCTCCGTCCGATACACCACATCGGCATAATCTTGCCGAATCATTTGGCGGTTGGTGGGGACAACGTTGACGTCGAGGTTGTAGATCTTGGCGAACTCAGCCGCTTCCGTATCCGCGGTGCCGGTCATGCCGCTGAGCTTCTTGTACATGCGGAAATAATTCTGGAAGGTCACGGATGCAAGCGTCTGATTTTCATTGGCGATCTTCACGCCTTCTTTGGCCTCGACGGCCTGATGCAGCCCATCGCTCCACCGGCGGCCCGGCATCAAGCGCCCGGTAAACTCATCCACGATAATGACTTCGCCGTCCTTCACGACGTAGTCCACGTCTCGCTTATAGAGCGTGTAGGCTTGTAACGCTTTCACTACATGGTGAACCATGTCCATGTGGGCTGGGTCGTACAGATTATCCACGCCGAGTAGTTTTTCGACGCGCACATTGCCGTCTTCCGTCAGTGACGCGGTCTTGGTCTTTTCTTCGATGGTGTAGTCTGTTTCGGCTTTGAGTTGTGGAATAATCGCGTTGATTCGGTAATAGAGGTCGGTGGTCTGGTCGGTCGGGCCCGAGATGATCAACGGCGTCCGCGCTTCGTCGATCAAAATACTGTCAACTTCGTCGACGATGGCGAAGTTCAACTCGCGCTGGACACATTGACGCAAATCGTTGACCACCAGGTTATCGCGGAGATAGTCGAATCCGTACTCGTTGTTCGTTCCGTAGGTGATGTCGGCGCGATAGGCTTCCGGTCTGGTGCATGGTCGAAGATGTTGCAGCCGTTTATCGGATGCATCAAATGTTGGGTCATAGATGAATGACGCGTCGTGCTGAATGATTCCGGTGGACAGCCCCAATGCATGATAGAGCTGGGCCATCCATTGTGCGTCACGTCTGGCGAGATAATCGTTCACGGTGACCAGATAGGCGCCTTTGCCCTCTAATGCGTTCAGATAGATCGCTAATGTTGCAACGAGCGTTTTCCCTTCGCCCGTTTTCATTTCGGCGATCCGGCCGCGGTTGAGAATCATGCCGCCGATCAGCTGGACATCGAAATGCCGCATGTTGAGCTTGCGCCGGGACATTTCCCGACAGACGGCAAAGGCTTCGGGGAGGATATCGTCCAATGTCTGACCGGCCGCAAGCCGCTTCTTGAAGTCCTGAGTCTTGTCAGCCAAAGCCTCGTCAGAGAGTGGAGTGAGACTGGCCTCTAGGCCGTTGATCTGCTCCACGATTGGTCGTAGAGCTTTGATTTCGCGATCGTTTTTGCTGCCGAAAATCAGATTGAGTACTTTCGTAACCATAGGGATGATAATAGAGAATGATGTAGTGAGATGAAAGTCGTTCTAGATGTATTACGTGTCGGTGCCTTAAATAGCCGAGGCAGTATACAGCATCTTTTCAGTGAATCCTACCTGATCCTCTGGCAGTATCTCTCCTCGGTGGCTTGACAGGTGTTGTTCTGGTCGCCTACTATTTGCGAACTGTCCCATCTATAGCACCAGTAGGTATGTCTAGGTCAATATAGTCCTACTCAGGAAGTGCCTTACTAGCATGGGTCACACATTCCGCAAATTCCTGTCGATGTCTCTTGTGCTATGTGTCCTCGCTATAGGTGGATTGGCGCAAGCGCAATCGGCGGAACATGCCGGACATCATGCGCAGCATCAAGCGGCGACACATGGGACGGTGCTCTGTTCCTGGATGTGTGCCGCTGGTACGGTCCTCGACACTGAAGTTGTCGTGATTCATGCCGAGCGGAACCCCATCGCTCTTGTTTCGATCGTTCATTCCAGTAGCTCTTTCTCTGAGCCCCTGCATATCTGTTCCAGCCGCGCTCCTCCGTCCATCTCCTCATAAATAAGCCTTCGTCGCGTTTGTCAGGGCTATTGAGCCGTAAGTGACCACGCGGCGGTTCCTCGCTCTGTAGGCGATTCGATGTTGTTCCTGGGAGAGGGAGTCCTGGACATCAATGGCAGTCACGCGTTCCATATTCTCGCTGTTGTTGGTACAGACCTCTTACATGGTCTTTCGCAGGGAACTCACTCAGATTATTGACAACCGATTTTAGTGTGACCAAGTCATTCCAGTTGACGAAAAGTAGTTCATCACGAATCCCTGACGGTGGGTAAGGAGACGACAATGATGAGAACGCACCATCCATCCAAGCTTGGGTTGCTCGCCCTCAGCGTCACGCTTGTGGTCAGCAGTAGTCTGGTCTGGGCGATGGGGTCCCGGGTCCCTACGGTCGGGACGGCTGCCGAAGATTTTCGTTTGGTTGATTTGGAAGGCAAGCAGCAGAGTCTCAGCCAGTATCGGGGCAAGGTCGTGCTTGTGAACTTTTGGGCGACCTGGTGCAAGCCCTGCACGACGGAAATGCCGGCGATGCAGGCCACGTATGACAAGCTTCGGGAGAAGGGCTTCGTGGTGCTGGCAGTCAACGAACTGGAAGACGAGGTCAAAGTGCGAGAGCACATCAAGCAACACGGGCATACGTTCCCGGTGTTGATGGATCGAGACAACAAAGTCGCGAACCAGTTCGGAGTCTTCGGATTGCCGGTCAGCGTGTTTATCGACGAAAAGGGCGTTGTTCAAGAATATATCAAGGGCGGTCTGCTGACTGAGCAGGTGATTCTCGACGCGGTGGCACGGATTCAGAAACCGGAAGCGATGAAGGCGGCCTCTCTGCACTAACCAGACGGCATGACGATGAACGTAAGACGACCTGCCATAGTTTGGGGATTGTTGCTTGTCATCGTGATGATGAGCGGGTTCACGGCTGCCCATCCATGGGTAGGTGATTGATTGCAAGAAGAGTGTCTTGTCCGAGCAGGCTGCCCTCCGGCTCGGATCAGCGTGGGACGGAGGCGCACCTCCCTTGGCCTCCGCCCCGCACTTTCTCAGCAGGATGCTGAAAAAGTCCGCCAGCCGCGTTCTCGCATCGCTCAGAGGCTCAACGTACCGAAGCGTACGTCTCGCCTCTTTGCTCGCTGCGGCCTTGCCGGACGTGCTTTTTGAGTATCCTGCGTGACGCGTTAGTATCGTCTCGCACCTTGATGTTTGTGGTGGTCTATGAAGTGGCGGAAGGACATACGACATGATCTCGGTCGATGACAATCGGTTCTTTTTCCCAGCCTGGGGCATCTCGCTGACGTTGCACGGCTTCGCGGTTGGGTTGGCGGTGATGTTTGCAACGCAGGTCAAGCCCCTCTTATCTGAGGAGGTCTTCCAGTGGGACGTGGCCTTGGTAGAGGCAACGACGCCTAATCCCAGGACAGAACACGTTGAATCGGTCGTGCCTCCCCCCCAACCGACTGCAAAGGCGACCCCTCCGGTACCGAAGATACTCCAACCAATACGAGCGACGGCACAAGCTGCGGAGCCACCGCGACCGACGATTGAAACAGTCCGACCAATTGAACAGAAGGTGGAGCGTCCTCAGGTACATGAAGAGCCGGTTGAGCAATCGATCGCCGAAGTCGCTGAGCCAAAGTCCGAGCCGGTTGCCGTGGTTGCTTCTCTCGAACCGGTCGAGTCCCCTCCTGTTCAGCAAGAGTCGGTTGCAGCAGCTCCTCCATCCTCTCCCGAAGCTCCTGTTACTCAAGAGGCTCCCGCACTCGCTTCGTCTCAGGATAGTTCTGTGGATGCCGCTCCGGTGCAGGTGACCAGGGCTGCTGGACCGAGTGCTGAAGCTAAAATCGATCATCAGTGGCTGGCCGAGTCGCTCTGGCGGCGGGTGGCGGAACTCAAACGCTATCCGAATTCGGCCCGCATGAATAGTCAAGAGGGGAAGGTGATTCTGAAGGCGGTCATCCGTGCTGATGGCCACTTGGCAGACGTCTTTGTCCTGAAAAGCTCGGGATACAGCGCGCTCGATGCAGCGGCGATGGAGGCGGTGAGACTCGCCTGTCCACTTCACATGAAACATGCCATCGGCAAGCCGCAAATCGTTGTGAGCCTTCCGATTGTCTATAGTTTAGCCAACTGAGCGTGGGTGAATTTGATGGTCATCAAGGACTCGAACAGATTCACGATCATGAAGGGGGATTGATGAAGAGATTCGCTGCGGCACTCCTTGTGATGCTGCCATCGCTTGTCGCGATACCGGCGTGGGCTGAGACGTCCGAGCCAGCCATCCGGCTGGGGCCTAAGAGCATGACCGTCCACCAAGTGAAGAGCGTGGTCGGCCCGTCGGTTCAGATCGATAACCAAGGATTTATCTCAGCTGCCTGGGTGGAGGAAGAGAAGGAAACCCGCACGATCTTGTTTGCGAAATCGGACAAGCCAGGTGGTCCCCTTGGAACTCCAGTCCCCGTCAACCAGCCAACCGAGTATGTCTATTATCGGCAAGAATCTCCAGCTGTAGCTATTCGCGGGAATGACGTGTTTGTGACCTGGTCGCAGACGCATCCGAAGATCACGCCGGAGAAGCCGTTTGCCGGAGAGCTGCGGCTCAGCCGATCCACCGATGGAGGGCGGACGTTCGTACCATCAGTGCTCGTGAACGACGACGGTCAAGTCATTCAGCACACGTTCGATTCGATTCATGTCGCCCCGGATGGGGTTGTGCACATGGCTTGGATCGACGGCCGCGAAGGGAAAAAGGAACCAGGAACATTCGTGGCGAGATCGACGGATCAGGGTCGCACGATCGCGAAGAACCTTAAGATCGACGACGAGACCTGCGTCTGCTGCAGGACGACAGTTGCGACATCTACCGATGGAGTGGCCTACGTCGCGTGGCGAAAGATTTTCGAGGGCAATATTCGTGAGACTGTCGTCTCGCGATCGACTGACGGCGGTGAAACATTTTCTTCGTCGGTTGTGGTCGGCAATGATCGGTGGGTCTATCCGGCCTGCCCCCATCGTCCGGCCTCCCTCGCGGTTGATCGACAAGGGCGGCTCTATGTGGTGTGGTACACCGAGGGCGCCGATGAGATGCCTGCGATCTACCTGGCCTATTCCGACGATCAGGGCAAAACGTTTTCAAACAAGCAACAGCTCAATCGTTCCAAGGGGACTTTCCCCGACCATCCGCAGATGGCGGTCGATCCGGCAGGACGGATTGCCGTGGTCTGGGAAGAACAGTCACCTGTTCGCCGGGAGGTCGTGGCCAGCTTTTCTCTCGATCGTGGTCGGTCGTTCAATGCGCCGATCAAGCTGAACGAGAAAAATGGACAGACGCCGACAGTGGCAGTCAATCAGTCTGGAACGGTGGTGATGGGGTGGAAGGAACATGCCATGCCGGCACACCGGCTGGTTCTCCAAACCATGCAGTTTCCACTGGTCAACGTGACGGCGGAAAAGACCGGAGATCATGGACCGTAAAACACGCGATTTGCTGAGTGGTCTATTTCTTTCCGGGTGTCTGCTGACTCTTGACGCCGGCGCTTCGCTACATGCTGCTACCGCAGCGAGCGATCCCTTTGCCGCGCTGCGTGTCACACGAATCACGGCTGGTGCACCGATCGCAGCGTTCGACCTCCAGGGGCTCGATGGCGGAACGGTCCACTCCAAAGAACTGGCAGGGAAGGTCGTACTCCTGAACTTCTGGGCGACGTGGTGCGGGCCTTGTAAAGAGGAAATGCCCTCGCTTGCCAAACTCCAGTCACAGTTCGATCCCAC
Source organism: Nitrospira sp. (assembly GCA_005116955.1). Lineage (GTDB taxonomy): Bacteria > Nitrospirota > Nitrospiria > Nitrospirales > Nitrospiraceae > Nitrospira_D. Next base: position 299,974 of record SWDI01000005.1, on the reverse strand, counting down.
GCAGTTTCAGGTCGTGACGATTACCACGGACATGCATCCCTTAGGGATCAAGCAGTTTCTCGATCATCTGGGCATCCGACTGCCCGTGCTGTTCGATCAGCATGAAGACGTTTCGAGGTCCTTCATGGTGCGGGGTTTGCCGACGACCGTCCTCATTACACAAGACGGTCGAGCTATTGGTCGTGCCGTCGGACCTCGAGCCTGGGATAGTGAAGAGTCAGCCGCGCTGGTGCGGCATGTCCTTGAAGGCATGCCATGAAGCGTTGGTTCGCACCACTGGTTGTCGGGATGGTCCTGCTCTACAGCGTGCTTGCAGTAGGGGCGGCAGGCTGTCTCTTCATGCCGAGAGACAAGGCGGATCATGCTCACCACGGTTCTTCTCATGCCGGCCACTCCATGTTTTGTGCCTGGGCCTGTCAGGTAAATCCAACGGTCGGCATTCATGCCACCGCACCAGCCCTCGTCAGCATTATCTTCGTGACGATGCAGCGGCTGGTGAGCGCACCCCCCCAAGCCCGTCTCGTTAGCACGGTTTCTCGTTCTCGCGCGCCGCCTCGCTAATCATCTTCTAGATTCACATCGTGTTTGTCGGGTTATGGACGGGGATCCTTATGGGGGTTCCGCGTCGACCGGTTTCTTTCAACCACATGGAGGGAGTGAGCAATCATGTTTGGAGGGGTACGAGCGTTTCGAGTGGGATATACGATGGCAGTTGGTTTAGTCGCGTTGTTGGCAGTCGGAGGCGAAGGAATCGCGCAAGAAGCGCCTTCTGCCGATCCGTCCGCCTTGCCGCGTGAGAGAGAGCTGCGCGATCAGCTCAAGACCATTCTGCAGGAATTGGACGAGTTACAGCAGAAAAAAGATTCGACGAAACCGGAAGCGGAGCGCCAACCCATCATCAAGGAGAAGAAGGTCGAGTCGCCTTCCGCAGAGGCCGAAATGGTCACTCCCACTGAAACACAACCGGATTTCGATCTGTCTGATATGAGCATCGTCAGCAAGCGTCTACAGAAGAGACCGGAAGGTGCTCGCTTTCCGCGACGCTTCCTTCTGAAACAGAGTCGCAGCCGTCCAGAACCATGAAGGAATCCATGGAATCACTTCCCGGTGTGGTGCTGCGGCAGGCCAACGGGCCTCGCGACTTCAGCATGATGATCCGTGGGCAGGGCGCCAAGACGACCTTTGCTATTCGGGATATCAAGGTCTACGAAGACGGATTCATCCAGACCCAATCCGACGGCCTTTCGCGGCTCGACATTCATGATCCGTGGTTCATGCGAAGCGTGGAAGTGATTCGAGGCGCGTCCTCCTCCCTGTACGACAATTATGCGTTGGGTGGGATGGTCCACTTCCGCACCAGGCGAGGCAGCGACATTCGCGGGCTGGAGACCTTCTTTTCGGGCGGGTCCTATGGATATCAGAAGTACGGGGTTGCCATCGGTCAGGAAACGGAGAAGTTCGATATCGCCATGTTCGGGAGTCATTCATCGGAAGACGGCTATATCAGGCACAGCAATTTCAGCACCCAAACACTCAACTTCAATGTTCGCTACAAGATCGATGACCGGCAGAATTTCTACTTCAAGGCCATCACCAATTGGCTCAACACGAAAGTACCGACGAGACTCACGCAGAATCAGTTTTTTTCCGATGAGCGGCAGGCCGGCGGTGCTCAGACAACGTGTACGCCTGGAACGTTCAGCGGCGGCTGCGCCAATGCGCTTTTGCTCAATCAAAGTCGGGTCGATCGGCGCACGATTGTCGGCGGAATCTACGAGCGGCAGATCGATGCGAATACCGTCTTGACCGTCGAGGCGGATTACGACGTCAAGGATATCCAGCAGTCATTTTCGCAAGTGAGCGAGAACACGAACCCCAACTACAAGAGCTATGCCGATTTACGTCATGACGGTAAGTTGGGGGCCTTGCCTTTGCGGAGCTATGTGGGTTTCTTCGTCAATCAAATGGAGCAGAAGGGCAACTCCTTACAGAATCTGGCGGATAGCTTTGGGACCAAAGGGACGTTGATCCAGAACAGCCGTGGGTCCATTTTCAATATCGGTGGCCGTATCCGCGAGGAATTGGAATTCTTGCCGAACTGGATCTTGGCGGTTGGGCTCGGGTTTGAACAGTCTCGCCTCAGCGTGCATGCCACGAACTACGATGCGACCGGTGCGTTGGCTTCACGCTCGAGCGCGAACCGCACCTTTTCCAACTGGGCACCAGAAGGGTCAATCACCTGGAAACCGTCACCTGACTACCGCTATTGGATCAGGGCGTCGACCGGGTACGGCATCCCACAATTCGCTGCCCTGCTGCGTGATCCCATCACAGGGCAACCTGGCACCAACTTTAGCTTGAAGCCACAGAAAAACCTGAACTTGGAAATCGGCACGGAGATGAAGCTGCATCCGACGTTGTTGGTCCATGTCGCTGCGTTTTACACCTTTTATAAAGACGAAATCATTACGCAGGTTATTTCCGGGAATAACACGGCTTCAGTGAATGCCGACTCTTCCCGGTACCGCGGAGTCGAAGTCTTCGCCGATTGGCGGCCGGTGACGGGGCTGCGGGTCTCCGGCGCCTATACACATATCGACTCGGAGTACATTAATTTCTCGGATCGGACGGCTGCCGGATTCCTGGTCCGTGATGGAAAACATGTGCCGAATGTGCCGACCGACATCTTGAACGGCAAGCTGGAGTACTACCATGCGCCGGCGGGGTTGGGCGCGTGGATCGAAGGCAACTATTCCAACAGCTATTTCTTGAATAACAGTAATACGTTTGGATTTCCCTCCTATGTGATCGGGAACGTCAATGTGTACAAGAATATCGAAATTCCAAAATCGTCATGGTTCCGATTCGCGAAAGTGTTTATCGAAGTCGATAACGTAGCCGATACGAAATATGCCGCCTCTGGACAGGTCATCGGTGGTGAAAATCATGCCGCGGCTGCAGGCCAACAGATTTTCTTCGCTGGATACGGACGGGCAATTTACGGCGGTGTCACGCTTGGGCTCTTTTAGTAGAGTGATACGAGCGATCGAAGCATGACTCCCTTACTCGGAATAAAAGGATCGGTGATCGGTTCGAGTTTGGTGGTTTCAACTCTCGGCCAGTGCGGGGTGGAGGCGCATGTCCATTGGTCTCTGCCCCGTGCTGTTTCTTCAGCGAGAGATGGAGCGAAGCGAGTGAAGCCCATACAGTTCAAGAACTAAGGAAACCTGCCACGTTCATGAAGGAGGTGTGCAATGCTTATGACGGATAAAGCAAGCAGAGCGTTGACTGGCACCAAGGAAAAAACATTGCTGCGAGTGGGAGAAGCTGCTGCTGTGCTCTCAGTCAGTCGCTGGACGATCTATCGATGGGTAGAGGAAGGGCGATTACGAGGGACAAAGATTGGCAAGGGCAGTGTGCGCATTTTTCACGCTTCAATCACGAGTTTGATTGAAGCGAATCAGAGTGATGTGGCGGTTCATGGCAGCGATCAATACATTCATAAGCTATCCACTGCTTTTCTTGACCCGACTGTAGCATCCATGAGCAAACGTCGGTAGACAGTATTTGAAGATTCACATATAAATGATTGCGATGATGAGGTACAGGAAATATCCAGATAGGTTGATCCATCACACCGTGATCGTCGGTGTGGCATTGATCTATGTGGCGCTTTCGGGGATGAACGCCAGCTGCATGGTTACGCATGCTCAGCAGGTGTTGAATGATCACCATCACCATCACGCAGACGACGGCTCATCTGCCACAGACCAGTTCTGTGCCTGGGCTTGTCAGGCTACAGCGGACACCATAGCGGAAGGTGGCCCACAACCAGCTGTCAGAGATTTGGTGAGTGGGCCAGCAGAATTCACTTCAGCCGGACTTCCTTACGCCACATCTTCCTCCGCGATCCATTCGCGGGCACCTCCTTCGGTTTTCTTCGTCAGAATTGGCTAATCCGTACCGCGTGGCCGTGCTCTGCGCGCTGGTATGAATGCAGCCTGAGTGCGTCTATTTCATAACCAAACTGTTTAGGTAAACCGTCCGAGCAGGCGGCCCTCCGGCTCGGACTAAGCGCGGGGTGAAGGTTGACTGCCTCCTCCTTTACCCCGCCCTATATTTTCAGCAAGCCTAATGTACCGGCAATACGAGTCAGCGCCTGGCTCTTATGGTCTTCACAGGGCAGGACTGTACCTCAATGCCGTGTGCTGGTGAGCCTGATGTTGAGGATACTTGTGATCATCGGCATGTATCTGTGATGGAAGAAATGATTGAATGATTCCGATCCATTCGAGAAGTATCGAGCTATCGATGTCCGGTCGAGCCGCCCCCTCGCTCGGACCGATCCGGGGCGCAGGTGTTGCCTCCGTCTACCTCCGCCCCGGCTCATTTCTGTCGAAGATGTCTAACAGGATGCTGAAAAAGTCCGCCAGCGGCGTTCTCGCGTCACTCGGTGGATAATCAAAGGAAACGGGTCTGGTAGTTGCGCACTCTTCTTCCAGGCCTGACCAGGGAGTCGGTGGTTGCCTCCTTCCGACTCCCTGGCCCTTCGGGGACACACAGCACAATCCATTTCCTAAAGTTGTGTGCGTGCGACGCTTGGGACGATGATGTTTGCCTGAGGGCATACTCTGTGTATACTTGTCCCAGGGTTCGGACGTCATCAATCAAACCATGTGGAGGGGGTATGACACAATTGAAAGCTGGTGTTGTTGCGGTTGCGGTCTGCAGTCTTCTCGCGGGTGGGGTTTCGAGTGTCGCATTTGCCAAGGGCGCTGGGCATGTGCAGGAAACCATCAAGCACGCGAAGGAAGGAATTGCGCACGAGAAAGAGGCCATTAAGCATCTGGAAGAAGCGATACAGGGCAGCAACGACCCTCACGCGAAGGAAGCGCTTGAACATGCCAAGGAATCAATGAAGCATGCGGAGGAGTCCCTCGCGCATGCCGAACAGGCTTCGGCAAAGCCAAAAGGCAAGGCGAAGTAAACTCTGTCGGGGAAGAGGGAGGTGCGAAATCGCAACCTCCCTCTTTAATTCTGGCCAGCGTCCGTGACAAATCAATCTGATCCACAGAACCGGCGTATGCTCGGTCCTATTCGAAGAGGCTGTAGCCTTGAACCGTATGCATCATACGGGACTTCTTGTTTGAGAAGTCCTAGCGGGGATGCTGGGCTATATATGACCGCCAGCCACCGAATTCGGTGATCTCCCGATGACCTTCGACGAGCGCTGGCTCACCCAACACGCCCAAGACAATGCTCCCGTCTTCCAACCGCACCTTTCCGATGCACAGACCCGGGGGTTCGTTCAGCAAGATCCCCGCCAGCCCTACAGTGGGTACTGACCAGACTTCGACCGCCACCTTCACGCCGGTCCCATCGGTGACGCGCAGCATCGCGGGATGCACGTCGTTGATCGTCCAGAGCCGATATGTTGACTCGGTCATCGTCTCCCGAACAAACGTTGCCTTGGCCGCCACCATGTTGTGGTTAAGTTTGAGTCCTCGCATCAGCGTGCCGTTGACCGCGAGCAGCACGCCGTTCTGATTCACGAGGTGCTCCCTGCATAGGTCTGCTGAAGAGATTCGATGAGACGATCAGCCGATGTGACCCAGCCGACAATGCCGCCTTGCGATTGGATCATGCGGACTGTGGCCTGTTTAAACTCGGGGAAATAGCTTTCCGTCCCATCCTCGACCAGGAGACATTCAAAACCTCGGTCGTTGGCTTCTCTCATGCTGGTTTGCACACAGACTTCCGTCGTGACGCCGGTAAACACCAGGTGAGTGATGCCGAGCGTCTTCAGACGTTCCTGTAAATTGGTGGCGTAGAATGCCCCCTTGCCCGGCTTGTCAATGACGAGTTCGCCGGTCGCAGGGTGCAGCTCCGGGACGATATCGTTTCCCGGCTCTCCCAAAACCAGAATGCGTCCCATCGGACCGGGGTCGCCGATGCGGAGCGTGGACTCTCCACGCCGTCTCTTGGCCGGCGGACAATCTGAGAGATCGGGGCGATGGCCCTCCCTCGTGTGAATCACCGGCAATCCCAACTCACGAAAAGTCTTGAGGAGTTTCGCGACGGTCGGCACAATTTTCTGCAGATGTTCGACCGTATTCCCAAGCGCCGCGCCGAATCCGCCCTGCTCGACGAAATCGCGCTGCATATCAATGATCACCAATGCCACGTGATTGCCTGAGCCTTTCGCCGGCAATGGATAAGGATAAGGAGATGCGATGACGGTATTCATGTCGTATGTCCTGTCATGTGTCGCCCAATGATCGCCAGGTCGGCGCCGGACGACGTGGTTTCATAGACGAGTTGCCCGTTGAACATGACCACCGTGCGGTCGGACAGCTCCAGGATTTCGTCGAGATCTTCGCTGACCAGCAACACGGCCGTCCCGCGATTGCGCGCGGCGACAATCTGCAGACGAATTTCCTCCATGGCCAGAAAATCCAGCCCGAAACAGGGGTTGGCGATGATCAGAATCTCTACCTCCGCCGACAGCTCTCGCGCCAGGACTGCCCGCTGTATGTTGCCTCCCGAGAGCGACTGAATGGGCGTGTCGGGATAGGGTGGTTTGATGTTGTAGCGCTCGATCAGCCCGAACGCGCTGCGGCGCAGTGCCGGGCGGCTGATGAGCCAGCCGCCCACCGCGTGAGGTTCACGATCGAAATTCCGAAAGGCGAGGTTCTCCGCCACCGTCATGCGTCCGACGCACGTGTTCTGGAGCGGTTCTTCAGGCAGGCAAAAAATCTTGTGCCGCATGATCTGCTCGCGAGTCGGCTGAAAAGGCTGATCCTGCACGTGGATCGTGCCGGACGTGGTCTGGCGTTGCCCAGACAGGATCTCGACCAGTTCTCGCTGGCCATTGCCCGATACCCCCGCCACTCCGACGATCTCGCCTTCATGGATGGTGAGATGCAGCCCGCGCACGACTTCCACCCCGATATCATCCTTGACACGGATATCTTGTAGGACCAGCTTTGGAACTTTCTTTGACAGGACGGTCCGTTGTTTCGGCTTCGCCGTCACTTCCGAACCTACCATCATCTCCGCCATCTGAGAGACGTTCAATCCCGAGACGTTTCCTGAACCCACGAATTGTCCCTTGCGAAGGACGGTCACTTCGTCAGCAAAGGCCGCCACTTCGCGAAGCTTGTGGGTAATGATGAGGACACTCACTTGTTTCGCCAAGGTCATGGCCCGGAGATGGCCCAGGACTTCATCCGCTTCTTGTGGGGTCAGGACCGAGGTTGGTTCGTCCAAAATAAGGATGCGGTTCCGCAGCGCGAGTTGTTTAAGGATTTCCACTTTTTGTTTTTCGCCTGCGGCAAGCGAACTGACGCGAGTGGAGAGCGATACCTTGAACGGCATTGTGTCCATGAACTGTGTCAGCTGATGCTCTTCCTGCTGCCAATTGATGACGGGGTCCAACTTGGCCTTGGAGATCACCAGGTTCTCGAGGACCGTCATGTTGGGGATCAGAGTAAATTGCTGATACACCATGCCGATCCCGAAAGTCTGTGCGTCGCGAGGGCTATGGATCGTGACCGCTTGCTGATCCAATACAATTTTCCCCTCATCAGGGTGGTAATACCCCATGATGCATTTGACCAGGGTGCTTTTGCCCGCGCCGTTTTCACCGAGCAGGGCATGGAATTGACCTGATCGGAGGTGGAAGTTCACGTCCTTCAAGGCCACGAGTGGTCCGAAGCGTTTGGTAATCCCCAACGCCTGCAAATCTGGAGGAGCTCCATCCGTCATGAAAGCGCCTCTAATAGGCCGTCAGATTTTGCCACGGCGCCGAACACTCCGCCCTGCATGGTGACCATCTTGATCGCAGCCTGATGATTTCCCAAATCAGTTGCGCCGCAACAGTCTTCCAGTAAGAGACATTCGAAACCACGATCATTCGCTTCGCGCATGGTGGTATGGACACAGACATCGGTGGTGATCCCGGCCAAGATCACATTTTGGATGCCGCGAAGTCTCAGCAACATCTCCAGATCGGTCGCCCAAAACGAGCCTTTGCCAGGCTTATCGATGATGGGTTCGCCCGGTTTAGGAGCGAGTTCAGGGATGATCTCCCATCCAGGCTCCCCTCGAACCAGGATTTTCCCGCAAGGACCGGGATCTCCGATGCCGGCTCCGATTCTCCGGCTGCGCCACCGCTTATTGTCCGGTAGATCTGCCAAGTCCGGACGATGGCCTTCTCTCGTGTGGAAGATATGCATGCCAATGGTTCTGGCTTTCGACAGCACCTTGAGGATATGGGCGATCGGGGCTCGGGTGAGAGAAATGTCGTAGCCCATCTTGTCGACATAGCCACCCTTGCCGCAAAAATCCGTCTGCATATCGATAATGAGAAAGACAGAATTATCCGGCCGTAAATCCCCATTGTATGGATAGGGGTAGGGATTGGATGCGACATATTTCTTATCCATCGTTCACCTCTTCACTGTGTAGAGCGGGGTCTGCCATGCGATGTGTCCTAACGAGTCACAGTCAACTCACGCGGGACTCCCACGAGAGTCCGTTTGGGAGAGCAGGTGATGATCATCATAGCCAGCGTCATGATGTAGGGGATGGCGTTGAAGATATAATATCCTCCTGTGACTCCCACGGATTGCAAGGATGGCCCTAACGCAGCCGCCCCTCCCCACAAGAGCGATACCCAGAGGCAGCCGATCGGTTGCCAGCGGGCAAAGATCACCAGCGCCACCGCCATCAGCCCCTGCCCGCTCGAAAGGCCTTCGCTCCAGTTGAATGGGTAGTAGAGGGAGAGATAGGACCCACCGATTCCGGCCAAGAATCCTCCTTGAGCCGTGCTGAGGATCCGTATACGATCAACTGGCAATCCTAGGGCGCGTGCCGCATCGGCGCTTTCGCCGACGACCCGGACCTTTAATCCCCATGCCGTGTTCTTCAACATCCATCCGAGTACGACCGCGACAACGATCCCGACCAGAAACAAGGCATTGATCTGCAGAGCCGCCTGGAGCTGCGGAATATCACTCCACGCGCCGAGATCGATCGAGGGTAATCGAGGCGCAGATGGCTGGATATAGGGCTTCCCCAGAAAAAAGGCTAACCCCGTGCCGAAGAGCATCATTGCGATCCCGACTGCGATGTCGTTGACTCGTTGGAAACTGCAGATCCAGCTGTGTAAGGCCCCGAGCACCATGCCTGCCAGGCCGGCACACAAGACTCCCAACCACGGAGACCCACTATGCAGTGAGACGGCGTAGCCGGTCATGGCGCCCATGACCAGTGTGCCTTCTAGGCCCAAATTGATGCGGCCGCTTTTCTCGGTCAAGCATTCGCCCAGCGACACAAACAGAAACGGCGTACCGATTCGAATCGCTCCACCGAGTACGGCGATGAGCACTCCCCACCACCCGACTTCCATCAGGATGCTCCTTGTTTCTGCAATCTCGAAAAACGACCGTACAGGGTTTCGCTAAAGAGAATGACGAGGAAAATGATTCCCTGCATGACGAGCACGGTCGCATCGGGTAACTCATGCGTACGCTGCAATAACCCGCTGCTGGCGCGAATGCCTCCCAGTAAGACGGCAACGGGAATGATGGCTAATGGATTATTGCGTGCCACAAAGGCGACGAGAATGCCGGCGTATCCATAATTGGCATTGAGGGTATCATTGGCTCTGCCGTGTATGGCCGCCACTTCCAGCATCCCTGCCAGTCCACCTGCCGCTCCTGCCGCGCAACAGATGATCAAAATCAGCCGTCCAACCGGCAAGCCTGCGACCTGGGCCGCGCGCACATTGCCCCCGGCGATTTGAGACGCGAAGCCGAAGACGGTGTGATGCATGAGAAACCATGCGATGACACAGGCTACGATACCGAACACCAATCCCCAGTGAAGATCTGTTCCAGGAATCACACCGATCATGTTGGCCTCTCCGATATGATGGGTCGAAGGATGGTTGAGGCTTTCAGGATCGCGAAAGGTGCTGGTGACAAGGTGGTTCAGCAGGGCGATGGCGATGTAGTTCAGCAACAGGCTGCTGATGGTTTCATTGACGGCGCGATAGTGCCGCAATGCTCCTCCAATCATAAGCCACACGCCGCCGGCTATCATGCCGGCCAGTGCCATGGTGGTCAGAACGACTATGGGAGGAGCTGTGGGCATGGTGAGAGCCACAATGGCTGCGAAGAGGCCACCCATGACGACGGCGCCTTCGCCTCCGATAATAATCAAGCCCAGATACCCCGGCAGTGCGGTACAGAGGGCTGTCAGCATCAACGGCGCGGCTCGCACCAACGTGTTCTGCCAGGAAAATGAGGTGCCGAAGGCGGCACGATACATGGTCTGATAGACCTCGAACGGGTCGGCTCCGGCCGACGCCACAAAGATTCCGAATAACACCATCGAGACCGTCAGGGATCCGACGATGATGAGGAACGGTTCCAGCGCTTTATTCAAGGTCTGTGGCACGGCTATGCTCACGACTTGGTTGAACCGATGACTCCCTCGACCAGCCAATCCATACTTTCCAGCCAGATATCCGTCTGGACATGTTCCTTGCCTGCAGCAATGACGACGCGACCGGCATTGTCTTTGATCGGGCCCTTGTACACGACCATCCCCCCACCCATGAATTTGTCTTTGGCGGCGTCGGCTTGTTTGCGAACAGCGTCGGTGACGACCTGGTTATAGTCCGATACCTTGACGATTCCTTCCTTTAAACCACCACGCACGAGATGAGGTACAGTCTGCCCTTTTCGAATCATGTCGGCATAATCCATGTAGACCTTGGCCCAATTCCATTCCGCTCCTGTGAGATACCCTTTCGGGGCAAGCTTGGATTGGTTGCAGTGATACCCGGTGCAGTAGATGCCTCGTTTTTCGGCGGTTGTGATGACGACCTTGGGGCTGTCGACGTGGCAAGTGATGACATCGATGCCTTGGTCGACCAAACTGTTCGTGGCTTCCGCTTCACGGACCGGCAGCGACCAGTCGCCCGTAAAAATCACATTGGTCGTACAGTTGGGTCTGATGCTGCGGGCACCGAGGGTATAGTTGTTGATGTTGCGCAACACTTGCGGAATGGGCTTCGCCGCCACAAACCCCAGCTTCCCGCTCTTGCTCATTCCGCCTGCGACGATGCCGGCGATATATTGCGACTCATCAATGAAGCCAAAGTAACTTCCGACGTTCTTGGGGTGTTTGCCCTCTTGGTACAGCCCCCCGCAATGCAAAAACTGGATGTTGGGAAATAGTGGCGCGACCTTGATTATATGGGGATCGAAATAACCGAAGGAAGTGGGAAACAACACTTGAGCCCCGTCCAGCTTGACCATACTTTCCATGGTTTTTTGGACCTCGATGGTCTCCGGGACCTTTTCTTCGTCGAAGGCTTTTACCCAATCCAGCTTGGCGACCGCCGCTTTCCCTTCAAAATGTGCCTGATTGTACCCATAGTCGTCTCGTGGACCTACAAAGATGAAGCCCATCTTCACCTTGTCCGATGCGCCCCAGGCTTGGCCGATCCACTCCACGTTGCCCAACATGCCCAGCGCCCCGGCAGCTGCAGTCCCCTGTAGTACTTGGCGTCTCGTCAGTTTGCGTGATTCGGACATATGCCCCTCCCTCAGGGTGAGATGTGTATGGCGACCTACTAGGATGCTGAAAAAGTCCGCCAGCTGCGTTCTCGCATCGCTCAAAGGCTCAATGTACCATCGGGCAAGAGCTGCCTGAGCAGCTCGGGGCGGGCGGGTGATATTGACTACGCCTCGCCTTTTCACTCGCTGCGGCCTTGCTGGGCAGCCTTTTTGAGCATCCTAGGCGTGCTGCGTTACTTCACAATAAATGTTCCCGTTTCGCCGGCCAGGGCGCGGCCGATATTCTCAGGATTGGTGATCAGCCCGGTTTGCCCTCCCCCTTCTATGAATTCAATTACTGCCTGAATCTTCGGTCCCATACTGCCTCTATCGAATTGATTGTCCGCATAATGTTTCTTGGCTTCAGCCACGGTCATACGTTCCAGCCATCGCCGGTTAGGCTTATTGAAGTTGATGGCCACCTTCTCGACCCCTGTGGAGACCAGCAACAAATCAGCCCCAATACCACGGGCCAGCAGGCTTGACGCCAAGTCCTTGTCAATGACAGCTTCGACGCCAATCAGGTTCCCTTCCTCGTCTTGAATCACAGGAATCCCACCGCCACCGCAAGCAATGACGACAAATCCAGCCCGAGCCAAGAGGTTGATGGCCGCCAATTCGACAATGGTCTTTGGCTGCGGCGACGGCACAACTCGCCGCCACCCGCGTCCCGCATCTTCCTTGACCACCCATCCTTGGCGAGAAGCGAGCCGTTGCGCGGTCTGTTCGTCCATCTGAGATCCGATCGGTTTAGAGGGATTGGCAAATGCCGGGTCGTGTCGGTCCACCAAGGTCTGCGTGATGATGGCTACCGCCTTCCGATCGATCTTTTGCTTGCGAAATTCGTTGTAGAGGGCTTTGAGGAACATGTATCCGATGCCGCCCTGCAGATCGGCATCGGCATAGTCCATCGGTACGGGAGGAACTTCCTCTAAGGCTAATTCGGAGCGGCGCAGAATGAAGCCGACCTGAGGACCGGTCCCATGGGTGATGACGACATTCCACCCGGCTGCGATCATCTCCGCGATGTGATGTGTCGTGATCACCGCCTCACGACTTTGATCCTGAATCGATTCGTGATCCTTGTCGCGGATCAGCGCGTTGCCTCCGACAGCGACGACGGCAAGTTTGTTAGCGGTTCCCATAGGGTTCCTTCGAGTGTGTTACGTCGCACTTACCAACTTGGCCAGCGCAGACACGGCTTGTGTGAAGCAGGCGAGGGGAGCACGAGTGATCCCTGCTCCAATTTGCCCGACCCCTGCTTCGCGATGGGCAATCCCTGTATTGATGATCGGTTGAATACCGGTATCGACGACCTTTCGGATGTCGATGCCCGCCGGTGAGCCGGCAAAGTTCAGTGCCGGCAGCGTGAAGGCATTGTTGCGGCCAACAGTGATATGCGTCATGGCCATGGTGTTGTCGATCGCGTCCTGCGGCGTGCCGCCGACAAACTTGACGATGGCCGGGGACGCCGCCATGGCAAATCCGCCGACACCGGCGGTTTCGGTGATGGCACTATCTCCCAGATCAGGTGCTGCGTCGGCCGTGCTGTATCCGGGAAAGAAGAGTCCATCGACGACTGGGGCTGGTGCCGTAAACCATCTGCTCCCGGTGCCGCTGACTCTAATGCCGAACTCGACTCCGTTGCGGGCCATGGCTGTGACCATGCTGCTGCCTGGAACGCCATGGGCTGCGTCGGTCATCGCTTTACATGCTGCCATGGACAGATTTAAGAAGAAGTGGTCGTTGCCGGCGATGAACTCGACGACCGCCGCGATGTCGGCAGCGGAGGTGCGTGTCTTCAATAAAGCTGAAATGAGACGTTTTAGAAACAGCGAGGAGGCAGCGGCGTTACGATTATGTACTTCGTCGCCCATGTGGAGGGCCTGCGCCATCATAGGCTTGAGGTCGATCCCGCCTAGGAGTTCAATGCTCGCTCGCAGGGCTGGTGCGAGTACCTGCCCCATCCATTTCAGACGGGTGATCACGTCCGGACCATTGGCGCCGAACCTGAGCGCCTTGCCGAGGCCCTCGTTAAAGTTGCAGAACGCCTGATGGCCGTTGGTCGTATTGGTCACCATCCAGACCGGCATGGATGGGCTGATGATCCCGGCCATCGGTCCGACGGCATTGTGGTGGTGGCACGGCTCGAACGTGATGTCACCGCTGGAGGCCATGGCCTCCGCCCTGGCGAGATTCTCGGCCCAGCCTTCATAGAGAATCGCCCCGACGATGGCTCCCTTCATGGGCCCGCACATCTCCTTCCAGGCAATGGGAGGACCACTGTGCAGGATCATTCGTTCTGTGATGTTGGGCAGCACCTGGCCGGCGGTGCCCACGCCCTTCAACACTGGCTGGGCTGATTGGTAGGCATCGAATGCTGTCTGGTTGGCGGTTTCGACGGAGAGCAGGTTGACCAACCGGGCCAAAGCGCGACCGACCTCCTGCTGCCCCTGAGCGGGAGGGGCCCATTCAATCTGTAGCACAGAACCGCCTGCCCTCGTGATTGAATCGGCGAAAGAAGATAGGCCGACATTCAAGACATGGAGCTTCTCTTGAAACAGGGCCTGTATCACAATCGCCCTCCGACGGCGCCAGCCTCCAGCACCATAGAGGCAGCCATGCGCACAGCCTGAGCGTTGCTCTCCGCAAGGGTGACCCCGACCTCTCGAAAAGCTGTTTCCTGTCTGGACAGATTCTGAGGGTCCGCTGCTGTGCCGCAGACGAATCCCATGATGGCCAGATGTCTGCCTGCTTTAGTGGCAAGATCACGCGCCTTCTGAATCGCCGGGACCATTTCAGCGGCAGGATCTGGGTGAGATCCGTAGCCAAGGACAACGTCCAGCAGGATCACCGCCACCTCGGGATCGCTGGCTTCCTTGATCAGCCGCTCATTGCGGAGCCGGTGGTCGATCATGGGATGGGGGCGTCCACGAGTGAAGAGATCGTCGCCCAGATCAATGACCGTGTGCTTTTGACTGGTCCAGACATCGCTCAAGCGATCCCCTGGCTCCACTGGAGTGTTGGAATTGATCTGCCCCAGTTCTTTTTTCAGGATGAGCGAAGCCTCGTAGCAAAAGGTGCCGCCGCTATAGAGGCCCCGAACGTATCGCTGCTGCGGAGCAAGAGGTGTGATGGAAAAAGGGGGCACACTCGCTCGCCTGGCTTCGGGAGGTTGGCCGTTGGCGAGCGCCGCCGCCGCCGCTGCTGCATCCTCGAGTGTCGCGGCGGGGTAAATATTCCCGCGTCTCACCTGATCGGGATCGGCACCAAGAAAATTGACGACTACCGGCTTGCCTGCGCCGCTGGCTACCCCCAGTACCTTGCTGGCTACCTCTGGTGACGGAGGTTTAGAAATGAGCACAATCACGGAGGTGGAGGGATCGGCTGCCAGCGCCTTAAGGCCCTGAAGCATGGACATACCGCCGACATCGCGGTGCAGATCGTGTCCACCCGTTCCGATCGCCTGGGAGATGCCACTGCCCCATCGGTCGACCAGGCAGGTTACCTGTTGGAGGCCAGTGCCAGATGCGGCGACGACACCGATGACTCCGCGACGCACCACATTCGCGAACGCAAGCGGGATGCCATTGATAATGGCGGTTCCGCAGTCCGGGCCCATGACAATGAGATCACGCTCCTGGGCGAACCGTTTGAGTGCGATCTCGTCCTTGATCTCGATGTTGTCACTAAAGAGCATGACATTGAGGCCGAGCCCCAACGCCTTGAAGGCCTCCGCCGCAGCGTACTCGCCCGGCGTGGAGATCAAAACGAGGTTTGCGCCGATGAGGTTCCCGAGCCCCATCTCGATGCTGCGGGGAGACATGCCGCGTGATTGTTCATTGCCGGTCGACGAAGGGGAAGGTTGCTTCAGCGCGGATTCTGCCGCAGTAAGCGCCGATTCAAGTGCCTCGGCATTTCCTTGAAGAGCGATCAACAAGTCGTTGGCGCCAGCTTCAACGGGTTTCGCCAACAGGCCCGCTTCCACGAGAAGTGTCACATTGTTGGGAGAGGCCATGATGGCCGACGCTTGTTCCACGCCGGGCAGTTTGGTAATCGTGGAAGACAGCTGCATCAACGAGACGGAGTCGCGGTAGAAGTTCCGGATTATTTTTGTCGCCCTGGCCATGTAGATGGTCCCCCATCGACGCTTCGCCTTGGCAGGCTCACAGCGTCAACGTCAGGCGGGTGAGTTGACCTCCCGCCGATGGCTTATGTGGCGAACGTCCAATCCAGCAGCGTGATGCCTCGTCGAAGAATAAGGAACGAACGGCCGACTTAATATCTGATACTCAGACAGCCAACTTGAACACAAGATTGTATACCAAGTCAAGGGCAAAGCCTGAGTTCGGGTCATAGGCCGAGTCACTCGATGAACGGACATCGTTTCATCACCTCTTGCGTCTTTCGATTCTAGTTTCATGGTTGGGATCTTGAATTGCAGATAACAGACAAACGAAGAAGGTCACTGAAAATGAGATGCGGAGGCAGGCCCTGCCACACAAGACAGCCCAACAGCAGGCCTAACACCCCGTCGGAGCCAGAAGTATGGCCGACTTGCAACGCGGCTTGCGTGGCTGCCCTGATGTTGCTCATATCGTTTGCCTGGGTCAGTCGCTGCGCTAATTTCGCGATCGGTTCCGAGACATGGCCCTTGGCTGCGGATCGGAGATAGGTGCAGCTAATATCATTGGTATTCCGTGACACTTGTGACAGTTCAGAGCCTAAGGCCATCAGAAATTGGATCCGAGATAGGTTGGCCCCTGCCGTGCACCATAATCCGGCCAAATAACCCACGAGAAAATCATCGCCTGAGGGAGTCAATCCGTATCCAAGTCCGATCAGTGATTGAACGGAGATCATGGACTCTCTTAATTGGAGGCGACATGTCGTCTGTAGGAGTGACGGGATAGTGTAAGCTCCCTGTTGGAGAAGAATCTCCGAGGCCACTGGTGTGGCAGGTCGTCCTTCCGATAGGAAAAAGGCACCAAGATTCTCCGACATGCCACTTTTACAATGATGCGATTTCAATTCGGACCAAGCAACTGCCCAGGATTGAGCCTGAGTGGGTCGGCAAAGATCGATGTACAACCCTTTGAGATCGATGTGCCAGGGGCGTGCAGGTCGCAGATCGACGGAACAATCAGCTCCGTCGATGCGGAGTATTCCTCCCCGACATGCGGCTGATTGTCCAACTCGAAGGGTATGTAGGAAGTCAAAATGAGATGAGGTGTCTAAGCGAATGCCGTGAGGGACATTACCTTTCTGGCATGAAAGTAGGGTCAATAGTGTATCAGTCTCTAGCCATAGGTTGCAGGCCTGGCGGAACACACTGTGCACGGTTCCGCTGAAAGGATGGCGCGGTACCTGAATGCCGACCGAAAGGGCCTGAACACGCACGATGGGTACCCCATCGTCCCGAAATTACGGGGCGCTCATTAGGTTTTCATCGAGTAGGCTCTGGCTAATGCATCCTTGATCGCCGTATGGACGTTGTTGCGTCCCTCTTCGATGTTTTGTTGCATTGTCGCCCGTGCTCCAGGCGTATCCTGGGCTGTTATGCACTTCAGGATTTTAAGATGTTGATGGCATGTGCTCTTGGCTCGATCCGTCTTGTCGAAATCGATCATACGAAAAAGCATCAAGCGCTCGTTGATGGTCCGAAGGTGCCGCAAGAGCATCTTGTTTCCTGCAGCTTGGGCGAGTGTCTCGTGAAACTGAGTGTCTAGTCTGGCGAGTTCCTCGGCTTTCTTGGAAGATCCGTTCAGCAGGCCAGTCCAGGTCCGCTTTAACTTAACCAAGTCCTCCCCATCATTTTTGTTGAGCGGACCCCTCTTTGCTAAGCATTCGACGGCATAGAGTTCCAGGGCTAGTCGCACTTCATACAGCTCCTCGATCTCAACGATGTTATGCTGCCTGACCACGTAGCCGCGATTCGGCAATTTCTTTACGAATCCATCGGTTGCCAGTACACGGAGCGCTTCCCGGACAGGGCTCCGACTCACGTTGAATGTCTTGCAGAGTTCGATTTCGGTCAGCCGATGTTCGGGTGGGTAGTGCCAGTGAATGATCTGTTCTTTCAGTGTGGCGACAATCGATGAACTAAGGTTGGATGGTTCTTCTTCTACGATTCGGTCATTGCGAATCATGATATTCTTTCGCGAGTCTGAACCTCAGGAATAACCCAAGGTGGATGTCACATGCTGTGCGGACAGACAAACCGGGTTTATTTCCGGCGGCACCAGCCCTATTGATTGTATACAATTAGGTCTACTAAGTTCAATCTGCCTGGACGTCCTGCTCGTGCTCGCTCTCACGGTATGAAAAATGTCAAGCGTTGGGAGGGGGTGGGGCGAGGTAAACCCAAGATGCCGACCATCGTTCCAGAGATTATGCAGTACAATTTAGGTATTCTTTAAGTAAGCCCTGGCCAGCGCATCTTTGATCGTTGTAGGGATGAGGCGGCGTCCTTCCTCGATATTCATCTGCATGGCGGCACGCGCGCCTGGGGCATCCTTAGCCACAATCCGATCCAAAATCTCCAGATGTTGGTGGCAGGTGTGTTTAGCGCGGTCGCGTCTCTCAAAATCGAGCATTCGAAACAGCCTGAGGCGTTCATTGATGGTCCGAAGGTGCTGCAGAAGGGATTTATTTCCCAGTGCTCGGGCCAGTGTATCGTGAAAGAGTGTGTCCAGGATGGCGAATTCCTCTGGTTTCTTGGACGATTCCTTCAAAAGTTCAGTCCAGGTTTGTTTAAGGTCGGCAAGATCGGCAGCAAGCTGTGTCGTCTGTTTCTTGGTCGCGAGGCGTTCGACGGTATAGAGCTCCAGGGCTAGGCGCACCTCATACAGCTCCTCGATTTCTTCGATGCTATACTGCTTGACCGCGTAACTCCGATTCGGCAGTTTTTTAACGAAGCCATCAGCTGCCAACACCCGGAGCGCCTCCCGAACTGGACTGCGGCTCACGCCGAAGGTCTTGCACAATTCGTCTTCGGTTAACCGGTGTTCCGGCGGGTAGTGCCAGTGAACGATGTGTTCCTTCAGTGTGTTCACGACGGACGAGCTTAGGTTCGAGGAGCCGTGTTTTTTCATTCGATCCTCCCGACGAGCTATCTTTGTCATCTGTGCTTCTCCATCGGGCAGGTATCTTGCCCCTGAGATGTTGGGTGCCAATAGGAAATGTCTGGTCTGAGGGGTGGGCATATGACGGTCGCTTGACCGATGAGGCTCATCAATAGTAGGGCCAGGCGTGCCAGTATGGAGACCAGTAGGGTCCCCAATAGGGGCCAGGGCCGATGGGACGGCGAATGCGAGGAGGCTCCTCGTCGTTCTCGGTCCACACGCGCAGATTGGTGACGTTGAGAAGTGGGTAGGTGTACTCCGTCTCATCGAGTGGGAGAGTGACAGACCCAGCCATCTCTCCTGTAACGGTTACAAATGTACCGGGGGGGATCGTTGCAGGATCAAGGAATTGCTTCTGCATCGCGATGAATCGGCCCTGGGATTTGCTGAGGTCCATCGTTGGCTGGAGAGAGGAGTCCAGTGCCAATTGAAGAATTTCGATCCTCGTCCCCTCCTTCAAGCGCCGTGCGCCCAGCACCTTCCCTCCGAACGTCACCGGCTGTCCGTTGTATGATCCTGGTGTTTCCTGCACCTGCGCATAACTGATCTGAGAAGGGGCTGCAGGCATGACGCCAGTCAGGTGCCCGTTTGAGGCACAGCCAGATACAATCAACAACACCGACGGGATCGAAACAGGCCAAGATATTCGCATGACAACAGTATAACAGAGCACAAGGAGGCGCTCCATCCGCTATAATGGGGCACGACTATCTTACTCGTGAAAGGAGTTTCAGATGAACGGTCGGACGATGTCGATCTGGACGTGTGTGCTTGTAGCTGTGGGTGCGATTGGGTTTGTGCATGCACCGGTGAGTGCCGCTGTGGACAAGCCGGTACTGAAGGGCAAGTTCGAGATCCTCAAGGATGAGCCGTCGACTCATCAAGCAGGCAAGGTGAAGGCGATCGAATTTGCGGATTTCTATTGCCCGCATTGTCATCACTTCGAGGAGACAGGGGTCCCTCTGCTACTGAAGGAATTTGGGAATAAGGTCGAAGTCACCATGGTTGGATTTCCCGTGATTCCCGGGAAGCTACCGACCCCGTTCGACATGTATGAGCAGGCGAAGCTGATGGGCAAAGGCGATCAGATGAAGGCCGTCTTGTTTCGCATCATTCACAAGGAAAAACTTGATGGGGTGCTGGATCGTTCCATTCGTGCCATGTTGATCCGGGAGGTCGGGTTGGACGTCAACACGTTCGAAATGGGAATGGAAAGTGGAAAACCTGCCAAACTGTTCGAAGAGGGGCGTCGATGGGGTGAACGGATCAAGGTGTCATCCACGCCGTCGCTCTTGCTGGACGGGAATATCAAGGTCGATGGTGCGAACATGACACCTGAGAACGTCATCATCATTATCCGGAGCATTCTCGAAGCGGATGCGAAGAAGTAGTGAGGAGTGAAAGGGGAATAGTAGAAGGGGACGAGAAGAGGCCCGTTGATAATGGCGATTGATCCTATCTGCGGTATGACGGTTGATCCGGCCAAGGCGGCCGGTCGGTATGACCATAACGGCACGACCTATTATTTTTGCGCCGTGTCATGTCTGGAACGGTTTCGTGCCGACCCCGACCGGGCGCTGAGCCAGAAGCCGCTCACTCTCATCACCATGCCTGCTCCGCGGAAGCCGCTGCCGATGATGGTGCAGGCGACGCCGGGTGAGATCGATCCCGTGTGTGGTATGACAGTGCAACCGGCCACTGCAGCCGGTTCGTACGAATATGGAGGGAAGACGTATTACTTCTGTGCCACTCGATGTCTAGAAAAATTCAGAGCCGATTCCGACTATTATCTGACCCCACCTGACCAGCGCATTCCGAAGCCGACGCCTGGCCCAGCCGGCGGCAGCGTCCAATATGTCTGCCCGATGGATCCAGAGGTGTCGGAAACCAAGCCGGGCGCTTGCCCTGTCTGCGGGATGGCGCTGGAGCCAGCGGACGTGACGGTTGCGAGCACGCGGACCGAATATACCTGTCCCATGCATCCAGAAATTGTGCAGGTTGATCCTGGGAGTTGCTCGATCTGCGGGATGGCCTTGGAGCCTCGTACGGTGACAATGGAAGAAGCCAATCCCGAGCTGGTCGACATGACTCGCCGATTTTGGCAGAGCGTTGTGCTTGGCTTGCCCATCCTGGCGTTGATGGTTTCAGAGATGATGCCGAGTCAGCCGTTGCAGCACCTCTTTTCAGGAAGAGCACTGGTCTGGTTTCAGTTCGCGCTGGCGACGCCGGTGGTGTTCTGGGTTGGGTGGCCGTTGTTTGAACGAGCGTGGGCCTCGCTCGTCAATCGCCACTTGAATATGTTTACCCTCATCGGTCTTGGTACCGGTGCGGCCTATTTCTACAGCGTCGTGGCAACTCTCGCGCCAGGCCTGTTCCCTGATTCGTTCCGTGGTCACGGCGGAGCGCTCGCCGTCTACTTTGAACCAGCGGTAGCCATCATCGCGCTGGTTTTGCTGGGGCAGGTGCTGGAATTACGGGCTCGGAGTCAAACCAGCAGCGCCCTCAAGGCGCTCTTAGGGCTCGCGCCAAAGACGGCGCGGATTGTCCGGGCTGATCGCGAAGAGGATATTCCATTGGACCAGGTCCAGGTGGGGGACCAATTACGCGTCCGACCAGGTGAGAAGATACCCGTCGATGGAGTGGTGGTGGATGGGATGAGTACCGTCGACGAATCGATGGTCACCGGTGAATCGATTCCCGTGGAAAAGCGAGCAGGACAGAAAGTGGTGGGGGCGACCGTCAATGGAACGGGCAGTTTCGTCATGCGGGCCGAGCGAGTCGGTTGCGAGACGTTGCTCTCTCAAATTGTCCGCATGGTCAGCGAAGCGCAGCGCACGCGCGCACCGATTCAACGGTTGGCTGATGTCGTGGCTGGGTATTTTGTACCGATCGTGATCCTTGTTGCCCTCGTCACCTTCACGATGTGGGCGTTCCTTGGTCCCGAACCGCGTATGGCCTATGCGTTATTGAACGCGGTTGCGGTGTTGATCATCGCCTGTCCCTGTGCATTGGGACTTGCGACACCCATGTCGATCATGGTCGGCACCGGACGTGGCGCGACGGCAGGGGTGTTGATCCGAAACGCGGAAGCGCTGGAGACCTTGGCAAAGGTGGACATTCTCGTTGTAGACAAAACTGGCACGCTGACGGAGGGCAAGCCTCGTCTCATGACGGTCGCTCCGTTACCGGATTTTCGCGAGACGGAGCTTCTGAAGTTAGTAGCTGGGTTGGAGCAAGGCAGCGAGCATCCCTTGGCGGCGGCGATCGTGTCTGGTGCACGAGACAAGGGAATCGTTGCCGCGAAGGCACAGGGTTTTCGTTCACTCACGGGGAAAGGAGTCACGGGGACGGTTGAGGGCCGTGTGGTGACCGTGGGGACAGCTCTGTTTCTCAACGAGTCGAACATCGAGACGACGGCCTTGTTGGCGCAGGCTGAACCTTTAAGACGTGAGGGCCAGACCGTGATGTTCGCGGCAATCGATGGCAAGCCGGCAGGGTTGCTGGGCGTGGCTGATCCGGTCAAGCCCACCACGCCGGAGGCCATCGATTTATTGCATCGTGAAGGACTGCGGATCGTGATGCTGACCGGTGACAACCGGACGACCGCTGAGGCGGTGGCGCGCAGGCTCCAGATCGATGAAGTGCAGGCCGATGTCTTGCCCGAGCAAAAGGCGGCGGTCATCAAGCGGTTCCAAGCAGACGGACATGTCGTGGCCATGGCGGGAGATGGGATCAACGATGCGCCGGCTTTGGCGCAGGCGCACGTGGGGATTGCCATGGGAACCGGGACTGATGTGGCGATGGAAAGCGCGGGTGTGACGCTGGTGAAGGGCGATCTTCGAGCCATCGCCAGAGCGCGCCGGTTGAGTCGAGGGACGATGAAGAACATTCGCCAGAACCTTTTCTTCGCGTTCGTCTACAACACATTGGGAGTTCCGATCGCCGCCGGGGTTCTCTATCCGTTCGTCGGGGTGCTCTTGAGCCCAATGATCGCTAGTGCTGCCATGACGTTTAGTTCCGTCTCAGTCATCGCGAACGCGCTTCGGTTGCGGAGGTTACCTCTGTAACACGCCTTGACTATCCAATAACAGTACACCTCCTCGTGCAATTGTTCCCCTCACCTTCATTCACCTGTTGCACGTAGGACTTGAAACCGCCCTTTGATGAGAATGCTGAGGTCACGCTTGAGGCACTCAAAGACAGCCTGCCTGAGGAAATCACGTGCATGGCTATCCCGGCGCCCATCAGCGTTCGCGGCATGCCCGCGATGCATTTCTGGGAATTCGAGGATGTACGGTGAGTTTCTGACTGGTTCATGCCGGACCGATGGGTCTCATACGCATGTTGCTAGGTGAGTTTACGATGGCCTACGCCAATGACTGGTTCGTCATTCTCGTGTGATTGATGACAATTCAGAATCGTGCTAGGCTGAGGCTGTGATGAGAATACCTTGTTGAATTCGCTCATCAGCTCGCACGGCGGTCTTCGGATGGGTGGGGGTGTGGATGCTGGTTGTCCCCTTCTTTCACGTCCACCCCGAAGCGGATCACCGCCACGGACAATCGGGACACATTCACGGAGGCACCGTGCACACGGTGTGGTCTCCGGATCTTGACTGCGAATTCGATAACCATCGGCGAGTCGTTCGAGCGGGCCATTCAGTGCAGGAGAATGTCGGCGAGCGTGCACCGTCTGCGCACGTAGGTGATGGGCACACCGAGTTCTGCTTATCACTGCTTCACGATTCGTCGGATCAAAAATCTCTCACACAGCTCTTTGCCAAGGTGCTCGGGTTTGTGTGTGCCGTCGGTTCAGCTGCCGAAGCCTGTTCTTGGGCGCCACCGAACATCGTCTCCGTTCAGCCATCCGTGCCGTCTCCAGACCCCATCTTTTCTCGCGGTCCGCCTCGCCCTCTTGTCTAGATTTCGTGGACATTCGTCGTGCCCAGCAGAACGATAGACGCCTACAGTGGCGAGGGGAGGACTGCCATGATCTCTTCCTGGAAGGGGCCTTCACCAGGATTCGCTTGCCGGATCGTCATAGCCATAACGGTTGGTGTGGCATACGTCTCATGTCAGCCGACACAAGGCGACGCGCCGAAGCCGAGTCCGCACACCACGAAGTCGTCCGCCCAACCCGCCATCATTGAATTGCCCGAGGGCAGTGCCGCGCTCACACAGATCCACACGGACCGTGCGCAATTCCACCCCATTCGAGTATCCCTTAAAGCCCAAGGGGGAAAGATCTTGCCGAACGAGAATCGGCTCGCTCACCTCAGCCCGCGAGTTCCTGGACGCATCGTTGCCGTGAATGTCAACCTTGGGGATCGCGTTCGATCCGGAGATCGGCTTCTTCTGCTCGATAGCCCCGCATTCGGCGAGGCCCAGTTGGCATATCGCAAAAGACGGACGGCGATGAGAGTGGCGGAGAAGGCCCTCGAGCGGGCCAAGGCGCTCTTGGCCGAGGGGGCGGTCGGGGTTAGTGAATATCAGCGACGTGAAGCCGACCATGAGAATGCGAAGGCCGAGCTCTATGAAGCCGAAGAAAAACTCCACTTGCTCGGGATGGCGGAACGAGAAATCGAACGACTGGCTGCCGAGACATTGCCCCATGCGGAAGTGGCCCAGGTCTTTCTGCGCGCTCCCTTCTCCGGTGAAATCATCGAGCGAAATGCGACCGTCGGAGAAGTGGTCGATCCGAACAAAACACTCTTCGCCGTGGCGGACCTCTCGACGGTCTGGGTCCGGGCGGACTTTCCGGAACAGCAGGTCGGGAAACTGAAAACAGGTCTTGCTGTCGAGGTTCGAGTCTCAGCGTATCCGGAGACGGTGTTCCATGGCGCCATTACCTATGTCGGGGCCGTGATCGATCCGGCCACCAGAACGGTCACGGCACGTTCGGAGATTCCCAACCCCGACCGACGGTTACGTCCGGAAATGTTCGCGGAGGTGACATTGCTTGCGCAGGAAGAATCGGTCTTAGCCGTTCCCCGCGCGGCCGTTCAGCAAGTCGGAAGTCGCACGATCGTATTCCTGGCGCGTGGACCCCGCCGGTTTGAATCGCGCGAAGTGAAGATCGGAGAGTCGTCGACTGACTACATCGAGGTCAAGAGCGGATTGAAAGACGGCGACGAAGTCGTCACGCAAGGCAGCTATGCGCTCAAGTCCGAGGCTCTTCGTGAGCAGATGTCGATGGGTGGGCCGTTATGATGGAACGAATACTCCGCTTGGTGTTGGAACAACGGCTTCTCGTGCTCCTTGCGTCGCTGGTGCTGATTCTGGCAGGGGCCGCGGCGTTTCACCATTTACCGATCGATGCCTTCCCCGATGTCACGCCGGTCCAGGTTCAAGTCATCACCAGGGCGCCTTCGTTGGCGCCATTGGAAATCGAACGTCTGGTGACCTTTCCGCTGGAGATAGAATTGACCAATCTGCCGGGGAAAACCGAGTTGCGGTCCGTGTCGAGATTTGGGATTTCGGTGATTACGGTCGTCTTCGAGGACGCCGTGGACATTTATTTCGCCCGGCAGCTGATTTTGGAGAAGTTGGTGCAATCGCGGACACAACTTCCGCGAGAGGCTGAACCCATGCTCGGTCCCGTGAGCACCGGACTCAGTGAAGCCTTCATGTACCTCGTGGAAGGGCCGACCCAGAATCTTCAAGAACTCCGCACGCTGCAGGACTGGGTGATCCGGCCGATGCTCCGCGCGGTGCCGGGGCTTGCGGATGTAGACACGTTGGGCGGGTTGGCCAAACAGTACGACGTGCTTGTGGATCCTGACCGGTTGACGAGCCTAGGCCTGACCTTGCGCGAAGTGCAAACAGCCGTGACGGAGAACAACCAAAATGCCGGGGGAAGTTATATCGAAAAGGGGGGCGACAAGCTGGTCGTGTACGGGCAAGGCCTGGCGCGTTCCGTGGAGGACTTGGAACGTATCGTGGTCGCCGCCCGCAAAGGAACGCCGATCTATCTCCGAGACGTGGCGCAGGTTCGCTTGGGACACGCGGTTCGGCTGGGAGGCGTCACTCGAGATGGAAAGGGCGAGGTTCTTGAGGGGATTGCCGTCATGTTGCGCGGGGGAAACAGCCGCGAGGTCATGTCCGCCGTCAAAGAGAAGGTGACGCTGATCAATCGGGTGTTGCCAGCTGGTGTGACCATCACGTCGTTCTACGATCGCATCGAGCTGGTCACCAGGGCGCTGGAAACCGTGGAGCGAGCCTTGCTGGAGGGGGCTGCCGTCGTTGTGGGCATCCTCTATCTCTTTTTGAGAAACTTGCGTGGCGCAGTCGTTGTTGCGCTCATGCTGCCGATGGCGACTCTGATCACATTCCTCATCATGAAACACGTCGGCCTCTCCGCCAATTTGATGTCGCTGGGCGGATTGGCGATTTCACTGGGGATGATCGTCGATGCGGCGATCGTGCAGGTGGAGAACGTGGAGCGGCATTTGGGTCAAGACGCCGCACGGCAGGCGCCGTCCAAGACGGTTGCAGAACGGCTGCCGGTGATCCTTCGGGCGGTGCTGGAGGTACGACGGCCGAGCTTGTTCGGAGAGTTGATTATCGCCCTGACGTTCGTGCCGTTGCTGATGCTCCAAGGTATTGAAGGCAAGATGTTCGTGCCGCTGGCTTTGACGGTGGTGATTGTGTTGCTGAGCTCGCTCGCGCTTTCCATGACCGTCGTGCCGGTACTGGCTCTTTTGCTGATGCAGCCCCGTGCCGCAACGGAAGGCGGGCACGCGTTGGAACGGGGGCGGGGTCTGTATCGGCGACTCTTGGCCTGGGCTTTTCAGAGAACCTCCGTCATTGTCGCCGGGGCAGGCGGCGTACTGATCTGCGGGGTGGCACTGATTCCCTTCATCGGGCGAGAGTTCGTGCCCATCATGGATGAAGGCTCGATCGTCGTCAATCTGGTTCGTTTGCCGAGTATCAGCCTCACTGAATCGCTCTCCATCACGGGTGAGGTCGAACGGCTCTTGATGACCATTCCCGAGGTGCGGTCCGTCGTGTCACGTACCGGTGCGAATGAATTGGGAACGGATCCCATGGGCATGGAACTCAGCGACATGTATGTCCTCCTCAAGCCCGAAGGTGAATGGACCGTGCAGAGCAAGAAGGAGATCGAGGAGCAGGTCCGTCAACGGCTCAGGCAGGTCCCCGGCATCGCCTTTGGGTTATCTCAGCCGATCGCGATGCGGGTCGACGAATTAGTCTCGGGAGTTCGATCACAAGTGGCGGTCAAACTCTTCGGCGACGACCTGGGCGTGCTGCAAGCAACGGCGGACGACATTGCTCGCGCGATGCGGCAGGTGGCGGGCATCTCCGATCTCCGTGTCGAACAGGTTGCAGGGCTGTACTATCTCAAGCTCGACATCGATCGATCCATGGTGGCTCGTCATGGGATCAGCGTCGCCAATATCACGCACGTGATCGAAGCGGTCGGTGCCGGCATCAGCGCCGGAGAAGTCTTTGAAGAGCAACGGCGGTTTCCGATCCGAATACGATTTCCTGAGGAGCGACGGGCTGATGTGGAGTCGATCGCTTCTCTGTGGGTGACGGCTCCCGACGGATCCCGTATCCCGTTGAGGGAGCTCGCCGACATTCAAATCGTGGAGGGGCCCGCCCAGGTCGGACGGGAGCAGGCCAGCCGGCGTATCGTCATCGAGGCCAATGTCGTCGGGCGTGATCTGGTCGGCGCTGTCAAGGAAGCCCAGGCCATCGTGTCCACTACGGTGCCGCTTCCATCCGGCTATTACGTCACATGGGGAGGACAGTTCGAAAACCAGCAGCGGGCGATGGCTCGTCTGGCCGTCGTGGTGCCGGTGGTTATCGGGATCATTATTCTTCTTCTGTATGTGACGTTCGGCAATCTTCGGCAAGCCGTGCTGATTGTCCTCGCGATTCCGTTTGCCATGGTCGGAGGTCTCGTGGCGTTGCTGATCGGCGGACTCTATCTCTCGGTTCCGGCCTCCGTCGGGTTCATTGCCTTGTTTGGTGTGGCAGTGCTTAATGGAGTGGTGAAGATCGCCTACATTAACCAGCTACGGGAACAAGGCCTGCCACTGGATGAAGCGGTGTTGATCGGGATGGTCTTGCGGTTGCGCCCAGTGTTGATGACCGCCTTCGTGGCGGCACTAGGATTGACGCCGTTACTTTTCGCGAACGGCCCGGGTTCAGAAATTCAACGGCCGTTGGCCACGGTCGTGATCGGTGGATTGATGTCGTCCACGGCGTTGACGTTGCTTGTGCTGCCGGTTTTGTATCGGTGGATTGAGCAACGTGTCGAACAGCGAGCCGGCGATGTTAACGGACAGGCAGCGAACTCCAGTCTCAGCGAAAAAGTCGCGCTGTCATGATGATCACGAAAACAGTCCGGATTGACGCCCGAAGAGAATCGATACTGTGGGAGTCGCGCACTGTACTGATCGTGGATAGAAGCGATGCATGACGAGAAGATGTCGAGACGTTTTGTGCTGAAGCGAGCGAGTGCGCTGGGATTGCTTGCCGCGATCCAACCGCTCGTCTCTGCATGCGCTGGGCATGGGGTACGTCCTGTCACGTCGGTTGGTACGGAATCGGTGGTGCTGAGCGGGGAGCTAATCGACTTGGTGCTCAGTGAACGCTCCATGTCCATGGACGAGCAGGTGGGAACCGCCATGACGATCAACGGAACGATCCCGGGACCGCTCATCCGCTTGAAGGAAGGTCAAGAAGTAACCCTCAACGTCACGAACCATCTCAAAGAGGTCTCCTCGATTCACTGGCATGGAATACTCTTGCCCTCGCACATGGATGGTGTGCCAGGGGTCAGTTTCAGCGGCATTGAGCCGGGAACTACGTTCACCTATCGATTTCCCGTCAAACAGAGCGGAACCTACTGGTATCACAGCCATTCTGGTGGTCAAGAATTGCAAGGCATGTACGGGGCGATGATTCTCGACCCCATTGAGCCGGAGCCCTTTCAGTATGACCGCGACTATGTCGTGATGCTCTCTGAGTGGAGCGGAGAGTCCTCTGAGGTCATGCTGGACAACCTCAAGAAATTCTCGGGCTACTACAACTTCCAAAAGCGCGATGCGCGGGAGTTTCTTGCAGACGCAGTAAGATGGGGACTCTGGCCTGCGCTGCGGAATTACGTGATGTGGGACGAGATGCGGATGGACCCCACGGACTTCGCCGACGTCACCGCCTCGACCTTCACGTACCTGATGAATGGATTGCCACCTGCTCATAACTGGACCGGTCTCTTTCGTCAGGGCGAACGGGTGCGGCTGCGTTTCATTAATGCTGCTGCGATGACGTTTTATGATGTTCGCATTCCTGGTTTGACGATGACGGTGGTACAGGCAGACGGCCAGAATGTGCAGCCGGTTGCTATTGAAGAGTTCCGCTTTGGTCCTGCAGAAACCTACGACGTTATTGTTCAGGCAACCGAGGACCGTGCCTATACGATTTTTGCCGAAACCATGGATCGGAGCGGCTATGCTCGCGGAACGCTCGCCCCTCGATCTGGAATGGAAGGGGAAATTCCTGAACACCGTGCCCGTCCGCTTCGAACCATGGAAGACATGGGAATGGCGGATCACGGCAACGGCCATACTGGCCATGCCCTGGAAAAGTCCAGCATGAATCTTCCTGGTGATTCGAACGATCATGGTCCGATGCACGGTGAAGATATGAAATATGCTCCGGAGGGCCATGGTCGAGATCGTTCACCGATCTTAGGTGCGATACCAGTTAAGCATGGCCCCGATCACCACGGAACCGGCAACCAAACGGTAGCTGAACACTCACAAAACCGGATGCATGAACCAGGAAGAGGATTTGAACAGAGCTCTCGGCGTATCCTCCTCTATACCGACTTGAAAAGCCTTGTTCCGTATCAAGACCAACGAGCGCCGGAACGGGAGATCGAACTTCATCTCACCGGCCACATGCAACGCTATATGTGGTCATTCGATGGCAAGAAGTATTCGGATGCACCGGAGCCCATTCGTGTTCGCTACGGCGAGCGCCTGCGGCTAATATTCGTCAACGATACGATGATGGAGCATCCGCTCCACCTGCATGGGATGTGGATGTATCTCGAAAACGGTTCAGGGGCCTACCTTCCACGCAAACATACCGTCGTGGTCAAACCAGCTGAACGGTTGTCTGTTGTCGTCAGCGCCGATGCACCAGGGCCTTGGGCCTTTCACTGTCATCTCCTCCTGCATATGGAATCAGGGATGTTCCGCATCGTTCAGGTGGATCCATAACCAGCCAGAGATGGGACCAGTGGGGATAACGATCCGACAGTGCTGGGGGAGGTTTGTCGTCTGTGCGCTGAGCATAGGTCTGGGAGTGGGGACCGTCGCGGCGGAATCTGAGCATGGACATCGGTCGTCTGTTTCAGGGGACGCCACGATGGTCAAGCCGAACCAGACACAGGACAAGCCTCGGGTGCATGGAATTTCACAATTGGATTGGCCCAGTCCGGTGAACGACCAGGAACGCCGTCTCTTCACATTGGTGGATGTTCTCGAATATCGCCCCCGCACTGGGGGAGAAGGAAGCAACAGTGACTACCGTTGGGATCTCGAGGGCTGGTATGGCGGCGATCACAACCGGCTGTGGTTTAAGAGCGAAGGTCAGCAAGATACGGCCTTCAAAGCGGACTACGACGTTGATTTCCAACTGCTCTATGGCCGGTTCCTGTGGAAACATTACGACATTCAAGTCGGCGGCAGGATGGAAACCCAGTCGTTTCGAAATCAGAATGTGACGCGCGGCTTGGGGGTGATCGGGCTACAGGGAATTGTACCGTACAACTACGAGTTTGAATCGTCGCTATTCATCGATCAGAGTGGTGCTATCTCGGCTCGTCTCTCGTATACGAAAGATTTTCTGCTCACTCAACGTCTCATCCTTCAGGGCCGCTTTCAAACAAACATGGCTATCCAACGGGTGGAAGAGTTTACAACCGGCTCCGGGTTGAACAATCTGGAATTTGGGGCTCGCCTGCGCTACGAAATTCATCGGAAGTTTGCCCCTTACATCGGCCTGTCTTTCGACCGCAGTTTCGGTGAGACTGCCAGGCTCGTGCGCCAACAGGGGGGAGACCCGAGTCAGATCCGATTCGTGGTTGGCTTGAGGGGGTGGTTTTGATCGGTGCGGCCAGTTGGGAACCAGCTTGCAAAAACCTTGTTTGTTGGACACGAGCGCTTAGAGCAAAGGAGATAACCATGTCGCTTCCGGTTTCTCTCGGACTGTTTGTGCTTGCGGGCTTGTGTGAAATCGGTGGCGGGTACTTGATGTGGCTGTCGTTCAGGGAGGGCCGGCCGTGGATGTATGCCGTGATCGGCGCTGTTGTCCTGATCCTGTATGGCATCATTCCTACCCTGCAGTCGGCTCACTTTGGGCGTGTCTATGCCGCGTATGGTGGAATGTTTATCGTGTTGTCCCTGTTATGGGGCTGGAGCATCGATGGAGTTCGTCTGGATCGCTATGACGCGATGGACGCCATGCTTTGTCTCGGCCGGTATGATGATCATCATGTATGCGCCTAGGACATGAGGGAAAGCCCGGGTTATCACGAATGCATAGGGCTGGGATCGAAGGTCCCTAGTCTATCGCCAGGTCACTTCTTCCCAACAGAGATGAACAAATGTTTCAAAGGGTGGAAAGTTATTGCCGTTTTGTTCTTTTGAGCGCACCCATAAATCGATTTCCATGCCGGCAGGATCGGTTTCGCCACCGGGCATAGTGCGTTTGACCGGGTAGTGGACCTCATGCGTCTTTGGATCGCGAGACCGCTCCATGACCATGAAGTGTGCGTCATAGTCTTTGTAGAGCACCTGATCATTCTTATACATCGTCGCAGTGCCCCAGCCACTCAGGTACAACCAGGTTTTTGGATAGAGCGGGTCGCCGTTATTTGAATCCCCATGTTCGTAGATTCTGGTGGCGACACCGCCGCTCTGAAGGGGAGTTTTTGCGGCAAATCGATCGAACATCACGCGATACTGGTCAGCTCCCTCGACGAATTCAGCCACCACTCGTCCCTGGTTGGTGTGTTCGTTTACCTCGATCTCAATCGTTCCCTTCACCGCATTCAGGTGTTTGCCCGCATAGTCCAGATGATCCCAGGGCGTCGTATCAGCCATGCGTCCAACGAGCGTTGCCCGATCACCCTTGAGGCGAAATTCGCCGCTGTAAAAGGGGTGCTCAGTGGCTTTAAAAATCCTGGTGCCTTCATCCCCCTTGGGGGTTCCAAACTTGGCGTCTTCGGCATGCCCAGGAGAGACATGCATCCCTGAAACGGACCAGAGCAGAATGAGTGCAACGACGATTGCGGGAGGTGTCATGGGGCACCTCTTGGGTAAGAGTCAATCCGACGGTTACCAGCGAAGCGTGGATGATCGTAACACAATGGCATGCGTATCTTCCGGCGGTGCAAAGGAAGGTCCTGTCTTGATGCCAAGGCGGGCACAGTATGTACACCCTATCTGACGGTGGGTACTATTTGTTGTTGACGTCATATTGAATTGTGAATGCGTGTGCTGGTCGTGCATGATAGGCTGGCCACGGCATTGGGAAACGCGTGGCACTAGTTCATGCACAAGAGGCATCGTTGTGAACAGTAGCAGACTCATCATGCCGATGGTCATCGGAGGAATTGTGAGCAGTCTGTTAGGTCCCGGTTTGGGCCTAGCCGGCAGCCAACAGGTTCCAGCGGTCAACGGCCAGGATTTACAGAGCCAAGTCAAAGGGACGGCCACTAAAGTCATTCCGGCGGTGGTAAGTATTGCATCAACCGTGATGGTGCGTGACCAGGCGTTCAGTGATGAGGCGTTGCCGTTCGGGTTGTTCAAAGAGCCTCCGTCGCGTCGCCAGTATGGGCAGGGGTCTGGGGTGATTGTCTCGCCAGACGGCTACATCATCACGAATAACCATGTGGTCGCCGATGCCGTCGATGTGGAAGTGATTCTGGCGGATCGCCGTCAATACAAAGGGAAGGTTGTCGCGACGGATCCAAAAACCGACGTGGCGGTCGTGAAGATTCACGCGTCGAATCTGCCGATTGCGACCTGGGGGGATTCAAGCCATCTGGCCGTCGGCGACTTTGTGCTCGCCATCGGGAACCCGCTGGGATTGAGCCGCACCGTCACCTTCGGCATTGTCAGCGCGGTTGGTCGCGCGGATGTCGGTGTGGCGGACTTCGAAGACTTCATCCAGACCGACGCACCGATCAACCCTGGGAATTCTGGCGGCGCCCTCGTGAATATCCAGGGCGAGCTGATCGGGATCAATACGGCCATCGCCAGTCCGACCGGCGGAAGCGTGGGGGTCGGGTTCGCGATTCCCAGTAACATGGCCCGTGCGGCCATGCAGAGCCTCATTAAGACAGGCCGTGTGGTGCGAGGATTTTTGGGGGCCTCGACGCAAGATGTCAGCCCTCCACTTGGAAAAATTTTGCGCCTGCCGGACGTCAAGGGAGCCATTGTCACCGATGTGCAAGCGAAGGGTTCTGCGGAACGAGCCGGCCTCAAGCGGGGCGATGTCGTGGTGCGCTTCGACGGGCGCGATGTTATGGACAGCGGCCAGCTGCGGAACTTGGTGGCGCAATCACCGATCGGCAGCAAACATCGTCTGGACCTTATCCGGGAGGGCAAGGGTTATCAGGCTGAGCTGGTCATTCAAGAAGCGCCGCGTGAACGGACGAAGAAAAGTCAGGCTGCGTCGACGGCATCGACGGTCCATCCCCTCGCGGGCGTGGTCTTCGATGATGTGACGCCACCTCTCGCACGCCAGATGGATTTGCCGGTGAGTAGCGGCGTGGTGGTAACGGATATTGAAGAAGGCAGCCTCGCTGAAGCCTCCGGCCTGCAACCAGGCGACGTCGTGCTGGAATTGAACCGGCAGCAGATACACAGTTTTTCGATCCTGCAGCGCCTTGCCGATCCCCTCAAACCCACCGACCTCGCGCTCCTGCTCGTGAACCGCCAGGGCAACATCATGTACATCCCGATTCAGGGGGAATAAAGAGACGACTATCTGGGAGACCGAGAGCGCGAGATTTAAATCCTCCACAGACCCAGAGACTGTAGGTTTCGATAGTCCCTCATCATTTCGTTCTCAATCAATTACAGAGGATCAAGAGGTAGGGGATGAACCGATGAAATCACGTCGGACACGATAGCTCTGCCACAGTTTGGCCACAATCTAACCATGGTATTCTCTCGGTATGAGTAATACGCAGACTTGCAGATTGTGCCTGCAAGAAAAAAAGCTAATAAAGGCTCATATAATTCCAGAAGGGTTCTTTCGATTACTCAGATCTGAGAATGTCGCACCTGAGATGCATGGCAATTCCCCAGGCAGTTTCCCGAAACGAATGCCAGTGGGCATTTATGATTCTACGATCCTTTGTGGTGAGTGCGACCAAAGGATAGCCCCATGGGATGATTACGGGCAGCAGGTGCTACTTCAACGGTTTCAAGAAGCAACCCCAATTACCCATCAAGCGCGGACAGTCGCCTGGAGCTTAGAAGAAGTCAATTATACAAATCTGAAACTCTTTTTTGTTTCTCTCCTATGGCGAGCGTCTATATCAAGCCACAATTTTTATAAACGGATTTCAGCTGGTCCTTTTGAAAAGCGCCTTGGAGAGATGGTTCTCGCAAGTGAGCCTGGAGATTCTCAGGAGTTTGCGGTGATTCTTGCTCGATTTGAAGATGTTTCCATGACGGGCATGCTTGACCCTCATCCTGAGAAGTTCGATCACATTTCCTTTTATCGATTCTATCTGTCTGGTTTCGTGACCTACATCAAAGTGGATAAGAGACCGGTACCAGAGTTCCTGTCCGAACTTCACTTACAAGCGGGCAAGCCGTTAACTATCCTTACCCGTTCCTTACAGGGAAGCCCCGATGGTCTTCTCATGCGAAGAATAGCCGAAAGTGCTTTGGCTTTCAGAGAAAGGCGCAAGGGGAAGATCCCAGGTCAATGGTAAGCAGCGAATTGCATACTCGCAGCCTCTGTTTCCCCTATGATGGCCCCATCACGTAACTGCAGACACTGAGCCTTTAGTCTGAGCACTCGGTTATAGGGGAATCAGCTGTAGATCGAAGGCCCGTTCGATCAACCAGACGGGGGCGATCACCGTCAGTAATCCGCCGGTGAGGACCAATCCCTGGCACGACCAGAGGCGGACAGGCGGCTGCGCGCGTAACCTCCTTTGGGCAGGCTATTCCTTTCTGGTCTAACCCCACATACAAACCGGCCCAGAGCGACTATAAATTATAAAGGCATA
>SWDI01000005.1:219262-264827 GCA_005116955.1 Nitrospira sp. | reverse complement strand
GTGGCTGCGTCCACCTCAATATCGACATCTTCCAGCATCTCAAGAAATGCCCCGCTTCGCGCTTCTGTCACCAAGGCTTTCTCTTCCGCCTTGGCGATGACATTGGCCACTTCGAGTCCCCAGGTCATGGGGACAAGTGCTTTGACATCTTGCATCGCATCGAGCACTCTGCCTGCATAGGCAAGGTCTTGTGGCTTGCCGTCACCGAAAAACCAGCGCATGGTCACCGAATTATCAAGGACGAAGCTCACGCACGCCCCTCCTCGATGAGCGCTTTAATGTTGACCCCACGCACCGGAGCGGCCAGCATGAATGCCTTCAATTTTTTTGCTGCCGCAACTGTGTCCTTCGCCCTCACCCCTGCGCTCGGCACCAGATCCGCAATGGCTTCCCCGCGATTGGTGATGGTAAAGCTTTTTCCGGCTTTGACCTGCCGCAGCAATTCAGGGAGCTTTGTTTTCGCTTCATACGAACCAATTTCGATCTTCATGAGGCTCTCCTATCATTCGAACCGCCATGTAGACCAGTATATAGACCAGTCTCCACCAAGGCAATGATTCAGGGGGACACCGAACGGGGGACATGCTGAATGAAGCCAGAGCTTGGTTGAATCACGCGACAGGCAAACCGGACTCTCCCCCTAACCCGCATTGTTCATGAGCGCTTCTGCTTCAATCGTCGATCTACAGTGTGAAGCGTCATTCGTGAAGCGTGAAGTGTCCGAATCCGGAGCGAGATACGCGTCACCCTTCGCGCACGACATTCCAGAGATAGTTTTACGTCTAAGGTTCCAAGTTCCAACTGTTCGATCAACCTGAAGCTCGACACATGAGACGTGAAACCGTGGCCAAGACGCGTCACGTGATCCGCCTCACGAGGAATGCGATTTCGCCACAAACAGTCATGAGTCATGTGAGCTCGTCTAGACACAGCTCTCCAAGGTGTAATTCCTCATCGCCTGATGATCGATCGGTGCTGACCCTCCCCGGAATACGTCTCCGGTCAATGCCGTGTGAGTGTCGGAATTGCAGATTCAGTAGTCATACGTGAGGTCGTGGGGCATCATGCAGAAAAATATGCGGCATAGCTTCTCCGAGAGCTGCAGCCTGCCGAAACCCAGACATGACTGGAGGTTCACCATCATGAAGACATTCTGCGAACAGATGCTCAGCCATATCACCACCGCGCGTACACAACTCATTTCTGCCAAGCTGGGGAAGACAGCTCGCAGGACAATCGTAAAGCAAGGTCCTTTTCTTGCTTTATTCACATCATCTCTCCTCTGTGCCTGCACCGGCATCCCGTACGGGAACGCACCCGTGACGGAGCTGAATCCGCCGCAACTTTTTGAGCAGCGTTCTGTGCGCGCAGCCGAGACGGATCAATCAGTTCTGTCGTGGAGCGATGCCATGACGGAACGGATGGCCGTACCGGCCGCTCCTGAGCAGGCAAGGACCATTGCGCTCGCCCCTCGGCGGGGAGCAGGCCTATCAGGGGATTGGCACGGTGTGTTGTCGCAAGAGTCCAGCGTAAGCGATGGCAGCATGGTTTCTCTGGGTCGATTGTTTCGCGTGAGCCTTCAGCAGGCGGGCGATACGGTGACTGGCTCCGGGGAAATGAGCTCGGGAGAACGGCTGAAGATTTCGGGAACAGTTGAACAGGGCCACTCTCACGGAATCGTAGAAAATATCACCTATGGGATTGCCTCGCGATTCGTTGGAACAGTAACCGATCAGGAGATCGTCGTCCATTTCATGAACGGCGGTAGGGAAGAAGGCGTGCAGGCGGTGGCAACCCTCCATCGGCGAGAGAACTGAGCGTCGCCGCTATGTGCGTTGTGCCCGTTGCTGGGCATCCGTCGACTTGGTCGCCGCAACAATCAGCGTGTCAATCTGAGCTGCCCTTCAGCCAGCCACCCCTCGCTGCCGACGTCACTGCGAACGAAGTAGACCCAGCTGCGTCCTTGCAATTCCCCATCAAGGATGGTGAGTACGGTTCCTAGTGGAAGGGCCGGTCCCGGCTGTGTGCCCTCGGCGTCTTGGCGAAGCAGGACGGCCCAACTGGGCGCGTTGAGATCTGGCCGCACGCTGACTCTCTGTCCCTCGTGAAACGTCGGGACTGGAGCTCCCCTCGTCCCCGGCACTGAATTCCGCTCCCGTCTGAAGGCTTCAATTTTGGCGAGGAGTGCCTCGTCCTGTTTAACCTGCTTCGCCGGTGCGGAGGTTGGGGATGTTGTTGCTGAAGCGGAGGCCGTCGGTATCGGTGCCGCAGCCGGGGAGGATGGGGTGATGGGTTGATCTGGGGCGAGGAAGGACCAATTCTGTTCAGGCTGGTTTGCCGGTGTTGCTGTTGGAGGAGCCGTTACAGGAGTGGAGGCCGCCGGTATCGGTGTGGCAGTCGGGGACGAGGGAGTTGGTGTGTCAGCTGGGGTGAGGAACGCCCAGTCTTGTTCAACCTGCTTTGACGGCGCAGGTGTTGCAGGCGTTGGATTCTGAGCCACCGCTGGTTGCGGTGCCGGGATTTCGTCGAGGAGCGGCCTGAGAGACTCCGTGACCATCTCCGGCTCCGTTGCGACATAGGCGCCACCGCCGATCAGCACGAAGACCAAGACCCACAGAAGCGGGCGACCGTGTGATTGCTTGGGGGGCTTTGCGGGCGAAGGCGATCCAATCGTGGCCTCGTCCGGCCACACTTCCGTGAATTCCAGACTCGGCTCCGGTTGACGCGCGAAGAACAGGTTCCAGGCGAGCGGACGGACGGAGAGCGATGAACCGCCGGCGACAGCCAACATCGAGCCTCTCTCTCTAGCCCGCATGATTCAGCACTCTTCCGCTGTAAAAAGATTCGTTGTTTGTGAAACGTGAAGCCCGCTTCGCCTGCTGCTCCACGAGGCGAGCGTATCTCGTTCAAAGATATCAAGTTAGTCAACGTACTTCCACTGGAACCGCCTGTCGGCGTGCGGCACGTACGGGCAAGGCTGATACGCGCTACGTCCAGCTCGGCGCTCGTTATCCGTGAAAGGGGAAGCGTCTCATGTTTCCGAATTGGGATGTTTGACACTTCGCGCACGGTATTCCAGAGGCAGTTTCGGGTTTGAGGTTTCAAGTCTCCAAACAACCTAAAACTCGAAACATGAAACTTGAAACCGTCGGCCACGACGCTGCACGAGGTGCGTGCTTAGCGCAGCAGCAGGTCGAAGGCGATGCGTTCGAGGAACAGCTTTCGGTAGGCTTCGGACTTGCGGACTTGGCGGCTGTCCATCGGATTGGAGTCGTCGATGATGAGGAAGCCGTCCGTGTCGGAGATCTGATGTTCATGGTCGAGAAGCCCGGCTGATCAGATAGAAACCGTACCTGTAACAAGCTATAATTGAAAGGACAGTTTCTCTTCTATGAAGGGCACACAAACATGAAGAATGCTGTGATAGCGGAACTCCTGAAGCTCAGCCCGGCAGAGCGTATCCAGCTCGCCGAAGATCTGTGGGACAGTGTCGCCGCGCGGCCAGACCTTCTGCCGGCGCTGTCCGACGATCAGCGCCAGGAAATTGAACGGCGCGTCGCCGAGCATGCGCGTGACCCAAGCTCAGCCCTCAGCTGGGAGGATGTGCGCGCACGCCTATGGTCGCGTCTGGGATGACGCGGCGTATCGTCTTTCGCCCCGAGGTGGAGGCCGAATTGGCTGAGGCGGTGGACTGGTACGAAATGCGTGGCCAAGGATTGGGGGCGGAACTTCTGCGCTCGCTCGATGCGGTCATCGCTCAGGTGCAGCGCCGTCCTGCGCTCTACCCAATCGTGTTCGGCAGTGCGAGACGCGCAGTGTTGCGGCGGTTTCCCTACAGTGTGATTTATATCGTTCACGATGACGAGATCCTCATCGCCGCCTGTATCCACAGCAAACGAGACCCCATTCGCTGGCAGAAACGAATCTGAGCGGCACTGAAATTTCCTTTCTCTTCTCGACAAAGACAGCCAGATCCACCGCAGCCATTTGCCCCGGCGGCTGCTCGCAGCAGGCCGTGAGGCGCGTCGTGCGCCGTTCGGTTCTTCGATCCTGAATTCCAGGTTTCATGTTCAACGGTTCAGAAGCAGTTTCAGGTTTGAGGTTTCAAGTTTCCAAACAACCTAAAACTCGAAACATGAAACTTGAAACCGTCGGGCACGACGCTTTACGAGGTGCGTGCTTAGCGCAGCAGCAGGTCGAAGGCGATGCGTTCGAGGAACAGCTTTCGGTAGGCTTCGGACTTGCGGACTTGGCGGCTTTCCATGTATAATTAATGGCCATGAGAAAAACATTCACAACGCTGCTCGATGATATAGCTTTATCAAGACTGACAGTACGGACGTCAAGAGATACGAGCAAACTTACGGCCGGGGACTGGATCCGTCTGCTTCGGAATCGGCTACGAATGACGCAGGTTGAGCTGGCTCAACGTGCCTATATTACGCAGCCCAATCTGGCTGCGATTGAGTCTGGGAAAGTGGACCCCCAAGTCGGGACACTCCGCCGAATCTATGAAGGCTTAGGCTGTGAGCTTAACCTTGAACCGCTGCTCCACAAACCTCTGGAAGAACTTACGAGAGATCGTGCCCGTGCTGTGGCCCTCAAACGACTGAAGCAAACGATGGGAACCATGGCACTTGAGGACCAAGCACCTGATGAGGACACATTCAAGCAGCTTCTTGAGAAACGGACCGACGATATTCTCCGCAGCCCTCGTAAACGACTATCAGCTCGATGAGCATCGCGGACGAAACACAGCCCGATGGTGAGACTGCAGGCGATGACACCTCAGGGCTGATTCTGACTCGGCTCACGACGAGAGCCGAACGGAACGCAGCTGAAGCCCATGCCATTAGTCTGGCCTACGACAAATACGTGTTTGAGGCCCGCAGGAAGAAGCGTGGCGCGCGATGGCTCACCAATGAGTTTATCTGTGTAGTCCATCACGATATGTTTGGATCCATCTGGAAGTGGGCGGGGAAATACCGGACTGACAATCTCAATATCGGAATGGACTGGCGGATCGTGCCAGAACAGATTCGCTTGTTATGTGATGACTTTCTCTATTGGGATTCGCCCGCGTCACCGATGCCGGTCTTGGAGGTGGCGGCACGGCTGCAGAACAGACTGACAAAGATTCATCCCTTCAGAAATGGGAATGGACGGCATGCACGACTGATCACCGACATCTTCTTTTATTCTCGCGGACATCCTTTGCCGCAATGGCCTCAAACCCAGCTTATGTCTGAAGGCCATCAAATCCGATCGCAATATATTGCCGCCATACGGGACGCTGATCAGGGAGACTTTTCCTCTCTGGCTAAATTCTTTGAGAACTACATTCCCAAGCCTTCCTGAACAGCGCATATCTTGAGTGGTGGGCTACAGAGAAAACAACGGAATATCGAAGGTCCGTTCGGTAAACCAGACGAGAGTGATGCTAATGCCGGCCAGTAATCTACTGGAGGGCATCAACCTCGGCTACGGCCAGGCATGGAGATCGGACCGGCTATGCATTAGTCCCCACGATGTTCGACGCCCCATCGCTCCAGAGAACGAATGATCTCGCGAAGCGTTTCGCCTTTGAAAGACAGGGAATATTCCACTTTAGGCGGCACTTCCGGAAAGACCGTTCGGCAAACGAGGCCGTCCCGCTCCAGCTCACGGAGCTGTGTCGTCAACATGCCCTGCGTCACTCCGGTCATCCTCTTGCGGAGCTCTCCGAAGCGCAGCACGTTCTGTTTGAATAAATGGTAGAGGACAACGCCTTTCCACTTCCCTCCGATCACATTCAACGTGACCTCGACCGGACAGCCTTCGATGCAGGGTGTAAAGCGGCGTTTCGCCATGATTGCTCCTTGGTATCCTATGAGATACCGACTGACGGAAATGTGCGTACTTGTCTTTATGTATCGTAAGCCGTATCTCTAGGTAACAAATATGGAGGTGGTTATGAAAGTCATTAGTTATACGAAGGCCCATTCGCTGGATCAATTCAATCTGCAACCCATGGAGTTGCCGGATCCGACACCCAGCGGTCGTGATCTGTTCGTTGAGGTGAAGGCTGTCGGGTTGAATCCTGTAGACTACAAGATTCGAAGCTGGCGATCCGGTTCCGCTGAACAGCCGGTCATTTTAGGGTGGGATGCAGCAGGCATTGTGCGGGCTCGCGGTCAGGAGGCAACACGGTTCAATATCGGCGACGAAGTCTTTTACAGCGGAGATCTCAACCGAGCAGGGTCTTATGCGACGCGGCAACTGGTGGATGAACGGCTGGTGGCCTTGAAACCGAACACCCTCTCCTTTACGGAAGCGGCAGCGCTTCCGCTGACCAGCTTGACGGCGTACGAGATGCTTTTTGAGAAGATGCACCTTACCGGGTCGGATCGGCGGACGATCCTGATTATCGGCGGCGCCGGCGGCGTCGGGTCGCAAGCGATCCAGCTGCTCAAGTTGAAAACCCCCATGACGGTGATTGCCACCGCGTCACGACCGGAGAGCAAACAGTGGGTCAGCAGTCTTGGCGCTGATCACGTGGTCTCTCATCAGACGCTTGTGGCTGATATCAGGGGGCTGGGGTTCAAGTTTGTCGATTTCATCTTCAGCACGACGCACTCTGGGCAGCATTGGTCGAAGATGGCGGACATCATTGCCCCATTTGGGGAAGTGGGGATCATCGATGATGGGGAGGGACTGGACCTCTCCCTGTTCAAGTCGAAATCGGCGAGCCTGCATTGGGAACTCATGTTCACGAAGTCGAGTCTTGACTATCGTGTGGATTCTCAGGGGGAGATTCTGCGGGAGGTGAAGAGCTTGATTGAATCCGGCAAGATGCGCACAACGGCCAACCGTGTGTTGAATGGACTGACGGTCGAGAATCTCCGCGCCGGCCATACAATGCTGGAACAACATACCAACGTTGGGAAGGTCGTCGTGCAGCTATGAGTGCCATTTTGCCAGCAGGTTGTTCAGCAAGGCCGCAGCAAGCGAAGAGGCGAATCGTACTCTCTGCCGTACGTTGAGCCTCTGAACGTCGCGAGAACGCAGCTGGCGGACTTTGTCAACAGCCTGCTAGAGAGGAAACAGCTGAAGATTAAAGGCGCGTTCGGTGAACCAGATGAGGGCAATGGCGATTACCGCGAGTGATCCGCCAGTAAGGACCAGTCTGGGGTATGACCAGGAGTGGCGAATCAGATAGGCTAATGGTAAGAATGCCGCGACGATGGCAAGCTGGCCGATTTCCACCCCGATGTTGAAGCTGACGAGACTCAGCAATAGTGAATCCTGAGGCAACCCGAGATCGGTGAGCACAGCAGCAAATCCGAACCCATGGATCAGGCCAAACCCAAAGGCAATCATCCAACGACGACTCATTATCGTGGGATATAAGTTGCCAAGCCCTGCGAGTACAACCGATGCAGCAATGGTCGATTCCACTAATCGAGATGGGAGCTGGATGATATCCAGGGTGGCCAGGCTCAAGGTCAAAGAATGGGCCAGGGTAAAGGCCGTGACGATGCTGAGGACGTTCCAGCACACCGATGCAAAATCACCTGCCGCCTGCCAGCGTCCTTCCGCTCGAATCAAGACTGAGGGAAGTAAGAGGGCAAGCAAGAACAGGACATGGTCGAATCCCATCCAGATGTGCCAACTCCCCTCGTGAATAAATTGCATACTCTCAGTCCAGCGTGACCGTGTAGTGACTGAGAATTCCTGGGCCGTGGATTCTCGGCTGAAAATGGCCGTGCTGGTCTGTCCACCTTGGGTCAGACGCAAGAGTCCCTTGTGTTGTGCATCGATATCGAATAGGAGGCGGTAGTCCACCGCAAGCCGTTCAATGGGCGCATCGCAATTCGACCGGAAACGAAGGACTGAGTAGGTCCCGTCTGTGTGATGATCGATGAGTTGCTCCAGCACTTGAGTCGTACAAGCCTGCTGGTCAGCCGATAAGGCAAGATGTGACAGTGCATAGACCCTGATCTCGTCATGCTTGCTGCGGACCTCTCCCCAGGTGAGTTGACCGTTTCCATCACTGTCCAATCCGATTGCATCGGCGAGATCGCGTAAGGCGATGTCCCATTGCCCTTCAATGTGATTGTTCTGAACAGACAGTGAGAGGTAGCTGTCGCTTGGCTTATGGGCCCAAGCCGGCTGTGCAAGCACAAGCGAGACAATGACGAGCAGAATACGCATCAGAATGGTGCCTTTTGAATCTGCTTCGCAAGTTGTTGCAGATGAACGTCTTCCACGTGATTACTCGTCATCCAGTCAAGCACCGGTTGGGCCGCCGGTGAGTTCTTCGCGGTAAGCGCGCTTTCGAGGAGGATCCTGGCGTCCGCCGGTTCTCTCTGCACCTTCCAATTGGCCTGGGCTAGCGGCAGTGCTCGGCGAGCATCGTGCAACAAGGCCAATGTGAATCGCGCTTCTTCTCGAACATGGACGGTCGTTCCTCGCTCTCGGGCAGCGGTAAATCGGGCTGCCAGTTCAGCTGTATGGTTTTGGAATATGGGCAGCTTCAGCGCCTGCTCTGCGAGCGCCAGACGTAGGAGTAGTCCATCAGCCTTCGTTTCAGATCGGAGCAGGGACATGACGTCCTGATAACGGCATTGATCCAGCAGGAAATCCGCATAGGCGCCGAGCAAGTATTGATCCTTGGTGCCGACCTTGAAGGCCTCAGCGAAAGACTTCTCAGCCTCACGGATGGCCCCGGTGCGGCTGGCTGTTTCAGCCAAAATTGTCGCAACCCAGATGTGCTCGCGTCCCGAGAGAGGTGTTTCCGACAGTACCTGCCGGAGTAACTCACGGCTTTTCATCGATTGACCAGTCACTCCCGCGATATCGCTCAAGCATCCGAGCAGCACATGAGCGGAGGCCAAGCGTGTGAGTCGCTGACAGGCTCGGCGTGCCTCGTCGTAACGTGCTTGTACCTGGAGAATCGACGCTTTGGTGAGCCACGCCTGGGCATTGTTTGGTTCAGCCGCCAACACCTGGTCGAGGTCGATAAGGGCCTCGTTGAACTCGTGGGCGTTCTGCCGGATCGTTGCCCGTAAGAGGAGTGCGGCAGGTGGGGGGGTCGGCTCGCTCCACCAGGGACTGAGGACTGCCTGTGCTTGCCCGAGAAAACGGGGATCGCCTTCCGATCGGCCCTGTTCAATGTAGCGAGTGGCCAGTTTCACGGCTGATTCAAGATCGCGCGGATTCCGTCGTAGATTGGTACGCAGACTGTCGAGCTCATGCGCGACAGGATCGGACGCCCTGAAGCTGAGCCGCTGGAGAACCTGCGCATCCTCCGTCGGCTGGTAGGGTTCGGGGTACGCAGCGCCGACTTCGCTCAATACGAACCATCCGACCACGCTGACAACGGTGAGCGATCGAATCATGGGTTACTCGCGTGAATAGATGATGGGGATGCGCATGGCGACTTGCTGTCGGTCTAGTGGGTGGTCAAGTTGCATCGGGAAGGCCCGCTGTACGAGTGCCATTGCTTCCTGATCGATGCGATCCAGGCC
Organism: Nitrospira sp.; assembly: GCA_005116955.1. GTDB lineage: Bacteria > Nitrospirota > Nitrospiria > Nitrospirales > Nitrospiraceae > Nitrospira_D. Next base: position 255,318 of record SWDI01000005.1, on the reverse strand, counting down.
GGAACTCTTCACCACTGCAGAGTCCAGCAAGATCCCTTCCCGTGAGACCACTGCCTTGACCGTGACTTTAAGGGGGTGTGAGTCATCGAGTGAGGGGTGAGACGATCGTTTGAGTTCCTCCAACCGCCGGAAGATCGCCTGTTGAAGCCATCCGTAGTCAGGCCGTATCGCGGAAGCAGCGGGAGTATCTGATGCTGTAGGCGGTACTGGCGATGGCTGGGTGGTGTCGGTAGGGGGAGTATTGTCTTTGAGTGGAGCGACGGCAGCGGCTACTTCCTGTTGTGGTACTTGTGTCGTTGAGCTGACCGGCGTGTCAGTCGGTTGTCGTGGAGGTTCATGTGCCTGGACCAGAGGAGGGAGCAATTCATTCGGTATAGAGCTTGTGGCTATTTCATTAGGTGATGTGACCGATGAAGAACTGTCAGGGATGGGTGTCAACGTGACTGGGGCTTCAGTCTTTGGTCCAGATGAGGTGATGTATTCAGCAGATGGGGCTAGTTGACGGGTCGTGCGGTTGGCGAGAGAGGCTGTAGGTGTTCGATTTGGTGGCTTCGGTACGGGTGGTTTGGTGGCATCGGCGGTTTGAACTGACTCGTGAGCCGTCGGTGTCGATTGCACAAGCGCAACATCCCAGTGAAACGCTTCGTTGGGAATAGTAATCAGTGACTGACGGAAGAGGGGAAAGAGGCTGAGAAACACGAGTCCGTGGAGCGCAATCGACCCGAGCCATCCCTGCCGGCATGGCATTCTTGACTCTTGTATCGTCGTGTCTTGGTTCACGCCCTGGTCCTGTCATGATGCGGGTGCCGCATCATTGTGCGGCACCCGCTAGGTACTGGCTACTGTGGCTCTCCTGGATCGATGTGTCGACGATCTCGCCCATCCAACGGTGTCGGAAGGAAAGGAAACACCGTTGCAATGCCGTTGGCCGTCTTGTTGTTGCCGACTGAACCGACATTGAAATTCACGCCGTCCCCAAGGTTCGGCACGGCGGGGTTGGTCAGAATTCCGGCCACGACGCGCAGGGCCACGTCCGTGACATCGTCGTTTGGACGACGTCCGTTCGGCCAGCCAGCTCTGTCGGGTGTGGCGTTGCCCGATGCATCATGTGCCAGGGGGCCAAGTCGCTTTTGACCTGCCGCCGGAGTTGCGGGGGCATCCAGATCGACACGCAGGAGATCGGCCAGTGCTTCATTAGTTTTGCCGGAGCCGCAGACCGCCGGACCCGGTGCATAGCGAAGCAATGCATTCACGAGATCTTCCCGATTTGCCGTTGGGAAGCCGGTGCCGAACACAGTATTGAGCGCCGTGGCCAGCGCGGAGTTACAGTAGAACGGGACAAACTCGTTCTCGTCTTCCGCATCCGTGGCATTCCACTTGTCCTTCATGTTCGTCGCAATGATCAACTCGTTCACGAGCGGATTGCCCATACGTGCCACCTGAACAAAGCGGCTACTGTTGTCACGGCCGCCGTTTTTCTTGATGACGCTGACCTTGGGTCGGCTTGTGCTGGCATAGGCGCCGAGCACCTTATTGCCGTTCGGGCCGAGAAGCTCGCTGATGGGAATTTCCAGCGCGATCGTGTTCACATTGAAGCCGCTGAATGTATCGGCGGTGCCGGCATCCGGTGCTCCGACAATAATGGCGTCGTTGGCATCATCGGCATTAGACAGGATCGGCGAGATGTGCAGATTCAAGGTGTCGAATGTTCCTCCCAAGTCAATGTAGAAGGTCTCATCCCGCTGGCCCGCAAAGACTCTTCCTCCGTTTTTCAGAGGGAAAAGTCCCTTCGCAGCCAGGTCTTCATATTTCGGCATGGTACGTGGGCCGACATTCGACGGCACCGCGAACATCGGGCCGGTGCCGAGATCACGCGATGGTTGGCCAAAGCGCTGTTCGGTGACGGTATAGCTTTGCCGTACAAGCAGGCCCTCCGATCCTCCACCGGTGAGGGCTGTGATGGGCGGCAATGCGACATAGGCTAAGGGAAACACATTGCCTGGCTGACGGATCTCCGTCTTGAATCGGATCTGATAGACGATGTTTCCCGCGACGTTGTTCTTATTGTTATCGATATGAATTTCGTACAGCACGTCATCAGCAAAGTTGAAGTAGTTGGGGCCGGATCCCGGCTCCTGACTTGGAATCACGTTCATGAGCAGAATTGCTTTGTCGGGATCCTGCCAGCTCCGGAAGAAATAAAAGTCGGTGATATCGGCCGCTGGGTCATTGGCGATCAACGGAGCCTCACGATGGCTGGCGGCCATTACCGGCGACGCGGTGAGCACTGCCAGTAGCGTCAACATGAGTGGTCGAATTCGAGCGAACATGGTCTCCTCCTTCTGAATGAATCTGCTTTGTGAGTGGGTTCCTTACAGATCCGCCTTAGGAGCCGGATCGGGCTCCGAGTCAGCTTGGCTCACCAGTGTGGCTTCTTCCGACGTCAGCGCATCCGACTCGAGCGTGCGCTGATCGTCCACCGTTGCGACGGGTGCACCAGGTGGTGTGATGATGGGCACGTTATCGCTTCCGCCACAGCCGGACATGAGTCCGACGGCGCAAACGACTCCCAGAGGCCAAACGATGGATGATTTCATGGTTCAGTGCTCCTCCTCATGGTGAAATGTTATAGTTAGAAATCTGTCTTTGACATCAGCACCTGCCGGCGGTCTGTTTGTAATTACGAGACCAATGTTCATTTGGATCTGTTCTTGCTAGGTGAATTCTTGTTGCTGTGATTTGCCTGGTGCTATAGTCACTGCTTCAAAAGGCAACGAAAAAAAGTGTCACAACCATAAATCCAATCTCCTCCATCCTCTCGTAGAAATAGTTGGGGGAGACTCTATGTTGGGGATGTCTCTAGAAACGAGCAGGCTGATTCAGGAACAGGAGTGGGGCCACCTGATTACCCGAACGGCCCAGGGCGATCAGGCCGCGCTCGCGACGTTGTACGACCGCACGAGCCCACAGGTCTTTGGGCTCATTCTTAAAATTCTCAACAATCGTGAAGCAGCCGAAGAAGTCACGCTGGACGTGTACACTCAGGTGTGGCGTCAGGCCAATACCTATGACCGAACCAGGGGGACGCCTGGCGCCTGGTTGATGATGCTGGCCAGAGCAAGAGCGATCGATCGGTTTCGTGCGGGAGCCGCTGAGCATGGACGGGTTGAATCGTTAGATGCCGCTCAGTTGTTTGCCAGTGACGCAGATACGCCGGAGCAAGAGGTTGAAGGACAAGAGCGTCGGAAATTCGTGCAGCAGGCATTGGCAGTCTTGACCGTGGAGCAGCGGCAAGCCATTGCACTGGCCTATTTCTATGGGTTGAGTCAAAGCGAAATCGCCGAGCAACTGCAGCTGCCCTTGGGCACCGTTAAGACGAGAATCCGGCTGGGCATGATCAAATTGCGCGAAGCGCTCGCGCCCTATGAGACAGGTCTCGTATCGTGAGTGAAACCAGGTTACCAGAAGAATTGGAAGAACAGGCGATACTCCATGCCCTTGAGGTTCTGGATCCTGAAGAGCGTGAGGCCTTTAGAATGAAACTGACAGAGGAATCCTCGCTACGCCAAGCGGTGATGGCGTATCAAGCGATCACGGGTGTCTTGGCATCTGTAGTGGCTCCTGTTGCGCCTCCCGCGACCCTTCGCGAACGGCTTGTCAGCCACATTGCGTTGGAGGCCGCTCGCGAAACGGAACAGTTTGAACTGGCCGCGAATACACTGGCATTAGGTGTCGCTCCTGTGAAGCCACGAGCGTTGGTGCGGGAGCAGCTTCTTTCAAGAATCGAAACGCATTCGGATGCCCCACGTGAAGTTACAGACTCCACGTATGCACCGGGTGAAGCGCCTGCTCTAGCGGGTGAGGGAGGGGAAAGTCTAGGTGAGCGGCCTCTTTCTCAAGGAGGTGATTCTTTTGTCACATGGCTGCGGTCTTGTCGGGCAGTCGTTTCAAGCTTCCTGCGGACACTGGTGATTCGTTCCGCGACCTCCGAGCGGATCCGATATTGGAAGGCCAAGATCACTCTTCAACAGCCGACAAAGGGGCTCACCTTCATCAGGACGTCGGAAGGGGCTTGGAGGGGCATCGCTCCAGGGGTGACGGCGAAGCTGCTCTCTTTCGATTTAGTTTCACGGCGGACCACTACACTGCTTCGTTTTACCCCGGGCACCAGCTATGCCCCTCATCGCCACACCGAAGTGGAAGAGCTGTTGGTGCTTGAAGGCGGCTGTAGTATCGCCGGGCGTGAGATGGCGGTTGGGGATTATCACCGTGCCGAAGCCGGGACGGTCCACCATGATACGTCGACGGATGAGGGATGCCTGCTACTCGTGATCTCCTCTCCCCAGAACGAGATGTTGCAATAGCGCTTCGTCTGGCGCCGTTTTCCTTTCGCTCATAAATCCAAACAAACAGGTCGAGTCGTAGAGCAAAGAGGAACAGTTCCATCTGGGTTGCGATCTCTACCGAAGCATGCTACGAAAATACATTTCATGCTACGGATGAGAGGGAGGCGGTATGGACGAGCTGGTTCGGTTCGGCGTGTCGTTGGATCAACGTCTCTTGGCGGAGTTCGACCGTCATATCAGGCGGAGGCATTACACGAATCGCTCGGAGGCACTCCGTGATCTGATCCGCAACAATTTGGTGGGAGATGAGTGGGATGACGATAAGGAGACGGTCGGCACCATTACGTTTGTATACGACCATCATGTGCGAGACCTGACGAGCAAGTTGACCGATATTCAGCATGACTATCATGGGCAGATTCTTTCGGGGATGCATGTGCATCTTGATCACAATCATTGCCTTGAAGTGCTGGTGGTGAAAGGCAAGGGGACGGAGATCAAGAAGGTGGCAGATGCCCTGGTGTCGGTCAAGGGTGTGAAGCACGGGAAGTTGACGATGACCACAACGGGGAAATCTCTCCGCTAACAGTGTTCCGATGAAACCTATATTGAGCAAGCGATGGTTGTCCGTGACCTTGTGTGTGTGCCTGGTGTCGGCCCTCTGTTGGGGAGACAGTGCATCGGCGCATGATCCCGACGAGCCTGAGCTGGAAGTGCCGGAGATCGCTGTGCTTGGTGAAAAACCAGTGGCGGCGTCTTCTCAACAATTCATCCCCGACAAAGAGATTCTCTTGCAACCCCAAGGACGCCCTGCGCAGATTCTTCGGTTGATTCCCGGTTTGGTGGCCGTGGAACATTCCGGTGGCGCGGGGAAAGCAGATCAATACTTTCTTCGAGGCTTCGACGCGGACCATGGGACAGACGTCGGCTTCTTCCTCGATGGGATGCCGATCAATCTGCGAACCCATGCGCATGGACAAGGCTACACGGACCTCAACTTCATTATCCCAGAGACAATCGAGGGGGTCGATGTGCACAAGGGCTCTTACGTACCGGAGTACGGAGACTTTGCGACAGCGGGGGCCGTGAATTTTCGGACGCGCAACATGGTGAAAGAAGGAGTCATTCAGGGAACGGGCGGGGAATATAGCACGCAGCGGTACCTGCTCATGTTCTCTCCGACTAAAGACCGCGTGCGCACGCTGTTTGCCGCTGAGGGGTTCTATACGAACGGCCCGTACCTCAACGACAATCAATATTATCGGACCAATCTGTTGGGCAAGGTCACGACGAATCTGACCGGAAGAGACGAGGTGAGTTTCAAGGCAACCTTCCTGCATTCCAAATGGGATGGTTCCGGTGAAATTCCATTCCGTGCCGTGAGTACGGGTCTTCTGGACCGGTTCGGTTCCATCAATCCGTATGAAGGAGGCAACACACTCCGAACGACGGGGAACTTGAACTATCACTATGACACCACCACAGGTGGTCAGTTGTTTGCGAACGCGTACGGCCAATACTATCGACTGGATCTGTTCACGGATTTTACATTCTTCCTCAATGATCCGGTCAATGGCGATGGTTTTGCCCAGTTCGATCGCCGGGCTATCTATGGTGGCGACCTTGGCTTCAAGCAGCGAATCGAACTGCTGGGCATGCCGATCATTGGGACGGTGGGGTTTCAGACGAGAGTCGACGATGTTCATACAAAGTTGGGGACTCAGACCCTGCGGACTCAGACCGGGACCACCATAGACAGTGATGTCCGTAGCGTATCCTATTCCCCTTTCGTCAAGGCTGAAGTCCAGCCGTTTTCCTGGCTGAGGCTTTCTGGAGGGGTGCGAGGGGAGTTTTTCACATTTGATGTGAGCAACCGGTGTACGACTTGTGTCGAGCAACCAGACGGTCGAAAAGGTTCCGGCATTGTCCTTCCGAAGATGAGCATGATTTTTGGGCCTTGGGCCAGGACTGAGTTCTTTGTCAACTACGGCGAAGGGTTCCACAGCAATGACGCCCGATCAGCGGTAGCCATCGGAGTCTCTCCGTTGGCGAGGGCGAGAAGCTATGAGGTCGGGGTTCGCTCAAGACCATGGGGCCCGGAGGGGCTTGAGTTGATCGCGACGGCATGGCGACTGGATCTCAAGTCGGAACTTGTCCTGGTCGGCGACGAGGGGACAACAGAGATTCGCGGTGCCACCAGGCGTCAGGGGGTGGAAGTTGCTGCTCGGGGGCAAGTCTGGGGCCCGCTCTATGTCAACGGCAGTTTTACCTGGACCCATGCGGAGTTTCGCAATGGCGATGCTGTTCCGTTGGCACCGGAATACACCGCCTATGGAGCGGCCATCTTACAATGGCCTGAAGGGCTCACCTCGCAACTGCAAGCCACGTATCTTGGCGTTCGGCCCCTTATCGAAGATCGAAGCATCAAGTCGCCTTCGTGGATCACGTTCGATCTCTCGGAGCGGTACCGTGTGCCGGTCAAGTTGCCTCATGGACGGCTGGAAGCGTTTCTCTTTGTTCAAAACCTATTCAATACCAAGTGGGAACAAGCGATCTTTGCGTTCGAATCCCGACTCCGCAATGAGGGAGCAGGAGTCAACGATATTCACTTCGTGCCGGGTAATCCGCGGACGGTGATGGCCGGAGTCGCGTGGTACTTTTGAACTGCCGAATGGTTTATGTTGTATGGCGAATCGCTGAGGTGAATGCATCAATCTAAACATGCACCAGCGACGCATATTCATCACTGATCATGACGATATCGAAGACTCTCCCACGAACGTTTTTCAACCGCCCTACGCTGGCCGTGGCTCGGTCGCTGGTCGGCAAGTACTTGGTGCGTGAGAGCGGGAATGGGACCGTTGCTGGGAGAATCATCGAAGTGGAGGCCTATGTTGGTTCACAGGACAAGGCCTGTCATGCGTCAAAAGGGAGGACGGCAAGGACGGAGGTGCTGTTCGGCCCTCCAGGGATATCCTATGTTTACCTGATCTACGGCATGTACCACATGTTGAACGTGGTCACGGAGCGGGCTGAATTTCCAGCTGCTGTGTTGATCCGGGCGATTGAAGTCGACGGCGAATTGATCGATGGTCCTGGGAAGCTCTGCCGCGAGCTAGGGATCGATCGGGCGTTGCATCGACTTGACATGACGCATGGAAGCCAACTCTGGTTCGAAGACCGAGGTGAACGGGTTGCGCGTAAACAGGTTGGAACGTTCCCTAGAATCGGTGTCGACTATGCAGGGGCCTGGGCAAAGAAACCCTGGCGGTTTAGATTACTTGATGACGGGGTATAGGGGTGAAGGTTGACCAGATAGGAATCATGATCCAGTGAGCCAACAAAAAGGGGAAGTCCGGTTTCCCGGGACTTCCCCTTTTCTATTGACCGAATCTGCCGTTAGTCGATTTTACGATCACCGGTAATTTTGGTTGCAGAGGTCACCGGCGGAGCAATTGTGATCTGAGGTCCCTGGACATTTGGAAGTCTGCCGGCTCCCTGCCCTTCCGTGATACGCTCATTATCGGTTTTCATCAGTTTCTGTTCCGCGTTCTTGACCGAATCTGCGGATTTCAGCAGTGAGGAGGTTCCGTACGCATCCGATTGGCCTGGATCGTTTGCTGTTGGTTGGCCGGTCACGGGGCTGCCGGAGTTCTTCATCGGATAACCGTCATGTTTGGGGAGCAGCGCCGGATTGGCCGATGCCATGGAAATTCCAAATAGGACTGCGGAGGCTGTTGCAACTGCAGCGGTCACGAGTTTCATACCCATTCTCCCTTTGAGCTATGACAATGGATAAACATCATTCAGCGTATTCAATTTGGATGACTCTAACTGAGGGGTGAATCATAGCGATGGAGGGTCATTCTGTCAAACGGGCGAGACTTGACGGACAGTGTCTCTCGAATCCCATCGTGTCGTGATGAGTCGCGGGTGGTGAAAGTGAGAAAAGGACGGACGCATCAGCTCGGTCGACGAGCGGGACGGCGTCCACGCCCACGGTGTCGAAATGCCGGTCCTCGGCTGACACCAGGCAGACGGATGGTGACGGTCGTGCCCTCGCCGGTAGCGCTCCCGATCGCAATGGATCCACTGTGTTCTTCGATGATTTTCTTAACGCTGGGCAGACCGAGGCCAATGCCTGAGCTCTTCGTGGTGAAAAATGGTTCGAAGACTTTGTCGACGATTTCAGCGGGAATCGGAACCCCGTCGTTCTTGATGAGAATCTGAACTTCAAACCCCCGTCCGGCACGATGTTGTGAAACCTGGATATGGAGGTGGCCGCCGGGAGACATGGCCTCACACGCGTTCCGGAAAATGCTCAAGAACGTCTGTTGGAGCTTGGCTTCATCGCCGCGCACCGGAGCAATGATATTAGCGTAGTCTTTGGTGACCTGAATACGAGTCGCTTCCAGGTCGGTTCCGACCACCACGAGGGCGCTTTCGAGTACCTCCGGAATGCGGCAGAGATGGCGATTCAGCTCAAGCGGCTTGGCAAAGTCGAGAATCTCATTGAGGATCGCCTCAATCCGGATCAAGTCGCGCATGGCATTCTCAACTCGTGTCTGAGGGTCGAAGTCGAGGATCCCTTCACCGGTCACTTCTTCGAGTTGCGAGCGAATAGACGCGAGCGGCTCGCGAATTTCCGTCGCCAAGAATGCGCTGAATTCGCCGATCGCGGCCTGACGTTCTTGTTTTCGAATGATCGGCTCAGACGGGACGGCTATGGGTGGCCATGGGCCCGCGGTTCCGTCGAGGTCTGTCGTCGGAGAAGGAGTGGCAGCCTGCGGCGCCGGTGCCTGTAAGAGCTCCGCGAGTTTAAGAATAATAGGCTCCAGCGTGCGGGCATCGGTCGTCTGATATCGTTGTGGATCCTTCGATCCCAGTGTAAACGTCCCGCCGACTTGGCCCTTGACAAAGAAGGGGATGACAAGTGACGACTGAAACCGGTCCTTGAAGAGATGTTTGTGATCGAGAAAGCGACCTTGGGTAGACGCCAGATCATGATCCACGCGTGGTTTACGATGGCGGACGGCCCATCCCGCCGCCGAACTGTCGAGCGTCAGACGTTGACCGGGTTTTAAATCTTTCTTGGCGTCTTTGGGGTCGAGTTTCACATCACCGGCAGATCCCAAGACCTCGACATTGCCCGCCAGCGGATCGTAGCAGCACGCCCAGGCCCGATCATAGGCCACATATTCATGCGCGTCAGCCAACACCGACTCGATCTTTTCTTGGAGTTCGGGTGAAAAGTGCTTGGCCATCGGTGGAAACAAGTCCGCTCCGGTTTGTTGAGGAGGACTCGGCTCCTGGGTGACGTAAGAACGACTCAACATCACGCTGGTGTTGAAGAGTCCTTCGCGGTCCAGTGTCTTGGTCATGCCGTCGCACATCTGCTCCAGCTGAGATTTGTCCTTTTTGGAGAACGCGGCGTTCTCCTTCCGTCCGATGACCAGGCACCCGTACACGGTATTGACATGGCGAAGCGGAATGATCAGCAGGGATTTCGCCCCGGGGGTGATCACCCGCAGGCGGATGGCACGCCCACCGTCAGGATCTTGGGTCGTTGGAGTCAAGGCGGCGGCACGTTGCGTCGAGAGCGTGCGGAGAATAGCTTGGACATCTCTCGGTGTGAATCCGCGCGACGCATGCTCAACAAGTGGGCCATTTTCTTGGTGGAAGATGGCCGCCATTGCGGCATCCGTGCCGATGTCGTTCAACGCGGCATTCAACGTCCGTTGAAGAAGCGTTTCCGGGGCCGGTTTGGTTTGAGCAGGTACAGTAGTCATACGTTCAACTTTGAACCGCGGCATTGTAGCGGGAACGTTCATGAATAGCTACCCTCTCTCTCTGAACTGTAGCAACGGCCGGGCTGAAAGGCATCGCTGTTCCCCCGTCGTAGGCGATGAGCTCGACAGGACAAAAGTGGACCGCTAGGTGCCCCTTGATTGATGCACCGTGTGATCTTGCCCTCGACTGGATCATAGTCTGTAAGAGAGGGGTAGGTCCCGTCCATCACTGGAGCCGCACCAGAGAATGGAGCACGGTATTCCCAGTGATTTGGCAGTTTGTTTACGGACGAGGTGCATAAACCGGAGCGGTGATTCCAGCCAGAATCGATTTTGAGATCGGTTCTAGTGTGCCAGATCTCAATGGCGGCCCATGATTGGGAGGGGCTCCACTGTAAAGACTGCTCGTTGATTACGTGGTGTCCCGCTTTCCTCTACGAGGGATAGCCTCCCGGTCGCATCAAGGCCTGTATTGGCAAAGGGCTGTGTTGCATTGGGATGCCGAACATCGCTTTCCATTCCTGATTGGCATGGGCTGGTAAGAGGGGCAGATCTGGCCGTTTCTTCGGTAATCCGCACGACTCACCTGAACGTGTGTGGTCAATCATTCCAACAGGATCCTACCGCGAAGGATCGGCAGCACAACGGAAGCCTATATGTCTTTTATTTGTACCACCGAACTCCGCCTTATAGAGATCCGGATCTCGCAAATAACCCTTGCAAGTTTCCCAACAGAGATGGTCCTTTTCCCAGACGAGCAGCTTCATCTTATCGTCGTAAGTCGCGCCTCCACGCAAATTAAGAAATTCAAATTCCCCCGCCCCGTATTTTCGGCTCAATGATGACGAGTCCTCATCAAATACAAGTTCAGCCGCATTGCCGGCCATGTCATACATGCCGTAGGGACTTTTACCTTTTTCGAAGGATCCTATAGGTTTCAGGGGCACCCGGGAGGAGTCCATGGATCCAAAAGCCGCGTGTTGGGGAGTGGGGTCCTCATCGCCCCAGGGATAGTCCCGCCCATCCGTTCCGCGAGCCGCTTTTTCCCATTCTGCTTCCGTGGGTACACGTTTCCCATAATAATGACAATAGGCCATCGCATCAGCTGTGGCGGCTGAACTATAGGGCAGTGTCGTGCCCTCTTTGCCGTCCGCATGTTGTTTCAACACCGAGGCATTCCACCCAAACTCATCTTTATGCCCACTCTGGCGAAGAAACGCCACATATCTAGCCACAGTTACTTCGTAGACATCCATGTAATAGTCTTTTAGATCGACTTGTTGCTCCCCATCCTTCTGCGTGCTACCCATAGTGAACTTCCCGGCCGGCACCAATCGCATCGGTGCTCCGTCCTTGCCGATGATCTCAATCGGATACTTTGCAGAGGTCACGGCGCCCCCACCGGGCACGCGACACTGATTCGCCTCACACACCTCCTGGCCAGGACAGTCCACATCCTTTTCGCATTTCTTGGGCGTCACCTTGGGGGGAGCTGCCGTGCATTGATGGTTCACACAGATCCGGCCATCCTTACAATCCTGCTGACTAGCACAGGCAAACCCTGAGCTATTTGCCCATAGAATCACAACTACCCATATCAACATGCCAGAAATCAGAGCATTACCTAACCTTCCGAAAAACTTCCTTTCCACGTGTGCCATCCCCCTTATTGATCGGGTTTGCCTCTTACGCACTGCTGGTAGGCTTGTTCAATCCGTTTGCTAGCCGCTTCCTCTTGCGAGCTGCAATTGTCAGTACAATTAATCCAGGCGTACGGGTTGGCCCTCATCATGTCACATTGGTTGGAACATTGTCGCTCTGATTGGGATACTTGCTCTTCCGCGCCGTCTTTCTGATCCGCGCACTGACGCTTCCGTTCTTCTTGGGCTTCTTCCTTTTTTTTCCGTTCCTCCGCCTCTGCTTTCTTGTTATGTGCCTTGCGTTCTCGTTGCGACCGATCTGTCTCCTTGCATCCTGGCGGAGTGAACTCATCTCCACCCGGACAAGCACGACCTGCAGGTATATCTTTCAGAGTTGCTTGGACACATTGCCGTTTCTGGCAGACAAGATCATCCCCTGGACAATCCTTATCTTTACTGCATGAGGCCCCCAGTCCTGACAAGCGAGGATCGACGCATTTTTGATTTTCACAAATCCGGTCGCCTTTACACTCCCGGTCTGAAGTGCACCCTGCATCCACACGGCCGGGTAATCCTAGAATCGTGATGCTGACAGCAAAGACACAGCACCCTACCCACGTCAACAGCCTGTCCATTCTTATCATTCTGCTTCCTCCAAGACTTGCCCAATCCTCAACCGAGTGTGGCCATATAGGTTTGGACATAATGCGAGTTGTACATTCAATGGGTGGGTCCCATAGGACAACGGAAATCTACAGGCTGCTTTATGTGTACGAATGGATAGGTATAGGGGCTTTGCTCTCTCAACTGATGCTGACATGCCTGCCAGCAAAGGCCATGCGGATCTTCTTTCCAACTTAGTAATAATTCGTTTCTGCCCTTCTTACTGGTACAGGCAAACGTCGAGCTATCTGCCCATGGAAACACAACCACCCATATCAGCATGCCAGGGAACAGAACTTCAGCAAACCCTCCGCAAGGCTTCTTTGCCACGTGAGTTCTCAGCACAAACCATTACGACACCCGACCCTAAAACCCTACAGCTTGGCGACACTGCTGGAATGCAACAGAAGGATTATGCTGACCGCTGAGCGCCAGCTGCCAACCCACCATTCCCATCTTGGCTCGCTGTTCAGGAGTGCCATGCCAATTTGGGTTGTTCCAGTTGTAGTTCCCTTTGTCGAACAGGCTCGTGAAAAGCGACCGTATAGCGATCTGTACGCCATGTGGCCCCCAAAGGTGGATCTGTTTTTCCCCCATGTACCATCCAGCTAAGCAATCGGCCTGTAATTCCTTCGGAGGCACAGCACCACCTCCCAATCCATTTTTAAATTGAACAATATGCGCAAACTCATGCGCCATGATTCCTGCAATAGCAGCACCGGCTGTGTCATGCCCAAATTTAGATATTTCTTGTTGCAACAGAGTCTTGCCGAACACCACCGAACCATCGACACCCCCAGGAACAACCGGCGAAGTGGTGGCAAAGGCATTGGGGCTCTGACTGTCATCAAAAAATGAAAAACCGGGGAAGACTCCGAACGCCTGCCGTAAGAGAGCGAGCTCCGCTTGATAGTATTGGTCAACAATCTGGTGCCCACTCTGGGGATGTAGAGTTATCTGTCTGCCAAACGCGCCTACATTTGCCCCAAGGATTCCGCATCCTCTATGTTGAGACCAGTCAAATGCCATCCCCCCCTCTGCTGAGGGATTCGGTTCCTTTTCCTTTTTATCGGGGATTGGTACGGGTTCAACTGGCAAGGGCGTCTGACACTCCCCTTTGGCGCAGATGCGTCCCAGCTTGCAGTCCTGGTCACTCGTGCATTGAGCCCCAGCATCTGGGACCCACGAACTCAGCGTGCCGACAAGAAGAATTGTGACGAAGAGCATTATTTGAAGCACAGCAGTTAGCCCACTCCATTGGTTCCTGGCCATGGCACCTCCATTACGTCGGACAGTGTAAACCCTCACGCCAGCGGGAGCAGGTACAAGACCACGAGCGAATGCGCGACAGGGCCCATGACCGTCGTCTCAAAATCGGGACTGATACGTCCATCAGCGTCGACCGGAAAGAGGGCGCGCCGATGCTCGATCTCAAACACACCACGCCGTAAGGTCAGCTCGCCGCCGTTGGGGAAGACTATGGCCGTCGCGGATTGTCGGTCCGTGGCTGCTCCGATTGATTCCGGCCTGAGGTCGTCTGTTTGTCGTGGCTCTCCGATTTGCCTGCACCTCCGGCTTTCGCGCCCTGTTCGCGCGCAAGGGCCCGCATGCGCTCCTCGAAGTCCCGATCATCAACTTTATCTTTGTTGCCCGTCATTGTATCCTTGATGGCTTTCCCGCCCTGATAGGCCTGTTCCGGATCAGCCGCCGCCGGTTCTGACATGCCCATCAATAGCCCCAACACGATCACCGCGTACATCGTTTTCATCATGACTCCTTTGAAAGAAATGGTTTTAGGCAACCCGGTGTTGCCCCACATGGTACTGTCTGAGACTTCCTGATAAGACTGTCAACCGTTCCATGCTCCGCGTGGTAGTGGTCGCGTCAGTCACCGCCTTGTGCCCCGGATTCGAAACTGATCACTCACACTGAAGCACGTCTTTGCAATTCTGCTGGCACTGGCCCGACAGCTCCTGACACTGGATGAGGCAGGCCCGATCGTTGGGTGCGCACTGGCTCTTGCAGTTGTAATAGGCCGTCGAACACTTCCCCATGCACTCGCTGCACTTCACCACGGCGGCCACCACGAAGGGGGGCGCATCTGCCGTGAGACCTTGTCCTGTTGGACCTGGCGTGCTGGCCCACTGGGTCGTGCCGACAGCCGCCTCGTCACCCGTCATAGGCGTACAGGCCGAACAATCCTGGCAGTTGTTTGTGCAACAGACTGCGCACCCCTCGGCTAGGGCAGAGGGCGCAGGAAGAAGCACAGGGGCCAGTGAAATGCTCAACACCCAGACGACAAACATTCTCATGCTCGAACCTCCTTCGGGTGAGAGGTGGTTAAACTCTGGAGAATTCTTGCTAAAAGTTCTTCAGATCAGAAGGAGACACGGTTGGACTGCTTTCGTATGTAATGTAGAGCCTAATGTCCTCGCTAAATAAGTCAAAGGTTTCTTGAACCTTCGGCATGTCAGCATAGCCTTTACAATAGGCCACGATTGACTGCTTGAGACGAACGGCACCATTACTTAACTGGAATTCCGTCTGAAGGACATACTGATTCGCCACAATATTTCCCCCCCCCTTAACGACTGATCGTTTCTTTTTAGCCGCGCCTCAATCGAAGCACACGTGGCCTGGACCTGCTCCTGATTGTTGGCTTCCCGTCCTTGTCCGTACTTGGCTTCGAGAATCTGCTTGTAGTAGCTGTAGGCTTGCGAATCCATCTTTATGCTCAATAGCTCCACCTTCTCCAACCGTTGATCACTCCGGGAGAAGAAGAACTCCACATCAAATTTATCTCGGCCAAGGTTATATTCTTGCAATTCCCACTTGCGGCAATCGAAAGAGGACGATTCCGATAAATCTGCATAGCCGTCTTCAAATATGCGCTTGTACCTATCAACAGCCAGGAGTTCCCTCGCAATATTCCTGCAACTCTTGACCAGTTCGACATCAACTTGCCCCTCCGGATACGCCGCTTGCACCTGCTCCAGCGTCATGCCGAACTTGGCTTTCTGCCAGCCGTCCAACTGACGGGTCGCGCCCGTTCCACCCTTCTGCGCAACGCTGATTGTCGGCGCTCCGTAGGTCACACTCGCGATCGCCAGCACGGCCACGACTCGTGTCCACCGCAACGCTCTACTCTGACTGTTCGTCATACACGCTTCCTTTCTTCATGCCAGATCGTTTGCCCGATTCCTCCACGACCTAAAATAGCGGCTTCTTCCCACCGGCTTTGCTGATGGCATGGGTGAAGGCCTTGGCGAGGCTTTGAGCCGAATCCTCGTTGCAGACAGAAATAGCAAGCTCATTTTGCTTAATTTGTTCTTGGTATTTTGACTTTACAAGCCCTTTAAGGGATTCTAGCCAACCAACACGAATCTCACGGAGGAGTAATTCTTTGTTAATGTCTAAAGCTTCCTCGAGCTTAAATGGTTTGTACGCGCTATCCAAATGCGTAAAGTCGATTGTGATACATGCTCCTCTACTACATTTGAAACCAACCACCCATATCTTCAAATTGGAATCAAAGGCTGCAACTGCTGATCCGGGGTTGAGTTCGTTCAGATTGAATTCGAAAGAATACAATATTGGATTGGCAGCGATCTTTGATTTCCTTCCCTCTCCCATATGGCTCAGCCTCCACCTCGACCGTATCTCAAGTCGGACGTGATAAGGAGATTGGAGCAAGATACTTTCAGCGAAAGACTCATGATGAATCGGACCGGTAATTGGATTTCCATTCTTATCTGTGTATTGGCCTATCGTTTCCTGGGCCAAAAACCCTCCGCAGCCCAGAAATGTATCCTTGATAAATGCAAATGTGTCCTCCAATGATGGCCCGTCTTCGGTCGCTTTCTCCCTTGACTGAGACCAGGAGGGTGAAATGTTTACGGAGACTGAAAGGCCGATCAAGCCGACCGTCGCCCATATCAGCCAACGCTTCATCGAAAACCTCCCCTCTGATGTAAGATTGCAGGCCCGTTTCCCATACTTATTCCCTTCAGTTTACCCCGCTCACTATTTCCCAGGCGCACATGTCTTGCTGGAAGCGCTGCCCCACAAAGCGACGGCGTTGTCGCAACTGGTACAGATGGGTTTGAGCCCAATGCTGGTGCAGGCGTGCTCGACCTTGACCGTCTCACGCTCGCAGGTGTTTTCAATGCGCAGGTTGACGTATGAGGCTGAGCGCGACGTGATCGTATAGCTCAGACATGGATCGATCAGGGTCTGGACGGTGCGGCTAGACAAGGCGGGCGGTGGTTGTTTGGCCTTCGCTGCTTTTCCCGGTTCAGGACAGCTGGCCTTATCGGTGCAAGGCGGCACGGCCTTCTTTGCCTGTTGGGCCGTGGCTTGGCAAGGGTCGGCCTTGTGTTTGGCCTGGTAGAGCGCGAGGGTGCGGTCGATCTCAGGAGTACGGGCGGCGAGTTCTTTCTTATCGAAATCCCGTGCTCGTTCGAGCTGCCGGCGCTTGTCCGCCACATCGGCAATAACCGGCCCGATGGCCTCATTTAGTTCATACAGATCAGGTGCGAACCCATAGATCGGGATGTTCACCACCGGCACGCTGAGGAGCGCCCAGACTTTGTTGACCAGGTCTTCCGCATAGGTCAGCCTGGTGTGGACACCGTTCAAGGCTTCGATGGTCTTCTCAAGCTGCGTGAGGGTGCCGGTGATCCCTTGCTTACCCGCGGCGAGCCGGGTGACGACGGCACAGGCCTCGGCAGGATTCGCACTGGCCGCCTCATAGGCCGTCTGCTTGAGGAAGGAGAAGTCGGCCTTCGGCGGCACCTCGATCGCGCGCACCTGGCCACTGAGGATGGGGAGCTTGGCTTTGAGCTGGTCCACGAGGGTGGAGACCAGGACACTCCCGGACCCAAGGCTCCGCACGTCGTCCTTCAGACTGGTGACGAGCTGGGCCATCTCGTTCTTCTCTGCGATTCCACGCTCCGCCTCAGGAAGATCCTTGAGTTCGTTAATCCGGCGGTCAGTGTCCTGAATGCGCTGCAGAATCGTCGTGACCGACGCGGCCTTCTCGCCCATGTCGTAGATCTCGAGGCCCTTGTCCACCAGCTCCTGCACCTTTCCCGCCTGGCGTGTGACGCGGCTCGTGCCGGATTCGAAGCCCGATCCAAGCACCGATTCGTCTCCGCTGACCCGTTGGGCCCACAACGGGCTCGCAGGGAGGACCGTCATCAGTGCCACCACAGTGGCAATCATCACCGCGAGGCGCGTCTGGGAGTGGTTCATCGTCTTTCGGTGTCGAGGCCTTGTCTCAGCTGCTCAGCGGGTGCTGCACATCTTCTGATCTCTGCCGGTGGACACCGTCATGCTATCGGAGCCTGAACTCAGAGGGGACAGACCCGCACTCGAACAGATGTTGTCCACTCGAATGGGCTCGCCGCACTGGTTGTTGAAATTGATCGGGACGGTTCCGAGCGACTCTCGGCCCACTTCCACCGTCAGGCAGCTGTCATCCCGCAGGAAGCGGCGCCCCCCGGACCCTTCGGATTCGCCACCGCCGGAAGAGGAGCCGTAGCGGGATGAGGAATTACTTCTACCGGAGGAGGAGACATAGGGCTTGCAGGTTAGCTCCGGGACGGTCTTGCCTTCCCGGGCCCATTTGCGGCATTGCTCGCATTGATACGCCGAGTAGGAATAATCCCCGCGCGCCTTTGCCGCTTCCTGATCCCGCTCGCAGTCCTCGGAATACAGACCAGCTGCTCCGGGCTGTGCCACACTTACTATAAGCAGAAACACCCCAAAGAAGGTCACCCAGTTCCCTCGTGCCGTCCTAGCCTCGTTCGCACTGAACAGCCCCTTCAAGGGCATCACCCAGACCTGTCGCATCACGTGCCTCCCTCCATCTTGCTGTTGCCCGCTATAGAATTGTGTCGAATCGACTCACTCCTTGGCCCTCACGGTACATCCTGCAGGCACCCGATCCACCCGGCCTCTTCCGAAACAACAGCCAAGGCCCAAGGGGCCAGGACTAGGGAGTCTTCGCGCATCGGAACCCAATAACGTAGTTCCGATACGACGGCAGGGCGTCGTTCCGGTACGCAGATCGCAGGGTCCGCGGAGTATTGAACCACGACCCGCCACGGATCACCTTGAACTCACCCCGTGCCTTGCCTGTCGGATTCCGTAATGGACTGTCCATATGACGTTCGCCATACCAGTCGCTCACCCATTCGCTGACGTTCCCCGCCATGTCATGAAGACCCCAGGGATTCGCCTCAAACATCCCCACCGGTGCCGTGCGAGCAAACTCATCCGTGTAGCCTTCCATGATGGGCAAAGACCGAGCAGGAAACGCCTGCTTATGGGTCACATCTGCTACATTCTCCACACGGCGCGACCCTGGAGGCCCATCACCCCACCAATGTGCAGTTGTGGCCCCCGCCCGTGCCGCATATTCCCATTCCACTTCCGTCGGCAAGCGCTTGCCCGCCCAAGCACAATAGGCCTCGGCGTCACCCCACGACACCTGCACCACCGGATGTTCCTCCCGGTTCGAAGCAAACACGGACTCGCCGCCCTCAGGCTTCAGCCAATGGGCGCCTGCCACTGCCACCCATTTGAGATCCGATCCCAGAAGTTTCCCGCTGCCTTCCGCCTGTGCGGTCGTCTGATATTTCGTGTCCTCCACAAACTGCCGGAAGCGCTTGTTCGTGACCTCATAGGTGTCGAGATAAAAGGCGTCGAGCTGGACCCGATGGGGGGGCAGCTCGTCTCTTGATCCGCTCATGCTCCCCATGGTGAATTCGCCACCCTTGACCAATACCATTGGTACGCCATCATCCTTTCCTCCAGCTCCCGGCGACCCACTTGACGGGCCTTCATAGGGCCGCGCTCGGGCCTCTTGGACTGGTAAGGGCGCTGTCCGGCTGGGCACGGGCGATTGTCTGATCGCTTTACCTGCCAGCACACATTTCGCACCTTCTGGCGCCAGTTCATATTCTGGCATCCGTATCGTATCGACCGGTTCTGGGGGATACTGAAACACATCCTGCGGCCGACCGATTTTTATCCCCATCAACTGTCGTTTCGCGTGAGGCGGCACCGTCACATAGCCGACGGTCACGGTATCAATCCGTTCCACCGACGCTCGTTCTCCCTGTTCGATTTCCAAAGCCCGGCTGCCCCAGACGTGATATTCCCCCCAGTATCGAATGGGAACCTCTGCCTGGACTGTCTGATAGGTGAGATTGTCGACATACGCTAGATGCGTCACCCCTTCGTGCACCACCGGGTTGCCTACCAAGGGCGGCACCACTTGGCTCAACTGAATCCGCACCACCTTCTCCAGGCAGGCTGGTCCGGTGATGACATCGACGCCAGCCTGAGCCGGCCCCACCGGCCCCATTAAGGTGATGCCGAGTATGAGCCCCCCACCCCTTGCCAACACCACCTCTCATGAAAACCAGATTGCATGGCTCCCTCCAAGGAAATCTACCGATCCGTGGCAGCTTTCCCCCTCATCTCGATCTTTGGACTTCACGCAGCTTAGTTACAAACCGTTCGACCATGTCCTCACACTGGCGCTGCTCAAACCGCAATCGGTCCAGCTTCGAACTGAGCTGTGACATCTCGAAGTTCCGCCCGGCCTGCCGCTGGTCAAAGTGACTCTGCGCCTGCAGGTTTTGTTGGCTCATCTCGTTGATACAGTCGAACGATGACGGATTACATTGCTTGGTCAACTGCTTTGCCATTTCTTGCCCGAAATTCCCGAGTTGCTGCATGAGCAGCAGGTTCTCATCCTGCCGCTGCGACTGCTGATAACTCTCCTGCATATCGCGTAAATTGTGCGCGGCCTGCTCAAATGACGCACAGGGGGACGACGGGTCATAGGGTAGCAGTTCGTCACGAATCTCGGCGAAGGCGCTCGCACCATTACTAAGCACCGCCCCCAGCATCCCCACAGCGAATAGTCCTAGATGCCAGAACATCAAGCGTTGCGTGTTTCTACCTTCGAACATACTGTCGCGTCCTCCTTGCATCGGGGTACTCGAATGCCATCATTTTGTCGCGTGACCCCGTTGGGAAACCAGTGGCATGGTCCGACCCCACACCACCGTCGTCGTTAGCGCTTGCTGTAACGCTTTCCCGTTCTCTGGCCGGCGTAGACGGTTTTGCTGTCCGAACAACTGCTGCATACGGAAGCGGCCCTCGCATTCGTGCATCCCTTCTTCACTTTAAAACGCCTCACATTGGTTGTCTCGATCGACACGTTCGTACCCTTCTGACGAGGCGGTGGGCACACTCAACCCGCTTCATCACAGGAATGACATGCACGCGGCAAATTGACGTCGGTATCAGAAGGAAGAGCGCCGCTGACGCTGGGAGGAGAAGCTGATCCCTGCCGAAGCCATGACCGCACTGGGGTTAGGAATATCATGGCGCGCAGGCGTAACAACAGTGTGCCTCCACGGATCCGTGAAGTAGACAAAATGTGTCGCGGGAGTATGCCGAAGCTGCCCTTTACTGGTCAAGCCGTTCTTTGAGGTCATGTGATACTCGGAGCGCGGTGCGGCAGTGGTGGGCAAGGCACTCGGCGGGTGTCACATAAGCGCAGGCTTGATGGGGCCGGACGTGATGGGACCTGTATGCCCACTGCCGTTGGGCAGCTCGCAGGACTGGGAGATTCAAGTCCCTGGTGTACGATTCATAGAATTCTTCCGCGAGAAGAAATAGGGTCTGAGAAGTAGGAGCTGCCCCTAAACCATCCTTCTACTGGCGCTGATCTCCGAGCATCAATCTCGCGGCATTTTGTCGGGGTCGAGTTCAACCAATCGCAATCGTCCATTGGCGATGTGGTCGGTTTTATAGATCCGATCACCAATCTGGATGGTTCCGATCAGAAGATTGCCGGTGATGACGAAGGTGAAGTCGCCTTGGATAGGAGGCTTGAAGGTCCCGCGAATGACGGCAGTGTCGTTGATACGGGAGACCGTGGAGTTGACGTCCAGTTCAGGGTTGGTATTGTCGAAGAGCTCGATGGTGATTCTAGGAAGCGGTCTGGCTCCTGCATCCTTTAGGGTCTGGAGGAGCGAGTTGTCGAGTGTGATCTCTCGCTCGCGAAGCATCCACGGCTTTCGTGGCATCGGTGGTTGGCCAGCGGAGGGAGAAGTCAGGACGGAGTGCCACAAGCCCTTTGGTGTCGGTGGCTCATCAGCCCACGCAATCTGGCCAATAATGACCCCCACGACCACAGCGAGGAGAACATAGCTGAATCGGTGAATCACAGAATCGTCATTCCGGACTAGCCTCACACGCCGCACATTCTATCAAACGTGACATCTCGGCGCGATCATGGCAGGAAGGACCGGAAGCCGGTCCTTCCTGTGTCATAACGGTTAAGGGAGAGTTCTACGAGACTTTCCCCGAGAATCGTTACCTGATTTATCGTCTGAGTCGTCATCCGAGTCGTTATCCGAATCATCATCCGAATCATCGCGAGAATCTTCGCGCAACTTTGCACGGGAATCTTTCAAGCCGTCGGGAGCTGCGGCGGAAGTTGCAGTTCCTGTGCGCCAGGCCGCAATGACGTTCCGGACCTCGTTCATGGAGCGGGCATTGTCCGCGGAGTTTGTCGGGTTGATCCTGTGATCGATCCCGGCCGGCCGACCGTTGATCAAGATCTTCGGGTTTGAGAAATACTTCACGCGCGGGCAGGAGACATTGGGACAGGCGTAGGCCATGATCGTTCGGAATTTTCCGATGGGATCCCGATATCCATATGAGTAGGCAAAGACACCGGTGCCGCCGCTCGCGCGATCATGCGCATCCCCCATATTATGTCCCAGTTCGTGGGTGAGGGTGTTATTCGACACGCAGTCGCGATCTGTCACGCTGAATGCCCAACTGGCAAAGCTCGCCCGTGGGCCGTTCGCCATGACATAGGCGATGCCGCAATAAGGCCCGCCGTTGTCCACGATCATCGCGACCAGGTCGGCCTTATATTGATTGCGCAATTGATGAACCTGATCCAGAAAACCATCGCTGGTTCTTTGCAAGCGCGAAAGATCAGTGCTGATGTTGCCCGTTTCCACATAGGTGACCTCAGCAGCGCGGACCAGCCTGAGCTGCATGGCGATTTGGCTGTTTTTGTAAGCTTGATTGGCCAAATCGACGCCCATCGCAATCAACGCATTCATGGCAGCCTGGCCACCCTGCTTGCTTCTTGCCGTAGAGGTGTAGACGACTAATAGGTCGACGACGGTGTTCGTCGTCGCGGCTGCGGTTGTCACGGTGTCGGTCGTGGCAGCCGAACGGGCATCAGGCTGCTGGAGGTTGGGCTCTGGGGCGGGAGGTTCTGCGGGAGTGCCATCATCGGGCACCATGAGTGGGTGGTGGTCCGGTCGCATGGCGTCTTCATCTATTTCGACGAGACGGTGGCGGTTGTCCTCGGTCGGCTCGATTTTGTAGAGTCGCTGACCCGAGGTAATGGTTCCGACCATCTTGGTACCGCGTACCGCCAAGGTAATGTCGCTGTCCTGTTCACCTCGCACCCGTCCGCGCCACACCTTCGCCTTATTGGGTTGGATTTCCGGTTCATCGATCTCCAGTGTGCGAGTCCCGGCATCGAACAGGTCCAGCGTGAGGCCAGGTTTCGTCTCCTTGCGTGCGCGTTTCATGGCCTCCAACGCAGCAGGATTGAGCCCGACATTTCGGTGACGGCGCACCCATCGTTTGGACATCTGAGGTGACGAAAATGCTTGGTCAATCGCAGGGGGAACATTGCTTGGGGCATCCAGAAACAGTGGAAGGTCAGATGGCGTCGATGCGCAAAGTCCGGCAGTGGGGATGCCGAGTGCGGTCATGCACAGGCACAGGACCATTGCGCGTGGATGGAAGAACAAGAGGCGATGTGTCGTACGCCTTTTCTGTGGCTGTCGAATGGCCAATGTTGGCTCCATGTAATCCTCCTCTGTATAAATGAGTGATAGTTTACGGACAGCAAGAGGCATACCTCTCAATCGGGATAGCAGCTCCTCGTGGTCAAGAGCCCAGATCATCCACAGTATCAAGCGTTTTCAGCCTAGACGCGCAGAGTTCACAGATGAGTAGGAATAATAATTGTGTGGCAGAGTGTAGATATGAAGGTCGTGACCTACGCGGGAAAACCACGCATCACTCGCTTGTTCTATCATGAAACAGGATAGGTCTTGATTAAGAGCATACGAGAGATCTCAACCAGCAAATCCTCGGAGATCAAGCGTGTGGTCGAAGAGGCGACTGCCAGTTTCTGAGTTCGCGAAGACCTCGTAGACATCGCGAGATTCTTGCAGCGATCCAACAGGCGGTGCAGGTGTTCTCTGGTCAGCACGTGATGAAAAGCAGCTCGTCGGTAAGTGACCTATAGCTGCGCTGTAGGCTCCTGTCAGTTTATGAAGGAAACTACTCTGCACCGCTGGTAAACGAGTCGCACAGATCAACAGAACAGATGGTTTGCCATGGGTCTCTTCGTATCGAAACCGATACGGCGGCTGTACGTATCAGATCCATTCCTCTCGATCAGAGTGCGTCACCCCAATGCTGATCGCATGATCCCGATCGGCGCTGGTCAGCTTTTTCCAACACTTACGATCAGGTAATCGTCAACAACGAACGACATGGCCGCAGGCACGCAAGTTGCTGTACGTCTACGTAGTGATAGTCATAAGATTGGCGGCGCCACCGAATCTTAGAGGTATACAACCATTTACGATCCTATGAAGGAAAGGAAAGGATATTATGTTTGGTGATATGGCGATGATAACGATTTGGGTTTCGATAAACACTTCAATCATGATGCTGATGATGTTCATGTATCACATAGGTCGAGCGAGTCATGAGGGGAATCACCAGGAGGGGATGGTCTATGAAAAACGAGCCGATTGAAGGCCTGATCGTCAAAAGAGTGTGAACGGGTTGTGACGAGCTGTTGCTGTCACATGTGCATGGCACGCCGGTGATTCCGATCGGCGTGCCGTAACTGTCAAAAGGAAATTGCTCCAACCAGCGAGTAGCCATTCCGCTTGAACGTGCGGTCTTCGTGGATCAATCAGGATTGATAATTTTGGGAGGGCGTCGCGGTTCGTCGGGAACCTCTGCGAGAGGACGACGGTCGACGGTCCATCTGTTGAGGATGGTGGTGACCAAGCTGATGATAAGCGCCCCACCGGCAGCAGGCCAGAACCCTGAGACGGTAAACCCCTTGACCAGGAACGCGGTCAAACCCAGCAACAAGGCGTTCAAGACCACGAGAAAGAGGCCGAGTGTAAACACGATTAATGGCAAAGCGAGCAGCAAGAGAATAGGGCGCAGGATCACATTCAAGACCGTCAGGATCAGCACGGCGGCAATGCCGGCCGTCAGACTGTCTGCTTCCAGGCCGGGGACGATCGAGATCGCCAAGAAGACCGCGATTCCTGTGATGAGAATACGCATGAGCGCATGGCGTACTCCTCCGTGGAACGGGGATTCTTGGACAGTTCTCGCAAAACGAATCGTTGGCATTGATTACCGAGGGGCTGGAGTGTTCCTGATTGGTGAATAATGCACGACCGTCGCCATAACCTTCTTGTTCTTCTCATCTTTCGACGCTTCAATAATGACACGGTCGCCTACAGCGGGTGGATCGAGTGATTTCGGGTTGCTCTTGTTCTTATATTTCACCTGCTTGGTGAGCAGAACCGACACAATCGGCCCTTTGGTAGTTTTCACTTCAAGATGTTTCGCATCGATCAAGGTCACAATGCCGAGCACGTGCAGGAGTTCTGGGCCTTTGGCCAAAACCACAGGGGAGAGCCACAAGGACGTGAGCAGGAGCACGATGACGGTGATGAAGTTGAAATGTTTCGCCATAACGAAGTCTATCAAGCGTATGGGTCGCGAGATGGGGCTCTGCGGCAGTTCAGGATTGCACCACCGTCTCTTCTCTCCATGACCACAGGAGACGTTATCTCACTATACAAATTCTTCAGCGTGAATACCACCGTACTATTTGGTGAGATGGTATTGCCGAACGTGAGAAAGGCGGGCAACGAGCAGGACGAAGATAGGGAGATGCATGAGCAAGCCACACAGGCCCATGAACGTTTCGCCGATCCAAAATGTCATGCTGAGATTGAAGGCCAAGACTCCATAATAGAGCCCGACTCCTAGCAATAGCCGCTGAGTGAGTAACTGAGGTGGCGAGGGAGGGGTGAGCCGTCGGTCCAGCGGGAAATAGAGAGCCAGTGAAATGAGTCCCACCACAGCCCAGCCGATGTAGTTGGCCACGGGAACACCGAAATGCCAGCCCGGGTCGGGGTAATAGTAGATTTTGCCCAAGAACCAACGGTCGCCGCGTAGGGCGACCGGATCAATCACCATATCGACAAAGGCGAAGAGGAACGTGGTGAGGGCATAGACACCCCAACTCGTTCGCATACTGAGATCGAAGTTCAGCTGCCGTAGAGGAAAACGGGCATCTGTTTGCGATGATGTACGTGGCAGCAGCAGCCCGAGCGCGACGCAGTAGGAAGCAAACAGCAGGAAGCTGAACGAGATGGAATCCATGAATGGCACGTCGAAAAAATAGAGTTCCTGACCGACCGTCGAGCCATTGTAGAAGTACCAGCCGAATGGGATGCCGGTTCGCGTGGACGAGAACTCACAGGCGAACGCCGTTGCCCAGCTGATGAGCCAGAAGCGCCAGGTTCGTGGCCAGCCAATCAGTTGAATCGCGGCGAAGAGAAATGCGGTCAGGAACGCAAAGACATAGGGGCGGAGGAGGATCGTCTTGAGAAAGAGGTCAAAGACTTCCATCAAGTTGTAAGCTGTGAGTTCTCAATGGGCCGGTAATAGCGGTGCCAACAAGCGTCATGATTGTGCAAGACCTGTCCGCAGGGAGCCTCAGTTCTTGCGGCTTGTGATATATCGCGCGATTTCCCGCAAGGGATCGGCGGAAGGCCCAAACGAAGACAGGCGATTGATGGCGCGGGTCACACAGTCGTCGGCCAGTTTTTTCGCCCCATCCACGCCGTAGAACGTCGGGTAGGTTTTTTTCCCGCGCTCAGCATCGGTGTTGGGATTCTTCCCCAGCTCTTCCCTGGTGCCGGTCACATTCAGCACGTCATCGGCGATTTGAAAGGCCAACCCGATGTCTTCAGCATAGCCGGTCATGTCATCAAGCTGCCGGTCGCTTGCTCCAGCGGCAATGGCGCCCATGCGGACCGCAGCGCGCATGAGCATGCCGGTCTTGTGCTTATGAATGTTCTGAAGGGTTGGGAGATCGATGTCCTTATTTTCAGCTTGGATATCGAACACCTGGCCACCCACCATGCCAATGTTGCCGGAGCCAAAAGACAATTCTTGAATGATGCGGACTTGCCGCACCGGATCGCAGGCCTTCATGAGATCTGGCCGGCTAACCAGGTTGAAGGCCATTGTGAGCAGGGCATCCCCGGAAAGGATGGCCATCGCCTCGCCATAGACTTTGTGATTCGTTGGTTTTCCCCGGCGAAAGTCATCGTTATCCATAGAAGGCAGATCGTCGTGGATTAGCGAATAGGTATGGATGAATTCCAGCGAACAGGCGACTGCCATGAGACCAGGTGGGGTCTGCCCCAATGCTTCCGCTGCTGCAATCGTCAGAATCGGCCGCACCCGTTTTCCTCCTGCCATTAGGCTATAACGCATGCTCTCGTGCAAGGTCGTCGGCGGCACCGCGGTCGGTGGGGCCACAAAGTCGAGAAAACGGTCAACCTCAATGCGTTTCTGTTCCAGATAATCTGCAATGTTCATGAAATTGTGCTCTCGTTGGGAAACTGGCCTCACTCGCGCGGAGAGTAACAAACGATTAAAGATGAGTCAAACGGGGTAGGGTGGGAGTGAGCTTGATGGTCTCCTGTGCTCGCGCACCGCGCACGCGAGATTGATTTGAGGTTTATGGTTATGGGAGGTGCTCGGTACATGCGCGTAATTATGAGACAATGCGGGTTATGTAAAAGGAATCAGGGGTGGGTGATCGTCATGTGCCCGAGGGTGAATCTTGACGGTATCACTGGATCAGAGGAAAATGCGTCGTGTTTCGCAATGTGTTGGTCCAACAGGAACAGGTGCCGTTCTCACTGATCGGAGTAGGGATGATTGTGGCGCATGATTCCGACGAATCATTGGCGAGTCACGGATTAGTCGAAGATCCGGCTCTTGTATGAATGGGCTAAACATTGTTTGGGCGACGCGTTGCGTCACTCAAACTGTTTCGCGGTAAGCACTCGTAATTCGAACCGCGAAGTGTGTCCCGAACCAGCGGCTGTACAACCTCTGGCTGCTCCGCGCCGCCGAGAATGCTTTACAACATGCCTGCTTTCCGCAACATTACCCGCATCGATCATGAGGCAAGCCGAACCCATGCGTGGCGGGTCACGGTGCAACGACACAACCATATCGCCGTGAAGACGTTCTCCGATGCAATCCATGGAGGGAAAGGCAAGGCCTTGAAGGCGGCTGAGGCCTATCGAGGTGAACTGCTTCGGCGATACTCAGCCTACGCCCATGCTATATGGGTCCGTACTCGTCTTCGTCGGAACAATACATCGGGTATTCCAGGCGTCGGCAGATACGAACAAGTGGACAATGCAACGACCGGGTCCATTCGTGTCTTTTGGTTGGCCTCCTGGGTCGACGAACAAGGCGACAGTCGTAAGCGCAAGTTCATGGTGTCTCACTATGGAGAACGCCAGGCTAAGCGTCTTGCCGTCGCAGAACGTGAGCGTCAGCTGAACCTCGTCTGTGCCACGAAGAGTGGCCGTCTATGATGTCCAACCCTATTGCCCAACGCATGGTGGGGAGTGTTCAATTCGCCTTACTCATGAGCGATCCCACTAAAATCGCCCAGATTGTATTCACCTCATGAATCTCTTTTGATGCACGCGACTGCGATCGGAAGATGTGCGTAACAGGTGTATTCATAGAAGGATAGGGTGGCGTCTTGTAGTCAAACATAACCATCGGCACCCGTTCGCCCTTTGCACCTCGCTCTCGCTTGTTTTCCAGCTGTTCGCCCCGCTATACTCCGACTCTTATGAGTATTCGAAAAGGCGGCGGGGAATGGGAGCCGATGTTGCTCGGGGTCGAGGCCAGGCTTTGCCGGGTGTGCCAGGACAACCTCTATCGGGACAAAACGATGCTCCGAGGAGGCTGGTCTCGCTGCACGCTCTGTGACGAATTCGTCCATTACAGTTGTCTTGCCAGTGGGAAGGTCTCTTTCCTGAAAGCACGGCCACGGGTGTGCAAAACCTGTCGTTCGGTTCAGGAGGGGATAGTCGCTCCTTCGTTGAAGAAGGATGGGCCTCCTGTGGCAGTCCCGTCATGAATTCCTGTTCGTCGTCTCGTCCTGCGCCCTTGCGCCGGGGGCGGTTCAGTGTCTTCTCCAACGCCATTCACGGTACGAAGGTCCTGTTGGTCTTGCTGGCCGGCATCGGGCAAAAGCGGTTCTGCTCTCCTTCCGTGTGATCATGATGCCCGGTCAGTTGAACATTGATGCGCAAATCTCATGTCGCATGACGGCTGATTGAAACAATTATGGCGCAGGTCATCCGAAGTGGGGCCTTTCTTCAGCAGTGTTGGTCTGTCCACCCTCTGTGTGTGACCGCTAAGCGAATGACGGATGAGAACGCATTGGTTCTCATCTGCAGTTCATGCAAGTCGGCTCACTATCTGACGGTCGCGACGGTCACGTCGCACGCAGCCTCGGCCCAACACATGGCGGGAGCAGGTACTTCACGAGACGAGCCGCCGGGTGAAGAGTTCCTCAAGGCGTGTGTTTCAACTCATCATGCCTCTTTGACACTTCGCGAGATGGATGTCTTTCAGGATCTGGTACGGCTGCGCTGTGCCGACTGCCGACGGCAGTACGAACTGACGGTCTCGGCGTTTGAAACACGCTATAAGTAATCCGGAGCTGAGAGGAAGGGAGCATCGTACCTTCACATCCCTACCATGATGTCCCACTCCACTGTGTTTACTGATGACGAAACCCTGCTGCTGGCCGATGCACAGTTCTTTCGGAAAAAGGCTGCGATCACGACAAAAATACGAGCCATGCTTGAGGCAACGCATGGCGCCTTACAGAATGAGCTGGCAGGTCTGTCGCTTGTTGCTCCTCCTGATTTCAAGCCACACCTCCATCAGCTGGTAAAAGGTGAGCATCTGGAAGATTTTCCGTATCAATACCTTGATTGTCCCAAACACTTCTCCGGCGGGAACATGTTCACGTTCCGTACGCTGGTCTGGTGGGGCCATCATGTGGTCTGTGCGCTCTTGTTGGAAGGTTCGGAGATCGGACGGTACAAGCGACAGCTGCTCGGTCGCTTTCATCAGCTGGCAGGAAAAGACCTCGAACTTTCTCTAGCCCCGTCGTTATGGGAGTGTAAACAGGGGGAGGGCTATACGCTGCCGATCACCCATGACCGAAAGGCCCAGATTGCTGCCGTGTTGGCTGAACGGTCGTTTCTGAAGGTCATTCGCTGCGTGCCGTTGGCAGATTCTCGAGTACGGGAGGGTCAGTTGGCTCAGCTGGCGTGCGAAACCTTTCGGTCACTGTTCCCCCTCGTCACCCCGTAACTTATTTATCCTAATTGTCTCTGGCACCAAACTTGGGTAGACTGGGCCGCCACTCTTTTTGACCTTTGACCGGGAGGAGCCTGTGAAGCAATCGTCATTGCGTGTTGTGGGCTGTGCCATCATGATGGCGACCCTGCTGGCCGGCTGTAGGGGAACAGGAGAGATGCGGTATATGGATTTGCGGGAGAAGCCCCCGATGGTGCAGGTGACCGACATTGAGCCGGTCAAGATCGCCATCGAACCGTTTGACGATCGACGGGCAGACAAGAGCCGTGTGGGCACGCGTACGCATCTCTGGGGCGGCACCACGCAGTTCGATGTGTTGGGCGATCGGCCTGCAGGCGCGATCACCCAGCGACTCGCCGATCGCTTGAAAACTCGCGGGTGGCGAGATCGGGTGTGGAATGTGCGTGTGGCTCCGGCTGGATCTGCCACGGATGCCGATATTATCATCAGTGGACAGGTGCAGGATTTTTCCGTGACCGTGAAGAGCCGCGTCTTGTCCACCGTCATTGATACCAGCAGCCGGTTGACGGTTCAGGCTCGGAATCTCGCCGACCGAAGCACCACCATTCGTACCATTGAAGGGGGTCGGAGTCGAACGGTGTTCTGGTTCAATGAAGATGACGTGCGCGAACAACTGGCGGCGACCTTGAAAGACGGACTGGATCGGCTGATCGCCGACACGACGATCGACAACAAGGCGTTGCGCCCGGCTCGCCGCCTCCTGCAAGAGTGAACTATTGTGACGCAGTCGTGAGAGGCGCTGTGCGCCTGAGCGGTGACGGCACCCGCAATCTATTGTCAAGGATCCCCCAGAGTGCGTGAGCGGCGATGGGAAACGACGGGACCACTAACCTTCGGTCAGGCGCTTGCCGTCGGGGACCGACTCGCCACGCTCGGGCTCAAGTCGGTCTCGCCTGCCAGCGACGTGATCTGCTACGTGGAGGAATGGGCTGTCGAGTCCGCTGATGACTTCGATCAGCTGGATCCCTGGGCGACGGAAGATGTCACGCTGGTGCATATGCGTGAGCAGTGGCGCGGCGACTTTTTCCTTCTGTCTGGAGCCTATCATACGGTCTACGAGCGCTTTCAGGATATCGGCACCTACTGCTCTATCAGCCATCCGTGGCGCATCCGAGACGTGCTGCGGTTTCATGAGCAACGTGGCATGTTCTGGATCGGGTTCCGGCATGCGCACTCATTCATCCGGATCCGCCTTCAAACGCAGGAGGTCATCACGCCCGGTGAAACACGTGGTGATATCGAACGGGCTCGCTGGTTGGACGAGCGGCGCGCCGCATTTCTGGAAGCCATCGCTATCGTGAATGTGCCGGTTGAAACCTCTGTCGAAAAGAATGCGGTGGTGCTCAAGTCGGCTGATACGTCTGTTCCATTTTTCTGCTCCTGGCCCGATGCGTTTGGTCCCTGCCAGTTCGAGTACAACACGTCAGATGCGTTTGAGTTTCTGGTACCGGCCAGCAAGCTCGCGGAGACATTCGGCCCGGAACCGGCCGGTGTTCGAGCCTATCTGACAGGGTTTTCCGAAGCGGCACTGACGGAATTCCAGCAGATTGAGCCTGGAGCACGGCTTGCCTATCGGTGCTCAGTGCATTGTCCATTGGATGATCTCCCCGAAGTGCTGCAGGCGATTCAACCGCACGGCCTTCTGTACGCCACGCTCTGTGAATTTCAGACACAGGAGCTCTTGCCCGAATCGGACGATGCCTCCGCGATCATTGGCATTGTCGGGGTCAACGGACAGTTCAAGATCGAAGTGCGTCTCAATCAGGCACCCCTTCCCGAAGAAGCGATGGCGCCCTGGTTGGAACGGGTGATCGGTCATCCCGTTGCCTACGCTCCGTTGCCCGCATTTGTGTGACAGGATGCTGAACAAGGCCTCCAACGTTCTTCTCGCCTCGAAAAAATCTTCAATGGACCCGAGAGGGTATGCCTCCAATAATGTTCTTGTCCGCGGCCTCGCTTGGGATAAGGCGCGTCTTGGTGCGCCGGGGTAGGGCGGGTGATGAACGACGACCGTTTTGAGCATCCCGAGAATCCGTCTCCGACATGGTGTGGGTTGTCGCACGATTCGGTACGTGCCGTGAATTATCAAGCGGGATTTCGCACAGGAACGGCATGAGGCCTCTGGTAAAGATTCAGTCCGTTCTCGCCAAACCGTTCATGCCGGCCGTGTTTTTTCTCTCGGGTGTGACCTATGACACACTGACGCTTACACGGATCGACCGGTTGCTCGATAATTTGATCTTACTGCTCTATCTGGTCTTGCTCGGTGCGTTAATCGTCTTGACCGGACGAATAGGTGTCGCCGCGGTGGAGGGTGAGGAGCAGGCCAGTGCTCCGGGCCTAGTCCGGAAGCTGGTCCAGGCCAGGCCCTACTACCCGATGGCCATGCAGTTTCTCTTGGGCGGCCTGTTCAGCGCCTATACCATTTTCTATTCGAAAAGCGCCACGTTCACCGGTACTGCGGTCTTCTTTGCCCTGCTGATTCTGCTCTTGGTGGCCAATGAGTTTTTGCGTGACCGACTGTCGAATCTCAGGCTGCTGATCAGTCTCTATGCGGTGGTCTGCTTTGCGTTCTTCACATTCTTTTTGCCCGTCATCACCGGAGTCATGAACGCGGCGATTTTTGTGATTGGGGCCATCGTGAGTGTCGTGGTGACGTTGCGCGTGGCTCAGCTGATCTATCGGAATAATCTCGGCCGATCGCGACGTGAAGCCATTGGGGTGTCGGTTCCTGCCGCGGCACTGATCGGCATGCTGGTTGGATTCTACTTTCTGAATTGGATTCCGCCCGTGCCGCTCGCGATGAAGTTCGGCGGGATGTATCATGAGGTTAAGCGAACTGGTGACCAGTTTGAATTGTCGTTTGAGAAACGGTGGTATCAAGTCTGGAAACGTTCAGATACGACCTTCCCGGAAAATGAGCCGATCTATTGCTTCACCGCTGTGTTTGCGCCGGTTGATCTCCACACCACGATCTATCACCACTGGTACTACCGTCCGAACGACAGCCGACCGTTTACACATGCGGACAAAATCCCGCTCAAGATCTCAGGTGGACGCGAGGGCGGGTATCGGGCATACAGCTTCAAGCAGGGCCTGGATCCAGGCGATTGGCGGGTCGATATCGAAGCGGCCGACGGCCGTATCCTCGGACGGGTGTCGGTGACCGTTGAGGGCCAACGTGAGGCGAATCCGACGTTGGCGACTGTGTCGTATTGATGCCTGTCTTGCCAGGAATCAGGATTTCCAGCGTAAACTGTCCTTGGCCTTTTCGAAAGTCGCCAAGTCTTTTTGGAAATAGTGACGTTTAACCGCATCATAGGACAACGTCACCAGCGTGTCTCTATCGAGAGTCCCGTACAGAGTGGCTTGGCGGGTCAGGCCGGATTTCTCTCGGTAGGTATAGGTGAGTTTAAATCCAGGCGCTCCCGCTACGATGGCCGGTCCGTTTTCGATAATCTGGAGATCAACGACCTGAGGGGTCGCCTTCACATTATCCAGGACTATCTCCGCCGCTTCCTGTGGGAGCATGCCGGGCGTAAGTTTCTTCTGGGTATGTTTGAAATCATTTCCCACGGGACGCTTCGTCAGTGTAATGGTTTGCAAACTAAAACCGTCCTTGGAGAGTAAGAGCAAAGTCCCTTCCTTGTTGGCGTCTTTATCATATTCAGCTGGCCGAAATGTCATCCATTCAGACGGCCAATCAGCCCAGATCTGATCAGTCGGGAGTTGCTCCTCTGCTCCGACGGGCGAAAATTTAGCTTGACGGGGTAGGCAACCGCCGATAGAGAAAATCAGGATGAGACTGAGAAGATAGTGGGCTGTCATGGCGACTCCTTGAGGGCTTGTTCAACATAGGCTCGATCGGAGGCTTGGGGTGCCAGCTCGAGATACTTGAGAAGCTCCGCCTTGGCGTTCTGGTGGTCTCCTCTCTTGAGCAGTGCGTAACCGAGTGCCCGGTGGGGGGCGGGAAGTTGAGGATCGACTGTAATTGCTTGACGATAGTGTTTTTCGCTCAGTTCGGCGTCTCCTTCGCCCTTGCGTTGCCGACAGACTTCGCCTAAAAGATAATGTGCTCGTGCATGACGAGATTGTTTGCTGAGAATCCGCTCCAAATCGCGCTGGGCCAACTGAAATCGCCCGATGGCCAGATCGGTCTCGGCGTTGTCGATGACCAACGGTGTCATCACGGCGTCGTAACGGTCGGCCCCAATCTCTCCCCTTTGGTCGGCATACTTGCTTTTCAATAGATCACGAAAGCTATCAATGCGATCTTGGATCTTTGGATGGCTGCCGAAGAAATAGGGTTCTTTCACCTTTCGAAAGCCGATTTCTTCCTTCAAGTGCTCGAAGAGTTTCGGCGCCTCCTGTGGTGAATAGCCCGCTTTGACCATGAGTCGGATCCCTTCCTCATCCGCTTCCTGCTCCTTTCCACGGGAATAGCCCGTGACCGATCCCAGTGTGCCAATTGTGCCAAGGGTCGTAGCCGCGAGGCCAAAAACTCCAAAGGGCAGGGCAATCATATGCAGGGTGGCCAGGGCTGTCGTGGCCCGTCGTACGCCACGCAACTCCTCAATCGTATGGCGATGAGTGGCGTGCGTGAGTTCATGGCCGAGCAGTGTCGCCAGCTGCGCTTCATTCTCGATCCGCGCCAGCATGCCGGTATGAACGTAGATTTTCCCATTAGGAAAGGCGAAAGCGTTGAGGAGAGGGTTTTTCAGTACCCGCACTTCGATCGCCAGGAGATCCGGAGTCAATCCCGGCGGGCTAAGTTTGTGCATGACGGAGATGAGATAGTCATTAACAGCTGAATCGGCGTAGAGGAGGCCGCTCTGGTCAATCCGTTTCTCTTCTTCTGTGACCGCTGCCCACAGCCGTCGTTCATCTTCATCTAACGTATTATCAGAGCTGGTTCCAAACGGGGTGGTGCCACACCCAGTAAGGAACCATACGCTTGTGATGATCACAAATTGCAGGACTCGCATTGTCAGGGGTTGGCCGGGAGGCCAATGGTGGACAGGTCTGTCATGAACTCGAGTACCAGCTTTGTGGCTTCTTCAGAATTACGAAGATCGTGCGGAGTGAGTGATCTTGAAAACCAGAGGATGTCGCCAGTATGAGCATCAACCAGTGAGGCCCAGAACAGATTCGCTCCACGCTGGGGAATTATCGCCACTCCAAGTGCTGCTCCAACAAGAGCTGTTCCTACCCCCAGGGCCTTTCTTCCGCCCGATGATCGCTGGTCGAAACCTCGCACCACAAGGTAGGCATCGACATGAGAAGATGTAAACATACCTACTTCTTTACCCAGCGCATAAGAAAAGTCTCGGGCCTTCCAGGAGAAAAATGGCGTTGTTACAACAGTGCGGGTGTGGTGAACGCTTGGGGTGGAGAACGTATGGGTCAAGATATCGTTTGAGATCACATCGTAGAGGAGGAAAGTTTCGTCATACGTCAAGCGGGCGGGGCCAGAAAGGGTCAGCTCATCGAACTCTGTAAGCTGTAGGTATTCCCGTTTTGTGAATTCTTCTTTCATGGCTTTACGTATATTGGCTCCAGCTGCCTGTGACCAAGCTTCCATCTTTTCGAGCGTGCCTCCAGCACCGATCTCGAACATATGGATCTGTGGTGGAAGAAGAGAGATTTGCTTGATATGCGCGGACCTCTTTTCGAAATCCGGGTGTGTATGAAATTCGGCAGAAGCGGCTGAAAGGAATGTGAAAAACAGGAAGGCTGTAAGTACAGACGTCTTAGTGGGCAGAGCCATCATGGTGGCGTTCTCCGCTTATTGGATGAGGTATCTCCATAGGCAAGAAAAGATTAGCAAAGAGTGTAGTGGCAGAGAAGAATTATCGCTGAAATCTCCGGTGCAAGGGTGATCGTGATTGGTCGTCCCCTATTCTCCGGCTAAGTACGGGACTGGCAACGTCCACGATGGTGTCCGATCGTATGCGGAGCGGGAACCGGCATGGCATCCACATTGCTTGATC
>SWDI01000005.1:161155-219162 GCA_005116955.1 Nitrospira sp. | reverse complement strand
GGCGTATCCTTTGGTTGCTTCGTTGTGTCGCGATCACAAATCAACCAGATACGCCGCGTCTTTTCAAACCCTCAAACACCAGATTTGGTTATAACTCACAACTACGGCGCCCCTCTACCTCTTCCCGATCACCTCACAGTCTCTCTACAACTTGCTCTCCATCACTTGCCTTCGTGCATCGCTCCTCGCATAATTCGATGGCATGCCGTCCCCGATTACACCAACACCATCCGTCCTCGTCACTGGAGCCTCTGGCGGAATTGGTCGCGCGATCAGTCAGGCCTTTGGGAAGATCGGGTGGTACGTTGGCGTGCATTACTATCAAGGCCAACCGGCAGCGCACGCAACCTTGGAACTGGTTGTCAAAGCCGGCGGGAATGGCGATCTCTATCCTGCAGACGTTCGAGAGGCTGAATCCGTTCGACGCATGGTCGACCAATTCTCCCGCCGTACCACCGGCCCATTAGTACTCGTCTGCAACGCTGGCATCGGACAAAGCGAGTTGCTCGTACGCCATACAGACGAGATCTGGGATAACGTCATCGCCACGAATCTCACAGGCACATTTCATTGCCTGCGAGCCATGGCGCCTTCCCTGCTTGCTCGCGGAGGAGGCTCCATCATTGTGATTGGTTCCCACACAGGATTCCATGGAGCGACCGGTCAGAGTGCGTATGCGACATCGAAGGCCGGACTAATCGGGCTCGTCAGAACAGCCGCGCTGGAATGGGGACCGCAAAATATTCGCGTGAATCTTCTGCTGCCTGGATGGCAGAAAACTGACTTGACGGAGGGTATATTCCCCTCAGATAAAGGATGGCTCGATCATGCCCTGCGCCGTTCACCGGTGATCGAAGAAGTTGTCAGTACCATCGTGCACGTGGCTCAACTCAAGGATGTATCAGGCCAAGTATGGAATTGCGACAGCAGGCATCTGTAGCGATATGAGCGACGGCATCTTCATCACCGGTACCGATACGGGAGTTGGGAAGACATTGGTCACGGCCGCGCTCGCCCTTCATCTGAAGAAGCGTGGTGTCCTGGTCGGTGTGATGAAACCGATCGAGACGGGCGTGTCGCCTGCACGAGAGATGCAATCTGATGCCGGCAGACTCCGAGCAATTATTGAAAGTGACGAACCATTCGGGGCGATCCGCCCCTACTCGTTTGATCAACCGGTCGCTCCGCTTGCCGCTGCACAGGCTCAAGGCCACCCCATCAATCCAGATACGATTAAGAAAGTCTATCGCCTTCTGTCTAACCGTTACGATTGCGTGGTCGTCGAAGGGGTTGGTGGGGTACGAGTGCCGATTACCCCGAAGATCAGTGTGACTGAGTTGATTAAATCACTGCGTCTTCCGGTTGTCGTGGTTGGCCGGTCTGGGCTCGGAGGGATCAATCATGCGTTGCTGACGATTGAAGCACTTCGACGCAACAACATCTCCATCGTTGCCTTAGTCCTCAACCAAACACAGTCAGTTCGGTCGGCTGTAGCTCGTCTGCAAGAACGGACGACTCTGGAGATTCTCCGCAAACAGGCCGGTGTACCAGTGCTCGGACCCCTGCCGTATGAACCAGGCCTGCCAGGACGATTCCGACCAGCCGTCCTTCATCTTGCCCGATCCGCGGCCATTAAGAAGTTGGCGCAGCTGGTGTCGAGAGCCTCACAACGAAGTCGTTAACTGCTTGTGCAACATCTGATGCCTTCAGCACTGCAGAGATGACCGCGACTCCGTTGGCTCCAGCTCGTATCACGTCTTCGGCATTGTCGAGCGTAATCCCACCAATCGCAAAGATTGGAAGCGGCGTCAGTTGGCGAATTGTCTTTAGTCCGACAATCCCCACGACCGGATCATGGTCCAACTTTGATCCAGGAGTGAAAATCGGACCAAACCCCAGATAGCCCGGATCGCCGGCAGTCGCCGCTATCACTTGCTCTCGATTGTGCGTCGAAATACCGATCAGTTTGTCAGGCCCCATCACCTTTCGTGCGAGATCGAGCGGCAAATCTCCCTGTCCTAGGTGTACTCCATCAGCATCCACTGCCAACGCTAAGTCGCAGCGATCGTTCACGATAAAGATCACGCCCAACTCCTTCGCGATCCTTCTGAGTGACAATGCCTCCGTATAGGCTGCGCTCATCGAAGCCGTCTTGTTCCGGTACTGAACAATCTTGGCACCAGCCGTCGCGGAAAGTTTCAGGACATCTACTAGTGGACGATCCGTACAGACCGACGGATCCAGAATGATATAGAGGCCGGCTAGCGCTGATGCACCAGGATTCTTCTCTCTTGAAACGTGACCCATATCAATTACCGTTTGGACTGTTCCAACGCCTTTTGTTTGACAATACGAAAGTGGGCTTCCAGTTCCTGCCGCATGGCGATCGCCACCACCCAATCCGGCACCATGGATTCGATTTCAATCACGAGTTCGAATGCCGCACGCGTCTGATTCCCAGCCCCAGCCGGTTCGAACATCCACACTCGATGATAACGTTTGAAGTCCCCACCCTTCAGATCGGTCACCAAGCCGCCGTTTGGCAGGCTCCTCGATTCCGTCACCAACCGATGTTCTCCTGGCATCAGAGGATGCTCGATACGAAGATCGATCGTGGCCACCCCTTCACGGATAGTCAGTTCAGCGAGCCGCATCCGAACTTCAAAGAGATCCGGCCAATGGGAGTAATCGGCCAACAAAGCTTGTATCACTTCCGGCTTGGCTGGGAAAAGCGGATGGGCCGTCGCACGGATTCCACCACTAGGTTCTACCTTCACCTTTAATCCATCTGTATCAGCCGCCGCCAGAGCACCCGTCTCCAATACGGCAACAGACAGAAGCACCTGGACGGCCAACAGCAGAACGAGGCCCCGTGATGCGGTGGTTCGGTTATCCAACAATCGCATCCAGTAGCCGCTGGTGAATCTTCCGTACCCGTTCAAGCTGTCCTTTGGCTGGAAACCGTTCGTAGAAGCCCTCGGCACGGAACTCCCTCGTCAGCGGTGCCCATGGCTTGACGATTGCAGCAAACGGTTTGTGTGAACGCTGTTCATCCCAGTCATTTATGAGATTGCGATCTACGACCAGATCATCCAATACGCAAATCAACGCCTCAGGTGGTCGCGCACCAGGGCGTAGCAGCGATCAGGCTTCATCCATTGGTTTGGATAGAAGCTGGCCGGGAGGATTCTACGTGGCCCTCTCCATGGCTGCAAGACAAAGGACTGTGCTACGATTCTCCACCGATGATCTCACACTGGAGCAAATTTACCCTGTTCATGGCACTCCTGGTACCAGAACTCGCGATGTCCTCCAACACCAGCGTACAGGACCAGGAAGACTCAGCAGCCACGACGGAACTATCCTGCAGCTTCATGATAGAAAAAGGTGAAACCGGACGCCCTTGTCACGTTCCATTTCCACAAGGATGCCTGGTCGCCTCCATTCCCGGAACCAAGCACCCCTGGACTACGATCTCGAAAGGTGGTCGCTTGCAGTGCCGGTTTGACGAAGCGAAGACGGATTGGAAAACAAACATTGTCGGTGCATGTGGTCAATGCCAATCGGTCCGATGTTCCGCCCACTTCAGTGTCCGCTTTGATTGTTCCGCTCAGCACTAACTCTCCCAGATATCCCATGTCCATCACGGCCGCCATCAAACAAGAAGCCCATGCGCTAGGATTCGATGCGGTTGGAATTACACACGTATCGGCTGACCATCTACGGTCAGCTGCTGGCGACCAGGAAAACAGCTCCCCCTTCAATTCAGAAGCCGCGGTATCTCAACGCCTCTTTGATCGTCTCACCGAATGGCTCCGGCGAGGCTATCACGGCACCATGGCCTGGATGGAGCGGGCTCCGGATAAACGCGCCGATCCTTGCCAGGTGCTTCCCGGCTGCCGGTCAATCATCTCCTTGGGAACCAACTACCTCACCGACCATCGTGCCAACGAACAACCTGGCTACGGCCGCATTGCGCGCTATGCGTGGGGAAAGGACTATCACAAGACTCTAAGTAAACGGCTGAAGCAGCTGGAGCAACGCATCTCTAGCCTTGCACCTGACGCTCAAACCCGTTCGTACTCCGACACCGGCCCAATCATGGAGAAAGCCTGGGCGGAGCAGGCAGGCCTAGGGTGGATCGGGAAACATTCCAATCTCGTATCAGCGGAATATGGATCGTGGTTGTTACTGGGAGAAATCCTGACGACATTGGCTCTAGACCCTGATGAGCCGGCGACTGATCTCTGTGGTAGCTGCACGCTCTGCATTCAAGCCTGCCCCACGGGAGCGATCACCGAGCCCTACGTAGTTGATGCCACTCGTTGTATTTCCTACCTGACCATCGAACTGCGCGGTGATGAGGCCGCTATTTCTCAGGAGTTACAAGGGGGTATGGGGAACAAGATCTTTGGATGCGACGATTGCCTTGACGTGTGCCCCTTTAATCTCCGAGCCGAACCGACTCAGGAACATGCGTTTCAACCGTCACGCTGGAGCCTTGCACCGCACCTCAACGAACTGGCTCAGCTCGATGAGCAGACCTTCGCCGCAATATTTCAACAAAGCCCGATTCGGCGCGCAAAACACCAAGGGCTTCTCCGGAACGTCGTCATCGCCCAACGTAATCTAAGGTCCCCGTGACTATTTCACGCCTTCAGGATGACACAGAAGTTGTTGTCCCTTCATGTTGGAGGGCGCAGTTGGGTGAATCGAATCCGATACAGGATGTATCTAATTCGATTCTTCCCCTTAGCCGGACCACTTGATCCACAGCATCGACTTCTTTCCAACAGAACCTTTCAATCTCTACCAACAACCTACATAAATTATTAATTGTGCACAGAAATTATAGTTACTTCACTGAAGAACCACACGCGCGGCATGTATTGTGCTGCATCGCAAAATCCTAGGGGTCTCAGTCTTGGCGAAACAGGGCCATTCGGACTCAAATGAATGCACAACCGAAAATTTTTTCTTTGTATTTTTTCTTCTAAATTTGGTAGATAGTCCACTGGACGTTTGTCGATAAAGGGTGGGAGGGGGATCAATTCGCCACGCTTATTCATGGGCAGCGTCTTTTTTCCATAAAATACAGTCATAAGGGAGGCAACTATGCAGAGGTTTCGTGTGCTCACAGCTACATTAGGGCTTGCCGTCCTCGTGGGGGCCAGCGGCTGTATCACTATGCCGGGGTCCGCAGGGGCGAAGGTTCACGATGTCACGTTTACGGCGATGGAAACAGAAATCGTCATCGACGGGAACGGGACAAAGTATAAGGCGTGGACCTTTAACGGTCAGATGCCGGGCCCGGTCGTCCGAGTGACCGAGGGTGATACCGTGAATTTCACCTTGATCGGCGACAAGAATAACTCCTTCCCGCATTCAATGGACTTTCATGCGGCCGAGCTCGACTTCCTGAAGAACTACCACAAGACGGTTGGACCAGGCGAGACACACCAGTACTCCTTCGTCGCGAAGAAGCCTGGCGTGTTTTTCTACCACTGCGGCGCGGGCCCCATGATCCAACACGTCGCCCGTGGCATGTTCGGTGCGATCATCGTGGATCCGAAGGACGCCAGTGTGTGGCCAAAGGCGGATCGTGAATTTGTCTTGGTGCAGTCCGAGTTCTGGAAGAACCCAGACAACGTGCAGGCAATGTTTGATCGGAAGTGGGACAATACGGTTTTCAACGGCGGGATCTTCAAGTACCATCCGTTCTTCCCAGGGGGAGAGCCGTTGGAAGTCAAGGTTGGCGAACGGGTACGCATCTATTTCGTCAATGCCGGCCCGAACGAGTTCTCCTCGCTCCATCCAATCGCCGAAATCTGGGACAATGTCTATGAAAGCGGCAATCCAGCCAACAAGTTCGTCGGGGTCCAGACCTATGTGGTCGGTCCAGGGAGCGCCGCCACTTTTGACCTGATCGCGGACAACCCAGGGGCGTATCCAGTGGTGACCCACTCCTTGACGGGCGCCTTGCGTGGTGCGATTGCGGTTGTGATCGCTAACCAGAATCCTAAAAAGTATGATAACTTGATGCCGAACACTCCCTGGAACCCGTAATGAATGAGCGGGGCACGGAGGTCTTGCAGTCAATTCATTCTCACACAAAGGAGTAGACGATATGACTTTGAGTAAGAAGATTCTGAGTATGGTGGTTGCCGTCGCAGCCACCTGGACACTGAGCAGCGCGACGTCCTTTGCCGCAGATGCGTCGCTCTATGATCGACTTGGCGGACAGGGTGCTATTCAAGCCGTTGTCACCAAGTTCATCAGCAATGTGGGCGGAGACAAGCGCATTAATAGTTATTTCGCGACCACCGACCTCAAGAAGCTCAACAAGCTCCTGGTCGAACAGGTGTGTGCAGCGAGCGGTGGCCCCTGCACCTACTCAGGCCGTGATATGAAGACGACGCACAAGGGCATGAAGGTCACCACCGCTGCCTTTAACGCACTCGTGGAAGACCTGGTCAGTGCATTGGATACCTTCAACGTCCCAGCGAAGGAAAAGGGCGAGTTGCTCTCCGTCCTCGGGCCGATGAACAAAGATATCGTCGAAGTTCCCTAGTAACCTGCAGTGGTGAACACTGCAGTAGTCCCACGTGAGTCTCTCGCCGGTCCGGGCCAATGAGTTCGGACCGGCGAGATCATTTCTACTGCTAGATCAGCGCGCCTCTACCCCAATCAAGCCACGTTCCATGAGATAGAGGCACTGCAACGTAGAATAATATCGTGTTAACATAAGTACCGAATCTGTGCCTCTAGATGCGCAGCGAGAGCAGCCATCTGGTAGGAGCCCAGTTGCCATCACCAAGGAGGAACCATGAGAGGGACGAGTTTGATTGTGACGTTGTGTAGTTTCGTCGCCGTTGCCTTGTGGAGTTCTGTCGGCTGGTCCGGCCCTGAGTCCGACCCACTGAAGCCTCGTGTGCCAGACGCTGAACGTGGGGAAGCACGAAAAATGAAGAGCCCGATCACCGTAACTCCTGACATCATCGCCAAGGGCAAGGAGCTCTATGAGGGCAAGGGTACCTGCATAAACTGTCATGGCCAGACTGGAGAAGGTGACGGTGCGGGTGGAATGCTGCTCACACCGGGTCCACGAAATCTTACGAATTGTAAGTTCCATAAGAAGCGGAACGACGGGGAGCTCTTCTGGGTTGTGAAGAATGGAAGTCCCGGCACTGGTATGCCGGGCCTCATAAAGGGCGGCATGCTCACTGAAGAAGAAGCCTGGACGATCATCGCCTACGAACGAGCATTTTGTGTGGACAAGGAGTAGCGGCTAAAGAGAATCTTGCAGAGCACTATTGACGGCGAACTGTCAGTCAAGGTCATTGGCTGACAGTTCGTTTTCCCCTTCATCAGCGATCTCCAGCCAGAAGTTAACAACCTCTTACAGCTACCCCTCCGTATGGACAAATATGACCGACCCTCATTTAATCACTGGTAAGACCGTAACCGACCATGCCTTTTCAGGCATGACGCGTGCTCCCTCCCTCCGTTCCTCTCACCCCTTTCTTTCTCTGTGCACAGAGGTGTAGGCTAGTGCTCATTCACCTGGTTCTACAGGAGCTCTGTATAAGGAGTACTCCGATGAACCTTCAGACATTTCTCCTCTTTTCTAAAGACTCCGACCTCAAGCAACTACTCCAAACAGTTTCGCCTCACGCCACCATTTACTCCGCCGATACGGTATCTGAAGGACTCGCGCTCTGGTCCGATATTTCACCCGCGCTGGTCGTTGCCGAGGGGAATGCCCATACCCTGACTCCCCTCTTTGAATATGCTCGTCAGGCGCCCCACTCTCCACCCCTCCTTGTGATCGGAGACCGCCATTCCATCAGAGACGCGGTGGAGACCATGCGTGCCGGTGCTGTCGACTACTTGACTAAACCGGTTTGTCTCGAAGACCTCCAGCTCGCTATCGCACAAGCCCTCCACCGGTCAAGATTGTCGGTGCTCCCGTCCTTGCCACATGATCCCTTTACGTCCATCATCAGCGTCTCACCGCAAATGAATCTTATGAAGCAACTGGCCAAAGAAGTGGCGTTGACGGATGCGACCGTCCTCGTCACCGGTGACAGTGGAACCGGCAAAGAACTGTTTGCCGAGGCGATTCATTACTACAGTCCACGAGCCAAGGGTCCACTGATTACGCTGAATTGCGCCGGCATCCCAGAGAGTCTCCTAGAGTCGGAGTTATTCGGTTATGAATCGGGCGCCTTTACCGACGCCAAGCGGGCAAAGCCTGGACGATTCCAACTGGCGGAGGGGGGGACATTGTTTCTCGACGAGATCGGGGAAATGAGTTCGGCAGCACAGGCCAAGCTCCTCCGTGTGCTGGAAAACCATACGATCGATCCCTTGGGCGATACCCGCAGTCATAAAGTGAACATCCGCATCATCGCCGCCACAAATGAGGATCTACTGGCTCACATCAAGGCCGGTCGATTCCGCCTTGATCTCTACTATCGGCTAAATGTGTATCAGCTCCGAATTCCTCCATTGCGCGAACGGCTCGAAGATATCGAGCCGATTCTCTTGATTTTTCTGGAGCGAGCCAAACAGGAACGCGGGTGTCGTATTAAGGGTATCGACCCGGCAGCCCTTGCCGTCCTTCACAACCACGACTGGCCTGGAAACGTCCGCGAGCTCCACAATGTTGTTGAATGGCTGACCATCACCTGCAAAGCAGAAGTCATTCAA
Source organism: Nitrospira sp. (assembly GCA_005116955.1). Classification (GTDB taxonomy): domain Bacteria; phylum Nitrospirota; class Nitrospiria; order Nitrospirales; family Nitrospiraceae; genus Nitrospira_D. The sequence goes on along the minus strand of SWDI01000005.1, from coordinate 210,450 downwards.
CCTGCTCATTTACCAGCCTCCGTGACAACCGTCTCGTCGAGCATTAGCGGAAACCAGGGTCCCACGCCGTCGTTCCTAGCCTTCGGCCTGTCGTTTCAGGACATGGAAAAGCGGATGCTCGAAGAAGCGCTTCGAAAGGCATCCGGCAATATCTCAGAAGCCAGCCGTCTCCTGAAGATGACCCGCAATACACTCCGCTACCGCATGGCGAAGTATCACCTGTCTTGACGAAACAACTCTCGCTTCCGATTCCAAGTCCCGGTGCCATGTAGGTCTTCATGGACGAATGGCTGCGTTGCAGTCACTCACGCCTTAAGATTTGCTGACGCAGACCGATAATGTTCCGGAGAAGGAGCGCCTCAACCGGATGTTCCCATGACAAAGCGGATTGGAATCGACGAATTGCAGCCAGGCATGCTGATCGAACAACTCGATCGGTCCTGGCTGAGTACGCCATTTTTTCGGCACAAACTGACGATCACTTCGCATCAACAGATCGCACAGCTGAAGGCCTGTGGAGTGCAGACACTGGTCGTCCGCGTTGATGCAGAACCAGTCCAGGAAGCGCTGGCACCGGAGCAGAGTCTTGCCGATAATTCCAGTGTCCCAGTTGTGGAGGAACCGGTGCCAGCGCCGACCGTTGTCCCCTTCGAAGAAGAGCTGGCGGTTGCCCGACAGGTGTATCAGGCTGCGAAGACCGTCATTCAAGAGGCCATGCATGACACGCGGCTGGGACGGGCGATCAATGTCGATGCGGTGAGAACAGTCGTGTCTGACATGACGGACAGCGTCTTTCGGAATCCGGACGCCTTATCCAGTCTGTCGAGACTCAAGCGATTCGACGAATACACCTTTTACCATTCCGTCAACACGTCCCTGCTGGCCATGTCCTTGGGACAGAGCCTTGGGTTCGATCGGGACGCCATCCATCTCGCTGGTGTGGGGACATTGCTGCATGACATTGGAAAAACGAAAGTGCCCCTCGAAATCCTGAACAAACCAGGCCGGTTTGAAGCGCATGAGATGGAGATCATGAAGCAACATGTCCTCAGAGGGGTTGAGGTCTTGGCCAGCACAACCGACTTAGGAGATTCGTACGTCCAACCTGCGCTTGAGCATCATGAGCGAGTGAATGGGGCCGGATATCCGCATCAGCGCGATCGGAAAGACATCAGTCAGTTCGGCCTCATCACGGCCATCGTCGATATTTATGACGCCATGACAAGTGATCGGTGCTACCACAAAGGACAACCTGCGCATCAAGCCCTTCAGTTGCTCTATCGCCTCTCCCTCGAAGGCCACCTTGACCCGACATTAGTCCAGCAATTCATTCAGGTCGTGGGAGTCTACCCCGTTGGATCGGTCGTGGAGTTGAATACAGGAGAAGTCGCCATCGTCAACCAGATCCACCACCATGTACCGCTGACTCCGGTGGTGCTCCTGGTCAAGAACGCAGGGAATACCTTGCTCTCAAAGCCCTATGAGCAGGACCTCGCCGCACAGATAGAAACACCGCATCGCAAGATCACGGCTATTCTGGATCTCCAGCAATCCGGCATCGACCCGACTCTCTACCTGGACAAGAAAGTCGCATAAGGGTCTCTCATCGCTGCAATGAACAAGGCTTCAATCTAGCTGACCCGCTAACGCCGTCTATCCTTGACCTCTCGTTCAAGAATAAATAAACAAACACATATAAGACTCCCGACCCTTTTTTAATTATGAGGCGACAAACTATTGACGAATGTAACTCCTTGGAACCGTCAATGATGTGACAATTATTACTCAAGTTAACTACGTAACTCACGAATCCTTGCAATACGGACATATGACACCTTGGTACAGCTCTTGCTGTACTTCGCTGGCAGCTGTGAACCTAACCACCTGAGGAGGGATCAATGGAATGTCCGAAGTGCAAAGGGATGCTGATGTTGGAGCGGTTCTCTGATTTCTTTCTCGTGTTCTATGCATGGAAATGCATGAACTGTGGTGCGATTATCGACCGCACCATTTCCAACAACCGCCGAAAAAGCCTGGCTGCCCGAGAATCCCAGACCGTCGCTACGCATTAGGTTCCTACCGCACGGGCTCGAATTCCAAGCCCGCGAGGACGGCGGTTGTGTCTGCTGCCATCTCCCTAGTCCGCTCAAGGCTAGGTTGCGCGGTGCTCTCATTTGCAAGGGGAGCGTTTTATATCCATCCACTAGCATGAGCTTTATCAGGTCACGGCAGAAGGAGGCACAACTGCTAGCATATATCTGGCCTATGATAAGGTTCTCTTGCTTTAATTAGAGCTTTCAAGTTAAGCGTACAATTTTCCTTTAGGCACCGTCATGGGCCTGAACCTCAAATCGCGTGTAGGTTATGCCCTCTGGCAGACGGGAATACTCAAGCGGAACTTTAGCATACATGTTTTCATACAGATGCACGACCGGCCCTTCACCTGTGCACTTGAGCAGGCCGACGGCACTGAATGAATCATTCTTACCACGGCGAAAGGACTTGTTCAGGCCCTCAAAGGAGTCGGATATTTGTCCCGTTTTGACGGAAATCCTGAGCGTCGGTTCTCCGTACATCGCCGCAACGAAGTCATGTTGTTCAGTTCCGAACAACTGAAGCGGATCCAAATTGTTGTAGATTAGCAGGATTGTTGGTTTGCCACCGTTCGCCGAGACACGCACCTGGTTCCGTGCCTCGTTAATCTTCGCACGCACATGGTCGCCAATGGTTCGAGAACCGCTGATGGCAGTGAAATTTTCGTCTTCGTCGATCTGCTTGACCTCAGCTACTGCGCGCCCGTCACCAAGGGCAATAATATAGTCTGGTGTTGGCTGATGACATTCATCTACGCGCTCGAAAGCTATTGCGTGAATCGTACAGAACTGCTCAAAAACGATTTCGCCCCTAGTCATACGTGTGTCATGTTCGTCAAGCACAAGGTTTATGAGGAACGGGAATGAGCGCGACACATTCTCAGCCGATTGATAAATACTGTCAAGCCAGGTGTGTAGAAATGCAACTATTCTGAGGTGGGGTTTTATTGCAATGGACACGGCCCCATGGCATAAAGCTCTGTTTTAGCATGGATTTCCACTTTCTACCCCTACAATTTCTTCCTCACATCCTTCCAATCTTTCGCCACCTTAGCCTTGCGCGGCACCTCGCCCTTCGTGGGTTCCGGCACCATAATGGCATCGAGGCGACGCTGGACAAAAGACTCAACGAAAGCTTTCGATCGGCCAACGCCGACCTTCACCGTCCTCCAACCGGCTGCATGGAGCTCGTCAATCTTTGCCCCCAAGGCGTTGGTGTCAGCCGGCAGCACCAAGACATAGCCGGTTGGAAACTTGTGTCTCTTCAACCAATCCCTGACCTCTGCGCTCCGCTGAAATGCATCTATTCCCACAGGTACATGCATTACATAAACGACCTTGTAATAAAACTGGGTGAGCTTCCCAAGCTCATGCACGGCCTCGGCTATCGGTTTCCATTCCGATTCAAACGCGATCCCGATGGGAGGGACTCGACTTGGTAGTGGCTCCTCGATCAGGGACGACAGTTCGACCACAAGGATTGCCTGCCGCTTCTCCCACACCGCGAGATTGGCCTGGCCTTCTGCCTGGTCGATTCGTGGGCTGTTGCCGACACGGACGTGGACTGGTGCGAGCCCTTGCGCCTTTGGAGTATAGGTGAAGAACGCCCTGCCATCACCGCCGGTCAACGCCGTGGCGACAACCTTCCCATCCACGACGAGTTCAAGAGGTTCCCCGCCCAATGCAGCAATGAGCATGAGCCGTTTCGAGATGAGTTTCGCCTCTACGGTAGCTGGCTGGCCCGGAGCCGTCAGCGCGTCTCTGACGAGAATCGCGGCAGAACTTTTCTCTGCGGCAAACAGCAGACCCGGCGAGGCAACGATGAGAAGGAAGAGAGTAAAACAGGCTTTGCGGGTTTGGCTCATCATCTGCCGCATCGCCTTACTGGACAAGAACGGACGGGTCACAAAATCCTGGGTGGACGCTAGGCCTTCAGCACTTTCAGCACCTCGTCCGCGTGACCGTCGACGCTCACCTTCCGAAAGATGGCCTTGAGCTTGCCTTCGAGATCGATAACGAATGTGCTGCGCTCGATCCCCCAATACTTTCTCCCGTACATATTCTTCTCTTTGTACACGCCGTAGGCCTTGGAGATCGCCGCATCTTCATCGCTGAGGAGCGGGAACGGCAGTCCGAATTTCTTGATGAACTTCTGATGCGATTCCTTTCCATCCAAACTCACTCCAACGATGGCGCCTCCCGCTCGGAGAATCTGCGACTCCACATCACGAAAATCACAGGACTCTTTCGTGCAGCCAGGGGTATCGTCTTTCGGATAGAAATAGAGGACGATTTGTTTACCCTTGAAACTCTTCAAGGTCATGGATTTCCCATGCTGGTCCGGAATTGAGAGTTCCGGTGCCTGATCCCCTACCGCGAGTTCTTTGCTCATAGATTCATCCCTTTCAATATCTCGGCATCCCGCCGAAGTTCGGTCGGTGGGTCCCATAGGGACGATCCTTCGTGCGGCCCTTGTTCTCAGGATTCCCATAGGCTGAAAGCGCCGGTGAGTCCCAGATGGTCTTGTCTCCAGGAGACAGGTTGGCCGCTTCCAAAAAATGCTGCCTGGCGACTTCTGAATCGCCAAGCGCATTCAAGGCCAAGGCATAGTTGTAATGGGCCGGTCCGGATTGCGGAGCCGCCGCCATGGCTTGCTCGAAATACCGTTTGGCCTCCTCGTACTGTTTCGCCTGATACGCTTGCGTACCCTCTTCTGTCAGCGCCGTGGCCTGAGCCTTTACCTCATTCTCAAGGCCAAGCGGGACAAGCGGTTTACGTTTCTGCGAACATGCCGTTGTCCCAACCAGCAGCAACACGAGACCTAACACTCCCAATCGTGCTACGGTTTTTCTCATGGCCATAGACCCTCAGCCTTCAGATCCTCGTCTGTTTGCGTGTCTCTTCTTCGAACGTCTTGCGATACAAGATATCCCACTCCGTGCTTCCTTCAACAATCCCCCGAGCATACGATGTCAACTTGGCTTTCACCCTTTGATCAATCGCCTGTTCCTGCATCAACTCAGCGGCCACCACCTGCTTAATCGATTTTAAGACCTGCTCATCATTGCCCGTCACTTTCGCTCCCGTATATTTCTTGACGGCCGTGAGAATGACATGAGCCAGATGATTCGCCTTGTCTTCGCTCAACATACGAACTACGTGAAACGTGAGCAGTGCGCGGTGAAGAAGCCGGATTAACGCCCAGCTATTCTTTACACCTTATGCCGCTTCACGTTATCACGTCCTATAGGATGATGCCTCGTTCACGGACCAACTTCTGCTTCACCATTAGGAACATCTTTTGGTAATCAACCTGCCCTCGATCAATTTGCTCTTCATAGGCCTTCAGCATCTGCCGCACTTCCGCATTCACACGATCCTCAACAGATAACTCAGAGGTGATGGCCTGCTCCAATACCTCGACGAATCCCTTCCGCTCTCCAATGAGTTCAATGTGGCCTTCCTCTTGGAGACGACCGGTCAGGCTCTCAGCCATGTGTCGTACACGCTCTTTGGATAGCCGCATGGCACTCACCCCGGTTCAAGACAAATTGTCGGGACTTCCATTACCTGCCGAAGTCGGGTCGCATCCCCTATGATCGCCCCGATGATATTCACGCGATCAGCAGGGACGGGATCCGCCCCCAAACTCATGGGGGTTCTTCCAAAAAAGATTGCCAGGACTTTCCCTGCTCCCCAGAAGGCGATGTCTCCGACTTTCACCTGAGTCGTCGCGGTTTCTCGATAGTCGCGGACTCCGGAAATTGGGAAGTAGAATTCTTCTCCCCACGTGGTCATGGCAGCCGTGACGGGAAGCGCGGCATAGACTTCATCAGCCGTCTTCGTTTTTCTGAGTTCTGCCTCCAGCTGAACTCCGCCCACGGTAATACGAATTCTCTTCGCTGGCGCAGTCATACGATCAATGGCTCCACCCGTTCCTTCACTGCATTCTTCGTGATGCTGCGAACTCTAGCTTGTCTCCTATACGAAATCAAGGCTACAATCCACGAGATGCTGACCTCTAGCTTCATCTTTCTCCCCGGTGTCGGACCAGTCACGGAAAGGCGTTGGTGGCAAGAGGGCCTGCTCGATTGGCAAAGTTTCCTGGATCGTCCGTCCGTAGCTGGTCTCTCCGAGCAGCGCAAGACCTGGTACGATGAAGAGCTTCGAGAGGCGCAATCGCTGACAGAAATGGGACAGATTCATTTGTTTGGCTCACGCCTTCCACGGCGAGAACATTGGCGACTCTACAAAGCCTGCCGACCTCGGATAAGCTTTCTCGACATCGAAACAACCGGCGCATCGCCGGAATCAGGAGAGGTGACTGTCGTTGGGCTTCATCACGGAGGAAACACGACAAGCCTGGTTCGTGGCGAAACTCTGACGACGGAACGGTTGCAGACGGAGCTTGATCACTGTGATCTCCTTGTGACATTTTTCGGATCCGTCTTTGATGTCCCCTATCTCCGTGCTAAGTTTCCTGATCTCCGGTTTCCCATATTGCACTTCGACCTCTGTTTTGCCGCCCGTCGACTTGCGTTACGTGGAGGGCTGAAGCACATCGAACAAGAACTGGGCATCGAGCGCAACCAGACCATCAGCGGTCTCGACGGATTGGATGCGGTCCGCCTATGGTTCCTGTGGCGAGGCGGTGACATGATCGCTCGTGATACGCTCTTGACCTACAACCGAGCGGATACCGAAAACCTCGTACTCCTTGCCGATCGCTTCTATGAGGACATGATGTCACGGTTTGGCCCTTCCTCATTATTGTCGACCACCCTTCAACCGGCCTATTCCCAATGAGCAGCTGGGTCGGCGTCGGTCAGAGCGAGATCGGACTCGTGCGCACCCTGAACCAGGATGCGTTCGCCGTCCTCGATGAAGTGGGTGTCTGGGCCGTCGCGGATGGAATGGGTGGTCATGTTGGTGGCGAAGTCGCCGCTCAAACGGCCATTGCAACCATACAAGCCGAAGCACGAACAACAAGCACTCTGCTTTATAAAGATCCAGCATCCTCTTCTGTGGAAGTGTTAACAGACCTGCTCAGCCGAGCGCATGACGCGATTCTCAATCAGGCTCGATCAAAACCCAAGCTGAAAGGGATGGGCACGACCATCGTGCTACTGGCGATCGTCTCCGGCCCCGCCCCGCTTGCCTACCTCGCCCATGTCGGCGACAGTCGTGCCTATCGGTTGCGATCCGGTACGTTGACCCCTCTAACTAAAGATCATACGTTGATCGAAAAATACCTGGAACGCGGTATCCTCACGGTAGAAACGGCGAAGACTCATCCAGAACGACATGTGTTAACACGTGCCTTGGGGGTTGGCTCGACGGTGAAACCTACCGTCACGGCCTTTCCCCTACTCCCTGAGGACCTAGTCTTGCTTTGCTCGGATGGGTTGACCAAGATGTTGGAGGACGAAGAGATCCGTACCGTGTTCACTGCAGGCGAGCTCGACCCAACTCAGGTCTGCAACCGCCTCGTCACTGCAGCACTCGATCGGGGAGGCGAAGATAACGTCACTGTGGTCGTGGTCGCGCCTCATTGCTCCTGACTCTACTTCGTTGTTGACATGGCCAATCAGGCCGTGTAGTTTTTCTGCGCATCCTAAAATTGTGAACCTTGTTATGCACATGGAGACCCTTATGCCCCGTCGGGGATCGTTTATCTGTGGAAGTCTGTTCCTATTGATCAGTTGTGCCGCAGTTGCAAGCGCCAGCGATCCTCTCGACCCCGAAACAGCCATTCGTCAAATGGTCCGGGCCAACGCGGAAAAGGATCTCCCAACGCTTTCTCGGCTGATGGCACATGATGCCGATATCGTCAGTTACACAGTGGGCGGTCGCAAGTACGTCGGCTGGCCTGAGTTTGAACGAGAAATGCGTGAAGAATTTGTCAACACGCAGAAGATTGAGATCCCGATTACGGAACTCAAAGTCTGGACGAAAGGCGATGTGGCTTGGTTCACGATGGAGCTCGACTATACCCGCTATGTCGGCGAGGGATCCGCTATGAAGCGGACGGTCCTGCCCCTGAGAGAAACCGGCGTCCTCGAACGCCGTGCCGGGCGTTGGCAACTCCTATCGTGGCACGAATCCTTCCGCTCGGCTCAGCCGGGAGGCCCGCTTGCTTCTCCGTCAGCGGCGGCAACCTCACAAAAGCTTGTCAGTGCTACGATAGCCGCCATGCCTGATGTGAGCGGGGAATGGGATATCCTCGAAGTCGAGGATGACAAACGCTACAAGGCAACGTTAGACAAGAATGGAAACGGCCCCTACACACAACAGGGTGGACGGTTTGTCACAACTAAAATTGAGAACCGACTGTGGCAAGGCACCTGGCACCAGCCCGGCAACGACCGCGAAGGCGGATTTGAGGTTCTGCTTTCAGAAGACGGCACACAAGCCAAAGGAATCTGGTGGTACACACGAGTCGACACGAGAAAGAATATACCGCCAAAGGAACACGGCGGCACATACCACTGGAAGAAGGCAACATCATCGCCGACCAGCGCCCAATGAGTCCGTTTGTTTTCTCTGAACCATACCAAGACATCGGAGTCCGGTTTACCATCACCGCTTCACTTCCTCTGGGAGGTCTTATGCGCAGGTCCCTCGTTCTTTTTATCTCTCTCTTCTTCATGATCTCATCAGCCTACGCTGATGGGGGCCATGAGCATCACGCCATTCCCACCCTGAAAAAGCAGGTGGGCTCAAAGATCACGTATGGAGAGAACACCGCGGTGTTAACCTTCGGCCCCATCGATCTTCCGACAGGCCATGGCGAAGGCGATATGGGCGATTCCATGCCGCGGTTCAACTTCCAGTTACCCGAAGACAAGTACCTGATTGGATTCAAGTCGGCTCTGTCAACAGTCGATGGAAAAGAATTGCCGAGGAACTATCTGCACCATATTTTGATGATCAACAACACCAAGCCTAGCGTCTCCTGCCCCGGTGAGCCGCTCTTCTACGGTGGGGCCGGACTCGAAATGTCGGAGACACAATTCCCCGATGGATACGGCGTCCAACTTTCGGCAACCGATAAGCTCATGACGGTGGTCGCGTTCTATCATGGAGCCCCTCCCACCAAGGACGTCATCGCAACGTTTACGATGTATTTCGCCCCGAAAGCCAAACCGGTCAAAGCAATGGACGTCTATCAAGTCGGCGTCAACATCGTCTGTTTCACCAAGTTCGGTGATCGACCTGCGGATCAGACGGATGAAGGAATCGAAATCGGCCCGGGTGTCCAAGTCCGTACGGCTCCACTGAAGTTCAGCATGGACGGCTGCGTCAAATACGCGTATCCGCACGGCCATGATGAATTGCTCCTGATCGCCTTGGAAAATAAGACCAAGAAACAGACCCTTCTCCGGACTATTCCGGATGCTGAGCGCGATGGAACACTTCGGGAATTCCTACCCCATCAAGTCTATAAAGACGGCCAGGGATTCCCCATCTCCAAAGACGAGGACTATGAGATGGTGATGGTCTACCACCATTCTCTACAAAACACTGAAGCCCAACATGGGATGGGCAATTATCTGCTATATATGACGCCAGGTGCCTGCTCGGAAAAGGGCAAGACTGCCGCCGCGCACTGATCTCCCCTTGCAGGCCTGCCGACAAAGAACATCCGGCAGGCCTGCAAGCAGTCCGCAGTTTTCCTACCGTCCAAAATTGTTCATTCAAACAGCTCCATAGCCACCCTTCCCCTACGAAAGAACCGGCCACCAGCCTGGGTTTCTCGTCACCACTTGTGGTATCACAATCACACTGTCTGTACTAACGCATCACACAGTATTTTGTAGTTGAGTTGCTTGATTGGCACGCGGCGGCAACATGCAGCAGCCCCGCTGAATGACCTCCCTGACCGCAGGCTTGCCCATAAACACGGGAATCGTGCCATGCCGCAGAGTGAGCCTGTCACCATCCTCCTCGTCAATGCGATCGCCGAGGAAATCAAACTGGCCACGCTCACCCTCAGAAGATTCTTCCCAAACTGCCGCGTTGAAGCGGTCTACACCGCGGAGGAAGCGCTTCAGTGGGGACCTCGGGAATCATGGCAGCTCATCGTAATCGATGAGGATGTGATCGCCCAGCGCGCTGAGCCTATTTTCTCGGAACTGAAGCGGCTTGTTCCCTATACCACGCTCGTGCTGCAAACGGATCATAGCGACTCTACCACCGCCTTGAATACGCTTCAGTCGGGTGCAGATTTTATCCTTTACAAGAAATCACCAGGCTTTCTCGAGGAACTGGTCTTGTACATAAGAGGTGCGCTCGAAACACGTGCCATCCGTATGACGCTCAAACAGACACAGGAACGTCACGACCGTCTCATCGATATCCTCAGCGATGGATTATACGAACTCGATGTGGATGGACGATTCGTATCTCTAAGCCCGCTCGTCACCGACATGCTGGGCTACAGGCAGGACGAGTTACTCGGCATTCTTTACTCCGCCGTCGTACCTTCCGATCAACAAGCTCTCGCTCATCATCGTTTCAATGACCGCAGAACAGGGCCTCGAGCAGCCCAGCGTATGGAAATCGATCTCCTCCGCAAAACTTCCGCTAACAAACCAGCCCATACCCGAGTCAGAGCCGAGATCAGTGCGAGGGGACTGTACGATGTGAATCACCGGTATCTTGGAACGCTGGGTCTGATGCGCGATATCTCACAATACCACCGGCAGACCAAGACCATTCACCAGCTTGAGCATCAACTTCGTGAGTCCGATCAACTTCTCGCTATCGCACGACGCGTGTCAACCTTATCAAAAACTCTGCATGCCCCCCACCGTGCGATTCAAGCCCAATCTCAACTCCTGCTCAAAACCATCCGTGATGCGCATCTGATAGAACAAGTCGATTCACTTGCGACATACGCCACTGAAGCCATTCATCTAGGAAGCGAACTCATCCAGACCGCGACGGACATCGGTATCCGCCGGGACACCATCAACGAGATCATCGAGGCCGTCCTGTCCTCCGCTCAACCTCCCCTCACAAACACCGATTGGATTGAACGGGCATATGGACAAAATCTTCCGCCCTACGCCGGAAGCCTCGACTCCATGGTGGATCTCGTGCGCATGCTCCTCTCACATGCCCACCGCTATATGGCAGCTATGGGAAACCCTCATCGACTACGAGTCAGTACCAGGATCAGCCCATCCGGATCCCCTGTAGACCAAGAAACAGCCCAGGTTCTACACGCGACGGCCACCGAATGCGAAATTCACATCCAAGAAACCGACATCATGGTTGAGGTTGAGGAACCGCCCCCGCACGCAACAACCGGTGATCTCTTTGCGGCCTATGCGGTAATCAGACAGCTCGGAGGCCGTTGGGATTTTCAGGCCCCGATCAACGGTTTCTTGTCGATCAAGGTGTGGATTCCGGTGGAGCCACCTCCCTTACTGGACAGTCCCGCTGTCCCTGTACCCTCCATGCTTTCTTCGGCAGGCGGCGCAGTCGAACGGAATGTCGAGGCGATTTTTCAGACTGTGGCACACACCTTGCCGCCCGCACCCCTCCCCTTCACCCAATCAACGAAGCCTTTGCCCGAGCGCCGCAAATACATTCGGACGGCCGTCGCCCTGTCAGCACGTGTGACCATTGGCACTCGGCTACATGAAGGTATGATGGTCGATCTGAGCCCAAGCGGAGCCTCGTTGGAGGTCGAAGGTACACTTCCATCATTTGAGCAACAGCCCGTCTACTTGCTCCTGAAGACAGTCGTGAGCATGGTGGAACTGGATGCCACCGCGCATGACCGAGGAGCCCCGCCCCAACAGGTCGGCATCGACCGGCGAGCGTCCCGTCTTGCACTCGAGTTCAACGCACTCAATGAGAACCAACGAAAGATCCTTACGTCATATATTGATGCAGCGCATCTAGGCGCGCTTACTATAACGGTCGAAGCTCAGTTTCCGCCGATGGATAAGGCAGATGACCTTGCAGCAGCTTTTACCCAATCGGGACTGTCAGGCATAGACTATCGTGAAACCGTGAGAGTTCGAGTCGCGCTGCAGGTCCGCATTGAAACTTCTAACGCTGCAGCTGGACGTCTGTTTGGCCTCGTCACCAACTTCAGCAGAGGTGGTGTCTGTCTACTCACGGAGCCGTTCCTGGAAATGACTGACGAGGTAGTTGCGCTTCATTTTTCTTCGATCAGCACTCGTACGCAACCGAAAGCACAGCAGCCAGAAACGCCAGACACAATCCTGATCGGCCGCATTATCCATCTGATGTCTGATCCTGCCACGGCATCCGAGCTAACACCAGATCTATCACAGCCGAGACAACGGATCGGCATCCGTTTTGCCCAACTGACGCCGTTTGCAGAACGAGAAATCACCCGTTTGCTTGCACAACACATCGGCTCCTCTCTAGACGTTGCCGACCCAGGTAGCCAACCAATGATCGTCAGCGACAGATGGGAATGCCGGAATACGCACGGTCAAGCTATTGCAGTGACGGCCGACCATGCTCGCCATCACATGTCAGCCGACACCCCAATCGTCATCGTGATCCCAGGATTCGGATCGACCCAAACTGATTACGTCCCACTCTCGTTTTACCTCGCTGCCAACCATCTGCGCGTGCTTCGCTATGACCACTCGAACCATGTCGGCCACAGCGAGGGCAGTGTCCTACACATCACTCTAAGCAACATGCAGACTGATCTCCAGAGCGTTCTGGACCTTGTCCACACCACATGGCCCACCGCTCCAGTCACGCTCCTCGCCGAGGATATTACTTCGCGAGTGGCGATGAAAGTTATGGCCCGGAGTACAGCAGCTGATCGACTTTTCTTGTTGAATCCTGTCCTCGACCTAGAAACCGCTCTTTCCACCATCTCACGCTCCAATGTCATTGAAACCTACCGGCAAGGCCATCGGCGGGGCGTCGTCAATCTCTGGGGCCTCAATGTCAACTTCGACAAGTTTGTCGGCGATGCGATCACTAGAGGGTATATCGACTTAGCCTCGTTAACGGTTGAGCTCGCTCAGCTGGTCACTCCGCCAATTATTCTCGCCTCTCCCAGAAAGAACCGTCCCATTGAAGACATTTTCGGCTCTCAACATCAGCCCGTTCCTGCCATGGGAACCGCCCCACCCGTTATATCGCTGCCGGCCGACCTGTCCGGAGAATCCAGTGACGCCGAACGTCGTGCCGAAGCCTTCAAGACGATCTTGCAGTTGATTTCGACTCCCCAGATCAACAGTCCTCCCTTGGCTCAGAGCCAGGAATCGAACCACCACGATGTGCATCAGCAACGGCAGTTGGAGCATGAGCGCATCCGCCTTCGATACCACGTCTCGCAGGCCACACGTAGCGCCTTGTGGGGGGCTCATTTGGCTCACCTGCCTGAACTCGAACACTTGCCGAACTATTTAGGCATGACGAATGACCTGTATCGACAGCTTCTTCCCCTTGACCCAGGCATGACTGTCCTCGATATCGGCTGTGGCCAAAGACACTTCGCCCGTCTCATGTTGACCAATCAGGCCTATCGGTTGGCGCATCACAGCAAACGGACGACCGTCCCTCTCCGCTACGTTGGGTTGGAGCAATCGCATGAATCGCTTAGGCTTGCAGAACAGCAGTTCCATACATTCGCTAAGGAACTGCCCGACACGCTCAGAGCTGCCATCCCAACTGCTCAATTGGTAACAACAAGCTGGATGCGCACAGACTGGAATGCACCGCTTCCATTCACCAACGGATCGATTGAGCGCATTTTCTGCCAGCTCTCGCTCTCCTTCACGTCCTCACCCCTTCATTGCCTCAAACAGATGCTCCGCGTCTTGCATTCGGACGGAACGGCCGTCGTTACCTGCCTTCAACCGCACACCGACCTCTCGACGCTGGTTCGCCGCCACCTGCTCGCCGAAGACCACGATGAATTTGGGTCTCCGGCCCAGATTGTCCTTCACTATCTCGGCCGTCTGCGTGAAGCCATTTGCCATGGCCTATTGCATACCTATGAGCGGGATGAGTTGGCCCGTCTGCTGACTCATGCAGGTGCGGGCCCAATCCAGTTGTTCCCTGTCCTCGACAACCAACTTCTACTCGCCGTTGTACGGAAGACCAAATCTGCTGGGTGAAACAGCCTTTCGGGTGTATACTTCTAACCTAGTGATGATACGTAGACTCGTTTCCACCACAACGAACTACGCGGACGGATACAACTTCGCGCACCACACTCATGACAAATCATCCAACTCCTCAATCAACCCTTGATCAGGCAGGCACAGCTTTACTGCAACGACTCACGAAATTCGCACGGGACATAGGGCACCCGACAAGCCTTCCCATCATCGCAGAGCGAATTGTTTACGGCCTCTCCGATGCTTCCCGGCACTCTCAAGGGCTACTGTATCTGCTTGATCGTGAGCGAAAATGTTTTCGCCTGGTGAATGTACCCACGCCGATTTCTTTAATAGCCGCACCTCCCGCCGTTCCTCTCAAGCACCCCCTTGTTCAACAACTGGCTGATCGCCAGGACATCCTCGACTCGTCCGTGCTGGCCGACTCCCTACGCACGACATTGCTGGACAACACAGCGGATGCCCAGTTCGCCACACTTCCCATCAATCTAGCCATCCCGTTACTGAATCGAGGTCGGTTGATCGCTTTCGTCGTCCTCCAATCTAAAAAAGAATCCACGATCATCCCCTCCGATACCCTTGAACTACTGACCTCTATGGCCCAGAGCGCCGCCAATGCGCTCGACTCCTTCCTAATGTACGAGGACCTTCGGCAATCTCAAGTCCTCATGCGGCGAACTGATCGACTGCGTTCTTTGGAAACCATTGCAGGGGGCTTCGCGCATGAAATCAGAAACCCCTTGACGTCGATCAAGACGTTTATCCAACTGGCTCCAGAACGGAAGGATGACAGTCAGTTTATCGGAGAATTCAGCCGCATTGTGCTTGAGGACGTCAATCGGATTGAACGTTTGATTCAGGAGATTCTCGACTACGCTCGATATATGGAACCTCAGTTGACCGATGAAGATCTGAATGAAATCGTCTCGTCGTGCCTGTATTTCATCCAAGTGAAGGCAAACAGCCGCGGAATCAAGATTGAAAAAGATTTGGCGCCGGAGCTTCCTCGTGGCATGTTAGATCGGCAGCAAATCAAACAGGTCCTCTTAAACCTGCTCTTGAATGCGATGGATGCCATCGGCGACAAAAATGGAACCCTTCGAGTACGGACCACGAGGCTCCCAAAAGTGGGTGGTGAGATGTGGCTGCAGATACAGATCGAGGATACGGGGCACGGCATCTCAGCTGAAAACCTTGACCACATCTTCGATCCTTTCTTTACCACTAAATATGCGAGTGCTCTAAACGAAGGAACCGGTTTGGGACTGACCATTGCTCATCAGATCGTTCGGGAGCATCGAGGAGAGATTCAAGTTCAGAGTACGGAAGGGAGTGGAACAACCTTCCTCATCACTCTTCCCTCCCATCAAGGTTAGAACGTAAGGAGCGCTTGTGGAAAGTTTGGCTGTTAGGAAACGGGTTCTGCTGATCGATGACGATCCCCGAGTCCGTACCTCCCTCAAAATGGTTCTCGAACCAATCTATGACATTCTCCAAGCCTGTGATGGTCAGGAAGGTCTCGATGTGTTTCGGAAGGATGAACCCGACCTCATCCTTCTCGATGTCATTCTCCCGGGAACCGACGGCCTCGCAGTACTTCAAACGCTTCGTCTGGAGAGCAAGATGACTCCTGTCATCATGCTCACAGGTACCAAATCTGTCAAAACAGCCGTCGACGCCATGAAGTTCGGCGCTGCTGACTATCTCTCAAAACCGTTCGACGTCGATGAGCTCCGTATCATCATTGATCGCGTCCTGAACTCCTCCGAACTGGAGCGAGAAGTCAAGCAGTTGCGAGCTCAAGTCGTCCAGCGCTATGCCTTCCATAATCTGATCGGAAAAAGCCAGGGGATGCAGGAGATCTACTCAAAAATCGAGCAGGTCGCCGATAGCCGCACCACGGTACTCATTACTGGAGAAAGTGGCACAGGAAAGGAATTAGTCGCAAAAGCCTTGCACTACAACAGTTCCCGACGCGAGCGCCCCTTCATTGCCCTGAACTGCGCCGCGTTGCCTGAAACACTCATAGAGAGCGAACTCTTCGGCCACGAAAAGGGGTCGTTCACGGATGCCACAGCCCGACGCGTCGGACAGTTTGAATTGGCGAACACCGGAACGTTGTTCCTGGACGAAATCGGTGACTTGAGTCCAATCACGCAAGCGAAGCTCCTGCGTGTCATCCAAGAGCGCGAATTTACGAGAATCGGGGGAGTTCAGCCAATCAAGGTCGATGTCCGCATCGTGACAGCGACGAACAAGAATCTTGATGACCTCGTTCGAAAAGCGCAGTTTCGAGAAGACCTCTACTACCGCATCAACGTCATTGCGCTCGTTCTCCCCCCACTCCGTGAACGCGGCGAGGATATTCCCCTCCTAGCCAAACATTTTCTCGAGAAACGGCTGGACGAGGAACGACGCCCTCGTATCGAATTCGGAAAAGAGGCATTGGAGCTTCTGACTCGGTATTCTTGGCCTGGCAATGTTCGCGAGCTGGAAAACTTCGTCGAGCAGGCGTTCATCTGGTCCAAAAATGCTACACAAATCACTCCAGAGCATTTGCCGAATCTGATCAAGAATGACTCTCGTTCAACATCGCTTCGAGACGATACCCTCGCCGGTCGCATGTCGCTTGAAAAAGCCGTAATGGAGTTTGAACGGGAGATTATCCTTGATGCGTTGAAACGGACCAATTACGTACAAACCCACGCCGCGAACCTACTTGGAATTAGCCGACGGATGCTGAAATACCGAATGGACACTCTCAGCATCGGTCGTCTGGACAATTCCTCGCCCCAAGAGCCCGACCTGCCCATACAAGAATGACACACTTATGCACAAGAGCGTCACACTTATACACACATTATCCCCACATCCCTGTTATCAACATAGGTATCCTAGCATTTATGATATATACGTATAGTTGCTCACTATGCCACCACCACTCTATATTGAAATTTCTCGCAACCTCATGAAAAGGAACGGGGATTACTTATCATTAGCCTACTCCTGGAGTAGGTGTCGCGTATGATCACAACCTCTCGTCAGTCAGGAACACAACCGACTGTCCTCGTGGTTGATGATGAAGCGGGGCCCCGCGATGCTCTTAAATTCATACTTCGTACTTTCTGCAACGTTCGTTCTGCAGAGAACGCCAAGATGGCCATCGAGGTCCTCAGCCAGGAACCCATTGACCTGATCACACTCGATCAAAAGCTTCCGGATCGTCATGGACTCGAGCTTCTCAGAGACATCAAGCACCATCACCCCGACGTGGAGGTCATTATCGTCACGGGATACGGGAGCCTGAAGTCTGCCATGGAGGGTATCCGTCAGGGAGCCGCGGGTTACTTACTGAAGCCTTTCAACGTGCACGAGCTGACCACACTCATTCAACAGACAATGGACAAGAAGCGCCGACTCGACTTTCTTCGCTACTGCCTTCGGACGCTACCCGACCTGTGGGGCTCGGAGGAAGAGAGTGGACGTGCATGGAACTCAGTTAAGACGGAATATGCGTCGCATTCCATTCACCAGCAGAACCATGATGCTTTGCAGCAAGACGAGATGACCTTGCTTCCACTCCTGTCCGATATTCTGGAAGCCACGGACCGCCAATTACTCAATCATTCGAGCCGAGTGAGTTTCTATGCTACGTTGCTGGCTAGCCGACTCAATCTTACCGTATCCGAGCAAAAAGCGTTGGCCTTGGGAGCCTTTCTGCATGATGTAGGAAAAACAAGTCTTCCATCATATAGGTTCTCAGAGGATCAGATCCTTCCCTCAGGCGAAGCATCCCTCTGTAGGGAACACGTCGACAGAGGTGCACGGATGATTGCCTCGTTGGGTTTGCCGATTGAGACAAGAGAAATCATCGCATCCCACCACGAACGATGGGATGGACAGGGCTACCCTCATGGACTCCGAGGCCTGGATATTCCCTTACTGGCCCGTATTGTCGGTATTGCCCAAACGTTTGATCATCTGACCGCCGACGCACCTGGACGCGTCGCCCTTCCTCTGGATGCCGCAATCCGTCAGATCTCGCTTCAATCTGATATGCATTTTGACCCGCAGTTACTTGAACTCTTCGTTCAGGTCGTAAAGGACTCCCCCGTCTCTTCCCGAGCCATGGAGATCGCTCCCGCCGCTTGATCTATTCATTGCGTTCCGGCGATCAACTCCGCCGCTGCAGATCGAGTCTTGGCAGTGATTCGCTCCCCACCAAGCATGCGCGCAATTTCACCCTCGCGACTTATGCCAGTCAACAAACGCACCGTCGCTACCGTTCGCCCCTTGACCTCCAACTTTTCGACAGAGAAATGATGCTGGGCTTGAGAGGCGACCTGCGGGAGATGCGTGATGCACAGCACTTGATGGTAGCGGCCCAACTCCCGTAGCCGTTTCCCAATCGTAGCTGCGACCGCTCCTCCCACCCCTGTATCGATCTCATCGAAGATCAAGACCGGCACATGATCGACCTCAGCAAGGACGGATTTCAACGCCAGCATCACCCGCGAGAGTTCACCACCCGATGCCACACGAGATATCGGTTTCAACGGCTCGCCTGCATTGGTCGACAGCTGAAACTCGACACGATCGGCACCATCAGAACCGTACATTTCGTCAGGCCCAGAAGCCATAACTTGGACCAGAAACCGTACCGATCCCATTTTCAACGCACTGAGCTCTTTGTCCACCAATTTCGTCAACCGTTTGGCTGCTTCCGTTCGCTTCCCTGAGAGCGCTCTGGCCAGTGCCGAGACGTTCTGTTGTTGCTCCGTAATAAGACGATCATATCGATCGATCTCGCTGTCCACCCCTCGAAGTTGGCCTAGTTCTTGCCTCACTCGATCCTGAACCTCTAGAACGGCTTCAATCGTCCCCCCGTATTTCTTTTTCATCTTCTGGATGACAGCCAAACGATCTTCGATCACACTGAGTCGCTGAGGATCTGCGTCTAGCCCCTCGACATACCCGCGAAGGGAGTCGGCGACTTCTTTCAGAAGCACCTTGGCCTCGGAGGCAAGCCGGCCCGTTCCTCCCATCGCAGGGTCGATCTGAGTGAGCTCTCCTAACACGCGCTCCATCGACACCAGATTCGCCAAGATACCAGCCGCATCGCCCTGAATTCGTTCCTGAGCTTCCGATGCCAATTCAGTCAGACGCCGAGACGCCCCCAACCGATGACGTTCAGCCTGTAGCAGCTCTTCCTCCCCCAGACGGCAGGCAGCCTCATCCAACTCCTCCTGCTGAAAACTCAACAGGTCTTCTTGCTGGACCCGCTGTTGGAGCGAGATGGCAAGCGCAGTACGTTTCTCACGGGAACTCACTAACTCACGATGGATTGATTGATATTGGGACCGCAGTTCCAGCAGACGACCAAAGGCATCCAGAACCTCAAGCTGAGCGGAGCTGGATAGAAGCGATTGCTGGTCATGCTGGCCATGGATATCGACAAGCGTACCGGCGAACTCCTCCAGCACATGGACAGGGCTGAGGATTCCGTTCAGATACACCCGGTTTCTTCCTGAGCGTGCAATGATGCGTCGAATGATAAGTTGAGAATCGTGTGGGCCAAGGACTTCTTTGGCCCGCAGCCGTTGAAGAAGAGGATGCGTGAGCGGAATCTCAAACGACGCTTCAAGTTGGGCTTCGTCTTCACCGAAACGAATTTGCTCGCTTGAGGCTCGCCCACCGACAAGAAGCGCCACTGCATCGATTAATAACGACTTACCAGTCCCGGTCTCTCCGGTCAACACGGCAAATCCTGAGTCCATGTTCAGACTCAGTCGTTCAATCACAGCAAAATTCGTAATACGCAGCTCAGTCAGCATAGCTGCAACAAAGGCAAAGCCTAGCTAAACGCAGACGACACCTCGGAACACTCAACATCCCTCCCGCCGAATAGAACGTATCGCTGGAACAGCGAGTGGCCTACACTTGGTACGCTGAACGCCACTAAGCGCCACCTGGACGGGAGCGGAGGCCCCCCTCTCCCTATTTCAGCATCACGCTAGGCAGTCCCTGCATGCTGAGCGAGCAGTGAATCGATCAGTTCTTTGAACTGTCGCTTTGGTCTGGCGCCCACCAGCTTCTCGATGGGCTGGCCGTTCTTAAAGAATAGAATCGTGGGGATACTCATCACCTGGTAACGACCCGCCACCTCTGGATTCTCGTCAGTGTTCAGTTTTCGAACCTTCAGCTTCCCGGCGTATTCATTTGCCAATTCCTCCACGATGGGAGCCACCATTTGACATGGGCCGCACCACACCGCCCAAAAATCGACCATGACGAGTTCGGAGGCCTTCATTACTTCGGCATCCCAAGTAGAATCTTCGACTTTCAAGGCGTCACCAGCCACGTCTGCGCCCTCCTTCGGGGTTGAGATCATTGATGCGTGATTGCGTAGGCATCGTACCCCACCACTGTTTTTAGTGTCAAACGGGGATCATCGTCCAGGTTGACCTCCGGGCAGTGCAGCACCGGTCTCGGAGGTCTGCGGAGGAATACCATAAGGCCCGCCCAGAGTCGCCCATGGGAGCCCCCGTTCACCCCACAGCAGTGGGCTCAGAAGTGTGCGCATGACGGCAGTCCCGGCACTTTCTGTCCAACCGATTCCAGTGAGACTCAACATAAAGCTATATTGCTCACGATCCGGGAACTTCAGGTAATACAGCCCCACCGACCAACATCTGCACGGATTCTGATACAAGGCGACGGCGTCCAATTCCGGGCTTCGTCCATTTTTGACATCGTAGTAGGCCTTGGCTCCGAACGTCCATCCCCACGGGGTGCGGAAGGCCCCGCCCATCGTCACAAACTGAATGTCCTTCGTCGGAGCAAACACCTCATTAAATGAGATAGGGTTCCAGACGTCGCCTCGCCTGACCCGATTCCCATCTCTCGTGTACCGTTGTCCCACTTCGAAATACCAGTTGGTTCCCTCTTGAAATCGAAGATCCGTGTTGAATTGACTCACCCCTGGTTGATAGGGATCGAAGAACGCGTCGACCGTCAGATACCGATTGATCGGCGGTCGGAGAGCCCACGCCTGCGCCGCACGTCCAACTACCGGGGTATCCAACCACGCCGGCGACAGCAGCGTCGGCAGGTTGTTACCGATCACGGCCCGCATCCAGATATCAGAAAACTTCTTGCCTTGGATGGGCACCGTAGCCGGCTGGAGCGGTTGGGTGAATGATCCGAGGAAAGGGACGACTCCTGGCGTAAACTCACGCGCCAGAGTTTGTACATCGCCGACATGATAACTCTGCGCCAACGTGAGATCGAGCCAGTTGAAGGCATTGGTCTTCCCTGATTCCAATACCCGACTACGCAGCATATACGTCAGCAAATTCTTCTTCGGAAGATCATCGACTTGGTCGATTTGCGTCAACTTCGATTGATCAGTTGACGGCACATATTCGTAGGTGACCGTGGGCTCGAGGGTATGCAACAAACTATTCCCGTCAGCAAGGGCGAATCGGCGCGTCACTTTTGACGTAGCATCCACCCCCAACCAAAACGTCTCTCGATGCTGCCCTTCATCCGATTGCGCCCCTCTGGTGTAATAGACCTCACGGAACTTCGCTTGGGGTCGAATCCCAATCACATGCCCGAGATGCAGTACATCTGTCGAAATACTAGGAACGACATTGATCCGATTCAGCGTAAATCCTTGATCGCGATAGAAATTGACATAGTTCCCTTCCATGCCCAACAAGATAGGAGAATTGAATAGTGAGACGTGGGGCAGGCTATAGCCGGCCTCCGGAAGCCGTTGAAATGTATCCTTTCCTCCGGCTTGTAGCGGTTGCAGATAGAGGCCAAGAAGATACAGGTTGCCGTAGGGCAAGCGCTGGGTCACCAAGAGGTTTGATTCGCTGCTCGGCGAAGCACGGAGTATCCCTGAATTGCTCAGTTGTTGGAAATAGTTAGGGTCTGTAACCAAATTGGCGTTGGCGCGGAGGAGCAACGTATCGGTGAGGTATTGCGTATGGGTTCCGATGAGTGCGGCGCGTGCCTGTTTGACATCTTCCCCGGTGTCGGTGAGGCCGGAGACATTGGGAAGCTGCGTCTGTTGCAGATAGCTCACATACCACTTGCCCCGAGATCGCCGGTCCAAGACATACCGATACTCAAAATCAGACCCATATCCGAGGTCACTGTAATAGGAGGGTGTGACCGTCAAGTCTTGACTCGGATTAATCGCCCAAAAAAAGCTCTGCTTCAGGTGAAATCCAAATCGAGTGTCATAACTCGGGCTAGGAATCAGAAAGCCAGTTTGTCGTTTGGTCATGGGAAAGGAGAAGGTAGGTAGTGGAATCGTGGGCACGTCCAAGACACAGAACCACCCGCCTTTGGATCCCAAGGTGTCTCCCATGGTCAGATCCAGATCCTTAAACCGAAAACGCCACGCCGGCACTTCTCCGTCTTGCGCATCACAATTCGTGAAACTGCCATCTTTCACTCGATAGTGGTATTCAGAAAACCTCTGCAGGAGGCGGCCGGATATCGATGAGTTGGTTGTCGGAGCATAGAGCTGGGCATGTGTTGCCACGCCAGCCTCTGTATTGACATTGATCTCCATCCGTTCAGCCGTCACATCGGCCTGCGGGTCCGTTAAGTGAACATGGCCGACGGCAGTGAGAATCCCCGACAAGACTTGAATGGTAGCGTGGTCCGCCGTGAGCGTAATCGCCCCCTGCTGAATCACCACCGATCCGTTTGCCTCGTAGACGTCTTGATCTTGTCGATAGTCGATCCGCTCTGCCGTGATATCGAGAGGAGCGGATCCAGCGGGTGACGTTCCGACACCTACTTGGGTATCTGCCGCTGATCCAGGAAAGGGAATGAGAGTGAGAATGGCGATGATGAAAATGCGCTGCCAGCGGACCCACGCGAGAGGACCCACCATGCTAGCCACGAATCGGTGACAGTCCACAGCCACGCACTGCCGCTTTGATATCCCCCAGGAGCATCAATGATCCTGTAATACAGATGAGATCGTGAGGCAAGGCTCGGCTTCTGGCGACTACCAATGCGTCCATGGGAAGGACGGCTTCGAACACCGGCCCTTGCCATTCACCCAGAGTTGCACGAAGTTCTTGGGGTGTAGCAGACCGTGCAAGGGTCGCCTGCGTCAGCACGACTTCCGACACACACGGCAACAGCGGATCAATAAATCCCCGACGATCTTTATCCCGCATCATGCCCCATACGAGGATAATCCGTGATGTGGGGTGACTGACGGAAAAATCCGTGAAATACTCTGCGAGCGCATGCGCGGCGGCAGGGTTATGGGCGCCGTCGAGCACGACCGTGGGGTACTCGCCGATCACCTCTAACCGACCTTCCCATGAGACCGTACGCAAGCCATTGCGAACGGCTGCCGCATCCACAGCCAGCCCAGCTTGATCCACCGATTCAAGAAGTGCCAATGCACAAGCAGCATTGTCCCACTGGTGACGCCCTGTCAAACCACACGTGAGATCCTCCCACACACGAGTCACACCCCGATACGTCAGTCGCTCGAAACGAGTTCCGTCAATAGCAAAGTCGCGGCCAAGCTGCCACAAGGGAGCTGCACGATCCTGCGCGATCCGGCGTAGAACCCGTTCAGCTTCCTCTCCCATCCGTCCGATCACAACCGGGACAAAGGGCTTAATGATTCCCCCCTTTTCAAATGCG
The DNA here is from genome assembly GCA_005116955.1 of Nitrospira sp. Taxonomy (GTDB): domain Bacteria; phylum Nitrospirota; class Nitrospiria; order Nitrospirales; family Nitrospiraceae; genus Nitrospira_D. Next base: position 186,536 of record SWDI01000005.1, on the reverse strand, counting down.
ATGGCCTCCTCCGTGTGCCCCAAATATTCTTGATGGTCCAGACCAATGGTCGTAATCACACTAGCCAGTGGTTGCTCTACAACGTTGGTTGCATCGAAGCGCCCGCCTAACCCAACTTCCAATACAGCGACATCGACTTCCGACTCTGCGAAATAGAGGAATGCCAGAGCCGTCGTCATCTCAAAAAACGTCGGTTCCAGATTATCTTCGAGCACGGCCCGCAAACGCGCGATCAACGCCTCAACGTGAGGCTCCGGGATCATGCATCCGTTGACACGAATCCTCTCCCGAAATTCGATGAGGTGAGGAGAGGTATAGAGCCCGACCCGTCGGCCTGCATGCTGAAGGACCGCCGCAACCATCGCCGCCGTCGAACCCTTTCCGTTGGTTCCTCCAATATGAAGGACGCGAAGTGAGCGATGAGGATTGCCGACCCTGTCCAACAGAATCTGCATGGTCTCCAGGCCCAGCTTGATGCCGTGCTTCTGAAGCGCGTAGAGATACTCAATTATGGAGGAGTAGCTCATCGACAAGCCGGGAGGATGCAGAAGGCTAAAAATGATTCACGAGGGTGCCAACCGTCTCCTTGAGACGCTTGCGCTCGACGATCATATCGATCATGCCATGTTCGAGAAGAAACTCGGCCCGTTGGAACTGATCCGGCAACTGCTGCTTGATAGTTTGTTCGATGACACGAGGTCCCGCAAACCCAATCAACGCTTTTGGCTCCGCAATGATGACATCTCCCAACATCGCCACACTGGCGGTGACGCCGCCGAACGTCGGATCGGCAAGAATCGAGATAAACGGCAGTTTGGCCTCGCCCAGCTTCGCGACCGCAGTCGAGGTCTTGGCCATCTGCATCAACGACAGGATGCCTTCCTGCATCCGCGCACCCCCAGAAGTGGTGACGAGGATGACCGGCAGCTTTAGCTCCAACGCCCGATCAATCGCGCGACAGAGCTTTTCCCCGACCACAGACCCCATACTCCCGCCCATAAAACTGAAATCGAAGACACAGAGCACTACCCGACGCCCGTTGACCAGGCCTTCACCGATAACAAGCGCATCCTTCCGGCCCGTCTTTTCTTGGTGAGCCTTGACTCGATCTTTATACGGCTTGGTATCGTGGAACTTCAACGGATCCTGTGCTTCTAAACCCGCATCCCATTCTTTGAAGGTACCGAGATCAAGGAGCAAACCAATCCGCTCAGTGACCGAGATCGGGAAATGATACTCGCATTTTGGGCAAACCTTGTCATTCCGGTCAACCTCCTTGCGGTAGACGATCTCCCGGCAGTGATTGCACTTAAGCCACATCCCCTCGCTGCTTTTTGAACGGGGCGGCGGGGCGGATTCTGCAGGTTTCTCTTTTTTGAACCACGTCATGGTTATTATCTTAGTGCAGTCCTACCATCAATTCGCAGACAATAGCACAGGGCTACCACCAATGCACCTTAGCGGCGTATCGCACCTGATACACCAAGCCGCATCAATGTCCGAGGACCGAGGGGGTCAACTCCACCAACATCCATACCCCAACCAAGATACTGGCAAGGCTGGCAAATCCCTGAACCCCCACAAAGAGTCGCTGACTCATCGAACGCGAATAGATGACCGGCACACTTAAGGTCAAACCGATCGCCATCATGCCGATGATCGATCCAACGCCAAAGACGAGGATCGCCACAAGCCCGCTGACCATGGTGGTCGTCGCCGCCAAAATCATCAACATCAACGCGGCTGATCCGGCAAGCCCATGCACCATGCCAATACACAACGGACGAATTGCGTCCGTCATCCAATGACGATGGCAATGATCGCGTTGTTGCTGGTGGCTGTGCAGGTGGACATGCGGCTGACCGTCGTGGTCATGGCTATGGACATGCCAACGCTCACGGTACAGTTTCAGCGCAAGACTCCCTCCAAGTACAATCAGGAGCAGTCCGACTCCGGACTCGGCCATGACCTCAAATTCAGCAGGAATATGGAATCCCCAGGCAAGCACGATCGATCCAACCAACAACAGCGTCAGCGTATGGCCGGTCCCCCACCACAATCCGACAGCGCCGGACGCCAAAAATGAGGGCCGCTCAGCAAGAACGGTCGAGACCGCTGCAAGATGGTCTGTATCCAGAGCGTGCCGCAGTCCCAGCACAAAACCAATCCCGAGCAACGTCAACAAATCGGTATCAGGCATCGTGCATCTAGAAATCCAATAGTGGGGTGACTGCGTCCATCACACTCCGTACCAACACGAACATGGAAAGAGGCCAACACGGACTCGATGAGAACAGGTGCCTTGCTCACCCACCACGGGCATGCATTTCCAGATGGGGATCTTCCCGAAGACGATCGATCTCGATCAACCCTCCGTCTCGAAGCCCCACTCGTTCCAGCGCCTTCCGCTCCTCAGCGCCACGATCGCGACGAGCCGCCCATCCCAACCGAATGATTTCCCGCATGTGCGCTGGATGCATGTTCATGCGAAGAGGCTTGCGGAGATCAACTCCAGATCCCGCGTACAAGCACAGGTACCACATCCCATCAGCGGTGACACGACTACGGTCACACTGCGCGCAAAACGGTGTGGTCGTCGAGGGGATAATCCCAAAGATCGTGCCGTCCGGCAAGCAAAATCGTTGGGCGGGAGCGGCCCCCCGTTCTGGAAGTGCGGTGATTCGACCGTACCGTCGAGCGAGGGTATCGAGGATCATGTCCTGAGACAGGACCTTGTCCATCCTCCACTCGTTGGCTCCCCCAACATCCATGTATTCGATAAAACGCACCTCAGCGTGATACCGCTTGCCCCATTCGATCAACTCGTTCAGTTCATCGTCATTGAACCCGCGAATCGCGACCGTGTCGAGCTTCAGATTGGTAAAGCCCGCCATCCCAACCGATTCAATGCCCTCCAGAACACGCGAAAATTCATCTCGCCCTGTCAGTTGACGAAACCGCTCAGGCTTCAGAGTATCGAGACTGACGGTGATGCGGTCGAGTCCGGCATAGTAGAGGTCCTGGACCGACTCGGCCAGTAACACACCATTTGTCGTCAGGGCCACTTCGGTAATTCGTCGGTCCTGTCGAAGCAGCCGAACCAGCCGCGCCAGATCCCGACGTAACAAGGGCTCTCCCCCTGTCAGTCTGACCTTATCCACTCCCAGATCGGCAAAAGAGCCGACGAGCGTCGACATTTCTTCGAAGCTCAGGAGGTCTTCTCGCGGCAGCCAGACATACTCTGGCTCGGGCATGCAGTACCGGCAACGAAGATTGCAGCGATCAGTCACGGACAGCCGCAAACTCTTCAACGGCCGCCCGAGCGTATCGGTTACGCCTCTCACAACATGACTATGAGAAAAGTCTTCTTGCATCTGCCTCTCATGAGGATGGTCAAAATGGTGTCCAGTAAGGCCGCAGCGAGCGAAGGAGCGAGTCGTACATTAGCACAGTACGTCGAGCCCCTGAGCGATGCGAGAACGCAGCTGGGCGCCATTTTCACCATCCTCTAGGGATGTTCCTCCACCCAGACCTCCCCTTCAGGAGTATGTTCCAGCTTCCAAATCGGAGTGATCTGTTTCAGCTCATCAATCGCCCACCGACAGGCATTGAACGCGTCGGCTCGGTGCTCTGCACCGGCAATGATCAATACAATATTTTCACCGATCGTGATTTCGCCATACCGATGGATGATGAGCAACTCTAGAATATCGAAGTCTTTCAGCGCCCGTTCTCGAATCTCCCGCAGCTTCTTCTCTGCCATCCCTTCGTAATGCTCGAACATAATCCCATCCACATCACGCCCGCGCGATCGGTCACGCGCAATGCCCAAAAATGTGGCGATTCCACCGATCCGTTTCGATCGACTGCGTACCCGATCAAGCTCCCGATCGAGAGAGAAATTCTCTCGCTGGATACGGGCGAATTGCCCCTGGTCTGTCGGTTCCTGCCCTGATCCTCCGGCGAACGGAGGCAAAAGCGCAACCTCGTCGCCGTCATTGATGATCGTCTCTTCGTGCGCAACGTCCTGATTCACGGACACGAGCACCTTCCTCTTCTGAATCAGTTCCCCGATTGCGGGATGGCTGGCCTCGATTGCACCGACCAGATCCTTGACCTGCCGGCCATTCGCCACATTCACCAACAGGAACCCCTGATTTCCCGCCAGCATCTTCGTCATACCGAACAATCGTACTGTAATCATCGTCCCTAGCCCCTTACCCTTAACCATTCTTGGTATACAGTCCTGATTTCCCGCCCGATTTGGAAAGCAGACAGACCTCGCCAAAGCTCATCCCGCGATCCACAGCTTTGCACATATCGTAAATGGTCAACGCCGCGACCGAAGCTGCCGTCATGGCTTCCATTTCGACCCCCGTTGGTCCTGTTGTCTTGGCAGTCGCGATAATGGTGATGGAGCAGCGGCCTTCTGGACTCGGCTGAGGCTCCTCCTTGAAAGAGATATCGACACTCGTCAGGAGAATCGGATGGCACATGGGAATGAGGTCCGGTGTCTTCTTCGCACCCATCACGCCTGCAACCTGGGCGACAGCCAGTACGTCACCCTTCGCAATCTTTCCACGTTGAATCTTTTCAAGGGTTTCAGGAAGTAGAAAGACCTTGGCCTGCGCAGTGGCGAGACGCTCCGTCGAGCCCTTGGCACTGATGTCGACCATCCGAGCTCGACCCGATTCATTGAAATGCGTAAATTCGTCCATTTTGTCCGTTGAATCAGCAACTTATAACCGGCACGCTCCGGGATTATAGGTGCCGATGGAAACGAAGGTCAAGCCAATGAGAGACGACGGTCTATTACCGAATCCTGCCTGACACAGAGGGTCGAAGCCGACAGAATCCCTTTCTGCTCGAATCTCTCTATTTCCGTTCCTTCCGTGGTACAGCCCTGTTGACCAAGAAGGAGGAACTCGACCTTGCCAAACGAATCGACGAAGGAACCCGCCGCATCAGGATGTCCGTGAAGAATGCCACGGCCATACTGGCTAACGCTGTCTCCCCAACCTCCCGTAAAGAGACGATCCAAGAGCTCAGTGCCATCCGGCGTCTGAGCGGTCTCTCTGCCATTGCACTGGATCGAGCCGACACACTTCTCAGTGCTTAGGCTGGATCAACCGCAGAGGGCAGCCTCGTGGTACCGGAGGTCCGTCAGCAACTCCTCACTATGCTGACGGAGATACGAACGGCAGGCCGCCAGCTGGAAGACGCGAAAGAGGAGTTCGTCCGGCACAACTTGCGCCTGGCAGTCGATGTCGCAAAACGGTCTTAGGCGAACTTCTCCCCGCGATCATCAGACGGCACCACCGGACAGCTCTATCCATCAGCTCGAACGAGAAAAAGAACTCGAACGCCTACTGCGCCCGCTCAGCCCGAGAGAAAACGCTGTGATTCGCATGCGCTTCGGCCTCGGTCGCGACAAGATGATGACCTTGGTCGAGGTCGGCGAACAGTTGGACTTAAGCCAGGAACGGGTTCGCCAGATCGAGGCTCACGCACTTCGCAAACTACAGACGCCAGCCACACGAGAAGTGCTGATATCGATTCAGTAAGAGTCAATGCATTGGTCGACAAGCCCTCGCTTCCGATGATTACATCACGGTTCCTATTGGGCCACTGTACCACTGACGTGCGTCCAGCTTGGCAGTTAGGAGAGCCATCGCGTCTCTCCTGTTGCATACGCCTCACCAACATCGGGCTTGTCTTGGCGCGTAAAGGCTGGCAAGCTTCGGCAAGATTCACCCTGCGACTTGGACCGCACACATAGTAATCCCTGGTGGCGTACAACAGCTATGAAAACACCTCGCCGTTCTCTCTTTCGCGCGATTGCAGCAGCCTTGCTCTTACTGCAGACCGGCTGTGGAGCCGCGCAGTTGGGCACATGCGCACCACATACGAAAGAAGAAGGCACTCCTGTACTGAATTGGACCGAATGCTTCGAGGCCCCCTTTGCACATGCTGGAATAACGCATTCGGTGTTCTGCCTCAATGACGGCACTTCTAAACCGCCTGTACTCCTACTCCACGAGCTGACGGGGCTGACGCCAGGGACACTCGCTTATGCGGAAGAACTCTCGAAAGATTTTACCGTCTACGTGCCCCTGTTGTTCGGTGAGAAAGGAAAGCTCTCCCCGACCTCTGGACTGTGGGCCTATTGGTTTCGAGGTTTGGTTGATTTCTTTCCTGACGGCGAGTGGGGTATTCCCTCTCATGGAAGCACGCCCATCGTTGAATGGCTACGCGGTGTCGTGCAGAAGATTGGAGAACGCCACCATGACCAGCGGCTTGGTGTCATCGGCAACTGCATGACCGGCCCTCTCCCTGTGGCACTGCTGGACAATCCGCACGTTGGTGCTGCGGTGGTCGCCCAACCGGCGTTGCCTCTGTCCTTTTGGTGGTCCACTGATGCGGACAAACAATCACTCGGTCTCTCAGTCGACGACCTTCAGGGCGCACGTGGGAGTACTGCGAAGATTTATGGACTGAGATTTGAAACAGACTGCATGTCAGATCCCGCGAAACAACACACGCTACGCAAAGAGTTTGGCGAACGGTTTCTCAGCGGAGAAATCCCAGCTGACGAATACCAGCATGATGGGAAACCGACCAACGCGCACAGCACTCTAATTGGCTCGTGGAAGAAGCAGGATGAGACCGGACAGTCTTCCCGAGACGCGCGCGCACGGGTTCGGCGGTTTCTTCTGACGGAGCTACACGGGAGTCCTCAAGACCGTTGATTCGCCCATGGACCGACTACCCATCCTTGACTTTCCTCATCGAAGCCGATAAGCAGATCTACGCAGTCACTGCCCGGCACCGCCACAGTACCTCACGTTTGTGACCGAAGGAGCTCTGACCATGACTGACTTACGACTCTTCTACGCGACCAACCGCAACCACCTCGGCAACGATCGCTGGCATCCAGATGGCTATGGCAAAAAATTCAGCGATGACGGTGTCGAGAATCTTCGGTTCGGCCGAGCCCTCGTCAAAGTCGATGAGTCCAAGATGGCCAAATTTCTAGAGAAGGACAGTGGCAGCATGGGACGGGGTGACGGCGAGGGGCTCATCAAGTACCTGGCCAAATGCGCCGAGTCCGCAGACATCGTGGCCTATCGGGAAAAGATCAACCGGTCGGTCGCCGAAGACCAACAAGAGAACATTAAGCTGGGCTCGCAGGCAGCGTTCTCAGATCTGCAAGCGATCATGCGCCAGCATTCCGATGTGCTGCTGTTCATCCATGGCTACAACGTCTCCTGGACCGACGCCGTCGGCACGGCTCTATCGCTGCAGACTATGCTGAATTCCAGTCCGGAGAGAGACCCGGAACAGCAGGTGCAGGTCGTACTCTTCACCTGGCCCTCCGACGGAATGGCACTCCCCTTCGTCTCCTATAAATCAGATCGGTCAGAGGCGGCCGGGTCCGGCAACGCCATCGGCCGCGGCATTCTGAAAGTGCGGGACTTTCTCGCCAGCCTGCGTCGCTCGGACGAAGAGCTCTGCAAGCAGGACCTGCATCTCCTCTGCCACTCGATGGGCAACTACCTCTTAGAGAACGCCCTCGAACGGTGCGATGCCTTCACACCTGGCAATGCGCTACCCCGCATATTCGAACACATCTTCCTCTGCGCACCCGACGTCGATGATACGGCACTGGAATCAGAGCAGCCGTTAGGTCGACTGCATGAATTGTCCAGGAGCGTCAGTGTCTACCACAATCGTGGCGATGCCGCCCTCGTCATTTCTGATTTCACGAAAGGCAATCCGGATCGACTGGGGTCAAACGGCCCGGCGCGACCGGCTCACGTGCATAACAAGGTACACCAGGTCGACTGCACCCCTCTCATCAAGGGTCTCGTAGAACACAGTTACTATCTCGTGGGACACGTCAATGCCGACATCCGCATGAGTATCGATGGGGTTCCACATGACGACTCGCGCCGGCACCGCAACCGGCTCGGCGTGATGGGCAATCAGTGGGAAATGCGATCGACCTAAGGAAGGTCTGATTTATTCCCCGTTGGTGATGTGCTATGAGGAATGCAGCATTAAACGGGAGGCGCGCCCATGCATCAGCAGACCTTTGCAGAAGTCCCCGCTTGCCGTTGCAGTTCCATGCGTTCGCGGTTAGTCAGTTTCATCGCGCCCTCCATAGGCGCAATTATACTAACTATTTAAGTGTTACAGTCCACTAGGCGCTAGGTCCATATCGCAGTACCCACCCCTCATCTACCAGTTGCGCCGCGCACCGGCCAACGGAGAAGGCAGGCGTTCCTCTACAGCGAGTTAGATCTCGAAGGCGGTGCGAGGGACCCCGCTTTGACAGATGATCTAAAAATCGTGAGATCTGAAAATGAACCGGGAGTCTGTTCCTGTTACCGTTTAACCACTTTGCCTTTTTACACGTATCCTGGTCCTGCCCTGGAGACGAGGCCTACATGGCCAGCGGGGTGAGTGCAAAGACCCTCCCGTATTGTGCTGCCGTCGCCGTATCACCGGCTTTCAGTGCTGCCCGTACATCGTCCAGCTTATAAGCATCGGCCACTGAGAGATAGGGCGACCATTCATCCGCATTGATCAGCAGCTCAACGTCGACCTCGGCCAAGTATCGTCCTTCATGAACCAATTTCGTCCGCTTCTGTGTTCTCATGATCGCCTCCTCGTAAAACCGTCTTGCCAGATGGCCGGGTCCGGTCTATAGGCTGTGACAAGTACTGCCGGCTCTACATGGCCCTTGGGAATTCCCCAGAGGATGTGAAGAGGGTTGCCGGCCCTGTCCCGTTGCAATACGAGTGTGCACGGCCCTTTCGGATAGTCAGGGTAATCTTCGACGACCACACCCTGAGTAATGCCCTCCAGAATATCGCGTGTGAAAATATCATCGGCCGCCAATTCGTCATATCCATGCTCTGAAATCCGGACCGCTTGACTGGTGACAAGGCGTTTAATTCGTTCGAATGTGTCGCTCATGACGTTCGATCGGCCAGTTTTCCGTTCATAGGGCCTATAGCATGTGATGATAATAGCGGCAATCGGTGGTACAGTCTACTGCGAGCGATCTTGCGAAATCTAACGTGGCGGCGCCTTGGAATACGTTGATCTTTGGGCAGGTCTTGCAATCATACATTGCCATCGCCCTCGGCAATCAGCGAGGCGACGATCTTCCATGATACTGACGACTACACCACAAGCTCCGCGGATCCGAAGGCTGAAATCCCTATCCGCCACACGCCCCAACTCGGCCGGGGCGCCATACCCCAATAGTTCTGCCTGCCTCCAGCGTCACCGCATTCCTCCTTCTTATTGACATCATGACTCTTACGCTGTGATGCATGCGAACGATGCTCAGCCTGGACAACGATGTGGCCGCACTGTTGAAGCGGGCACAGAAAGTCCGCAAAGCCAGCCTCAAGACCGTGGTCAACGATGCGATGCGCCAGGGTCTTAAAGATCTCCTGGGGCCGGCGGCACGGCCCAAGAGGCCCTTCTGGACCAAAGGTATTTCGCTGGGGCGCTGCCTTGTGGGCAGCTTGGATGATGTGGCCGACGTGCTGGCCACGGCTGAAGGCCAAGCCTTTCGATGATTCTGTTCGACGCGAATCTGCTCGTCTACGCACACGTCACGTCCCCGTGGAGATAAAACGGGGACATTCTGAATTTTCGAGCAGGTCACGACTTCGCTTCTCGACGCCCCCCGGTCGCCTAGCAGGATGCTAAAAAAGTCCGGCGGCGGCGTTCTCGCATCGCTCAGAAGCTCAACGTAAAGAAGGCGAAGGCAAAGTACCTATCCGCTCGTATGTGATTGAAACGAGCGGTTCAAGCGAAGCTCGGTATGTACCTCCTCGCCTCTTCGTTTGCTGCGGCCTTGATGGACAGCCATTTTGAGCATCCTGGATGACACATTGATATCGTCTCAACCTTCGATGCCTATCATGCCCCAAGGGGATAGACCAGGCTTTTCCGCAACCTGCTAGAGCTTCGTGGCCAGGTCGGCCTCAATCATCTCCGGCTTATCGCTCGGCGCATAGCGTTTCAGGACCGTGCCGTCGGAACCGACGAGGAACTTGGTGAAGTTCCATTTGATCGCCTCGGTCCCGAGAATCCCGGGCTTCTCCGATTTCAGATATTGGTAGAGCGGGTGTGCGTTTGCGCCGTTGACGTCGATCTTTGCGAACATCGGAAAGGTGACACTGAATTTGCTGGTGCAGAACTGCTCAATCTCTGCTTCGCCGCTCGGCTCCTGCTGTCCGAACTGGTTACAGGGGAACCCGAGCACCACGAGACCCCGATCTTTGAATTTCCCGTAGAGCGCCTGGAGTCCCTCATACTGCGGCGTGTAGCCGCACTGGCTCGCGACATTCACGATGAGCAATGTCTTGCTGCGGTAGACCTCCATCTTCTGCGGCGTGCCGTCGATCGTGACGAGGTCGATGTCGTAGAAGCTCATAGCTCCCACCTCACAGCGTCTTTATGTTCATGACCGTACAAGCCTGTCATCCGTCTGCGCAGACAACCGCTCACTCGCCGGGACCTTGGCATGCACGGCTCGAAACATGCCAAAGCGGCACAGCCCTGCCCCGAATGCCAGACGCATTAACAGGATTGTGGGCACTTCTCGCAAGGATTTCATGAACCCGCTCACACCGAACCGAACAAGCCCTGCGGGACGGGCAATTCCCTGCCAGATCGAATCGAGCCATGAGGGTAAGGTTTCGGCAGTCCAATCGGCGGTGGTGACGTCACCCGCCACCAGTCCGGTGGCCTCCAGTAATTCTGAAAACTCTTCAATGCTGGAAAATGCCGGATGCGACCACTGATCGAGCAGTTGCCGCATCACCGGCTTTTCCCACCAATTGAGTGGAACCTGGCGATCGTCCCGCTGATTCCAATCGGCCACAACCAGAATGCCACCCGGCTTCAGCACGCGCATGAGCTCTCGAGCAAATTGTGCCTTATCCGGCATGTGCGGTCCCGCCTCGACCGACCAGACCACATCAAAACTGGCATCGGGGAACGACAGGGCCAGCGCATCATCGACCTGAAAGTGGGCATTCACCTCTGGGGAGGTCAGTTCTTGAGCCCGTCTGACTTGCTGAGGACTGAGGGTGACTCCGGTGACCGCAAAGCCATACTCTCGCGCCAGCATGCGACTGCTGCCGCCAATGCCGCAGCCCACATCTAACACCGTCGTACCGGCAGGAAGCTTGTCTAACCCACCCCAACGCACCATTTCATGCACAAAGTCTGACTTGGCTTTGAGAAAGTCCTTGTTGCCGGGTGGAGAGCCATAGTGTCCCAGATGGATATGTTCGCCCCAGTAGAACTCAAGGATGCCGTCATTCGTCCAATCATCATAAGAATTGGCGACAGAATCGGCAGACTGATATGTGCGGGGGACTCGCACGTACAGCACGACTCCGATCAGCAGGAGGACCAGGAGAAAGACAATCGTCACGAGGAACAGGTTCAGCATATCGAATGTCTCATGACCATGATGTCGTTAACAGTGAGGCCCCATACCAAGACACCTGACCGAGTACCTTAGCCTTCTCTATTGCGATGCCAGCAAAGACGAAAAGTCAGGCAGCGTAGACTCGGAAATGTTGCCAAGTCAAGCTGCCGGAGACTCTGCCTGCCACGTCCTGGATCGCCGCCTTACACAGAGCCTCCCGCCCCTTCCTACCGCTCGAATGGCTGTCGACGATTGAGAAAAATAAATGGGGTCGGGAGTCTTTTGTTGAATAACTCGCAGCAACTTTTGACCTCCAAACTCATCACACTACGATAGCCACCTAAATGTGGATGTATCCCCGATCAATAAGTTTCAGATTGTGTGTTCCAGCTTTTCTGATATTGACTACATCTCTGGCTGGCTGCGCGACTGGGCAATATGGACCGTTGGGTGGCGCGGAAATGACTGAGGTTAAGCAACTCAAGGAAAACGTGTACCGGGTGGAATATCGGGCTAGTACCTTCACGTCCCAGGAGCAGCTTGACTACTATCTACGTCGACGCTGCGCGGAGCTGACGCTCCCCGAGGGATACGACTATTTTCACCTGGCTGGGCGATCTAATGCGCCAGGACTCTCACGCCATACAAGCCAGTCATAGAGATCAGAGCGAACAAATGATCGCCGGCCATGATGCGGCCTCTCACGATGTCGATTTCGGAGGAGGACTATGCCAAACCAGAATTTGTGGGATTTTCAGGAAGTGCGCATCTGTCGTAATCACCGCCAAGCCATACTGCATCGCGGACGCGGCAATCCAGATATCATTCGTCGGAATCGGCGTCCCCACGCTCCATAGTGTATTGAGAATCACGGCATAACGTTCGGCCGTATCCTCGTCAATCGACAGCACCGAAACTCTGGACGACGCGAGAAACTGGCCCAACCGCGCTTCGTTTTTTTGCCGCATGCGGCCTCGCAAAAACCCAGCCCGTAACTCCCCCAGCACTACGGCATTCACGTAAATAGCATCCACGGTCTGGAGCATCTCCGTGACCACTGCATCACCCCGCATGAAGGCAGAGTAGCCTGAGGTATCAAGGAGCGCTCGACTCACGTCCACATCTCCAGATCGATCCCTCGTTGCTTCGCCAGCGCCCGATCAAAGGCCTCGGCTTCCTGCTTACTCCAAGACCCCGCCAGTTCGTCGAGATCATGATATTGGCGGACTTTTTTTCGCTCCGACTCGCCAAGATGCTCTTGCAGAAGACCGATCACGACTTTGTTCACGCTCACACCCTTCTTCTTCGCCCTCTCCCGGATCGTACGATCCAGCTGAGGGGGAAGATTGCGCAAAGTGACCGCTTTCATCGCACCTCCTTCTGCATCACATGATGCATCACCATGCATCATAGTAGCATCAAGACAGGTGACCGTCAATAATTACGCGCTGCCTAATCAACGATTAGGGTGCCACTTCTTAAGGAGCCCGATGGGTGCTGTTCTGCCAAATTCCCAGGGCTCCTGTGAATCAGAGACGACGGAGTGCGTCTGCTGTTGACCTCCCAAACTCGTCTCGCTACGATGGCCACCGACCATGTCGACGCATTCTTGGAAGACGAGTTTCAAGTTTCGGGAACCGCTTGTTCTGATGCTGATTGTTGCTCTGAGTGGCTGCGCGACAGGACAATACACACCGCTGGGTAAAGCGGCGAGTGCAGAAGTTGAGCAGCTAAAGGCAAACGTGTACCGGGTGGAATATCGGGCTAGTGCCTTCACGTCGCAAGAACAGCTGGATCGCTACCTGCGTCGACGCTGCGCGGAGCTGACGCTCCGAGAGGGATACGACTTCTTTCAGATGGCTCAACGAGCCGACGTGCTGGGACTCTCACGCCGCACAGCCATGACGGTCACGATATACAAAGGCCTCACACTCGCCAGACTTGCAGACCTCTATAATGCCAAGGACGTGTTAGCTGAGGCTGCGGCTGACACAAAGACGGATTAGGGAAACGCACATCACAGTTCGTTGCTTGGCAAATATAGGTCTTACGTCGCTGGAGCTTTCCATTCGGCCAAGAGCACCACATGCCCTTTCGCCTTGGCTCGTTTCACATAGGCCGTATCGGCAGTCAAATACAAGCCCTTCGTACGAATGGCCAGCACATGGTAGGCGGAGTCATAGAAGGTGACGTGTTTCACCTCTCTCATATGTTCAAGCACGGCCAGCCCATACTCTGTCCGCAAGGGGACCTCGTCAAACTCATACGCCAACAAGGCACTCATCAATTCGACGGCCATGGCCGGCTTCTTAAGACCCAATACATTCCCTACTTCATACCGCCAGAGCGTCGGTAACCGAATCTCGATCGATTCATCCAGCAACGCCTGTTGCAACTGAATGGCTTTGCGATGGTCAGGCTCATGCTCTTGTTCCAAGACCCACTTCAAGATGACGGAGGCATCGGGCACGATGATCATCGCTCAGCTCGCTCCCGATCCCGACGGACGGCATCCACGATCTCCTGTCCGGTCAGGGTGGCGCTTCGCTTCCGCAAGCGATGCACCACTTCGGTCGCTTGCTGGCGCTTACGCCGGAGCAGTTCATGCCGAAGCGCTTCGTTCACCACCTGACTCCGCCGTCGAGGTGGAATCAGCTTGAAGAGCTCATCTCGCAGTCGATCATCGATGGACACATTGAGTTTGGCCATAGTGTCATTCTCCGAGAAGACGCATCTGCTTGGATACCAACATTATGCGCCTAGTATAGGCGCCTTATCAAGGCATTTGAGATGGATCCGCACACCTCCTATACCCTGTATGGAAACCGGATCTTTCAAGATTTCGAGATCCGTTTTCTACGGAAGAACTGGGAGAGCGAGTTCCGCTCACGAATCTTCCGGTCGCCCTCCAATTGGCTCCGACTCTGGTCTCCCTATTTTGGTCGCGCCCATATCTTTGCTGAGTTGTTGGACGAGGCACTGTTCGACGGCCAGACCTTTGGCGATCTCGTCGCCAGACATCAGCGCCCACTCATCAATCTGCATGCCTCCGACATGGCCTCCCTTTCCCGGTTCGAATTCAACCAACGGCAATTCGACGTGATCTGCTCCGACTTGAGCCAATTGCCCCTGTCGGTTGCCGCCGCCTCCACCAGCGCGCTGCCACTCCTTCTCAGCCCGATTTCGATGATCAACTATGCCGGCCAATGCGGGTTTCAACCGCCGGCCCGATTGGTGGAAGAGCGGCCCACCGCATGGGGCAGACAGCGGGCGAACGAACTCCGCTCCTATCTTGACGCCAAGAAACGCCCCTATATCCATTTGCTGGACGGCGGCCTATCCGACAACGTCGGCATGCGCAGTATTTTGGAAACCACCGCGCTCGTGGGAGATCTGGAATCGACGTTTCAGATGCTCGGCGCCAAGAAGATTAATAAACTGGTCTATCTTATGGTGAGTGCAGAGACGGCGCCGGACCTCAATCAATATACACTCAACGAGATTCCAGGCCTCTCGCGGGTAAGCCGAGCCCTGATCGATATGCCCATCAATCGTTACTCCATAGACACCCTGCAACTCATGCATCGAGCCATTCAACAATGGCGCGTCCAATTGCAGCAACGGCCGACAGGTATGTCCAGTGTCTTCGCGCCCGACGCGGATATCTACTTCATCAACGCTAGTCTGACCGAAGTAACGGATTCGGAGGAAGAAGCGCGTCTGATGAATATCGCCACCAACATGGCACTGACCGACGAGGAAGTCGATCATCTGCTGCTGGCGGGATCGCACCTGCTTCGGAACGATCCAGAGTTTCAACGTTTGATACGGGATCTAGGGAACGAGGCCTTGACGACTCCCATGCCCTCCGTCACCTCCCAAACTCCCTAACCCCACACCAAGTCTTGTGGCCAGACATGAGTAGTGACTTCGCGGGACCAACGAGAATACCACTGGCCAGCTGCGCCAGTACCTGCCCAAGGAGACGGACTGGTCCGGGTATATCCAGCGCGAGTTGAACGCCACCGTCCATCGCTTGAACATAACGCCCGAAAACATGCCTCGGCTTTGCGACGCCTCAGGAAGTCATGCGCACCTGCGCCATCTTTCTCACGCTGCACATAGAATTTGAAACTGCCCCTACCTTCCCATGCGTCGGGGCTTTGCGCAGAATGTCGGCGTGGCGAGTCTTCAATGCGTTGACCACGGACTTCTGCCTCGACGCAATGCGGGAGACGATCACACAGGATGGCAGCCCCGAGATCTTCCACACCGATCAAGGGTGCCAGTTCACCAGCCATGTGTTCACAGGACTTCTCACTCATCACGGCATTCAGATCAGCATGGACAGCACAGGCTGCTGGCGGGATAACGTGTTTGTGGAATGACCCTGGGAACGCATCACATACGAGGAGGTGCATTCCCACGCCAGCGAAACGATGGGAGCTCTGCCTCAGGACTTGGTGCGGCGTCAGCAATCCGCCAGGCGCTACTAACAGAAAGGGCTACACCGTCCACCCAACCAGAGCCACCGCAGTTACGGCAAGGGTTCGGGCCGGATGCGCGTGGCCTCGATGGTGCCTGGATCAGAAGAGACGACGTTGCCCTCGCCGTCTTGCACTTCGACCAAAATAGTTCCTTGAAGTTGTTGGCCACCATTGACCAGTTGCAACTTGTAGCGCACCTTCTCCCTGCCAATGACAATTCCAGGCGATGTTGGATGCTCGGAAGCCCCTTGGTAGAGCACCACGATCGTCGCATCGAACCCGCCGTTCTTTGAACGGCGCCACTCGCCGTGACCCGGCGTCGCAAGCAGTGGACCTAACGGAGACTCCGGCAGATAGAGACGACGTGATTCGACGAGATTGCCATCGGCGGTGAACGTCAAGAGGGTCGTCAATGACGGCCGCTGTTCCGTGGTGAAACGGACCACTCCTTTCCAAGAGCCTGTCGGGGCCCGATCTTCGTGAGCATATGTCGGGAGCCCCATGAACAGGGCGAGCACCACTACACAGGTGCTCATGATCCTTCTCGTGTAAATCTGCGTCACAATGAACTCCTTAGTTGATGAAGGTAGACTGCTCGGTTCTGCGGGCTTACTGTGGAAGATACTGCCTGGGATTGTGCGCCCCAACCTCACAAGATCTATCGAATAGCAGAAGAACCGCGGCGCATTCTCAGCCACCTCCCCCAATTTCGTCAAGGCCATTTCCCAAGCAAAAGCGGTTCACGCAACAAACGTGTCCTCAATCACACTGTACCAGCCGGATTGTGGGCGAATGTCGACTGATTCTTATCCCCATCCCCCTTTTTTGCCGTCTAGAAAAACGCCGCCCATTTCAGTACACTCTTCGAAACCTAGCCGCGTTGCCAGAAGGAAAGACTGCCGCACACGGTTTCACGAATTTGCAGCGAGGATTTCGATGGGATTACTAAGCAGACTTCTCAGCATGCCATCGTTCAATGGTGCCACCAATGCGCTCTTGATAGAGTTGGCCATCCCTGAGTTTACAGACACACAACGGTCTCAGCTCAAAAGCCGCGTGCTTGAAGTCTACAAAACCCACACGACTTCAGATGGATCGACCGAGGTCATCCTGGCGCAACTGAACCAAACGCCACGCATTTTTCAGTTGAATATCGTGGCCCTTGCCATGAAGGACCTCGGCTATCCACCGCCGTTCAGAAAAGAAAAGATTCAGAAGATCAAGAATCCGTTCGATCCGGTCCATGCAGATGAATACGCCTTGCGAGCGGTTGCTCGACGACTCAAGTGGCGCTACGGCGTCGAGATCTGGATCGCGGAAGAGCCAATCAGTTTTGATTCATGGTAACGACGCCATCGCTTGACAGACCCACGATGCGCGGGTATTCTCGCGTGGTTTCCCAAACTAGGCCAGGAGGCATAAGAACCAAGATGCGTATTTCTGCTCTGCGATCCCTGTTTCTGGCAATGGCCCTTTCTCCCGTTCTCTTACTCACTGCGCCTCACGCCCAAGCCGCGGAGTTTAAGATGGGTGTGGTAGACCCGCAATCCGTCTTAGAAAAATCCAAGGCGGGGAAACGCGCGCTCGAAACGCTGAAGGAATACGTAGGAACCAGACAGAAGCTTCTCGCCAAAGATGAGGAAGACCTTCGCAATACCGAGAAACAATTGAAGGAGCAGGCTCCCAAGTGGACCGACACGGAAAAGAAGGAGAAAGAGGGGCAATTCCGGACAAAGGTGCAGGACTTCCAGAAGCGTGCGCAAGAATTCAACATGGAACTCCAGAAAAAGCAGAAGGAGCTGGTCGACGAGTACATGAAGAAAATCTCCTCGGCGACACAAGCGGTCGCTGAAAAAGGAGGAGTGTCCATCGTCGTCGACAAAGGGAGCGAACAGACCGTCAAGATCGTGATCTACAGCAAGGATACGATTGATCTCACCGAGCAGGTCATCAAGGAGTTCGATCGGACGAACAAGTAGGATCTTAGAGGATGAGTGAAAAAGCTCGTCCAGCAAGGCCGCAGCGAGCGAGAGGCTGAGACGTACGTGGTTGGTACGTTGAGGCCTTGAGCGATGCGAGAACGAAGCTGGAGGGCTTTTGCAGCATCCTCACTCCAGCGGGTACCCGGCTTCCCGCCACGCACGAATCCCTCCATCCATCGAGATGACGTTCTCATACCCCATCTGTTGCAACGCATCGGCCGCCAGCGCCGATCGATAGCCTCCCCCACAATAGAGCACCACTGAGTCCTGTTTATCAGGAACCACCGACTCGATATCCCGCTCAATGATTCCCTTCCCCAGGTGGCGGGCGCCACGGGCATGGTCCTTGGCGAATTCATGATCTTCCCGAATATCGATGAAGTGGAACTGCTCGCCCCGGTCGAGACGAGCCTTTACCTCGGCCACACTACACTCCTTGACGCGTTGTTTCGCCTGTTCGACAAGCTGCAAAAATCCAGGATTATGTTTCATGTCCCCTCTCTCTTCAAAAAAGTGATCCCTGTTCCACGCCCGGACGATGAAAGGTCTGAGGGATAGCGCCCATGTCATCCTCAGGAAATCCCGCTCTCCGTTTAGCCAGGGCGAATAGCTGCTCAATCAACTCCCAATAGGGTCCTTGCCCTACCTGCCGCGTGAAGAATCGGCTCTCCGTCAACGACCCGCCCCTGATCTCACGAAGTCGATTGGTGATCTTTCCGATCCGCTCTGGAAAAGCCTCCCCCATCCGATCCCGAAACACCGCCTCCAGACTGCCGGATAGTCTCAACAAGCTCTGGGTCGCAGTACGGGCGCCGGCACCATACGCGCGATCCAACAGTTCAGGAATATCATCTTCATTCAGACCAGGAATGATCGGCGCGATTGAAATACCTGTTGGAATTCCAGCGTCGGAAAGCGCCTTCATGGCAGAGAACCGTTTCGTAATCGACGGAGCCTGGGGCTCTACTTTCCTGGCCATCTCGTCTGACGCAAAGGGAATACTAAAGTAGACCAGGACCCAGGCCTCATGCTGTAACTGCATGAGCACATCAAGATCGCGCAACACCAACGCGCCTTTCGTAATAATACCGACAGGGTTCCGATAGTCCGCACAGACCTGCAGACAGTCTCGGGTCAACCCGTACTCTGCTTCAATCGGCTGGTAGCAGTCCGTGTTGCCTGAAAAGACGATCAGCTCTCCAGGCCATGAAGCCTTCTCAAATTGCTGCCGAAGTAATCGTGGAGCATCGTCCTTCACCACGATTTTACTCTCAAAATCGGTTCCCGCACCGAATCCCCAATATTCATGTGAAGGACGCGCATAGCAATAGGCACAGGCATGAAAGCAGCCTCGATAGGGATTCACACTCCATCGAAACGGTAAATCCGGGCTGTCGTTACGACTCAGGATCTCTCGCGTCTCGTCCGTATACACCATCAATTGCGGCGACGCAGACGGTTCCAGAAGTTCCCGATGCCGCGACTCAAATGGGTTGGGAGGATTGGAGATCTGGCGCATGGTCGACATCCTGTTCTTCACACCCATTCGATGTCAATTCTTAGGAAAGCCATCGGCTCATGTCGCCTGAACTGGCCATTCATTGACTCTGTAGAAATCGGGTGCTAGATTCCAACCGCTTTCTAGCAGGATATTGAAATAGGCCTTCAGCTTCGTTCTCGCATCGCTCAGAGGCTCAACGTACCGAAGCGTACGCCTCGCCTCTTCGCTCGTTGCGGCCTTGCTGAAAGGCCTATTTGAACATCCTGCGCACGAATCCGATTCAGTCCATCACCTGCGAGGGGCCGAACGTTCGTGAGTTCTGAAATGTTTTCAGCAGCCTGCTAAGAGCGACTTGTGTACGACCTGAAGGCTCTCCGCGAAAACCTCGACGACATCCGCACCGCTCTCGGACGACGTGGGAACGACGTCCCCTGGGCTGACCTCCAACAATTGAGCGAAGAACGGCGAGCCGCGACGACGCAGGTCGAGCAGTTCAGGTTCGAACTCAATAAGGGCTCTGAAGAAGTGGCTCGGCTGCGACGAGCCAAAGAACCAGCTGAAGCGGCCATGGCGGCCATGAAGCAGCTGGGGGATCGCATCAAGGACGCCGAGGGAGCCCTTCGAAAGGTCGAGGAGTCGCTCACGGACGTCGCGCTTCGCATCCCCAATCTCCCCCATGCCTCGGTCCCGGTGGGAGCTGATGCCTCGGAGAATGTCGAAGTCCGTCGATGGGGCACCGTGCCGGCTTTTTCGAGCCCCCCCAAACCCCATTGGGAAGTCGGAGAGAACCTCGGCATCTTGGATTTCGATCGAGCCGCGAAGATTGCCGGAGCCAGATTTTCCGTCATGACCGGAGCCGGGGCCAGGTTGGAACGAGCACTGATCAACTACATGCTCGATCTGCACACCACCCAACACGGATATCGAGAGGTTCTGCCACCCCTCATGGTGAATCGTGCTTCGATGACTGGGACCGGTCAGCTTCCGAAGTTCGAGGATGATCTCTTCCGCATGAAGGACGAAGACTACTTCCTGATTCCAACCGCCGAAGTACCGGTAACGAACCTGCATCGTGAGGAGATCCTGGCTGGAGACCGCTTGCCGCTCCGCTATACGGCCTATACGCCATGCTTCAGACGAGAGGCAGGGTCCTATGGCAAGGACACGCGCGGCCTGATTCGGCTTCACCAATTCAACAAAGTTGAACTCGTGGCATTTACGACACCGGATCGTTCCTACGAGGAGCTTGAACGGCTGACTGGTCATGCCGAGTCGATCTTGCAGGGCTTGAACCTCCCCTATCGTGTCATCGCACTCTGCACCGGGGATATGGGATTCTCCGCCGCCAAGACGTATGACATTGAGGTCTGGCTGCCGTCTCAGCAGCAATACCGGGAGATTTCGTCCTGCAGCAATTTTGAATCGTTTCAGGCCAGGCGCGCGAGCATCAAGTATCGGCCAACCGAGGGAAAGAAAGACGCGAAGGCCCACTTTGTTCACACGCTCAATGGGTCTGGCCTAGCTGTCGGGCGAACCGTGGTGGCGATCCTCGAAAATTTTCAGCAGTCTGACGGCTCGGTTGAAATACCTCCGGTGCTGCGGCCGTATATGGGAGGGCTGGAAAGAATCACAAGGGAGTAAGCACACCCCTCTGGGTCCCATCGAACACCACGCAGCGGCCTAACGTGCCGGTCTTGAAAATCCCGAAGCATCAGTCCTCGAACCCCGCGAAAAACTTCGAAACCCATTGTCAGCATTGCCGATTCCCCTGCTCGTCTGAGTACCGTCCTCTACCGTCGTTTACCGTCCATTACCGTGGGTTACCGCTTCCCTGTCCCCCCGAATTCCCTACCACATGGGACGCGATAGATCTGCCTCAAACTAGCTAGAATGCTATTGTCTGTCCTAGTTAACAAACGTGCTCGATACGGAGGCAGATTGATGACCATCTGGATTGATAACGGGAAAAGTCCCGATGAGCCATATAGTGCCAGACTTGGTTTTTGGCTCCCACCCAATTCCCCCTATGGGAACTTCCAACTCAAATTAATGAAGATCTGTCAGCGCATAGATGAGGCAAATCGTAGGCTTACGGAGAGCCGTGCGTTTTGGGAACAGGCCCGACCGGATGGCATCTCTCCGCCCAATGCGCTCCAACGACACATCTATGCCAACGAACAAGCCATCTACCTTTTAAGGAGAACAGCCGACGAAATGATTTCGCTGATATGGTGCTTGTCCGAGTGGCAAACAAAAGGTGGTTGTCCAGAAAAGATAAAAGTAGACTGCATCGGTGCCTTGTTAGACCTATCCCCAGAAGAGTATCTAAAACCTTGGACTCCGCACATTCACATGCTTACCCAGTTAAATGAGATTGCAAATGCTTTTAAACATTCGTTTGTGGACTCAGACATCAACGTCATAGGCAGAGATGAGCCCTGCGTCTATGCACTCAGTCTGGATCGCAATAAACTTGCATCAGGGGTCCAGTTCCATGGTGTCTCCTTGATGTGGCTAGCGAAGGCGTTTACCGCCTTCTATAAAGACGGCATGGATTGGTTGAGGGCATTTTCAGAGCAAAATCTCCCTCCACCAGTAAATGAACAAGTGAAGGATGCCAGTCATTGAAATGCATATTCACACAGTACATAACCGACCTACTATACGCCCGTTTTACGACCGCTGGCCCTTTCGAAGTCCGCGCCGGGCTTGCCAGCAGTACGGACACCATGAGCTATTAGCGATAACATTTCGTGGAGTGGCCTCCCATTCATGTCCTACCCTGCACTGCCAAGAGACTTTAGTGTTACAGCTTACATATTCCATAGCTAAACATTTCCCGCCACGTGCATTGGCGATTTCAGCCAACTCAGCTAAGCGCGTCACCTTTATTTCATCCAAAATTCTGATGCCTCGACAAAATGGGCACCAGGTCCCTTGCTGAATACTATTTGGAACAGATTCCCAAATGTGCCCTTCCATGCAGCTCCATTGATGTTTAGTGCCAGCACCCATGTAATGCTTAGAAAGGAGCCTTCCGCCACGCGCTATCGCCATCTCGTTATAGTAATTCCACCAGTCAGGTGCATAGGCACGCATAAGATTCGTAGTGGCATTGGGGTCTGGTACTGTGATTCCTACCTCTGAGCAGCGCGCTAGAACAAATTCCCTAACCTTATCGACCGGTAGCATTGTAGGTATTTCAGGAACTATGATGAGGCGAACACCGTGCGTCCGGCAGAGCGATTCTTTCACAGTGTCAAGTTGTTGTCTCCGCGCAAGCGCCGTTGCATCTTTGGAATATCTTCCTTCAACAACGAAATGATACCGCCCATGATGCTCAAATGCGATGCCAAGCCCTTCATTGTATCCGTCCAGTTGTAATTTTCTACGCCCTCCGAGCTTCATCCACGTAGGGTATGCGCGAGAGAAATCTGCTTTGAAGAGTGACTCAAAGAAGGCGCGGCAAAGACGTTCTCCTAGTCCAGTAGAACACTCTGGGCACCAACTACCACGTTTTACGGATCCAGGGGTAGCATCCCACTTGTGCCCATAACGACACTGCCATGAGAGTTTTGTATGGTCATTGGTATAACGCTCTGATATGCATTCTCCACCGCGCTCGCGTGCGATGCATTGAATGTCATCTAGGTTGACGATTTTCCCTGCACAATAAGGGCACCAGGAACGTTGAATAGTATTGGGCGAAGCCCACCAACGATGTTGATGTGCGCACTCAAACTGTAGGACAGTACCCGCTGTGCCTCCATATTCAGTGGCAAGACATATCCCTCCCTTTTGTCTTGCACGCTTCTGAACTTCATCCAATGTGAGTCGGAGTTTCGCCGCAGTTTGCTTTGTTCGACAGATGCGGCACCATTGCCCACCGCGAATTTTAGAGAGCGTTGCCCGCCACCGATGACCGAATTTGCATTCCCAGAGAAGTGGTGACCGTGCGTTAGCATAAGATTCAGACAGACATCTTCCACCATTAATGATGGCAGCTTTCATCGCTGTTTCCAAAGAGAGAGGCTGGCT
Source organism: Nitrospira sp. (assembly GCA_005116955.1). Classification (GTDB taxonomy): domain Bacteria; phylum Nitrospirota; class Nitrospiria; order Nitrospirales; family Nitrospiraceae; genus Nitrospira_D. The sequence goes on along the minus strand of SWDI01000005.1, from coordinate 163,064 downwards.
TTGTCCGCACACTGGGCACCAATGTCCAGCCATCACATTCTGAGCTGATGTGTGCCATTCATGCCCCTCCGCGCAGCGCCACTGAAGTATTGACCGTCGGTTATCGAATTTCGTCGAGAGGATATGGCCACCGTGCGAAGCGGCAATTTTGCTTAACTCCATAAGGGTAAATGGGGTATTCCCATAGCAACGCGGGCACCAATGACCTCCTTTGATTGAACTGGGGATTGCAAACCACTCGTGACCGTTACCGCAGCGCCAATGCAGGCGGTGATTCATCCCTCGATATTCATTGGAGATACACTTTCCTCCTCTCTTACTTGCAAGCTGCTGCATGTCTTCCAGGGTATAGCGCTTCATAAATCCTATTCAAAACACTACTGGGACTGGATTTACAAATTGAGAGCTTATATTTTGGCTTACGACAGGCAAAACGTCAAAAACGAGATGAGGAGGAGGACTCTCATGGGCCCATTGTCCTACCTTGAAGAAATAGATCCAAAAAGCCAAAAGGCTTGGGGGAATCCGCATCTTGAATTCTTATAAGATGCCATTGGTGTCCGGTTAAGGGTTGAACAAAATCAATTGGTTGTCGTCTGCTGGCGGTTCGGTTCGATGGTCATCGAGCTGCAGGGCGCATGAAAGCTGGGTTTTCTCGAAAACTGAGACCGACAAGATCTGTAGACATGTGTAGAGTGAGGCATTGAGGTGAAGCTCCTTCTTCACGATGGCGATCAGCACATAGGTGGCGATGGCGGACCACACCTGCGTCTTCACCGCGTTCTCGCTGGTGCCCAGAAACTTCTTGATGCGCAGGTGCTGCTTGATCCACTTGAAGAACAGTTCGACCTGCCAGCGCTGCTTGTACAGTGCGCAGATCGTCAGGGCGGAAAGCGCGGTGTTGTTGGTCAGAAAAACCAGCCTGTTGCCCGAGTCCGGATCCTTGAAGCGAATGCGCCGCAGATGCTCCGGATAATCTCGCGCGGCATAGAAGCCGTTGAGCGCAACGCGCTGATCGCAGATCACGCCACTGTCGCGCTCGCAGGGCGCGGAGTACACCCGCCGCGCGTTGAAGTTCGACTTCGCACGGGTGACGAAGAACGCGCCAGCCTGATGCAGCACGTACAGCCGCGCGAAGTCCACATACCCGCGATCCATCACGTAGAAGGCACCCGCCTCGAACGCGAGCAAGTCCAGCACCTTCACGTCGTGCAGCTTGCCATCGCTGATATAGAGGAACGCCGGAATACAGCCGCGCAGGTCCAGCAAGGTATGCAGCTTGATGGCCGCTTTGGTCGAGCGAAACGGTGCCCAGTCGAACAGACTCAGGCACAGATCGACGGTGCTGGAATCGAGCGCGTAGACGGTGTTGTTCAGCTCGACACCGAGCGCGTTGCGGGCGCGGCGGATCAGCACGGTGGCCAGATCGAACCAGATGCGCCAGTCGCGCGATTCGTTGGCATCGGCCAGCGTGGAGCGTTTGACCGGCGAGCGAAATCCCATCGCGTAGAGCTTGGAGGGGTTGGCGGACAGGCTGACCTCGATGTCGCGCAAGCTCTCGCGCCAGGTGAGTTGCGCGAAGGCCATCGCACGAAACTGCTCGGCGCACGACAGCGTGCGCACACCCGCGTTGCCTCGATACCGATGCACGATGCGCGTGAAGCTCGTCCACGGTACGAACTCCATGACCTGAGCGAACAGCGTCTTGCCAACATACATATGCATTCCTCGGGGTGGTTACCCCGGGGAACGTACATGGTTTTTGGCAAACGACGTTCAAGTCGGCACCAAACAAAAACAGCCTACAGACAGAGGGGGCTCCGGAAATTCGGACAGTGTGCTAAGTGGTAGCCTGGCTTCACCGATGCCACCGGGTGGTGGCGAGCCAAAGGAGCGAGGCAATGAAGAG
>SWDI01000005.1:0-161055 GCA_005116955.1 Nitrospira sp. | reverse complement strand
ACGCTGTTACGCCTCACCACGGCAGCGCAGCAGGCCCTCATGGCCCTGGCACGAGCCAATATCCTGGCCCTCAGCCCGACTTAGCCGGAGATTAGGGTCGTCTAGGTCATCTAGACTTATAGGCATCCTTCCTTCTCAGGCATCGTTCCGCCCCTGTGGCCACAAAGTTGCTTGCGGCAATTGATTGAGGAGGGTACAGTTCTACGTCATGAGCATACGGACTCTTCCGCCTTGCCCCTCCAGCCCCAACTGCGTGTCGACTCAGGCGACCGATACGCAGCATGCCATTGCGCCTCTCCAGTACAAGAAGGCTCGGGCAGAAGCAAAAGAGGCCTTGAAGGCTGCCATTGCGACCTTGCCGCGGACAACGCTGGTTGAGGAGGACGAGTCCTATCTCCACTACGAGTTCACCAGTCTGCTACTCCGCTTCGTCGATGATGTAGAGTTTCTCTTTGATGAAACCACGAAGACAGTTCACTTTCGATCAGCGTCCCGCACGGGCCACAGCGATCTTGGTGTCAACCGCAAACGCATGGAACAGGTACGAGCTTTGGTGGCCGGGAAGATCTAGCCATTTCGCCAATTGTCTTTGGTACGCCCTATCCTCCTGTTATGATTTCGGCGACAGGAGGCTCATGTATGGGATTTAAGCGCAAGCAATCACGGGTGCAGAGTGGGCGTATCGGCAGGTTGCAACGAGGAACTCTCGTGGTCTCTTGTACAGTGGTCGATGTCAGCGATTCGGGTGTGCAACTTGAAAGCCGTTTGGTAGTGAAGCCAGGGGAGATCGTACAACTTTTGATCGAGTGTGGAAAAGAGGAGACTCTCACGTGTGAGGTAGAGGTCGTACATGTGCGTGCGCCAAAGATAGGCGCAAAAATCACGTCGATCACCCCCGAGAATCAAGCACGGTTCGCCCGCATGCTTGATGATGATGTGCAGAACGCATTTACGCGACATTAAGTGTGGCGGGCCGCTTATTTCCGCGACATCATTCGATCGAGTGCCTCATTCAAGCCAGCCACAGTAGAGTACTCGCCCTGACTCCATAGGTTAGTTCAGAAGACTTGTCCTTTTCCCCTCCTCTCGTTGCTCGCAAAACATCCGTAATCCATTGATGTTATGCCTTTCTCTCATTCTTGTCTGGGAGAGGACGCAACGCTGTGCCAGTTGGTTCACCTGTCACTATAGTCTGGGTGGCTTGGAAGGGTTCCCAGGAGTGAGGTGGGGCTATTCGTGAAGAACCGGGTTAGTGGGCTGGTGTCTGAGGCTTCGGTCCCAGCCGGCGCGTATGTTGGAAAACGCACTTAGGGCAGGTGTAATGAATGAATTGGTTGCCGCCCACGAGCCGCTTCCGCATAAGCACCTTGCACCACGTGCAGAGGCGTTCGGGTAGCTCGATTCGAGGTGTGTCTCGGATGAGGTCTGGAGAGGATGACATAGGAGGTATTGTCCCTGAGAGATGAAACCTTGTCAACCGATTGATAGGGCTTTTTCACCAGAGCCGAAAATTTTTCCACCCCTTCACATGCGAGAGAAACAAATCATGGTATAGTTCACGCATGGTAGTCTTCATGTGCTCAACCTCCTTACAGAAAGGGAACCCCCCTCTATGAGTACCTCGGCTAGTTCCGAGTCCACAATCTTACCATCCAACGCCCCTGCGGCTGCTGCCCGACCAGTTCAAGACATGGTGGGAAGCGGTAAGGCATGGGGACTTTGCACCGCCGTTGACCTCCACGATTGCAATCCCAAACTTATCCGAGATGCGGACTATATCAAGCGCTACGTCGTTGAGCTGTGTGAGCTCATCGACATGAAGCGTTTTGGTGAATGTCAGGTCGTCGATTTTGGCGATGGACCTGTGGCCGGCTACTCCATGGTGCAGTTGATCTCCACCTCGTTGATCAGCGGCCATTTCGCGAACGAAACCAATCACGCCTACCTCGACATTTTCAGTTGCAAGGGGTATGACCCCGCAGTGGTCGAGTCGTTCTCGAAGGAGTTTTTCGGTGCCAGTCGGAGTGTTGCGACCGCCACACTCCGGTACTAAACCCTTCTTTTGTGTTGACCGTGCTTCGGGGGCGTGAGCATAGCGCCCCCGAAGGCTTTAACCATTTGTTGCCATAGGTATTGTCTTCACATGAAAGCCACGACTGTCAGAGATGTGTTCGACTCCCTCCCATCAAAACTTGATCAGGATGCCGCTGAGGATCTTGAGGCTGTCTACCAGTTCGACCTCCGTGGGAACCAAGGCGGTCAGTACCATCTGCTGGTGCACAATGGGACCTGCATCGTGAAGGATGGAACGCATGCCGATCCGCATGTGACTCTCTCGATGACTGGAGAGGATTGCATTGGGATCCTGAACGGGCATCTCAGCGGAATGACGATGGCGATGTCGGGGCGTTTGCAGATTGCCGGGGATATCGGACTGGCTATGCAGCTGAAGTCCTTGTTCCCAAACATTGTCGAGCGTTAACGCAGGTTATTCCGGAACCGAGGTGGCGCCAATGGAGGCCACTTCCTGATCGTTCGCTGATTCTTCGAGTCTCCTCGGGAAATATTCCTCTAAAATCAAATACATCGTTGGAACGAGAAACAATGTGAGGAGGGTAGACACGCTCAACCCTCCGACGACCGCCCTTGCGAGAGGCGCGTTTGTTTCACCGCCGGTTCCGAGTCCGATTGCCATGGGAAGTAGCCCAAAGACCGTGGCGAGGGAGGTCATGAGAATCGGGCGCAGCCTGGTTCGTGCGGCAGTCACAACGGCATGATGAAGTCCTTCGCCTCTGCGACGGAGGACATTGGTGTAATCGACCAATAAGACGCCGTTTGAGACGACAATGCCCAACATCATGATAATCCCCATCAACGACGTGGTGGACAGTGTCGTATCCGTCAGAAACAGGATCAAGATGACACCGGGGAAGCCCATCGGGACGGAAAACATGATGATAAAGGGGTCGATGAGTGATTTAAATTGGGCGGCCATGACCATGTAGACCAACATGAGTGCCAGGATAGTCGCAAACTGCAATCCTTGGAAGGTTTCGCGCTGCTGCTGAATCTGCCCCGCCAGCTTGAGGCTGAACCCTGCTGGCAACTGGAGTGTGGCGAAGGCGGACTCTAGGTCTTCGGCGATATCACCGAGGGGTCGGGTGGTGGGATTGGCCGTGATGTGGACCACGCGCTGAAAATGTTTTCGATCGACCTTCACCGGTCCTGCGTTCAACTTGAGGGACGCAACATTCTTCAGGAGGACAGGCTCGCCGGTTTTGGCGATGAGCAGAATATTCTCCAGATCACTGAGATTCTTTCGGTGTGCCTCAGCCAGCCAGGCGCTGATGAAGTACTCATTGCCGCTTTGCGGATCCGTATAAATGATTGGGTCGGTCTGACCGTTTCCATTCAGGGAAAATAAGACTGTATTGGCCACGTCGGCTTCGCTGATGCCGAGCAGAGCCGCCTTCTCTCGATCCACCGTCACGTTGACTTCTGGATAGTTTTCTTCCCGACTCGGTTCGATATCCGCCAGGCCTGGAGTCTGCTCCATGATCTCCTTGACGCGGGCAATGACGTCTCTGGCTTTTTCGAAGTCATAACCATAGATTTCCACATCAATGGCTTTTTGGGAGCCGAAGCTGGTGACGCGTTTGACGAGCCCTCCGGGATCGAAATACATCGACACTCCTGGGAACAGTTTGACGATCTTCGGGCGCACATCGTTCATGATCTCGACTTGCGTTCTGGCCCGCTTGTCCGGTGAGACCAAGTACACTTGCATCGACGACGTATGGGGCCCTGTGTTGGGGTTGAAGAGTGACGCACGACCTTGCGACAGGATACCCGTACTGGAGACGATCGTCTCCAATTCGGTTGCGGGAATATTGGCTCGGAGCACCCGTTCGACTTCTGAGACTTGCTGTTCGGTCTTTTCAACCCGTTGGCCGACCGGTGCTCGCAGGACGATGCGAAACTGACTCTCATCGGAAACCGGAAGGAACTCCGTCCCGATCATCGGAACCAACGTGAGCGATCCGACAAAGATCAGCAGCACCATGGCGATAAAGGTCCGGCGATGTCCCAAGACCCACTGCAATGATCCTTCGTAACTTCTATCAAGCGCCTCATAGCGGCGACGACTCCAATCCATCAGTGTGGTAAACCAGGACGGCATGGTCCGCTGAGCGTCTTGTTCAGACTTGAGGAACTTGTAGCAGAGTGCCGGCGTTACCGTGCGGGAGACGAGGAAGGACGTGAAGAGCGCAATCGCGATGGTCACGGTTAACGGTATTAGCAACAGACGAGCAACACCGACGACGAAAAACATTGGGAGGAAGACCACCACCGTGGTGACGGTCGACGCGAGGATCGGCATGGCGACTTCTCGAGCGGCATTGAGGATGCCGTTCCACCGGTTGGGATTGGTATTGAGGTGGCGCTGAATATTTTCCAGTTCCACGATGGAATCATCAACCAGCCGGCCGATCCCCAGCGCAAGTCCGCCGAGTGTAAAGACGTTCAGGGTTTGGCCGGTAAAATAGAGGACCACAAACGTCACGAGCATGGAGAGCGGAATGGCCACGGAAATGATGATGGTACTGGTGAGGTTACGCAAGAAGATCAGAATCACGGCTGAGGCCAGCAGCGACCCATGGAGGGCTTGTTCGGTAAGATTGTGAATGGATTGTCGGATATAGAGAGATTGATCGAACGAAATGCCGAGTTTTACCCCCTCAGGGATGCCAAACATCTTGGGCAGGGCTGCGCGAAGTGCATCCACCACCTCGACCGTGTTGGCGATCGGTTGCTTGTTCACACGAAGAAACACAGATCTGGCACCGTCGGCATGAACGATGTTTGTTTGGATATCGGATGAATCCGTCACCGTCCCTACATCACGCACGCGGACCGGACTGCCCTGCGGATTGACCTTCACGATGACGTCCTGGATCGGCTCGACCGTTCTGAACTGATTGTTTGTGAAGACGTTATAGTCAAGGTTCCCAGCTTTGATGTCACCGGACGGCAGAATTAAATTGGAGGCTTTGACGGATTTCACGACGTCAAGAATGGAGAGTCCGCGGGCGCTGAGCAGTGCCGGGTCGAGGTTGATATTGATCTGACGAATCTTGCCGCCCTCGACTGTGGCCGCCGCAACGTTGGCGATCTGCTCGATCTGTGGGGCGATGGTGTTGTACGCAAGATCATACAGCGCTCGCTCGTCCAGCTCATCGCTCGACACCGATACAATGGAAACAGGGATATTGGAGACGTCAAACTTCACGATGAAGGGCTGTAGGATCCCCGGTGGGAGGCTGTTCAGAATCTGGGTGATGCGTTGCATCACTTCCATCTGTCCAACATTGATGTCTGCTCCCCAGTTGAACCAGATCTGGACGGCCCCGAGACCCTGTTTGCTGAACGATTCGACATGTTCGACATTGGAAGCAGAGCTGACAGCTTTTTCGATGGGATAGACGACGCTCTGCTCGATGTCGAGCGGGGGCGCCCCCTTGTACACGACACCCACAAAAGCGACTGGGACCTGGATTTGCGGGAACAGATCAACCGGTAGGCGTTGAAGGGACGTCAGCCCCAGTACCACCATCGCGAGGGATAACATCAGAATGCCGATGCGATTGCGTAGTGCGAGTAGAGTGAGCCACATTCTAGGTTGGTGGGGAAACCGAGGTAAATCGTGAGGCCAAGGAAGCCGAGCTCTTCAGCCGTATCACCCGTTACCCCTCACTCCTCACTTGGTTGAGTGGTTGGGTCTGGACGGGTGTGCCATCGTGCACCAAGTCTTTGCCTGCAACGATGATCTGTTCTCGACCCGTCAAACCTTTGGTGATTTCTACATGGTTGCCGTTATGGGCCCCGATCTCGATATCCACTCGCTGGGCTTTCCCCTCGTGGACGATATAGACATACTGCATGTTTTCGAGTCGACTGACAGCATCAATCGGAATCTGCAATGCTTGGTGATGGGTTCCCACCATGACTTCGACTCGGGCAAACATCCCGCCTTTTAATCGACGATCCTTATTCGATAAGTCAAGTTCCACCGTCATGGTACGTGTCGCGCGATTCAAGGCCTGGACGACACGCGTGACGGTTCCTTCGAATACGTAATCTGGGTACGCTTCTGCACGGAGCTCGGCCTTTTGACCTACCTTCACGAGTGGAATGTCTCGCTCGACGACTTCGATCAGCACACGAACCGTATTGATGTCGTGTAGGCTCATGATGCCTCGTGACATAGTCGACGTGCTGGCAGTCGCGCTGCTGACATAGGCCCCGGTATCTAAATTTCGTTCTGCGATATAGCCAGGAAATGGGGCTCGGATGTACGAATAGGCTAAGCGTGTTTCCGCCTGGGCTAGGGCCACCTCCATTTGGGTGACCTGCGCTTGAAGGGATTCTTGTGCGGCGCTGGCGGCGTCGAAGTTGACCAGCGCCGTATCCAGGTCTTGCTGTGAGACAAATTGGTCCTTGATGAGGGCCTGCACGCGATCCAGCGTCAACTTAGCGTTGCGGACGACCGCATCCTGTTGCGAGACCTTTGCCTTGGCGGCTGACAGATTGGCTTTTGCCTGATTGACTGCATGTTGATAGTCCGTATGATCGATTTCAACGAGCAACTGGCTCGCTCTGACGTAATCGCCCTTATCAACATGGAGCTTGGTGATGTACCCGTCAACCCGTGAGAAGATATTGACGACTTGATTAGGCGAGATGTCCGCTGTATAGGCCAGACGAATATCGAGATCCTGTCGGAGCGGAGACACAGTACCGACTGTAATGAGCCTTGCCGTCTTCTTGTCGGTTTTGGAACCTGTGCTTAGGCGAAAGGCTACAAGAACGGTGATCGCAATGAAGATAATGATTCCGAGAGTGACGAATGGATGTCGGAGGAGTCGACTCATGGTAGTGTCTGTCGTTTACGCGCCCATCGCCAGCTTCGCGCAAGTCGGAGTATGCGCATTTTATGAGAAAATTGCGTTGTACAGGGCATGCTTGGTCGGAAAGTGTTTGCAGAGTAGCGCCTCACTGATGCCCGTAGCCCTGCTGTTTATGGCTGAAGGTTCGGGATAGTTGATGTCGTTGACGAGAAGATGTCCGTGTCCTATTCATGGTGAGTAAGTAGTCACTCACCATGAATTAGCATGGTGCGCGTCCGGAAGACAAGGTGAGATGGATTGCTAGGGTTGAACATTCCCGACTAGGCTCTGATAGTAGGGTCATTGAACCGACTCCGCTTGGGCTGCCGATTGGGCGTGGAGCAGTGCCCGCAACCGATCGCCATCGCGGAGGCTCACTTCATTCAGTTCAACGCCAAACAGAGATCCCTTTGTCCAGGAGACCACCACTTCCGAAACGAATAGGGGCTCCTCCTCGTCCGGAAGATATAAGAACAAGGTCAATTCCATGCCGATCTTGACGGGACAGTTTCCACGAATGCCCACCCCACCTTCGGATAGGTCTACAGCGCTGCCGTCTCCAATAAGAACGTCGTCCTCGTTGACTCCTGAGTACATAAGCCCCAAGGAGACGCAACTTCTTCTCATTCTGCGCCGTTCAATCGAATGCGATGAGCAAGGCACTTCCGACTGTCTCAAGTCTTTCGTCTGTCTCATCGTTATACCTCCTGGTTAGGTGCCCGTTTCAAAAGGATTAATCGACTCAGTCCTGACCTGCCAACCATTTGAGTCCCAAAGGCTCTTTCTGCCTTGCCTCGGTGTAGTCTGTATTGGAGATTTCGTATGAATAAAGGCTATCGCTGAGTGGCAACCTTGCCTGTACACTAGACGAGGGGGAAGGCACTACCCAGAAGGTGGGTCTGAAATGATGACTGATAAATCAGTATGTTATGTCACTGTGTGACGCCAGATCTGGGTCTGAACGCAGTATATGAGGTCTTATGAATCGATGAGCGTTCTCAACTTCACGAAAGGGATCGTGGCTCTATAGAGAGGAGGGGAGAAGGGCCGGACTACATCAGCCGGAATCGAGTTCGTTGATCGCTTACGGTTTGATGGGAGATGCTTTTCCAAATGAAAGATTGCAACCGCTTCCGATGGGCTTGGCTCAGATCCATAAATCGGACAGAAAATTGACAACCCGACACCCACACAACATGTGCTGATTTCAATGAAAGCTCGGGCAATCCATCAGGAAGTGTAATGGCAAGTGCCAATAATGTTCCTCGCGTTACCGGGCGGTCGCTGATGATCTTGCAACCAGAAACGGATATGTTTTGGGTGAGTCCCTCTCCTTGGTGGGGTTGCGCCGTCACTTCACCGCTATAGCGTACGCGACATGTGATCGTTACACGTTCGGCGTAACGGCCATCCAACGGAACATAGGACTTTCGGTTATTCATTGTAAGTGTCATCATCATAGCTTCGTCCGGAATATTTTCACAATCAATTCACTAAATGTAACTTGGCCATGCGAAGCGAAGGATGCGCCAACTCGTAGAGCAGCAATTGGTGACTGGATACGATATTGATGAAGGGAATGACTGCCGGATCTTGGCCCAGGTCTTTTGATACTCTTCAAAGGAATCGGCTTCCATCCACCCCTTGAAAATTGGTACTGCCTGGATGCGATAACCAAAAACTCCGGAAAACTCCGAGCTGCTTTTGCTGCTCGAATCTTGCCGCAGTGCTCTTCAATGGGAATCTATTCCCGTTGAATGCCCACATGGAAATTGCTGCGATTTGGATAGGCGCTCTCTTCAATGCAGATAGCAGCCACGCTGGTCCGCTCAGGATCATTGGTCGTCCGCATGACGCTCAGCGTGTCTCTGTATTCTGTGGCGCAGTTGGCGATACCGGAATGCTCACAATCTTCACGGTATTACGGTCAACGTCGAGCTACTCGCTAGAGGTAATGAAGCTGGCGTTGGGCGTACATCTCACGGAAGCCGAGATCGCAAAGCTATGGCTCAGACGCCTTCAAAGCCGCACGCGTGATCAGGTGAGCACTCAATGCATCGTGGGCACCGACGACCTTCAGTGTACCTGGTTCTTTCATGCGGCAGGAAGTTTCGCAGCGTGTGTCACCATGTGGTCCCACACGATGCGAAAGAGTGCAGCCTCTTGCCAATGGAAAGTTTAAGGAATTATCTATCCGTGGTTAGAAGACTGTCGCGGAAGTCCCGTCCGATAGTTTCTCAGGGAGCGTCAGGCTTTCAAAAAATATGATGCCACGATCAGTTCCAGTCTCGAACCGCAACACCACTTCCGTATGAAAGCCATGCCACACATAGACTTTCACCGGGCCGACCGTGATTTGGCCCGGTGTTCGGTCAAGTGGACCATACTTGGATTGAAGGTAGGTCAAGGCTCTTTCATGAGTCGCACTTCCACTGTAGCGAACAGTCACGCGGCCGAACTTTTTCTCAAACGTGGTAAATCGTATGGAATCGATGGATATCGTACCGAGCGCAGGAGCCTGTTTGGTTTGTTCATAGATCTCTAGGCGACCGGCATCTTCGACGCGCGCAAACTGTTCCATTTCCGCAAGTGATGTTCCCCAGGGAATACCTTCGAAGCCATTGGGATCATCGACGAGTGGAACGGCCAACGACGGTGTCGCTGTAGGCAGCACGCAGAAGATCACTGCTGCGAGGAGCATCGTTCGTTTACAGAAACCCACATTCATCGATCTACTCTGCGGAGTCGGTGATATAGTCGTTGAACCGTGGTGCGAGCGTGCGGCTATCGATGAATATGTAGCCGCGCTCGGTGCCCGCTTGGTAGGTCAGTGTGATCTCGGTATCTGAACCGCGCCACGTGTATTGCTGATTGAGACCTCGTGCCATCTGCCCGGGAATACGCTCCAGCCCACCGAATTGATCTTCCAAGAAGCGCAGCACATGTTTGTGAACTTGTTCCCCTTGGTATCGGATCATGACACGCGCAAATTGATCATCCAGGGACACGTAGAGGATGCTGGTCATTTCTGTTCCTGCGAATGACACCGGCTCTCTCTTACGAAGATATTCAATGATATGTGGACCTGCCCGTATCGTTTCCAGGTCCTGGCGTGAGGACAAGGAAGTGCCCCAAGGAATATCATGAAATCCCTTCGGGTCATTCATCATGGGAACAGCCCATGCTGAGTGAGCACCGATCACGACGGCGATTATCAGGACCAACGGCAAGGTATTGGGTGTTGGTTGGGTGAGAGCACGCATCTTCTGTCAACGGAGTCGGATACAACCCTATTGCTACTCACGCTACCATGCGAGAGAGTTCAACTCAATCGCGGATCTTTCTTGAGAACCTCGCAGGGCGTATCTTATAATGCGCCGGCTTTCTGCAGGTGTGTCTCAATATGCCAGGGGGAAACGTTCGGTGATTGAAAGTGACGTGTTTGTCCAAACGATGCAGGACATGGGAGTGAATTTCTTTACTGGTGTGCCAGATTCGATTCTGGGTGGGATCATTGCGGAACTCATGAACCGTCGGCTCTACACCCCTGCGGTTCGTGAGGATGAAGCGGTCGGCATGGCTGCGGGCGCCTATATGGCGGGGAAAACCCCCGCCGTGCTCATGCAGAATTCAGGACTCGGTACTTCTCTCAATGCGCTCATTTCTCTGAATGTGATTTATCAACAACCCTGCATACTGATTGTTTCCTGGCGTGGGCAGGGGGGGAAGGATGCTCCTGAACATTTGGTGATGGGAGAGGTGATGCCGCAATTGCTTGATACCGTCAAGATCCCGCACCGGACCCTGACTGAAAAAACAGTGATTGAAGATTTCAGGTGGGTCGCTGAGACATTCATGAAGCAGCGGATTCCGGTCGCCTTGTTTATCACCAAAGGCGTGGTCAAGGGATTGCATCCATGAGGCCCGAACAAGGCACATTGATCAGTCGGGCGCAGGCCATGGAGGCCTTGCTGGAGTTGCTGACCGATCAGCCCGTCATTATCTGCAACGGGTTTCCCTCGCGCGAGGCGCACAAGATTGCGGATCGCCCCACTCATTTCTATATGATCGGCTCCATGGGGAATGCTTCGGCTATTGCCCTCGGTGTTGCGCTCGCCAAGCCGAATAAACAGGTGATTACCTTCGATGGCGACGGGAATGTGCTCATGGGAATGGGTACACTCGCGACGGTCGGTGCGTTGAAACCAAAAAACTTTATCCATGTCATCTTCGACAATGAAGTGTACGGAACGACCGGGAACCAGCCGACGGTCTCCAACGTAGTGCCGCTGGAGAAAGTGGCGAAGTCGGCGGGCTACGTGAATGTGGAACGAGTCCTTGATCGCGACGATCTTGTCTACGAGTTCAAGGACATGCTGAAGAAGGATGGGCCTAGCCTGTTGCTCATCAAGGTGAACGAATTTGTGGAAGATGCCGGTCGCGTCCTGCACGACCCGCCGGACATCACCCGTCGATTCATGAAAGCGATTGAGGGATAGGGGGTGTGACGAGCCTCCCTTGTGCTCGCTGACCGCGCACCATCGGAATGTGCTCGGTCAATGCGCGCAATAAAGGGAAACCCATCACACCCCCTGAGAAAGAGGAGGGAAGAGTGGTTCTTCTAAATCCTGGACCGGTGAATGTGTCCGAGCGGGTGCGGCAGACGCTGCTGAAACCCGATATCTGTCATCGAGAAGATGAATTTCTAGAACTGCTTCACCGCATCCAAACCAAGCTGCTCAAAGCCTTTGTTCCCGGAGCCGAATCGGACTACGTTGCCGTCGTGATGACCGGATCAGGGACGGCTGCTGTCGAAGCCGCCTTGATGTCGTCGCTTCCTCACGGTCGCCGTATGCTCATCCTCAACAACGGGGTCTATGGTGAACGGATGTCCCAGATCGTGGGTCTCCATCGCCTGGGGGTGAGCGAGTTGAAGTATGACTGGACGGTTCGGCCAGACCCTGAGAAGTTGCTGCTGGCCTTGCGACAGCATCAGGAAGTGCATGCTGTCGGCATGGTGTACCATGAGACCACCACTGGACTCCTCAACCCTGTCCATGAGATTGCCGAGATCGTCGACAATCAGAATCGCGTGTTTGTGCTGGATGCCGTCAGTGCGCTGGCAGGCGAAACGCTGAACATTGCCAAGTCGCACATCTATATGGTGACGGGGACGGCGGGAAAGTGCATTCAGGGGTTCCCAGGCGTCTCGTTCGTGCTTGTGCGAAAGGGGTTCGTCGAGAGAATGCGCGCGTATCCGAAGCGTTCGTGGTATCTCCATCTGACCCATTACATCGACAATGAGGGGCGAGGCACGATTCCGTTCACGCCCGCAGTGCAGGTCTACTATGCCTTTGATGAAGCACTCAACGAGCTGCTGGAGGAAGGCGTGGTCAATCGCATCCAGCGGTATAAGAAGATGGCGACCCTGATTCGTGAACGAATGGGCAAGTTCGGTGTGAAGGCGCTTCTCCCGGCGGACCGGCAATCGAACACCATCACGGCCTATCACCTGCCGAACGGGGTTTCTTACCAGACGTTGCATGACCGCCTGAAGCAGCAGGGCTATGTCATTTATGCTGGGCAAGGCAACTTGGAAAACAAGATTTTTCGCGTGGCCAATATGGGGGCACTGTCCGAGGCGCAGTTTGGCGGATTTCTCGACGCCTTCGAACAGGTCTGCAAATCGGTATGAAGGCGGTCATTCTGGCAGCGGGAGTCGGGAAACGTTTGTGGGAAGTGACCCAACATCGTCCGAAATGCCTCATCGAGATTGGCGGCCGGTCGCTCCTGCATCGCTATCTGGAGTCGCTGGTTTCCGTGGGGATTCGCCGGGCTGAGATTGTTGTCGGATACAAGCAGGAGATGATTCGTGCGGCGGTCGAGCAGGATTGTTGTGGCGTCAACGTCACGTTTTTGGTCAATGAACAGTTTCATAGGGGCAGTATTTCTTCACTGTGGATCGCACGAACCGCGCTCGACGACGACACCATCGTGATGGATGCCGATGTGCTGTTCCATTCGGATATCCTACGACGTCTCGTGGCGTCACCCTGTGAGAATGCGTTGTTGATGGATGAGACGGTACAGCAAACTGGAGAGGAGTGCATGGTGGTCGTGGCCGGGGGCCGAGTGATTGCACTGACCAAGAATATGCCGGAACGTTACGATTACGCCGGTGAAGGGGTTGGATTTCTTCGGATTCGACATGCTGACACGCCTCATGTTGTCTCGTCGCTCCGTGGCTACATCGACCGAGGCTCATGGGAGATGGAGTATGAGGACGCGCTGCGGCCGTATTTTCAGGACGTGCGGGTTGGCTATGAACGAATTGGAGGGCTGCCCTGGACTGAGATCGATTTCATCGAAGACGTAAGAAAGGCTGAATTGGAAGTTTTGCCAAAACTATGAGAAAGTCTTCATTATAGTACGCTGTTCGATGAAGAGGGACCCTGCGCCAGGGAACAGTGGTGAGCAGACACAGGTGTCTAGAGAACCATGAGTAAGAGCATCCTCCAAAGAAGAGTCGAGATTCAAGGGTTGGCCACGGCGATTCTGCTACCGTCCGTCGGGGTATTCAGCGGTCCGATCGGGACGCAGGTCGACGACGTAGGGCCCCTGACTAGTGTCGTGGGGATCGGGCTCTTTCAACGAACCGTACTTACCTTGCAGCGGGCGGGTATTCGTCAATTAATCGTTCTGTCCGGTTCTGAGGAGGAACAGCTGAAACAGGCGCTCGGCAAAGGGCCACGCGTCACGATTCCCGTCCGATGGATGCCGATCCGTGAATTTCCTCTCGATGATCCTCGGACCTGGGAAGCCTTGGCGGCTG
Organism: Nitrospira sp.; assembly: GCA_005116955.1. Taxonomy (GTDB): domain Bacteria; phylum Nitrospirota; class Nitrospiria; order Nitrospirales; family Nitrospiraceae; genus Nitrospira_D. The sequence goes on along the minus strand of SWDI01000005.1, from coordinate 147,276 downwards.
AAGTGCATGGCTTTGCGTTGGTCGCGAGCGTCAATAGCGTGTTCTCTCGAGGGTTGATTGAACGGTTGCGGCGCGAGGTGCAGGAAGGTCAGGCCATTGTGGTCTCGCAAGCCTCACAGGGGCACGTCGATCAGTTCATGGTGCAGAGCCTGCGAGCGAAAGTCCGTTCTGATCGCCCGGCGATTTTCGCCCCTCCTCGTTTCGACAGTCCAGCCTTACGGGTGGCTGAGCTTGTGGTCGTGCCGGCAAGCCTGATGAGCACCACGAATCAAGCCGTGAGTGAGAAGGGAAGCCCTCCGATCCGCCAGTGGCTTGAGCGGGCTGCGACGGATGGTCGAGTGCATGTTGTCTCGGCCGAGGCGAAGCAGGGGAATTGGTATCAACCTGTTCGGACGCTGTCTGACGTTCAAGCAGCCGAAAAGAAGTTGTTCAATTCCCTCAAGGGGGAGTTCGAAGGGTTCGTTGATCGCTATTTCAATCGCAAAGTCTCTCGCTGGTTTACCCGCCTGTTTCTCGCCATGGGGCTGTCGCCCAATTCCATCACGGTCCTTGCCGGGCTGGTTGGTCTGCTGGCGGCTGCGGGATTTGGGATGGGCACCTACAGCGCCGGTATCGTGGCAGCTCTCTTGTTCCAATTGGCGGCCGTTATCGATTGCTGCGACGGCGAAGTCGCGCGGTTGACCTTTACCGAGTCGCCGCTTGGCGCCTGGCTGGATATCGTGGTGGACAACATCGTGCACATGGCGATTTTTTCGGGTATCGCCGTGGGACTCTATACGACTCACATCGGACAAGCTGACGACTGGTTTCCACTCGCACTCGGCACCGCTGCGGTGTTTGGCAACGGCCTCTCTCTCGTACTCGTCGAAAAGGCGCAAAAGATTAAAGCGGTGAGTGGCTGGAGCACCCCTGCCCATGCAGCGTGGGCGGACGTCATGTTGAAAAATGTGGCCAGCAGAGATTTTTCAGCAGCGCTGTTGGGCTTTGCCCTGTTCGACCAGCTGTATTGGTTTCTCATCTTTGCGGCAGCCGGCGCATTGCTGTTTGCTGGTGCCATGGGCTGGGTCATCCGGCCATCCGCAGTCTCGTCTCCTCGGCCATAAATGGCTCCTTCGCCATCCGACTAACGTGTTGCGCTATATCCTACTAGCCCTTGGCCTCATCATTTTTGGCTTTCTTGTCTGGCAGATTGGACCCGGTAATATCTATGATGCGGGGTTGCGGCTAGGCCCACTCCCCTTGGTGATCATCCTGATTCCCTCTCTGATTATGTATGTGATCGAGGCGTATGGCTGGAAGCTGGTATTGGGATCATTCGCGCAAGTGATCCCGTTTTGGCGGCTCCTCACGATCAGGACCGCCGGGGAGGTTGTGAATATGACGACACCTACAGCGTACATGGGCGGCGAACCTCTGAAGGCCTACCTGCTGAAACAATACAATGTTCCGATGGCGGAAGGGGCCGCGTCCGTGGTGATTGCCAAGACGACTCTCACGATTGCCGAGGTGTTCTATATTCTCGTCGGGATCGCCATCGGATTTTTGATCTTGGGCACCGGTAGCTCGGCGGGCCAGACCATCACGGCTGCGGTCGTGAGTGTGGCGGTATTGGTCTGCTCGATTGCTGGGTTTGTTTTCATTCAACAACGCGGGCTCTTCGCGTCGATGCTGGCAATCATTAAGAAGCTGGGAATGCGGATCCAGGTTCTAGAAGCGCAAGAGGAACACCTACGTTCGATCGACCAGACCATTCTGAATTTCTACAGCCAGCATCGTGGGACATTTGCACTCTCAACCGGAGTGTGCTTTTTCGGTTGGCTGGCCGAATCGTTAGAAGTCTTTGTGATCATCTATTTCCTAGGCGATTCCGCCAGCCTGTGGTCGGTCATCTCGATGGGCGCTTTGGCTGCCCTCATTAAAGGCGGAACCTTTTTCATCCCTGGTAGTCTCGGGGCGCAGGATGCCGGCAATCTTCTCTTGTTGCAAGCCTTCGGCTACAGCGATGTGACGGGCATCACCTTTGCGTTGCTCCGACGATTCCGCGAAGTGGTCTGGATTGGCATCGGACTCTTGTGTCTGGCCCTCGTCGGAAAAGGCAGGAGACCTCGTGGTCAAGACGGTGAAAGTCCTTCCTGAGTGATCGTGTGGAGCCGTTCGACCATTCGATCCCACACAAAGTTATGAAGCCGAAAATCCGCTGCCCGCTCCACTCTGTGAAACTGGAGCCCCATTCGATTCCCTTGGGTCCATCGGACTTCCGCTTCCTCGACTGGGAGTGACTGTGCCTGATCTGGGAGGATGAGCCGCATCCGTAGTGTGGTTCCCTCTGGGATGGTATCGGCGCATTCGATCGCGCAGCCGAACACCGTCAGGTTCATGACTGTTCCTTCCGCGACCGTTTCCGCATCGGAAAACATCACGGGGTATTGCATGGCAAGCAGGACGCGATAGTGATGGCGTTGATGGGGGCGTATGGATTCCACAGAGACCAAGTGTAGTCGGCCTCGGGCGGCAGAATGAATCCCCCTTTCGCGGGGACAAAACGAGGCTTCCAGAGTGGGCCGAGGCCTATTCGCCGTGAGGGCTGTGCCTATTCAGGCGGAGTAGTGCTTATTGAGGTGTTCGCGTTGAAATTGGATAATATGTCGGGTCAGCAGTTCTCGATCCGAAGTGGCCATCCTGATGAAGCGGCCATGGAGGCGATACGTATTGAGCGGGTAGGGGATGGGATCTACACGCATCACTTCGAGGTAGGACGTAAAGAGTACCTCACCGGGAAGAAGCAGGGTACAGGAGAGAATGGCGTTCACCTCGAAGACCTGGTTCAGCGTGACGCCGACCCCGCCGGCACTCAGATTCACTGCTCTCTCGACGAGCTTTTTGTCGGTCCTATCCGTCTCAGGCTGAAGACAGAAGGGGAGCGAGACGGTGATGCGATAATATTCACGGCGATCGCTCGGTGAAGGTGGTGAAGCCGGGGTATCGGGTGGCATGGTTCCGAAGAGTATACCAAAATGGGAGTACCAATCCACGATCGCTGTTGGTGAAGGCACAGCGTTGAAGCGAGAGAGCGTAAGATGGCTTGCTACGAGCGATTGGCAGAACGCATCAGGGACTATCTCAACCATCGAAAAGGCCTGGAGGAGAAGCGCATTTTTGGCGGGCTGTGCTTCATGCTCAACGGCCACCTGTGCTGTGGGATCGAGAAGGACCGCCTCATGGGTCGTGTCATGCCGGACCGCTACGAAACACTTCTCTCGAAACCGTACGCTCGGAAAATGGATCTTACCGGCAAACCACTCAAAGGCTTCCTGTTCATCAGCAAAGCTGACTATCGTATGGCATCGGGTCTGACTTCATGGCTCGACGAAGCGGTCGAGTGCGCCAAACTCAAGCCGCCCCCAAAAAGGTGACAAGGTTCAAGAATCATCGGAAGTAGCGCTGTGAGCCCTTGCGGCATTTCGCCGCCCTGGCCACGAATTGTTCGCATTTCAGGATGGCGTCAGAAGGGGCTAAGGCGTGCTTGCTGATAACAGCGGAAGGGACAAGTTTACTTCGTCGTACCTATCCTCTGATGCCAGCGTCGCAGGTGATTCAGATTGGGTAATTTCGTCTTGCCGTTGAACAGGTAGTTGCCGAGCACGCCGTACAGACTGTAATCCACGAACAACGGGCGATCTATCAGCAGAAACGGCGAAGCCGCTAGCATGTTGTCAATCGGCTTCAAGAGTTCCACGAACTGATCGCACAGAGATTTCCGGTGGCTGGTCCATTCCCTGAGACATCCTCGTCCGAACTTTCGTTCCTTATGGCGAATGAGCATTGTCCGTTCGATGAGAGAGCGAGTCGGAATCACGTAGGTATCGTTCACTTTGAATCCCACCGACTCTAGATCGTTCTCGATATAGCGCGAGAGAATCAGCTGCATCCCATCAAGGTTTTCGGGAAAGAGGTTGAGCCGATAGCGCCGATCTACATAACGCGCCACTTCCTGTCCGAAATCCGTGACATCGCAGATCCCCCGTTTTCCGTCGAGTAGGCAGGGCACCGTGTGTCCCTGGCCCTTCGTTGCGGTGATGATCGGCGCCCGATCATGGTAGGCGATGTTCTGGAGGCGAAACGGAATACGATGGCGCGTCAGGATGTGTCTGATGGTGATGCAGAAGGGGGACCAGGGAAATTGGATGAGGGTGAGCATGGAGCCTATATGACGGAAGCGAAGCGAAACCGCAAGATCGCAAGAAGACAAAGTCGCCTGCGCCGCTTGCCCTTCCGCTGGCGATCCGAATCAGGCACCGCATGGAGGGGAGTCAAACGTCATTGCCCATTGCAGCGTTGAATGAATTCTACAAGTTTCTCAATTTGAGGTTTTAGATCGAGGACCATAAGTTTCGGATCCATATGTGCAACTTCCCGGGCAAGCTTCACCTTGTCTGCGTCATCTTTGATTTCTCCCGTGGACACCGCATAGTGCCAGATGTGGTGGTAAGGATCAGTACTTGCTAATGCCGTCGCCTTTGACTGAATGATCTTTACGGCTTTTTCCATCAGATCGGGTGCAACGTAGTTTTCAATTTCTCTGCCTTGAGTTATCCAGGCAAACCCTGGGCCTTGATTGAACTCGCTTTCAATTCTGGATTTTGTGGCATTGATCGCTTCCTCTGCACTGGAACGGTCGCTGTCAATGACGATGGCGATATGTCTATTGAGTCGACGTAGGGAAATAAACTCATCTACCTCGGGATCATTGGCGCTCAAATGGCTCAACAAACGTCCACCATAAAACATGATGGAGTAATGGAGGCCCTCCTTGAGAGCTGGGTCTACTGTACGGATCCAATGATTGAGGTAGATTCGATCAGTTGGGCCTTCAACCCAGATGACGCTATTTGCCTGTAAGAGGTCGGAGGGGCGGTAGCCAAGATCAGAGCATATGGATGACTTGGCCTTATCAGTGACTGCGGGTTCAATAATTGACTCACCGGATTCAAGTCGGACATGAAAAATAGCGGATTCGGGAAGATCTAGGAAGTGTGCAGAGTGAGTAGCAATAAAGTATTGGTTATCTGTCTTCTCGCTCAGGTACCGGATCAGCTTCTTTTGTAATAGAGGGTGCAAATGAATCTCGGGTTCCTCAATACACACGACTTGATTCTGGATCACTGTTGCTGCCACTGCGAGGATTATTACCTCATGGATGCCCATTCCAAGTGAGCTAAGAGGTAGGACCTTGTTGTCCTTATGGACATTGATCGTATCTCTTGAGTCCGGAACTTCGAGTGATGTGTTGGAGTCACCCACGACAGATCGTACGAATTCAGTGATTTGGTCGAATCTTTGTCGTAGGTCCTGTCTATCGTGGGGAGGATGCTGCAGCATGGACAGCCTCCTGATTAAACCGACCCCACTGTAATCGTTCTCGTTACCTGCTGCTGAGTTGACTTCTCTGATTGCGGGGATCAAAGCAACATTGGGAGGTGGCAGTTTTATGGGATCGAGAACCGACAGGACTTCAGGGATCCAATGCGCTTTTATGTCACCTCCTCCCTGACCTGTAATGGCTGACCAGAGGTTTTGCCATTCGTGGTCCTTCAACACCTTTTCTGCATACAGGTTTTCATGAGTGGGACCTACCAACCGTAGGGTTTGACCATCTGTTGTGAACGTAGCCCAGGTTAATTCTGTCTCTCGTGAGAATGCCTTTGAACGCAGTATGGCTTCGATATGGCTGATTGGCACCGAGTTGTTTGATAGGTTCTCTTTCAGCCTTTCGAATAGTCTCTTATACCCTTCTCCATTTGGACTAACGCCGACAGAAAAATCAATTCGGCGTGGACTCACATTCTGATTAAACTCTAAAGGGTCAAGACCAAGGTTGGAGGAGTTCCCCGAGCCTCTGGATATGATGAACTGCGAGTAACGTTGTTTCAGGAACAGGAGTAGATTTGACTTTCCGCAGTTATTTTGGCCGATAAACAGGTTGATCTTACGAAAGGGGCCAATTTTCTGGATTTGTCCTCCGAAGCTCCTATAGCCTGCCAGGCCGAATCCATCGATAAGCATATGCCTCCACCTTAAGGGAGTTTTGGTGTTTGCGTAGTATAGCGCTTCTCCGAGATAGTGTTAGACCTTCCATGTTGTGGCAACGCTTCAGCGCCTATCTGAAGTTCAGTTCCTTGCTTTTTGTGTTACGATGCCGCGCATGAAAGTGGCGGTGAATTTGCTCTGGGTGCTGCTCTCCCTTCTCGGTGCACTTGCCCTGGCCCACGTGGTCGGTGCCGTTAATCCGAACGAAAAAGTAAATGGTCTGTGGCTGGTCGTCGCAGCGACCTGTATTTATGTGCTGGCCTATCGATTTTATGGCCGCTGGCTGGCCAGGCAGGTTGTCGGATTGAACAATCAGCATGTGACACCGGCGGTGCGGTTGAACGATGGGGTCAATTTTCATCCCACCAACAAGGTCGTGCTCTTCGGCCACCACTTTGCGGCGATTGCTGGGGCGGGGCCCTTGCTTGGTCCGGTCTTGGCGGCGCAATTCGGATTTGTGCCGGGGTTTCTCTGGCTGGTGATCGGGGCGGTGCTGGCTGGGGCGGTGCAGGACTTCATTATTCTGGTTGCCTCCATGCGGCGCAATGGGCGCTCACTTCCTGAGATCGCCCACGATGAACTCGGCTCTGTCACCGGCACGGCGACGGCGGTCGCGGTGCTCTTTATTGTCGTGGTGGCTTTGGCTGGTCTTGGGTTCGCCGTGGTGAATGCGCTCTACCACAATGCCTGGGGCATGTTTACGATCGCGATGACGATTCCGATTGGTCTTCTTATGGGTTTCTATCTCCAGAAGTTTCGCCCTGGTGCGGTGGCTGAAGTCTCGATCTTGGGCGTCGTGCTGCTGATCGCCGCCGTGCTGTATGGCCGTGTGGTGGCCCAATCGTCTTATGCATGGCTGTTCGAGTTTGACAAGCCAGCGCTGATCTGGCTGCTAGCTGGCTATGGCTTTCTTGCGTCAGTACTGCCCGGTTGGATGTTGCTGGTGCCGCGTGGCTATCTTTCCACCTTCATGAAACTTGGTGTGGTCTTCCTCCTCGGCTTTGGTGTGATCCTCATGGCGCCGACGATCGAAATGCCAAGGGTGACACAGTTTGCGAATGGCGGCGGGCCAATTATTCCAGGCACGCTTTTCCCGTTTCTCTTTATCACGATCGCCTGCGGGGCAATCTCAGGATTCCACTCACTGGTCTCGTCCGGGACGACGCCCAAGATGATCGAGCAGGAATCGCAGGCGGTAGTGGGGTATGCGGCGATGCTGCTGGAGAGTTTCGTCGGAGTGATGGCGTTGATTGCGGCCTCGGTGCTGATTCCCGGCGATTATCTGGCGATCAATACGACCTTGAGTGGGGATGCATTGGCGGCGATGGGTTTTCCCCCGTCGCGAATCGCTGAACTATCACAGATGGTTGAAGTTGATGTGGCTGGGCGTCCTGGTGGGGCTGTGTCTTTGGCCGTCGGCATGGCGTCGATCTTTTCAGCCTTGCCCGGCATGGCGGGTCTGATGGCCTACTGGTATCAATTCGCGCTCGTATTTGAAGCGCTCTTCATCCTGACGACGATTGATACGGGCACGCGTGTGGCGCGATATCTTATCCAAGAAATGGCAGGACGGGTCTATGCGCCCTTTCGCCGAATGAACTGGATGCCGGGTGTGATGTTGAGCAGCGGTGTGGTTGTGGGTGCCTGGGCCTATCTGATCGGCACAGGAAGCATTTCGACGATTTGGCCGATGTTCGGTGCTGCGAATCAGTTGTTGGGCACGCTGGCTCTTTGCATCGGGACGACCGTCTTGATCAAGATGTGGAAGTCGCCCTATCTTTGGGTGACGGCGCTGCCGATGCTTTTCGTGGGCATCATCACTCTGACTGGATCGTATGAAATGTTTTGGATGTTCTTGAAGAAAGCGTCGACGATGGCGGCAGGGCAGGCCTTTGCGCTCTATCTGGATGCCGTACTGGTGGCACTGGTCGCGGTGCTGGGTTTGATTGTCTTGAGCGATAGTGTGCGGCAGTGGTATGGGTACGTGGTTTTGAAGAAGCCGTTTACATCAAGTGAAGTCGTCGTGATGGCGGGTGGAGGATCGGCAGGACGGATGCAGACGGCGATTCATTGCGTTGATGACGAGAAGAGTTTTAAGCTGCCGCATGGAACGGGGTGTTGTTGAGGGCGGCATGGTTAATCTTTCTTGCTCGCCCCCGACGTGTGAAGGAGAAAGGAGCAGCCTGGTCGTCCTCCTGCTCGCCGAACGCGCACATCTGTTTATAAGATGAGGCACTGAATGTGAACGATGTGCTCGTTCGATGCGCGCATTCGAGGATCAACCAGGCCGCTCCTTGAAAAAATATAGAGTAAAGAAGGAGGGAATCGTGGCTGATCAGTTTTCATTCGATGTGGTGTCGGAAGTGAACATGCAGGAACTGAAGAATGCGCTGGAACAGGCGACGAAGGAAGTCAAACAGCGGTTCGATTTCAAGGACTCAAAGACCGAGATCACGCTGAAGGAGAAAGAAAAGGAATTGGTCGTCGTGTCGGATGATGAATATAAGCTGAATGCCGTACAGGAGATCATCAAAGCGAAATGCGTGAAGCGTGGGGTATCGCTGAAGGCGTTCGACTTTGGCGCGGTGGAGCCGGCATTGAGCGGAACGGTGAGGCAGACGGCGAAGATTCAGAGTGGCCTCACCTCAGAAAAGGCGAAGGAAATTACGAAGGCGCTCAAAGAGTCCAAGGTGAAAGTCCAAGCGCAGATTCAGGGCGAGCAACTGCGTGTGCAAGGCAAGAGCAAGGACGAATTGCAGTCGGCGATCGCGTTCTTGAAGGGGAAAGATTTTGAGGTCGATCTGCAGTTCACGAACTATCGATAGATAGGATGCTGAAACGGGCTCCCAACTTCGTTCTCGGTCGATCGCCCACCTCAACGTGCAAAGCAAGGCACGCTTCGGCGTCCGACTCTCCCTGCGGCCTTGTTGAATAGCCCGTTTGAGCATCCTGAAGAAATTTCAAGACCCCACATGAGAAACCTTCTGCTGCTCCTCGTTCTTGCCGCCTCACTCTTCGGCTGCAATCGCAGTGATCCGATCGTTCTGATCCAGCTCCATCCAAGGAATCCCGATATCATCTACGTTGCGACGAACGACTACATCTATAAGACCCGTGATGCCGGCCAGACATGGACAAACCTTTCTCAAGGAATGAGCTATTCCCGTGTGATCGCTATGGCAATCGATCCCGTTTATCCCGCGACGGTGTATGCGGGAACGAAGGGCGACGCCGTCTACAAAAGTCATGATGGCGGACAGCGCTGGATCTCAATGCGATCGGGGCTTGATGATGCGACCATTACGTCCGTGGTGAATCAGTTCCTCTTCGATCCTGCCGACGCCCAGCACATTTTTATCGCTACCACGATGGGCGTGTTTGAAACCAAGAACGGCGGCGAACAATGGACGAAGAAAATGGAGGGTATGAAAGAAGTGTTGATGGTCGTGACGTTGGGAATGGATCCGACCAGGCCTTCCATTCTGTATGCTGGAACCAGCGGCGGCGTCTACAAGTCGCTGGATCAGGCCGGTCATTGGGTAAAAGTGAACAACGGGCTGGTGCCGCCGGACATGGTGAAAACGTCCCGGGCGCTGAATGTCACCTCCATACTGGTTGATCCATACGAGCCCGATACCGTCTACGCCGCCACGCTCGCGGGGCTCTATAAAACAACCGATGCGGCCAAGGGTTGGAGACGAATCGGAGAATCGCTTGCCGATCAGATGATCATTGCCATGGTGCTCGACCGAACGCGTCAAGGCGTGATCTACATCACGGGACGGGATGGCGTGCATCGGAGCGAAGATGGTGGGAGCACGTGGGTGGTGCTCAACCGAGGGTTGGCGACCACCAACATCAGAACCATCGCACAAAGCGAAGCGGATCCGATGGCGTTCTATGCCGGCACAAATGGAAGTGGTCTCTATCGCAGTAAGGATGCGGGGGAGAACTGGGAGCCGATGCCGGTGGTGGGAGGAAAACCGTGAGGGGAGGGCTATCGCCTCTTGCTATTCAAGTCGGAGTCGCCAATGGCGGCGCCGACCCCTCGGCGTTGAACAGACGAAGTCCCGTCACGGTTTTGGGCGTTGTCAACTTCAAAGCCGGGGCTACTGGGCATCGAGGTATCCTTGATATCCGTCCCCGGCCGATGCGGGAGGTGACTGTCGTGGACAGCCTCTCCTCTGCGTGGGCGGAGCGATTCATTCACATTGTTGTAAGGGGAAACTGAGGCTCCGATATCTGCACCGAAGTTGGCATTCAGCTTGGTATCTTCGATACCTCCTCCGATTCGTGTGCGCAAGGTTGTGTCTTGAATATCCATCCCTGTGGGAGCCGATGACGGCACCTTCTTGGCCTTGAACTCTTTCGTAATCGCTTCTTCTTCCTCTTGGATCTGCGTCCTCACTAAGCCGCTGCGCTCGTAGTCGACTTCGCCGAGATTATTCTGAGCCTCCGTGAGCTTGTCTAGCCGTTCCCGTAGTCGAAAGAGGTCCTCACGTGCACGTGCGACCGTCCCAACAGTTTCGCTGAGAGTATATTGTCGGGCAAACGTGCCCGAATTATAGATGCCTTTTTGTTGTACGGCTTTGAGAATGTGGTTTGCCTCATCGATGAGGTCCACGACTTTATCAGGGGCATCCCCATCGGTCAGGCAGCACGAGACAAAGGTCCGGTAGCGATCCGAAAATCTTGACGCTGCATTCTGCAGCTCCACGATTTTTATGGGGTCACGGTCGGGAAAATCGAAACCCTGTCGGCGTGCCTTTCCCTTGAATGCTTCTACGGACTGTGTGTCGTAGAGCGGCTTGCATCCAGAGCCTTTTTTCGTTGAAATCTGTTGATCTGGCGTCTTGCTCGAGCACCAATAGACCGGTGCCGGTTGGTTGAGAGGATTATCCGGATTGAAGTCCTTTGCATCGGCCTGTTCCAGGCAGAGGAACGGAAGGGTGAGGAGCAGAAACGGTCTTATGTATAAGGAAGACGAATAGTTCAGAAGCATGACAGCATTCTCTAATTGAAATCCCTTGAAGTCAACCAAACTCACCAGTTTGACGGGCAAGTAAAGCATTGGAACCGTTCAGAGGGTTAAGTTTTGTAGCTTGTTGTAAATAAATAATAATTCGATCGAATGGCGACTGCCAGATGACGCTTTTCATGCTTCTGCACCTAAATGTAGGCCTCGCTAAGTTACTGAAAGACTGTTGACAAGCGAAAATGCCAGAGTATACTTCGTCAGGGTGGGGAGAAGTGGAGGCGTGTGGGTGAAAGTATCGCTAGAGAAAATTTGCACATCTCAGTACTCGGCCAAGAAGTCTGCTCTTGGCTTATTTATCAACAACCTACCACAATTGTCGATTGTACGGTGGGATATGGTGGGCATTCTGAAATGCTCTTAATGGGTAGCCCTGTTGGAACAAGGGTTGTAGGGCTGGACCAAGACTCTCAGGCCATTGAGTTCAGTCAGCGGCGCTTGAATCGATTCGGAGACCGCATTGTGTTGCGGCAAGGAAATTATCGAGACTTAAAGTCACACCTTGCTGAAGCGGGTATCGCGAAGGTCGATGGTGTGCTGTTCGATTTTGGGGTTTCATCCCCGCAGTTGGACGATCCCTTGCGAGGGTTCAGCTTTCAGCGAGAAGGTCCGCTTGATATGCGCATGGACCAAACGATCGGGACAACTGCCGCCGATTTGGTGAACAGTAGTCCCGAACATGAGCTTGCGGACATCATATTTCAGAATGGGGAAGAGAGGTATGCCAGGCGAATTGCTCGGGCCATCGTGCAGGAAAGGCAACGACAGCCTGTCATGACCACCGGAGTACTTGCCTCTATCATTGCTCGGTCCGTGCCGGCGTCTTATCGCCACGGACGGATTCATTGTGCCACGCGGACCTTTCAGGCACTTCGCATTGCGGTGAATCATGAGCTGGATTTCTTGGAGCCCTCGCTTCGAGATGCAACCGACGTGTTGGCTGTGGGGGGGAGGGTTTGCGCGATTTCTTTTCATTCCCTCGAAGACCGTATCGTGAAGCATACGTTCCGGTCTCTTGCTCAAGGGCCAGACGCCACCCTGTCGATACTCACGAAGAAACCGGTCCTTCCTTCGGAGGCCGAGTGCGAAGCAAATCCCCGATCACGAAGCGCTAAATTACGAGTCGCTGAACGTCAACCGAGGATGGGACTTTTATGAAGACCGTCACCGTTTTTCTAGGACTCTGTCTCGTATTTGTGTTTGTATGGGAGCGCGTAGACATGGTTCGGATCGGCTATCAGATTGAACGGTTGAAACGTGACAAGACGGTGTTGGAACGTCAACGAGATGAGCTTCGCGTCAAATTTTCCACATTGAGCGCCTCCGGTCGGATCGCAAAACTGGCGACGGAAAAACTCGGCATGAGTCTGCCTCAGCAAGGGCAAATCATCGTGGTTCAGTCCAGACCAAGACCAAGTGGTGTCCATCCCTCAGGTATTGCGCTGGTTGAGCTGAAAGTCGCGAGGAATGATCTTCCCAGCGGGAGGTTCTAGTGGCCGGTTCCCTTTCTCGCGGTCGTCGGTATGTCCTATTACTGCTGTTGCTGTGTGGGTTTGGAGTGGTCCTGTTCCGGCTGGTCACGCTGCAAGTATTGCAAGCGGCTGAACTCTCAGCCCAAGCGGATCGACAGCACCAAAAGACGGTATCGCTTGAAGGGGCTCGCGGCAGGATCGTCGACCGACATGGCAAGATTTTAGCCATGAATGTTGAGGTGCAGTCCGTATTCGGAGTTCCAAACACAGTAGATAGCCCTCTTAAGACTGCTCGGCAGTTATCGCCGATTCTGCATGTGAGGACTGATGAGTTGGAACGAAAACTCAGACAGGACCGGAGATTCGTATGGTTAGCTCGAAAATTGGATCCTGAGCAGGGGCGTCGTCTGGATCGTTTGTCGCTTGATGGGATCGGGGTTGTGATGGAAGGGCGGCGGTTCTATCCCAAAGGGCCGCTTCTGGCCCATGTGTTGGGTTTTTCGGGAATGGACGGGGAGGGCTTGGAAGGCGTTGAGCATCGCTACGAACCGTACTTGCATGGTGAGAAGCGGATGATGGTGCTGCAACGCGATGCTTTAGGGCATACGGTATTTCCTAAGGGAATGATGGAACGGAGTCCGACGCCCGGCCATAGCCTCACGCTTACGATTGATGAGGTGATTCAATATATCGTTGAGAGAGAGCTTGAGGACGCGGTTAGCCGTGCGCGGGCCAAGTCAGGAACAATGATTGTACTTGATCCAAAGACTGGAGCGGTGTTGGCTATGGCGGTGAGTCCGCGATTTGATCCCAATGCCGTATCGGCTCTGAGCCCTGATCGCTGGCGGAACAGGGCGCTGACGGATGCCTATGAACCGGGGTCAACTATGAAGGCGATGATGGCTGCGGCAGCCATTGAGGAGCGAGTTGTAAGTCCGAATACGATGGTATTTGGGGAGCATGGTCGTATGACGGTCGCGAACACCGTGATTCATGATCATGAGCGGTTGGGATGGATCTCCTTTGCGCAGGTGATTCAGAAGTCCAGCAACATTGGGGCGGCAAAGACCGGTATGGCGTTGGGAGAGCACCGGCTCTATCGATACCTCCAGGCATTCGGTTTCGGACAGCGAACGGAGATCGATCTTCCCGGAGAGGGAGTTGGGCTGGTGAGAGACCCGAAAGACTGGGGGCGCCGTTCGGTCGCGTCTATTTCCATAGGGCAAGAGATTGGTGTGACGCCACTTCAAATGGTATCTGCGGTTGCGGCCATCGCCAACAACGGTATGTTAATGAAGCCCTACGTGGTGTCAGAAATACGAGATGCTGATAATCACATCATCAGGCAGGTTCCTCCTCAAACCAAGCGACGGGTCATTTCTCCAGAAACGGCTCGCAGCGTGACGAAGATTCTTGAAGGTGTTGTGACGGACGGCACCGGGACGAATGCGGCTATCCCGGGATTTCGGGTGGCTGGGAAAACCGGTACAGCCCAAAAAATCGATCCCCGAACCGGTGCCTATTCAGCCTCTCGATTTGTTGCGTCTTTTGCGGGGTATGCGCCGGCAGGCAACCCGCAGCTCGCCATGATTGTGGTGATCGATGAACCTCTAGGTGATACGCAGGGCGGGGCTGTCGCTGCCCCGGTGTTTAGTCGCGTCGGGGAGCAGGTGCTAAGCTACTTAGGCGTGCCATCGGATGCGCCCATCACGTTGGCGATGGCTTCGCGACAATAGTAATCGTACTGGGGAGTGTCGATGACCTTGGCAACTCTGCTTCAGTCGCTAGAGGGACGGGTGAAGATTCTTGATCGCAGTGGGAATTTGGATGTGTCTGTCAACGCGATTACTGATGATTCTCGGGCTGTCTCGGCCCACAGTCTCTTTGTCGCCGTGAAAGGCGAGCAAGTTGATGGACATGAGTTTATTCCAGCGGCAATGAGAGGGGGAATGGTCGCATTGTTGTCGCAGCAGCCGGTGAGTGAGGTATCTCTTCCATACGTCCGCGTTGACGACTCCAGAAAGGCACTCGGCCTGCTGGGGGGCCGCTTTTATGGAGATCCCTCGTCGAAGATTCGGATGATCGGCGTGACTGGAACGAATGGGAAAACCACCACGACCTATATCTGCAAAGCGCTGCTGGAAGCCATGGGTCACCCAGTAGGGTTAATCGGAACCGTTGCCTATCAGATTGGTGAGCGCACGATGCCAGCAACGCACACGACACCTGGTTCTCTTGAACTGCAACAGCTGCTTGCCAAGATGGTCGCCAGCGGCTGCACCACTGCCGTGATGGAAGTGTCTTCTCACGCCCTGGCACAGGACCGCACGAGTGGATGCGAATATGATGTGGCGGTATTTTCGAATCTGACTCAGGATCATCTCGACTTTCATAAGACCATGGAAGAGTACTTTCAGGCAAAACTGAGACTATTCACAGAATTGAAGGGGGGGCTCAAGGCGAATAAACGGGCGATTGTCAACATCGATGACCCCTATGGAAGTCGCATTATCGAGCGTTGTCCTGCTCCGGTTTGGACCTATGCATTAAAGGCCAAGGCGGACCTGCGTGCGGAAAAGGTGCGGCTTTCGCTTCAGGGGACAACCTTTACTGTGGCGACACCGGTCGGGAGCTTCCCCATCGAGAGTCATCTCGTAGGTGAGCACAATGTCTACAACCTACTTGCTGCCATAGGCGTCGCGATCCATGAAGGGGCCACACCCTCGCAAATTCGTGAGGCCGTGGCGAGGGTCACGAACGTGCCGGGACGGTTCGAACGTGTGATCGCGGGCCAGCCGTTTACCGTAGCCGTAGATTATGCCCACACCGAAGACGCGCTGGTCCGATTGCTCACGGCGGCACAAGCGCTGAAAGCCGGCCGCATCATCACGGTTTTTGGGTGTGGTGGAGACCGTGACCGAGGCAAGAGGCCGAAGATGGGAGAAGCGGCTGTGCGCTACAGCGACGTCGTGATACTGACGTCGGACAACCCTAGAACCGAGGATCCCCTCTCCATCCTGGAGCAAGTAGAAGTCGGGGTGGTCGAGGCACTGCGGCTACGGCCACACGTCCAGTACCGAAAAGTGTCTGATCGCCGAGAAGCTATCGAAGAGGCGGTGCGGGAAGCCCAGAGTGTGGATATGGTGTTGATTGCCGGTAAAGGGCATGAAGACTACCAGATCATCGGCACGAAGAGGGTTCATTTCGACGATCGCGAGGTGGCACGCGATGCTATCGAACGGCTCGGAGCCCGCATCTAGCCAACGGATGCAGGGGTCGGTCGGTGCGTGGAAGTAACCGGATGACACTGTTTACCGTCGAAGAATTGAGGGAAGTGATCAGCGCTAAAGTCTTGGCCAGCGATGGGGTGGGTTGGGCAAAACAACGTATCCGTGGAATCAGTCTCGATACTCGCTCTCTTCAGCCTGGTGATCTCTTTCTTGCGCTCCAGGGAGATCGATTCGACGGCCACGACTTTGTGGCAACGGCACTCGCGCGCGGGGCGGTTGGAGCGATCGTGCTCGATTCCTACGATGTGTCGGGGATTTCCTTGAAGCGTGGTTCGAAGCGGGCCCAGCCATTTATCCTCGGTGTCCGCGATCCACTCTATGTCTATCAGCAGCTGGCTGCATACCACCGAAGCCGATTTCACATTCCTGTCGTTGCCGTCACAGGAAGCAACGGTAAGACGACGACGAAAGAAATGGTCGCCAGTGTCATGGCTCATCGCTGGAAGATTCTCAAGACGGAAGGGAATTTGAATAACCGTGTGGGCGTCCCACAGACCCTGCTTCGCCTTAACGAGCGACACAAGGGAGCGGTCATTGAGATGGGAGTCGACAATCTCGGTCAGACCACCAGGCTGTGTGAAATAGTTCGCCCCACGATCGGGATCATTACGAACATTGGCCCCGACCATTTAGAGTTTTTCGGCACGATGGAGGTGTCAGCTCAGGCAAAGGCTGAGATACTCGATCTCCTTCCTCCTGATGGAGTTGCAATCCTGAACGCAGATGATTCGTATTATGACTACCTTGCTGCACGAGCTCGCTGTCGTGTGGTGTCGTTTGGTTTTTCATCAAAAGCTGACGTCCGTGCCATGGATCTGGAATCCGATGGGCGCAATGGGACGATCTTTCGTCTTTTGCTCCCGGGTATGGTCCGCCACACTGCGGTTCATATTCGAGTGCAAGGGGACCATAACGTCACCAATGCGTTGGCTGCAGGGGCAGTAGGTTCGATTCTTGGCTTATCCGGAGAGGTGATCGCTCAGGGGCTGTCCCGTTTTCGGCCTGCTGCCATGCGGTCGCAGGTACGAGTGAGTCAGGGGGTGAAGTTGATCATCGACTGTTACAATGCCAACCCAGCCTCCATGAAAGCAGCAGTGCAGTTGCTCGCGCAAACAGGGGCAAAACGAAAGAGAATTGCCGTGCTTGGCGATATGTTGGAACTTGGCCCGAATGCCGCTCAGATGCATGAGGAACTCGGCGGATTCGTGGCACGCCACGGCATTGATCAGCTCGTGGCCTGTGGACCATTGGGGCGGAGCCTCGCCAAAGGGGCGAAGCAGGCAGGACTGGATCAAGCCCATATTCTCGAAGTGCCGGATGCGCGCGCGGCGTCCGCCGCCATAAAAACCTTCGTGAAGCCGGGTGATACCGTGCTGATCAAAGCATCGCGCGGGATGAAATTAGAGCTTGTCGCTGATGTGCTTCGAGGAGCAACACATACGACAAGAAAGGCGTCCTAACGGTCGTTCAGGCTATGCTGTATATCTGGCTCTATCCATTCCATAAAGAATTTTCGTTTCTGAATGTCTTTCGGTATCAGAGCTTTCGCATTATTTATGCCGCGGTCACGGCGTTTCTGATCGCCTTCGTGCTCGCGCCGTGGGTGATTCGCAAGCTTCAAGAAATCAAGTTAGGGCAACAGATACGGGATGACGGACCAAAGCGACATCTCGCTAAAAGCGGGACGCCCACGATGGGGGGCATCCTCATTATTTTCGCAGTCACGTTGTCCACGCTGCTCTGGGCCGATATCTCGCGTCCCCACATTTGGCTGGTTCTTGCTGCGACACTGGGGTTTTGTGCCATTGGGTTTGCGGACGACTATCTCAAATTCATCAAGGCCCGATCAAAGGGGCTTTCCGCATCGCAAAAATTCACGGCTCAAATAATCGTCGCGCTCATCGTCGCGCTAATTTTGTACTCGGTGCCTGGCTACAGCACGAAGCTGAGTGTGCCATTTTTCAAGAGTTTCACGCCTGATTTGGGATGGTTTTATATTGTCTTTGCCGTGTTGGTGATCGTCGGTTGTTCCAATGCCGTGAACCTCACTGATGGTCTCGACGGGCTGGCTATCGGGCCTGTGATGATTGCTGCATTGGCGTACACCGTGGTCGCTTACGTAACCGGTCACCGATTGATGTCGGAATACCTTCTGATTCCGCACATCGACGGAGCCGGAGAGTTAGCGGTCTTTACGGCGGCCATCCTGGGTTCGAGTCTTGGGTTCCTTTGGTTCAACACCTATCCGGCCTCGGTCTTCATGGGCGATGTCGGTTCGCTCCCGCTTGGGGCGGCCCTTGGGACGGTAGCAGTCATCAGCAAGCATGAGCTGTTGTTGCTTATGGTCGGTGGCGTCTTCGTGATCGAAGCCGTCTCGGTCATTTTCCAGGTCGCCTCATTCAAATCCAGAGGGAAGCGAATATTCCTCATGGCTCCGATCCACCACCACTTTGAGATGAAAGGCTGGGAAGAGCCGAAAGTCGTTGTGCGTCTCTGGATCATTGCCATTTTGTTGGCGTTATTGAGCTTAAGCACACTCAAGTTGAGGTAATGGAGATGGTGGGAGTGGACACCACTCAGTTGGCAGGAGCTCGCGTCACAGTCGTCGGGCTGGCACGGAGCGGCGTGGCAGCAGCCCGCCTACTCCAGGAAGTCGGCGCGGTGGTAACGCTGGCTGATCGAAAGGATCGAGGAGAGTTACTCGGTGTGCTTGAATCGCTGGATCAGGCGACGACGCGTGTCGTCCTAGGCGAGGATTATGAATCGGCTCTCAATACAGCCGAACTCGTCGTCATTAGTCCGGGAGTCCCCTATCGGTTGGAGGCCCTTGAGCGTGTTCGTCGCCGAGGTGTGAAGGTCATCAGTGAACTCGATCTCGCGTCGCGATTTCTTTCCGTTCCAATTCTGGCTCTGACTGGCACCAATGGGAAGAGCACGACGGTCACGCTGACTGGGAAGATGTTGCACGAGAGTGGAAAACGGGTATTTGTCGGCGGGAATTTGGGCACGGCGATCAGTGAGGCTGCCCTACACTCGCTACAAGCCATGAAGGCGGGCCGCCCATGCCCGTATGACGCGTTGGTGGTGGAAGTGTCCAGCTTTCAACTGGAAACCGTCGAGCAGTTTCATCCATGGATTGCCGGGATTCTCAACGTGACGGTGGACCATCAGGATCGCTATGAGTCGATTGACGAATATATTGCGGCGAAAAACAGAATTTTCGAGAATCAAACTCCGTCCGATTATGCCCTCTTCAATCTGGATGATTCAAGAGTGGCTCCGTTGCGGCGGGGTGCGAGGGCTCGCGTACTGGGTTTCACGAGGACTCGGACGTTACCTGCCGATTTGGACGGAGGGACCTATCTCGATCGGGATCGCCTCATGACGACCATTGGAGGCCAGACTCAGGAGATCTGTCCTCGGAGCGAGATCAAGATCCTCGGCAATCACAACGTCGAAAATGCCATGGTGGCTGCCACCTACGCACTGTTGAGCGGGTGCCCTCTCAGTGTTGCTCGTCAGGTTCTTAGAGAGTTTCCTGGCTTGGAGCATGCGTTGGAGGTGGTTCGTGAGCGCCGAGGCACCTGCTTTATCAACGACTCGAAGGGGACCAATGTGGATGCGACCCTCAAAGCGTTGGAAAGTATCGAGCAGCCGATTTGGCTGATCGCCGGGGGGCGAGACAAGGGCGGAGATTTTTCTCGGTTAGCTCCTGCTATTCGCAGGAGAGTGAAGCGGCTCATTCTGATCGGTGAAGCGGCGCCGCTCATTGCGAAGGCGATGGAAGGTTATCAGGCGGTCGAATGGGCTGACACCTTGAAGCAGGCCATTGAGTTGGCGGCAGCGGGAGCCGGTGTTGGCGAGGTGGTATTGCTGTCACCAGCCTGTGCGAGTTTCGATATGTTTGCAGATTACCAGGATCGAGGCCGTCAGTTTAAAGCACTCGTGCAATCGTTGCCCGCGTAGCTGACGGCGAGGCAGAGGAGAATTGATACTCACCAATGTCGCAGAGATCTGCAGGGACCCTGACGCTGCCATGGTCCACGCCAAGCCCGAAGGCCACGAAGCAGGTGACGTTCGATCATCTCTTGTTGATCGTCACCGTGACCCTGGCGCTCGTGGGTCTGGTGATGGTGTTCAGCGCAAGCGCCGTGGTGGCTGGAGAAAACAAGCGTTTTCACGACTCATGGTACTTCTTGAAACGACAACTGGCGTGGTTAGCATTCGGGCTAGCACTTCTCCATGTGGTGTCTCGGATCGACTATGTCTGGTGGAAGCGACTGGCGCTTCCGCTTCTTGGTCTCATCACCGTGTTGTTGGTTCTGGTGTTGATTCCGTCGGTCGGGGTGGTGGTGAAGGGGGCCAGACGATGGTTGCACCTTGGACCGATTTCAATTCAGCCGGTCGAAATGGTGAAGCTGATCACGGTGATTTATCTCGCCGCGTATCTGGCCAAAAAGGAGGATCGGATCCAGAGTTTTCGCGATGGGCTCATGCCGGCGGTTGCAGTGGTCGGTCTCCTCAGCGGCTTGGTTCTACTGGAACCAGATCTCGGGACCATCGTGGTGATCGGACTGGTTACAGCGGGGATGTTATTTCTTGGCGGGGCGCGAATATCCCATCTCTTCAGGCTTGTGCCGGTGGCGCTGGTCGCAATGGCGGTATTGATTTGGCTGTCGCCCTATCGCTGGAAGCGGCTTCTTGCGTTTCTCGATCCGGAGCAGGATCCGACTGGATCGGGTTTTCAGATCCATCAATCGTTGCTTGCGTTTGGCAGCGGGGGATTGTTCGGAGTCGGGTTGGGCGAGGGCAAACAAAAGCTCTTTTTCCTCCCAGAAGCCCACACCGATTTTGTCTTGGCGTTGATGGGCGAGGAACTTGGATTGGTAGGTACAGGAGTCATTATTCTACTCTTTGCTGTGTTCGCCATCCGTGGCTTTCAGATCGCGGCGCGGGCACAAATGCCGTTTGGTCGGTATCTTGGCATAGGGATCACGTTGCTTATTGCCGCTCAAGCGATAATCAATGCCTCTGTGGTCACAGGACTCTTGCCGACCAAAGGACTGACATTGCCGTTCGTCAGTTATGGGGGATCCTCCTTGGTCATGAGTCTGGTAGGAGTGGGGATCTTGCTGAATATCTCGCGGGATCGACAGGCAGGGCAGGAGGAGATGAGACAACGGAGTGGGCGTGGCGGGGTGCGGCGACAATGACCATTGTGATCGCCGCCGGAGGGACCGGTGGGCATCTGTATCCAGCTGTTGCATTGGCTCGGGAATTTCAGCGTCGTGACCCTTCTACGAAGATCATCTTTGTTGGGACGACACGAGGGGTCGAATCGAAGGTCCTCGCGCATGAAGGGTTTGAACTGGCGATGATTACTGCCAAGCCGGTGATGGGAAAGGGGCTACTGGACGTCATGCGGGGAGTCTTTTCCGTGCCTATTGGGATTTGGCAATCACTGGAACTTCTGAAGCGGCGGCAGGCTGATCTCGTGATTGGAGTGGGGGGCTACACGAGTCCGACCATGTTGGTTGCTGCTGCCCTGAAAGGAATTGCCCGGGTGATTCTGGAGCCCAATGCCTATCCCGGATTGGCTAACAAAGTCGTTGCTCCTTTTGCGCAGCGGATTTTTTTGGCATTTGAGTCGGCCGGGACTTCCTTTGACCGGCGGAAGGTGCGCGTGGTGGGGACACCGATTCGACAGGATTTTTTGGTGCAGCCCGACAACAGCGCGTCAACCAAGCAGGGTGGCCAACACCTGCTCATTTTTGGTGGAAGCCAGGGGGCCAAGGCCATCAACAGCGCGGTGTTGGAAGGATTACCCCTGCTGAGCCAACGGTTTCCAGGCCTGACCATCACGCATCAGACGGGCGAGGGAGATTACGAGCGAGTCAGTGAAACGTACCGAACATTGGGCATCCAAGCCAAGATTGTCCCGTTTCTCTACGATATGCCGGCTGTTCTTCGGACGGCCGATCTGGTGGTGGCTCGTGCTGGCGCGATGACGATTGCCGAACTGACGGCCTGTGGAAAAGCCGCGATTCTGATTCCGTTACCGACGGCGATCTATGATCACCAGATGAAGAATGCGCGGGCGATGGAGGCGGCGGGAGGGGCCATTGTGTTTCCGCAGGCCGATCTCACCGGAGTAAGACTGAGTGAGATGATCGACGCTGTTTTGTCGGATCCGCAACGGCTGGGGACGATGCAACGGAAGAGTGTGGAGATGAGACGAATCGATGCCGGCGAAGTGATCGTCGGTGAATGTTACACGCTCATGGGAGTGACACATGACATCAATCAATCTACTAGAGCAACCGGAGGTTAGCGTTGTTGGTGAACAAGGGATTCGGTCACGGACTTCAGCGGGACGACAAAGGCAGGCTCGCATGACACTGTTTCGAAAAATACAGCAGATTCATCTCGTCGGAATTGGCGGGGCCGGCATGAGTGGCATCGCAGAAGTGCTGCTCACGATGGGATACAAGGTGACCGGTTCAGATCTGAGTGTTTCGGAGACGACGAGGCGACTGGAAGAACTCGGTGGGAAAGTGTTCATTGGGCATCAGGAGTCCAATGTGGGGGAGGCGCAAGTCGTGGTCATTTCCTCCGCCGTGGCGGCAAGTAACCCGGAAGTTGTGGTAGCGAAGAGCAAGCAGATTCCAGTCATTCCGCGGGCGGAGATGTTGGCGGAGCTGATGCGTCTGAAGTTTGGGGTAGCTATCGCCGGTGCCCATGGAAAGACCACGACGACATCCATGGTCGCCAACGTGTTGGCGCAAGGTGGCCTCGACCCCACAATGGTGATTGGAGGCAAGGTCAATGCTTTGGGTAGCCATGCACGGCTTGGACGAGGCGACTTGCTTGTGGCGGAAGCAGACGAAAGTGATGGATCATTTCTTCGTCTCTCTCCGACCATCGTGGCGGTGACCAATCTGGACCGTGAGCACCTTGATCATTACGGGTCGATGGAGCGCATCAACGAGAGCTTTCTCGAATTCATCAATAAAATACCGTTTTACGGTGTGGCGGTTTTGTGTGCCGATGATGATCGTCTGGCCGCACTGTTCCCTCGCCTGGTCAAGCAGTATCACACCTACGGGCTTCGGGATCGGGATGGGGTGGCACCCGATTTCAAGGCAACCGATATTAGCTTGAAGCAATGGAGTGCCGAGTTCAGGGCTCATTTTCGCGGGAAGAATCTTGGTCCCTTTCGCTTGGCTGTGCCGGGGATCCACAACGTTTCCAATGCGCTGGTCGCCATTGCTATCGGGATCGAGCTAGAGATTCCTGTTGACCTGATTCGCAAAGGGTTGGCGGCCTTTACAGGAGTTGAACGGCGGTTTCATTTGCGAGGCGAAGCCGGCGGCATCATGGTTGTCGACGACTATGGCCATCATCCCACTGAGGTGAAAGCAACTCTTGCGGCTGCCAAGCAGGGATGGGACCGTCGATTGGTGGTTCTTTTCCAGCCGCATCGATATAGCCGGACGCGGGATTGCATCGGAGATTTTGCGGATGCCTTTGCGCACGCCGATATGCTGTTCATGACAGAAATTTATCCGGCCGGTGAATCACCGATACCGGGAGTTTCTGGAGCGGCCCTTGCCGAAACGATCAAGGCGGCAGGGCATCCATCTGTGACCTTCCTCGAGCGCAAGGAAACGCTACCGGATCAGGTACTGCCTCATCTCAGACCGGGCGATCTTGTTCTTACGTTGGGGGCGGGCGATATCTGGAAGGCTGGAACTGGGATTCTTGCACGGCTTGAGTCTGCTTGATGGCCCATGACGCATCGATGCACACAGATGGAGCGAAGGGACGACCAATGCGGGTACAGCGCAGATTGGAGTCTGCCGTGGCCGGCGTTCGAGGGGTGGTTCGCTTCAATGCCCCGCTTAGAGAGTACACGTCATTCCATATTGGTGGTCCCGCTGATGTGTTGGTGGAGCCGGCTGACGTGGAGGATGTTGTTCAGCTCACCAAACAGACGCATGAGCAAAAGCTTCCGATCTTTGTGTTGGGTGGCACCAACCTCCTGGTTCGGGACAAAGGCATTCGGGGTGTGGTGGTTAGTTTGGGGAAATTACGTGCGATTAAAGAAGAACCAGGATCCGTGTTGTATGCCGAAGGAGGTGTCGGCATGCCGACGCTGATCGGTCATGCCATCCGCCGGTCCTTGGCGGGATTGGAGTGGGCGGCCGGTATTCCCGGCACTGTCGCAGGGTGTGTCGTGATGAATGCAGGGACACGGCTCGGTGAGATGAAAGACTCAGTGAAAGCCGTTCGGATTGTGTCCCCGAAAGGCGCACTGATGGACTGTTCCGCAGAGGCGATCGAATTTGGGTATCGCCGGGCGACATTGCCGCTGGGTGTGGTGGTCGGAGTATGGCTGCAACTGAGGTCGGGAGTGCGAGCAGATATCGAAAAGGTCGTAAAAGACTATCTCCACTACCGCCGTGATACGCAGCCGCTTACGCTACCGAGCGCCGGCTGTGTGTTCAAGAATCCGCTGAACGATTCGGCAGGGCGAGTCGTTGAAGCGACAGGGTTCAAGGGCACATCAGTCGGTGATGCACAGGTCTCGATGAAGCATGCCAATTTTATTGTGAATCAAGGGCAGGCCAGTGCCTCCGATGTCCTCTCGCTTATCAAGAAGATACGTACGGGAATTATGCGAAAGATGGGGATCAAATTGGAGCTGGAGTTGAAAGTCGTGGGTGAAGTATAGCGAAGGGAGTCGTTGTAACGATGGGTCGTCTAACAAATGCCCGGATCGGCGTGCTCATGGGAGGACGCTCTTCAGAACGGGATATTTCACTCAAGACCGGTCAGGCTGTTCATCAGGCCCTGATCCGTCAAGGATACGATGCGGTGGCCATCGATGTCACCGATCGTCTGCATCGAGATTTGGAGGATCAGAAAGTCGCCATTGCGTTTCTCTCGTTGCACGGACCGGGCGGTGAAGACGGAACCATCCAGGGATTTCTCGAGACGTTGGGAATTCCCTATACCGGATCCGGTATACGTGCAAGTGCCGTAGGCATGCACAAGGCAGCCACAAAAATGCTATTGGCCGCACATGGTATCCCGCTACCGGCCGGCACCGTTGTGCGCGCATGTGACAGGTCGTCATTGGCGAAGGTTCTGAGGCAGACCAAACTGAAATTGCCGATTGTCGTCAAGCCGGTTTCGCAGGGTTCTACGATTGGGGTGACGATCGTGCGTCGCCGCACTCAATGGAAAGAGGCGCTCGCCCTTGCGCATCGCTATGATCCAGAGGCGCTGGTGGAGAGTTATATTCCTGGACATGAAGCTGCCGTTTCCATTCTGGGAACAACGGCGGAAGGTCCCGCCGTGCTCCCTGCCATTGAAATCGTGGCGCCTGAGGGTTTTTACGACTTCTCGGCAAAGTATCAGAAGGGCAAGACTCAGTACCTCTGTCCCGCTCCGTTCCCTCCCAAGGTGATGCGCCACATCAGTGAACTAGCGAGGCGAACCTACGAGGCGTTGGAGTGCGAGGGGGCTGCTCGCGTGGATTTTCGGATCACTTCGAGGGGTCGGCCCTATGTCTTGGAGATCAATACGGTTCCCGGCATGACGGAGACGAGTCTTTTGCCCATGGCCGCAGCTCAAGTTGGGATTGCGTACGATGTCTTAGTCGAACGGATTCTGCAGTCGGCCCTTGATCGTGCGAATCGCTTTTCGCAGGTGGTGCCGAAGGAGTGAGTGCGATGCCATTCTTGAGAAGAAAACGGCGACCTTCTCCCGTGGAGCCACGAAAAAATCAGTGGAAGGGTCCGGAAGGAGAGAGAGCGGGGAGGGAAGTCCAACAGGGGACAACAGCCAGACGAAAGGCCCTTACTCGATGGGCTGGCGTGATCATCGGTACGGTATTCGTGGCAGGGATCATCGTGATCAGTGTGAAATACACTGGCCCTGCGCTCCAAGCATTGCTGGAGATTAAGACCATCACGATCGAAGGAGGCCATCACATCGATAGGCAGAAAGTGCTCGATCTTGCGAAGGTGAAATCTGGTACGGGCCTCCACCATATTGTCACGAGTGTTATTAAGGAGCAGGTGGAATCTCACCCGTGGGTCAAAGAAGCCGAAGTGACCCGCGTTCTGTTTCATGAGTTACGTATATCCCTGGTTGAGCGAAAACCAGCCGCAGTCATCCGTGCCGACTCTCAGAACTTTCTGACTGATGCGGAGGGGCATGTGCTGACCAGGCTCGGTCAGACCGATGATGATGCGTTGCCTCTTGTGACGGGAATCGATTCCAAAGGTCTACTGGAAGAGACTGAGTCGGTAAAGCAGGTCATTGCGTCGGGCATCGAGCTTGCACATTTAGTCGGACAAACCTTCGAAGGTCGGCTACAAGTAAACGCCGAAAACCCGTCAAACCTCATCGCGCTTGTACAGGGAGTGCGATTTCAATTCGGGGAGGCAGCGGTCGGAGAGCAGTGGGAACGGTTCCGACGCGTCAAACCGACACTCAAAACGTTGAACTTTGACGGTCGCGGACGCGGAGCGAACGAGGTGGATCTCCGGTACGAAAATCGGATTGTCGTACGGGAAGGGGGGTGAGTGCGGTGCCGAAACGGGATCAAATTCTGGTCGGTCTCGATATCGGAACCACGAAGATCTGTGCGATCGTGGCGGAGATGACCGATGCTGGAGGGATCAGTATTATCGGCGTCGGATCGAGTCCTTCCCTTGGCCTACGTAAGGGAGTCGTTGTCAACATCGAAAGCACCGTCGAATCCATCAAGAAAGCAGTCGAAGAGGCGGAGTTGATGGCGGCCGTCCAGATCAATTCGGTCTACACCGGCATCGCGGGTAGCCACATTTCTGCTGAAAACTGCAAGGGCGTTGTGGCGCTGAAACGAGCCGAGGTGACGCGAGAAGATATCCAGCGAGCCATTGAAAGTGCCCGTACTCTTGCTGTCATTCCCCACGAACGCAGGATTCTTCACGTGCTACCGCGAGAGTTCATGGTCGATGGGCAGGAAGGTGTGCGCGAACCATTAGGCCTTTCTGGCAATCGCTTGGAAGTGAACGTGCATGTCATCACCGGTGCCGTGACCTCTGCGCAGAATATTGTGAAGTGCGTGAATCGAGCCGGACTCGATGTCGTGGACATTATTCTGCAGCCGCTCGCCTCCAGTGAAGCCGTATTGGGCCAAGAAGAGCGTGACTTGGGTGTGGTAATGGTGGATTTAGGAGGCGGAACAACGGACCTGGCTATTTTCCTGGATGGCAGCATTCGTCACTCAGCGGTCCTTCCCATCGGCGGCCAAAACTTGACAAAGGATTTGGCCTTTGTCCTCCACACTTCACAGACTGAGGCTGAGAAGATTAAAACGCAGTATGGTGTTGCGCGGACTGAGTTGCTGACAGGGCATCAGATCATCGAAGTACCGTCTGTTGGAGATCGGCCAGCTCGAACATTTTCTAGACGGGCTATTGCCGAGATTTTGGAGCCGCGCGTTGAGGAGATCTTTGAGCTCGTCCGGAGAGAAATTGCACGTGCCGGCTATGAAGGGATATTGGGGGCCGGTGTCGTGATCACCGGAGGCACATCGTTATTAGAGGGCATGCCCGACGCTGCGGAGAAGGTTTTGAACTTGCCAGCACGCAGGGGCATACCATCCGGTGTCGGAGGGTTACGAGAAACTGTCGGCCATCCCAGTCATTCGACCGGGGTCGGTCTATTGTTACACGCCCGGCGACATGTCGGTGAATTAGAAACGGCCGGGCTGCGCAATGGAGGGCCTTGGGCAAAAATGCGTGGGTGGACGAAGTGGGTGTCGGAGGTCTTTTAACCTTTAGAACCCTTGCGGACGGCAAGCCGGTCGTCGTGCGAGGCGCTGTGAGGAGGTGCCCCAATGTTCTCATTTCAGGAAGATATGCTGTCACCGGTCCGCATCAAGGTGATCGGAATTGGTGGTGCCGGGTGCAACGCGATCAACACGATGATCACCTCCGGACTCGCACGCGTCGACTTTATCGCCGGTAACACCGATCTTCAGGCGCTTGATCGGTCGTTGGCACCGTATAAGATCCAGCTCGGGCCGGAACGCACCCGGGGGTTGGGTGCGGGGGCAAAGCCGGAGATCGGTCGAGATGCCGCACTCGAGAGTAAAGAACATATCCGAGAATGTCTCGAAGGGGCCGATATGGTCTTTGTCACGGCCGGGATGGGGGGAGGAACCGGCACAGGAGCCGCCCCCATTGTGGCCAGCATTGCCCGCGAAATGGGTATCCTTACGGTAGGCGTCGTGACAAAACCATTTCAGTATGAAGGCCAACGGCGACACAGGCACGCGGAAGAAGGAATCCGGGACTTGCGTCGGCATGTCGATACCTTGCTCGTGATTCCGAACCAGCGGCTGCTGGGGATTGTCGATAAATCAACTCCGCTTCTCGAAGCATTCAAAGTCGCGGACGATGTGCTGCGCCAAGCGATCCAGGGTATCGCCGACGTCATTACGACGACAGGACATGTGAACGTTGACTTTGCCGATGTTCGGACCGTGATGTCACACACGGGACGAGCGGTCATGGGCATGGGCGTGTCCTATGGGCCGAATCGGGCGATCGAAGCGGCGCAAAAGGCTATGTGCAGTCCTCTTCTTGAGGAAGGAAGTGTTGAGGGGGCCTGCGGTGTTCTGTTGAACATTACGGGAGGCCCCAGCATGTCGCTGCACGAGATCGAAGAAGCCGCCTCGATCATCCAACAGGCGGCAGATCCTGAAGCCAACATCATCGTCGGTCAGGTCATCAACCCGGACATGGGGGAGGAACTGATCATCACGGTGATCGCGACCGGGTTTCAACGAGAAGAGGACTCAGCGCCCGTCACGATCGGAGCTGATAGGGGAGCAAGTCGGCCAGCCAAACCTGTCCCCTCAGCGTTAGCCGGCATGGGTGCTGCATTAGCGGGAGATCGACCGATAAAAGACCTCGATCGCCCCACCTTTTTGAGACGAATGAATGATGTGCGAGAGTCAATGGATCGAGCGGTGATGACCGCCGAAGACGAATGGGATGTGCCAACCTTTCTACGCAAACAAACAGACTGATCGCGTGCCGATTTTCACGTGATGAGGCAGGGAATGTGATTATGGCAAGCTCATCGGTTATTACCGTGCCGGCGTTTGCGGATGCCGGGACTCAGGTCCGCCATTTTTTCGGGACCCGTCGGCATGCCATGGGGCTTGGCCTTGAAACAGGTATTCCACAGCGGAGGATCGCAGGCGCGGCGTCGTCTTCATGGACGCTCTCAGTGAAGCAAGTCCATGGGACAGAGGCGTTAGTGGTGGATCGTGCCCTCGCCCCGACGGATCGATTTGTGGGAGGTTGGGATGCCTTGGTTACCGATCAACCTGGCATTATGGTGGCGGTACGGACGGCGGATTGTGTCCCGATTCTCATGCATGATCCTAAGCGTCGGGTTGTGGCTGCAGTCCATGCCGGCTGGCGAGGAGCGGTTGCCGGCATTGTTCCCAAAACGTTGGCCCTATTGGAGTCTCGCTTTGGATCGCGTCTAGAGCATGTACGGATCAGTATCGGTCCATCCGCTGGGGTTTGCTGCTATGAAGTGGATGAGCCGGTTCTTGACCATCTGTATCAGGGATTTCCAGATTGGAAGAAGGTGGTTCGGACGAAGGAGGCAGGAAGAGTGCATCTTGATTTGAAAGCGCTCGTCAGAGAACAGGCGCAAGCCTTTGGGGTATCTCCGAAGTCCATCACCACTGTCAACGTCTGTACAATTTGCCATGAAGACCTCTTTTTTTCCTATCGGCGGGAGGGGAAGGTCAACGGGACCATGGTCAGTGCCATCGGGTTGCCGATGAGGCGAGCATAGGTGAGGCTCTGCCAATTCGGATGCGCTTCCGCTAGAATGAAGAATGGGCTGCTGAATGAGCGGCCGCGACTCCTGCGAGAGGACCATGGAACCGCTCATCCCTGACACGATCGCAAAACGCGTTCAATCGATTCTGACGAAGATCCGGTTGGCGGAGGAAAAAGCTGGACGTCCTGCCGGTACGGTGCGGCTCGTGGCCGCAACGAAGACCGTGACCGTTGAACATATTGCGGAAGGTGTGCGCGCCGGCCTGTGCATGTTAGGTGAAAATCGGGTACAGGAAGCGCTTCCCAAAATAGCCGTGTTCACCGAGGCATCAGTTCAATGGCATTTTATCGGTCAGCTGCAACGGAGGAAGGTCCGATCTGTAATCGGTCGATTCGACCTCATTCATTCGGTAGATACGGTCGACCTCGCGCAAGAAATCAATCGTCGTGCGGAGGAAGCCGGTTGTCGGCAGAATGTCTTGCTGGAAGTAAATATCGGAGGGGAACCAACAAAGGCAGGGTTTCATCCCGATGACGTGGTACGATCAGTACCTATGATGGCCCAATTCTCTCATATGTGTATCAAGGGCCTCATGACGATTCCTCCACCGACCGCTGGTCAGGATTCGGCCAGGCCGTATTTCCGCACACTCCATGAACTGGCTCGACAGATCGCGGCTTTAAACTTACCGACCGTAGGGATGGATGAATTGTCAATGGGCATGTCAAACGATTATGACGTGGCCATTGAGGAAGGGGCGACATTGGTCCGGGTTGGCACCGCCATCTTTGGAGCGCGGCATGTCTAGTCCAACAGTCATGCCCAATATCTCGTTTGTGGGCAGTGGCCGGATGGCGGAGGCATTGATCAGTGGGGTGCTGTCCTCCGGGGGCTACAAGGCCGGGCAGATCTATGTCGCTGATCCAGATACGGCCCGCCTGGAGCATCTCAAGAAGCAGTACGGCGTTCAAATTAGTGCCACGAATCATGAGGCAGTAGTCTCGGGAGATGTCATTGTGCTGGCCGTGAAACCTCAGGTAATGGCCGCAGTCTTCAAGGAGATCGGGGATGGGTTGGTGAAACGGCTTGTGATCTCGGTGGTTGCGGGAATGCCACTCATGCGAATTATTGAGGCTTGTGGGCCGCAGGCTCGTGTCATTCGCGCGATGCCGAATACGCCGGCGATGGTCGGTGAAGGGATGACTGCCTTGGCGATCGGTCCCGGGGTAGGGGAGAGCGAAGTGGCATGTGCGCGACAGCTCTTTGAGTCGGTTGGTCGGGTGGTGTCTGTCGATGAGCGCTTCATGGATGCTGTGACCGGCTTGAGCGGAAGCGGACCGGCGTACGTCTTTCTCATGATCGAAGCGATGACCGATGGCGGCGTCAAGATGGGGTTGTCACGAGAAACGGCCAGTCTCCTTGCTGCGCAGACCGTTTTGGGCGCGGCACGGATGGTCATAGAAACTGGGCAGCATCCAGCGCGTCTCAAGGATCAGGTGGCGTCTCCTGGCGGAACGACGATTGCGGGTTTGCATAGACTGGAACAGGGAGGCCTCCGAGGCGTATTGATCGACGCCGTCGAGGCCGCGACGAAACGTTCTCAGGAGCTTAGAGGCTGATGTTTGTTGTGGGAAATACGCTATTAGGGGTGGCCACGGTACTTGATTATGCGCTGACGTTCTATAGCTGGATCGTCATTGCTCGAGCGCTGATTTCTTGGGTGAATCCGGATCCGTGGAATCCAATCGTTCAATTCCTTACCCGAGTCACTGAACCGATTTTGGTCCCGATCCGACGGCGATTGGGCTCGGGGATGGGCATGGATTGGTCGCCATTGATCGTCATCGTGACCATCTGGTTTTTGCAGATTGCGGTCGTACAGTCGATTAAGGACCTCGCGGTACGGATGAATTGATTCAACGAATGGGGGATGCCATGAAGATCACACCGCTCGACATTCAACAGATGGTCTTTCAAGTCAAGCTTCGTGGCTATGACCGTGAAGAGGTCAACCGCTTTCTAGAAGAGATTGCACAAACTGTCGAATACCTGAATCGTGACAATGCCACGTTGCGTGATCGAATTATGACGCTTGAACAGCAGGTCTCGGATCTCAAACGGACCGAGGCGACTTTGTCTACCACATTGATCTCGGCGCAGTCCTTGGCCGAGGATGTCAAGCGAAGCGCGCAACGCGATGCCGAGTTGATCGTCAAAGAGGCGGAACTGAAAGCCAGCGAGTTATTCCGACAAGCGCGAGTGGAGCTAGGAAACACACAGCGAGACTTGTCTCTACTGCAGAAGCAGCGGCTGCTCATGGTTGAGCGGATGCGGGCGACGCTTCATACCTTCGAGCGGATGTTGGACGTGGAAGCCAGTGAAGCGTACCAGGATCATGGCGTCATGCAGGAAGAAAAGCTGGAAGGGGAATCAAGCCCTACCCGTTGACTGTTTCTGATTGAGAGCGCTTCCGCTGTGTCATGCGTGATCATTACTCCTGATCATACCCCGTCATCCTCATCCCGATGCCCAATCTTAGTGTGATCCAAGCAGCACTCGATCGAGCCGTTACCGACGGGGTCTTTCCGGGGGCTGTATTGGCGGTGCGGTGTGGCAATAGACCGGTTTCTCGCTTTCATGCCGGTCATCTTTCAACCGTCCCTCCAGGATCTCCCGTCCGTCCCTCCACAATTTATGACCTGGCTTCGTTGACAAAACCGTTGGCCACCGTTACGGCCCTCGTTTTGTTGATGCAGAAAGGCCGTTGCCAGCTTGATGACTATGTGGCCGACCATCTTTCGGAATGTGCTGATACGTTCATCGGCTCTGCGACGATTCGCCACATACTGACGCATTCTTCTGGTTTGCCTGGCTGGCGAGGATTCTATGAACAACTCAGACCGGATGGAGTAATCCCTTCGTCGGCTGGCGAGCGAGGGCAGGCCAAACGTACGATGCTCAGTCTCATTCGGTCTGAGGCGCCAGTATACGAACGAGGCACACGCAGCCTGTACAGCGATCTCGGCTTCATGTTGCTCGGCTTTATTATTGAGCGAATCAGCGGACAATCGATGAGCGAGTATTTTCTTGAGCACATTGTGTGCCCGTTGGGTAAGCCACGGATGGGATTTATCCTGTCCGGACAGCACCGTGCACTTTCTCATAGCCTAGATGCTGATATGGGTGGTATAGCGCCGACGGAAATTGATCGATGGCGAGGACATCTCTTATGTGGAGAAGTCCACGATCAGAATGCAGCTGCGTTGGGTGGTGAGGCTGGTCATGCCGGGCTGTTTGGGACTGTAGATGCGGTGTTGACGATCTCAGGCGAGTGGTTGGGAGCGTATCATGGCCGAGTAACGATTCTCGATCGGGCCATGGTCCATGAATTTACACGAAGACAGAAATTGGAAGGATCTTCCAGCTGGGCGCTCGGGTGGGATACACCGTCAGTTCCTTCATCTGCAGGATGCCATTTCGCAGCTCAATCATTTGGCCATCTCGGCTACACGGGGACGTCCCTCTGGATTGATCCTGTGCGAGAGCTGGAGGTCGTTCTGCTCTCAAATCGAGTGCATCCATCAAGCAGGAATGAAGCGATTCGGGAGTTCCGTCCGGCGATCCATGATCTGGTGTATCAGGAATTCATCGGCTCGATTTAAGCCTGATCGGGATAGTCAAGCCACGTTTCTTTTTCGGCGAGATAGCGAGTTCCCTTAAAATTGGCCCGCGTTCTCATGCGAGTGAACCCGAACCCTTGAAGTTTATCCACTAATTCTTTTACTGTTGCGGCAATGGTCGAGTGTGAAGAACTCTCAACAACGAAGGCTTCATACATAATCTTCCCCGAGTATCCCGATGAAGTCCGATTGACCAGAATGGTGCGGTTAAAATATCGATCGCTCGGATCAACTCCTTCAAGCTGATGTTTCTCGACCAATCCTTCTTTCTTAAACATCAGTGGCAACGTGCTCATGCTTCCTTATCCCCCAGAAATAACAGTTGACGACAAGTCTATAATCTCTCGATTATAGAAGGTCATCTATACAGCCTGCAACTCGTTGACAAGCGTCGCGTCGATTACTATGATGCCACCCCTCATCCAGTCAGAGGCGCGGCTAGTTCCATCCCATGAATATCCCCAATAGCCTCACGATTCTTCGCATCCTCCTGATCCCCGTCTACATAGGGTTCATGACCTACGGCTCATATGGGTTCGCACTCTTGACACTACTCATCGCCGGACTGACAGATGCCATTGACGGGTATCTTGCACGCAAACTGAATCAGCGGACACGATTAGGGACCGTACTTGACCCTTTGGCAGACAAGCTGCTGCTGACGTCGAGTTTCATCTCGCTGGCGATGTTGCATTTGGTGCCGTCCTGGCTGGTCATCCTGGTCGTGAGCCGGGACATTATTCTCCTCCTGGGGACTGTGGTGGCTCACGTCACCAATACACCAATTAATGTGACGCCGACGTTCTTGGGAAAAGGAACGACGTTGTTTCAGTTGAGCTACGTCCTGCTGATTGTCCTTTTGACATGGCGAGGACTTGACCGCTCCATGCTTACTCCACTCGTCGCCCTAATGGTTGGATTCACCCTGGCCTCAGGGTTACATTACCTGTATCGAGGGTATCGCGACACGAATGTGGCACCTCCGCTTGCCTAATGACCTCGGCTGCAAATACGACCTCTTCAGCCGTCCGGTAAATAATGCAATTGTTTTTGACAGGTTTTCGACCCCCCAGTAGACTCGCTTCGTAGTCTTAGTTTTCCCGTATAACCGGCTCAGGGAGCCATAACAGAACGAGAATCTATGGCCACGTTTGCATATGTTGGGCGGAGCAAGTCCGGAGCGGTGAAAAAGGGTGAACTCGTCGCGAAGTCGCGCGATGAAGCGGTGGAGCAACTACGCAAACAAAGCGTGGTGGTGACGAGCCTCGAGGAGAAGGCGACCCAGGAGGGATTCAGCTTTAAGCTCGGTGGCGGAGTGAGCGAAAAGGACTTGGTCGTTTTCACCAGGCAATTCGGGACCATGATTAATGCCGGGTTGCCCTTGATTCAGTGTCTGGAAATCCTATCGAACCAATCAGAGAATGCAGTACTGAGGAAATCCGTGGGTGCGATCAAAGTTCAAGTCGAGGGAGGTTCGACGTTTTCAGATGCCCTCCGCAAGCACCCCAAAGTCTTTGACGATTTGTATGTCAACATGGTGCATGCGGGAGAAGTTGGAGGGTTGCTCGATACCATTCTTGGTCGACTTTCCAAGTATATTGAAAAAGCGATGAAATTGAAGGGGCAAATCAAAAGCGCCATGGTGTACCCGGCGTCGATTATGGGAATCGCCTTTATCGTGATTGCTGTATTGATGATCTTCGTGATCCCGGTGTTTGAGAAGATGTTCAAAGATATGTCTGGCGGAAAAGTGGGGCTCCCTGCCCCTACTCAGCTCGTGATTGATATGAGCAATTTTGCTCAGTCGAGCTGGTACATCATTCTCGGTGGGGTGATTCTTGCAGTCGTGGCGTTCAAGAAATACTACGCAACGGCCAATGGGAAGTATCAGATCGACAAACTGCTCCTGAAGACGCCTGTTTTTGGAGATTTGGTGCGAAAAGCGTCGGTGGCGAAGTTTACGAGAACGTTGGGCACACTCATCACCAGCGGCGTACCCTTGTTGGATGCCTTGACGATTTGCGCAAAGACTTCGGGTAATAAAATCATCGAAGAAGCCCTGGTCAACGCCAGGGTGAGTATCAGCGGAGGCAAGACGATCTCCGAGCCGCTCGCGAAAAGTCAGGTGTTCCCGAAGATGGTGACACACATGATCGCGGTCGGCGAATCAACGGGTGCGCTCGATGCCATGTTAGGGAAAATTGCAGATTTTTACGAGGACGAGGTGGATCAGGCGGTTGCCTCACTGACCGCATTGCTGGAACCGATGATGATGGTTTTCCTCGGAGTCCTCATCGGATTCATCGTGGTGGCGATGTATCTGCCTATCTTCACGATGGCCCAGGCAATCAGCTCATGAACACGGATGTGTCTGTTTCTCAGAAATATATCCATTGCAGAAGGCTGACTCTGGTCGTTAGGAGCTGAATAGACCCTACCTCGATGTCATCTCGGCACCACATTTCTCTATGAACGTGAGGATAGGTCTAATCACGTCATGACGGCGGGTGGGCCTATGAGCGATATTAAAGCAAGAATCTACCGGTTAATGGGATGGCGAGTCGTTATCGTCACTCTGCTATTAGGACTTTCCCTCGCATTTCAGGTCACCAAGGGCGAACGGGTTGAAACGTTCTATGCCTTGATCATCTTCACCTATGCGGTCACGATCCTCTACGCGTTCCTGTTCCGGCTACTGGCTACTCCTGAAGCTCTTGTACAATTTGCCTGGGCTCAGATCGCCGTCGACTTCTTGCTCGAGACCGTTTTGATTGCAAGGACGGGCGGAATCGAAAGCCCGTTCGCGGTGCTCTATGTGATCAGTGTGACAGTGGCAAGTTTGGTCCCGCGTCGCCGGGTGGGCCTATTGACGGCCAGTCTCTGCATCATCCTGTTTGGGATTTTGACCAATGTGCAGCTCTATGGTCTTGTTGAAGTATGGGGATGGTTGCCCCATGCTGACCTCAGTGCCGCTGAAACACTCCAGGCCTTCGGCGTCTACGGTCTGGCGTTCCTTGTCGTTGGCTTTTTAAGCGGGGCCCTTGCGGATCAGCTTCAGTTGGCAGATCAATCGCTCCGTGAAAAAGAACAGGGACTGAGCCGCCTTCAAGCATTCCATGAGAATATCGTTCATAGTATCAGCAGCGGCGTTTTTACGGCCGATGAGAAGGGTCGGATTACGTCCTTCAATCCCGCGGCGCAGGAAGCCACGGGTTATAGTTTTGAGCAAGTACAGGAACGTCCCTGGCGGGAAGTGTTTAACTGGCATCCCAGTCAGCAAGATAACAATCTTGTGCAGGATGTGTTCTCCAATATGCGGTTCGAAGTGGAGTGCAAACGGTCCGACGGCAATCGGTTGATTCTCGGTATGACGCTCGCACCTCTGCACGAGCACGGAGAGCAAACGGGACTGGTTGGCGTGTTCAAGGATCTCACTCAGATCCGTGATCTCGAAGAAGAAATGCAGCGGAAGGAGTGGTTGGCCAGCCTGGGGGAGATGTCGGCGGGGATGGCCCACGAAATTAGGAATCCCTTGGGTGCATTGGCTGGGGCGATGCAGATGCTTCGAAAGGATCTCCAGGCCGATGAAACCAGCCAACGCCTGATGGACATTGCGGTTCGGGAAGCGACACGGTTGGATACGATCATCACGGAGTTTCTTCAGTATGCCAGGCCACCAGCACTAAATTTGGCAGAGTACGATTTAAACAAAGTCCTTGCTGAGACTCTTGATCTGGTACAACATGAAGCACGAGGCAGAACGAATATCACTATCGCGGCGGCACCGTGCACCGGGGCATTGCCCGCGCAAGTGGATCAGGATCAAATGAAACAAGTGTTCTGGAACCTGGCGGTGAATGCCTTCGATGCCATGCCGAAGGGTGGAGAACTGACGATCTCAACGGGGGGTAGAACGATCGATGTCGGTGGGCGAAAGGCTGAGGTGGTAGAGGTCTCATTCCAAGATACCGGAGAAGGCATCCCGAAGAACAATCTCAGTAAAATATTTCTTCCGTTCTTTACCACCAAAAAGCAAGGCTCTGGATTAGGGTTGGCTGCCGTCCATCGTATCGTCGATCTTCACGGAGGGTGGATCAAAGTGGACAGTCAGGAAGGGCACGGGACACGATTTGGCGTCTGCTTGCCCCGTACAGGGGATTCAGGCGTACGACTCTGGCACGAAGGTAGAGAGCCGTGGAAAAGATCCTAGTTGTTGATGACGAACAAAGCTTGCGCGACGTATTGAGCATCATGCTCAAGCGGGCTGGGTATGCCGTGACCAGCGCCATGGACGGCGAAGAGGCCATTGAGCTGCTGAATAGAGAAATCTTTGATCTCGTCATCACCGATTTGCGGATGCCGAAGATTGATGGCATGGAGGTCCTGAAAGCCGTCAAGTCTGCCTCTCCAGAAACTGTCGTGTTGATCATCACGGCCTTTGCCAGCGCGGATTCCGCCGTCGAGGCCATGAAGCAAGGTGCGTACGACTATCTGACCAAACCATTCCAGGTCGATGAAGTTCAGCTGATCATTCGCAATGCCCTTGAAAAACGGCGTCTCACGACCGAGAACATGCTGCTCAAGCGGGAGATGGCCAGTCAGTCGTCATTCGCGCAGCTGGTCGGCCAGAGCGAGGCGATGCAGAAGGTGTTCGACGTCGTACGAAAGGTTGCTGATTCAAAAAGCAATGTCCTGATCTGCGGCGAAAGTGGAACAGGAAAAGAGTTGGTCGCGCGTGCGATTCACTACAACAGCGCCAGAAGCGTCATGCCGTTTGTGGCGGTTAACTGCAGCGCGGTACCTGAGACGCTATTGGAGAGTGAGCTGTTCGGCCACATGAAGGGCTCGTTCACGGGGGCTATTGCCAATAAAGCCGGATTATTCGAGGTTGCCGATGGAGGGACCATCTTTCTCGATGAGATCGGTGATACGACTCCTACTATTCAGGTCAAGCTTCTGCGCGTGATTCAAGAGAGAGAATTTAGGCGAGTCGGTGGCAATCACGACGTCAAGGTCGATGTGCGTGTGGTCGCCGCCACCAACAAAGATCTTGAGAAAGCGGTTGCGGATGGTTCGTTCCGTGAAGACCTCTACTATCGGTTGGACGTGATCCCTATACGGCTTCCACCTTTGCGCATGCGTACCGGTGATATTCCGTTACTGGTCACTCACTTTCTGGAACGGTTTTCAAAGGAAAGCGGCAAGCCCAAACCCGTGATTAGCCAGGAAGCAATGCATGTTTTGCTGAGTCATGAATGGCGCGGCAATGTGCGTGAGTTGGAGAATCTGATCGAACGGGTCGTCGCATTTGCAACAGCAGAGCTTGTGACCGACACTGAGGTACATGGATGGCTTCATCGACCTGCGACGCAGTCGCAGCACACGGCGATGCCGATGGATCTGACTGATGAGGGGCTGGATCTTGAGGGGCTCATCAACGGCATCGAAAAGGATTTGTTACTGAAGGCACTTGAGCGATCAAAATGGGTCAAAAAGAAAGCAGCACGCATGCTCCGTCTGAACACCAGATCATTTCGGTATCGCCTGGAGAAGTATGCTATAAAAGGAGGTCGTGACTAATCCATCTTCCCGATCGACCGTCTTGTCCACGTCCCTTACCGTTTTCGCACCCGCAAAAATCAATCTCGTGCTCCGCATTCTCGACCGTCGGCCAGATGGCTATCATAATCTCTGGTCGCTGATGCAGATTGTGCAGTTGGAGGACGAGCTCTCGATCTCCCTTAGCGACAAACATTCGTCCATCACCTTGCAATGCGATGACTCTTCGTTGAAGACAGACCCTTCCAACCTAGTCTATCGTGCCGCAGCGGCGGTACTTGAGCACAGTGGACGAGTCATTGGATTGGATCTGGTGCTCGCAAAGCGAATTCCGATGGGAGCCGGGTTGGGAGGTGGGAGCAGCGATGCGGCTGCGACGATTATCGGGCTGAACCAGCTGTTGAATTTAGGGTGGTCGAGGGAAAAGATGGCTCGCGTTGGCCAAGCACTCGGAAGCGATGTCCCGTTTTTCTTATTTGCTCCTTCCGCAATCGTGGAAGGGAGAGGTGAGAAGGTGGCCCCGGTGCGAATCAAGGGGAGCCGATGGGTGGTCCTGGTGAATCCCGGGTTCCCGGTCGAAACAAAGTGGGCATATCAACAGCTTTCCATAAGCCGAACAGGGGTACGGCCGCTTTCGGATGTCCATATAACGCTGGGGAAAGCTTCTGCGCTCTCATGGGAGAGTGTGCTCCAAGCGGCTGAAAACGATTTTGAAGCCTCGGTGTTCAAGGCCCACCCAACCCTTCACAGAGTCAAGCAGAAACTGCTTGCTGAAGGGGCCGAGGCGGCTTTATTGTCGGGGAGTGGGGCCACGGTCTTTGGTGTGTTTCGTGACGAGACGGCAGCTCGGCAGGCCCAGTCAAGTTTTCAAACTGAACCCCATCTCAAGGTCTATGCGGTTTCAACCACCTCCGATTTCTGAGCGTGCCGGACAAACGTTCCATGATCGTTTGTTGACAGATGCTCGTGATTTCCGATAAAGTTTCACCCTTTGATTGGCCTCGCCGGTCGTGTGTGCAGTAAATGGGGGGTGGTTTGCAGAAAAACCACCATCGCTCACGGCACAAGAACCGCTAGAGAATCCAGCAGGTTAGAGAAAAACGAGAAGGCGGATCAGGGTACGTTCTTCATGAACAGAGAGCTAAAAATTTTCTCTGGCAACGCCAATCTTTCGCTTGCCCAAGAGATCGCAGCGTATTTGGGACAGAAGCTAGGTGAAGCGACAGTTTCGTCGTTCAGTGATGGAGAGATTCGGGTCAAGATCGATGAAAATGTGCGTGGCGCCGATGTGTTCGTTGTGCAGTCCTGTTGTCAACCGGTCAACGATTCCTTGATGGAGTTGTTGATCATCATTGATGCGTTGAAACGTTCGTCGGCCAATCGTATCACTGCCGTTGTCCCTTATTTTGGATATGCTCGTCAGGACCGCAAGGACCAACCACGCGTTCCGATCACGGCGAAGCTCGTTGCTGACTTGATTACGACGGCCGGAGCGGATCGTGTGCTTTCAATGGATCTTCATGCCGGGCAGATCCAGGGATTTTTCAACGTGCCAGTCGATCACTTATACGCCCTTCCAGTGTTGCTGGACTACATTGTGAAGAAAAAAATCGTGGATCTGGTCGTCGTCTCGCCCGATGCAGGGGGCGTGGAGCGGGCTAGGGCGTTTGCCAAGCGCCTTCAGGCGAACCTGGCGATTATTGACAAGCGACGTGAAGGCCCGAACCAAGCGCAAATCATGAACATTATCGGAGATGTGCAAGGGAAGAGTGTGTTGCTCCTCGATGACATGATCGATACAGCAGGCACCATTGTTCAGGGGGCTCAGGCTTGTCTCGATCATGGGGCTCGAGATGTGATCACGGCATGCACGCATGCGGTGCTGTCCGGCCCGGCGCTGGAACGGTTACAGACGTCCTGTCTGTCCCAAGTGGTGGTGACCAACACAATTCCGCTGCGAGGAAAAGAGTTGGCCTGTCCGAAGTTGCATCCGTTGTCGGTGGCGCCTCTCTTAGGCGAAGCCATCAGACGGATCCATGAAGATGAGTCGGTGAGTTCATTATTTGCGTAGCCCAGTCGGGACTGGGTCTTGCGCGAGCAGTCGAGGAGACGGAGGAAGATCATGAAATTCGATTTAACAGTGGCCGTGAGAGAACAAGCGGGCAAGGGAGCTGCACGGTCGATGCGGCGGGCAGGGAAAATTCCGGCCGTGCTCTACGGACAAGGGGAATGCCTGTCATTGACTGTCAATCCTGGGGAATTGATCAAAATTTTAAAGTCGCATGCCGGTAGTACCGCGTTGATTTCGCTCACGGTGGACGGTGCCAAGTCCAAACCGAACCGAACCGCGCTCTTGCGTGACTATCAAGTCGATCCGGTGACCGGGGCCGTCCTCCACGCGGACCTCTTTGAAATTTCCATGAGCAAGCCGATCAGAGTGAAAGTTCCAATCAAGATCATTGGGGGTATTCCAGCCGGTGTGAAGGAAGGTGGTATCTTACACCACAACATGCGCGATATTCAGATCGAGTGTCTTCCTGATGCATTGCCCGATTACATCGAGGTCGATGCCTCCCCTTTGACTATCGCCAGCGGCATCCATGTGAAGGAACTTGGGGCGCGTGAAGGTATCCGTTTTCTGGATGATGCTGATCAAATGGTGGTCAGTGTCGCGGCACCGA
The DNA here is from genome assembly GCA_005116955.1 of Nitrospira sp. GTDB lineage: Bacteria > Nitrospirota > Nitrospiria > Nitrospirales > Nitrospiraceae > Nitrospira_D. The sequence continues at coordinate 105,606 of SWDI01000005.1, read as the reverse complement.
TGTCGGATGCCAAACTCGAATCCTTGCTCACCAGTGGTGTGGGAGCAGCGGGCGAACCGGAAGTCGTGGCGAAAGGCAAGGAAGCAGGAGCTGACGGTGCTGAACCGGCCAAGGCTGGAGCGGCCGTGCCTGCCGGTGATGCCAAGGGTGGCGAGAAGAAAGAAGCTGCCGCGGCTCCGAAGGGTGACAAGAAAGAAGCTGAAAAGAAGAAGTAACGTTGCGTCTGCTCCTTGGACTGGGCAATCCTGGGAAAGCCTATTCCCAGACTCGCCACAATATCGGTATGTGGGCCATCGAGCGGGCCGCCGCTCGATGGTCGATCCGGCTCTCGCCGCGTGGCACCGCGCAGCGTGGATCTGGGAGGCTCGGAGGGGAATTGATCGAGCTGGCTGGCTTGCTCGATTGGATGAATGTGACCGGCCCTCCCTTGAAAGGCCTCTTCCGAGAGTTCGATCTCACCCCCAATAAACTCATTGTCATACACGATGATCTGGATTTGGAGCCAGGGCGGCTGAGGATCAAGCTATCTGGTGGCCATGGGGGACACAATGGGATCAAATCCATCATAGAGGCACTCGGGACTCCAGAATTCATCCGATTGAAAATTGGAATCGGTCGGCCCGCGCCTGGTCAGAATTCTGCTGATTATGTATTGGAGCGGGTGAATCAGGATGAGATGGCCATTATTGAGCCTTGTCTGGCACGGGCTGTTGATGCATTGGAATGTCTGATCCATCGTGGACCGGATGTCGCGATGAATCAGTTTCATATCAGAGAGAAGGTCGTGGACGAAGGGGAGGGGACGACATAAATGGGTCTTTGTTGCGGCATGATCGGTTTGCCGAACGTCGGCAAGACAACAGTTTTCAATGCATTGACCGGCAGCGGCGCCTTGGCGGCTAATTATCCGTTCGCAACCGTCGATCCGAACACCGGCATTGCCCTGGTCCCGGACCCTCGCCTCATTAAGCTAACCGAAATCTTTGCTTCGAAGAAAACCACCTACAGCACGCTGGAAGTGCGCGACATCGCCGGGCTCGTGGAAGGAGCCAGCAAAGGCGAAGGGCTGGGCAATCAATTTCTCGGCCATATCCGTGAAGTCGATGCGTTGCTGCATGTCGTCCGCTGTTTCCAAGGCACCGATGTCGTCCATGTCAGCGGCGGGGTCGACCCGCTCCGGGATATCGGCGTGATCGAAACTGAACTGATGTTGTCCGATCTGGAGACGCTCGATCGGCGGAAGCAGAAAACCGAGAAAAAAGTTAGGGCTGGAGACAAAAAAGCTGCCTTTGAAGTGGAGTTTCTCGGCAAGCTCATTGGTCAGCTCGATAAAGGCGAGTGGCTGGGCAACCTGCCATACACGACGGAGGAACAGGTCATCCTCACCGAGTGTCAGCTGCTGTCCGCCAAGCCGGTCCTCTTTCTCGCGAACGTATCCGAAGGGAAGAACGCGGATGAAGCGATGGTCCAGACCGTGCGCGATTTTGCCGAGAAACGCGGTGCCCGCGTGGTGACGATCTGCGGACAACTCGAAGCGGAACTGTCGTCACTGCCTGAAAGTGAACGGGCTGATTTTCTGAATGAACTGGGACTGACCGAATCGGGGCTGGTCCGACTGACACGCGAAGCCTATACCTTGCTGGACCTGATCACCTTCTTCACCGCCGGTGAAGTCGAATCTCGTGCGTGGCCAATCTCCAAAGGGATGAGGGCGCCACAGGCGGCCGGCAAGATCCACTCCGATATGGAACGGGGCTTCATCCGCGCCGAGGTCTATCACTACGACGACCTGCTGGCCTGTGGAACGGAGGCGAAGGTGAAGGAGAAGGGGCTGTTCCGTTTGGAAGGCAAGGACTACGTCATCAAGGAAGCGGATATGGTGTATTTTAGGTTCAACGTGTAGCTTCCGTGGTCTTGTCACCGACTGTGATGAATTCGCGCTGATCCGGTTTCGGAATGCCTAAGGTTTGTCTCTTCCCTGGCTCTACCAAGTAGCTATTGTCTGCTAATCGTACCGCCGGTAGTCATCAGGGTCCATTTCTCATAGCACGATACTCCCCCCTAATAGGAGGGCGACCGGGGCCCTTTGCCGACTTGACCAGCGCCTTCAACATGGGTGATCCTCCTACCTCGACACTTTTCGTTAGTCACACTAAGGTCTGCTTCGTAAGTTGTAACAATGCTCGACTGGCTGGCCAATTTCATCTCGCTTGAGTGGCTGGCCATTTATTGGGGAATCGGCCTGCTCTTTTTTGCATTGGAGTATTGGTGGCCGTCGCGCCCACTCCGTTACCGGCAGGTGTTTCTGCAGGATGTGGCGGCCTTCACGACCTACCAGATCTTCTTTATCTTTGCCGCACAGGTGACGAGTCGAATCCCGTTTCCGCACTACTCCTACGGGCATTGGCGGGCGTTGCCATTCGCGTTTAAGCTCGTGGTCTTCCTGCTAGTCCTCGATGGATTGGCCTACTGGATGCATCGGCTCTGGCATACGCCGTGGGTCTGGCCGATCCATCGCTGGCACCATGCATCGACCGAGCTGTATTGGCTGGCCGGTATCCGGGCGAGTTGTCCTCAAGTCATCCTGGCCAGTATCCCGTATCTGCTGGCGTTTCCGCTCCTCAAACCAGTGCCATCATTATTCTTTCCGCTTTATTCTTATCTAATGCTCCTGACCAATAACTGGATGCACATGAATGTGACCTGGCAATCGCGAAAGCTGGAGTGGTTCTTCGTCACGCCTCGCTATCATCGGGTGCATCATCTGAAAGAGGTTGGGCAGGCGGGGGCAAATTTCGGGGTCTTGTTTACGGTATGGGATCGGCTGTTCGGGACGTATGTTGATCCGGAGCAGGTGGATTCAACGGGGCCATACGGCATTCAGGAAACCATGCATCCGGTCCGCATGGCCATCGGGGTCTAAAACGGAGAAGTTCGTCCTGATCAACTGTGACTTGCGATCTCTAAGTTATCCTCTCTCCGATTTTTTTGAAGTTCACAAAGCTGTTAGCCTGGTAGTATCTCCAACCGCCAGATATGTTCCACCGCCGGGCACTTGCCCTTCAGCCCGCCAGGGACTTCGATACGAGCCAGTGGCGTGAGGGTGTAGGCGTCGCTGTAATGGCGATGGAGTTCGTCGGCAGTGACGGAAAATGGAGGGCCTGGTACGACGGTCTGGTCGTACTCATAGCCAATGACAAGTTGTGGCGCTAAGGCTGTGAGGGATTTGAGATGCGCCGTGTACTGCGCTCGCATCGCTTCCGGGAGCGCAACCAGCGCGGCCCGGTCATAGATCGCGTCAACGGGGCCGAGGGTCTCGCGAGACAGGTCGAAGAGATCACCCACGAAGATATCGATTTTCTCTCCGTGAAAGAGCCTGTGCTTCCCGACTTCAGAGATATGGGAATCCATCCCAAGCTCGGCAAAGAGCTGCGTCACGGCCAGTTCGCTCAGTTCAGCCCCGGCAACGGCATAACCACGAGACAAGAGCCAACCCAGATCAAGCGACTTGCCGCAGAGCGGGACAAACACAAGACCGCCCGGAGGCACGTTCAGGGAAGGGAAATGGGCGATCAGTAGTGGGTTAACGTCGCGCTCGTGCCATCCAGTCTGATTCGTCTGCCATCGGTTGTGCCAAAAGCTTGCATCCATGTGTATCTCTTAGTCGGTGGACAGTCAGTCGTGTACGAGCGCCATCCTAAAGGGCAGAGACGAAGAGAGGCAAGACGAGAGCGATATCTAGGGGGATGCTCGGGCTGAACAAGATCTCGCCGCGCACCAGCTATCCCAATCATATGGCCGGGGTGTCACAAGAAGAAAGCTTATAAACGCCTATAGACCGATGAATGGGGCGTTTGAGGAATGTCCACCCGCATTCGTGTGGGTATCGGCCACGATTGCTCATTACTGGTGTTGTTGGAGACGTACGGCTTGCCCCCCTTTCACACCTCAGGTAGAGTAGAGAACATGATCACCGTTGGACATAGACGTGAGCGACCGATGGCCGGGCAGGGCGATGGAATCTTGTTGGCAGAAGGGGCTCGTTTTAGTGAGACGATTGCACTTTTAGCCAAAAGTACATTTATCCCAAAAGGGGTGTACCGTTTTCGATCGCACATAGAAGCAAATACACAGCAAGCAGACTGCTTGGCGAAGGGCATGGGACGATTAGCCGCCGAGCGAGTGTGATGGAAGAGTACAGCCGACCCGCCACGCTTGAGGATCTCAAAGCTCTCTTACGTTCTCTGAATCAACATCACGTAGACTATTTCTTGATAGGCGGCTATGCGCTTGCAGCGCATGGCTACCAACGGGCAACGACCGATATTGATATTGTCGTTCCGGCTTCTGCCATGGCGGGACAGCGAGTCAAAGAAGCCCTGTTGATTCTTCCTGATCAAGCGGCCAAGGAGATCGAACCAGCCTGGTTCGAAGAGGGTGAAAACATCCGAGTCGCCGATGCCTTTGTCGTGGACGTTCTGCTCAATGCCAACGGCCAGACCTATGAAACGCTCCGACCTTATGCTCAAACTATTACGTTCGAAGGCATTCCGGTGAGCACCATCAATCTGGAAGGACTTCTTCTCACCAAACAAACACTTCGTGAAAAAGACGTTCCAGACCGCATCATCATTGAGCGTGCGCTTGAGGTGATGCGAGCGTCACGTCACACAACCGACTCCAGATAACGCAGGTTGACCTGAGGCAGTGCAAAGTCAAGAACCGACCCCGCTTTTTCCTTCAGAGCGAGACAAACACTCGACCGCCTGGAGCCAGGTTCAGGGAAGGGAAGTGGGTGATCAGCAGTGGGTTGACGGCACGCTCGTGCCATCCTGTCTGGTTCGTCTGCCAACGGTTGTGCTAAAAGCTTGCATCCATGAGAATCCCTCAGAGGATAAACGGTCAGTTGGCTGCGAGGGCCATCCTAAAGGGCAGTGGCGAGAGAAGACAATATGAGGGGGATGAAGGATAGCCAGAGGGTGGGTCCTGACACATTTCTCGCATCGTGAATCAAGCCAGCCTCGGTCTACCCGACTTTCGTGCATCGCTGGCGTGATCTGTTCTCGTAAACAAAAGCCGGTGGCGAGTACAGGTATTATGGCTTGGTCGATGGACTTTCGATGCTCGCCCCGGTACGGCTGCAGGTATTCAACGAGCTTTCGTGTCTCAACCGAGCGCCTGCTTCGGTCCGTTGATTGAGGTCAGAGTCTGTGGGTTGCACGCGATGGCGTGGGAGTTGGCATCTGGTGGAGGCGGGATTGCAACGCCTGCGTCTGGTTTGCATCGGGAGCGGGGTGTCGCTCTGAATAGCACGACCTGTGCGCGGTTGAAGTGATGATGAATCAGGACTTTGTGCCGAGACCACGGTGGCCACGATGACGATCGACAAGATGGCGCTGAATTGAACGAGAATGGTTCTCATCGAGTTCAAGCATAACAAGATTTGGGCTGACGTCAATGAGTGCCGGCATGAGGACACACGTGAGGAAATCTGGGGGTGGGTCGTGTCTAGTCCATCGCCGGCCTGCTCAATTCTGCTGCTAAACTGGCGCGCTTCAGGTTGTTAGTCGTGAGGCTACAGATTAACTTTGTAATGCGTGCTTCGTCCGCCTCCAGTGGGGACGAGGATATGCTTCTCGGCCAGGTCTTGTAAATCCCGTGTGGCCGTGGCTTTGGATGCGCCGGTGATGGTTATGTATTTCTTGGCACTCATACCACCCTCGAAGCCATCTGGGCCTTCTTCCAGCATGCGGCGAAGGATCTGGATCTGGCGCTCATTGAGCTGATCTCGAACCTGGTCGAAGAGTCGCGTCTTCTTGAGAGTAAAATCAATCAGCTCTTCAGCCTGGCTCTGAGCCTCTAGCACTATGTTGACGAACCAGGTGACCCACGGAGTGACATCGCTCGATTGCTGCCCTTCTTTGAGTGCGTCGTAATAGTCATTCCTCTTAGCCTCAATTGCGCGTGACAGGCTGAGCAAGGCAGGTCGGCCGAGTCCCTGCGACAAGGCCTTTTCCGACAGCGCTCTCCCAATCCGTCCGTTGCCGTCTTCAAAGGGATGGATTGATTCGAAATAGAGGTGCGTGATGGCCGAGCGAACGGCGGCCTTGCGGATTTCGTTCGACCTACCTGGCGCCGTGTCGTTGAACCAATGGATAAACCGCGCCATTTCTTTCGGGATATGTGACGACGGTGGTGCTTCGAAATGTACCTGCTCATGACCCACCGCGCCGGATACAACCTGCATCGGTTCGGCATGGGTTCGCCATTGCCCCGCAGCGACATGCCGGTGTCCGGTCATGATCAACCGGTGCCAGTCGAACAGCGTCTTTTCCGACAGGGAGTCGGCAAAACTGTTACGGACCGTGAGCATCAGCTCGGCGGTGCCTTGGGCACGCTTGTCCCCAGTGAGATGGCCGGTCTCTAGTCCAAGATTTTTGCGCATCGAAGACATGATATCTTTACGGCTGAGCAGTTCACCTTCGATTGCAGAGGTCTTGATCGCTTCGACCACCATCATTTCAATCGTTGCCTCCATCTGCGCATCGGCCGTCAGTCCCTTCAAGAGTCCGCTGGCCCGACCGGTTTTTTCGGCAAGCGTGAAGAGGGCCTCCTCAATTCCGGAGAGGTCATAGTGAAATGCAGGCCAGTCTGGTTGTTGCCAGTTGTAAGACATGAGCCGATTATAGCAGTTATTCGGCTCATTAAAGCATTAAACATGAGCCGAATAAAGATTGAGATCGGCTCACAGGCCTGGAAGTGCGTCAATCGTTAACATGCTCATGCCTGGCTAGTTGGTGACGTTTGTTGCTAATTGTCGGCTCCAGCGGTTGAAGATCGAATACGGTCAGCGTCGCGACACCGAAGCTTTCTACCAGCAGCCCATGGACGACGTAGTGCCGGTTTGGGGAGAGCAGATGGTAATAGCGGCGATAGATTTTGGGGAATAGTGTGAAAGGGAACGGTGTTTGGAACTGACTGAAGGCTCAGGAACTCGGAGGGTCAATCTGATCTTGGATGTACTGCCGTTCTCTCCAGATGCCCAACCATTTCGCCCGGTCAGTCATGTAGACGTCTTCAAGTGGATGAAGCGTGATTGGTGCCACAGGGGCTTCAGATGGAAGAACGGAATCGGAGCGATGAGCGAAGCTGTTGCTAAGCGAAAATCTACTGATAGGTGATTTTGTGAATGGCCTCAAGGGAAAGATTCTAATGGTCAATCCTGGTGCGTTTGAGCAAGTGTCGATGACCAAGGTCGGACAGCGCAAGACTCTGTCTCAGTCCCTCTTCTGGTGTGTGGGGCCAGTTCGGCGGTTCTGATATGGAGCTGGAACGGTATAGCCGTTTTGCCCCGAGCGGCAAGTTGTCTCACCAGTTTGATGAGAGGGGGTGAAGCTTTTGATCGCGAGAGATTCATGACCGCATCCTGATCGGTAACCCCAGTGTACCGTAGGGCACCCAAATGAAGAAACACCTGAATCTTGGCGACTTCGGGACTGCTTTGTTTGACAGTCGTTTCTCCCCTGTGCTACGGTCCACCGTTCTTTACGCCAAATAGGCACCCTACACCTCGCTCTCGACTGGTTCGGGGGCCTTTGTCCAGGAGGATCGCTGCATGGAGCTCTACGAGTCTCTCTTCATTATTCGTACGTCTGTTTCCGACGAGGAGACGAAGACGCTCATCGACAAGATGAAAAGCGTCGCCGATAAGACCGGCGCACAATTCATCAAAGCCGAGAATTTAGGAAAGAAAAAACTCGCCTACGAAGTGCGTCGCGAGCGGAAGGGGACCTACGCCTATTTCTATTTTAAGGCGCCGAACAACACCGTCGGTGAACTCGAACGGGCCTATCGATTGGAAGACAACATCATCAAGTTTCTGACGATCCATCACGAGAAACCTTTGGTGGAACGGCATCCAGTAGAAGCCTCAGCGCAGGAGTCTGACGGTGGCCGGGTTTAACAAAGTCATTCTGATGGGAAATCTCACTCGGAATCCTGAGCTCCGGTATACGCCGAGCGGGACCCCAGTGGCGAGTTTTGGCTTGGCCGTGAGCCGTCGGTTTAAGCAGGGTGACGATCTGAAGGAAGAGGTCTGCTTTGTCGATATCGTAGTGTTCGGGAAGCAGGCGGAACATTGCGGGCAGTATCTCAGTAAGGGCAACGGGGCGATTGTCGAAGGTCGGTTACAGCAGCGCCGATGGGAAACCGAAGATGGGCAAAAGCGCAGCAAGCATGAAGTGGTCGCGCAGACGGTGACATTCATGCCGAAGCGTCAGGACAGCGGCGCAAGTGCCGAACCTCCGGTGCACGACGAGCCCGGCTATGAAATGGGCGAAGAAGGTTAATGCCAAGCGCATGAGGAGGCAGTATGGATCGAGGTGAAAACGAACGTGGCGGGGGGCGATTATTTCAGCGAAGGCGTCCCTGCAGGTTTTGTTTGGAAAAGGCGCCGATTGATTTCAAAGACGCCGGTCTGCTCAGGAATTTTCTGTCGGAGCGAGGACGCATTGTTCCGCGCCGTATTTCCGGGAATTGCATGCGGCATCAGCGTGAACTGACGGTGGCTGTCAAGCGGGCTCGGCATATCGCTATCATTAGCTTTGCCGAGGAGCGATAACGAACGTGAAAGGCGATTTCGATGCATCAGGATGGGGCAGCGGCACGCTGTCGGGGGTGACCATGGATGTGTTGATACCGAAAATCGCGGATATCACGGCAGAGGGGCTCTCGCTGTCGGGAGATTTGACGGGCGAAGAGTTGGAACTGACGGATGCGGATGTGTGCATTCGAGGGCCCTTGGCGATCGGACTTGATCTTCGCGCGGTTGATCGCACGATTTGCGTGACTGGAGTGGTGGAAGGAACGGCGATCCGTCAATGTGTGCGCTGCCTCAATGATTTTGACGAGCCGATGGCCTTTTCCATCCATGCGGCCTATGAACGTGAAACCAAGATAAAGGCGGTGACGACTGCCGCAAAGCGAACCGATTCACGGCATAGAAAAGAGACGCCGGCAGTTGAGGCCGAGCCTGAAGAGCAGAATGATGATCTGTATTACTATGTGGGCGATCATCTGGAACTGGCGCCGATGTTGCGGGAACAATTGATCCTTGCTTCGCCGATGCACCCGCTGTGTTCCGCCGAATGTCTCGGCCTCTGTCCTCGTTGTGGGAAAGATTTGAATGCAGGTCCGTGTTGTTGCAGTGAAGAGCAGACGGGAAACCCGTTTCAGGTGTTGCGGACGATGAAAGAAAAGCTGAGGGACCCCGGTGAGCGCTGAGGGGTGGTCCGAATCGAACAGAAGAAGGAGTCATCATGCCCAATCCAAAACATAAACATTCACGGGCGAGACGCGACAAGCGTCGTACCCAAAAGCTGCGTATGACCCCTCCGGGGATGGCGGTGTGTCCACAGTGCCACGAGATGAAGCTTCCGCATTACACCTGTTTGAACTGTGGGACCTATAAAGGCAAGGCCGTCATTCAGGTCGAAGAGGCGTGAGCAGGTTGTCCAATTCGGTCCATGGCGCGAGTTTCCCAGCACGTCTGACGTGAGCCCAGGGGGCGACGCGTGTTCAGCCAGTCTTTCCAACACCATCCGTGAGTACACCATCTCGCATGACGATCGCGCTCGACGCGGTGGGGGGGGATCATGGCCCTGCACCGTGTGTCGAGGGTGCTCTTCAGGCGGTGAAAGAGTTTGACGTCGAGGTCATTCTCGTCGGTGACGAAACAACCCTAAAACAGGAATGTGAGCGTCAGTCCAGTCACGATTCACGCCTCACCATTCGGCATGCGTCTCAGGTCGTCGGAATGCATGAGTCGCCGGCCGCTGTCGCTCGGAAGAAGCGGGACTCGTCGATTTGGGTGGCGACTGAGTTGGTCAAGAACGGCTATGCCCACGGGGTCGTGAGCCCCGGGAACACCGGGGCGAGCATGGTGGCGTCGTTCTTCGTGTTAGGACTGACGAAGGGGGTGGAGCGGCCTGCGATTGCCACCAGTCTGCCGACGCTGGGCGGGGAAGCGATTATGCTCGATGTGGGGGCCAACGTCGACTGCACCGCCAAGCACCTCGAGCAATTCGCTGTGATGGGCCATGAGTATGGGAAGCATTTGCTCGGGAAACCGAATCCCCGTGTCGGTCTTCTGAGTATTGGCGAAGAGGACAGCAAGGGCAACGAAGTCACCAAAGAAGCGTTCAAGCTCCTCAAAGGCAGTTCAATGAATTTTATAGGGAATGTCGAGGGGCGCGATGTGTATAGCGGCATTGCCGATATTGTCGTCTGCGACGGGTTTATCGGGAACGTCGCCTTAAAGATTTCCGAAGGCGTGGCTGAGATGATTAAGAAGCTGTTGCTCAAGGAGATCGCGGGCAGTTTTATCGGTCGCCTCGCGTATCCGTTGATGGCCGGGCCGTTGATGAATCTGAAACGGAAAACGGACTATGCAGAGTTCGGCGGTGCTCCATTATTGGGCGTCAACGGAATTACAATGATTTGTCATGGCCGATCATCTGCGAAGGCTATTAAGAACGCGATTCGACGAGCCAAGCGCATGGCGGAAGGCCATGTGCACGAGCTGATTCAACGGGACATTGAAGAGAGTCAATCCCAGCCGGTGGTAGAAGAGACGCCATGAAAGCCTGCATTGCGGGGATCGGCTCTTATGTGCCTGCCAGAGTGCTGACGAATGCGGATCTTGAACGCATGGTGGCCACGTCTGATGAATGGATTCGTGAACGGACCGGAATCCGAGAGCGGCGGATTGCAGCCACCGGAGAAGCCTGTTCGGATTTGGCGGTTCAGGCCGGGAAACGAGCGTTGACGGCGGCGGGTCTGGCGGCAACCGATCTCGACATGATTTTGGTCGCCACCTGTACGGGTGATTATCCGCTCCCTGCCACGGCCTGTCTTGTCCAGCATCAACTTGGTGCGACCAAAGCCGCGGCGTGCGATCTGTCGGCCGCCTGCTGTGGATTTGTCTACGCGCTCTCGGTAGCAGATGCGTACATTAAAACGGGGATGCGTCATGTCTTGGTCATTGGATCAGAGGTGATGTCTGCTATTACCGATTGGACCGACCGGAACACCTGCGTGCTGTTTGGGGATGGGGCTGGTGCGGCCGTTGTCAGTGCCAGCGATGGAGAACGAGGGATCCTCTCGACTCACCTTCGCTCCGACGGGACGCTCTGTGAGCTGATCATGGTGCCGGGAGGAGGCTCCCGTACTCCACCCTCCGAAAAAGTGATCGACGAGCGACTGCAGTACATCAAGATGAAAGGGAACGAGACGTTCAAAGTTGCAGTACGCAGTTTGGAAGAGATCGCCCGCTCGACACTGGCAGCGAATCATCTTCGTGTGGAAGATATCGACCTCTATGTGCCCCACCAGGCCAATATTCGAATTCTCAAGGCGGTGATGGAACGGCTCGGCCTTCCGATCGAAAAGGTCATGCTGAACGTCGAGCGATATGGGAATACTTCCGCCGCGTCAATTCCGATCGCCTTGGATGAAGCGGTTCGTGAGGGGCGTATCAAGGATGGCTCGTTGGTGATGCTCGGGGCGTTTGGGGCAGGATTAACCTGGGCCTCTGCGGTCATCCGATGGTAGAGAACAACCAGGTCGAGATCCAGGGCCATTCCGATGTGGACGTCTCGTGATTGTGGGAAGGTGGCGGCTTGTGACAACTTTTCCCGTTGACTTTACACAGCATTTCGAAGATATCTAACCCCCCATGGCTCTAGGAATCGGGTTTGTTTTCCCTGGACAGGGTTCTCAGTCAGTCGGGATGGGGAAGGCGCTCTATGATGCGCATTCCTCCTTGAAATCCGTCTATGATGAGGCCACTACGGTCCTGGGGTATGATATCGCCGAGTTGTGCTTCACGGGACCAGCTGAACGACTCAACCTCACGGAGTTCACCCAGCCGGCGTTACTTGTGAGTAGTGTGGCGGCGTGGAAACTGTTTGAACCGGTCGGGATCAAGCCGGTTGTGGTAGCGGGGCATAGTTTGGGTGAGTATTCAGCGATGGTTGCGGCAGGCGGCGTATCCTTTCGTGATGCCGTTGGCCTGGTTCAGAAGCGGGGACGCTACATGTCCGAAGCCGTAGCTCCAGGCACCGGTCTCGTTGCGGCCTTGTTGGGATTGAACGCCGAGGTTGTCAAAGAAGTCTGCCGTATGGCGTCATTGGTCGGGGTCGTTGCGGCAGCAAACTTCAATTCGCCTGGGCAGGTGGTCATTGCCGGTGAAAGGGCGGCGGTGGAACGGGCCATCGAATTGGCTAAAACGCATGGCTGTAAAAAGGCCATCCCCTTGCCAGTGAGTGTGCCGGTTCATACCCCTTTGATGCAGCAAGCCGCCGATCGATTGGCGAAGGATTTCACCACGGTTCGGTGGTCGGACTTGAGTGCCCCTCTGGTGAATAATGCAGAGGCCAAAGCAATCAGCCGGGCAGGCGAGATTCAGGCGTCACTGGTCCGTCAGCTGCCCTCTTCCGTGCTGTGGGAGGATACCGTGCAGACAATGGGAAGAATGGGTGTCACGACGTTTATCGAAATTGGCCCAGGCACTGTCTTGACTGGATTGATTCGGCGAATCCTTCCTGACGCGAAACTGTTGAATGTAAACGATCCAAAGTCGTTGGACGCGACACTCAAGGCCGTCAGCTAAGGCCAAACTGTTCGCATGGAAAACCAGATGACGAATTCCCTGTCAGCCTGATAACGTATGGTCTGAAAGGTCTGAAATGTCACTACAAGGAAAAACTGCTATTGTCACTGGCGCTGCACAAGGTATCGGCCGGGCTATTGCTGAATGCCTCGCTCAAGCGGGGGCTGATATTGCCGTCGCTGATCTGGACCCTGGCCGCTCTGTAGAAACGGTCGCCTCTGTCGAAAAGCTCGGTCGGAAAGCGTTGAACATCAAGGTCAACGTGGCGGATGCTAATGAAACCAAGGCGATGGTTGAACAAGTCATGAAGGCCTGGGGGAAGGTAGACATCCTCGTCAACAATGCCGGGATCACTCGCGATGGTTTGTTGTTACGGATGAAGGAAGAAGATTGGAATCTGGTGCTGCAGATCAATCTGAACGGGACGTTTAACTGCACGAAAGCGGTCTTGCAGCCGATGACCAAGCAACGGTATGGTCGCATCGTCAACATCGCCTCGATCGTTGGGGTCATTGGGAATGCGGGGCAGGCCAATTACGCGGCTTCGAAGGCGGCGGTGATTGGGTTTACAAAAACCGTCGGGCGGGAGTATGCCAGCCGTAACGTCACAGTGAATGCGGTGGCGCCCGGGTTTATCGACACGGCTATGACCCATGGCCTATCGGCTGATGTGAAGGACACGCTTCTGAAGCAAATCCCGTTGGGGCGTTTGGGTACGTCGGCGGATATTGCCGCAGCCGTGCGGTTTTTGGTATCCGAGGATGCAGCCTACATCACCGGTCATGTCTTGCACGTGAACGGCGGGATGTTGATGGTGTAAGCACGGAGAATTGTTTGGATGTGCGGCCGTCACAGATCCCCATGTGGCGGTGTAGCGGGGTCATACTGGGGAAGGAGGTAGTCATAGCGATGGCAACTGTTGATGAGCGAGTCAAGAAGATTATTGCCGAACAACTCGGGGTAGAAGCGGATGAGGTGACACCAGAAGCCTCCTTCGTTGAAGATCTTGGCGCTGATTCGCTCGATACTGTCGAGCTGGTTATGGCGCTGGAGGAAGAGTTCTCCATCGAAATTCCCGACGAAGATGCGGAAAAAATTCTGACCGTTGGGAAGGCGCTGGACTACATCAAGGAAAAGTCCTAAGCATGTCGGCAGGAATGGCTGATCGAGCCGTACGGCGTGTTGTGGTCACCGGTCTTGGGCTCGTGACACCACTGGGTACGGGTGTCGAGAAGACCTGGAAGGCGATCTGTGCCGGTGAGTCCGGGATCGGCCGGATCACCAGATTCGACCCGACGGGATATGATGCCCAGATTGCGGGTGAGGTGAAAGACTTCGATCCGGCTCAGTTCATCGAAAAAAAAGAGATCAAGAAGATGGATACGTTCATCCACTACGCCGTGGGCGCTGCCCAATTGGCGGTGGATGACGCCGGTCTCAAGGTCGCGCCAGAGGAGGCTACGAAGGTCGGTGTGTACATTGGCTCTGGGATCGGGGGGCTTGGGTCGATCGAGCACTATCATGATGTGCTCAGAGCCAAGGGGCCTGGTCGGGTCTCGCCATTTTTCATTCCAATGACCATTATCAATTTGGCGTCCGGGCAGGTGGCGATTCGGATCGGAGCCAAGGGGCCCAACTCGTGTGCGGTGACGGCTTGCGCCACAGGCAATCATTGCATCGGGGATGCGTACCGCCTGATTCAACGTGGCGATGCCGATGTCATGGTAGCCGGTGGAGCCGAAGCGGCGGTCACTCCATTGGGTGTAGCGGGATTTGCCTCGGCCAAGGCGTTGTCGTTCCGGAATGATGAGCCGACGAAGGCGAGCCGTCCGTTCGACAAGGACCGGGATGGATTTGTGCTGGGCGAGGGGGCAGGGGTCCTTGTGATTGAAGAATTGGAACATGCCCTTCAGCGTGGGGTCAGAATTTACGGCGAGATCATTGGATATGGGATGAACAGCGATGCGTACCATATCACCGCGCCGCCGGAAGAGGGTGAGGGGGCTGTCCGTTGCATGGAACTCGCGCTCAAAGATGCCGGAATCAATCGCGATCAGATCGGGTATATCAATGCACATGGTACGTCGACGATGGCTGATGCCATTGAGACTAGAGCGATCAAACAGGTATTCGGCGAACAGGCATTTCGCATTCCAGTCAGCTCGACCAAGTCTATGACCGGGCATCTCCTCGGCGCTGCCGGTGGGATTGAGGCCGTCTTTAGTCTTCTGGCGCTATTTCATGGTGTTCTCCCTCCTACGATTAATCTGGATCATCCAGATCCGGCCTGTGATCTGGACTATATTCCCAATAAGGCACGACCGTCCGCCATTAAAACGGCATTGTCGAATTCCTTTGGCTTTGGTGGAGTGAACGCCTGTTTGATCTTCACGAGGCTGGACGCGTAGTGCGCGTGTCACAATGACGCCGGCTCCTTCAGCCGATTCTTCTCCTGCCATATCGAGCTATCGATTCACAAATCCGAACTTCTTGATCGAGGCGTTGACCCACAAATCGTACGTGAATGAGCGTCGAGATTCCGGTCAAAAGCATAATGAGCGGCTTGAGTTTTTGGGAGATGCCGTATTGTCGCTCATCGTGAGCGACTATCTTGCGAGGCAATACCCGGAGTTGAGTGAAGGGGCTCTCTCAAAACTCAAAGCGTCGCTCGTGAGCGAAACGCCCTTGGCCAATGCCGCGAGACGGCTGAACCTCGGTGCCAGACTGAAACTTGGTCGAGGCGAAGAACTCTCGAACGGGCGTGACAAGACCTCACTGCTCGCGGATGCATTGGAGGCCGTTATTGCGGCGGTCTATCTTGATGGAGGGTTTGAGGCGAGTCGAAACTTCACCGTTGAGGCACTGACCGATGAGCTGCGCAACCTCGATGTCCTGCAAGAACAACCTGGAGGAGATGACTACAAGACGCGGTTCCAGGAATGGTGCCAAAAGCGATACGAATTGCTGCCTCGGTATGTGATCGTACGTGAAACCGGGCCGGATCACCAAAAGGTATTTGAAGTGGAAGTGCAGGTGAATGACAGAGTGTTTGGAATTGGCCGAGGACACAGCAAGAAGGAAGCAGAACAGGAGGCGGCGCAACGAGCGCTGGAGGAGGCTGAACGTTGAGTCCGTGCGTGTTACAATGGTCCACCCTGGTTTTGGAATTGTATAGGAGGTCGGTAATGTTGAAGCAAGCTGGATGGCCTGTGCTGATGGGGATGTTGGTTGGGGTGGCTCTGTTGGTTTCAGGGGTCGGCTCGGTTTCAGCCGCTGATACAACAACGAACCCAAAGGCCGAGGCACCGAAAGGGCCACGGGCGATCATTAAGACGAAATTCGGGGATATTGAGATCAAATTGTATCCGGATGTCGCGCCAAAGCATGTGGAGAATTTTACCAAGCTGGCGAAATCTGGGTTCTACAATGGGACGATTTTTCACCGTGTCATTCCTGGTTTCATGATCCAAGGTGGAGATCCTAATACGAAAGATTCGTTCAAAAAGGATACCTATGGGCAGGGTGGTCCTGGCCATACAGTCAAGGCGGAGTTCAGTGATATCCCACACAAACGTGGCATTGTTTCTATGGCCAGGGCAGCTGATCCCGATACGGCAGGTTCCCAGTTCTTCATCGTCGTCGAGGACTCACGATTCTTGGACCGCAAGTACTCCGTGTTTGGCGAAGTGACGAAGGGCATCGGGGTAGCCGACAAGATTGTCAACTCGGCACGCGATGAGCGGGATAATCCGAAAGAACGTGTGGAAATGACGGTCACGATTGTGGAGTAGATTCGTATTGATTTTCGACTAGCTACTCATATCAAACAGCTCTTACACCAAGAAATAGTGGATACGGCTGTCTGATTGAATTCGGTACGGTCGGTTAATTTCAATGATGGTGGCAGTCGGGACCGTGGGTATGTGCGTCAGGTGTTGATGGAGGCCTGAACGATTGGCCTGGAAGAAAGATGTGTCCCGGCTCATGCTTCTTCTTCAGGTGTTCTGCGATCTCCGGATGGTGCGTTTTGACATACCCGATCAGTCCTCCAAGAAACCGGCTGGACTGAAAATCCTTTCCTGAAAACGTCGAGGCGAACCGGTCGATCCGATCCAGGACTGCAGGCGCATCCGATGAATCTGCGATCTGTTCTGGGTTCTGCTTGCTGAACGTTTCGTACTCTTTCCGGAGGTGTTCGGCGAACACCGGCATGGGAGCTGCGGGAATATGCAGCGGACTGAGTGTGCGACGGAGCGCCTGAAGCGCTGTCATGACCTCGGCGTCCTGGCCATCTCGACGCCCTTCAAAATAGCCGAAGGTGACGACCTCGATCAGGTTGAACAACGCGACGGCTTTCTGCCCTCCCGATTCTTCTAACTCTCGATAAAACTCCCGCCGAACGGGCAAGAACTGCTCACTGAGCCGTTTTTGCTGATAGTCGCTTCCCGTATCGAGATAGGCACAATCACAGGGGCAGGAAATCCGTGTCATGCGATGTTCTCCACAGCAGGGGCTGCAGATTAATCCTCCGAGGGCAGGGCACGGGCGCTTGCCCTTTCGGCTGTGACAATACGCGCAGGAGCTCATTTCTTCGTTCCTTCCGGGCCTGGCTTGGGAGGTGGAGGAATAAATCCGTAGTCGGCCAGTGTACGCTTTCCGTCCTTGGGCTTGCCTCCTGACGGGGTTTCAAGTCCATTCATCTCGGCGGCATGCATGTAGTGGTAGGGCACCAGTATCAAGTTATTCGCACGGTCTATCCCGATGTCAGCCGGGGCGGGGAGATATTCGGCAATCACTTGGAAGCGATGGTCTCGGGTCATGCGCCAAATCTTGCCCTTGGTAAAATCAGACACGTACATGTTGCCCCATTGATCGAAATCCACTCCGCTCAGGTTTTGAAAGCGACTGGTAAAAAATCCGTTCGCTTCGAGTTCGCTCAGCTGTCCATCAGGCGTGACTTCAAGGATCTTTCCTTTTTCCCAGCTCACGGTGATGAGATGATTCGTCTTCGGGTGAATCGCGATTCCTGCGGGGCCCGCAAGCCGGTCATCGTGAATCAGCAGGTCAACCCGATGATTGTCGGATGGGGTGATACGGTAAATCGAATTGGCCGTCTGGTCTGAGGCGTAGAGGAGGCCGGTCGGTGACGCCGCAACGTCAGTCAGCGAAACCTGTCCGTGGGACTGGGAGGGAAACGAGACGGTGGCCAAAAGTTTTCCCGTCGTCTTATCGAAGCCTTTCAGCTGATCAAGATCGGCAATGTAGAGGATTGATCCAATCAAGGCCATTCCCTTTGGGGCGTGCAGCAGCACATCCGAGACACCGCCTTGGATAAACTTGAGATTGGTGATCTTGCCTTCCGTGTCGAGTTTCGTGATGAAGCCGTTGTTGTCTCTCGCGTCCGGCTCTCCGTTGATGTTGGAAATGAAATAGTCCTTCCCTGACGGGTCGCCGACGAAGCTATTTGGTGACTCCAGACCGATGATTTGCGCGGCTTCGCTGTAAGCCGTCAAGCCTAACGCGAGGACAGCAGCCGATAATACGTGGCGATAGAATGTGACGAGCAAAGGTGGGTTGTCCAGGTTGTGAGCAGTGCTGATCGTACCGGAGGGGCAAAGAGTGTGTCAAGAAAGCGCGCTATAGGAGAACGGCAAGGAGCGGTGATGGCTAAGCGTTGACTTGCATAAAATTCCCCTGCTAAGTTGCGGGAATTAACCTACTTGAATGGTTAGAGGGAGGGGATCGTGGCCGCACAATTGATTGATGGAAAAGCGCTCGCTCAGCAAGTACGCGATCGTCTAGCGAAAGAATCGGCGGACCTGTTCGCCAAGAAATCGATGAAACCTGGTCTTGCGACCATTTTGGTGGGCGATGATCCTGCCTCGCATGTGTATGTTCGAAACAAACAAAAGGCCTGCGAATTGGCAGGCATCTATGTCGACGATTACAAACTTCCGGCGAACACGACACAGACCGAGTTGTTGGCGCTGATCGATAAAAAGAATACTGACCCCAACATCCATGGAATTCTGGTTCAGCTCCCGTTGCCCAAACATATTGACAGCAAGGTCATTCTAGAGGCCGTCTCACCACTCAAGGATGCCGATGGGTTTCATCCCTACAACTTCGGCCGGCTGGTGGAAGGCCATCCCATATTCGAGGCCTGTACGCCTAAAGGCGTCATCAAGATGATTGAATCAACTGGCATTACAATTGAAGGGAAACGGGCGGTTGTGCTGGGACGGAGCAATATTGTCGGGAAGCCACTGGCGCTCATGCTTCTTCAGAGGAATGCGACGGTCACGATCTGTCATTCAAAAACCCGAGACCTTCCCGCGGTGTGCCGTGAGGCGGAGTTGCTGCTTGTGGCGATCGGAAAGGCGAAGTTTGTGACGGCTGACATGGTGCGCGAGGGTGCAGTCGTCATTGATGTGGGGACCAACAAGACGCCTGAGGGAAAGCTGTGCGGAGACGTCGATTTTGAACCAGTCAGCCAGAAGGCCGGCTGGATCAGCCCTGTTCCTGGTGGAGTCGGCCCGATGACTATCGCGATGCTGTTGGAAAATACGGTGGAGTCCGCCAAGAGGACAGTAGGATTGCTATGAGGGGCTATCCATGAGTCGAGAGCCTCAGCGCCTAGTCGATGTTCTCAACCGAGGGACGTTTGCTGTCACGGTTGAGTATAACCCTCCTAAAGGTACGAACATCACGTCCATTTTGGAAAATGCCAAACAACTCGTGGGACGTGTCCATGGAGTGAACGTCACCGATAATACCGCCGCCGTGGTGCGTGCGGGCTCACTTCCAGTCTGTCGCCTGCTCTATGAGTTGGGTCACGACCCTGTGATGCAGTTGACCTGTCGCGATCGCAATCGGATCGCTATGCAATCCGATCTGATGGGCGCGCACATGCTAGGGATTCGCAATATTCTATGTCTCACGGGCGATTATCCGACGGTCGGTGACCACAAAGAAGCTAAGCCGGTGTACGACCTTGATTCCGTTCAGGTGATGCAACTCGTCCGAGGGCTGAACAACGGCAAGGACATGGTTGGCAATAAACTAGATGGGTCCACAGCGTTCACCATTGGCGCGGCCGTGACACCGGAGGCCGATCTGGTCGGGCCGGTGCTGGCGAAGTTTGAAGTGAAAGTGAAAGCCGGCGCCCAGTTCTTTCAGACCCAGGCGGTCTATCATCCCGATGTCTTCGCCGGTTTTATGAAACAGGTGCGGCCATTCAAGGTGAAGGTATTGGCGGGTATTCTGTTGTTGCGTAATGCGAAGATGGCGGAATTCATGAACGCCAACATCCCCGGCATGTCGGTGCCGAACGAGATGATCGACGAGCTCAAAGCCGCCGGGGAGAAGGCTGAAGACGTCGGAGTCGATATCGCCGTACGGACGATCAAGGCGGTTCGGCCGCACTGCGACGGTGTACATATTATGGCGATCAAAGCCACGCATCGGTTGAGCGAGATCATCACCAAAGCCGAATTGGACTGATGACGATTCTCGATTTCCAGCAGTACAAGCGAGACCGGAAAAAGGTCGCCGTCGTGACGGCCTATGATGCGTTGTTCGCACGTATTGTTGAGCAGGCGGGAATCCGGGTGATGCTGGTAGGGGATTCGCTGGGCATGGTCGTCCAGGGAAAACCCAACACGTTGACGGTGACGATGGAGGACATGCTGTATCATACCAAGCTGGTCGCCGGCGTGGTTCAGCGAGCTTTGGTGATTGCGGACATGCCGTTCATGTCCTATCAGATCAGCACAGAGGAGGCCTTGCGCAATGCAGGCCGATTGCTACAAGCTGGTGCCACTGCCGTGAAGCTGGAGGGGGGTGCCGTGATGGCAGATCGAATCAACGCCATGACGAGCGTTGGGATTCCTGTCATGGGCCACCTGGGTATGACGCCACAATCGGTCTATGCGTTGGGCGGATATAAGGTCCAAGGCAAAGCCGACGATCAAGCCTCCAGGTTGCTTCAGGATGCAAAGGCCATCGAAGCTGCCGGAGCCTTCGCGCTTGTTTTGGAAGCGATACCTGCCGAGTTGGCCCAAAAAATTACTCAAGCTCTTTCAATCT
The DNA here is from genome assembly GCA_005116955.1 of Nitrospira sp. Lineage (GTDB taxonomy): Bacteria > Nitrospirota > Nitrospiria > Nitrospirales > Nitrospiraceae > Nitrospira_D. The sequence continues at coordinate 84,848 of SWDI01000005.1, read as the reverse complement.
CGACTATCGGCATAGGGGCCGGGCCGCACTGCGATGGCCAAGTGCTTGTGCTCCATGATCTCTTAGGACTCTTTGATGCGTTCACCCCGAAATTCGTGAAGACCTACGCTCACCTGAAAGCCGACACCCTCCAAGCACTGAGCCGTTATAAAGAAGAAGTGGAACAGGGCAAGTTTCCGAGCGACTCCGAGAGCTACCACTAGGTTTTCAGTGCGGCACCTCCTCAATATTCCCCAGGCCTTGATCCAATTCGATAAGCGGAATGTGCGGATATTGACCGACACAGTGTGCGTGCAACGCGTTTAGTAGGTGCGTGACATCAATGCCCATATATGCGGAGGGAACGTTCTGCAGTCGAATGATTCCCGCGTGAATGAGCCTCTGAGCAGCGGCATCGTTCCCCATGAACCGCTTGAGGTTTGCTGCGGCGAGTTGAATCAGAGATTGGAAGAAGTTGCCTTGTACTGAGTTGCGCCCTGAGGCATGCCACAACCCTTCAAAGACTTCATGCGACTCCCACCAAAAGGCGAAATTATAAAGATCAATCCCATAGAGATAGTCATCTGAGCGCTTCCATTGAGCAGCCGGGAAGAGCTGTGGTGTCGGCTCTGGTTGTCCATAAGAGTGGCCACGAGGGTTCCGGCGAGGATGTGGTGTTTGGCCTGGCAGGTAATGATAGGAGGGGAATGGATGTGGAGAGTAACGAGGCCAATTGGGATTGAGAGGCCTCGGCCCAGCCACCATGACACTCATGTAACGGTACATGGCACTTGAAACACGGCTCGGTCTTCCAACCGGACTGCCGTCAGTTGCCGTCCCCACACACAGCCGCTATCGATAGCAAGGAGCTGCTTTTCGCAATGGAGCCCAAGTGCTGCCCAATGTCCACACACGATGGTGGCATTGCGATGTTGTCGATGCTCAACCTGGAACCAAGGAAAATACCCGGCAGGGATTCGTTCTGGAGGACCGTTGAACGACGATTCCATCCGGCCATCCGGCGAACAAGCCCGAAGTCGGGTGAGCACCTTCATGATGGTCGCGAGTCGAGTGGGACCGGTCAGGTTTGGTGACCATTGTAGATGTTTGCTGGGATGCAGTGCTTGTAGGATGTCTCGGTATGTGGGATTTTGCAGACCGGTCTCGACTTCACGAGCCAGTCTTTCCGCTTCATCGATGGACCATTGAGGCAGCAAGCCTGCGTGAACAAGCACGAAAGGATCCTCACGATACAGGAGCCGTTGTTGACGTAACCATGTGAGTAGCTCGTCGTGATCTGGTGCCGTTAGTATCTCGCCTAGTGTGTCTTCTGGACGCACCCTGGCAATACTCTCGGCTACAGCAAGAAGGAAAAGGTCATGATTGCCTAATACGACAACCGCCCGATCTCCAAGATTCTTGATGTAGCGAAGGACGTTCAGTGAGTCTGGGCCACGATTGACGAGGTCGCCGACGAACCAGAGACGATCATGGGTCGGGTCGAAGTGGATATGCTTGAGAAGGCGTTGCAAGGGCTCGTAGCATCCCTGCACATCGCCGATGGCATATGTCGTCATGCTCACGAGAGTACCCTGGGATGGAACTCTCCACAAGACCTTAATCTGTTGGGAGAGGTGCGGGCTCTACGGGTACTTTGCTTCGATCTTGCTAGAGAGCCCGCCGCGAGCGGTAAAGGTGCCGGTGACTTTCGCCCATACGGGACGGCAGGATTTGACAATATCGTGGAGGATTCTGTTGACGGCATTTTCGTAGAAGATGCCGAGATTCCGGTAGGCGTGGATGTACATTTTGAGCGCTTTCAGCTCAAGACATTCTTTATCAGGCATGTAATGCAGTGTAATGGTTCCGAAGTCCGGCAAGTTAGTCTTTGGACAAATCGCTGTGTACTCAGGGATCTCAATCGTAATTTCATATTTCTTGTATTGATTCGGGAAGGTCTCGATATCTGGGAGAGGAGAGTTGATCCCGCTTCGCGCATGACGCTCGTTGTAGCCAAGCTTCGTGCTTCGTATGCTCCTTTTTAACTCCTTACCCTTCACTCCGTACTCCTTTTAGGCTTGCTTCATCCATTCAGTCTGACCGATTTTTTCCAATTCGATATACAGAGAGACCCAGGGGCATTTCATTTCGGGATAGACTTCACAAAGGCCACCTTTACGGACCCCTCCACAGGGGCCATGTGCCATGAACTTTGGGCATTCAGCCTTGATTGAATCGTCCGGAATCGCCGGGCGTTTATGGACCCCGCCGACATGGACACCCGCATCATCTTCGCCCGGGATGAGAACGCGCAAGAGCATGGGAAGTAGTGTAAACGGAATGTAACGGATCGGCAATGTCTAAACGTGAATCATTAAGAACGTTCCGCGCGGCTCATTCGTTTGATTTTCTTGTCCTGGTCGTTTGGGGCAAATGGCCTATCTCGCGGGCTGGATCTAGGCCTTTTCTTTTGGACATCGTGGGCCATCTTTGAAGTTGCTTTGATTTTCATGGCGTTATACTATCTCTGTAGTATTCGTCATAAATTCATAACCAAGGTAGATGTCACTACTAGAGCTGAGAAAAGGTTGATCAAAGATTGACAGTCTTTTTCCGGCTTTGTTAGGATGCCAAGACTCGATGGCTATTGTGTGGTGGTCTGAATTATCCAAACCCTCAAGTTTTTTTCGATGCATGTCGGCAGTGTAAAAATGATGAGCAGCGGTCGGCCGTTGCCAATGATATATAAGGGAGGTGCCTGATGAGTCTTGATTATGTCAAGTTTTCCAATGGATTTGAAAGGTTCATGCCAAAAGAATATCGAGACATGGTCGAACATGGGCCTTTTGGGAAGAAGGTCACTGTTTCTCAGATGGGGAGTTTCAAGGAAGCGCTGGAAGAACACCCTATGTGTGCCGGTTGCGCGATGACGCTCTTCATAAGACTTGCCATCATTGCTTTCCCCAACCCCGAAGATACCATTACTGTGGGGACGGCTGGTTGCGGTCGTCTGGCTATCTCTCAGGCCGCGATTCCCTTTGTCTACGGCAATTATGGTGACCAAAATGGAGTCGCGAGTGGATTATCTCGTGGCCTTCGTCTTCGCTTTGGAGACAAGCCCAAGGATGTGGTCGTGATGGCTGGGGACGGTGGTACAGCGGACATCGGTTTCCAACAGGTGCTCCATTCGTGGTTCCGGAAGGAACGGTTTACGACCATCATGTTGGACAACGAGGTGTATGGGAATACCGGTGGGCAGGAAAGTGGCATGACCAATCGAGGTGCCGTGCTGAAAATGGCTCCCCTCGGCAAGAAGTTCGAGAAGATGGATATGCTGCAGATGGCCAAGGTCGCGGGTTGTGCGTATGTGGCGACAGTCGTACCGAATAATCCGCGCCGTGTCGAAAGCGTCATTAAGAAAGCGGTGTTGATTGCTCGCGAAGTCGGGTCAACGTATATTCAGGCGTATACCTCTTGCAATATTGAATACGCTATTCCGACCGATAAAGTCATGGAAGATGCGAAGACGGTCGAGAACGATCGATATCAGTTCACCGAGTATGTCAGCGAAGAGGCCAAACAGTATCTTGCCGAGCGCTATGGCTATAAGGAGTTCCTCCCCAAGCCAGCTGCCGCGATTCCCAACAAGGCCTAAGCGACCGAAGGAGATTGCACAATGGCAAAGCGCTTCAACATTCGAATGGCAGGTGTCGGCGGACAGGGCGTCGTAACGGGGTCGCACATCCTGAGCACGGCCGTTATCAATGCCGGAGGCGAAAGCACGATCGTACCATTCTATGGGTCTGAGAAACGGATGGCGCCGGTCGAAAGTTATGTCCGTGTATCGGACGAACCGATTTATGAGATTGGCGAAATCACATTTCCTCACATCATCATTATTTTTCACCCTCAGGTTATTACCCACGGCAAATCGTACACGATGCCGTTCTATTTCGGCTTAAAGGAAGATGGGATTGCGTTGATCAATAATGATGGACCGATGAATCTTCATCGCGATCAGGCGGCTGAGCTGAAAGAACGTCGCGTGAAGCTCTATTACTTTCCAGCGACGAAGATGTCCTTGGAAGTCGCAGGTATGGATCTCGCCACCAACATGGCGCTAATGGGCTGTATTGGTGCGATTACAGGTCTTACGAATATGGTGGGGTTGGATCAGGCCGTCAAGGACCGGTTCCTCGGTAAAGGCTTTGTGGTATCTGGCGGTACTGCCGCACTCGATAGTGTCGTTGAGCGGAAGTTCAAGAAAAAGCAGGAGTTGATCGATAAGAACGTCGCCGTCATGCGGGCTGGATGGAACTATGCTGTCGATCACGGTTGGGCAGCGTCCGATGTCAAGCGCGAAGACGAGCCAGTGGCCACTGAGACGGCCACTGCCACTGCGTAGCCGAGCCACAAAGGAGTCTTTATGTACCTTGTAGCCAATGTCAATGTTGAAATTTGTGCATCGAAGAGCTGTAAGCTCTGCACGCAGTACTGTCCGGAAGCCAACACCATTCAATACAGTGAGGAGATGGGTAAAGAACAAGGGTTTAAGTACGGGTCTGCCTATATCGCGGTAGACCGGTGTAAAGGCTGTGCCCTGTGTGTATGGGTCTGTGACAGCCTGGCCAAGAACAATGCCATTAAAATGACCATGATCGATCAGTTGCCGAAGGCAGCGTTGACGGACAATATTACCTACGGAGATAAGAGCACCACTGCAGTGCTTGCAAGTCCTATGGTTGGGTAAGGAAGGGGAGTCAGGCGTGGCAATCACACAAGATACCAGAGAGCGAATCATCGTGCCGGGTCCAGCAGGGTTCCATCCGCCGTCTGCGGCCCAGTTAGGTGTAGCCTTGCCGGATCCAGGACAGGGGTTGTACTATGGCCTCCTTGAGCCAAACGAGGAGGTTGTCATTGAAGAGATGGCTCGCAAAATGCTGACGAGCCAGAATGCGACGATCTTTCCAGGTCCCCTTCTCTTGTGGGCGTGGAACGATCACGCGGTAGAAAAGGCGAAGGCCACGCTTGAAATTGCGGCCCAGATTCCTGAAGTGATGATCATCCCTATGCCGGATTACCGGCCGAAATACCCGAAAATTGATCCTGAAGAAGTGATCAACCCCAATCATCCGAATCTGACGATCTGGGGCAATAAGATCGAAGCCTGCATCTTTATCGGTGTCCATTGTCACTATGCGAATCTCACCCTGAAGATGATCAGGGCTGGAACCAATTGCTGCACCATGGCGGTCTGCGCGGAGCAGGGTCATGAGGATGCGATGTTGACGATTCGAGACTCCGATACGCTCAAGATCAAGCGTGTCGCCCAGATTTTCAAGCGTGTTCGTGAGGAGCTAGGAATCAAGCTGCCAGAGAGCGGCGAAAATGTCCGTTTTACCGGCACACAATCAAAGGTGCATGGCGGTAAGACTCACACTAATCCGATGGCGTTTGCTCCGACTCCTGGTGGGACGGGGAGTGCAGCAATGTTCGGTCATTCTGCCGAGCAGATGAAGCGGGAAGGATAAGGCCGAGTGGCAATGCTCGAACTAGCCAAGAGGTGCAATTATGAGCGAGACTGAAGTGAAGACAAATCCGCAAGGCGACCCGATTACCAGCGTAGCGCCAGCGCCAAGTGCATCGAAGAAAGATCCGCATGGTGAAGCGAAAAGACAGAGGGTGGTGACGCCTGAGTATATGTTTCATGAGGCGCCACGGACAAAGGAATTCATCACCGGCAGCGAGGCTGCAAAAGAAGCAGTCCGCCGTTCGAATGTGGATTTAGCTATTGCGTATCCGATCACGCCGCAGAGCGAGACCATGCAGCTTGTCGGTGTGCTCTACGGTGAAGGTTATGTGAAGGAGTACTATCGTGGTGAGGAAGAAGTAGGTGTGATGGCGGCTATCGCTGGCGGCTCACGTGCAGGCGTCCGTTGCTACACTGCGACGGCTGGTCCTGGTACGTTGCGAGGTCTTGAAGGCATTGCCTCTTGGCCAGGCCACCGTCTTCCGGCCGTTGCCATGTTTACCTGTCGTGTCGTCAATGCCCCATTAGCCATTCAACCGGACAACATTGAAGTGTCCTATCTGCTCAACTGCGGCATGATCGTGTTTCATGCTGAGAATCAGCAGGACATGTTTGACTTTACGATGGCCGGTTTCACGATCAGCGAAATGAATGATGTCACGTTGCCCGTCGGGGTCTGCTGCGACGGTTTTTTCGTCACCCATGCTCGTGGGTATGTGCGCATGCAGGATCGTGGCATTAAGCTCCCGCCGCGCGAAGCCTGGCGCGGGGCCGTTCCTGTGCTGGATGCGGAGAATCCTCCCGCGCGTCTCTCCCGCGACGCCCCGGTCCAGAAGTCAAACTTTATGGCGTACAACATTCACGCCGTCTGGCAACAAGAAGTCTGGGCGGCCGTTGAACGGTCGCGCAAATACATCGATCGGTATATGGGCGGATTGCTCACTGCGGAGAACGTCGATGATGCCGAAGTGATCATCATTGCCTCCGGCAGCGCTGCCGCGCAGTCGCGCGAAGCCGTTCGACTGTGTAAAGAAAAGGGCATGAAGGTCGGATTGATCAAGGTCCGCTCCCTCCGCCCGTTCCCGACCAAGGAACTCCGCCAGTTGTGCGGCAAGGCCAAGCTGATCGTGGTACCGGAATTCAACTATGTCGGCTGGCTGGCCAAGGAAGTGGCGACTGCCATCTACGGTTTCTCCAACGCGAAGATCATCGGTGGCCCGCGCGTGTATGGTGGTCAGTCGATGCCGGTGGAGTTAATCGTGGACGAAGTCGAGTCAGGTGTGAGCGGTAAGAAGTCTACGAACGTTGCGATGTCGCAGATCATGGGTGGCGTCAATCCTGACGAAGTCGCTCACTTCATGCGCAGCATCTAAAGCGATACGATAGTCAAGCAGGAAGGGCCTCTCAAGCTAATGCTTGAGAGGCCCTTCCTGCTTCTGTCTATCCGGTTTATCTTGTCTGTCTAGTCATTATGATTTCGACGACTGGCTAGGGCAGGTAGACCGTTCGTTATCCCTGAATCTCGTCCTCGATCATCTCCTCGCTTTCCGGCATCCCATAGGCCACATACTTCGCATAGGACAGATAGATTCCTGCACTATCGGTCATGGCCTTCGAGCCAGAAGTCAGTCGAATGATTTTATCCGAACCGGGTGGCTCGATGTTTTGTAACATCGTGACATGTTCGTGCAGCAGTCGGATATAGCGCTCCACAGCCGACTCAACCTCTTTATAAGCCTTGAGGATATCATCCGTCATAGTTGTCCTCCGTTATAGACTGAGCATACACTAGGCCTATGCGCAGCCACAATGTCACCCTTTCGTTCCTGTTGTTGAGTGTGATTGAGAATGTCGTCAAGAGCGAAGGGGTTTCACGAGACTGCCTTTCAACCGCGGTTGTTGAACTCTCAAGGCTCTTCACAAGAGGGCGAAGTGCATTGAGCCACTCCTATCTTGAATCGCCCACTCTTGCTACGGCGTATCTCAACTATTTCCTGCCGGTGAATCTGTCAAAGATCCAAGTGCTTCTTGATGAAATGCCCGTTGTACTCGCTGACGAACCATTCTCAGTGCTAGACCTTGGCTCTGGGCCAGGGACTGGAGCACTCGCGGTTCTCGATTGGTGGCATGGGCGAGGGAGCATCTCTGGGCTGTCAGTCGTGGCCGTGGACCGTTCGATGACGGCACTCCACCAAGCCGAAAGCCTCTGGAGTAAGTATTGCCGAACAGCCAATCTGACTGGCGCAAGCCTTCAAACTTGCAAGGCAGATGTAGGACGGACTGGGTGGGTAAAAGAGGTTGAATCGAGGGTTCCATTTGATCTCATCATTCTCGCAAACTGTCTGAACGAGATCCATGCAGATGCAACAGATCCAATCGCGATGCGAAGTTCTCTCGTGACGGAACTATTAGCGCGTCTCGCACCCCAGGGCACCTTGATGATCGTGGAACCAGCCTTACGAGAAACCTCACGAGCGCTGCATCAGGTGCGTGACCAATTGCTCCAAGAGAAGCGCTGCACTGTCTATAGCCCCTGTCTTCATGAGCAGTACTGCCCAGCTCTAGCAAAGCCGGATGATTGGTGTCACGAAGAACGGCCCTGGGAGCCGCCAGTCTCAATCCAGGAAATTGATGAAGCGGTTGGCTTCATCAAAGATGCGCTAAAGTTTTCCTATCTGCTGTTGCGAAAAGACGGGAAGACCATCGTCTATCGACGGCCGGATGTCTATCGAGTCGTGAGCGAGCTCCGTCACCTCAAGGGTGAGAAGCGGGCCTGGCTCTGCAATGAACAAGGCCGGGAAGAAGTTGGTCGGCAGGATCGCCTGGTCTCTCCTGCGAACGCGGCTTTTGATAATTGGCATCGCGGCGCAATCGTGCAGATCGAGCGGATTGCTCACAAAGAGAAGGCTGGCAAGGTGTCGGCGCTGGGACGAATCAAAGGGGATACAAAGGTGCAGATGGTTCGGTCCGTGTAAAGAGGGGCGGCAGAGGAGGGCGGGGAACGGATGTGCACTTCGGTTGCGGCCTCATACAACGGATCGCGATACCATGCCGCAGATGTCTGGTTCATGCCCATATGAATCTATGGCTATAAGACACCCTTCGTGATAGTCTTTGCGAATGGCAAGGGCCAGGTTCGAGTGGGACTTCAAGAAGGATGAGGAAAACCAGGAGAAGCATGGCGTCTCTTTCACACGGGCCCAGTTTGCATTTGCTGACCCGCACCGTGTGATCGCAGAAGACCTCTCTCATAGTGCAAGCGAGAAGCGGCAGTATTGTTTCGGTTGGGTTGATGGTGGAGTCCTGACCGTACGGTTCACTTTTCGCGACAACATGATTCGTATTTTCGGAGCCGGATACTGGCGGAAAGGCAGGCGACTCTATGAGCGGGAAAATAAAATATACAGATGAACCCCTCGGAGACCTTAAGGTCATTCCCGATTTCCTCCCTCGCCCCGAAGAACTTGTATTTCGGGATGAAGGAGTTAAAGTGACCATTGCGCTGAGCAAACGAAGCGTTGAGTACTTTAAGGGAGAAGCGCGCAAGCATCACACGCAGTACCAACGCATGATCCGGCGACTGCTCGACGCCTACGCTGAGCATCATTCCCGGCCTTCGAGTGCACGGTCAACCCGAATACGCACCAAGTTGGCTCGTGCAGGTTAAGCCATTGCGGGAAGAGCTAAAAAGGTGGAACATGCTGGACCGAAGAAGGGACGTGGCACCTATTGGGGTCACAAGGCCCACGCCAAACGTGAGAGCAACAAAGTTCGGCGATTGAACACGAGGCAAGTTGTTCAGCAGGGTTTGACAGATTCAGAGGGCTGAACCATCCATCCTGTTCCCGCTTTCTTTCTTCAAACGTCTTATGGGAACCCCCCCCCCGTCTGGGGAAAATCGCTTGATGAAATTCAGAATGCCCAAGAAGAAGAAATCAGTTGGCATGATAGAAATACCTGAGGGTGTGGCTGCTGTTGGTGTTTCAACCGACGGTAAGAGGCATTACATACATGATCCGTTCCTGCGGGGAATGAGATGGAAGGGAATCTCGGTCGACTCAGCATCGTTCAAGAAATTGCCACCTGCTGAGCGGTTGTACAGATTATCTCGGGCTTATCTCAGTGCTGCGATTGTCCTTTGTGAACAGGCAGGTGAGGCTGGAGAAAGGCTCGAATGGCCACAGGCTAGCGTCTGTTATTACTGTCTACACTTGGCAACCGAGCTTTTTCTGAAGGCATGCATACAAGGTGTTGGCCAAGAGACAAGCAAGCACCATGAGATTGCCGAGCTCTGGCGAGCGTATAAAGGCCTACTGCCGGGTGCAGAGTCCCATTTTCAAACAAGCTGGGCGTTATCCCCGAAGGAATTGGATCAGATTGTTGGCGTTCAAGTTCTGTACGGGGTAGATCGTACTCCAGATCAACTTTTCCGTTACAGTATGGACAAAAAAGGTGGTTCTTCTAAAAACATTCAAATGTTTACACCAGGATATTTCTTTAACTACATGAAAGATCTCGAAGCCAGGTGGGCGGGAATCTGGAAGCAGATCAACCGAACAATAGGCCAGAATGGAAGACGGTGAGTCTTGCCCACAGGGGCAACCTGTCATGTGGGCGAAGTGTATGAAAGCGACGAGTTGACGTCCCGCTCTCCTCAGAGCAGCGCTGAGCGGTTCTGAGAACAAATCGCAAAAGCGAGGGGCATCGCAATTGGTGAGCGGCAGCGTTCCGAAGGAGGCTGGCGCTGTCCGACGATGGCTTTGTGAAGCAGAAAGCCAGCTAGTTGGGCTGGCCAGCAGCGCGAGCCTTACTGAAGTCGAGCGGAAGGGTTTGAGCAGAGCAGGATCGGTCAGCGCTGGTCAATTGGTTTGATCGAATAGTGGGCTGAAGGCTGGTCGCTGAAAGCTCAAAAGGCTAATCCGCTTCCGGCTCCGAGCTGCCGTGCTGGTGTGACACCTTATCTTCCTCGAACAGATCCGCCATTTCCTCGGCCATCACCGCATCATCATCCTGAATAGCGATGAGGGGGATTTCTTTTCTCGCCTTCGGCTTTTCTTCCGGTAAAGATTGGTCTGGCTGTTTTGGCTTGTCGGTCATGGGATTAGTATACACCAGTGATGAGAGGAATGGTGGCTGACTTATTCAAATGCTTCCAGTGACGACTTCTCTGGAAACTGTCGCTTGCAGCCCTTGCAGGTCACGAAGTAGATGGCTTCCCGGACGGATAACGTAGCCCGGAAGTCGAGGTCGACTCCGCGATGGTTGCAGGTCGTGCAGGAAATCTCCTTCAAGTGAAACGGCACGTCCGGCTGTGTCCGGAGATAAAACTCCATATCGGTATAGACGGGGAAGGTGTAGAAGCATTTCTTGCAGATGCCACGCCAGTCACCGTCGGTTCCCATGGACCGTTCGTCAATGGCAAAACTGGACTGTTTGCAGATGGCGCATAGGACCGTGTTCAGGCGCCGTTCTACTTCCTGTTGAGTGATAGCGACCATAGGATGAAGAAATCCGTTCCCCAACTGACGAGGTCGAGTATAGCGGGCGGGGAAATGGAATCGCAACCACACCGCAAACCCGACAAGAACGCTTGACGTCCATTAGACTCGCGTTATACTGACAACGCAATGCATTTGATTACGGATAATCTGTTGGTGGGAAGCATCGACGATGCACAAGGGCCACCTGAGGTGGTTGGCACGCTCCTCCTCGTAGCTGAAGAGTTTACGATCACACCGGCTGCCTGTGTGGACTATCATCGGATTCCTTTTCGAGAATTTGCCAAGGTTGATCCTGCCAAGCTGGCGGAAGCGGTGCGATGGCTGGAGCCTCGTGCATCAAAAGGCATGACGCTGGTCTGTTGTCGGGCGGGTATGGGACGCTCCGTGTCCGTGGTCATGGCCTATCTCTGTTGCGTGGAAGGCCGGACCTACGATGAGGTCTTGAAGCTGGTCATGGCCCGACGACCTGGCGCCATGCCGCTGCCAAATCTACAAGTCGCCATTGAACAGGTGCGCCAACTCCGCCGCGCCGCGTAGTCGGATGCTGAAAAAGTCCGCCATCGGCGTTCTCGCGTTACTCAAAGGCTCAACGTACCGAAGCGTACCCCTCGCCTTTTCGCTTGCTGCGGCCTGGCTGGACAGCCTTTTTGAGTATCCTCAGGGTATTCTCGCATCAGCACCGTTCAGAACCCTCCAACCATATTGATTGTTAGTAACCAGGTTTTCTGCTACCGCCTTCAAGCTCGTCTTGCCTTTCCTCCAAGCCTCATGGCGTAATGGCATTTCTCTTCATCTATTAACCTGGATGAGTGATGCCAGAGCTCCCAGAAGCAGAAGTCGTGGCAGGACAAATCCGTTCCCGTCTCCTCGGTGCGCCATTAAGCGATGTGTGGGTCGGACGGGCGGATATTGTGCGGGAGGGATTCTCGACCTTATCGTGGTATCCCGGCGCCAGCCTGCAGTCTGTCGAGCGATTCGGCAAGAGTGTGGCTCTTGGATTTGTGAAGGACAAGGTCTGGCGCTATGTCGTGGCCGAACTTGGGATGACCGGACTCCTCCTGTTCCAGTCCACGTCGACAAAACATCCACAGCACGTCCATGTGAAGATGTTGTTTGGAGATGCTTGTGAGCCGGAATTACGGTACTGGAATCCCCGTCGGTTTGGGCGACTCTCACTGTTGGACAGGACGGGACTTGATCGATATCTCGCCCGCCGATTTGGCCTGGACCCGCTCGCCGCGTCGCAGCAGGACTTTGTGGAACTCTTGCAATCGAGACGTGGTCGGCTCAAACCCCTCCTGATGCATCAACAAGTCATCGCTGGGATTGGGAATATCTACGCGAATGAGATTCTTTTTCGAGCGGGTCTGCACCCGCATGTTCAGGTCAGCAGACTGTCGGTGGCCAGGGTTGAAAAGCTTTACCAGATCATGTGTGAGGTTCTCCATGAGGCGATTGCCTGTGGAGGATCGAGCGTCCGAGACTTTTTTGCTCCCGATGGAACCGAAGGGCAATACAAGCGGCGGCATCTGGTCTACGGCAAAGCGGGGCAGCCCTGTCCCAATCACTGCGGTGGAGTCATTCGACGCTTTCAGGGGGAACGGAGCGCATATTGTTGCCTCAGCTGCCAGTCTCTTCGGTCTACAAAGTAATGACCAGAGACGGTAAATCTTTATATTTTGAGTGCTTAGTAGAAAATAGGCCGAGAAACTGCACACTAGGCCTTTTGATCCGTTTTATTTTAGTTCCTCTGGTGTCTTGAGTCATCCCGTTGATTTCCGTTACAATCCGGCTCCCTGATCGGCTGAGTTGAATACGAAGGAGAACTCTCATGGCAAAGGTGTTGGAAGGTCCCGGGATGGGACTGATGAAGAAGTGGGGAATTCATGTCCCCCATCATGCGGTTGTGACATCCGCGGACGAACTCTCCAAACTTGGTCACGCCAATGACTGGATGAAGCAGAGTCAATTGGTCGCCAAAGCGCATGAAGCGCTCGGTTCCAGGTTTAAGCTCGGGTTGGTGAAGGTGGGCCTCGATCTCACTGGTGCCGTGGCGGCGACCAAAGACATGATCGGCCGCCAGGTCGGCAGCATTATGGTTTCGCAAGTCATCGTTTCTGAAATGATTGCCCACAAAGAGGAATACTATTGCGCGGTGAAATCGACTCGCGAAGGCAGCGAGATTCTCGTGGCCAACTGCGGTGGGATCGAAGTTGAATCGAATTGGGACCGTGTGAAGCGGTTATGCCTTGATGTGGGACAGGCTCCCTCCCATGAAGCGCTTGAAAAACTTGCCAAGGAGGCAGGTTTTACCGGCGCGTTGGTGAAGAAGATAGCGGATTTCGCCGGCAAGATGTTTAGCTGCTTCGACAACGAAGATGCGCAGTATCTCGAAGTGAATCCCGTCGTGACACGACAGAGCGACGGCGAGTTGGTCGCGCTTGACGCGGTGACGTTGCTAGACGGCGATGCCAAGTTCCGTCATCCGGATTGGAATTTTGCGTTTGCGGCGGAATTCGGCCGGGCCTATTCCAAGCAGGAAGAGGAGGTCATGGCGGTCGACAGCAAGATCAAGGGCTCGGTCAAGTTCATTGAAATTCCAGGTGGCGATACGGCGATGCTCCCCGCAGGCGGTGGCGCCAGTGTCTATTACTCCGATGCCGTCGTGGCGCGTGGCGGCAAACTGGCGAACTATGCAGAATATTCAGGCGATCCGCCTGATTGGGCGGTTGAAGTGCTGACGGAGAAGGTCTGCTCCTTGCCCGGAATTAAGAACATCATTGTCGGTGGCGCGATTGCTAATTTTACCGACGTGGTGAAAACATTCGGCGGCATCATCAACGGATTCCGCAAGGCCAAAGCGGAAGGGAAGCTGAAGGGCGTGAAGATCTGGGTGCGTCGTGGAGGCCCACGAGAGAAGGAAGGGCTCGATGCGATGCGCGCGCTCAAGGACGAAGGATTCGACATCAACGTCTTCGATCGCAACACTCCGTTGACGGACATCGTCGACAAAGCACTTCAGAAATAGTAACGAGGACTCAGGGCTGTGGACTGAGCTAGTCGGAGGGCGTTCACTTGGCCCTCAGTTCTCAGCGCTCAGTCCTAAAGGAAAGAGGGAGATTCCGATGAGCATTCTGGCCAATAAAGACACCCGGGTTGTGATTCAGGGGGGCGCCGCCGGTGTCAACGCAGCCCGCCGTATGGCGGAGTTCTGCTACCTGATCAAGCGCCCGCTCAACGTCGAAGCGTTTGTGTATCCGCCTGACGCCGGCAAGTCCAATGAAGTTCCTTACGGCAGCGGCCTCATCGCCATCCCGGTCTATAAGACCATCGCCGAAGCGACGAAGAACCATCCGACCATCAACACCAGTCTTGTGTACATCGGAGCGGACCGCGCGATGAAGGGGGGGATGGAAGCCCTCGACGATACACACATCAAGGTCGTGACGATGATCACGGAGGGTGTGCCGGAGAAGGACGCCAAGATTCTTGGGGCCCATGCCAGAAAGCTTGGCAAGGTGTTTAACGGCCCTTCGTCGATCGGTATTGTGTCGGCCGGTTCCTGTCGGCTCGGTGTCATCGGTGGTGCGTTCGACAACCTCGTCTTATCAAAGCTCTATCGTGAAGGTTCCTTCGGGGTCATCACCAAGTCGGGCGGTCTCTCGAACGAAATTATCTGGATTTGCTCGCAGTTCGCCGATGGGATCACGACGGCCATCGGCATCGGCGGCGATGCCTATCCGGGCACTGACTACGTGAGCTATCTCGAAATGTTTGAGAACGATCCGCAAACGAAAGCGGTCGTCATCGTCGGCGAAATGGGCGGCGATCTCGAAGAGCGGGCCGCTGAGTGGTACGGCGCCAAGAAGCGGCGCGTGAAGTTGATGGCCGTCGTCTCCGGCTTCTGCCAGGAAAGTTTGCCGAAGGGGATGAAGTTCGGTCACGCGGGCGCGAAAGAGGGATTGAAGGGCGAAGGGTCGGCCCGGTCCAAGTCCGATGCCCTCAAAAAGTCCGGCGCGATTGTGCCGCCCACGTTTGGCGCGCTTGGTCCAGCGATCAAGGACGTCTATCAGGAGTTGTTGAAGTCCGGCCAGGTGAAGGAACCGGTCGAGCCGGCGTCACTGCCGAAGTTGCCCAAGAGTATTGAAGCGGCCATGAAGGCCGACGAAGTCATGGTCACCCCACTGATTCGTACCACGATCAGCGACGATCGCGGAGACGAACCCTGCTATGACGGGTATCCCGCCTCCGAGCTCATCAATAAGGGCTACGAAATTCCCCATGTCGTTGGACTCTTGTGGGATAAGCGGTTGATCTCCAAGCAGGAAGCCGAAATTATCAAGCGCATCATGATGCTCTCTGCCGACCATGGTCCCTGTGTCAGCGGCGCGTTGGGGACGATCATCGCGGCTTGCGCCGGGATTGGCCTGTCTCAGTCGGTGGCCGCGGGACTCATCATGATCGGCCCGCGGTTCGGCGGTGCGGTCACCGATGCCGGACGGTTTTTTAAACATGCTGTCGACAATAAGATGACGGTCGACGAATTCCTCACCTACATGAAGAAGAATCATGGTCCGGTGCCCGGTATCGGCCATCGTGTGAAGAGCTTGCGCAATCCGGACAAGCGGGTGAAGGAGTTGGTCGGCTATGTGAAGAGCTTGCCCATCAAGACCCCGTGCCTCGATTTTGCATTGCAGGTCGAGCAGGTCACGGCGGCAAAGAAGGATAACCTCATTCTGAACGTAGATGGGACGATGGCGGCCGTGTTGGTCGATATCGGATTCCCGGTCGATAGTTTGAACGGCTTCTTTATCCTCTCGCGGACGATCGGCTTGATCGGCCATTGGGTCGATCAGAAACGTCAGGGCAGCCGCTTGATCCGGCTGTTCGATTATCTGGTGAACTACGCAGCACCCAAACGGCGGGAAGTTCCGCCGTTGAAATAACAGGTCACTGGCCACTGTCCATTCGAGAGCAAGCGATGGTCTGTGAGCGGCTAGTGCCCGATGACGATACTTAAAGGAGAACGCTATGTCGATGGATCTCGCCAAAAACCTCTATGCCAAAATGCCGAGCGTCTTTGAGAAGGCTCGAAAGAAATTTGGCCGTGGCTTGACGCTGGCGGAGAAGATTCTTGTCGCGCATGCCGACAACTTTGACACTCAGAATTGGGAACGGGGCAAAGCTATGTTGGCCTTGCGGCCTGACCGGGTAGCCATGCAAGACGCGACGGCGCAGATGGCCGTCTTGCAGTTCATGCAGGCGAATAAGAAGAAAGCGGCGGTGCCCAGCACGATCCACTGCGACCATTTGATCCGTGCCGAAATGGGCTCGCAGAAGGACCTGATGCATGCATTGGACGAGAACAAGGAAGTCTATAACTTTCTCGCGTCGGCTGCCAAGAAGTACGGCATCGGTTTCTGGAAGCCGGGAGCCGGAATCATCCATCAAGTCGTGCTGGAAAACTATGCATTCCCTGGCTCTCTGATCATCGGAACCGACTCGCATACGCCGAACGGGGGCGGGTTGGGCGGATTGGCGATCGGTGTCGGCGGGGCCGATGCTGGCGAAGTCATGGCCGGCCTGCCGTGGGAAGTTCTCCATCCTAAATTGATCGGTGTGAAGCTGACCGGCAAGCTGAGTGGTTGGGCTTCGGCGAAGGACGTGATCCTGTATCTCTGTGGCCTGCTCACCGTGAAAGGTGGCACGAACAAGATCGTCGAGTACTTCGGTCCCGGTGCCGAAACGATCAGTGCTACGGGGAAGGGCACCATCTGTAATATGGGTGCTGAACTCGGGGCGACGACGTCGGTATTCCCCTTCGACCAGAAGATGGTCGCCTACATGAATATTACGGATCGCGCGGATCTCTCGAGCTTGGCGGCGGCGCAGAAGAATCTACTCGTGGCCGACCCTGAAGTCTATCAGTCGCCGGAGAAGTACTACGATCAAATCGTGGAAGTTGATCTCTCAACGCTCGAGCCGCATGTGGTTGGACCGCATACACCGGATTTGGCCAGGCCGATTTCAAAATTGAAAGCGGAAGCACAAGAGAAGGGGTATCCGGTCGAGTTGAAGGCAGCGCTCATTGGTAGTTGTACCAATTCATCCTATGAAGACATCAGTCGGTCGGCTCATATTGCGCAACAGGCGTTGAAGGCTGGCTTGAAGGCAAAGGCCTCGTTTCTAGTCTCTCCTGGATCTGAGCGTATTTATCACACCATGAAGCGTGATGGGTTCTTGGACACGTTCGAGCAGCTGGGGGGCACCGTGCTGTCCAATTCTTGCGGCCCCTGCATCGGACAGTGGAAACGGGCTGATGGCGTGAAGGGCAAGGCGGATTCGATCGTCAGTTCTTTCAACCGGAATTTCCCAGGCCGCAACGACGGGATCAGTGAAACACTGTCGTTTCTCGCCAGTCCGGAGGTCGTGACCGCCTATGCCATCACCGGAGATTTAGGCTTCGATCCGGTCAATCAGACAGTCAAGGGCGCGGACGGCAAAGAATTCAAGTTGCAGCCGCCGGTGGGTGAAGAATTGCCGGCCAAGGGCTTTGCCAAGGGCGAAGAGGGGTATGTTGAGCCTGCTGCAGACGGTTCGAGCTTGACCGTCGATATTCCGCCGACCAGTGAGCGGTTGCAGTTGTTGCAGCCGTTCCCTAAGTGGGACGGTAAGGATTTGGACAAGTTGCCGCTGTTGATCAAGACCAAGGGGAAGACCACGACCGACCACATTTCCCCGGCCGGTCCCTGGCTCAAGTTCCGCGGACATCTCGACAAGATCAGTGACAATATGTTTCTTGGAGCGAATAACGTGTTTTCGTCAGAGCCGGGGAAGGGTACGAACGTCCTGACTGGCGAAGCCAATCTTACGATGGCACAAATTGCCAGAGCGTACAAAGCGAAAGGTATTGGGTCGATTGTCGTCGGCGATGAAAATTACGGTGAAGGCAGCAGCCGTGAGCACGCGGCCATGTCTCCACGGTTCTTGAACGTGCGAGCCGTCATCACCAAGAGTTTTGCACGCATCCATGAAACCAATCTCAAGAAGCAAGGCATCCTGGCACTGACATTCGCGGACCCGAAGGACTATGACAAGATTGAGATGAACGATCGACTGAGCGTAATCGATCTGAACAGTCTGGCTCCAGGCAAGCCAGTCACAGTGGTCGTGCATAAGACCAGCGGCGATGTGAAGGTTCAAGCCAATCACAGCATGACAGCACCACAAATCACTTGGTTTAAGGCTGGTTCCGCGCTGAACGCGCTGAACTAAATCAGATATTTAAAAGGGGAAAAGCCATGGCAAAAGCAGACAAAATAATTTACACAAAGACCGATGAAGCACCGATGCTGGCGACCTATTCCTTTCTGCCCATCATCAATGCCTTCTCGAAGGCGGCAGGTGTTGCGGTTGAGCTGCGTGATATTTCATTAGCGGGCCGTGTGATCGCGGTGTTCCCGGAGTATCTCACTCCGGCTCAAAAGCAACCTGATGCTTTGGCGGAGCTTGGTGAGATGGCCAAAACTCCGGAGGCCAATATCATCAAGCTGCCGAACATCAGCGCGTCGCTTCCCCAGTTGCAGGAGACGATCAAGGAGCTGCAAGGCCAAGGCTACAAGCTCCCGGATTATCCAGAGAATCCAAAGGACGACAAGGAAAAGGACATCAAGTCCCGCTACGACAAAGTCAAGGGCAGTGCTGTTAACCCGGTATTGCGCGAAGGGAACTCAGATCGCAGAGCCCCGTTGTCCGTGAAAGCCCATACCAGAAAGCATCCGCATAAGATGGGCGCCTGGAGTCCTGATTCAAGGACTCACGTATCCCACATGAAGAGTGGTGACTTCCGTTCCAACGAAAAGTCGATGACGATCCCGGCAGCGACCACGGCGAAGATTGAGTTTGTGGGTGCCGACGGCAAGACCACTGTGTTGAAGGAGAAGGTGGCGTTGCAGGCCGGTGAAGTGCTCGACGCGACGTTCATGAGCGTGAAGGCTCTCCGCACGTTCCTTGAAGAGCAGATCCAGGATGCCCAGCAGAAGGGAGTGCTGTTCTCGCTGCACATGAAGGCCACCATGATGAAGATCTCGGATCCGAAGATCTTCGGTCATGGCGTGACGGTCTATTACAAGGATGTCTTCGAGAAGCACGGCGAGACGTTCAAGAAGCTGGGTGTGGATCCGGACAACGGTCTCGGTGACGTCTATACCAAGATCAAGGCGTTGCCAGAGGATCAGCGCAAGGCGATCGAATTGGACATCCAAGAAGTCTACAAGAAACGGCCGCCGATGGCGATGGTGAACAGCGATAAGGGCATCACCAATCTCCACGTGCCGAGCGACATTATCATCGACGCGTCGATGCCGCCGGTCATTCGCGATAGCGGCAAGATGTGGGGTCCGGACGGCAAGGCGGCGGATGCCAAATGCGTCATTCCAGATTCGAGCTATGCGCCGATCTATCACGAGGTCGTCGAGTTTTGTAAGAAGAACGGTGCGTTCGATCCGAAGACCATGGGCACCGTGCCGAACGTCGGCTTGATGGCGCAGGCGGCTGAGGAGTACGGTTCGCACGATAAGACGTTCAAGGCACCGGGCAATGGCACAATCCGTATCGTGGATGCGGCGGGCAATACGTTGCATGAGCACAAGGTGGAAGCGGGGGACATCTGGCGCGCTTGCCAAGTGAAAGACGCCCCGATTCAAGACTGGGTGAAGCTGGCCGTAACCCGTGCACGAGCGACCGGCGCCCCGGCCGTGTTCTGGTTGGACAAGACCCGCGCCCACGATGCCGAACTGATCAAGAAGGTTAATGCTTATTTTCCAAAGCACGACACGAACGGTCTTGAGATCAAGATCATGTCACCGGCGGACGCTTGCCGCTTCTCAATCCAGCGGATGAAGGAAAGCAAGGATACGATTTCTGTCACTGGTAACGTACTCCGTGACTATCTAACGGATCTCTTCCCGATTCTCGAAATCGGGACCAGCGCCAAAATGCTCTCGATCGTTCCGTTGCTGAACGGCGGCGGTCTGTTCGAGACCGGTGCGGGTGGATCAGCGCCGAAGCACGTGCAGCAGTTCCAAGAGGAAGGCTATCTGCGCTGGGATTCACTCGGTGAGTTCCTCGCCCTCGCGGCTTCACTGGAGCATCTCGCGAAAGTGGGAAACAATCCGATTGCTAAGATTCTGGCGGACACGCTGGATCAGGCCAATGCCAAGTTCCTGGAGAGCAATAAATCGCCGGCTCGCAAAGTCGGTGAGATCGACAACCGTGGCAGCCACTTCTACCTGGCGCTCTATTGGGCACAGGCCTTGGCTGCGCAGACAGCGGACAAGCGCATCGCTGATCGATTCACGAAGATTGCGAAGGATCTGGGCGACAACGAAAAGAAGATAGACGGCGAATTGCTGGCCGCGCAAGGAAAGCCGCAAGATGTCGGTGGGTACTATCATCCGGACGATGCCAAGGCTGCCAAGGCCATGCGTCCAAGTGCGACCTTGAACGCGATTATCGATGCAATCGCTTAATTTCGACTAACCGTGAGGCGTGAGGGGCTATCGCTCCTTACGCCTCGTGTGTTACGAAGGAACCCATGGCGCAAGACGATACCAATGTGATCGATCAGCCCGAGATGACGACGCCCCGAATGGTCACGATCGAGATCGCCGGCAAGAAAGTGGACGTGCCGGAAGGGATCACGGTTGTGAAAGCCATGTGGTATGCGGGTATGGACGTCGTGCGTGGTGTCGGCTGTCTCGGCGGTTTCTGCGGGGCCTGTGCCACCTACTACCGCACGAAGGATGATCCAAAGGTCCGAACCTGCCTGGCTTGTCAGATGGCGGTTCAAGACGGGATGTCTTTCACGATGATGCCGCCGTTCCCTGCCCGCAAGGCGACCTACGAGATTCAGAAGCTCAAAGATCCCAAGCAGGACCTCTTTAATCTGTACCCGGAAGCGCCGCTTTGCCGGAACTGTAACGCCTGCACGGAGGCGTGCCCGCAGAAGATCGATGTGCGTGAGGGAGTCTGGAAAGCCGTTTTCGGCGACTTCAAGAGCGTCTCCGAGATGTTTATGGACTGCGTCATGTGCGGCATGTGTACGCCGGTGTGCATTGCCGACATTGCACCGAATCTCGTGGCGCTATACGTCAGTCGCGCGCAGGGTGCGCATTTTTCAGAAAAGCCTGTGGGCCTTGATGTGCGCATTAAGGAAATTCAAGACGGCCAGTACAACGAGGAGTGGGATAAAGTTCTGAAGATGAGCGAGAAGGAACTGGCCGAACACTGTGCGACGGTGAAATGAATCAGTCAAAAAGTCTCAAGGTCGTATCGTCTGCGGTAAACCGAACGACTTGATGACTCTCTGACTGTAGACCTGTGACTAAGGACCCATGGACATTCACGCATTACAGCAAATCGTCCACAAGACTCGGGATGCCCGCCGTCAGCAGACCATCTCCAAGTTTTCTCCAGCTGAACGTGATCAACTGATTCACAAATATCATCCGGATTTCAGAGCCAGCGCCTACCGGCCAATCCGCTTCGGTCCCAATGAGGGGGACAAGACGGTCGTGGAGTTGGCGACGCTGCTTGAAGGTGACAGCTCCATACAGGATCATGCTGATCTCACCGCGCACTACACATGCGATGTGCTTGTGATCGGCGGTGGCGGGGCTGGTTGTGCAGCGGCACTGCATGCGCACGGTGCCGGCGCCAAGACCATCCTGGCGACGAAGCTTCGATTAGGTGACTCTAATAGCGTGATGGCGCAGGGCGGGATGCAGATTTCCGTCGCACCGGAAGACTCGCCGGTGACACATTTCATCGATACGCTCAAGGGCGGCCACATGGAGAACGACCATGCCCTTCTGAAGACCATGGTCGAGGATGGGCCGTCGATTGCGAAGTGGCTGCTGGAGCTGGGCGTGCTGTTCGATCGCCAGGCCGACGGCAATCTGCATGTGAAGAAGGGCGGCGGCAGTTCCAAGCCGCGGCTTCTGACCTGCTCCGACTATACCGGCCTCGAAATCATGCGCGTGCTCAAGGACGAGGTCATCAACCAAAAGATTCAGTTGCTCGAGTTTGCGGCCGCCATCGAATTGCTGAGTGATGAGGTCGGGAACTGTACTGGCGCAATCTTCAAAGATTTGGATAATCAGCGGCATGTGGTCGTGGCGGCGAAGTGCGTGATCCTGGCGACCGGCGGGATCGGCCGTCTGCACATCCAGGGGTTCCCGACGAGTAATCACTATGGCGCGACCGGCGACGGATTGTGCCTGTCGTATCGCATGGGCGCCAAACTGGCGCATATTGACACCTTCCAATATCATCCGTCAGGGGCGGTGTATCCGGAGCAGCTGATCGGCGCCTTGGTGACGGAAGGGATTCGTTCGGAAGGCGGCCATCTCGTCAATGCCAAAGGCGAGCGGTTTGTGAACGAACTTGATACCCGCGATGTCGTCTCCTCCTCAATCATCCGTGAGTGCGAAGAAGGCCGTGGAATTAGAACCATGTCCGGCCGTGTCGGTGTCTGGCTGGATACGCCGCTGTTGGATGCGGAGCATGGGCCTGGCACGGTGGAAAAACATTTCCCGGCGATGATGTTGCAATTCGAACGGTTCGGGATCGATATCAGCAAAGATCCGGTGCTGATCTATCCAACGTTGCACTATCAAAATGGTGGAGTGAAGATCGATACCAATTCAGAAACGAATGTGAAGAATCTCTTTGTCGCCGGTGAAGCCTCGGGTGGCCTGCATGGGCGCAATCGATTGATGGGAAATTCGTTGTTGGACCTGATGGTGTACGGCAAACGATCCGGATTGACGGCGGCAGGCCGCGTCGGATCGATGAAGCAGGGTCAGCTCACGTTGAAGCATCTGCAACGGTTCCGCGCCGACGCCAAGACGCACGGCAATGTCAGTGGTGTGATTTCGCCAATGATTCTGCCTGCCTATACCAGAAAAGTGAGTTAGCAATGAGGAGTGAGTGCTGAGGACTGAGTAAAAAATCAACTCAGTCCACAGTCCTCATGACTCAGTCCTGAAGTGATTGAAGGAGCGCTATGAACGTTCACGAATTCCAAGCCAAGTCCTTGTTCGCTCAGTTTAGTGTCCCAGTGCCGCGGGGGAAGGAAATTACCTCTCCCGAAGATGCGACTGCCTGGGCCAATGAACTCAATACGCCGGTCTTCGTTGTGAAGGCGCAGATCCATGCCGGTGGGCGAGGCAAGGCCGGTGGCGTCAAGATCACGAAAGACAAAGGCGCGGTGGCCGGATTTGCCAAGGAGCTGATCGGCAAGACGTTGGTGACCCACCAGACGGGTCCCAAAGGTCGTCAGGTCCATCGGCTCCTGCTCGAAGAAGGCGCCAACATCAGCAAAGAATTGTATCTGAGCATCCTGGTGGACCGCGATTCCGGGTGGCCCATCTTCATTGCCAGCACCGAAGGCGGGATGGAAATCGAAGAGGTGGCGGAGAAGACACCCGAGAAGATCATCAAGGAATTGATTGACCCGGCCGTGGGATTTCAAGCCTATAACGGGCGCAACGTGGCGTTTGCCCTTGGCCTCAATACGATTGAGCCGGCCGTGATGAATCCCTTTATCCAGATGATGGGGAATCTCTATCGTTTGTTCATGGAAAAGCACGCCGCAATGGTGGAGATCAACCCGCTTATCATCACAAAAGAAAAGACGATTGTGGCGCTCGACGGCAAGGTCTCCTTCGATGACAACGCGTTGTTCAAGCATGCTGATGTTCAGCAGATGCGCGATCTCAACGAAGAAGAGCCGCTGGAAATCGAAGCCGCCGCGAACAATCTGAATTACGTGAAGCTCGACGGCAACATCGGTTGCATGGTGAACGGCGCGGGCCTTGCCATGGCAACGATGGACGTCATCAAACTGGCCGGCAGTGAGCCTGCAAACTTTTTAGATGTTGGCGGCGGCGCGACGAAAGAGACGGTGGCAGCCGGCTTTCGGATTCTCCTGAAAGATCCAAACGTGAAGGGCATCTTCATCAACATCTTTGGTGGCATTGTTCGCTGCGAGCGGATTGCCCATGGTGTGATCGAAGCGGCTAAGGAAGTGAAGATCACCGTGCCGCTCGTCGTTCGGTTGCAGGGCACGAATGCGGAAGAAGGCCGCAAGCTATTAGCCGAATCGGGATTGAAGCTTGACGTGGCTGATGATCTCTGGGAAGCAGCACAAAAGATTGTGAAACTGACTGGCAAGGCAGCCTAAAGGAGCGAGTCGTGAGCATTCTCGTCAATAAAAATACGCGAGTGGTGGTGCAGGGGATTACGGGCAAGGAAGGGTCGTTCCATGCGACCCAATGCAAGGCCTATGGCACGAAAGTGGTGGCTGGTGTGACGCCAGGGAAGGCCGGGCAGGAAGTCGAAGGCATCCCCGTGTTCAACACCGTGGCCGATGCGGTGAAAAAGACCGAGGCCGACACGTCGCTCATCTTCGTGCCGCCGCCGTTCTGTGCCGATGCCATCCTCGAAGCAGCCGATGCCGGAATCAAGTTGATCATCTGCATCACCGAAGGCATTCCCGTCAATGACATGGTGAAGGTCAAGCGGGCGCTTCGTGGTCGTGATGTGAGGTTGATCGGACCGAATTGCCCGGGGGTCATCACGGTCGATGAAGCGAAGATTGGCATTATGCCAGGCTTCATTCACAAGAAGGGCGTGGTTGGAGTCGTTTCTCGCAGCGGCACCCTCACGTATGAAGCCGTCCATCAACTCTCGACCTTGGGGTTGGGCGAGACGACCTGCGTCGGGATCGGCGGCGATCCGGTCAATGGTACTGGTTTTGTCGATGTGCTGCCGTTATTCGAGAAAGATCCAGAAACACAGGCCATCGTCATGATCGGCGAGATCGGCGGCGACGCGGAAGAAAAAGCAGCCGAGTTCATCAAGAAGAATGTCAAGAAACCCGTCATCAGCTTCATCGCCGGCATCACGGCGCCTCCCGGACGCCGCATGGGCCATGCCGGCGCCATTATCTCCGGCGGTAAAGGGACCGCAGCCGAAAAGATGAAAACACTGGAAGCGGCCGGGGTTAAAGTCGTCAAGAATCCAGCTGAGATCGGCGCGGCGGTCAAACAAGCGTTGGGACGGTAGCTCCCCAAGTCCATTCTTCCGTTGGTATCCTCCTCCGTCACTACTGCGTGGGTGTTATCTCTATGGCCTGTCCGTCGCCTCCGCTCAGTGACGCGGACGTGACGGTTGTCATATCTTTCAATGAGTTATTTTTTCGGTATATTGCCATGCCCAATGTACGAGCGGCGTGTAATGACTGCTCCTGAAGGCCGATCAAGCGTCGATTCATCCCTCGCCGTGGCCATGTTCGATGGGGTATTGGATTTACCGATAACTCCAATCCGTTTTATCTATTTTTAAAAATGAATGCGGGATTGCTACTGTTGGCGCCGTCCGTCCTGCGACGCGAGAAGAGCATCCACTCATGATCGCTCTGGAGGCGGATAGTTGGACTCTCATGCCGATAACCGCAACAGCGGAACTGTGAGCCGATTTGAGTATCACGAAAACGCAATCGTCTCGTGTCGCCTCAGTGACAATCGACGATCTACCGACTGATATCAAATTTGGCGACCAAAACTCGTCGAAGAATATGTTTTCTTTACCTTTGGAGGGCAATGAATGAAAACGAGAATTTCGGCGATCGTTTGCCTTCTCTGTGTCATCGGCTACGCTGAGGTCACACGGGCGGAAGATCCATACAATCAACGGGTGGCTGATCCCTATGCGATCTCGCCTGATCCCCCAACCATGTCCTCCGGGACGCTCGAGCCCTATCTGTCCTTTATGGCGGGGATTGCCATCCCGTTCAGTCAGGACGCCACGTTTCGTAACGGCGATGTGGAGAGCAAGGTCGACTATCAGATGAAGCAGTCGATCGGTGGCAACGCAGGGATCTGGTTTCCGACCAGAAACAAGATGGCGGGATTCGATGTCGGCCTTGAAATCAGCGGATTTGTTTGGTACCCGGACATCGCCTGCTGTCGGAACGGTGTGAATGGGACGCTGAATCCGGACGGATCGTTTGAGGGCACCACGACGGAAACGCAGGGGATCTACGTGGGCACCAATGTCATGCTGCGCTACCCGATGGGGATTTCCGAGGCTTATCCCAACGGGCGGTGGTTTCCCTACGTCGGGGTCGGTGGAGGAGCGCATCAGATGGCACAACGTCCAGGTGGATTCCGAGGGGGCGGCTTCCAGAACGCCATCGTTGACCAGCGGAATACGGCTCCCGGGTTTATGGCGTTGGGAGGATTCAAGGCGCATCTCTTCAAGTACGTGGCTGCCTTCGTTGAGGCGAAGTATGTTCAGGCCTTTCACGATGAACTGGGGACGGACCGGTTTGGGTTGTCTTCACCTAACACACAAAATCTAACCTTCGATAACTATGAATCCACGATCCGAACGATCTTTGTGCATGGCGGCTTGTCAATTCACTTTGACGTGAAGCCGTAGGTTCGTACACAGTTTCAGCGGCACACCCTGCCACAGGAAGGTAGGGTGTGCCGCTGAGTTTAAAGTACAGACCTTTCCCTCCACCATTCTTTTCCTCTCGCATAACCAGATCATGAGATCGGCTGATCTCCAGACCGAACTCGTCGGATTGGTATGAGCAGCAATGAGTGCCAGTGGAGCTAGGCGACTATTGGAGAAAGATGTACATTGAGGGCCAGCTCTTGGGAGACCACTCGATCCAATCGGTGGCGGGTCATCATCGGAACGCGAATAAACTCGACGCCGAACGTATGTTCCTTGACCCAACGGACTTTTCCCAATTCGATGAACAGGGATGCGGTCGGATCCGGTAGGAGAACACTCAGCTTGATATAGCTCCCCATGAGGACAGTCCGCTCACAGGTGACGGCACAGCCTGTAACGGACAGGTCAGACACCACCCCTTCTCCCACAAATGGAGCGCCTCCGAATATCGCAGGATAGGCCACTGGTAGCCGAGGATGGATTCGCCAGTTAATAGTCGTGTCAGCCATTGTTGTGTCCTCCGTAGGCCGCAGTCTATCCAGGTAGCGGGTCAGGGGCCATTCCTCGGAGGGGGGGCGCAAGACCTCATTCGGTTCCAAAATGATGTGTAGGTCGGAATCAGGAGGTCGGTGGGCTGCTCTGGACCAAGTTTGGTACAGACCAGCTACGATTCATGAACCTGGAGTTCTTACGGCTTGTTAGGCTTATCCGTCAAAGAAGGAGGGACGGTTGACGGGAGTTCGAGCCGTTCTAGCACGTCTTGCTTGAGTTTTGTCGGTTCTTCAATTCGGTTATCTCGTTGCAAGATGTTGATATCTCTAGCCTTTCTTGCGTTCAATTCCACCACATCTGCGTCGTCCCGCACTAAGTGAGGCGTGAGAAAGACGAGGAGATTCAGCTTCTCGACCTGACGACTCTGTGATTTGAATAGCCATCCAATCCACGGAATGTCTCCCAACACGGGAATCTTCTTTTCACTGAGGGTGATGTTGTCACGCACCAATCCTCCAATGACGAGCGTCTGTTGATCCTGGGCGACGGTCGTGGTTTCCATGGATCGCTTCGTCGTGGTGGGGCCGACCGGGATACTTGCCGACCCAGCGCCGATGGTCTGCGCCACATTTTCCGCGATCGCAGTAATCTCTTGCTTGATTTCCAGGCGAATCAAATCCCCTTCAAGGACCTGCGGGGTCAACTCTAACGTGACGCCGACGTCTTTTCGTTCAATGGTGACAAGCGTTCCTCCTGTGATGCCTTGGGCCTGACCGGTTGGGAATGGGCGATTTTCACCGACGACGATCTTCGCCTTCTGGTTATCAGCGGCCAGCACCTGTGGTGTGGAGAGGACATTCGTATCAGTTAGGTTCATTAGGAGGTTCATGAATGCACGCACGTTCAGCGTATTCAGGAGCGGTGCTGCACCGCCGGTTGCCCCTCCGGCCGCTGCGCCAGTGATCGCCTGGGCAAAGGTTGCCAGGTCTTCCGGCGCTCTGTTGAATCCACCGATCCCCTGTACAAAGCCGGTTTTCCCCGCGCCGAGCACCTGAGTCGGATCTGTGCCGATTTGGCGAAGGCGATCCACTTGAACCTCCAGGATCACCGCCTCCACAAAGACCTGCTTACGCCGGATATCGAGGTCACGAATGACGGCTTGGAGATGACTCCAGGCGAGTTTGGTCGCACTGATCACGATGGAGTTGGTCGCCTTATCGGCAAACACTTGGACCGGAGCCTCGAATTCAGTCAGCGGTCTGACGGGGGGACGGGTTCCAGGTGTGATCTGCGCCACGGTTTGTGAGCGTGCCACCAAATTGGTGAGAACAGCGGCAAGATCAGTCGCGTTGGCGTGTTTCAGCTTATAGACAAACACACCCCGCTCTGGCGGAAGGTCACCCATGGGGACCACCTGATAGAGGTTTCCTCCCTTCGGGACCACAGCGATACGGGCTGCTTCTAACGCCGCGACGAACATGGTAAAAGCCAGGTCCGGTGAAACCTTGGTCGGAGAAAACACGGATACTTTTCCGCCCTGTTTTTTAATGGTCTCATCCAGCACAAAGTTCTTTCCGGTGAGCTCACTGATAAACCGGACGAAGACGGGGATCTCAACTTCGTTGAAATCCAAGGCAACTTTTGTTGGTTGGCCTCCTCCGCTTTGCGAAAATAGAGAGGGAGGGAAGGCCAAGAAGAGCAGAAGCACCAAGATCAGGCAGGTGCTAAATTCCCTGGTCGTGTTCGATGGGCAATGAAGTATTGGACGGGCTTGCACGATGGACTATTGATTCCGTGGCATCAGCTGATGCGGTGTACGTGAGACTGACCGTACCATAGGCGTGTCGAAAGACACAACAAAGCTGATGTTTCTCAAAAGCGTATCGTCCGCGCATATGCAGAGGAGGGGCGTTCGCTGCCGGCCATCCCTTCCAAGCTTGACGGCACAATCCTGAGCCCATCGTTAAGTGTGTTCGCCAATACACCGATATAGAGAGGCGACGGGTGTGAGCGAGACGACCCCTGGTCCCAAATGCCTGAGTGGATTGAATGGCAAGTTAAGCCATTACTTTTCAATGGCTTGGCATGATGGTCCAGTGGATGAGTGAGGCATTGAGATTGCAGGCCTCTTTAAAGGTTTCGCGCCTATGTCATGGCCAAACTTCACGAGCATCGGCAAGAGCAGAATGGGCTGCTGGTGAAGGCTCACACGGCGTCGGGATCTGCTAAGGTTGTAGCGTGCGCGTGAATAAGAAATCCCCTTTAAAATCAGATAAAACCCAGACCTCCCGCGCTCACAAGCGTGGTGTGGTTGGCTACAGCAGGAAGAGCGCTCTTCTTGAGGAAGCCATCACCCAAATGAATGCCGGGAAATATGGGCGTTCTTCTACCGCGCTGAAGGAATTACTCACACTTGATCCGCAGAACATGGAGGCGCGACGGCTGTTCGCCACTCTCCACCTTCGTCTCGGGAGCTTGATCCCGGCGAGACAAGCCTTTGACTCACTCATTGATGAAGCGTTTCAGCGTCAGGACTACTGGCTTGCGGAATCGTTGCTTCGCGAATACTTGGCGGCTGGTCCGCGCTGTGTGCCGTTCTTGGAGAAGCTTGGGGGGCTCTATCAGGAAAAAGGAGATACCCTCGAGGCCGTGGCCGAGTTCGGTAAGGCGATCGACATCTTAATCGAAGACCCCGACCCTGACCATCCACAGCATGCCTCCCAGCTCTACGACAAAGTACGGGTACTTGCACCCGCGAGCCCAGTGGCATTTCGGTTGGCGTCCTTCTTTGACGCGCAAACCGGTGAGCTGCTGGCCCGTCAGTCTCGTGATCCTGGACCATCGACCGACGTCCCATCTCTCGACATGTCTGAGACAAGTCAGGGTGTCACGGCAGGTTCTGAACCGATGGATGGGGTGATGCCATGGGAGATCCAGGATTTTCTGGCGACGTCGCCGGATTCTCCCAATGCAGTCATCGTATCCGATTCATCAGAATCGCTTACACCATCAACGGTCACGGACCTTCTGACACCTCAAGTGCACCAGCACGATGAGGCATTGCCGCCCTCTGATCCACCCTCACCAGAACAAACGCAGACCATGAGCAGCACGAGCGAAGTGGAAAGTGCTGCATCGGACGAACCTCGCACCGATGAAGGTGGGCGTGTTCCCTCTGGATCGCAGATAGATGATCTTCCCGGACAGGGTGAGCTTGGAGGTTCCCACTCGCTCGTGCCGCCATCGGTGTCAGGAGATGGTTCTGCTGCGGCTCAGGAACAAGACCGAGGGTTGGTCGAGGCCGAACCCGAGGCCTCCTTTGAGGCGAGCGTCCCATTGACGGGTGTCGCACCCCAGGACTCGACCACTGCTCTGGAAACGCAAATGAGTTCGATCCAGCCCGCAGAAGATATCAGCGACATGTCGTCATGCCAGGTTGAGGAGAGGTCAATACTGGCGGTTGAGAGTACTGAGACGCAACCGGCGCCCGATTCGACGGTGTCACCAGGTAGCCCTATCGAGAGTCAGGAACAAGACGGATGGGTGGCCGAGGCTGAACCACGTGCACCCTATGATGCAAGTGACCCATTCACGGTTGTTGTACCGACGGAACTGACGATTGCTCCGGAAGTGCCGGCGAGCTCCATCCAGTTCTCTGAAGATGCCAGTGTCATGGCGTCATTCCAGGTTGAAGAGATAGCAGCGCCTGAATCCTTGGGGACAGAACAATCGAGCGTTCCATCAATAGAGGTGCAGGATAGACAACCCTCTCCACTCCAACTTGTCGAGACCGAACCGAAGGAGGTCGTGACGGAACAGTCTCCAGGCACGTCTCACCCATCGAGCCCAGAGTCGGTTTCAGGCAATGAGGTTTCAGAACCATGGAAGCAACCAGGCTTCTCCTGGGAATCTGTATTCGATAGTGCATGGAAGTTGGGAAGTGAGCGTTTGGCACCTGGTTCCCCGTCGGAACTCACCGAGACGAATGTCGGTGAAGCACCGACCCCAGCTTCGGCAGTAGGATCTCACCAGGAACAGGTATTAGAAGACCACGCGGTCGAAATACCAGAGCGCAAAGAATCACCGTCGTTCGGAGACCACACCTCTGCTGGACCTCCAATTGCGCCGATGCCCTGGGATCAGGTTCAGGAGTCGGTCATTTCGATTCCGCTGGCGCAGGTCGATCCTCCAATGACAGAGAGTCTGAAGCTGGCGGTAGATCCATCACCTCATTCAGCTGAACCAGAACTGCCTCCAACAGTGAGTGAAAGCCAGGTTCAACCTCCGTCTTCACCGGATACGTCCGTTGAAGAAACGGATTCATTCTCGATGGTGCCAACTCCACTGACTCCGGCATCGCCCGATCTGGAGATTTCTGCTGCTGGGTTAGAACACAGCATACTCGAGACCGAACAGGCCTCGGCTCCAGCAGAGTCTGAACCTCAGTTTCGGATGGTGAGCGCTCCGACGATCGATGAGCCGCCGCCGGAAGCTCCCGCGGCAGCACTAGCGGCACCGGATTTTGCGGGTGAACCAGTCGTAGAGGCTGTGCCATCCCCCTCAAACGTTCAGTCGAAGGATGAAGACTTCCTCTTGAACACGGAAGAGGAACAGGCGATCGCAGCGGGTCAGAGCCTCGTTCAGGAGTTTACGCTCGAGTCTCTCGTCGCGCTACCTCAATCCAGGAGCAAGACACCGAGTCAGGAAATCGATGAGATTCCACCTCCCTCTCCTCTGCAAACACAACAGCACAAATTAGAATCGCAGCCAGAAATGGGAGAAGCTTCCCAGGGCATAAGAGAGACAGCCGAGGTGCAGGCTCATGAACCGCAACCGCAGGCACGGGTGTTTGTCGAGGCGCAAGCTCCTATTCCTGAACCGGTTCAGGATCCAGTGCCCGAACAGGAAGAATGGATCAAAGCAGGAGAATCGATCCGATTCATCGAACAACCTCACGCCGCTCCAGGTGCACAGGTATCGCCGGAGAGCGCAGAGCGGCAGGACGTCGGCCGGTCTATGTCCGTGGCTGCTGCTGTTGATGTGCTCTTTGAGTCGTCTCAAAATATGAGAGCGACAGAGACGCGAGAAGATGTCGCAGAGCCCAAGCCAAGGCAAAAATCTAGTTCGACACTGATTCGAGCCCGCTCGGCGATTGCCGGCTTTATCAGCTCATGTTTTTCAACTACGCGTGCCCTTGTGGTGACGTGCATCGGGCTGGTGATGCTCTCAGGAATCCTCATTGCGCTAGGGGTTGGTGCCATCGGACTGACCTGGCGCATCATGGAAGAATCACCCTCTCCAACATTCCAAAGTCTTACGACCACTCCTCAACGGACATTGTCGGATTTCAGGAAGAACGGCTACTTGTTTCTCCTCGGGTTTGACGTGTCGGTTGGTCACGACCCGATACAGGCGGGATATGATCGGAAGTCTGATACCCACGATGGTAAGTTGGCGCTCGCGTGTTTAGGGAGCTCAGGCTCAGGCTCGGGGACGGGCGAGGGAGTGAATGCCTCAGCCAATGTCATGCGAGGGTGGGTTCGCAGTTCAGATCCTGTCGGGACGTTTAAGTCTCATCAGCAGACCATTAAGGGATGGGCTAACCAGCATGAGTCGGCGCTCAATCGGTATAGCCAGTGGCAAAAGCTTCCCTTTGAAGATTGGGGGTATGGCCAAACGGTGAGTCCACCCTGTACTGCGATGGTCTTTGCCCACCAGCTCCATGTGGCGGACGGATTCCTGCAGGGTGCCGATCTCGGTATCGACCGACTTGAGTCGGATATGGAAGCGTGGCGTATCGTCCTGAGTCAGGCGAAGACTCTGGCGGTGAAAATGCTGGCACTACAGGCGATCACCGATGACATTGCCGTCGCCTCGGGGTTACTCGTAGGCTCCGACTTTGACGGAAAATATCTGGGGCGCGTCACCAAAGTTCTTCGCCCGCTTGATCAGGGTGAACTCTCGATGCGTTGGCCCATGCAAAGTGAACTGGTCGCTGCCTTGAAGACATACGAGACTCAGTTGAAAGCAGCGAGAGCCGAAGAACAACCGGTGTACACCATGGTGGCATCGACGCTTCCCTTGCCGATGCAACGTCGTCTTAATGACTATGCGGAATATTATGATGCGTCGTACAAAGCTGCCGGCGAAGGGCGGTATGGCTCGTTGCCCAAGTGGAAAGACTATATCCGTTTCCCAGCGTCAGGCGTGATGGATCATCTCACCAACCCAATTGAGAATATTGTGGGACTTGAACCGCTTGCTCCCTGGGATCTGTACAACGGATTCGTGGTTGACACAGATGCCCGTCTTCGGCTTGCCAGTATACAAGCCTGGCTCAGGCGTGGTCCCGCCGATGGTGATCTCGCGACCCGGATTGCGAAAGCAGGGCAAAATTATTATGACCCGTATACTGGGTTGCCAATGCTGATGAATATGAAAAAAGGCGTCCTCTACAGTGTTGGACACGACGGGAAAGATCAAGATGCCGATCCTCAGTCCGATGTGGTGGTAGAGATTCCTGTTGGACACACGTCTGCTGCTTCGGTGAAATCCTCCGCCTCTTCATCCAAGTCCAGATAAGTCCGTTTCCGTTCCTCCCAGTCTGCCACGGCATCGCTTGCTTGACAGAGCGTCGAGCATTCCACACAATCAGCGCAGGCTGTTGAAAAAATCCTCCAGCTTCGTTCTCAGGTCGCTCAGAGGCTCAACGTACGGGACTGAGTACGCTTCCCCTCTTCGCTCGCTGCGGCCTCGCTGGAAGGCTTTTTTGAACAGCCTGCGGATCATGGCAAAAGTGCTCGGATGTTAAAGTTTGCGTCAATTAGAGCTGAGGAGGCACCATGGGGTATTCACCGAAACAATGGTACGGGGCTTTTCCGTGAAGAAGGGGATGACGTTCCCGATGCCTCTTCCGACTCAGATCGTATCCAACGAAGAGTTTTTCCCGATTGGTCAGACGGCCGAGCAGGCTCGCGTTGAGCACGTCGCTGGAGAACTGGTGGAAATGGCGGCCGCTCGGCAGGGACTCACACGC
Source organism: Nitrospira sp. (assembly GCA_005116955.1). GTDB lineage: Bacteria > Nitrospirota > Nitrospiria > Nitrospirales > Nitrospiraceae > Nitrospira_D. The sequence goes on along the minus strand of SWDI01000005.1, from coordinate 50,779 downwards.
CGGGAGTTTATGAGAACGACGGGTGGTATGGCGGCCGCGCTCCTGGCCATGAATTCCGTATTCGGGCGATTTTTCAATATCGGGGACATCGAGCTGTTCGAAACGGCGGCGTTCGCCGAGCAGCAGGGAAATCCGTATTTTATTTTTGATGTGCAGACCCACTATGTCAGTTCTCATTACGATCCCTCCGATGCCGAAGCCAATCGGAAGGGGGCCGTGTCCAAACAGGCTCTACTGTCGTTGAGAAAGTACATTCGCGAGATGGGGCTCAATCCGAAACTGGCCGGTGATCGAGGCACGCTCGATGATCTGTCGTGGAAGAATTTTGTGAAGGAAGTGTTTTTCGACAGCGAGACGAGCATCGGCTTGATCAGCACACCACCGGGGCCCTATCCGCAGGAAGCCGTCGTTCCGCCAAGAGAAGTGGCTCACATTCGTGACGAGATCAATCGGTTGGCTGGGTCGCAACGGATGTTGGCCCATGGTCTGGCGACCCCCCAGCTCGGTGCGGCGGATTTAGAATTCATGGCCATGCAGGCTGAGACCCTCAAGGTCGATGCCTGGAAATGTTACACCGGTTCCTGTCCGAAGGGATTCGACCGAGGCTGGCGAATGGACGATGAACACATCGCCTATCCGATGTTGGAGCAGGCGCGAAAGCTTAACGTGAAACGGATCTGTGTCCACAAGGGACTCCCCCTCGGTCCCGTGCCGGGCTATAACCATCCGCGAGATCTGATCAAGGTGGCCAAAGACTTCCCAGATCTCAACTTTGTGGTGTATCACGCCGGGTTTCGGGGCGTGACCTCGATCGAGCAAATCTTTGCGAAGACTGGTGAAATCCCTGGACCACGGAGTTCTGCCGGATGAAGGAGCAGGAGCCGGGTCTCTCCAATATCTACATGGAGCTGGGTTCTACCTTCGCGCAACTGGTGACGACATACCCATTGATCTGCGCGCATCTACTGGGGCAGATTATCCGCTCGTTCGGTATGGATCATGTGCTGTGGGGAACCGACTCGATCTGGTATGGAACGCCGCAATGGCAGATTGAAGCCTTTCGGCGATTTCAGATTCCTGACCAATTAATCGAGAAGCATCAGTATCAGATGTTGACGAGGCGGGCGAAGGAACAGGTGTTTGGATTCAACTCGGCCAGAGTGTTTGGGGTCGATGTCGAAGCTAAACGACGGGAGGTTCCGAATGACGCTTTGGGCCGGCTGAGAATGAGCTACCTGGAGGAAGGGCCGGAGCCGAGCCAAAGAGCGTATGGATGGGTGGCGGGATAAATGGGCGGGCAGGTCATGTCCTCTGCTCGCGCACCGCGCACACAGGTCCGATGTGAAAGTCGGGCGATGGGTGGTGCTCGGTGCATATACGCAATGAGCCAGCGACCTGCTCTGCCCACACATTACATTGGTAAAGAAAAAATGAAGAGAGGAGAGGCCGAATGAAAAGCGAGATTTTGTATCCTGGCGCGTTTCCGATGGTACGAGTGGAGCTGGCGGAGGGGGAGCACATCAAGGCCGAGTCCGGCGCGATGGTGGCCTGCTCGCCGACCATCGATATTGAAAGCAAGATGGAGGGAGGGTTTCTGGGAGCGCTGTCGCGAAAGTTCCTGACAGGAGAAAAGTTCTTCTTTCAGACGCTGCGGGCGAGTCGAGGTGCTGGCGAAGTGTTACTCGCGCCGACCGTGCCCGGCGAAATTATCGTAATGGAGCTCGATGGTGTCAGCGAGTATATGGTGCAGAAGGATGGATTCCTGGCAGGTGCGGCTGGGGTTGTCATCGACAGCCAAATGCAGAGCATGAGCCGGGGATTGCTGGGCGGGGAGGGGTTCTTCATCTTGAAAATGAGCGGGAAGGGGATGCTTGCCCTGAACAGCTTCGGGGCCATTCACAAGATCGAATTGAAACCGGGTCAAGAATATATCGTGGATAATAGCCATCTGGTGGCCTGGTCCACCACGACCACGTACAACATCGAAAAGGCCACGTCCGGATGGGTAGCCAGCTTCACGTCGGGTGAAGGATTTGTCTGCCGATTTCGTGGGCCAGGTGTCGTGTATATCCAGAGCCGCAATCCGGGCAGTTTCGGCGCATGGGTACGACAGTTCATTCCAGTCAGTCAGTAGCGGTAGCTGAAAATGGCCACCAACTTCATTCTCGCCTCGCAGGAAATCCTCACGGTACCTCCGAGGGTACGGTTCCAGGTGTCACTCACCTACGACCTCGTCGATAGCCATTTTGAACTGCCGCAGGGCATGCCATGGTAGAAAACACTCCCAACGCGCTCTGTTTCGGCGACGAATTCCCCGCCAGCGGTGCCCCTTGCCTGGTTCATGTCGAAGATCATGGACTGACGATCACGTTTTCCCCTGATCGTGATGGAGCCGAGAGCCGATCGGAATCCTTGAGATTTTCCGAACTGACCGTCTCCGCAGGAGGGCTGGATCATGATCAGCTCGTGGCCACCTGGGTGGGGTTGAAAGGGCAGCGGACACTCTATCTCAAAAGCCCCGATGTGATTCGTGCCTTCCGGCAAGCGGCTCCTGATCATCTGAGCCAACCGCTTGAACGAGCCGCCGAACAAGTCCGTCAGGTGCGGCAACGGCATCGAATGGTGTGGGGTATTGTCGGAGGCGTCCTCTTGGTTGTCATGCTCGGACTGTGGTTTGGGAGTGACGTGCTGGTTGAACTCGCCGTTGATCGAATTCCTGTCGAGTGGGAACGGAAGCTGGGCGAGTCAACCTATCGTGACTTTCTGGCGCATCAGGATGTCATGAAAGAAGGACCAGCCGTGGACGCGGTGAACGAGATGATCCATCGCCTGACCGGTCAGATTCCGGAGAACCCCTACACTTTCGAGGTCACCGTCGTGAAGAGTGATGTGGTGAATGCGTTTGCCCTGCCAGGTGGCTACATCGTCGTCTTCACCGGACTGATGAAAAAAGCGGAGAGTGGCGAGGAGGTCGCCGGGGTACTTGCGCACGAGCTGAACCATGTGCTGCAGCGGCATGGACTTGAACGCATTATCAAGCAGCTGGGCTTTGTAGCCGTAGTGTCGATTGTGCTGGGGAATCCTCCGGGATTGGGCGGGATGATGAAGCAGCTTGGGGTTGAGCTGATGACGCTGAAGTTCGGTCGCGCACAGGAGACGGAAGCGGATCTCACCGGCCTTGAGTTACTCTATCGCGCGAAGATCGATCCATCCGGCATGATCACGTTTTTTCAACGGCTGGCTGAAAAAGACGAAGGACGGGTCGAGTGGCTCTCCACCCATCCGATGAGCAATGCCAGAGCCGAGCGCCTCAAGACCCAGCTGGCAGAGATGCCGAAACAGAACCCCGAACCCTTCACATTCGATTGGACCAACGTTCGAGCCTCGCAGGGCGCACCGCCTAGTACCCCTCCATGAACCCTGTGCGGACGATCCGTCTCGGTGTCATCGCCGATACGCATAGCCTGTTTGACCCGGCGATTGTGCGTCACTTTTCTGGCGTGGATCATATTATTCATGCCGGCGATATCGGCAATCGATCGGTCATTGAACAACTTGAGATGATTGCTCCCGTGACGGCCGTGTCCGGCAATGTGGATGGGTACGAAGAGAGCGGCTTTCCGACCGAGGCCATCATTCAGCTGAATAGTTTCCGCATCGCGATCCGACATGTTGTCTTTGAGGGCGGAAAGCTGACCAAAGCGGGAAGAGCGTTTCTCGATCGTACGCGGCCCGACATCTGCATCTTTGGTCACACCCATCAACCCAAGAGTGAATGGTTGGGTGATACGCTGTTGTTCAATCCGGGATCAGCAGGGCCAAAGCGCTTCACATTGCCCAGAATGGTCGGGCGGGTCATGATGGGAATTCGCCTGTCGGCGAGACACATTAGGTTGGAGGATCGGGTTCCTTCGCCTAAACGGTTGTACGCGATATGACGCTGTGCTAGCTGAGCCGACATGAGACTTCACCGGGGATTAAAAGCGCAAGCCTGCGCCCACCAACCCATAGTGGGTGCGAAAGTCCATGGACAGTCCTTCCCAATGATAGTCGGACAAGAAATACCGGTATTCGCCAAACAGAAAGACCTTGGGGTTGAGGAGAATTTGGGCACCTCCGAGGAACTGGTGGGCTAAGGCGTGAGCCGTGTCAAAATCGTTGTCATCGCGTCCAGCGATGTTTGGATTGAGTAGTGTCCCACGAGACCATCCTAGCCCTATCCCAATGTATGGACGAACCGTTCCGCTTGGATAGCGGAGAACGAGGTTGAATGTCGTGTTGCTCACGAGCAAGTCGGAGCGACCGGTTTCGTTGACGTGCCCATTGGTGATGTTGGGAAAGGAAAGTGCTCCACCGTGCATGTTGGAGTCGATCTCGAGGCCCACCATTCGACGGAGCGCAGCTGGGAAGAGTCCCACTTTCAGACCAGCACCGAAGCCGTCTTGAATCGAGGCGGGTACCGTCGTCTCTTGGTTGAAAATTTCCAGATCACGAGGCCAGCTGCCCAGCGCATAGGCGCTCAGTTCCACGTCTCCGAACTCGGCTGCGACAGCCACGTCCGTGATACATAGTGAGCAGAACAAGGCACTGAGGAGAGTGATCAATCGGACGAGGGAAGCGAATCCCACAGTTTCACGAAGGTTAGGGGGCGGAAAAAAGAAAGGGCCTTCTGGAGAATTTCCGGAAGGCCCTTCCAAAGCGTACGCTATAGCTGTCTAGTTACCACGAACGATGGTGCACCATTCACCGAGGATACCCAAGATATTCTTGGCGGAGTGGTCAACGGATGCAACCTTGGTGATGCCTCCGGCCACTTTTGCAGCCTGGACGCTCGCGTCACCGGTGGCGACCCATCCAAGAATTGACTGGCCGCAGGCCTTACCCTCTTTGCTGGCTCCTGCCTCATCGGTCGCGACATCGCCGTACTTCGTTTCGTTGTAGATGACGCCAGCCATTGGCGAGGCGACGATCTGACAACCACTCAAGCTGAGGCCGACGAGGGCAATAACCGCAAGGGACAAACGAGACGCGTGCTTCATAAGATCCTCCTTAAATAGAAGTTAGAACGATAGATTGTTTAGGTGTCATAAACAATCAGCGTGAGTATAGTCATATAGGTGGTATCCGTCAATCTTGGATTTGACATGTGGCATGGCACGCCACGTATGGAATTGGAACTTCGCAGTCAGTTCACATCACATAAGGCGCTAGGGTGTGGCTCAATGGTCAGCAGATTGGCATCACGCTGCTTCAGTATATGGTCTCTCGACGAGGAGATCCGCTGGTTCAAGTGCATAGCGATCCACCGTCAGGGGCAGGAAAAAGTTGTTGCGCTTCAAGATGATTTGTCTATAATCATCAAGCGCATAGTCCGTTGTGTTGTAGTGTGGGTAGTTAACCAAATCTAACGGAGGAGGACTCTATGTCGAAGAAAGTGCTCTTATTGGCTGTTGCAGTCCTGTTTGGTAGCCAGGCTGGCTTGGCGATGGCGGCAAATCCAGACACCGGTCCAGGCTGTGGATTAGGGAAGCTGGCTTGGGGTGAGTATAAGGGGCAGAAGGAAATCGCTCCTCAAGTGTTGCAGGCCACCACGAACGGCACCTTTGGCAGCCAGACGTTCGGCATCAGCTTTGGAACCTCCGGATGCACCAACGATGGCAAGGTCATGAGCGAACATAAGACGACCATGTTTGCCTCGCTGAACTTCGATGCGCTCAGCGCTGAAATGGCTCAGGGGCAGGGCGAACACTTGGCCTCGCTTGCGACGCTGATGGGCGTACCAGCGGAGCGCCACGCAGCATTCTTCGCCATGACCCAGGAGCGGTATACGTCTCTGGTTCAAGCTGGGGAAGCTTCTCCGGTCGCATTGGTGAAGTCTCTTAACGATGCCATCGCGGGCCATCCGGTCCTCGCGCAAGCATCAGTACGCTAAGACATTATAGGGGCCCTGGCAGAGATGTCAGGGCCCTTGTTATTTCTTTTCACGCCGTGCTGGTTCTCCTTCTTGCATTTCTAACCTGTTTGCTTGCTCCCGTTCATTCCGACGCACAGCAATCTGAGCATGAGTTGTATCTCACACAGCTGATTGAGCAGGCTCAACAAAAGAATCTTGCTGAACAGCGTGAATGGCATCTCTTATTGCACTACCGGAAGGGGCTTTTCGGTGGGTATGAGAGCGAGCAGGATGATCCAGGATTTTTCTTGTCTTCCAATGGGAAGACGGATCCGTCTTCTGAGCTTGCGGCGACCCTTGCACAATTCTTCTCTGTTGAACTGGTCGGTCGCTCTCGACAGCCGGCTCAGTGTGCGTTCATCGCTCGGTACCACTGGCTGAAAGAGCAACTGCAGTTTGATCCGACTCGGCTTCCAGCGCTTTCCTGCGAACGATTTGATCGGTGGTACGAGGATTTCGAGGTCCAATCTATTTCTCTGATCTTTCCTTCAGCTTTTCTGAATAACCCAGCCTCCATGTTCGGCCATACCCTGTTTCGTGTTGATCAAAAGGGTCAGACCGAACAGACCCGCATTCTCGCCTATACCATCAACTATGCAGCGGACGTACCTCCCGACGCCGGCCTTGCCTATCCTATACGAGGCATCTTTGGAAGTTATAAGGGGTATTTTTCCACGATTCCCTATTACCTCAAGGTGCAGCAGTATCGAGACATTGAAAACCGCGATATTTGGGAATATCGCCTGCATCTCACGGAAAACCAATTGCGGCGATTTCTGATGCATGCATGGGAATTAGGGAATGCCTACTTCGACTATTTCTTTTTTAAGGAGAATTGCTCGTACCATATCCTTGCGCTCTTGGATTATGCCAATCCGGAGTTGCATTTGACGGATGAGTTTATAGGGTGGACTGTCCCTGCCGACACGATTCGATTGGTCGTCTCAAAACCCAGCTTGGTGTCAGATATCACGTACAGGCCATCTCGCAGTACAGTAATCAAACGAAAGCGGGAGTCCTTGCCCGCTGAAGAGCGAGATCTGGCTCATCGGATCACAGAAGACTTCAGTGAGGTAGCTTCGCCGATCTTCACCCAGCTGGCCCCTTTCAAACAAGCTTTTGTACTCGATCTGGCATCGGACTATTTGCGGTATCGGCTTGAGACGAGCGACTCCCCAAAACCGGAGTGGAAGGAACGCAATAGGACGGTTCTGACAACCCGTAGTCAGCTTCGCATCCCATCCGAGGAGTTTACCGTGCGCCCATTTGCGAAACAGCCGGAACTGGGCCATAAGACCTCACGTGCAGTCATCGGAGGAGGCTGGCGCAATAACGATACGTTTGAAGAAGCGACTTTCCGAGGAGGCTATCACGACTTGCTCGATCCAGAGGTTGGGTATACTCCCGATGCGCAGATTGAAATGGCCTCCATCACGGTACGGCACTACAATCGAGCGGATCAGACGAGGGTAGAACGGGCCACGTTACTGAATCTTTTGTCCCTCTCGCCGATCGACTCAGTCTTTCATGCCCCTTCCTGGAAGATTAATGTGGGGATGAACACCATCCGGCATCATGATTGTCGGCTTTGTAGCAACGGCCTCTTCAACGCTGGGATCGGGGGAGCGAAGGAATTGCGGTTGCTCAATCGGGAAGTCCTGTTCGCCTTTGCGGAAACCGAAGCAAACATCAGCAAGGCCTATCATGAGATGCATCGAATCGGAGGCGGGGGAACTGTCGGACTCTTGGCCGATCTCACGGAGCGATGGAAACTCATGGCGACGGGGTCCTATCTACGGTTTCCGTTAGGCGAAAAATCTGACGATTTCCGATGGTATGTCGGATCGCGCTTCACGCTGGCCCAAAACTGGACGATCAGGCTAGAGTATAATCATCGGGACCGAGACAATGATGTCCTCTTCAGCCTGCAAGCATTTTTCTAGACTCTATCCCTTCCTTCCTGAAAAAAGTTCCGTTATCCTCCCTCCGTGAGTTTTCTTGACCAATTCTTCGTCTATCATCCAGAACCGTGGCAAGACCGAGATTGGGCACGGTTAAGCGGTCTGCCGCTTGAAGACGTGTGGTTTCAAGCTGACGATGGAGTGAGACTGTTCGGCTGGTACGTCGAAGCGGCTGCTGATCGTCCGGTCATGCTCTGGTGCCATGGCAATGCTGGCAATATCATCGACCGCCTTGAAAATCTGAAACTGCTGTACCAACTGGGGCTATCCGTCTTCCTGTTCGACTATCGAGGCTATGGAAAGAGTCAGCGCATTTCCCCCACGGAGCGGGGACTCTATCAGGATGCGTATGGCGCATATGATTACCTCACCCAAACCAGAAAGATCCGCCCTGAACGAATCGTCCTGTTTGGCCGATCGCTTGGAACTTCGGTTGCCGGTGAACTTGCGGTACAACGACCAGCCTCAGCTCTCATTCTTGAATCATCATTTCCTTCCATCGAAGCCGTGGCGAAATTCTATTATGGTGGGTTACCCGTGCATTGGCTTCTTGGCGCCGCGCATCGATTAATCGACCGGCTCCCGCAGCTGTCGCTTCCGAAGCTGATCATCCATGGGGACAAGGATGACATTATTCCCATTGAGTTTGGTCGCCAGGTTTTCGACGCGGCCAAATCGCCCAAGGAATGGTATGTGATAGAAGGTGCCGACCATAACAACACGTATCAAGTTGGTGGGCGAGCCTACTTTCGCCGTCTCAGGGAATTCATTCAAAAGGCGCTTACCGTATACTGAAGTCACGGTACAGGCGGTGCGGTGCCCTCGTTGATTAGCTCTTTGCTTCCCGAGGCGGCCAGTTCATTTCCGTATGTCGGCCGCAGTAGTAGCACTGAAGGCAGTAGCGGGCCTTGCGGCGTGGGTTAGGCAAGGAAATGAAGGTAATGGGTGTGTCGTCGTTCGGACAGGTCGGCTGTTCGTGGAGGAGATGCATTTCCGCCATGAGAGTGATCGAGCCCACATCCCACGAGGGCAGATGTTCCTCCTTGCCGATGATTTTCTCGACGGTGTGACAACGTTCGCAGATGGCTTCGTATGACTTAATGCGGGCACTATGTGGGGTGTGATCGGCTACCTCCATCGCTCCACCGCAACCGGGCTTGGTGCAGATCACATGTTCGTGTTGAAGCGCCTGAACAAAACGACTGTGAGCTTCGCGTTCCTGTTCCGATTTCATCTGTACCCCCTCCATTTCGTGAACTCCCTTCTCCCCAAAGAAGGGTATCCAGGGTGGTTTCCCTACGCACATTGAGTGAGCACAGCCCTTTCCGAGAGGATTGGGTTGGTTTCACACTGCGCGCATTGACCGAGCTCCACTACTCTCCTGTCCCTTCTCAGGAACGGCATTCAGGTTGGTTCCACTGCGTACGTTGAGCGAGCACAATCCTTGATTGGAAACTACGACCATTCCGGGTGCGCGCTCAGTGAGCAAGGAAGTAACCTGAATGCCGTTCCATCTCTTCATATTCCCCACGCTCCACTGATCTGAATGTTTGCCCCGTTGACATAACGGGCCTCTTCGCTGAGTAAATAACGAACAGCTGCAACGGTATCGTCAACCGTTCCGATGTACCCGGCAGGAATACGTTTGGTCATGGCGGCGAGTTCTTGCGGCGGCGCGCTTCCCGAATCGATGAAGCCTGGCGAGATGGCGTTGACGGTAATGCCATAGGGGGCTAATAATTTCGCCAAAGTACGTGTCAGGATCAGCACGCCAGCCTTGGCAATGTAGTGGGCCGTCACATCGGGCTGTGCTTCCATCTGGTCCGCATTGGCCATGCTGAAGCTGATGATGCGGCCGGCCTTGCGGGCCTTCATGCCCGGCGCGACAGCTTGAGCCAGATAGAAAATGGGATGCAGGTTGCCGTCGAACATGTCGTTCCAGCCTTCGATGGTTTCGTCGAACAAGTTGATGCGATGATAGGGGCCAGCGCCATTGATCAGGACATCGATTCGCCCCCATTCCTTTTCAACCTGCGTGACCATGTTCTTGGCCGCCACTGGGTCGGACACATCGCACCGGATGGCCAGCGCTTGTCCTCCTCGCTGGATGATCTCCTGCGCCGTTGTCTTGGCCTCAGCGTCGCTGGTTCTATAGCAGACAGCGATCTTCCACTGCTGAGAAGCGAGATCGAGGGCGATCCCCCGCCCGATGCCTTTCGCCCCTCCGGTGATGAGTGCGACGTGCTGGTTCATGTGGACCCTTGGGTGAATGGTTGGGAACGTTATTATGTTCTCGAACAAAGTCGTTTGGCGAGCGCCTGAAGGACGCCGGTTGTGCGGCTTGAAAACACCCGATCATTCTTCGCCTTCTTGGCCTCAGCGTTGCAAGCCTCAATGAGGGCTTCTAGATCGGCCAGAGTATCGACGTCGCGCCACGGTTGAATCAAGGAAGCCTTGAGGCCGATCGTCGCTGCTTTCTCCTGAGTGAGTCTGAGTACTTGATCTGTCGACCATGGAATGTCGGCGAAGAGTTCCGGTGCCATCCGCTTGAGGCCGATCAGATAATAGCCTCCGTCCAATGCTGGCCCAAGCACGAGATCATGGTTCTCCAGTGAGGCGATGGCCTGTTTGACATGGTCGAGCGGAAGCGTCGGTACATCCGTCCCAAGGAGGACGACCTGTCGGTATCCGTGCGCGAACAGTGTGTGAAAGGCCTGATTCATGCGTGCACCAAGGTCGGCGCCGACTTGATCGAGCAGCTTTACGCTTTGCCGTTCCTCCAGAATCTTGAAGAAGACATGCGTCGCAGACGGGGCGCAGGCCAGATAGCGATCGATCGGCAACGTGAGCTTCGTGACAGCGGCTTTTGTTCGCTCCAGGGTATCCAGGACGAAGCTCCCATGGAGTGTAGCGGCTTCATCGGGAGTGAGCGGCGGGGAGAGGCGTGTCTTGACCTGGCCGGGAATCGGCGCTTTGGCAAAGATCACCAGGGCGGTTTGGTGAGGGGTGAGGGATGAGAGGTGAAGGGGTGTTGGTTTCATCGGATAGTGGCGTAAAAGTCCTTAAGCCGGTGAGGGCTGACTCCTGCCCAGTACAGGAAGCGCAGGGTCCACATCAAGAGAATGGTTCTCAGCGGGCCCTGTGTTTCCCACCGACGAAAGGAGGTGATGACAGCATCCCGGAGCGCCACCGTTCGACCTGCTTGCTGCAGCCGACTGCTGAATTCAATGTCTTCCATGAGCGGAATCTCGGAAAATCCTCCGAGCCGTTCGAACACGTGGCGGCGGACGAAGAGAGCTTGGTCGCCGGTCGCGATGCCCGTCACGCGCGACCGGCGATTCATAAAGAAACTGATGACTCGGCCCCAAACCGAGGGATTATCGAATCGGACGTTGAAGTGTCCGCCCACAGCTGAATGGTGTTTGCTCAAGGCCAATTCTATGATCGGTCCGGCTTGTGCAGGCAACTGGGTGTCAGCATGCAGGAAGAGTAAGGTCTCCCCCTGTGTGGCTTTTGCCCCTTCGTTCATTTGGCGCGCGCGCCCTCGTGACGACGTAATGATGCGGGCATTGAGCGTACGGGCGCAAAATTCTTCAGCGAGGCTGACGGTGCTGTCGGTGCTGCCGCCGTCAACGATGATAATCTCCCTCAGGGCAGCCGCCGATAGGCGCGCAAGAGTTCGTGGAAGGTTCTTTTCTTCGTTTAAGGTTGGAATGACGACAGTAATCGCCATCAGAGATCACGTTGTGGGTTTCTTGGGCTCGACGAACATGAAGTACATCACGATGATGATGGTGACCCAGAAGAGGACCTGCTTGTGCCAAAACAGAACTTCCCCATACTGAAAGAGACCCAAGGCTAAGGTAATGGCAAGGGTCATGACTCCATACCGGAAAGTCGGCGTTTCGATGGCGGCATTAGCCCATATCGCCAGCCCGCCAAAATAGATGAGAAAGGGCACAATATTGATTTCAAAGCCGCCGCTGATGGACAGAAACACATTGAGAAAGCCAATAAACATCAGCGCGGTTCCGACCATCAAGCCGATGACGTGGATCTGATGCTCGTTTCCTGTCCCCTGCTCTTCCGGTTCGGTCGGACGTGGCGGGGCCAGCGATTCGTTGTGAGGCGGTGGTAAATCGGATGGAGCCATGGTTAGACTTTAAAATGCTTACTGAGCGATAAGGTCTGTCGTTGATAAGAAGATCCTAACCCCGATCCATACAGCTGTGTCGGCATTCCCATCATCCTGTCATAGACGACTTTGAAGAAGGTCTGTCCGTCATGGATCAAGAATGGCACGTCGTGTGGGCGAACTTCCAGCACAACTTGTGTGCCGGTGATCTCTCCCTTTGATCCATACCCGAATCCAGGGTCGAAAAATCCCGCATAGTGAGTCCGGAGCTCCCCGCAGGCTGCTTCGTAGGCCACCATCTCGGCGGCGTAGCCGGCCGGCACGCGAATGCGCTCCTTTGAGGCCAGGATATAAAACTCTTCTGGCTCCAATAACAAGCTGTCGTGGCGATGGCGATGGAGCGGCTCCCAAAAGTCAGCCGCCGCATAATGGCCGACTTTCTCCAGATCAATGACGTGGCTGTTCTTCTTCGCACGGTACCCGATGATACGGGAGTCTCGCTGATCCGTGCCCGCGAGGTCAATGCGGAGGAACAATCCACGCTCAACACGAAAGTCTCGGCTGCCGACGGCCTTCGGGGAAGCCACATTATGGTACAGCAATGGTGTGTTCCGATGAAGGGCCTGAAGCGTTCGGTCCGGCACCGTGGTTTTGCCATACACAAACCGGATTTGGTTCAATGACTGTCCCGTGCGAACTTTGATGGCAAATGAGCGTGGGACGACCTCTAGGAAGAGCTGGCCTCGATAGCCAGCACGAATTTCATCGAATCCGGACGTGAGATCCGTCACCACGCGGGTAAAGACATCCAGACGACCGGTCGTGCTCTTTGGATTCGCCCGTGCACGGATCGTTTTCGGGAGGGCCAGCTGTTCCAGCAATGGAACGAGATACACATGCCCCTTCTCCAGAATCGCTCCGTCGGTCAGATCCATCTCGTACATCACGAGGTCTGACTGATAAAAATCTAGCACGTTCAGACGCGAGGAAATGGCCGACAGTTCTGGCAAGAAGCTGCTGATCAGTCGATAGGCCTTCCGGCCAAGGCGGAGATCAAGGCTGGCTGGCTGGATCTGCCGGCTCTCGATAGACGGGGAGGCGCTGATGGCTCGGTTTGCGATCAAGCGTTTGATGTCTTGATAGGGGAGAATGCCGGCTCGAGATGAATGAGTGGTCACAGGTCGTCTGCATCTCCGCCGCAGCTGTTCCCCCAAGCGGCATAGCCGTCGCGATCAGGGTAGCTGTTACCACACGTTACATAGGATTCTTCTGCGGTATCGAGCGAGGCGCCGATACCGACCATCGGAAGTTCCCGCCGGTTGTCAGGCTTTGGCTGGGGATAGTGAAACGTCTTGTTCTCATAATTCCGGAGGAGGGCTCCGTCCTTGTCCATGTGGACCAGATAGTCATCCGGCAGTAGCGGAATCTTGCCGCCGCCGCCCGGTGCATCGATGACGAAATGGGGCACGGCCATTCCACTCGTATGGCCTTGGAGCGCCTTGATGATGTTCAGCCCCGTTTCGACGGATGTCCGGAAATGATTCGTCCCCTTGGTCAAGTCGGCCTGATAAAGATAATAGGGCTTCACCCGCGCAAGGAGCAGTTGATGGACGAGGCGTTTCATAATGTCTGGATTGTCGTTCACGCCTTTGAGGAGTACGGTTTGGGCGCCTAGGGGAATGCCGGCATCCGCGAGCATGCCGCACGCCGCCTTCACCTCAGTCGTCAGTTCGTCCGGGTGATTGAAATGCAAGTTCATGTAAATAGGATGATACTTTTTCACCATCTCGCAGAGCTTGGGGGTGATTCGTTGCGGCAACGACCCTGGGACCCGCGATCCGATGCGGATGAGTTCCAGGTGAGGAATGGTCCGCAGAGCCTTGAAGATGCGTTCGAGGAGATGGTCGGGGAGCAGCAGTGGGTCGCCTCCTGACAGGATGACATCACGCACTTCCCTATGCTCACGAAGATACTGGATCGCACGGTCCAACTCGCCTTTTTTCAGGAAACCAGGTTTGCCCACCAGTCGCTTTCTGGTGCAGAACCGGCAATAGATCGGGCATTGATTGGTGACCATGAGCAGCACTCGATCTGGATATCGGTGGACCAGATGGGGCACCGGGCTCATGAGATCTTCTTCTAGTGGATCGTCCTCCGCGTCGATGTCGGCCAACTCCACGATATCGGGGACGACCTGCTTCCAGATGGCATCGTCCTTCGATTTGATCGTCTCAAGTACCGTCGGAGTAATCCGCATCGGATAGGGGCCGACGATCGCTTCTATTTCTTTCTCATCGAGGCCAAACCGTTCAGCGAGGTCCTTTGGCTTGACGATACTTTTTGCGAGAATCTGTTGCCATTCTTCCATGTGCCGTCCTTCGGTGGTCAGTTGATCCGACAAGAAGGGTGGTCGTCGTCTTCGCCCGCAACATCGGGTGTCGTGCGGGCTTGCGACTGAAACTCGGTTGTTGCTGTGGCTCCAGCCCGGTCGGTGCGAGACCGCTCGTCCAGATAGGCCAGAATGTCGGCGGTTTCCGTCAGCACGAGATCGCCGTCCTTGAGGACCGGGACATAATATTGGCCGGATACCTCGTGAACTTGCGTGCGCATACGTCTGTTGTCCGGCACGATGACATCTTCATAGGTCAGCCCCAAGTCCGCCAGTTTTCGGCGAACCACTACACAGTCAGGGCACCAGTCGACATGGAAAAGAGTCATAGGCACGATTGGTACAGGCTACCAGGAATACGGGAGAAAGTGAAACGGCCATTTATAGTTTATTCGGGCGAGGCACATCGCTGTCCTCTTGTCGAAGAGCGCAAGGGACCATAATCGCGTCTTTCATGCCATGAAGAATTTTTTTGTCGGCTGGACAGATGGTAGCCAGGATACCGGCGAGTTCAGCTCTTCCTTCCGAAACAAAGTAATACGGGGAGAGTCGCGCCCGGCCTGACATGTGCGCCATGGTCTGTTGGTGCTCATCCATAAAGTCCAGCTCAAACAACCGACCCTTATGGAATTCTTGCAGGATATAGGGGGTGGTCGGAAAGGATGCAAGGGCTTTCCGAAGCGCCTCAACCCATTCGGTCTGAGGCATGTCATGCCCGATCGAAACGCCACGGCTTCCCCAGGCCAGTTCCGAAAATCCGGAAGGCTTGATGACAAACTGGCGTTCCTTCTGCGTCGCTTTCTCAAGTTCAGCCCAGTTCGCCACCGGACGGTTCCCTATATGCAGGTCCGGAATCGTCGCGATCGCAGGAAGCGGTGCCGGGTCAAGTAGCCAGGTTTTCGGCATGATCGTGGTCAAATGCAGCAGGCAGTCTGCTCCGAGTTCTTTTTCCCAAAACGGGCGGAGGATCGGATGGTGGAGCAGGGCGAAGGCGGATTTTTCCTCTAGTGCCGGCTTATAGGGAGGTGTGATGGAGACCCGACCTTTCTTCGCGGCATATTGGACCAGTTCAGCTTTGGGAATATTCAACAAGTCGAACAGCTCATAAAATCGATAGAGGACGCTGATCGCCTGCTCGCTTCCGTCGGTGTGGAGGCGAAGTCCGTCCTCCGTAAACCGAATCTCGCGTGGTTCGACACACCAGACGGACAATCCCTCTTCGCGGAGCTGAGCGGCCAACCAGGACATTTCCGGCCGATAGTCTTTCGATTCGTCGGAGACCAGAATCGCGATGCATCCTTCCTGCTGATCCTGGAGAGAGCGCAGCATGCGAGCAAATCCGTGGAGCATGCCGTTTTCTCCCCCGATGATCTGTGGGGGACCGCCGTCGAGATCGTGATAGATGCGAGATAGACAGGCGGTGAGCCCGATTCCCCCTGGAACCGAATCCAGTTCGGTGATCACCATGCCGTCCTGTGTGGGGATAATATCGGGTCTAATGACGTCAGGCAGGGCATCGCGAAACCGTTTCATGCGGCTGTATTGCACTAATGCGGCCGGCTTCCCTTGATCGAGGTAGCCTGCGATCCAGGTCGGTTGAATGCCTTTGACGCTTTCGGTGTATAACCGATTCAATCCTCGATAGAACGACAGCAGATGTGGCCCTAAGTCAGTGAAGAACCGCAGTTGCTCAGATGACAGGTACAGTGGGCAGGGGCTGACTCGCCAGGAGGTCACCGCCTGCATGCCTGAAGTGGAGTCCTGTAGTGGCAAGGTGGTTGGAGATCCGAACACGTTCGCGCGACACAACTGCTCACGAATGGCCACGCAGCGTTCTCGTGCTGCCTCAGGCGAGAGGGTCGGACAGGAGGCGTCGATCTGTGCCAATGCGAAACCCTTCTCGCACGTTCGGCAATGGGGGAACGTGCGGCATCAGAATGGTGTAAAGAGTGCAATGCTAGCATGCACATCAGCGACCGACAAGAGGGCAGCAACCTCTCCGAGGCGTAGAGGCTGGTGCAATGCGGACAGGGTGCGAGATGATCGGAAGCAAACCTTCCTTGCCACCGTTCGGCATGCATCGTATGATTGGGGCTCGATGGATCTCAGGACAGTAGATTCCAAACAGACGATGAGGGTTCTGCCTCAGCTGGTTCCGGACTCGGCGTGTGGTCGTTGTGATGTGTGCTGCCGCTTCCCGGAAGTCGACAGTTTTCTTCGCCCATACTTTACCCATCAAGAAATCACCGATGCTGTGGCACGTGGAGTGCCTGATTCGTTCTTTCCCAATAAGTCCGGTTCACAGGTCGAGCTTGTCAAGAATCCGATGGACGAAGGGTATCTGTGTCCTGCCTTTGATTCGCAGTCGGGCCTTTGTGGGATCTACGACGTTCGTCCATTGGACTGTCAGTTGTATCCGCTGGCGTTGATGTGGGATGCGTTGGGTCGAGAAATCTTGCTCGGGTGGGATTCCAAATGCCCCTTTATGTGTGACGCGGTTCCCCGTGTGATTCACGAATATGCGGAGTCGGTCCTCGGTTGGCTGACGACTGAGGGAGGACTGGACAAGATTGCTGCCCATCCGCACTTGGTTGGGCGCTTTCAGGACGATGTGATCGTACTTCAGGCGCTTCCGCACCTCACGGCTCGCCTTGTTCCTGCGCGAGTTGATCCCCAGCTCTGTCCACTGATGCCGTCGGACGCACCACAGTTTGCGAAGGCGCTCGAGCGTGCTCACGTGATTGGCCATGATATGCCGGCCGCGTTTGCCTTTCCCTACCATTATATCTGGACATCGCTGCTTCCTTACTGGTGGATGGAGTTCGATCACACACTGTTTCTGTTTGCCAAGTCTCCGGACGGATGGTTCATGCCACTGCCACCGCTTGGGGCTGGCCCCCTGGATCAAGCCGTGGAGCAGGCGTTCGTGATGATGCAGTCATGGAATGGCCCGTCGCCGGTGAGTCGAATCGAAAACGTCATGGAGTCACAAAGGCAACGACTGGAGTGCGGCGGGATTCAATTCTGTCAGAAAGATGGCGATTATCTCTACCCTGTCAGCGCGCTGGCGGCCTTGGCAGGAGACCACTATAAATCCCAACGGGCGCTCTGCAATCGTGTGACCCGAGAACAGACGATCACAGTCGAACCGTATCGTGCTGACGATCAGGCCGACTGCGTGCGTCTCTATGGGCGATGGGCGGATCAAAAGCGGAATGGCCATCTCGATCAGATGGGAACGCTGCTTCTGGAGGATGCGGAAATGGCCCATAGGCTCGTCTTGCAAGAGCATGAACGGATCGGCTTGTCGGGTATGGTCGTGAGAATCAGAGAGGATATCGCTGCCTACACATTCGGCTACTGGTTGACTCCTCAAACCTGGTGCATTTTATTGGAGGTTGCGGACCGTTCCATCCCTGGTCTGGCTCAATGGGTCTTCCGCGAAACCTGTCGAACCGCCATGGCGCAAGGGGCGGTCTCTATCAATGCCATGGATGATGCTGGTCTTCCGGGCCTACGTGCGGCCAAGTTGGCCTACCGTCCGTCCGCGATTCTGGACACGTGGGTGATCACACGGGTGACCGCATGACCCAACCAGAAGAGCGAACCGCCTCAACGACACGCCGATATGAGTGGTTGACGTTTGTGATGGTCTTGATCACGTTGTTTATCCTCGGCGTGGGGACCTTCCTGCTTGGCCATGTTGAACGGAGTATCGTGGCGGCCGTTTGGCTCCCGCTGCTGGGATTGCTGTTGTGGTCGACGATCCGATTGCGAGCGGAGTATCGGCAGGCGCAGCAGGAAAGTGCCTGGGCGCGGGCCGCCGAGGCGGCGTTGTTACAGAGTCAGGAACGCAATCGAGCGATCGTCGATACGGCGCTCGATGCAGTCATCACGATGGATGCCGCCGGAATTGTGACTGAATGGAATGCCCAAGCGACAGCGATCTTTGGATGGACCCGCGACGAGACGATGGGAAAATTGCTGTCAGACACGATCATCCCCGAACGTGATCGGGAAGCCCACGCGCATGGGATTCGAGAGTATCTCAAGACGGGAGTCGGCCCGGTACTGAATCGTCGGATCGAGATTGCTTCGCGACATAAGGAAGGCCATGAGTTTCCGGTCGAGCTCGCCGTCTCGCCAGCCCGTATCGGTGAAGCGTATATCTTCAGCGCGTTTGTGCGCGACATTACGGATCGTCGCCGGGCCGAACGACGGCTGGCCTCTCAATATGCGGTGACGCGTGTCCTGTCGGAGGCCGTACGACTCGAAGAAGCGGTGCCGAAAATTATTCAAGCGGTCGGCGAAAGTCTCGAATGGGATCTCGGGGTGTTTTGGCGACTGGATAAACAATCGGGCACGTTGCGGTGCCTCGATTACTGGCGAGTCCCATCGCGTGTCTCGGATGAGTTCATCGCACAGATGCAGACCCAGACATTCAAGCCAGGTGTGGGATTGCCGGGTCGAATTTGGGAAAGCGGGCAACCGGTGTGGATTACCGACGTGACGCTCGACCCCGCCTTTGTTCGTGCGGAATTGGCGTCCGCAACCGGGCTTCATGGAGCGTTCGGATTTCCGATTCGTATCGGAGGTGAGGTCGAGGGCGTCATTGAGTTCTTCAGCCATCAGGTCCATGAGCCGGATAGCGAGTTGCTCAGTATGATCACCGATGTCGGTCTGAAAATCGGACAATTCGGTGAACGCACGAGCGCGCAAGAGGCGTTGCGCCTGACAGAAGCGCAGCTGCGTCAATCGCAGAAGATGGAGGCTGTGGGGCGGCTGGCTGGCGGTGTCGCCCATGATTTCAACAATCTTCTGACGGTGATTCGTGGATACAGTGAGTTGATCCTGAGTCGTTTGGCTCCGGCGGATCCCACGCGACGTGAAATGGAAGAAGTCAAAAAGGCCGCCGATCGTGCCGCCGGCCTGACCAGTCAACTCCTGGCCTTCAGCCGTCGGCAATTTGTGGCGACCAAAATCGTGGATTTGAACGCGCTTGTCATGAACATGGACGGGATGCTGCGGCGGCTGCTAGGCGAGGATATTGTTGAGCTCTGTGCGGACCTCGATCCACAGGTGGGATCGATCAAGGTCGATCCAGGGCAGATTGAGCAAGTGATCATGAATCTGGCCGTGAATGCTCGAGACGCCATGCCGATGGGTGGTCAGCTGACCATCCAGACTCGAAACGTCACGATCGGGAAAGGCCCTCGGCGTGAAACCATGATGCTCGATGAGGGAACCTACGTACTCTTGTCGATCAGGGACACCGGCCAGGGGATGAGCGAAGAAACGCAATCACATTTATTCGAGCCGTTTTTTACGACAAAGGAAAAGGGAAAGGGCACGGGCCTTGGGCTGTCGACCGTGTACGGAATCGTGAAGCAAAGCGGTGGCACGATCGGGATTGAGAGCAAGCTGGGACAGGGCACCACATGCAAGATCTTTTTCCCGAAAGTGAAGGAGACCGCACAAGGCGCGCCGATCGCCAGTGAAACGGTTGGCAGAGCGATCGGGCGAGAAACAATCCTCGTGGTCGAGGACGACCCGTCGGTGCGCGGGCTTGTACAGGAAGCGCTTCATCTGAGCGGCTACGAGGTGTTGGTCGCGCGTCACGGCATCGAAGCGCTCCTGACCGGCGCGAAGCATCCGGGCTCGATCCATTTGTTGCTGACGGATGTCGCGATGCCGCAAATGAGCGGGCCGGAGGTTGCAGAAAAACTGACGATTGTGCGACCCGAGATCAAGGTCTTGTACATGTCCGGTTACCCCGATCATCCGGTCTTCGAACAGGGTGGGGTCAAACGGGACACGGCCTTTCTCCAGAAACCGTTCACACCTCATGTATTGACCCAAAAAGTTCGTGAAGTGCTTGATGGGAAGAAGGTGGCGTAGGGAAGCTGCGCTGAGGCCCCATCGCTTGATCTTCGTCGTTTATTCCGTTTATTGTGGCATCACTTTATAATCGGCTGAAATCAGTCGGATCGATTGTCTACATTGAGGAGGAACGAAGCGTTGATGCATCAGGCACGGGAAGTCGATGTCGCGCAGTATCGAATCCAACAGGAGCCGTTTTACGCGGAGGTCTGTGGGGAGATCGGTCTGTTCACCATTGCTGCCGAGAAAAAACTTCCGGTGATGCTGAAGGGGCCGACCGGCTGTGGGAAAACCCGGTTCGTTCAATACATGGCGTATAAGCTCGGCCGGCCGTTGATCACGGTCGCCTGTCACGAAGATCTTACGGCCTCCGACTTAGTGGGCCGTTACCTTCTGAAGGGGCAAGATACCGTATGGATGGATGGACCCTTGACCCTCGGGGTGAAGCATGGGGCCATTGTGTATCTCGACGAGGTGGTGGAAGCCAGAAAGGACACCACCGTGATCATCCATCCGCTCAGCGATGACCGGCGAGTGCTCCCAATCGAGAAAAAAGGCCAGATCCTGGAGGCCGCCGACGAGTTCATGCTGGTGATTTCCTACAACCCTGGCTATCAAAGTGTCCTCAAAGATCTGAAGCAAAGCACGAAGCAGCGATTCATCGCGATCGAGTTTGATTACCCTGCTCCCGATATCGAAACCCTCGTCCTGCAGCGTGAGGCGGGGGTGGATTCAGTCATCGCGACGAAACTCGTCAAGCTCGGCCAAAAAGTCCGCAACCTCAGAAGCCACGGGCTTGAGGAGGGGGTCAGCACCAGGCTTTTGGTGTATGCCGGCACATTGATCAAGCAAGGCGTGCCACCCGAGCGGGCCTGTGATGTCGCCGTTGCCCGCCCAATCACTGACGATTCAGACATGCAACGGGCCATACTCGACTTCGTCAAAGCGATCTTCTGAGTTCCTCAATTCCTGTGGCGTCTCTTCCTGTCATCGCACGGGACAGTGAGCGCGGGGCGCTCTTGACCGTTCAAGTCCAACCAGGGTCTTCACGTACTGAGTGCGTCGGCATTCATGGCGATGCGGTAAAGATCCGCTTGGCAGCGCGTCCGATTGAGGGTGCCGCCAACGACGAACTCATTCGCTTCATCGCCGAGCGGTGTGCTGTTCCGCGCGCGAATGTGCAGCTTCATGCCGGAGCGACGGGGCGACGTAAGCGACTGGCTGTAAAGGGAGTCACGGCGGAATGGCTGTTAGCCCGACTGATGCCATCGGGCTAGAAAGGAGCGGTGTGGAGATGATGAAGAAGCTCAGTGTCGTGTTTGTGTTGCTGATGGTCACGGCTTGTTCGAGTGCACGACCAATTCTGTATTCCAACGCGCATTTGGAATCTGTCGGGAAGGAAGGGGCAGAGCAAGATATTGAAGCCTGTAAAGAGCTGGCGGAATCTGCTGGTGCGAACGAAGGCAGCGGCAAGGCAGGACGTGTCGCTACCGGTACGGTCGTTGGTGCTGGTGCCGGTGCGGCGAGTGGAGCATTGGGTTCATTGATTTATGGGGCGTCGGCCGGCATGGGATCGATGGTCGGCGCAGCGAGCGGAGCGGTCTGGGGTCTCCTGACCGGACTATTTTCTGCTGTGGTCGGTCCTTCCAGTCAGCCGAGCCAGGCCTACACGAATTACGTCAATCGGTGCCTGCAAGAGAGAGGGTATGAAGTGACGGGGTGGCAGTAGGGGAGGGATTGGGTATCGAGGTTGTTTCGGTGCTCGCCCAACGCGCGACCTCAGAAGGTCCTCGTTGGATGCGTGCAATGGAAACGACCTCGATGCCCAATCAGAGTAGTGAGGTGGATAAGGGAGAATGTGCGCAATTGGGAAAAACCTCGACATTTCGTCCAAAGGGTGAGAATTGAAGGAACGACTCAAAAGCACTCCAGGGAATTTCTGTGGCCGATCGATCTTGGCATCGCCTCATAGGAATCATTCTTCTCCTGACTCTCACAGCCTGTGTTGGCCCGCAGCCGATCTTACGGTCGAATAAACAACTCCACTTGTATGGTAAGCAGATGGCTCAACAGGAGGTTGAGTCCTGTCAGAGGCACGTTGAACAGGCTGGTCTGCGGCCTGGGACGAACCAAAGCGCGAACGCCCTAACTGGAGCGTTGCTGGGTCTGACACTTGGCGGCGCGGTCGGCGCGTCGGCGGGGGTGGTTGGAGGATTGCCCGGAGTGACGATTGGAGCTGCCGCCGGTAGCGGGATCGGATTGGTCGTTGGATTACTCGGAGGCACGTTCAAGCCGCTGGAGCCGGACCCGCCCTATGCTGATGCGGTCACGAGCTGCCTGAAGGAGAAGGGTTATGAAGTGAGAGGTTGGGAGTAAGTGCAACAATCGGTGAGTGTTCACGCGCAGACGGCGGTGCATGCCGAGTACGATTGAGAAAGGTGAACTCTTGACGGGAACTCCTCTACTCCTGTTCTCATGCGACTCTTCACACACCACAGCAGGTTTGTAGTCTTTACACGGCCTGACCGGATTCAGTGTCTCCTTTGCCTCCTTGCCAAGTCTGATCCCCATGCGATAGCGGAAGAGACATGCGCGACCATCCCGGGCTGCATGTTCGTCGATCACCGTGATGGCTTGGTCTAGTCTCGCCGCTCTTTGGTGTACATCGTGGTCACTCGGACCTGGCTCACTGCGGGCCGGTCGAAGTCTGTGGTGAGTTCATCGAACTGTGGGTGAATGGAGGGTTTGAAATGACTCTTACTCTCGCGGCTGGTCGATATAGAGGATGGTGGTCTCCACCGATGAACCGGAAGAGCCGACGCTGGTTGGGATGCTGATGTGCACCAGCAGATCGATTCGTTGCCCTGTCTTCAGCATCGGCGCTTTCAGTGCACCGACATTCTTTTCGCACGCTCCCAGATCGAGAATCTCAATCTGCCCACTGTCATCTTCGATCAGGAGCGTCGTCCGTTCGTGTGCGCTTCCACAGATCGTCCGATTCGGGATGATCTCCGTCTGAATCGCCAAGACGGTTCCGGTGATGCGGATATCCCTCATCTGATAGCGATCTGGATGCGCCAACATTATGCCGATGGGAATTCGTTCATACGAGGCGACGGACATTCTCACTGAACTGACACGGGAAGGGAGGGAGAGTTCATCTGATGCGAGGACCGAATGAAGGTTGATCATCCCAGACAGGATGAGGATGACGGATCGAAGACCGATGCGAATGCGCAGAGCCGTCATCAGTACCCTCCATCTCAGCTAAAGGTAGCATACGCTCAATAGCGAGGCGCCGAGCATTCGGCAGCGTGCCATTGATTCGGCACTCCTTCCCTTTAACTCGTTTGGCCGATCCTGGTGTGATCAAGCGAATCCCCTCTCGTTTCAAGCAGATCGAGAGAGGACCTTCATTCCCTTTGTCTGGAATGTAAGTTGCCATGGTGGAATGCGTGGGTAGGCATTGTGGTCTGTGTGGAGAGCGGCGCTTTACAATCAAGGGTAGTGACGCCATCATTCCAAGGTGATTATGAACCGATCAGGCGTCGCGTAAGGAGTAGGAGGACTCATCATGTTTGTTGTTCTTGGTGCGACTGGAAATACAGGATCTGCAGTGGTGGAGACCTTGCTGAGTAAGAAACAGCTGGTGCGGGTGATTGTCCGTTCAGCCGACAAGGGGGCTGGCTGGAAGGCGAAAGGGACAGATGTTGCCGTGGCGTCGCTCGATGATGTGCCGGCATTAACCAAGGCATTTGAAGGCGCGAAAGGACTTTATTTGTTGGTACCACCGAATTACGGGGCTGAGGCGTGGTTGGCGGATCAACGACAGAGAATGGATCGCGCGGCGGAAGCCGTTCAGAAGAGTGGAGTCGATCATGTTGTGCTGCTGTCGTCGGTGGGAGGACATCTGCACGGCGGAACCGGCCCGATTCGGGCGGCGAGTTATGGAGAGCATGCACTTGGCTGTCATGCTAAGCGTCTGACCATTCTCCGTCCCTGCTACTTCATGGACAACTGGGCGCCGGTCATTGGGGCGGCGAAGGCTCAGGGTGTGCTTCCGACATTCATTGCGCCACCGGCGAAGATTCCCATGATTTCGACCAAGGACATCGGCAGGATTGGTGCAGAGCAGTTGATGACTGGTGGCTATGGGAAGCAGATCGTGGAAATGGCGGGTCCGGAGGAGTACAGCCCGGATCAAGCGGCAGCGGCACTCAGTCAGATTCTTGGGAAAACGGTGACGGCCCAACATGCCCCACTCAGTGCCGTGGTCCCGACGTTCAAGTCGTTCGGGTTTTCGGATGAGGCGGCGAGATTGTTTGAAGAAATGTACACGGCGTTCTCCAAAGGCGCAATCGGGTATGAACGCCCTGACAAGCTTGTGCGGGGTACAGTGACGCTGGGTGACGCGCTACGAGCGATGGTGTGAAGGAGGACCACATGGCTATAGGGACGGCTGCTGTCAAAGAAGTCACAGGGATCCATCAACCAGGATCGGCCCATATGGTCGGGGACGGGTTTCCTGTGCGTAACATGATTCCGGGCTCCGGTGTGGGCGAGCAATTGTCTCCATTCCTGCTTCTGGATTATATGGGGCCGGAGGTTTTCTCGCCGACGGATCGGCGTCTTGGTGTGGGTGAGCATCCGCATCGAGGGTTCGAAACGGTCACGATCATGTATCAAGGCAGTGTGGCGCATCGTGATTCAACCGGAAGCGGCGGCGTCATCGGCCCGGGCGATGTGCAGTGGATGACAGCTGCATCCGGCATCGTGCATGAAGAATTGCACGAGAGCGAGTTTGCAAAGCGCGGAGGGACGCTGGAAGGGGTCCAGCTATGGGTCAATCTACCAAGGTCGGTCAAGATGTCCCCTCCACGGTATCAAACACTTGTCCGTGATGAAATCCCGGTCGTTGAGCTTGCCGGAGGAGCCGGTCGGCTACGGGTCATTGCCGGAGAATGTCACGGGCGGAAGGGTCCGGCCAGGACCTTCAGTCCGGTCCATCTGTATGATCTGCGATTGAAGGCGGGGTATCAGACGGAATTGTCCTTGCCCGATGGATTCACTATGTCCGTATTTGTGTTGCAGGGGCGGGTTGTTATCAACGGGGCACAGGCGGTGGGAGAGGCTGAGATCGCTCTCTTGGGGCGCAAGGGTGAGCGAGTGGCGCTTCAGGCGCAAGAAGATACGACGATACTTGTTCTCGGTGGAGAGCCGATCGAGGAGCCGATCGCGCGCTATGGGCCGTTCGTCATGAATACGCAAACGGAACTCGCACAAGCCGTGGAAGATTATCGAGCGGGCAAGATGGGGCATTTGTCCTATGAGTGAGCAGGATGCCGCACTCCACATCGATATTTATTCGGATGTGATCTGCCCCTGGTGCTATGTGGGGAAGCGGCGGCTGGAACGGGCACTCAAGACATGGGATGGTGTCCCTGTGAATATCCGATGGCGGCCCTTTCAATTGAATCCGACCATGCCGCAACAGGGGATGGATCGACGACAGTATCTTGACGCAAAGTTCGGTGGCTCTGCCGCCGCTCAAGCCATCTACGACCAAGTCTCGCGGGCTGGTGCTGAAGAAGGCATCCTATTCGCGTTTGAGAGCATAGCTCGCACGCCGAACACATTCGCCGCGCATCGCCTCATCTGGTTTGCCGGGCATCAGGGCAAACAGGATAAGGTGGTCGAGATGCTGTTTCGTCGTTATTTCGTGGAGGGTGGAGATATTGGGAGTATTGAGACGTTGTCTTTAGTCGCGGCTCAGGCAGGACTCGATCAAGCAGCGACCGAAACCTTTCTGAGTGGTGATGAAGGTGTCGGGGAGGTGAAGGCGGAGGAAGCCGCTGGCCATCATTTGGGCATTCGGGGTGTTCCGTATTTTGTATTTAATGGGACGTCTGCACTTTCTGGAGCGCAACCGCCAGAGCAGTTGTTAGTGGCCTTCAGGGAGAGCGCAGCCGGCTTGTCAGTGGGAAAGGCAGGTGTGTAATGGCCGTTCAAGTCTACGGGTGTAATCATGTCGTGATCGAAGTGACCGATGCCAAGAAGGCAGCAAGGTTCTATCACGATGTCTTTGGGCTGAAGATGTTGCGCGGTGGAGAAGGTGCGGTCTGGTGCAAGCTGGGCGAACATCAATTCATGGCGATTTTTGAAGTGGAGGTATTGCAGCCGGATCGTGTGAAACATTTTGGCTTGATGGTCCGGGACGCGCAACAGATCAAGGAAGTGCGTAAGAAGCTGATCAACAAGTACAAGCTGAAACCGGCGTCCGACTTGCGATGCGATTTCCGCGATCCCTGGGGGAATCGTTTCCAGGTCGGCGATCTCAGCGATGAATCACTGGTCTGGCTCCTTCCGTATCAGGAGGTCCAGAAAGCAGGCATTACATTTACCGATAAATTGAACAAGGAGAAGAAGGCATGAGTACCAGCATTCTGCAACAGCGGCTGAACGATCTGTTTGGCTACATCCGTCAAGGCAAGATCATTGAGGCCATGAGTGAGTTCTACGACAAGGATACAGTGATGCAGGACAACGCCAATCCTCCAACAAAGGGGCTCGCGGCGAACATCGAGCGTGAAAAACAGTTCATGAGTGGTGTGAAGGAGTGGAAAGGGTTCAAGGTCACGGCTCAGGGTGTGGGCGACGACGTGACTTTCTACGAGTGCACCATGGACTTTATTGCCACCAGCGGGCAGCCGATTCATATGGAACAGGTCGTCGTGTCTCGGTGGA
Source organism: Nitrospira sp. (assembly GCA_005116955.1). Taxonomy (GTDB): domain Bacteria; phylum Nitrospirota; class Nitrospiria; order Nitrospirales; family Nitrospiraceae; genus Nitrospira_D. Next base: position 23,717 of record SWDI01000005.1, on the reverse strand, counting down.
AGAACGGCAAGATCGTCCATGAGCGGTTCTACTACGATACGGGTGCGAAGTAGCAGGGATCGAGAGCAGGAGAAGGGTACGCGTTGGGGAAGTGAACGGTGACACCATCGACTTATCGAGGAGTCCTACATGCCGGATGATCAATGGGCAGATGTCGGAAGCGTTGAAGATCTGAAGCGGAGATTCTTGCAGGAAATCTCGATCGGGAAGACGCGAGTCGCGCTCACGTATCAAGACGGTGAATTTGCCGCCATTTCAGGGGTCTGTAATCACGTGGGAGGTCCATTGGGCCAAGGCACGCTCGACGGCGACTATGTCGTCTGCCCGTGGCATTACTGGAAGTTCCACCATCGAACCGGTCAGGGGGAATCCGGATATGAGCAAGACCAGGTTCCGGCCTACTCGACAAAAGTGGAGAACGGTCGGGTGTATGTCGATCTGTCCTCTGCCACGAAACGCAGGAAGCAGGCCCACAAGCCGCATCCCTTAGCTCGTCCGGTGGTGCGTCAGGCAGGACCAATCCGGGTTGTGGGGATCTCGACCACCGCGATGACACTTGACCACCCGCGCTACAGTGGATCGGATGCACTGCTTGACGCGGCGTTGGAACATGCGACGAGCACGTTGCAACTTGAGACGCAATGCATCAAGCTACGAGAACTGAATTTCCGCCCCTGCGAGGGCTATTATTCCAAATCCGCGAAGGCCTGTACCTGGCCCTGTTCGATCACGCAAATGGATCCGACGGATCAGCTTGATCGCGTGTACGAAGCGCTCGTGCATTGGGCCGATGTCATTCTGATATCCACCCCAATCCGCTGGGGCAATGCCAGCAGTCTGTATTACAAGATGGTTGAGCGGATGAACTGCATCCAGAATCAGGAGACCATCGCAAATCGACACTTGCTCAAGAACAAGGTGGCGGCGTTTATCATTATGGGTGGTCAGGACAATGTGCAGGGTGTGGCAGGTCAGCTCATGACGTTTTTTGCCGAAGTCGGCTGCCAGTTCCCGCAGTTCCCGTTCATCGCGCATTCGAGAGGCTGGAGCGCCGAAGATATGGAACGGAATGTCATCGAGGTTCAGAACAGCCGGGAGCTCCGTGAAGGAGCGCAGGAACTCGTCGCACGTGCCGCAGATATGGCGAAGCTGATGCTCTGTGGCCAGCTGCCTGAGCATCCGCTTGCCCGGGGCGGACGCAAAGCGCATCAGCTCGATAGCGAACCGACCGGATAATCAGGAAGTACCGCCATGCCGAAACCACAGAGTCGAGACGCTTCTCTGGACAATCTTTTTTCTGCGCTCCTTCGTCTGCACAAAGCCTTGCTCGACGATGAGCGAGTGGCCTATGAGCGTGTGCATGGACGGATTCCCTCCAATGGTGCGTTTCTGCAGCTGGTGTTGAATGATGCCTGGTTCGCCTGGTTGCGTCCGCTTTCCCAATCAATCGCCAGGCTTGATGAACTCAGCGAATCGGATGATGCGGCATCCCGTGAAACAATCCCGGCACTGCTGGTATCAGTGCAGACACTTCTGATGCCGACGGAAGGGGGCGAGGGATTTGGTCGCCAATATCACGATGCTCTGCAGCGAAGCCCCGATGTGGTGCTGGAGCATGCAGCTGTCAGAGCCTTGCTGAGGCAGTCTGTTCCTCACAAGGGGTGAATCACATGAAAGCCCGTTATCTCGGCCATGTCGTGTTCTATGTAAAGGATCTCCAGCGATCGCTCGGCTTCTACCGAGACCTGCTGGGGTTCAAGGAAGTCGGGCGGATCTTCAATGGGGCCGCAGCTGCACTGACATCGGGTCGCACACATCATGAGCTGTTGCTGATCCAGGTGGGCGACGCGCCGGGACCTCCCACAGGAAGACGCCGAGGGCTCTATCACATCGGGATTAAGGTGGGTGATAGCCTTGATGAACTTCGTTCAGTCAAAAAGGAGTTGGAGCAGGCAGGGGTTCAGATCGATGGCATGAGCGATCACACGGTGAGCCAGAGTCTCTATCTGAAAGACCCGGACGGGAACGAAGTGGAACTCTACGTGGATGCGGACGAGTCAATCTGGCAGAATGATCCGGCGGCGGTGGTGTCGCCGATCAAACCGTTGTACTTATGATGATGTGGTAAGAAGTCCTCCACTGTCCGAGAGATCAAGGGTAAGGTTCAGCTTCAGTGAATCAACCCTCTCCAGCTGGCTTTCCCCTAGACCTGGGCTTACTCAGTTTTATGGGCTGCCGCCTGTTCCTGTTGTCGGAATTTGGTGACGGTCATCCCGGCGATGCCCCAGTTGTCGGTGGCGACTTCATCGATCACCACAAGGGTTTGGGCTGGCTTCTTGTTCAATATCTGTTGTAAGAGATCCGTCACTCCTTTGATGAGCGCTTCTTTCTGCTCGAGGGTAACGCCTTCACGCGTTACTTGGATGTGGACATAGGGCATGACACCATTCCTTTCTGCTACCTGTCAGAGCGCTCATGAAGAGCGCCCTGACAGGTGATCAAATTGAGAAATCACCACTTGCCTGCATGGGCTCCACCGTCGACGTGCAGCACTTCACCGGTCACGAACGTGGCGTTGGTGAGATAGAACACAGCATCGACGATTTCCGACACTTTCCCGATTCGCTGAATTGGGTGGAGCGTCTTTAAGAATCCATGTGTCTCCGGCTTGTGCATGGGAGTATCGATGATGCCGGCGCCGATGGCGTTGAACCGGATGCCTTCTGCTGCGTACTCGATCGCGAGTGCTGCGGTCACGGCATTCAACCCTCCTTTCGTGAGCACGGGAATAGCGGCCGGCACTCCAGCGATCGGTTGATCAGCCAAGGTCGTGGTGATGTTCACGACATGCCCAACGCCTTGTTGCTTCATCTGGCGGACCGCTTCTTGGGTGACATAGAGGAATCCGGACAGATTGGTTGAGACCAGCCGCTCAAAATCCTCCGTCGTATAGTCGGTGAATGGTTTAGGAATGAAGATGCCCGCGTTGTTTACGAGCAGGTCTAGGGTGCCAAACCGCTGCACCGCGGTCTCGACGAGGCGCCGTGCGGTATCGGGACTGGCGATGTCGCCGTCCACCAGGGCCAAGTCTTTCGAGGGCACCAGTGTACCGGCTTCCGTGATGTGCCGCGAGTTCGCCACGACGTGATAGCCGTGCTCAATCAATGCGATCGTGAGGCCAAGCCCAATCCCGCTCGAAGCTCCCGTTACGATTGCTGTCTTCTTCGTTGCCATGATGCGACTCCTTTCAGAATGTGATGGTGAAATGAACGTTGCGTCCTCTACGGGACAAGGTAAGGCGTGAACTGGCATATGGCAATATGCTATCGTTTGGTAAGTATACTTTGAGCTTTCCGTTTGGAAAGTGGTTTAGGGCGCTGATGGAGGGTGAATCATGGCGGTTAAACGACGGAGATCGAAGGTGGTTCCACCACCGATTGGCTGTCCGCTCACGGCCTGCATGCAGTTTCTGAAAGGGGCCTGGACGCCGAACGTGATCTGGTATTTGCGGGAGGAGCCGAGACGGTTTAGCGAATTGATGGCGGATATTCCCGGTGTGTCACCGAAAGTGTTCTCGGCACGGCTCAAGCGATTGGAACGGGACGGCATTCTTACGCGGCATGTGATGCCAACCTCTCCGCCCACCGTCGAATATGCGTTGACCGACCTTGGTCGTGAACTGACACCAGCCATTGAGGCGATTGTGCAGGTGGGGCACAAGCTGAAGAGCCGGCGTGCAGGATAGGCGAACTGGCTGACGGATGAGGAGCCTTCCGTCAGGAGGGCTTTCAATCAACAGATGTCATGAATGGCTGAATGTTAGCTGAAGGATGTGAGAAGTTCATGGTAGATATACGCTAACCGTCCGGTGGATCTCACCAGCACAGAAGGAGGAGTACTCATGGGACAACCGCGCATTGCAGCCAAGGAGCCGTCAGTTCTGACATTAGAAGCAGGCACCTATTACTGGTGCACCTGTGGACGATCAAGAGACCAACCGTTTTGTGACGGGTCACACGAGGGAACCGGGTTTGAACCGGTTGAGTTCACCATGGATGTCAAGAAAGACGTTGCGTTGTGCCAGTGCAAGCACACGAAGACTCCGCCGTTCTGTGACGGGACACATCAGACGCTCTGACGTGTTACTCGCTGCACAGGCATTGTTGCCCTTCGGGTGAGACCTCTTGAGCCGTTGCCGGTCGATGGTTCATACTGTCAAGTATGAGCAGGTCTGGCATCTCTCCCTGTGAGGATCTCGCGGAACGCTACCAGGCTCTTCTTGAGGTCGCACAGGCGATCGCTGCGCAACGGGACCTTGATCAACTCTTTCGCGATCTCGCCCAACGGCTTCCTCGGGTTGTGCAGGTTAATTTCGTCGCGCTGTCCGTACACAATCCGGTTCAAAACACCATGCGGTTGCATACGATCCAGGCCAATGTGCCTGCAGACCTTGTCGGGGGACATGAGGGGGCCATCGAAGGAAGCCCTGCTGGGGTAGTTTGGAAAACCCAGCAACCTCTTCTGGTCTCCGATCTGGCGAGTGAAGCCCGATGGCCCATGGTGACGAGATGTATGAGGGAAGATGGTGTCAGCTCGTTTTGTTTCATGCCGCTGACCACTGCTGCGCGCCGATTGGGTGCCATGGGATTCCTGAGTTTAGAGAAAGAGGCCTATAGCGAAGCTGACCTGGAATTCCTGCAGCAGGTGGCGAATCCGGTCGCCGTCGCTGTGGAGAATGCGCTGGCCTTCCAGGAAATTGCTGAGCTCAAAGATAAGCTGGCGAAAGAAAAGCTATACCTCGAAGAGGAGCTTCGCGTCGAGCACGGATTTGATGACATCATCGGCGATAGCAAGCCTCTCACGCAAGTGCTCAAACAAGTCGAGGTCGTGGCTCCGACCGATTCGACGGTCCTCATCCAAGGAGAGACCGGTACCGGCAAGGAACTCATCGCCCGAGCCATCCATCGCCTGAGTGGTCGAAGTGAGCGCACGTTCATTAAGCTGAACTGTGCGGCGATCCCAACCGGGTTGTTGGAGAGCGAGCTTTTCGGGCATGAACGAGGTGCGTTTACCGGGGCCATTTCTCAAAAGGCCGGTCGATTCGAACTGGCCGATAAAGGGACCATCTTCCTGGACGAAGTAGGCGAGATTCCGCTGGAACTGCAATCCAAGCTGCTGCGCGTGATACAGGAACAGGAATTCGAGCGACTGGGCAGCACGAAGACCATCCGAGTGAACGTACGACTGATTGCCGCGACTAATCGAGATCTCAAGGCTATGGTGGAGGCCCATCAGTTTCGAAGTGATTTGTATTACCGATTGAATGTCTTTCCAATTACTGCGCCGCCGTTGCGTGAACGCCGTGACGACATTTCTATGTTAGTACGATATTTCACACAGCATTATGCAGCTCGGATGAAGAAGAATATCCAAACAGTTCCCACCAAAACCCTCGAAGTTCTCTCCCGGTATCCCTGGCCTGGCAATATCCGTGAGCTGGAGAATCTCGTGGAGCGTTCCGTTATCCTCACACAGGGAACTGATTTACAAGTGCCGATGAGTGAACTCCAGGCAAATGATCGTCCTACATCCACCTCAATCTCAACTCTTGAAGAAGCCGAGCGTGAGCAAATCCTACGGGCCTTGCATGAAGCAAGATGGGTCATCGGTGGTCCATCGGGGGCTGCGGCTCGGTTGGGGGTCAAGCGAACGACGCTCCAGTCCAAAATGCAGAAGCTCGGTATTTCCCGTGCCTCGTAAGTCCCACCCACATCCATTTTCGCCCGTCGCCTAAGCACCTCATTATGAGGCGCTTCACCAATGGCAGAATCCGCGCCTGTGCCGATGTGCCGGCACCATGCCGTGCACTCGGCACATCTTACAAATTCCTCCAGTGATACGCTCTCGTGTCGTGACGCGTTTTATCAGTCAATTCAATAGCTTCGATAATGCTGTCTTAGTTAGGAATAGCGGGAACATAAGTTGCGGAAGTAAACGGTAGCCCTTTCATGAAGGATGTTGGATATGGCGACGAGAGTGGAATCCCATCAGAAAGAACTGAACGTAGGTGACCGGATAGGGATGAAGCCTGTCGGCGACACTATTTATGTTGAGGATTACCGAACAGCGAGAGTCTGAGCCAGGCTCTGTGGTACTTCGCCTTGAGGGACGGCTTGCTGGGCCATGGGTCGAGGAGCTGAACACAAGTTGTCGTCAGATATTGGCGAGGGAGCAGCGGTGCGTCGTTATCGATTTGACCGGTGTGACATTCATCGATGCTGATGGTAAGGCTATTTTGTCTCGTCTGTGGGGTGAAGGGGTGACACTCCAGGCGTCAGGGTGCATGACCAAATGCGTGGTCGAGGAGATAACTGGGGTGGGTCGAAGTGATTCGGCGAGTCGGAAGAGTGAGGGCACCACGCGGAGTTGAATGGAATGGTGATACACCATTGAGACCGGGTGGCTGTTTTCTGACCGGTGCCTTGTTTGGCGCGTAATCCCATCTGGCTTGGGCTTGCTGCCGTTGCAGTGCTCTGGGTACAATGCCTCGTTTGTCTTCCTGAGGAACTATTGTTGAGGATTACCATATTAAGGTAGGGAACATGCAGATAGCGCGTCGGCCTGTGCAACAACTCTCATTCTGTTTCGTCTTTGTCGTCATAATTATGTCGACTGCCTGTAAGCAAGAGGCCGGTTCCATGCCGGCGCCGCCGGTTGCCCAAGTAGAAGTCGTCACGGTTCAGACACAGACCATTCCTGATGAGCCTGAATTTATCGGCCAAGCCGAAGCCTCTCGTCCGGTGGAGATCCGTTCGCAGGTGACGGGCATTTTGAAGGCGGTCCTCTATCCAGAAGGTCGCGACGTGAAAAAAGGCGATCGCCTCTATCAGATCGACCCCATTCCGTTCAAGGCGACGGCGGCGAGTGTGAAGGCCAAGATTGCACAAGCGGAGGCTCGCGTCGTCCAAGCCAAGCAGGACCTCGCACGGGTCAAGCCGTTGCTTGCCGAACAGGCGGTCAGTCAGAAGGACGTCGATGATGCGATTGCCGAAGAGCTGTCGGCGAATGCCGCTCTGCAAGGGGCTCAGGCCGATCTGATCAAGGTGCAGTTCGATCTAGACAACACCCTCATCACGGCCCCCATCACCGGGCTTATTGAGCGTAGCCGCTACTATGAAGGGCGGTTGGTTTCGGCGCAGACCGATCTTCTGACGACGATTCATCGTGTCGATCCGATGTATGTGGTCGTGAACGTCCCCGAGACGTTCATCTTGAAGCGCCGCCGGGACATTGAAGCGAAGCGGATTACCCATCCGGGAGCCTATCAGTTGCGAGGTCGGCTTACGTTCATGGATGGCACGATCTATCCCCAGGAAGGGGTTCTCGATTTGTTGGAGCCTGGGTTGCGAACGGAAACCAGTTCACGGCAAACACGCATCACGTTTCCTAATCCCACGCGTACTCTCCTGCCGGGGCAGTTTGTCAAAGTTCGATTTACCGGTGATACGAAGACCGACGCGATCCTTGTCCCGCAGCGAGCTGTGTTGCAGGGGCCCCAAGGGCCATTCGTCTTTGTCATTGATCAGGACGAGAAGGTCCAAATTCGTGGCGTGGTCGCCTCCGACTGGAGGGGGGCGCAGTGGCTGATTGATACGGGTCTTAAGCAGGGTGATCGTGTGGTCGTGAACGGGATGATGAAAATCGGTCCCGGCGCGCCGGTGAAGGCGGTTCCGTGGAGTCAGACGAAGCCTTCAGCGACGGAATCAACTCCCGCCATTCCGCAATCCTGAAGACACATCGCTGATGAACTTGCACGTCTTCATAGACCGTCCGATTCTTGCGTCAGTGGTGTCTATCATCATTGTGGTGATGGGGCTGCTTGCGTTGCAGTTCCTTCCGGTGGCTCAGTTTCCGGAAATGAACCCACCGGTCGTGCAGATTGAAGCGGATTATCCTGGCGCGAGTGCGGAAGTCGCAGCCGAAGCCGTGGCGAGGCCAATCGAAGTGATGCTTCCCGGCATTGATAACCTCTTATATTTTGAATCTACCAGCAGCAACGATGGCCATGTATCCATCACGCTGACGTTTGAGGTCGGGACCAATCCGGATATCGCCCAGGTCCAAACCCAAAACCGTGAAAAGCTCGCGGAACCCCAGTTGCCGGCGGAAGTCATCCGGCAAGGCGTGTCTGTCAAAAAGGCAACCCGCAACCTACTGGCGGTGTTTGTGCTGAAGTCGACTGATCCTCAACACGACTCCGTGTTCCTCTCGAATTACGCAGCACGACGGGTGGTCGATGATCTCAAACGCGTGAAGGGTGTCGGAGATGCCTGGGTGTTCGGACAATCGAGTTACAGCATGCGGATCATTCTCAATCCGTTGCATATGGCCAAGCTGGGACTGGTGCCGAGCGATATTACGGCGATCATTCGAGAGCAGAATCGTGATTATCCGGCCGGGACGATCGGGCGGGAACCAGCGCTAAAGGGCACTGAACTCACGATCCCGATTATCGCGAAGGGGCGGCTGACTGAGGTCAAGGAGTTTGAGGAGTTGATCGTGCGTGCCCTTCCGGATGGTTCCTTGGTCCGTTTGAAGGATGTGGCTCGGGTCGAAGTGGGTGCACAGTCCTATGGTCTTGAGGCTCGCTGGAACAGTAAGCCCACCACATTCATCCTCACGTTTTTGTCTCCCGGTGCGAACGCCCTTGAAATGGTCCGTGGCGCACGAGCCAAGATGGACGAACTGGCCAAGAATTTCCCACCAGGCGTGTCGTATGACGTTCCCTACGACACCACCCACTTCATCGAAGTCTCGATCAGGGAAGTGGTGAAGACGTTGGCAGAAGCGATGATTTTGGTGGTGCTCGTCGTCTATCTGTTCCTTGAGAGTTGGCGTGCGACCGTCATTCCTATGGTGGCCGTGCCGGTTTCGCTCATTGGCACATTTATGGGGCTCTACGCCCTGGGGTTCTCGATCAATACCATTACGTTGTTTGGAATGGTGCTCGCGATCGGGATCGTGGTCGACGACGCGATCGTGGTAGTGGAAAATGTCGAGCGCCATATGCGCGAAGATCGTGTGTCGGCCAAAGAGGCAGCCAAACGGGCGATGAGTGAAGTGACGGCACCTATCATCGCGATCGTGTTGGTCCTGGTCGCGGTCTTCGCGCCTGTCGGTTTTGTCGGCGGGATCACTGGAGCGCTCTATAAGCAGTTTGCCGCCACGATTGCCATCTCGGTGACGGTGTCAGGATTCGTGGCGCTGACCCTCAGCCCAGCGCTCTGCGCCGTCGTCTTAAGATCGCAACACGGAGGGCGGGCTGTATTCTGGGTCTTGTTTGACCGACTGTTTCGACACACGCAGCGTGGCTACACCAATTCGGTTGGTGCGATCTTGGCCAGACCTATACGGGTGATGGCGGTCTTCGGTGTGCTGCTCGCCTTCTCATTCTGGCTGTTCCAGTCGCTGCCGAAGAGTTTTGTGCCTGAAGAGGATCAAGGATACTTCATCGTGGTCGCACAGCTGCCGGATGGGGCCTCGAAGCAGCGGACGGATGCGGTGCTTGAGAAAATCGAGCGGGTGTTTCAAACGAATCCGGCGGTCAATTCGACGGACGCGCTGTCCGGCCAAAACTTCGTCTTTGGTACGAGAGGGCCAAACTCTGCCACGATGTTTGTGCCGCTGATACCGTGGGATGAGCGGCCGGAGCCGCAGAACCATGTGAAGGCGATGGTCGGCGCGGCGTACGCTGAGTTTGAGAAGATACCTGAAGCGCTCTTGTTGGCATTCAATGCGCCGGCGATTGAGGGGGTCGGCGCGGCTGGGGGATTCTCCGTGCAGTTGCAAGATCCCACCGGCGAAGATTTTAAGCGGTTTGCTGAGGTTGCACAGCAGTTTGTGGAACGGGTGCAACAGGAGCCGGCGATCGGGCGGGTAGGGACGAATTTCCGTGTGTCCTCGCCGCGGGTCTATACCCATGTAAATCGTGAACGGGCGAAAGCCTTAGGTGTGCCCATTTCGGAAATCTTTGATACATTGCAAGCCTATTTCGGGAATTTCTATATTAACGACTTTGTGAAGTTCGGTCGTGTCTATCACGTGCAGACCGAGGCGGAACCCGAGTTTCGGTCGACCCCACAAGACTTGTCAAAAATCTATTTGCGGGCTCAGAATGCGCAGGGGACCAATATGATTCCGCTTGATACGGTGGTGACGGCAGAGTATCAGAGCGGGCCGGATCCTGTGAAGCACTTCAATGGGTATAATACCGCATTGCTGATGGGCGCGGCCGCGCCGGGTTTCAGCTCCGGGCAAGCGCTCGAAGCGCTGGAACGTGTGGCGAAAGACGTGTTGGTTCCACAAGGGTATGGGATTGATTGGAGCGGTCTTTCGTTTCAGGAACGGCGGATGGGCGGCCAGTCCAACCTGGTCTTCATCGTTGGTCTGTTGATGGTGTTCCTCGTGTTGGCGGCACAGTTCGAGAGTTGGGTCGTTCCCTTCGCCGTCATTCTGGCCGTCCCCTTTGGAATTTTCGGCGCCCTCACCGCCGTGTGGCTACGCGGTTTCGAAAATGATATCTATTTCCAGATCGGATTGGTGACGTTGATTGGCTTGACGGCCAAGAATGCCATTCTGATCGTCGAGTTCGCCAATACCCGATACGAAGCAGGGCGTCCCTTGATCGAAGCCGCGATCGAAGCCGCGCGATTGCGATTTCGACCGATTATCATGACGTCGATGGCCTTTATTTTCGGCATGGTGCCATTGGTGGTGGCCAGGGGCGCTGGTGCGGCAAGCCGTCAGTCGATCGGGACTGGAGTGATGGGCGGGATGTTGGCGGCGACGTTTCTTGCAATATTTTTCGTTCCGTTGTTTTATGTCGTGCTTCGAAAGTTGACCCGGCGTAGGATTCAACCGGTTGCGACGTCAGACCATATCACGCCACCGCAGCTGTCACAGGAGTAATCATCACGTGCGTGCAGTCTTTTCTCTCGTGCTCTCGATGTTCCTGCTGTCCTGTTCGATGGGGCCGGATTACAAGCGACCACCAGCTAATGGAGAGGATCGCTTCCGAATGGCCGATGGTTCTTCTGAACTGCCGTCCTTGGCCAATTTGCCTTGGTGGGACCTCCTCCGCGATGAACAACTTCAACAACTCATTCGGCTAGCGCTTGCGGAAAATAAGGATCTCCAACGCACCGTCGCGACTGTCGATGAATTTCGGGCGAGGGCTTTGGTCGCTCAATCCGACTGGTTGCCGCAAATCACGGCTGCCGCGAGCATGCCGGCCGGCCGAAAGGCGAACTTTCTCTTTCCCGGTTTTGCCAGCCCATTCAATTATTACACGTTGGGGAACCTGGCGTGGGAGGTCGATCTCTGGGGACGGATCAGACGGACCAACGAGGCCGCGCGTGCCGATCTATTATCTAAAGAAGAGAATCGCCGCGCCGTGACTGTCCAATTGGTGAGTGCCGTTGCGGAGGCTTACTTCAATCTGCTCCAGTTTGATCTCCAGCTTGATGTTGCGAAACGGACCTTACAGTCGTGGGAAGAATCTGTCCGCATTGCGCAGGCTCGATTGCGTCAAGGAATGACCTCAAAACTCGATGCGGATCAGTTCGAGGCGGAGCGCGCCAATGCTGCGGCTCGCACGGCGGAGCTTGAACGGCAGATGATCCAAGCTGAAAATCACTTGAGCGTCTTGTTGGGACGGAAGCCCTTTAGCATCGCGCGTGGTCGTTCATTGGATGAACAGATTGTGCCTCCCACTGTTCCGGCTGGTCTGCCTTCCGAGTTACTGCAGAGGCGGCCTGACATCTTGGTCGCTGAGCAACAGTTGGCTGCCACCACGGCTCGTATCGGTGCCGCGAAAGCCGATCGATTTCCGAAAATCACATTGACTGGCTTACTTGGTGTGGCGCATCCCTCGCTCTCCTTGCTGTTTACTGATCCCTCTTCATTCGGTGTGTTCAGCGCCGCGATCGCGACGCCGTTGCTCAACGCACAAGTGTTGGGCTTTCAACAAGAAGCCGTCGAGGCACAAAACAAGCAGGCGCTGGCGCAGTACCAGCAAACCATCTTGACGGCCTTTCGTGAGGTGGAAGACGCACTGGTTGCCGTGCGTACGACTCGTGTGCAAGGTGAGGCGCAGCAACAACAGGTTGCTGCGTTACAGTCGGCACTCAAGCTGGCGGAATTGCGGTACAAGGGGGGATTGGCGAACTATCTCGATGTCCTGGTGGCCCGAAGAAATCTGTTCGAGGCGGAGTTGGCACTGACCAGCACACGCCGGTTGCTGCTGGCCTCGACCGTGCAGTTGTACAAAGCGCTTGGCGGCGGGTGGACCCCTGAGACGCCATCAGCGGAGGAGAAGAAAGGATAGAGCCTGTGGATCAGCAAGGGCATGCTCAATTTCCCATTCATGAGTTGCTCGCCCGCCGTTGGAGCCCTCGCGCATTTGATGAACGGCTCGTGGAGGCCGATGTACTGCGGACGCTGTTCGAGGCGGCCCGCTGGGCGCCATCATCCAACAACGAGCAGCCGTGGCGGTTTATCGTGGCGACCAAAGATCATGAAACAGAGTGGAATCGACTGGCCGCGTGTTTGGTGGAAGGTAACCGCACATGGGCTGCGCGAGCCCCGGTGTTAGTACTTTCCGTGGCCAGTATGTCCTTTGAGATGACTGGCAAGCCGAACCGGCATGCCTTTCACGATACAGGATTGGCGACGGAGAACCTTATCTTGCAGGCAGCAGCCTATGGATTGATGGCTCGTCAGATGGCGGGGTTTGATTTGGAGAAGGCGCGGGCTGATCTTGGTATTCCGTCTGGCTGCGAGCCGGTTGCGATGATTGCGATTGGCTATCCAGGCGATCCGGATAGTCTGCCCGAACGGCTGCGGGAACGGGAATTACAACCGCGGAGTCGCCGGCCGATCGGAGAATGGACATTCTTGGGACAGTGGGGAACCCGAATTCCATAGCCCGATTCTGGTGTAAGAAGAGGAGTTCAGCCAATGAAAGAGTTGAGCGGAAAAGTGGCGATTGTGACCGGGGCTTCGAACGGAATTGGTCGAGCCATTGCAGAACGCCTGGCGGAGGATGGTGCGATCGTCGTGGTCAACTATTCGAAGAGTTCAGAAAAGGCGCAACAGGTGGTCGTGGGGATTCAGGGCAAGGGGGGCAAGGCACTCGCGGTCCAAACCGACATGAGCCAGGTGGCGGAGGCCCGCCGTCTTGTGATTGACACGGTGAAGCAATTCAATAGGCTGGATATTCTTGTGAATAATGCGGGCAAGTTCATGCCGAAGCCACTCGATGAAACGACGGAAGCGGAGTTCGATAGTGTCATCGCCCTGAATGCCAAAGGGCCGTACTTTGCCATGCAGGAAGCAGCGAAGGTGCTCAAAGATGGGGGACGGATTGTGAATATTTCGACCGGTGGGACCCATCTCCACTTTCCCGGCGCCACGGCCTATCTTGGGAGCAAGGCGGCGCTTGAGCAGTACACCAAGGGACTGGCGCAAGAACTGGCTTCGAAGGGGGTCACGGTGAATACCGTCTCGCCCGGCTTTACCGAAACGGGCATGATGACGGAGGAGTATCGGCAGATCGGGATTCAGCTGACGCCAATGAAACGACTCGGTGTCCCAAAAGATATTGCTGACGTCGTGGCCTTTATCGTGAGTGAAGAGGCTCGGTGGCTCACAGGGCAGACGATCCAAGTCGGCGGGGGCATTGTGATGTAGCCGGTATCAAACGCAGATGACTAGGGAGCAACTATGACGCGCCAGAACGTTTCCGCTGGAGGGCCTTGGGAAGGTAAGATTGGTTATTCGCGTGCGGTACGCGTGGGTGACCACATACACGTCTCTGGAACAACGGCTATGACTCCCTCTGGATTAGTTGGGAAAGGCGATCCCTATGCCCAGACGGTTCAGACCTTGAAGACCATTGAAGCGGCGCTACAACAAGTTGGTGCTGGGTTGGCTGATGTGGTGCGGACCAGGATTTATATGGCCAATATCGATCAATGGCAGGATGTTGGCCGTGCACATGGGGAGATGTTTGGCACGATCAGGCCAGCCACGACAATGGTTGAAGTGAAACGGCTGATCGATCCGGATATGCTGGTCGAAATCGAGGCCGACGCGATTGCGCCCACACGGTGATTGACTGCCTGATAGTCGGCTTCCATGCGTACCGTGAGTTCACCGACCAGCCATCTCTCCAAGGTTGATCCAGTGATGTGTCGGTTGATCGGGGAAATTGGTCCTTGCTCCCTGAGGCCGAATGTTCGCAGCTCGCCGTTCGAATCACTTGCCCGAGCGATTGCCTATCAGCAGCTTCATGGCAAAGCGGCCGAGAGTATCCTCAAACGGTTCATCGCGCTCTTTCCTGGAAGGCGGTTCCCTCGCCCCGAGGATCTCTTGGCGATGAAGGTGAGCGCCATCAGGAACGCCGGATTTTCGCGACCCAAAATCCTGGCACTTCGGGATCTGGCCACAAAAGTACTTGATGGGAGGGTACCGACAAACCGCATGATGAAGCGATTGGAAGATGAGGCCATTATCGAGCAGCTGATCGACGTGCGAGGCATCGGGCGATGGACGGTCGAGATGATGTTGATCTTTCAGCTGGGGCGTCCGGATGTGTTGCCGGTCGACGATTATGGCGTGCGGAATGGATTCCGGATCGCCTATGGCCGTCGTCTCCTGCCGACTGCACGCACTATGTTACGATACGGAGAGCGATGGAAACCGTATCGGACCATTGCATCCTGGTATCTCTGGCGAGCCGCTGATCGGGAAAAGCAGAGACAAAAGCAATCTGATGGCAGACCAAAACAAACGACTCGATTCCAACGCTCAGGGTAACTTCTACGTGGATGCCACGTGTATCAATTGTGACACCTGTCGTCAGTTGGCACCGCTGTGCTTCGAGGAGATCGGTGACTATTCCGCAGTCCACAACCAGCCGCGGGATGATGTGCAGACGCATCAGGCGTATCAGGCATTGCTTGCCTGTCCGGTTGGATCAATCGGCACGGAGCATAGTGACAAGTCACGGCTGCACCAGGCGATGGCGAGTTTTCCGCTCCAACTTGAAAACGGCGTGAGTTATTGCGGCTTTAATTCGGAGAAGTCGTTCGGCGCTAACAGTTTTTTCATTGAGCATCCTGGCGGTAATTGGTTGATCGATTCCCCTCGGTATCTCAAACATTTGGTTGATGTTTTTGAGCGGCGAGGAGGCATCGCCCACATCTTTCTGACTCACAAAGACGATGTGGCCGATGCGGATAGGTATGCCGCGCATTTCGGCGCCAAGCGGATCATTCATCGGGCCGATGTGGATGCCGCACCCACTGCGGAACAGGTCATTACTGGGGAAGAGCCGGTCTGTGTGGGGTCTGAGTTTCACATCATTCCTGTACCAGGCCATACAGCCGGGAGTATGGCGCTGCTCTATCGGGAGCGATTTCTCTTCACCGGCGATCATCTTTGGTGGGATTCACATACGCAGTCACTGGAAGCCCCTACTCGCTTGATCTGGAGAAAATGGACCATGCTCGACTCTCTCCGTAAACTCCTCGACTACTCGTTCGAATGGGTGCTCGCGGGGCATGGTGATCGGGTGCATCTTTCCTCGATAGACCTGCGAAGACATCTGCTGGCATTGGTTGAGCGTCGTGAAAAAGGAAGATCGTTGCGCTAGCGATGCTCACACTCGTCGCACAATGGATCGATCGGAACATTCTCTCGCTTGGCCGTGAGATGCGGTTATCCTATCTGCCGCCGCTCATGATCTATGTGGCGTACGGGATTTCTGGCCTCACCGGAATCGTCGGGACCTTCTTCGTCAAGGACTATCTTGGCCTTTCCGCGTCATTCCTTGCCGCGCTTGGATTCTGGGCCGGGATTCCCTGGGCTCTGAAGATGCCGATCGGTCATACAGTCGATCTTCTCTGGCGATGGAAGAGCTGGCTCGTTGGGGTAGGGGCCGGGTTGCTGACGATCAGCCTCGGCATTATGGCCCTATTGATCGGTGACCGCGAGATGATGACGGCTATCTTGCCGGCCGAAGTCTGGTTTGTCCTCAGCGTGCTGCTGGCCCCCATCGGATATGTCATTCAAGACGCCGTTGCTGATGCGATGACGGTTGAAGCCGTTCCGCGAGTCGATGATCAGGGCCGGTCTTTCGATGACCAGACTCGCAAGCTCATGCATACAACCATGCAGACGCTCGGGCGTGTTGCGATTGTTGGGGGCGGTATCGCGGTCGCGCTGGTGAATGTCTATGTCTTCAGCGGAACCGAGGGATTGCCGCAGGCCGACCTCGTTCGGCTCTACAAACAGATCTATGTGATGGCCATGGCGATTCCTGCTGTGTCGGTGCTAGGAGTGGGGTTGGCGTGGTGGCTGCAGTATCGACAGAAGCAACGACTTGTTCAGGAAGGATTCTCCTCGGAACAGGCGCTACACATGGTGACCGTGCGGGACTCCCAAAGCGAACCGACGAAGCCGAACTGGTGGATCCTCATCGGCAGCATGGCTTTCGTCCTCTTCACTCTCACTGTGGGGCTGGGAGGATTTCCATACCGCGAAGAGATCGTGTTTGCCGGTTCGATGACCATCGTCCTGTTTCTGATGTCGAGGCTGATGCGGGAATTGGAACCAGATAAACGGCTCACGTTGGTTGGCACGGCAGCCGTGGTCTTCTCATTACGTGCGATTCCAGGAGCCGGCCCTGGCGCGACGTGGTGGATGATTGATCACTTGAAGTTCGATCAACAGTTCCTTTCGGTCCTCTCCCTGATTGGTGGCGTTGTTGCCTTGGTGGGGATGTTCATATTTCGGCGATTTATGGCTGAACGATCCATCATGTACGTGGTTGGTTTCTTAACCATCGTTGGGACGATCCTCGCGCTTCCGATTGCGGGTCTCTACTATGGATTACACGAATGGACCGCGAGGATCAGTGGAGGAGTCGTCGATGCGCGTTTCATTGCCTTGGTCGACACGGCACTGGAATCGCCGCTTGTTCAGATCTCCATGATCCCGATGTTGGCCTGGATCGCGAATTCGGCTCCCGCCAATCTGAAAGCCACCTTCTTTGCCGTGATGGCATCGTTCACCAATCTCGCGCTGTCATTCAGCCAGCTCGGGACGAAGTATCTCAACGAGATCTTCATCGTCACGCGGGAAGTCCGAGACCAAGCGACCGGCACCATTCAGACACCAGCCGACTACAGCCAGCTCGGCGAGCTCTTCATTGCGCAGCTCCTGCTTGGCCTGGCCCTTCCTTTCTCTGCCATTCTGTTTGCCAAGCTCAGCAAATTCAAGAGTGTGTGAACGCTAGTCGAGCAGCTCTTTTGGAATATTTCCGCCGTTCTCGGCCAGGTTTTTCAGCACCGCTTTGTGTAACCACATATTCATCTGTGCCGAATCGCCCATCTTGTCGGCCGGACAGCCCAGCTCTGTGGCGAGAGATTTGCGCGCATTCAAGCTACTATCAATCCCGAGGAGCTTGAGCAAGTCGACAATGGAGGTTTTCCAATTGAGCTTCTCCGCATGCTTCTGCGCGAGGCCTTGCAGCTTGGCCACTACGTCGACTGACGACATGGCAGCCAGTGGTGGGGCCATGGGTTTTGACACAGGTGCACCCGCAGACGAGGGCGTTGGTGCTGCGGATGTAGACGGGTTCGCCGATGGTGTTGTCGCATGCACTAAAGAGCCGAGCCCCAGTTTCTCCATAATCGTGCTAAATAGTCCCATGATCGCTCCTTCCTGGATGGCGTGACGAGGATGAGTCCTCGTGTGAGATGAATCCTAATGATCGCTATGTAGGGTGATGTCTATAGACTGTACTGAGACGGTGTGTCGATGTCAATTCTGGTTTCTGCGATGGATTGCTTGGCCCAGCTCGTCAAGGCCTCGGGATCTTCGATCACCTCAATGGGTACCTCGTAGAAGGATTTCAGTGTTTGTTTAGTATTTGGACGGAAGGGTTTCATGCCGTGGTCTTTGTAAGACGATGTCGTAGTCTCCGTGACTTTGAAGTATAGGCGGCCTTTATGGATGATGCCAAAAAACTTGGCTTTCTGATAGAGCCCGTAGCCGCCGAACATGGCGCGACAGGTGAGTTCGCGCAGATCGGCCAACTGATCCACGATGAAGTCTTTGAAGCTGTCGCGCTTCGGCGACACAGTCATCCAGGCTTCTGTGCTGCAACCATCCGTACGGCGATCGGGAGGGCGACAATCGAGCCCATACGATACTGCTCAGCCATGTGAATGATACGTTGTTTTGCTTCGGCCTTTTGGGCAGGACTCAATTTTCCCCATAGGTTTTGAATCGGTGCGGCGATGTCCATCAGGCTGGAAAAGTAGTCGTCTGCGGCTGTGAATCGCACGTCTCCGAGAAATTCCTGATCGGAGATGTTTTTCAACCCCGCTTGTTCGAACAAGCCAGCTAACTCGCCAGGCTTCGCCAGACGGAAAATTCCTGGCGCTGACGGATCTGGTGGCGGGAGCTCGACGAATTGCTTGATGACATCAATCGGGATCTTGAGATACGGGTTCTTTTCTGGCGCAGACCAGACTGCTGCGGCGACCCAGGTGTCTGGCTTTAAGATCCGGGCGATCTCGGCGACAGCCTTGGGAATCTCCGGTAAGAACATCAGGCAGAAGCGAGTGGTGATGGCATCGAAGGAATCGGCTTCGAACGGTAACGTCGTGACATCACCAGTTGTGAACGTGATGTTGGAAAGCTTCAATGCGGCCGCCTTACGTCTGGCGGCTTCTAGCATCTGCTCAGCCAAATCGAGACCAGTCACGTTGCCAGATGGCCCGACGGTTTGCGCGGCAAGGAGAGCCGGGTAGCCCGTGCCTGATCCGAGGTCGAGTACTCGCATGCCCGATCTCAATCGAGCATCGGCCACGAGTCGATGGTCCAGGAACGCCATCTGCTCGTCGAAAAAACGATCCCATTTCTCCCAGCCACCGGCCACGCGGTTCCAATCCTGGCGCTGGGTCTCAATGATTTGCTCTGGCGATGATGATGCCACGACGTTACCTCAGGGTTTGTAAGGTCTGACGCATCTCTTGGAGTTCGGAGGCAAAGAGGTCCAGGTGTTGATCCCGCTGCGGCTGATCATCCTTGAATTTCCATAGCCGCTTGAAGATCGTCCCGAGTTCTTTGTTGTGTGTGACGGCCAGTGCATAGGCCGGCTGTTCTCTCACCGATTTCTCGACACAGCAGATGCTGTTGTCGATGGCATGGAACTGATTGTGAAGGTCGTCGAATGGTTGATCGACTCCTTTGCCGCCTTTGGCCGTGGCTTCCGCCATATTCGTCAAATTTATCAACGTTTCGACTCCCGTTGTTCCCTTTGCTTTCGTTGTAAAGTCCTTCGCATGTGGGTAAAACAGGTAGCTGCACCCGTTGGTGATCAACAGGAGAAGCATTGCAATGGGTAGGACTGTTTTCAAGCCCATAAGTCCTCCTTGGTCAAAATTTTGATGCGAAATATGGAGGCCTCCCTGGCGCCTGAGGGTGCACAGGGAGGCCTGGTGACTGTGCCTAGCGATCGCTAGACTGTAACCGTGACGGTCTTGACCGCAGCCTGTACTGCAGACACCATCGCCGGTGGGATGGTGTCCAACTTATGACATTGCTTGGCATGAGTCGCGACGAGCTGCATCAGTTCCGCTTCCGTCTCCGCTCGCACCTGGAATCCGCAGCCGCCCGACGGTTGCACATCCAGACATCCGAGCTGTTTGTACTGTTTGTCTGCCATGGTCTCCTCCTCTTGTTGGGGTTGGGTTGGTGACGACAGTTACCAGAGTGCGGCGATTTTATTTGCAATGTCCATGGTCGTCATAGTGAGATTCCCTGTAACCTGGTCAATTCTTGATCAACTGACTGATCGTAGATAATTTAGACTGAGTAGATCAACCTTCGATAAGCTCCGGTTTCCCATTCGGAAACATACGTTGCGAATTTGTCGGGACTGCTTCTGCACCCTTCCGGTCAGATTCTGAGATATGAATGCGGAGTGTGACTCTGTTGCAGTCGTCCGGTTTACCGCGCTGATGTAAGAACGTCGGTACTATTCGCAATCAATTGGGGGAGGGGAAGAGCATTCAGTGATACTGCTCCTCCTTAAATGTTCTAAAAAATGGAGCGAGACTTCTGATTTGGAAAGCGTAGAGGACACACCCCACCTCTTGCGTCCTATTGTTCGACAAGGAGGAAAGACTATACGATCAGGCTGTCTGATCGTGTGGGCTTGGCCAGAGCGATAGCGATACTCCCACAACCAGGTAGACGATCCCCACAACAATTGCCCCTAAGTTGAGGTCGTACCAAGCGGTCATCCCAAGGAACAGCTCATTCAGAAGAAGCGCAAGCACCAACATCACAAACCCAGTCCAATTAATGAAAGTCATACCCATGGATGGTCTCCTTTACGGTGATGGTCTTTGCCCCGCGCTCGTGATGAACGCATCAATAAATTGACCCTTCTTATTGGGTCTGAACGCTACCGCACGCTCAAGATGAAGTCCTAGACATTGAAAAGACATGACGTTGTACGACATCATGCTTCCTGATGACGTGGTCCTCCCCACAGTGAGAGCCACACTCCAAGACCGACGTACAGGATAGCCGGAACAATCAGCGCGAAGTTGGAGTCGTACCACACATTCAAATACACAGCCTCATTGAGGAACAGAGTAGAAAGCAACATCAGAGCTCCGACAATGTTGAACCAATGAAAAGCCACGATTACCTCCTCCTGACGATTCTCACTTTATGGGCAACAATCATATAACGGAAGCGTATTCGATCGAGTTCGAAATCAATTGTACGTCACTCCTCTTGCGAAAAGCTACGGTGAACATGTCAGAGCTCCTCATGAGGCATCTTCTGATCGGTGAGTCTTGTCCGCCATGTGGCGGAATCAATAGCAGTACAAAGGTTGGATAGTAATGAGGATTATCGCCCACTTAGATATGGATGCGTTCTTCGCCGCGATTGAAGAGCGAGATACGCCGGCGTTTCGAGGGGTACCGATTGTCGTTGGCGCAGACCCGCAGGGCGGGAACGGGCGTGGGGTCGCCTCTACGGCGAACTATCTGGCGCGTGCGTACGGAATTTACTCGGCAACGCCAATCTCCACTGCGTGGCGCCTATCTGAAGCCGCCCGTCGGGCGGGGAAACCGCCGGTGACCTTTGTCTCGGTCGATATGCATAAGTATGCACGGGTTTCAGAGGAGGTGATGCGGATCGTACGGCGCTTCCTTCCTACGGTAGAGCAGGCCAGTATCGATGAATCGTATGGGGATGTGAGCTTTACAGAATCCTATGAGGCAGCAGAATCATTATGTCTGCGACTCAAGAATGCGATCCACGCAGAAGAACGGCTGACAGCCTCAGTCGGGATCGGGCCCAATAAGCTGATCGCGAAGATCGCGTCAGGATGGCGGAAACCTGACGGACTCACGGCCGTACGAGCGGAAGAGGCCGAGACGTTTCTGGCTCCACTCTCGATCCGGGTCATCCCTGGTATCGGACCTAAAACAGAAAGCATACTAAACGCAAAACATATCAAGACTGTCACGGATCTGAGAGTGCTGACCGTCCGTCAACTCGAAGCCCTGTTGGGGAAACGAGGGGTGGATCTTTACGAAAAGATTCGAGGACGGGATGACTCACCGGTTGAGGAATATTCGGAGCCCCAATCCATCGGTGAGCAGGAGACCTTTGAGTCCGATACGCTCGACAGTCAAAGGCTATTCACCCTACTAAATGCGCTGGTTCACGGTGTCATCGAGCGTCTGCATCACGAAGGATTTCATTCGTTTCGGACCGTCGTGCTCACCGTCAGGTTTACTGATTTTAAAACCATATCTCGGGCGCACACCTTGGCTGCACCGACCGGCAATGTAGCGATGTTGCAGCGGGAAGGTCTGAAGCTGCTGCTCCCGTTTCTCGATCGGCGAGAAAACCCTCATCGAAAACTCATCCGGTTGCTCGGCTTGCGAGTGGAGAAGTTGAGCTGACAGGATGGGAGTTGCTCGGTCTGCTCCTTACGGTGTTCGACTTATTCTGAGTGGTAACGTCTCTGGGCCTACCTTTCGGTGAAGGGTAGACCTTCTTATTGCGTATGCTTTTCCATTCACTGTGGAATTATTTTTAAAATCAACAAGCTACAATCAGAATACTTCGAAATGATGAATCTATATCCCTTCGCTGTTTTGTTTCGATACGCTTCCAAACAAGGTATTTGAGAGAGATTCATGAGCAATCCACGTGTACATGTATGAATGCTCTTTAGGTACGGCACTTGCTCCATGCAGCAGTTGTGGCTTGATTGTTCTCTTGATTGTTCTATGGAGGCATCATGAATATTGGAACCAAGGAAATCATCCGTGAATCGCCTATATCCCGTGTGGGTAATCTGAACGCCGAGGTCGCGATGGTCGGTGTCCGTAAAGACGTGGAGGGTTCATTCCCTTCGCGACGACGAGAGGAGCGGGTGAACGAACAAAAGGTGTGCGCCTATAGCTTATGCGAATCGATCAATGGAGAGCGAGTAAGTATCCAGCAGGGTGACGTCTACTGCATCAATAAGAGTGAGCATGGGATCCTTGTGCTGATGGGGGGGCGGCCTCGAATACAGCAGCTGCTGGAACTTCATGTTGCTGAAACTCGATGGGAATATTCCCTGAGTTTGTATGAAGTCCAGTGGACGAAACCCGTACCGGTTGAGTCTCATGGGGAACTGTTTCTCGTGGGGTGCCGACTGGTATTCGGAGCCTCTCGATACTGGGCGTTTTAGTTCAGTCATTTTTTATGTGAGTAGGCCAAACAGGAGATCAGGCACGGCCTGATCTCCTGTGCCTCAATTGGTCTGATACCGCCGTACGCATGCCATAGGCATCTCTGAAGCATCCCTGCAAGCCTGCCAATCTTCCGCACCTAAAGCCAGTATCCCCTGACCGCGCCACTCATCACCCAGAAAGGCATTTTCTAAGGCCATTTTGTGGGCGGCTCCTTCGGGCTAGTCTATATTTATCGCGGTCTTTTTTGAGATACGGCCTCGGGCATTTACATTTAATAGTTAGCTCAAAATCGTATTTAGCCAAGAATCCCTCTGTGGTTCGTAGGTGTTCTCGCGGCACAACCCACGGAATTCTTGGAAATATCGTAGCCCAACTCTCTAAGAAGATTTCGGCATGGGACAAAGGAAGCACGCAAGTAGTAGGTCAGTTTGAATTCAGCTACGTCACTGCGTGCAATTTTTGAGACTCATTTTAGACGCCCTGGCTCAGATTGAGAGATGCTCATTATTGACCAGTCTTTTTTTGACGGACATGGGACCATGCTGTTTCAAAATAACCCACTACGAGGCACGCCTCGCTTTGCTACGTTCAGTTTCAGTAGGTTTATAGTGTGTGCAGTACTGAGCGAGTCGCGAGATAAATTTCTCATGAAATACAAACAGTTCTGAATCATCCCCCCAGAGTTGCGATGTACGGCTGAGGCTAACCACCGATGAGGGAAGGTTGTGTGTTCAGCCGGTGGAGAGAGGCCACAAGATCAGAGATATGCGGTACCGTCCTGAAATAGATGGCTTGCGAGCGATTGCAGTCATTCCCGTCATCTTATTCCATGCCGGTGTCCAACTGTTTAGCGGCGGCTTTGTTGGCGTG
>SWDI01000004.1:169250-188504 GCA_005116955.1 Nitrospira sp. | reverse complement strand
GTCTTGATCCGTAGTATAAGGAAATTTGATGGCTGGCATGGACTATGCCTCCAGGCCATAGGGTAATGCCCATATATCTATAGGAAACATATATTGTGGCTCGTCAGCTGAAGGCGTGTCTTCATCGTCAAACGATAGAAATCATCCTGGTTCTGGGAATCCTCTGGATGTCTGGTTGCGCCTTGTTTGTGTCTCCTGACGTCAAGCGGGGAGATCTGCATTTGGCTGCGGAACGTTGGGAAGAAGCGATCCTTGCCTACAAACAGGCATTAAAAGACGATCCCTTCAATCCTTCCCTACAGGGTAAGTATGGGTTGGCTCGCGAGCGCGCTGCAGCGACGTATGCCGAGCGGGCTCGGACGTTGCTGAAGGAGAAACAAATCGATCTTGCCCTTGAAGAGTTCAAGCGAGCTCTGGCCATCAACCCTTCCAGCGCTGACTACCAAGCGGGTTTCATGCAAGCCACTCACGTGAAAGAATCCCGGTCGCAGTACCGCGAGGCTGAACGGCTGGCTCAACTTGGACGAGTCGAGGAGGCGATGGGTGGTTTTGCTCGGGCTGCGGAGCTCGACCCAACATACCAAGAGGCGCTGGAGAAGATCACCCGGCTTACTGAAGTCCAGCAAGGGCTCGCAAGAGACGAACGTTCGAGACAGCCTGTGACACTGAAATTCAAAAACGCTGGCATTAAGGAAGTCCTGGAGGGGGTGGCGAAGGTCGGCGGATTTACGCTGGTCTTCGACAAGGACGTCCGGAACGACCCCATTTCCATTTGGATTCAGGACACACCTTTTGAGGAAGCGCTGCACCTAATTCTCAATAGTAACAGTTTGTTTTCTCGTCAAATATCTCCGGCTGTCTTAATTGTCAGTCCCGATACCAAACAGAAGCAGGAGCAGTATCAAGATCTGATGATCAGGACGTTCTACCTTTCGACAGCGAAGGCCAAAGACATGGTGCTCTTACTCAAGAGCATGTTGGATTCCAAGCGGATGCATGCGAATGAACAACTCAATGCCATTATCGTTCGCGATCAGCCGGAGAAACTGGAACTTGCCGAAAGGATTATCCAGGCCAATGATCGACAGGAACCCGAGGTCCTTTTTGAGCTTGAGGTGTTGGAAGTCAATCGGACAAAGGGGCAAACATATGGATTGAACTATCCGAAGCAAGCCGGTGCTGGACTAATTGCTTCCGGCTTTACCGGAACCTTGGCTGCAGAGGCTGTGCAGATGACCTACCGCCAACTGACCGATCTGGGGCCGAGCAACTATCTCTTTAAACTGCCGACGACTGTATTGCTGGATTTTTTTAAGCAGCAATCAGACGCGAAGACGCTCGCTTCCCCCAAGGTTCGTGTGATGAATAACAAGAAAGCAGAGATTAATATCGGAGACAAACAACCGATTCTTCTCTCTACCACCAATGTCTTACCTGGGCAGGCCGCCACGGGAGCCGTACCGACTACCTCAACCGTCACGTCGATTGAGTTCCGAGATACGGGCGTCAAGCTGACTGTCGAGCCTTCAATCCGATTAGGCAATGAGTTGTCGTTGAAAATGAAGGTGGAGGTTATTCGGGTTGGAGAGCCGGTGCTCCTTCAGGCTGCTCCTAAAATTGAACAGTTTAAATTTGGCAATCGCTCGGCTGAGACCACCCTAAACATGCGGGATGGAGAAACGGTGGTCCTCGGGGGGCTGCTTCAGGAGGAGGATCGTCGAACGCGAATTACTATGCCATGGATTGGGGATTGGCCGTTGATTGGAAAACTGTTGAGCTCTTACAAAACGGAACGAGTGACGACCGAAGTCATTCTCACTATCACTCCTCGCATTGCGCAACCCGCGATTCCTCCTGGCTCCAGCAATCAAGCCTTTTGGTCTGGTACTGAATTCAACTATGCGACCAGCCCGGTCTTTTCCGGCCCTTCTCGAAAAGTATCAGCATTGGTGGGAGGCGAGTACGGGAAGATGGCCACTCACGGTGGAGCTTTGGAGAGAGGCACAGGACAGACAAACATGGTCCGATCATTGGCCCAGCTGGCAACACCTGGTCCTCAGTTGGTGATCAAGCCGGAAGACGCGGTTGTTCAATCCGGTAAAGAAATCCGGCTTTCTGTCATGGATGGGCGAATCAGTGCATCGGGCGAGCACTCCTTCAAACTGGGTTATGACCCTGAGATTCTGCAATTTAAGCGACTTGATAATGCGGAGTTGATCGACGCGGGCGAGACGACAACGGTGGATGGTGTCGAGCAAGCAAGAGCCATCACGTTCCACTTCACTCGCTCGGCTCAGCGTCCGCCGCGAACGATGAATGTCATCTTCGTGGCAAAGGCCCCAGGGGTGTCGCCGATTCGCGTTGAGCTGATGGATGCTAACGGTGCGGCGCAGGTATCGCCAGAAGTAGTTGGGACAGGGGTGGTGCGAGTGCGGTGAGGGAGGATGGCCTCACTCTCATTGAGATTCTCGTCACCATGGCGATCATTGCGATCTTAGCATCGGTTGCCATGCCTCTGAGCAAAATATCGACGAAGCGAGTCCAAGAGATCGAGTTGCGTCAGCATCTTCGGACGATTCGCGGTGCGATCGATGTGTTCAAGCTGGAGTGGAATCGTGATGGAGACGTCTTGCTCGGAGCGCTCTGTGTAAAGAATAGGTTGACGTGTAAGGAAGTCACCGGGACGTACGGCTATCCGAAGTCTCTTGATGCTCTGTTAGGCGTAAAACTGACGGGACAAGAGGCGACGGTTCGAGGCACCACGGTGAGGCGTTATCTGAGGGCGATGCCGATCGACCCGCTCACGGGCAAATCCGATTGGGCTCTGCGTTGTTATAAAGATCGTCCGAAGCCGTCCAGTTGGTGCGGTGAAGATGTTTACGATGTGATGACGCAAAGCGAGGAGTCTGGGCTCGATGGGACCAAGTACCAGGATTGGTAAGGTGGGTGGCTGGAATGTGAATGGGTTTACACTGATTGAACTCATGATCGTCGTGTCCATTGTTGGGATTTTGGCCACGATCGCCGTTCCGTCCTATCAGTCATCATTGACCAAATCCAGGGAAACGGTATTGCGACAAGACCTTTTCACGTTGCGCGAGTTGTTGGATCATCACCGTGCGGATAAAGGGAAGTACCCTCCGTCCTTGGATGGTCTGGTCTCGGCTGGGTATTTGCGGACTCTTCCCAAAGACCCCTTTACGAATTCGCCGAGCTCTTGGCAGCAGATCATCGAACCGACAGAGGGTGGTATCTTTGATGTGTATTCAGGGTCGGATCTGGTTGGGACGAACGGGACTCCCTATAACAAATGGTGAACAGGCTCGTGAAATTGGCTCGGAGTAGATTCTGCTCTGGACTCAAAGGGGTTCGAGTGAAGGGGAAATGGAGGAGCCTATCCATCGGAATCCTTCTGCTTGGAATCTCGGCCTGTGGTTCGCTCGATGACCTCATCATAGAGCCGGAGATGTCGGATCTCCAGCTCACGGTGGATACCCTCAAAACCTCATTGCGCGATGCCCAGCGAATGGTTGACGAGTTGAGAGTAGAGGTCGACGAACGGGGGCAAGAATTGGCCGAGGTGCAGATTGCCAGAGCTCAGCTTGAAGGTCGTATTCAAGAGGCGGAGCGTCGATTGACGGAAGCTCGCCATGTGATCGATCTTCAGCGGGAAGAACTAAGCAGCGCTCGTTCCGAACGGGAACAGGTAGGGCGGACCAGAGCCGCGCTACAGAATCAATTGAAGCAGCTTCAAAGGCAACTCTCGAAAGTTGAGAAACAGGTGAGGGGAGAAGTCTCTCCTGCAGCGATGGTTTCTCCAAGAGACGCGCAACCAGAGCCCGCGACGATCCTCCCTCAACAGGGTGACTTACGGGCTATTCCGGATGATGGCACTCAGATTGTCTCAGGTGCTGCGATTCAGGTGTCGGGGGCCTCTTCAGTCGGTGAAGTACCGGTGGTTTCTCAGTTGGCAGTGCCCCTTCCTCCACACGTGGTCGTCAAGTATGGGGACACGTTATGGCGTATCGCACGACGATATCACACGTCTGTCAGCCGTCTCATGGCTCTCAACGCGCTCTCTGGTGACCGCATTCAAGCGGGCCAGACCCTGTGGTTGACAGAGCCGTCTGCGGATGAGCCTGAGTACGAACGAATGTAATGGCGCACGATGGGCTAATTGGCAAGTCGTGAAGGTCTCTATCTATGGCAGTATTTGCGTATCGAGTCGCGCGGCCTGATGGGTCCACCATGCATGGGCATGTAGAAGGAGACAATGAATCATTGGTTCGTGCCAAACTCGAGTCGCAAGGGTTGTTGGTTTTCAATCTTCACTCTCGAGGAGCCGCATCGGTCAAGACGGAGCCGTCATGGTCATGGGGAAAGCTTCCGCTGGAGCAGTTCTTAGTTTTCAATCAAGAATTGATGGCTCTGGTCAAGTCTGGACTGCCCATTTTGCGCATCTGGGATCTTCTCATCGAACGAGCCGGCCATGCTGGATTTCAACGGACTCTACGTGGTGTGCGAGATGACATTCGAGGTGGAGCCTCTTCCTCAGAAGCCTTGGCTAAACACCCCCGTTATTTTCCTGAACTCTATGTCGCCACGGTGAAAGCCGGAGAGCAATCGGGCAATCTTCCAGAAGTACTACAGCGGTACGTTGCGTATCTGAAGCTGATGGTTGGACTTCGTCAGAAAGTACAAAAAGCGATCTCCTATCCTATTGTTCTCATCGGTATCGGTCTCGCCGTGGTTGGTTTTCTATTGACCTATGTCATGCCGACTTTTGTGTCGGTCTATGGAGAGTCAGCGAAGGCCTTGCCCTGGTCAACTCAGGTGTTGCTCGATGTCGTTACACATGCTGAATCACGGTTACTGCCCGCAGCGGCCGTTCTAATCGGCCTCATGCTTGGAGTCCATACCTACTATGCCACTTCAGCTGGGAAACTGGCAATCGATCGTCTTGTGCTGAATCTCCCGCTCGTGGGTCAGATTGTCGTCAAACACAATACTGTGCAACTGACGCGAACACTCGGAACTATTCTTGCGGGAGGAACCCCGCTTGTTGATGCGTTGAAAGGCGCACGAGGAGCTGTTTCAAATAAGTGGATTTCACAAGCAATGATTGGGGCCGTCAATGAAATTCGTGAAGGGGCGACATTGGCTGATGCATTGGATCGTCCCAGGGTGCTCCCGAAATTGGCGATCGAAATGTTATCCGTCGGGGAGGAAACGGGGTCTCTTGATTCGATGCTACGAGACGTTGCGGAGTTTTATGAGGCTGACCTCGATACGAGGTTGACGCAACTTACCACGTGGATCGAGCCGGCGCTGTTGCTTGTGATGGGAGTACTAGTCGGCGGGATTGTCATTGTGATGTATCTGCCGGTATTTCAGATGGCCGGGACCGTTGGCGGCTAGAGTAGGAGAGACGTGGGATCTCAGGATAATAAGCATACCCGGATGAGACAGGTTGCGTATGTTGCGTAGCCTTACGAGAACATCTCTTGCCGAGATCTTGGTCGACCAGGGAATGCTCACCAAGCGCACGGTCGAGGATGTCCTATGCCGATGTAACGGTGTGCCTGCCACCTTAGGGCAAATGCTGATCAGCGAAGGACTTCTCTCGGAGGATCAATTGGCTCAAGCCCTAGCTGTTCGATACAGTCTTCCCTATGATCCGCTGAAAGAGTTTCAAGTCGATTCCCGCTACTACGAGACGATTTCCGTCAAGCTAATGCAGCGATTTCCGTTTATCCCAATTGCCGAACGGGACGGCGTGCTGTCCATTGCCATTGCCGATCCTAACAATGTGCTGGGACTCGACGAATTGGAGCTCTTGATCGGAAAGCCACTTGAGCTGATCGTCAGTCCCAAGAGCGCGATCCTTTCCGCGCTGGATCGTAGTGCTGGTTCGCGTCAAGCTCTCCGTGAGCTGGAAGCGGAGTATCGATCAGTGCTGGTTAAAGAAGATGATAGAGATGGGGAGATTCTGACCCTTGATCATGCGGGGGAAGAGCAGAGTCCAGCTGTGAAGCTGCTGGACTCTATCCTGCTGAGCGCGATGCAGCGCCGAGCCAGTGACATCCATATCGAAGCCGCAGATCGGGCGACCCAGGTCAAACTTCGTGTCGATGGCATCCTGATTCCGGCCATGGAGCCACTAGATAGTCGATTGCATGCCCCTTTAGTGTCCCGTTTGAAGGTCATGTCGGAGCTTGATATTGCCGAGCGTCGGGTGCCTCAGGATGGAAGCTTCCGTATGAGGCTGGATAGAAAGACCGTGGATTTTCGGGTGTCCATTCTGCCAAGCGTCTTCGGTGAGTCGGTCGTGATCAGAATATTAGACCGAGACTCGATTGCGACTGGAGTGTCGGACTTGAAGCTCGAACGGATCGGGTTTAATCCGGAAGATCTGAAACGATTCCGGAAAGCGATTATTCGTCCCTATGGCATGGTGTTGGTCACGGGGCCAACAGGAAGTGGAAAGACGACAACGCTGTATGCCGCGATATCGGAGATGAACACGCTCGAAGACAAGCTGATTACGATCGAAGATCCCGTTGAATATCAATTCTCGGGAGTGGTGCAGATTCCCGTTAATGAAAAGAAAGGCGTCACGTTTGCGCGAGGCCTTCGGTCCATACTCCGGCATGATCCGGACAAGATTATGGTCGGTGAGATTCGAGATGCCGAGACGGCGCAGATCGCGATCCAATCGGCCCTGACCGGCCATCTCGTGCTGACGACGGTGCATGCGAACAATGTGTTCGACGTCATTGGGCGGTTCGCGTCGATGGGGATCGACGCCTATAATTTTCTGGCTGCTCTCAATTGTGTATTGGCGCAGCGGCTTGTCCGAATCCTGTGTCCATCATGTCGGACTCTCGTCAAAGCACAGCAGGCCCTTATTGAGGAATCAGGGTTGGACTATGAGCAGTACAAGGAGACGCCATTTTACGAAGGGAAGGGATGCTCGGAATGTCATGGAACTGGGTATCGAGGAAGAAAATGTATCACGGAGTTTCTTGATCTGACGGATGAAATCAAAGAAATGATTCATGCCGAACGGCCACTGTCAGAAATTCGGTATCGGGCCGTGACCGATGGGATGATTACGCTACGACAGTCGGCGTTGAAAAAAGTGTTGAATGGCGAGACGTCGTTGCGAGAGATCAATCGGGTAACCTTCAGTGAGGAAGGGTAATGTGATGTGGGAATGGGCTGGGAGCCGACCACAGCGGTGCTTGAAGTTCGGAGCCGATTCGATCGCGTGGGCTGAAACTGAGCGAAACTGGCGTGGGCAACGTCGACACAAGTGCGTCATGTCTCCGCTTTCCGAAGGCATGGTCAAGCCCTCTCCGACTGAGGAGAATGTACCTGATCCTTTAGCATTGGCCAATCGTATTCGTGCCCTGACCAATCCAGATTCGGTTCACCAGTCCGTCTGGAGAGCAATGCGTTCTGATCTTCCTCAACGGATTGCCGTGTTGCTGCCTGATACGGCGGTCAGAACGACGGTCCTGCACCTTGAGCAGCTCCCTATCAGGTGCGAGGAACGCGAGGCGCTGATCCGCTGGCGGCTTGGTCAAGAACAGCTGTTCCCGCTGAGCGGGGCGAAGGTGTTGTCCCAAGTCTTTCATGATCGATCGCGAGGGAAAGGATTAGCCCATACTGTGCTGGCGGTGGCGGTCCAGGAATCGGTGCTGAAGCAGTATGAGTCTTTGTGTGAATCTGTCGGGTTGATTCCTCAAGAGGTGGGGATCACGAGCCTACGGATCTTTGATCTGTGGAGAAGGGCATCGAGTGGCTCTCATTGGCGAAGCCGGAACTGTCTGTGGATCAATGTATCGGATCGAGCTCTGACAACCATGATTTATCAACAAGGACGGTTGTTGTCCTACCGATGCAAGCTTCTGGGGCCCGAGGCGACTGAAGAGTCGAGGAAGATCGACATGCTGAACAAGACGCTTGAGGAATGCTGTGTCTCGTTGGAGATCTGTCAACAACAACATCCTTCAGCGGTCGTGAAGGAAGCCGTGATTTGTGCGGCTGGGGACATTGCGGCTTTTCGAAAATTGATTGAGACAGAGCTCCACCTGTCCGTTGAACAGTTAGGTTGGGAATCGGTCGAGGCTCTTGGTCGAATGGCCACAGGGAGCGATCGAGGGATGACATCGTTGGCCGCGATGGCTGGGGTGCTCTAGCATGGCAATCACGAGTTCCCTCGTCGCGAGGTTCTTCGAACCACTCAAGTTATGGCTATTGCACTGCGGTGCCGAAGATCAGTTCCAGATAAACCTGAGCCGCCGCTATCGACCAGCAGTCGTTCCGCTTCGATGGCTCCTGATCTGCAGCTGCGTCCTACTTGTGATCGGGATTTGTTGGAACCTCGGGCATGTGATCCTCACGTATCAAGAATCGTTAACCATCCAGGCAGAATTGGATCGAGTGCGGCAACAGGACCTCGACTTCATGGCAGAGGCCCGGCGTGAAGGTATTGATCTGTCTGCAGAGGCGTTAAAAAGACTGCCTTCTGAGGTCGAGTTGGCGAACCAGCTGCTTGAAAAAAGAACGTTTTCGTGGACCAAGTTTCTGACTGAGTTGGAGCAAACGATCCCTCCACGCCTTGCGCTCAGCAGCGTTCGTCTTGATCAAGCTGGCACGACGGTTCAACTCACGGGAACTGCGATGGCCCTCGAGGATATCACTGCCTTTACCGTCGGGCTTCAAGATCACGCGACATTTAAAGACCCGATCTTGGGGCAGCATAGTGTCGGGCAGAATGGGTTGGTGGAGTTCGATGTCACGGTACAATACCGGCGCGAAGGAACTTGAGTGATGAAAGATCGACTGCTCTTTCTCTGGCAGCATCCCTTTGCACCCTTGTTCTCCTGGATGGGAGTCGCGCTGGGTCTTCTTTTTATACTGTTCCTCGTCCATGACTTCGGTGTGGTAAGTGCTCAAGCGAGCCGAGAGCGCTTGGAGAAGGAATGGGCTGCGACCCGACAAGCATTGATGTATCACCGAGAAGCAAGAAAGGCGAAACAAGACTTGAGCCGAGTCTGGGCGGTGCTCCCCGCCGAACGCGACTTTACTCCGCTCGCACTGGGGATTTCAGATGAAGCGAAGCGTGACCGAGTCACCTTGCCGGGGTTGTCCTATAAGACGGAGCCCACTCTCATTGCGAATACGAGCAAGGGGCTGTTACAGGGGCCGATGACTGGGCGATACGAGGATCTTCGCCGATTCATCTACGGTCTTGAGACGGCGGAAGAGTTGGTGTTTATCGAGGATCTTGAGCTAGCTCGGTCCGGAGGCTTACAGGACGAATCATTGACGTTCAATATTAAGATTGCAACGTACCTTCGCGGCGATGCCGAGGTGTCTAGTTCGTCGGGACCAGCACACTAATCATGGATGCGAAAAAGAAGACGATTCTTGCTACTTCGCTTCTCCTTCTGTGGGCAGGACTGGCAGTATGGCAATGGCGCCTACTGCAGGAGCCGGTTCGCGTTCCGCTCACGAATATCGCGGGTCACCCCTCCGTAGGGCAACGTGCGGCAACAGGGGGAACAGGCTTGCACGTAAACCTCCATCTGTTTACATCAACGAGTCTTCAACGTCAGGCGACTTTCACCGTGCCGCGTAATATTTTTTCCATACCCCGTCCCGATGGCACGTTTGCCACCGGGAATGACCTAACTTCCGTAAATCAGCCTGGTTTGTCTTCAGTCGAGACCTCGACAGATCAAGAAGAGAAGTTGGCATTAGAGCAGTATCGATACCTGGGCTTTCTTCGTGTGGGTGAGGGGCGTCGTGAAAATAAGGATATTGCTGTACTCAAGAAAGACGATGAGGTGCTGATGCTGAAGGTCGGTGATCGTGTCGACGACCACCTGATTCTTAAGGCGATCAACTCTGAAAGTGTGACGATCCGAGATGCCGGTACCCATGTGGATCAAACGGTATCGCTGTCGGATAAATTGTCGGGACAATCAATGGACCAGGAGAGGGAGCAATCAACGGACCAGGAGTGATGGTGCATGAGGAGGCTTTTGGCATCGTTGAGGCGGCAAGAAACAGGCTTCTCGTACCTCATGGTCATGATTGCGATTACTCTTATGGGACTTGCCATGACGGTGGCCGCTCGGCAGTGGAAGACGATGGTGCAACGAGAGCTCGAGACGGATTTGCTGGCCAAGGGAATAGAGATTCAATCGGCTCTCGCACTGTATTCGGCTACTACAAAGGCAGGAAGAGTTTTCCCTGGTGAAGTGTACCCGCAAACGCTCGCCGAACTCACGAGGCCGCCAAAACCATTTCTCAGGAAGGTTTACCTTGATCCGGTAGGACGTGGTGAGTGGGAATTACTGAGGGCTCCCGCGGGAGGCATCATGGGAGTCCGAAGCAAGAGCCGGCAGAAACCGATCAAACAGGGTAATTTCCCGCTCGCAGTGCGCCATTTTGAGGGAAAGCCGACCCACTACGATTGGGTATTTCAATATCCGAATCCGTCTATGGTGGCGGTAGCTGGGCCTGTCGCTAGGCCGTCTACGGCTCCGGCACAGCCAGGCATCCGTGAACAGCCGATCGTTCCAGCGGAACCAAGTTCACCTGATGAATCGAGGGTCTCGGAAGAGGTGGATGTTCAGGCAACGCAATAAGCATGATTGGCTTGCCTCTCTCGGTTCTCCAGACCTTGCCACTGATAAGGATCCCACGCACCACGCATTATGGAGACTCTTGACCCGTCTCTTACCCACACGGTATTGTCAGCAGTCATTCCGAATGGTTGAATCTTGGTGTAAAGCGTGGAAGCTCTAGGCAAGACCGCCCCAGATCAGAACATTGACGAGTCCAAGCCGTTGCCTGTGTTGGAGTATGTCTTGGCGCTGGTCTCCAAGACCAAACAGGCATCGAGGAGATTAGCGTCTCTACCGACCGTCACCAAGGATCAAGCACTCCTTGCTATGGCGGAGGCGCTCGAGGCTCAGTCGGGCGAAATCCTCGCAGCGAATGAGCAAGATTTGAAGGCGTTTGGAATGACGCCCGAAAAGAAGGCGATGGCAGATCGCTTGAGATTGACCGAGAAGCGGATCGGGGAGATGGCCGCCGGCATTCGTGAAGTGGCGAAGTTGCCCGATCCTGTAGGAATGATGTCGGGTATGTGGACGAGGCCCAACGGGATGCAGGTTGGGCGGGTACGTGTGCCCATCGGAGTGGTCGGGATCATTTATGAGTCGCGCCCTAATGTAACGGCGGATTCGGCTGCCCTCTGTCTTAAATCGGGCAACGTCTGTGTATTGCGAGGTGGCAGTGAGGCTATTCGGTCCAATACGGCGATTGCCGACATCTTGTCTGAATCGGCGAGAAAGGCCGGTGTTCCAGCCGGTGCGATCACATTCGTCGATCGTGCAGATCGTGAGGTGGTGCCGGTGTTGCTCAAGCAGGATCGGTTCATCGACGTAATCATTCCGCGTGGCGGCGAATCGTTAATGAAGCTCATCTCGGAACATTCGACGATTCCGGTCGTGAAGCATGATGCAGGTGTGTGCCATATCTATGTCGATGCCGAAGCGGATTTGGCGATGGCGGAGGCCATTTGCGTCAACGCCAAAGCGCAACGGCCATCCACGTGCAACGCCATGGAAACCCTGCTGGTTCACCAGTCGGCCGCGCGGATTTTATTGCCCAAGCTCGCCCGAAGCCTCGGCGCGGCCAATGTCGAGATTCGCGGCTGTCCGAAGACCTGCCAATTGATTCTTGAGGCCAAGCCTGCAAGCGAACTGGATTACGGCAAAGAGTTTCTTGACCTGATTCTTGCCGTGAGAATCGTGAAGAATATGGATGAGGCGATGGAACACATCGCACAGTATGGGTCGCGGCACACGGAAGCGATCGTGACATCGGACTACGGACATGCGATGCGGTTTCTTAAAGAAGTCGATGCCAGTGCCGTCCTGGTCAACGCCTCTACCCGGCTCAACGACGGGTACCAGTTCGGTCTGGGAGCTGAAATCGGCATCAGTACCTCGCGCATTCATGCGCGGGGTCCCATGGGGTTGGAAGAGTTAACCTGCGCTAAATTCATTGTCTTGGGGGGCGGCCAACTCCGCGAGTGAATGCCATCGGACGCCATTGCATTTGCGCTGAACACGCCAGGCCATCTCCGGTTTCCTTCCACACGTACACTTACTGAGTCCTTCGACAAGGTCGGTGGACACGTTCACACTCTTCCGAACGGGCACCTTGTTTTTTATCGGCCTGATGGACGACGTTTCCTCGAAACTGATCCGGTAGGCCATCCCTTGCATGAGTGCGAATGGGAGTCGAGCGGTCCCGGAACCGTCTTGCTGCGGCGAGCGCGAGTTCGACTGGATTGGGGACGGTGGGTTGGGATTAAGCCTTGTGGGCTGGTGAATGAGACTAGGCTGAATCTCACCTTGAGGCCCAATTGGCAGCGGATCACACCGGATGATCTTCGTGCCCTGGCTGCAGGGGCGTTACGAGTACCAATCGAGGAAGTGCGATGGTTTTATCGCGATGAGGATCTAGCAATCCATCCCACAGGCATGGCGACGATTCGACAGCGAAAAGATGCCCTGTATGTATTGGATGGTGGGGGATTTGAAACGGTACGCTTCATGGCCTGCATGGGAGCCATGCATTGGGGCCAGATTGACTTTCTCCCGGTGGTTGAACTGTTCAAATCGTTGTTGCCTGGGACGGGCTCTGCCGTGTTCGAGCTGATTCGTGGGTTGTATGACGATCAGAACAAGGGACACTCTGTTCCGAGGGCCTTACGGTATCGTGGTATTCCGACCTATCCATCCGAGGCAGCCTTTCGTTTGTTCAGCACATTTTTCACGCCTCAGCCGGTAGGTGCCGAGGATCCGTTTCCAGTATTCATGAATCCTGCAAGGTCTCATCGTGTTGAATGGCTGCCAGCCCAGCATCCTCCCGTTCGGTATCTTGAGGGAAGCCAGGGGCTGTGTGTAACCCTGAAAAACGGGATTGTTCAAAAGGCCACTCTTGATGAAGATCCGGTGGGTCTTCCCTACGTCAGTTCGATCGGGCGCCGTGTGCTCCCGCTGGATCGCAGCCTCCGTGTCGAAGGGCGTTCGTTGATTCTGAAAGATCGTGAAACGGAATTAACCTTGCCATTGGATCCTGATCTCCCAGTCAAGACATTACCGCTCAACGAGTGTCCGGTCAGTCCGGTCGATTGGCGTACGGTATTCGCGCAAGGAGTTCTGAAGATTTCCCCTGCCGAAGCCTTTGAGGCGGTGCCCCTATTTCCAGAAGACGACCAGGAGATCGGCGAACTCGCTGCCCAATCCTTCGTGGCGGACTATCTCGACGATCTTGGCGAGCAGGATCGCGAGATCGGGAGGTTGCGATCGCGGGCAGAGCGTGTGCTCATTGCCAATGGGGATGCGGTTATTGCCACGTGCGTTCTCTTTGACCGGCCACGTGACTATACCGTGCATGTTCGCTCTGTTGCGTATGCGCAGCGTCAGGCCCAGCAGCTCTGGACTCAGTGCGCCGAAGTGCACCGATGGGATTGGCTGCAACGAATTCGAATGGAAGCCGCTGATGCGTGTGAAGCGTCTCTGGATAACCGCGAAGTGTATGACCTGATTTATCAGTGGTTGCCATATGACTCGTTTAATTCGTCCATAACCATGAAGACGATTGTGACGAGACTGGGTCGCATGTTACGGCTGGGTGGTGAGGCCTTTGTTGTCGGCCCGGTTCGCCTAGGGGAGCTGTTGACGCAGAAATCATCACGGTTGCTGGTACATTGGGAGGAATCAGTTGCATCACTTCCAACGTTTCTTATGCATAAGACGATTCTGCCCAAGGCCAGAGTGAAAATAGGGCTTACATTATTCCATGTCAGGCGGCTTTAGCCTTGTCCGGAGAAGGAGTCTGTTGTTGAGCTGGTACTCCATAGTTTAAGAACTGGCTTGTCTCTGACGAGTTCTGTAGAGTTTCCGATCTGGTGTCTGTACGTTACACCCTTCATGTCAGTGTCCTGATCGGAGTGGATCCGAGGAAATTAATTGGGGAGGAAGATTATGCCAAGCGTGTTGGATCGAGTCATCGAGAAAGAACTGAGAAGAGAATTGAAAGATGCGTTAATCAGGTTTGAGAAACAATTGCGACAAGGTGGTGTCACGGAAGAAAACGTCAAGAATAGAATGCGCGGGGCAAAGCAGTTTGTTGCCTTCCTGTATGGTCGATATCTCGGATAGCAGCCATATTCGTCTGTCGAGCTGGTAGATGTGTGAAAAATGGGTGAAGACAGGGTGGGCAGAATCCCCTCCTTAATGAGCAGGCAGCCAGCCCATCAGTCTGAACGGCAGATTTGTGCCATCGCCTGTCATCTTTTCCATGGGGCTGATCAATCTATCGGTGTGGGCTTCACGGTCCATTGAGCTGACCGCACATATCGTAGCCCTCGAACGATCAAGAATCCCGCAATGGCTGGGAGCCAGATCCATGTCACCTCGCTGGCAAGCACGTGGAAAGCATGCTCGCTAAAAAATGCGTTGATGCCGATCGGAGAGACGGCGACCGGTCGAAAGGTGAAAAAGTACCGGCTTGTATCGAACGGGGAGAAGAACGCCACCCCGAGTCCACCGTCGGTCAGTGCATCGAGCAGACCATGTGATGCGGTGCAGAGGAAAAGATAGAAGAATAGGCGCACCTGTGTTGCCGTCGATTTCTGTTGGTGCCAGATACTCGTGAGAAGGACACTTAGGAGGCTGGCGAAGAAGAGTGAATGGGCCATGCCCCGATGACCCCACAGATCACCATATTGAATCCCGAAGGAAAAGCCGATGACGTCAAGATCCGGGACAATCGAACAGGCCATGCCGAGGAACAAGACCGGCCAGGTAAAGAGGGGATGTCGGGGAGCCTTGCCGAGTGCGAGGGCAACGAACGCGTGGGAGAATGCCGAGGCCATGCAGTTGCCCTTTTCGAAACAAACGAACGTCAGACCCCGTGCTCAAAACCAATCTGCCGCCAAGCTTCATACACCACGACTGCGACAGCATTTGAGAGATTGAGGCTGCGGCTCTCTGGGCGCATCGGCACACGAATGCGCTGTTCCACTGGAAACGATTCAAGGAGTGTGGAGGGGAGTCCGCGTGTTTCCGGGCCAAATAAAAACACGTTGTCTTTGGTGTAGCCGATCTGGTCATAGCGCCTGGTTCCCCTTGTGGAGACAGCGAACAAGCGGCGATCCTTGAAGTACTCCGCACAATCGGCCCAGTCGTCGTAGGTGCTGATCCTGGCGAACTCATGATAGTCCAAACCAGCCCGCACGAGTTGTTTATCATCCATGGTAAAGCCAAGCGGTTTCACCAGGTGAAGCCGGACGCCGGTATTGGCGCAGAGGCGGATAATATTGCCGGTATTCGGGGGGATTTCCGGTTGGTAGAGGATGACGTCGAACATCTAAAGGGCAGTGTATCATGACAGCCGCGCGCGGCACGATGACCGTATGGTGCGGCGGAACGCCATAGGCAAGGCCTAATTGCAGGTTGCGGAAAAACTCATTGTGACTTCTGTAGTCGTTGCAGAGATCGAGGTTTCAGACAACGCTGACCAGCTTTTGTGCGCATCCTGCTAGGTTGCTTGACGGGGAGGATTATACCCGTGAGGATTGAGGTTCTGCCATCGCCAAGTGTCGGCGCACATGTCGGCGAGGCTTCGCTCAGTCCGCCAGCCGAGAAGGGCAGCTGCCTTGCTGGGATCGGCGTAACAGGCTGCGACATCGCCGGGCCGACGAGGCGCAACTTTGTACGTCACCCGCCTGCCGCTGGCCTGTTCGAAGGCCCGCACCATCTCCAGCACGCTGTAGCCGGTCCCGGTTCCAAGATTGACTGTGAGGCATTCTGACTGTGCTGTTGATCGTCCGAGCGCATCCAACGCTTTGAGATGTCCTTTCGCCAGATCCACGACATGAATGTAGTCACGCACACCGGTGCCGTCCGGGGTTGTGTAGTCATCCCCGAACACGTTCAGATGCGGGCGGAGGCCGACTGCCACCTGTGCCACGAAGGGCATGAGGTTGTTCGGCGTGCCCTGCGGATCTTCACCGATCAATCCGCTCGCATGTGCGCCGACCGGGTTGAAGTAGCGGAGAATCCCGATGCGCCACGAGGTGTCGCTTCGCTGCAGGTCCCGCAGCATGTGTTCCACCGTCAGTTTCGTTTGTCCGTAGGGATTGGTGGCGGAGAGCGGATGATCTTCCGTCAGCGGTAGCCGCTGCGGATCGCCATACACCGTAGCAGAGGAACTGAACACCAGCGTCTTCAGCCCACAAGTTCCCATTGCTTCCAATAGACGTAAAGAACCGACGACGTTGTTGTCGTAGTAGGACAGTGGCTGCTGGACCGACTCGCCGACCGCCTTCAGACCGGCAAAATGAATCACCGATTGCGCACTGCTTTCTCGCAGCGCCGTCACCAGCGATGTCCGGTCGCGGATGTCGCCGCGGATGAAGCGGAGTTGTTTGTCTGAAATCCGCTGTACACGCTCTAGCGATTCGGGATGGCTGTTGCAGAAATTATCGAAGACGGTAATGTCGTGTCCGGCCTGGAGTAGCTCGACACAGGTGTGAGATCCAATATATCCGGCACCACCGGTGACCAGAATCATGCACCATCTCCAGTAGAACTCTCTTCCGGGGTTTCGTCTGAAGCCAGAGTAGCGGGATCATGAGAGTAGGTCAAGCGAGGGAATGAAACTGCAAGAGTGATTTGTGTGAGGCGGTTTTGCTGGAGCCCTGGCTGCTATATTCTTCCTGCTTCTTGGTATAGTTGATTCCACGCGCAGTGGGGTTCAAAACGGAAACATGATTGCGCCATCCGATAGGCAAGACTCTGTCGATCGACCACGATCTCGTGCCGGCACCATTTTTGTGATGCTATCACTCACCTCGGCTCTAATGGCCAATCCTTGTGCCGCAGCAGATGATGGGGCAAGGCCGCTGGTAGATGAAGTAGTTGAGCATGCCAAAGCCGCATGGGACCGTGGGGCGGTCACGACGGCGCTGGAGATTCTGGATCACGGTCTGGGCGTTCATCCAGAAGCGGTCACTCTCCACAAAGTACGCGGTGACATCCTTTCGACGTTTCGTAATCCTCAAGAAGCTATTGAAGCCTATGACCGAGTGCTTGCCGCACAGCCCGCCGCGCTGGATGTCCGCTGGGCGAAATGGGGGCTGCTGGTCCGGTGGGGACAAGAAGCGGGGGCCATTGCAGAGCTTCGCACCATCGTGCAGGTTGATGCCAAGAATCCACTGGCCTACTGGCGGTTGGCTCAGGAGCTTCGGAAGCTTGATCGCTTGGAGGAATCGCTGGAATCGTACAAGCGAGCGGTGGAACTGAAGCCTGAGTTCCTGGGCTGGCGACTGGCTTTGGCTCGTGCGCGCTTTGACGTGCTGGATTATCAAGGGGCGGATGCCGACCTCCACCATGTGCTCCAGCATGTTCCACCAGGTTCTCCGCTTGAGCTTCCGGCCAAGAATCAATTGGCACAGCTGCATGAGTCGATGGAACGGGGCCGACGTTTTCAACCGGCGCTGACTCCTGCTGCCACTGCGACACAACTAAAGGAATGGGCTGCCATTCGGTCGGAGGCCTGGAAACTGTTCGAAGCCGGCCGCTTTCAAGATGCAGAACCGGTCTATCGCAGGTTGTTGATGCTCAATCCGGACGATCCGATCTCTACCCATCAGCTAGGGCTGACGCTGATGCAGTTGGGGCAGTGTAAGGAAGCGCTTGCTGTGTTCGGGAACCTGTCGAATCTGAATCCGAGTGAGGAGGACTTCGCGGATACGACCTATCGGATGGGGCAGTGTTATGTGGAGTTAGAGCGGTGGGAAGAGGCGTTTGTTCACTTTCAGATCCTCTATGACGCGGCTGTCGAATTTGAACGAGCCAATAAGGATGTTCCTTTCCCAGCCGGTACCCGTGTCCTGGCAAAAGAGAAGATTGCTCGTTGGCTTGAAAAGGTACGGCCCCATGTTCCTGAACTGGTGAAGCTGAAAGAGGAAGAGGCGAAAGCGGAGAAGCAATCAGGCGACTCTACATCCGCACCGTCGGAGGACGCGCTGTATGCGAAGGCTGTTGAAAGGCTGAAGCCACAGAAGACGTTGGATACCGGGGCGGCGATTGCAGGGCGGGATGCGGATTTCAGCTGGTTTCGCTTCGTCATTCCGGCGACTAAGGTGATGCGAGATGACTTTCCAACTGGGGCTCATGAGTTCATCCCGCTGTATCCCGGCGATACGTTTTCTGCCGCGCAACCGGAAATCTATTTGGTCTTCAGGCTGGTATCGGATTCGTTCGATGCCGTGCCCCTGACTGCACGATGTGGACTGGAAACATCTGACATGATGGAAGATCCTCAGACGACGGTGCAAGATCGCGTCATGACGACGACGAACGATCGATCAGGGTATTTCCTGCTGACCCCTCCGAAATCCAGCTGGACACCTGGGTACTACCGTTGCGGCCTCTTTGCCGGAGAACAGACCTCCGCTTATTCCTATGCGGATGAAGTCTGGTTCCGGGTCGTCGAGCCCAACCGACCTTGATGACTCGTTCGGCTTCGTCTCGTGAGAAGACACTTGGATCTGTTCAATCAGATGCGTATCAACCACTCTGTCGGATTCTTACGCGCCTCCATTGAATAGTCAATTTCCCCTTTAGCCGCCAAGGTGAGTGTGTCGATGCTCCATCATTGCGGGCCATACGTATCTAGATGTACTCGGTGCAATTGAACTCTCGGTCTATAAGTATGTAGACTGGAAGAATGATGTCTAGCAAAACTCCGCCAACAGATAATTGGCGGCTGAGAGGAGTCATCGCGCGATCTGTCGGCATCATCGCCATTGCCATCGGGTTCGTCATTGGCATGTATGGACTCGATCATCCTGACTCGCATTGGCTGCAGACCGCACTGGGGTTACTCGTGACAGGGATGGTGGCCCAAGGCTATGCGCTTTACTGCTCAATCAAACGGATGCAGCAACTGAACTCCTGATTGGGGTTCCCTCAGCTCGCGTGACCAGCTCCCGTACCATCAGCATGGACTATTACTGATCAGTTCGTGATTGACGGTGGTATTAAGGCTCCTAGTGGCCTGTAACGATTGATTCGGGAGTAATTCGTCGCGATGGATCGAAGTACTTCCACTTCACGGGTTTGGGCTGCTTGTTGTATTGGCGTATGT
>SWDI01000004.1:118730-169150 GCA_005116955.1 Nitrospira sp. | reverse complement strand
TGCCGTTGCAGTTCCATGCGTTCGCGGTTAGTCAGTTTCATCGCGCCCTCCATAGGCGCAATTATACTAACTATTTAAGTGTTACAGTCCACTAGTGCCTTTTCATCCTGCAATTTCTTATCCGCCGGTCTCTACTTTTCCATTCTCGGCTTATCCCTGTTGTCTTCCTTGTCTTCATCTTCATCCTCTTCTGGATCGAGCATATCGACCCCTTGGGATCGCGGTGTTTCTTTCAATCGTATTCCAATGCCATGCGCGTCCGCGCGCTCAATACGATCAGCATCGATGTTGTGGATAGGAATGACGCTTTTCAACTTGCCGTTTTTCCCATTCTTAGTCACTTGGATGATGCCGAGTCCGGGTGTGCTGCCTGTAGAAAGATGCGGATCTCCGCTGAGGGGATTCGGACCACGAAGGGAGACAAAGACTCGATTCCCGGCTGGAGACCGACCGGCGAGATCAGGCGCCAGTCCTGCTGGCCCACCTTTGTTCAAATCGATTGTACTAATATTCACGCCTGTGCGTGTATTGAAGACCTCCGCGACGTTCTGCTCGCGATCAAGCACCCAGAGAAAGCGCTCGCGCTTCGTGACTACCAATCCATGAGAATCCCGCACTACGGTATCGTCTGAATATAGGAGCTTAGGTGTCGGAATATTGGAAGGATTCGCCGCACTGTAGCCTGAGAGGGGAAAGGCATACACGTCAAACCTCTGCGGATCTAGGACCGAACCACCACCCGAATTTACATACATCGTCCCAGCAGCTTGGGCACCAGCAAAACCGGCACCGCGCACCGTGTTGCGATCGTACTCGGCAATAATCTGCATCGGCGTTAGCTTAGGATTAATCACGAACAAACCTCCGCCACGCAAGGTGATGAATCCCAGAGTGCT
Organism: Nitrospira sp.; assembly: GCA_005116955.1. GTDB lineage: Bacteria > Nitrospirota > Nitrospiria > Nitrospirales > Nitrospiraceae > Nitrospira_D. The sequence continues at coordinate 168,254 of SWDI01000004.1, read as the reverse complement.
GCTCGAATCGACCACCGCGACAATCGGCGCGTTGTCGGGCCTCCGTGCAGCATCCTGACATGGAAATCCATTGGGAGTTGTACACGTGGCAAGATTAATCGTTGCCGGAGCATCCAGAGTGAACGTGTTGGTGCCAAAATTAGCGTTGATACGTTCGAGCAATTTTCCATTCTGGTTCGATACGAGAATGTACGAATCATCTGGTGCCGGAGTCGCCGCGTGCGCTTGACGAGCGCCGCCAGCACCGGCTGACGTGCGAAGGCAGGTCACGGGTGCGCGAGTTTTTGCATTGAAAATTACGACATGGCCACTAGCGACAAAGGATAAGATCGCATGGCTATGAGTCGAGTTAAAAAAGACCATATGTGGTCGGACGGGATTGGCTCCGGTGCTATCCAAGCATAAAGTCGAGGTTGCTCCGGAGAGATCAAGAACGTCGGTGGGAGTTGCTGACGAAGCTGCTGTCCCATCCAAGTCATCGCCATCGTAAATATAAATTGTTCCGCCGAAGGTTTTGCCATTTGAGTTTGATTGATCCACCAGCCAGACCTCGAAGCCTTTCGCAAAAGTGGGGGAGGTGAGTCCAATACTCACGGTGAGAAAAGTTACAGTCGCAAATAGGGATATGAAAGTACATGGTAGAAACATGAACATGGTGTCCTCCTTCAGTTCCGTGATAGGAACTCATGTTGAGAACGGCTCAGTTTCTTGGACATCCCGAAGAAACTCTTTGCGGGATTTTCATGTGGCCAACGCATCCATGGATGGAAACTTCTTATGGACTGTCTGTGGAGCCTCAACATGCGAGGCACACAGGAGTTGTTCATGGACATCAAGCAAGCCGATGTGGGCATTCTGGCTGGCAAAGGCGGGGCTAGACTGACTGTCGGCTTGCTATTGCCGAGCCTCTTTTTCCGCTCATGAGACCAGCTTGTGCTTGACCGATGCCATTTGGGTCAGCTCCTGCTTGGTGATCTACTGAACAGCTTTGAAACTGTCGGAATAGCAAAGCTTCCCAAGGATCGTCTTCAGGCCATTTTAGGATCCGTGAGAGGTACCAGCTCATACAATAGCCGGTTGTGAACGAAGGTCCTTGTAGCACGGGGATTTCCGGAGAGTCAAACTTCACACATCCAGCCGGCCAGATAGCACAGATTTCGATGCGTAACGCCCCCAGCTCAGCGACGGTGGCTACGAAGCGGCACCTGCAGGTACTACCCGCAGCACGTGCGTCCCATACATCTTGGCGGTTTTTCGAGCAGCGTTAGCTCTCGGCGGAATGCGTGTCGACCGCCTCGGAAAAGGCTTTCGTCTCTTTTTTTCGTGTTGTTTTCTTCATGGACGTTCATCGAACCGGTCGGTCGTCCACGGTCAGCCAGCGACGGGCTGCTGATAATCCACTTCGATGGTGAAGCCCAAGTCTTTGATCATGCCCCAGACCTCGGGAGCCGGTGCACCTGGAGTCGTCAGGTATCCATTCACGAAGACGGAGTCGGCCGGATAGAGGGCGAGAGGCTCTAAGCTCCGCAGATTATGTTCCCGTCCTCCGGCGATGCGAATTTCTGTACGAGGGTGGAGGAACCGGAAGAGGCACAGTACTTTTAAACAGCGTTGTGGGCTGAGGTTGTCGGCCTGTTCCAACGGGGTGCCGGCGACTGGGGTGAGCATGTTCAAGGGAATGGAGTCCGGCTTGACGTCACGCAGGGCCATTGCCAGATCGATCAAATCTTCGTCCGTTTCGCCCATGCCAACGATACCACCGGAGCAAATTTCCAATCCCGCCGCGCGCGCGTTCTTGATTGTTGCCAGCCGGTCTTGAAAGGTGTGGGTCGTGCAGATCGAGGCGTGGAAGGCTTCGCTGGTGTTCAGATTGTGATTCACACGATCGACACCGGCTGCTTTCAGCCGCTTGGCTTGGGATTCACTCATCAGGCCGAGTGAGCAGCAGATTTGAATCGGAACTTCCTGTTTAATTGAGCGGACCGCCCCGGCAATTTCGTCGATTTCCCGATCCAGCGGGCTACGCCCGCTGATGACGATGCAATAGCGCTGGGCTTTGGAGGCGGCGGCTTGTCGAGCGCCTTCCATCATCTGCTTTTGCGGGAGTAGGTTGTACCGCTCAATCGGCGCCGTCGAGATGGACGACTGCGAACAGTAGTGGCAGTCTTCTAGGCAGGCTCCGCTCTTGGCATTCTGAAGCATTTGGAGCCGGACGGTACGGCCAAAGTATTTGGATCGGACTTGAAAGGCTGCGTGCAAGAGCGCAAGCAGCTCATCATCCGGCGTATTCAAGACGGAGCGGCACTCGTCTCTCGTCAGAGGGTTGTCACTGAGAGCTTTGTCAGCCAAGGTCGAATAGTTCATGGGATCCTCAAAAGGTAACGACAAAATCATCTAATGATCTGTCGATCTGTCGATTGCTCGAACGACATTCAATAGATCAACAGATCAGCAAAATTAGAGTTTTACGAGGGAGAAACCTACACGGTTTCAAACGGAGAAGCAATGCCTTGGTAGGGAACGGAGGGCACAGAGGAGGGCTCTCCGGCGGAGCTGGCGGCGGTTTGGCCGGCTTCGAGCCAGGGGAGCGCGGTGAGGGTATTCCACTTGGCGCAGCGGCGGCAGCGGCCAGACCATTCGACGGATTCCTGCTGGCACTGGGTGCAGATATAGGGCACCACCACGCGCTTCTTGAAGCTGAGGGCCTTCTTCAATTCCACAATGGCCTCTTCAAAATGCTGCTTCCGCAAGTACAGGTTGGCCATGATCTTGTGATAGTCCAAGAGATGATCCTGTGGCCCTTCGATTGTCGACAGCTGATCGAACGCTTCATCCACCATTTCCAGCCGATAATAGAGCTTGCCTAAATAGAATTGGAGGACTGGATTCTGTGGATCTTGCTGCAAGGCTTCCTGATAGACCCGAATGATTTCGCTGGGCTCGCCTTGATCCAGAAACAGCTCTTCCAGTCGGTGGAGGATGATCATGCTGCGGGTCCGCGAGTAGACTTTTTTCAAGATTTCGACGGCATCCTTCGTTTTGCCTTCATGAATCAGAATTTCGCCGATTCCGATATAGGCAGGCAGGAAGCTACGATCTTTCTTAATCGCGCCCCTGAAATAGCGCCGGGCTTTATCAGGATGCCCACGTTCAAGCAGTTGCCGTCCGACTTCATACATGCATCCGACGAGCAGGGCGGCCTCGGCTTGTTGCTCAGGGGCGGGAAGATTGGCTTTGAGTAAACGATGTTGGATCTCAAGCGCGTCGCTCCACCGCTCCATACGGATATTGAGATTCCGCTTCCGGATAAGCGCGGTCAGGTTGTCGGGTTCGATCTTGAGGATTTGCTGAAGCGCCTGAAGCGCCTCCTCGTAACGTTTGGCGTCCTCCAGATCCTTGCCCAATTCCAACAACACCTCGATGTTTCGATCGTCCACTCGTTGCGCATGTTGATGGAGTCGGATCGCTTCAGGGAAGTTCCGCTCTGATCGATAGATATTCCCCAGCCACAGGAGAGAATCGACTCGATTGGGGTCGATCGTCAGGGCCTTCTCCAAGAGCGTGATGGCGTCCAAGATGCGCTTTGACATGAACGCATGGGTTCCGTCTCGGTGGAGGGTGTCGACCTTCTCTTTTCGACGCACCAGGCGGTTGCTTCGCCAATTCAGGATTAAGTGCGCCGTTTGCTGGAGCCCCACGACAAAGGTCGCAATCACGGCTCCACATGCCATGGAAATCAAGACAAGCGTGACAGGGCTGAGTTCGAACTCCGCGCCAGGAGCGGTATGAATGAGGATCGTTCCTGGATTCAGTTCGCGGAAATAGCTGTAGATGAATACGCCGGCGCTGATGAGGAAAATAGTAATCAGCAGCTTGAACATGGCCTAGACCATCTTCTGTGAAGTCGCCTTCTGGGTTATCCGCCCCTGTGCGGCGGCTATCGGAGCCGACGCTTCACCCGGAACGGGAATCTGCTGTGCATCGCTCCATAGACGCTCAAGGGCATAATGTGAGCGCGTGTCTTGTCTGAACACATGGGCGACGACATCGCCAAAATCGATCAGTACCCACTGGCCCGATGTGGTGCCTTCAAGACTCAGTGGCCGTTCACCCACGCGTGCGAGGACATCAGCGATAGAGTCAGCGATTGCACGTGTTTGCCGGTCGGATTCAGCCGATCCAATGACCAAATAATCAGCGAGTGACGTCAGCGGGGCGACATGGAGGACTTGGACATCAAGGGCCTTCTTGTCGAGCATTGCCCTTGCTACAGCGAGGGCGGTGGCCTTAGATGCGCGTGTGATCGCTCTCCTCCTGATAAAGGCTATGCCGAAGTATATAAGATTGTACTAGGGGGGGCAACATATTTACCAAGGGGAGTTTGTTCCGAACTCTCCATCTAATCTCTGAGGCTGAGGTGGCACAGGGTGGAAAGGCGAGGCAGGTGACTCCTGGATCAGAGGTGTTGGCGATGTCTAGTCTGTTGAGGGCACCGGTGTCTAGCCCTGTCAGTTCATTAGAATGGTGTGTGGGGAGCAGGGACATTCCAGCCAATGCCTGAAAAGATTGCCCCGGTCTGGGAACGACCACGACATGGCAGATCCGTAAGAGCTCTGTTGGTTCTCTCCATGTCGGGAAGTCTAGAAACGCGTCGAGTCCAATAATGAAGAACAGCTCCGTAGATGGGCCATAGTGATGGTGTAGCGCCCGGATGGTATCGATCGAGTAGGACTTTCCTGTTCGCCGTATCTCGATATCCGATACGGTGAAAAGCGGGTTGTCGGCGATCGCAAGCCGGACCATTTCAAGCCGAACATTCGCCGGAGCCAGTGAGCCGTCCCGCTTATGAGGCGGATCGCCGGTTGGAATGAAAAGGACTTGGGAGAGCTGCATGCTCTCATGGACGTGCCGAGCAATGGTCAGGTGACCATTATGAATAGGATTGAAGCTTCCACCGAGCAGGCCCACTTTGAGGGGTACGTGTTTGGTGCTCGCCTCGCTGAGCGGGCGATGCGAGCTGAGTGCTGGGTGCCGAAGATCAGGGCTCGAAGAATTCATGACTCAGCACTAGAGGATGACTAGGTTGTCTCGGTGAATAACTTCCTCGTACTCTTGAGGTCCAAACTGTGCCTGAATGTCCGTGGTCTTGAGACCTTTCATCTGACCTAATAAGTCGGACGACACGTTTACCAGGCCTTTTGCGAATTCTTTTCCGTCCGTATCGAGGCAGCTGACCGGATCGCCGGCTTCAAATGATCCCGTCACCTGGAGGATCCCGGATGCCAGGAGGCTTTTGCCTCGCTTGGTCAAGGCATCTACCGCCCCCTGGTCGAGATGGATCTGGCCGTGAGGGCGCAGCGTAAAGGCGATCCAATGTTTACGACTGGTTAGCCGACGCTCCTTGGCGAGAAAGAGACTGCCACCGGATCCTCCGTTAAGGACCCTTGGGAGGAGCCCGGCCCGTTCGCCATTGAGCACTAATGTCGGAATTCCGTACTCGCCGACCTTCTTGGCGGCTCGAAGCTTCGTTGCCATTCCGCCGGTTCCTTCAAAGGTGCTGGATACTCCTGCCAGGCGCTCGATATCTTGAGTAATCTCCGTAATCAGCGGAATCAATGTGGCCGACGGGTTTTTGCGCGGATCTTCCGTATACAGTCCGTCGACGTCAGAGAGAATCACCAGTAAATCCGCATCGGCCAGGTGAGCCACTTCGCTCGCGAGCGTGTCGTTGTCACCGACCCTGATTTCATCGACCGCGACGGTGTCGTTTTCATTGATGATGGGCACAATGCCGAAACCGATGAGTGCCACGAGTGTATGGCGGGCGTTCAGAAAGCGGCGGCGATCAGCGAGATCTTGGTGGGTGAGCAGAATCTGCGCCACGCGAATATCGAGACGTTCAAACGCTTTTTCATAGGCCCACATGAGCCGGCTCTGTCCCACGGCCGCGGCCGCTTGCTTGACCGGGAGGCTCTTGGGATACTCCTTCAGTTCCAACTTTCGGATACCGGAGATGATGGCACCGGAAGAGACCACCAGGATTTCCCGACCTGCTGTTCGGAGTATCGCGATGTCATCAGCCAATCGCTCAATGTGTTGGGGGTGCAGACCTTCCGCACGCGACGCGATCAGGCTGCTGCCGATCTTGATGACGATCCGCTTCGCTTGTCCTAGGAGCTGGTCTCGCATGGCGTCTTCCGTACACGCACGACCTGTTTCCCGAGGTAGGTGATTAAGTCAGTAAGCCCTTGATTCGTGGCGGCGGAAATGGGTAAGCACGGATAGCCGTTGAGGCGACAATAGGTCTGCAGCTGAGCCAGCCGTTCGCTTGTGCCGATTACATCGATCTTGGTTGGCACGACGGCGAAAGGGCGTGTGGTAAGCCCTCCGTCATAGGCGGCAAGTTCCCGCCGCAATGTCTCAAAGCTGGCCAGGGGATCATCGGGGGCCCATTCTGAGACATCGATCAAGTGGAGCAAGAACGCGGTTCGTTCGATGTGGCGGAGAAACTGTACGCCCAGGCCTTTTCCCTCGTGGGCGCCTTCAATCAGGCCGGGAATATCGGCCACGACAAAACTTCCGTCGGATCCCAACCGGACAATGCCGAGATTGGGGATCAACGTCGTAAAGGGATAGTCAGCAATCTTGGGCCGGGCCGCTGAGATGGCTGCAATGAGCGTCGATTTGCCGGCGTTGGGAAAACCAACCAGTCCGACATCGGCGAGCAGTTTCAGCTCAAGTTGCAAGGTTCGTTCTTCACCAGGAGTTCCAGGAGTACACTTCGTCGGCACTCGATTGACGGAGGTCGCGAAGTTGCTGTTACCTTTTCCGCCTCGTCCTCCGTGGGCGATGATAGCCGTCTGGCCATCTTCGACAAAATCCACGAGTGTTTCTTTCGTCTGGTCATCGGAGACAATGGTGCCGACTGGAACCGTGATGGTGAGATCTTCTCCGGAACGACCGGTGCAATTGGATGCTCCACCGTGTCGCCCGTTCTCAGCCTCATAGTGGTTGAGATAGCGGAGGTCGAGCAGGGTCGTCAATCGATGAGAGGCCGTCATGACGATGTCGCCACCGGTGCCTCCATCTCCGCCGTCTGGGCCTCCACGCGGAACAAACATCTCCCTGCGGAAACTGCAGATGCCGTTTCCGCCACGACCGGCTCGTACCGCGATGCGTGCTTCATCGACAAACATCATCTATCAACGTTCCGTAGCCTGCTCGGTCACGACGAGTAGGAAAGTATACCCGACCCTGAGCAGAGATGGAGAGAGAATTTAGCCAGCGTGATCGTAACGGAAGAGGCAGGAAAGCGAATCAGGACTTGGCCGGAACAGGATATACACTGACTTTTCGTCTGCCGCGTCCACCTTCGAACTTGACCACACCGCTCATGGTAGCGAATAGGGTATGGTCTCTTCCAAGGTCCACATTGAATCCAGGGAAAAATTTGGTGCCGCGTTGGCGGACGATAATGCTGCCAGCTGTTACGGTCTGACCACCATAGGCCTTGACCCCCAAATATTGAGGATTACTGTCACGACCGTTACGTGAAGATCCGCCACCTTTGTTTGTTGCCATGGGTAAGTCCTTCTTGTGTCTTTAGGCCGTTGCAATATTCGTAATCAACAGCTTGGTGAATCCTTGTCGGTGTCCACGGGTGCGGCGATAGCCCTTGCGGCGCTTTTTCTTAAAAACAGTAATTGATCGGGTTCGACCTTGCTGCACGATTTCAGCCGTGACCTTGGCCCCGTTAATGAGAGGCTGTCCAAGTAGAATACCAGCGTCACCATGCACGAGACGGACCTGGCCGAGTTCTACCTCAGCCCCGACGTCTCCTGGCAGCCGTTCGACCTGAACCGTTGCCCCAGCCTCGACTCGATATTGCTTTCCACCTGTTTCAACAATCGCGTACATATTATTCCTTTTCCGAGCGTGAAGAACGGTTCATTTAACATGGGGATGAGAGAGGTGTCAAGACATACCAGGAGCAACAAGCGAGTCGTTGATCACACGTGGGCCCCTCTTTAGAGGGCTAGGAGAGCGATCGTGCCGACAGGTATGCTGAGCGCCACCATTGCGAGGGCACGTTTCTGGTACTTCTATGATGCAAAATCGGATGGTAACAAAATCATGTCTCACATCAACAAGTTTGTGATCCGTACCTATCATCGGATTCCGGTTCGCTGTGTTGTGTACTATCTGGGAGGAGATTTCCTCGGGAAAGGAACGGTAATAAACCTCTGTCGTAATGGATTCCGTGTCTTGGGCGATCATCAAGTCGCTCCTGGGATGGAACTGGTCGTCCGGCTCACCCTTCCCGATAAAGATGAGCCGGTCGAAATTCAACGTGTCGTTGTTCGATGGGTTCGAGGCCTGTTGTTCGGTGGCAAGGTCGTGACCATGAGTCCTGAAGGAGAAGAGCGAGTCGGAACGTTTCTGAGTGTCCGCCTGCGTGCCTATTGCGCCTCCACGTAAGTGTTTCCATCATCAGGTGAGTCGGTTTCGGAGTCAATCACCGGCCTGTTTGCTTGACCCACGTGTGACCTCACGCTATAGTCCGTCACGCCCGCCTTCGCAGGTGGAATGTAGTGCTATCGCTTGCTGGAGATCGCCTTCAATGTTGGAACCGGTCGAAAAGATCTGGATGGATGGGAAGTTTGTCGGGTGGGAGGAAGCCAATGTCCATATTCTCACCCATTCGCTGCACTATGGCCTTGCTGCGTTTGAAGGTATTCGGTGCTACAAGGGACAATCAGGCTCCGCAATCTTCCGGCTTCAGGAGCATGTCGATCGGCTCTTTGATTCGGCCCATATCGGCATGATGGCCATGCCGTATGACAAAAAGCAGATCACCGAGGCCATCATTGAAACCGTTCGTGTCAATCGTCTCGATGCCTGTTACATCCGTCCGTTGGTCTACATTGGGTATGGGGCGATGGGCATTCATCCAGGGGAGAATCCGATTCGGGTGGGTATTGCTGCCTGGAGGTGGGGCGCCTATTTGGGGGATGATGCATTGGCCAATGGGATGCGTGCCTGCATCTCATCCTTTACGAGGCACCATGTGAATGTGTCTATGACCAAGGGGAAAATATCCGGGTACTATGTGAACTCCATTATGGCCAAACGGCAGGCGAAGGCCGATGGGTATGACGAGGCGATTCTTCTTGATCCGGAAGGGTATGTTGCCGAGGGAACAGGGGAGAATGTGTTCATCGTTCGACGAGGCGTGCTCAAGACGACGCCGTTGACGTCGGTGCTTGAAGGGATTACGCGAAACTCCGTGATCCAATTGGCTCAAGAACGGAACATCGCCGTGGTGGAGGAACGATTTACGCGCGATGAAATGTATATTGCCGACGAAGTATTTGTGACGGGAACTGCTGCGGAGTTGACCCCGGTTCGAGAAATCGACAACCGGTGCATTGGAACTGGTACCCCTGGACGGATTACACGTGCCCTCCAAGACACCTTCTTTTCAATCGTGCGTGGGGAAGACCTCGCGCACGAGTCCTGGCTGACTCGTATCTGACACCTCGCAGGCCGAAAGGCATCAACCGTCAATCGAGTCAAATTGAACCGGTGGCTCGCTCGATTGCCGAATGACGCCCTGACAAAGAATAGGTCAGTGGCCCGCCGCTGGAGTTTCCCCAGAAGGATGCGAATCTCCTGAAGGTTGAGCGGGTGAGGCAGCCGGGGGAACCGAGGGAGCTGTGGGCTCGCTCTTGGGCTGCATGTCGATGACGGTCGAAGAGAAGTTTCGTTGCTTGGCTAAAATCGCCAGGCTAAGCGATGTCACCATGAACACGGCCGCCACAACGACTGTCAGCTTGCTCAGAAAGTTTGCCGGGCCACGGCTGCCGAACACCGTCTGACTGGATCCTCCGAACGCGGCCCCGATTTCAGCCCCCTTCCCCGATTGGAGAAGAATCGCCCCGATCATCAGGAAACAGATAAAGACATGGACAATAACAATCAACGTATACAACATGAGATCTCAGACTCCGATTGATCGAGCGACAGACGCAACCGTCGCGATTGTAGCAAAGGACTCGACTTGGAGACAAGCGCCACCGATAAGTGCGCCGTCGATCTGGTCCGAGGCCAGTAACGATTCTATATTGTGTGGCGTGACGCTTCCTCCATAGAGAATTCTCGTGCAGTCGGCAACTGCGGCAGAGGCTACGGTGGCAAGGACTTGCCGAATCGTTCGGTGGGCGGCAATGGCTTGCTCAACCGTCGCCGACTTTCCCGTACCGATGGCCCAGACCGGTTCATATGCGACGGTGATAGTGGCCAACGCCTCCGTGGCAAGACCGGACAGACCGTCGTGCACTTGCTGTGTCAGTACGTGGTCGGTCGTGCCGTTGTCTCGTTGTGCAAGTGTTTCACCGATACAGAGGATGGGGCGCAACCCGTGGTTGAGCGCCGCTCGAATTTTCTTCTGGATCAGGTCTCCCTGTTCGCCAAAGAGCGTTCGCCGCTCTGAATGCCCAACAATGACATAGCGACAACCGAGGTCCTTCAGCATCGGTGCGGAGACTTCTCCGGTGTAGGCACCGTGATCCTCCCAGAACAGATCCTGCGCTCCAAGTTGAATCGGAGACGAGGCACCCAACGCCAGGCGGACTGATTCCAGCGCAGTAAACGGGGGGGCCACGACGAGCTCAAGGTTTGCAGGCTGAGCAGGAACACGAGCGAGCAGGTCGCGGATGAAGACGGTCGCTTCAGACGCGGTCTTGTTCATCTTCCAATTGCCGACGATCAGGATAGTACGCACAGTGATTCTCGGATCTTTGTTACTTTCTGAGGATTATTGATTAGCTCGGACGATCAGGCAGCGCCGCGAGACCTGGAAGGATTTTGCCTTCTAGCAATTCCAGCGCCGCGCCACCTCCGGTCGAGATGAACGACATGTTCTCGGATTCGCCGGACCGGTGAACGGCCAGAGCCGTCTCGCCGCCGCCGACGATCGTGAGCGCATAGGCATCAGCGATGGCGTGAGCCATCGCCATCGTGCCTCGGGCGTAGGCGTCGATTTCAAACACACCCATGGGTCCGTTCCACAGAATGGTTTTTGCATTTTGGACCGCTTCATTGAACAGTTTTACGGAAGCTGGGCCAATATCGAGTGCATACCATCCTTTGGGAATTTCCTGCACGGGGACGATTTTTGTTTCAGCGCCCACCTCTCGGCTGGCGGCGACCACACAGTCCACGGGGAGATAAAATTTGACCCCGCGTGAGAGGGCATGGTCTTCGATCCCTCGGGCAAAATCCAACATGTCCATTTCGCAGAGGGAATTGCCGATCTCCATGCCTTTGGCCTTCAAGAACGTAAACGCCATGCCGCCGCCGATAATGACCTTATCGACCTTCTTCCCGAGATTCTCAATGACGCCGATTTTCCCAGACACCTTGGCGCCTCCCAGAATCGCGGCAAACGGGCGCACGGGATTGGCGACGGCGCCTTCGAGATATTCAATTTCCTTCTTGAGTAGCGCGCCTGCTGCCGCATCTTTAATGTACTTTGTGATCCCAACTGTCGATGCGTGGGCCCGGTGTGCTGCTCCGAATGCGTCATTGATGAAGACATCACCCAGCGAGGCCAGGGCTTTGGCGAAGGTGTCGTCGTTTTTTTCCTCCCCGGCATGAAAACGAAGATTTTCCAGCAAGAGGACATCTCCGGCTTTCATCTTGGCGACTAGCTTCTCGACGGCCGGGCCGATACAGTCTGGAGCGAAGACCACCTCTTTCCCGAGTAGTCGCCCTAGCCGTTTTGCGATAGGGGCGAGGCTGTATTTAGGCTCAAAGGCAGCCTTCGGTCGACCGAGGTGAGAGCAAAGAATGACTTTGGCACCTTCATCGACGACGCGATTGATGGTTGGCAGGGTCGAGCGAATGCGGGTGTCATCAGTAATTTGGAGCGATTCATCGAGCGGCACGTTAAAATCGGCGCGGATGATGACGCGCTTACCACGAAGTTGCACATCGTCGATTGTCTTCTTGTGCAAGTTCATGAGGCGTTCCTCCCGTAGGTGCTGTGAACGAATACATTGGCTAAAGAGGCGGATTGGTGTGAAGCCCGCCCCATCATCTCTGGTGCCGCATTCAGTGCGTACTAGATTTTCCAGCCAGGACCTTGACCAGGTCGCGGACTCGGCATGAATACCCCCATTCATTGTCGTACCACGCCGTCACCTTGACCAGACGCTTGTCCACGACGTTGGTCAACGGGGCATCGACGGTGGCCGAGTGAGGATCCCCCTTTTGGTCGATCGAGACGAGGGGCTCTTCGGAGTACTTGAGAATGCCTTTGAGTGGACCGTCCGCAGCCTTCTTGAAGGCTGCATTGACGGATGCAATATCGCAATCCCTCTCAGTTTCGACGGTCAGATCGACCAGCGAGACATTCGGGGTTGGGACACGAATGGCAAGCCCATCCAATTTACCCTTGAGTTCGGGGATAACCAGGTGCAAGGCCTTGGCCGCTCCGGTGCTGGTAGGAATCATCGACATGCCGGCTGCGCGGGCGCGTCGAAGGTCTTTATGGGGTAGGTCCAGCAATTGTTGATCGTTGGTGTACGAATGAATGGTGGTCATGATGCCATGTTTGATGCCGAATGTTTCCAACAGAACCTTGGCTACGGGCGCCAGGCAGTTGGTCGTGCAGGAGGCATTAGACACGATGTGATGCGACTTCGGATCGAGCTTGTCTTCGTTCACCCCGAGTACGATGGTCACATCAGGATCTTTCGACGGAGCCGAGATGATCACATGCTTGGCCCCGGCGGATAAATGTTTGCCTGCCGCGTCTCGGTCGGTAAATCGGCCCGTCGATTCGATGACCACGTCCACGTTCAGCGCTTTCCAGGGGAGCTCTTTCGGATCTTTCATTGCGAGCACTTTGATGGGGGTCCCATCAACGAAAATTTGGTCTTCCTTAGCGTCAACCGTGGCCGGAAGCGTCCCGTGTACGGAGTCATACTTGAGCAGGTAGGCGAGAGTCTTGGCGTCAGTGAGATCATTAATGGCGACGATCTGGAGATCTTTGTCGCCCATCGAGGCGCGGAACACGTTGCGTCCGATGCGTCCGAATCCATTGATTCCAACTCGAATGGCCATAGCGTAATCCTCTACAATGAGTAAGTGAGTTCAGTATAACCAGGTGTTTCGTCGAGACAAATGATAGTATCGATGCCTTCTCCTTCTTGTCAAGGTTTGAGACGAGGACTCAGTGGAAAGGGGAGACCGATTCCGTGGGTTCCGAGCCTCGCCCATCTTGCCTGTCGATCGAGATCTTGGCTAGAGTTTGACCGTCAGTCTGGTGTAACGCCCATTTCGACATGAATACATCATTATCAGATCATGCGATGGAGGTGTTGGAGTGGGCTCGTGTCCTTGAATTCCTTGCACAGCATGCACAATCGGTAATGGGAGTGGCTCAATGCCGGTCGCTTGCCTTATCGAACGATCTCGCCGTGGTGTGCCTGCGTCAACAAGAAACGACCGAGATGGTGAGCTTGCTGGAAGGGAGTGATCCGATGCCGGCGCTCACCTTCCCCGATATTCGTGAGCAACTGATCCGATCCGGAAAGGGAGGAGCGCTTGAGGCCGTCGAGTTGCGAGACTGTGCAGTGGTGCTGGCTCTGATGGCAGACGTCGAGCGATACGCTGAGACTCATCCAGGCAAACTGCAGGCTCTCGCGCAGGTTTTGGAGCCGCTGCATGTCACAAAAACATTGAAGGGCGTCCTGAGGGCCATCGAGGGGGCGATCCAGTCGGACGGTTCCATGAAAGATACGGCTACGCCGGAGCTACGGCGTCTGACTCATCAGGCTCAGGGGTTGAAGCAGGAGATGCGGCAGCAGCTTGAGCAGATGCTCCACTCCAAGCGCTATGAGGATGTGCTGCAAGAGTCGTATTTCGCCCAGCGAGAGGGGCGTTATGTCGTGCCGGTGAAGGCGGACATGCGGGGAAGAATTCCTGGGATCGTCCACGATGTGTCGTCCAGCGGAGCCACCGTCTTTCTGGAGCCGCGGGAGTTGGTTGAGCTGAATAATTCCATCAAAGTGGCGGATTTGGAGATTGAACGGGAGGTCCAGCGTATCTTACGGGAGCTCACCGCTCTCGTGGCCTCAAGAGTGGGAGATATCGGCCAAGGGATAGCAGTATTGGCTGACTGTGATGTCATTCGCGCAAAGGCCGAGATGAGTCGTCGGCTAAAGTGTCACCCCGTCGGCTTGAATGAGGATGGGCGTGTGATGCTCACGCAGGCGCGGCACCCGCTGTTGCTCATCGCCAAAGATCAGGTCGTCGCGAACGATATTCTGATGGATGAGACGGTCCGTATCCTGGTGATTTCCGGCCCGAACACGGGAGGAAAGACTGTCACACTCAAAATTGTCGGGCTGTTCGCCCTCATGGTGAGGGCCGGACTGCATCTCCCCTGCGCTCCGGAATCGGAGATGGCACTGTTTACCCATCTCTATGCCGATATCGGTGATGCGCAGGATCTGACCCGCGATCTGTCCAGCTATTCCGCCCATATGACAAGTATGATCCGACTCCTCTCCGAGAGCGCCACCCAACCGATGTTGAGCGAACGTTCCACGCCGCGCTCGCTGGTTCTCCTGGACGAGCCTGTGACCTCCACCGATCCGCAAGAAGGCGCGGCGTTGGCCGAGGCGCTGCTGTGCCGCTTGGCTGAGCTGAACATGAAGGTGGTGGTGACGACGCATTATGGCGCACTCAAAGAGCTGGCGCAGACGACCTCCGGTTTTATGAATGCCAGTGTGGAGTTCGACGTGGAACGATTGGCGCCGACCTATCGATTGTTTATCGGGATTCCTGGCGGGTCATCGGCCTTGGAGATTGCCGGTCGTCTGGGTATGGATCAAAGCATTCTCAACGATGCGCGGCGGCGGTTACATCATGAGGACCACCGGCTTGATGAATTGATGGCTGATTTGCAGCGCAAGCAACGCCAATTGGCCGATGATGCTGAGAAGACTCAGCGAGCTAGGCACGAAGCAGAACAAGCGGCTCGGGAGGCACAGGCGCTTCGAGCGCAACTGGAAGAAGCCGAGCAGGAGGCTCAACGGGGTCTTAAGAAGAAACTGGGCGAACAATTTCAGCGGGCACGGGCCGAGGTCCAGGCCACTGTCGATTCCTTGAAGCGTGAGCAGAAACTCATCAAGGCCAAGGAGACGAAACAGCGGTTGCATGAGTTGGAGACGAAAACCAGGCAGGAGCTTACGCCGGCCAGTACGCCGATTCCCCTTGAACAGCTGGATGTCGGGGATAGCGTGGAGATCGCCGGTTTAGGGATGACCGGAAGCCTATTGGAAACGCCACAAGGGAAAAAGCGAGTCCGCGTGAAAGTCGGGGAGGGTGAAGTTTTGGCCAGCGTGTCAAACCTTATTGGCATCCCGCGTGAGCCGCATCCTGTGACAGCCCAACCAGTCTCATTGGCTTCAGGTTATCGTCGAGTCTCGACGAGCAATGGACTGGGGCTTGATGAACAGACCGTGGTGGATGTGCGGGGCCAAGCGGCGGATGAGGCACTTGATCGGGTTGTGACGGCTTTGGATCGGGCGACTTTAGACGGGGCGCCGTTCCTCCGCGTCATTCACGGCCACGGCACTGGTCGACTCAAGTCTGTCTTGCGGGAATACCTCAAGGAGTCGCCCTATGTAGCCGAGTTTCGCCCAGGTGACAAGGCCGAGGGCGGAGATGGGGTGACGGTGGCAAAATTGCAATAAGGGTTGTGCTGCTGTCCCCGATGTCAGCTTGAGCTCTTCTGAGATCGGAACAAATTAGGAACGGGTCCATTCCATTAAGATACGCACACGTTCATGCGCAGGGATCTGCCGACTGGGTGAGGCGGCCTTAATCTCCTCAGAGCTCAAAACCCACCAACTCTCTTTGATTACGCGTTCATGATATAGAGTACTGGTTCGTGGACCGCATGCTCTAGGTGTTGATAGATGATGCTCAAACGGTACGCGATATTCCTGACTCTCGGTGTTTCTTTGGTCGAGATTGCATCCGCGCAGGATCATCCACCCATACACACCGACCCGCCGAGCCCCCAAACCATGGCGACCCTGACAACACGTGTCGAGTTGTTCCAGACGAAGGCTCATTTAGCAACGCAGTGTGCGAAAGGTTTTCGGCCAGGTTGTCCGCACCGTTAGATCTTCAGCGATTTTGTGTGATGAGCTCTTGCCAATAAATAATTGATTTATCGTTTTTTAATGGTCCTGAGTTGAGATTTCTCGAAAACTTTTCCAGCGTCGCAACCTGAACTGAAATGTATAGAGCGATCAGCCTGCTCTGAAATTCCTTAAACTCCTCCTCCATCAAAACTCCCCCGGAGCGAGCCAGGTAGTCGTCGTAATAATTTCTCATATAAGTGAGCGCAGCCTTTCGAGCGGCGTTGAAATCCTGAATCTGCTCTCGATGGAACAGCGTATACAAAGTTCTCTCGGTCGCTTGCGACCAGGCATCGAATTCCCAATCTGGCATTGGTTCGTTGGGATTGGCAATGACCTTCTGTGAGAGACGTAGACCTTCTGCGCGAAGGGATGCCAACCGGGCCCTTGCATAAGTAGATCGGTATTTCTCCTTCTCCACGGCCAAGGCGCGTTGCGCCGTCTGATATTGCGCTTCAATAGATACCAGGGCATTAGATTTGTCGGTCAGCAGCCTATCCTGTTGTTCAACGAACTTCGAAAGCTTATCGACTTGGCCAGATAACCTGTCTTTTTCAGTGTCGGAAGCTTGAAGCCTGTTCAAATCGTCTCGAATTTGATGATGTTGATCTTGCCAGACCGCAAAACTCATAAAGAGAAGACATGAAGCGAGGATTACAACATATCCTGTTCGGGAAGCCTTGCGCCGGAGCACCATCGTTTCAAACGAGAGGAGCGAAATTATCAGAACGACAGCCCCTAGGAAGAACATCCAGTGCTTCAAAATCTCGCCAAAGAAGACTCCCACCACCGATACCCAGTCAGGATTCATGCTCACGTGCCTCCTTTATTGGTCAGATAGACCGTAGGTCTGAACCATGTGTCACCATTACAAACTGGATGGTCAACCTACCATGATTAGACTCACGAGGGTGAACTAGGTATATCAGGGCCGAAAGGTGCCGTGTTGAGAAGCGCCGTGTTGGAGTTACAATCATTGACTGTCGACGCATCGGCAATAAAGAATCGCTACCTCTGGTGTTATCAATGCGATTTCACGGAAGGGTCGGTGACAATATTGTTCTAGAGATGCCCGATGATAAGCGGGGTGATCTTGCCGCGTTGAGTCTTGGTGCAGCCGAAAGAATTAGCCATGTTGATATTTATTCTGGCGTAATGCCGGAAATGGCGAAAGAAGTCGGCGACATCCTGCATGGCCAAGAGCAGGTTTTCGAAATATCTCACGATCATTTGAGTGCTCTCTTCCTGCTTCTTGGCCCAATCAGTGGGCGCACGATTAACACAGGTAAGTCAGTTTGCGAGAAAACCATAGAGAAAATTTATGACGAAGTTTATCCGCCCCGTGAACTCGACCTTGGATTGACCTCGATCCAGTGTATGACAGTGCACAGATCGCGCGCTCTCTTCGACTAGACCGTGTAAGGCGGTCTTGGTCTCTACAAAGCTTCTCGAATCAACCAACTCGCCATTGATTAGGGGTTCGTGATATAGAGGGCTGGTTCGTGAACCCAAAGTAGGTATTGGGAATGGTGCTCGTACGGTACCTGATGATCCTCGCTTTTAGTCTTTCTTCGGCTGGGATTGCCTCCGCGCAAGAGCATTCCCCCGTAAATGCCGTCCTGCCGAGTCCCCAAACCTTGGCAACCCTGACCACGCGTGCCGAGTTCTTCGAGGCGAAGGCTCAGTTGGCTACCCAGTGCGCGAAAGGACTCCGGCTAGTACAGAGCGTGATGAATCTCGCTGCGCCAAATGATGATGAAGACGAAGGGAAGTATGATGATGAAGACGAAGCGCGGTGGTTTCGCGAGACCTATTTATTGCTCCGCATGTGGTTCACCAAAGAACAGCAGGATGAATGGTACTTTGCCGGAAAAGAGTTTGCTGGCGATTCAGCCACTTTCCTGGAGGGGGTACGCACCAAGGCGGAAGCCATGGATAAATACAAAAGAGTATTTGCCCTGATCATGAATGCCCAAGTCGCGGCCTTGGAGAAGTTGTCGGATGATCTCGATGCACGAATGATTCGCATACAAGAAACCCGAAGCGCCGACTGAACGACCACACGATAGCACTACCATGTTGTCAATCGGAGTGAATGCGATACCTTGGGTCTGCCGATAAGGTAACCCGTGTCTTGGAATACGCCGTCATGGAAGCATGTCCATTACATGAAGCATGTTGTCTCGCTGGTGAGCATGTGCCCATATTCATTAAAACAGGAACATATCGTGCGAATCATGGGTTGGCAGATGGTGGTGCAAGATTCATTTTCCAAAAAGGACGTTCCGAGACGAACGATGCATTCGAGGATATATTTTCGGTGACCAGAGTCGACCTAAAAACAGATATCGGTATTCAAGATGGTGACAAAGTGACCATTGCGCTCTTTTATGAAGACGGCCCACTATTCCTTGTTTTCAATCACAGAAACCAGCAACATTGTGGATATCCGGAAGCTGTAAACGACCTTCGCTACTATCTCGGAAAAGACAGAGGTATGGTGGGAAGGCTAATACTGGGATTTAGGCTAGACTCACAAAGCAGAGAACTGATACACGGCCATGATTTTGTTCGAATTCTTCAGCGCATCAAGAATCTTTGAGCCTATATTGGTCGGGACAGCGACGGTCTTTGCGATCCGCCGATACAGGCTTCGTCCTATTCGGTCTCGCCCGATAGCTTGATGGCCACGCCATCCAGTTCGTCGACGTGAAACATAGCCCTGCAATTTCTAGTAAGGGAGAGCGAGGAGCAAAAAGATGAACGTTGTCCTCGAGTGGAAGCTTCCTACAGGATCGGAAGACACGGGCCACTTCATTGGTCCACGCAAGGTTTCTTGGGCTGTTACGGGAAATGGAACGGCCATTTGCGCGGAAGCTGGTCTTATGTGGATCCAGGCTCCGTGGGGAATGCGGTGGAATGGGCGTGAGTTCTTAGGTTCGCCCTCCCTTTATTCGTGGGTAGAAGCCAAGCAACAGTTCGGTTGCGGAGTGCGAGTTGGGCTTACAGAAAGCGGTACCATCGGTCTTTCGGCAGAGCAGTTCCGCTCGACAGGGATGAATTTTGGGTATACACGGGGTACTTGTCATGTGGTATTTGCTGGCTACGATGACTGGCGCCTTCCCACCCTCGCTGAATGGTACACGCTATTGGGACTTCGAGATTCTGGTCTTGGGAAAAGGAGTACCGTGATGCAGCTTGGCTACGATCAATACCATTGGACCGCCACCGAGCGCCATGAAACTCTCCTGCACACCTGGTGGGTTCCGTTTCTCAGATCAATACACAATTGCGCGTGGGCAGCGAACGCCGATAGGTGGATATGGGACACGGAGGTCAAAACACGTCTTCCAATCATGCTGGTTAGAACCGTCTAACAAGTCGGTGATCCATCCCTTACTAATTCGTGAGTATGCTGAGGCGAGATTGGACCACAGTAGGCTTCCTACTCGATGGCGCAGGGTCGCTAGGCTATACAACCAAGTGCGTTTACGCTGGCAACTGTTTTTGGATCACGCATAAGACATTTGGCGCGGTCTTACGCGGTATTGACGCCCCTGGGGTCTCGCTTGTTGATACGACGGGAACGTTCATGTTCTCGCGAGGCGAAAAGTTCAGAGTGGTGAAATCCTCCGGATTCGATGGGAATTGGGATAGCACCATTCGGGCGTTCAAATTGCTCGATAACGACGCCTACTTGCTCTACCTGACGAACTACGGCCTCTGTTTGTTCAATACGCATGCACGTCAGATCGTCGCCAAGGCGGAATTCGCGGACGTTGCTTGGCAATGGTCCGGCTTCGCGCTCTCACCGAAGTGAAACTTCTGGCCATCGCTGGAAGCATCAGAGGCAACAAGGATCCACTTGACGGCGAGTATCGCTATGGGAACTTTGTCCGAATCTACAATCTTGAGATGGGTGGCGTTGCAGGTGAACAGGCCCTGCCTGGCGATCGAGAGACAAGGTGGACTGTCGATTTCAGTGTCGACGGTCGCCAGGTGAGAGCGGTGTCGGACTCGTCCACACATATGTTCGAGCTAATGGTGAACCGGTAGATCTCGAGGATAAGCGCTTTCGTTATCCGCTCAGATCCACGGCTACGGATTCGGACAGTGAATCACTAGGATCGGCAGTGGCCCTTATTGGCTTGATTATTCAGCAGGAGATTACTCCTCCTTACGACCCTTTGAAGCTTTTCATTGCAAGTCTTGCCCGTCTTCGTCATGAGAGATCGCATCTGCTTTCTGCTGCTACAGATAGGGGTCTACATCGTAATGGCTGGAGGGGAAGATCTCGTCATAGTAGGTCAATTCCAGCATCGAGGTGGGCCGGTCGGCAAACGTGACGACTTGGCGGCGATCCTCCATGGCAAAAATATTAGATGCGAGTTCAACGGGTGAGTACAATCCTGCTAAACGATCCGAAAGATGTTTGTGAGTCTCAGGGTCTAATTGACCGAAATACTGCTGTGCTCGACAATTGGCCAAAAGATTCTCCCAGGTCTTTGGGTAGTGCTCCTTCAGTTGGGTGACAGACTGCACAACTGGCCAGAGTAGGATTCCATACCCCGCAAAGGCACCAATGCCGACATCGATCGATTTCAAATATCCAAGTGAATAAAACTCGTCCATCAGAATCAGAACTGGCCAATCGTCTTTGCGTTTGGGCGTCCGCTCAAGCGTAACCGCTGCCAGCTCAACCAACATCCGCAATAAGTTGCGTTCCTGCCGCTGCAGCGCGGTGTTGCTCATGCAAATGTAAATGGTTGTGGCTTTGTCACGCAGCTGCTGAAAACTGAACATCGGCCCTGCAGACCCATCAAGAAATTCTTGAATCCCGGGCGTGCCGATAAAGCTGATAGCATTCCCAACCTCACCGAGAATATCGGTTCGCTGTGAAGATTGTGCGGCCAGGAGACGATTGGCCACGCCTTGGATTTCCCCACCAAATGCTGGGTTTCTGGACATCATATAAATAAAGGCGTCAATCGGATTATCGACAGGTGCCGGCAAACCAGCAAGTGCGAATTCATCCTCGATAATATGGAGATCGAAATCACTTCCCTGCATAAGCAGCTTTCGGACCTGCGGTAAATGGCGTGAAGCCTCTGGTTCGAAGGTCGCCACATGGAGGATCGCGGCTTCCAACAATGCCCGCGCCTGCTTTACAAAAAATTCGGCATTGGCATCCGAGCTGCTTGTTGGGGGAACCAACGTCTCCGCAATAATCTTGGCGTACCGAACGGACTCTCGATCGTGTTCGTCGATTATGGACAGCGGATTGAAGGATGCCTTCACAGGGTGAGACGTAACTATATTCTCTGGGTCAACGATGAAGATATCCTGCCCCAGGAATTTGCGCACACGCGCAGAGCCGTTTCCGCGCACATGAGCCGTAATGGCTGCCAATTGGCCCTTCGGATCCACAACGATCGTGGACCCTTCGTAGAGCAGCAGATTGGGAACGAGCATGGCCCTCCCTTTTCCGCTGCGAGCACCGGCAATGGTAATGACATGCCTTGGATCACCAGGCGGACCCGCAACTCTGAGGTTGGGGGGAAATCCAAAGAACCTGTGCTCAGGAAGGACACGTCCATAACGAATCGCCCCTTTCCAGGCTGGCTTTTTCCAGCGCCACGTCCAGAGCTCCCACATCGACGCCAACCGTTCATTTGCTTTTGCCTGTCGAGATCCCAAGGTTCCTGTGCCAGGCGGGAAGAGTCGGAACCCATGGGTCCTTCTGACACGTTCAATCTCTCCCCAGATAAGTCCCGCCAGTCCACTCAATAAAATACAACCCGTTATAACCACACGGGCCTGTAATTCCCACGTATCCCAATCAATTACAAGCCACGCTAGACCAAGAATCACCGACGCGATGAGGAGTTGTTTGATTCTGGCATAGACCAATAAACGGTTCGTAATCAGACGTGAAAATACTCCGTGCTGCATAAGCGCAGTGCCTTTCGCTTGTCACTGATGAGTTATCAATATTGGGAGTGCCCACTATATACAAGGACGGCATCGCCCTTGCCCTCCCTACTAAAGTAGGGGGCGAGCAGGCCTGAGATGCTTCTGGAAAAGGAGATGAGAGATTCTGTATAGTGGCTCCCCATCGCTTTTAACAGGTCAGAATTGGGATTGATTGGTCCTATTAGGGAGGAGGTTCCAGTATTATGCAGAAGAAAGATCCAGTCGCTCGCGCTCTAGAGCTACGGAAATCTGCCCAGGGAAATCGGAGCCCGTCCCTTGGAAAACCTACGCTCTCTAAGTCTTTCAACGCGGCCGCGCTAGCCGCTCCAAAAGTCAAACCAGCGTTTAATGCAGCCGCAGCTAGGCCCGTGAACAAGCACAAACTAGCTCCTCAACTGGTCCTTAATCCACCTGGCCCGCGCGCCACCAAGCCTGCACAGAATATGTCGCTGGTCGAGCAAAAGAAACGCCAGGCCGTGCGCGCTGCAGTCAACCAAACGAAAACCAAGCAGGCCGCTCGCACTCAAACCATGAAGCGAGGCCTTGCCAATACGCCATCCATCACTCCCACCTTTAACCGCGCTGCCAGGAAGCCCTGAAGTGAAGCCGACGGACTTCCTCGGGAACGTAGGCGCGCAGGTCGTAGGACAATCGCTCACGACCGCCACAGGTAAGGTCTGGGAACGCCAGGTCAAGCCACGTCTGACCAAGGCACGGGCCGAGATACAGTTCAAGCAAATCCCAGCCACCCTGCGTGCAGAGCAACAGAAACAACGCGATCTAGAAATCAGACGGCAAGAAGAGGCTCGGATTGCCAAGGGGAACAAAGTCCGCGCCGAAGTCCTTGCCAAGGACAAGCAGGCGCGTGACCAGGCGATTCTCGATCGGAAGCGACAGGCAGTCCAAGCAACGACGACTGCGCCAAGAAGCACGCAAGCTCCGAGCCAAACGCAAAAACAACAGCAACACGTCGTGCGTCAGCCAACTCGGAGATAATGGATCAACTTCACTGACCGAGTACCAGAACCATCAGGCGAATGGAGTAGGAAAGGAGTAGGAATTCAATGAATGACCTCAGGCCAGCGATTGATGCAGAATTAACCGATGCGGTCAAGCGGACACCAATCATCCTTGTGCTGGATACATCAGGTTCAATGCAAGAGAATAACCGGATTGAACTGCTCAACAAAGGGTTGGCGGATTTTATTGACGCGGCAAAGAAGGAGGACCGACTCGCCGATAGTGTTTTGCTGACTCTTGTTACATTTGGTGGCCGAGTGGACGCTCCTATACAGAGGCAATCATTAGACAAGGTCACCATGCCCAAATTAGTTGCCGTTGGAAACACGCCCATGGGAGATGCCGTCACCGCAGCCATAGGAGAGCTCGAGCTTCAAGTACAAGAATTGAAGGCGGCCGGCATTCCGTACACTAGGCCCTGGATAGTACTAATGAGCGATGGAGCGCCAACAGACGATTGGCAAGGGGCGGCGGATATCGTTCAGAGAATGATCGCCGAGAAGCGTTTGACGTCCTTTGTATTTGGAATTCCACCGGCTGACAACCGGGTGCTCTCGCATTTCGGAACAAAGGGGACAGTCTATTCGATCAAAGAACATGATATTGTAGAACTCCTTAAGGAATGGCTACTGGGCACTTTGATGAATATTGCCCGCTCATCTGACGGGCAGAAGACTCTCCAGATCGCGGCCCCTCCGGCCACCACCTTAGAGATCGAGCTCAACTAGGCCACGTTCATGTCGTTTCGCATCGCAGCCTTAGGCCCGGCGAACCAGTCGTTTGCCGCAAACCATTGGAGAGTTTGTGCGAGTGCGGTGCGAGGCGCATCGCACGAGAAACGAGAGTCGGCCTGTCAGGACGCGTTTTGCTGTTGGTCTGAGGGGTTATGCTGCATCGCTGTAGTGGCCGATGGTGCAGGTAGTGCTTCGCGAGGAGGTGAGGGAGCACACCTTGCCGCTCAGACAATTGTGGATCGGATCGCGACCGATGGTTTTGGCACATCGGTGCCTAACGCAATCATGACCGCAATGTCCGAAGGACGCCAAGCACTCGCAGACGCAGCGGCGTCGCATGGCGAGAAGTTACATGACTATTCTGCGACCATCGTGGGCGCGGTGCTGTATGGCCAAGGCGGTGTCTTCTTTCATCTAGGTGATGGACTGGCAATCGCTTTTGACGGCGCATCACCAGCTAAGGTCCGCGCTGTTTCGCATGGCACACCAAGTGAGTTTGCCAACATCACTTCCTTTTTGACCGATTCGAATTGGCGAGAGAACGTGGTCATTTCGAAAGCCTCGGTGGTCTCGTCCATCCTGTTGATGACAGATGGATTCTCTCCGTTTGCGGTTGGCCCCGACGCGCAACCCAAACCTCGCTTCTATGAACCGATTCTCAACTTTCTCCATGCGCATCCTGGTCAAGCTGGGGAAGAGGCGCTAGCAGAGTTACTGAATCAACCCACGGTTAGAAAAACCAGTGGCGATGACTGCACGCTACTATGGGCAACGCGCAATGGCTAAGGCTAGCACAAAACGATTCCGGTTGAAGAACGGGAATGGATCGGTCGAAACCCTTACAGGCACCTATCTGGACTCAGGGAGTATCGGGGAAGTTTTTCAGCTGCAGAGTGGAGTCGAAGTTGTAAAAGCCTACAAAAATGTGACCTCTAAGGAGAAAGCGCGGGTTCTCCAGCTTCCCCCCAAGGTGCAGGCGATGCTTGCAGCACCTCCAGCGCATCAGATTATTCAGCACAACGGGACGAGCATCGTGCAGATCGCCTGGCCGCAACGGCTTCTCCTCGATGAGCACGACCAGATCATCGGGTTCTCCATGAGAACCGTCGATTATCACAACACCATTTCTATATACAGCCTGACGACTGAACGCAGTCGCGCGAGGCAAGGGCTCCGCAATGATTGGACTTTTCGTACATACGTAGCAAGAAACCTGTGTAGTGTGATCAGCTACGTTCGCAAGGCCGGTCACTTGGTAGTAGATTTCAACCCAGATAACTTCCGGCTTCACAAGAACGACGGATGGATCACACTCCTTGACTGCGACGGATTCGCGATTCGTAGCGGCACGCAGATCATTCCTGCCGAAGCCGCCCATCCCGATGCTGTTGCCTCGGAATTCCGAGATCCGAAGAGTCCATCTGACTTCGCTTGCGATCTCCTCGACGATAGACAAGTGAGATTCGGACTCGCGGTCCTACTGTTCCAGCTCTTCAATAATGGAAATCTTCCTACCGCGGGAAAGCACCGTCATTCCTCTCATGAACCTACTGGGGTCAGTGAGCGAATTAAGGAGAACTTGTTCTCTATTGATCCAACACGGCGGGGATTAGAGCCTACGGGAGATCAGACACATCTGTTGGAAGAGGATACCCTCCTGCTCTTTCGCCGGGCCTTCCTAGGCCCCGCGCATGACAGACCCAGCGCCGAGGACTGGAGAGCCCATTGGGAAACAGTAGCTCAGAAAGTTCGCCGTTGCCCGCACAACGCTCAGCTGGACCATTTCTCCAAACCTTGCCACTTCTGCAACACCGCGCAGATAAGCGCTCCACGAGCACAACCTACTGCGCTTGGATATTGGGAGAAAGTGTGGAATGCACAAAGGCAATATATCAGTACTGCAATTTCAATAGGTGTCGCTCTCTTTACTTTGTCATTGTTCATGGAAGGGCCTGATGACCGTCAGAACACTGCTGTGTCACAACCGAGCTCCGCAAGCGCCCAGGAGGAAAAGCGCTCGAGCTCGTCTCCATCTCCGGCTATCGTACAGAAGAAGACAGACCAGCGGGCGATAGTCGAACCTGTTGCGCCTGAGCAAGCGGGTGCCTCTCAGGTTCCCCAAAACCCTGTGCGATCCCAACACTTTTCGGGGTTGAAATTGGATGCAGACAAACGCGCTGAGCTTGCCCGCGAGAAGAATGCGTCAGACCTACGCAAGTTTGCTGCAAAGGGAGAGCTGGATGTCGTGAAGCTGCTTTTGGAGAAGGGCGCGGCGGTGAATCAGACGGATCAGAATGGCTGGTCTCCGCTCCTTCTCGCCGCCAAGAACGGGCATAGAGAAGTGGTTGAGCTGCTCGTGGCAAAGGGTGCGGCAGCGGTCCAGACAGATCCGAAGGGCTCGTCTCCGCTCGTTCTCGCTGCCATGCACGGGCATCGGGAGGTGGTCGAGCTGCTTGTGGCGAAGGGCGCGGCGGTGAATCAGACGTCTTGGAAAGGCAGGTCTCCGCTCTATTTCGCTGCCGAGATGGGGCATCGGGATGTGGTCGAGGCGCTCTTGGCGAAGGGTGCGGCAGTGAACCAGACAGATCAGTTTGGCTGGTCTCCGCTTGTTGTCGCCGCCAAGAACGGGCATCGAGACGTGGTTGAGATCTTACGTAAGAATGGGGCAGTAGAAGGAGAATTTACTGACGAACCCAGACTTGGTCAGGAGGAACGGGCACGAGAGGCTATGAATGAGGCTCGACGACAAGCCTTAAACGAAGAACCCTCGGTTCGAGAGGCAGCCCGTCGTAAAGGTGAAGAAGCGCGTACGTACTGACTACCGAAATGGATTGCCAATGAGTGGGCGTTCAGAAAAAATAACTAGCCGTTCAGCATGGCTTCTCCACCTGCTTTGTGTCGCAACTCTGTGCGGATGTGTCGCAAAGCAGTCAGACTTGAAGGAGGCCCAGCACCAGATTTACACGTTGAGTAAATATATGGACGCGCAGGACAAGAAAATTTCCAAAATGGAAAGTTTTTTGCGCGAACAGGAACTGCCCCAGGTGCGAATGCGATTGGAATACATTCAGCATCAGGCGGGAGATCTCTACATGAGACAAGAAGAGATCAAACTTATACTCAATCGATTCGAGAAGCTACACGAAGCAGAGAAAGCTGGCATTTCCCAGAGGTTAGATCTCTTGATGTGGTTATAGGGAAAATTCTTCTTCGCCTCGAAGCGATTGAAAAGCGACTCAAAGACAAAACATAGGTGTCCGGTCCGGAAGGCTTCCCAATGGCCGACGTCTACCACTTGGTGCGAATCCGCAATCTAGTGGCTGCTGCAACATGATTTCCCAAGGCCTGGGCATACATTCGATAACAACGATCACCGAGGTAGCTTGATTCAGGGGAGGACAACGAGCAGATGCAAGGACCAAGCCGCATGGTAAAAGCCAAGTGCTCACTGCACAATCATGACTTCGGAATCGAGTTCCGGAAAAGTGACAATGGATGGCTAGCCGGAAGGACGATCCGGCTTTCCACACTTCAGGCTACACGAGGTTTCGGGGAGGAAGCGATCGGCAACATCCAGTTCGACACCCACTATGGAGGCTGTCCGTCCTGTAGGAACCAGGGGGTTTTCAAGTGCGGCCCCTGTCAAGCCTTGAACTGCCAAGGAAGTGCGGTTCAGAAGCGTACGGAGCTTGGAGAACAAATCTATGTCACCTGTGCACACTGTGGTCAGGTTTCACCCATAGAGGGGATCTTTCAGGAACTAAAAAGCTTCTCGGATATTTGATCGCTCTTCAAACCTCCTTCTAGTAATGCGGGTGTGAGTATGGCGCCACAAAGGTGAACAAGTGCGTACGCAATGACTACGGAAATGGATTACCAATGAGTGGGTGTTCAGAAAGAATAATTGTCCGTTCAGTATGGTTTCTCCCGCTACTTTGTGTCGTAACTCTGTGCGGATGTGTCGGAAAGCAGTCAGACTTGCAGGAGGTCAGGTCCAAAATGTCCACACTGAGTAGATCTCAGGACCACCAGGACAAGGAAATTTCAAAAATCGAAAGCTTTTTGCGCGAACAGGAACTGTCCCAGGTGCGAGGACAATTGGAACAGGTTCAGCTCCAGGCGAGACAAGAAGAGAACAAAATTATGCTCAATCGTTTCGAGAAGCTACACGAAGCAGAGAAAGCTGGCATTTCCCAGAGGTTAGAATCTCTTGATGTGGTTATAGGGAAAATTCTTCTTCGCCTCGAAGCGATTGAAAAGCGACTCAAAGACAAACCTTAGATCCTCTCCATCCAGAATATCTGCCAAATGATTCTACTTTAAGAAAGTGATCCCCCAGAAACTGGACAAGGATATATCATGATGGACTTCTACGTTTGCTAGCGAAGGCAAGAAAGGATGACGAGCCATGAAGGCATTGGTCATTGTTTTGATTCTACTCTTTGGTATTTCGAGTAATGTGGAAGCAAAAGTCAAGATTCCGATTCCATGGGGAACTATCGAAGAACTGCATAAGATTCAATCTGTTGAAATTCCAGGACTCGAAGACGCGTATTTTGGATATGGCACACAAAAAACCCATTTTTTGTATGTGTTTGGGTTGTACATAGAAACCAAAGGATACGCCATTGGTGTTGGACAAGAAAGCGACAACCAGGGTGAATATATTGATCAATCGGCGGTTGATAATCTTAGAACCTTGAAGGTTATTCCTGAAGGTCTTTCTTCAGAACCTTCATTGTCAGCCTTTGATATTTTATCGGGCTTTTCTTTTTGGTGGATTCTAGGGGTAGGCACCGGTCTCATTTTTCTTTGGGGCTTCTTTGGCAGGCTAGTGACTGGAGAATTCGGCTTAGCTAGGACTTACTGGATTTACGGTGTGTTGGTTGGACTTGTGGTAGGCCTCGCCATGAGGCTTATTCCGTCAATCGGCTTGCTTGCTATCATATTGCTCATGTACACAGCGTATCAAACACTGGTGTTACTAGGAGCATGGCGTGCTGCCAATAAATACATCGGCTCTTTTGTTTGGGTAGTCTTAGCAAAAGTAGCAGTTGCACTTGGAGGTGTAAGCCTAGTAGTTATCTTGGCTCAAATCGTGCAACTCCTACTCCGGTGATAACTGAGTTGCCGTTTTTTGGGTTCCCTCGCTCCGCGTGGCAGCTGGGAAGGCCATCGGGAAATGGTGGCGCTGCTGGAGCTGAAACGGGGGGATGAATTCTATGAGATTATTACAACAGTATTTCACCAAACCTTATGCATTGCTTGTCTGGATTGTTGTGTACAGTCTCGTAATGGAAGAAGCCGTATTAGCCACGCTTTTACTGCCTCGTGATCCATGCAGCTTGATTAGTGTATCTGACATTAACCACAAGCTTGGGGCGAGTTTCCGAGATGATCCAAAAGGTGATGCTGGCAAAAGCAAAAAACTCCTCGATTCGACGCTGTGTTCATGGATTGCTCCACCAGTACGGAAACTGGACACCGGAATTCAAAGAAACGTCATGATGATTGTCGTCACTTTTTGGTCAGAGAACTCTATCAGTAAGGCTAAAGAGTGGTTGCACGTCGTAGCAGAACCCATTCACGACGAAAAGGTGATGCTCATAGAAGGGCTAGGGGATGAGACTTATGAGTCTTCTGCGCTGTTCGTTCGTAAGGAAAATATTGTCTTTTCTGTGCGTTTTCAACCCTACACGCGTGCTCCTCGCGATGAAACCTTCATCGAAGTTGAAGGTAGAGTGGCTGAGTTGATTTTGTCACGGTTGAAATAAGTTAGGCGGTATCATTAGCGCAACAAGTTAAAGGGTGACGCAGCCTCTTGCTGGTTGCAGGATTGGACATATCAGTGAGGATGACGCCCCCCATTCCGAGATAACTTGTAGTGTTCACCTGCAATCAAGGTGGCATGATTGCAGGAGTGCGGATAATCCGCTCTTCGGTGAATCGACCGCTTCATCGATCCGCTGCCGCCAGCCTCCTCTGCTTTTCGGTGTCGTCGTTTTCGAGGAGACGTCATTTCTTGACAGAGGAAAAGCAATCTTGCTAGCTTTGCTACTTTCAGAGGAAGCAGCTAATCATCTCTCCTGACCAGACTGTAGGCTCTGTGACGTTCCAAGAACTTATTCTGACCCTCCATCGCTTCTGGGCCGATCACGGCTGTGTGATTCATCAACCCTATGACATGGAAATGGGCGCCGGCACCTTTCATCCGGCCACGTTTCTGCGCTCACTCGGACCGGAGCCATGGCGGGCGGCCTATGTGCAGCCTTGCCGACGTCCGACGGATGGCCGCTATGGCGAAAACCCCAACCGTCTTCAGCACTATTATCAGTACCAAGTCGTGCTGAAGCCTTCACCCGACAATATTCAAGAGTTGTATCTGGAGAGTCTGGCCCGGCTGGGGATCAATCCTAAGGAGCATGACATTCGCTTCATCCAAGACGATTGGGAGTCCCCGACGCTGGGGGCGTGGGGACTTGGATGGGAAGTGAGATTGGATGGGATGGAGATCACCCAGTTTACGTACTTTCAGGAAATTGGTGGGATTGAACTCAGCCCGATCACGGGCGAAATCACCTACGGGACGGAACGCATCGCGATGTATCTACAGGGAGTAGACAACGTCTTTGATCTGGCTTGGACCGACCAGGTGTCGTATCGAGACATTCATCACGAGACCGAGGTGCAGGGGTCGCGCTACAATTTCGAGGAAGCGGACGTCACGATGCTCATGCAGGGCTTCCAGGCGAACGAAGCGGAATGTAAGCGATTGCTCGCGCGGACCGACAGGCGTTTGACGCTGCCGGCCTATGATTTCTGCATCAAATCATCCCATCTGTTCAACCTCCTCGATGCCCGTGGGGCGATCAGTGTGGCTGAACGAACGGGGTACATCGCGCGGGTGCGGGCACTGGCCAGGCAATGTGCCGAGCGCTATCGCGACGAGCGAGCCGCGATGGGGCATCCACTGATGAAGACGCAGGTTGCACATCGATGAAGCGCCCGCTCGTGAAAAAGAAATCCCGTCAACAAAAACCTCGTCGCTCCAAACCTACCGCCGAGCTGTTATTCGAAATCGGCATGGAAGAGCTGCCATTTGAATTTGTTGCGCTGGCCCTGACGGCTCTTCGAGAATCAGCGACCCGCCTCTTTCAGGAGGCCCGGTTGTCGTGCGGGTCCATCAAGACCTATGGGACGCCTCGGCGGCTTGTCGTGATCGTAGACGAGTTGCTTGCGCACCAAGCTGCGGTGGTCAAAGAAACGATGGGACCATCAAAAATGGTGGCATTCGACCAGGCTGGCCAACCCACAAAAGCGGCAATGGGATTTGCCGCTGGACAAGGTGTACCGGTCGAAGGTCTGGAGATACGGAGCACGCCGAAGGGCGAGTATCTGTTCGCGGTCAAGCGCGATACCGGACGCAAGACCGCAACCCTTCTTCCGGAATTGCTGCCTCACCTTTTCGAAACGCTGTCTTTTCCGAAGGCCATGAAGTGGAACGAAACAGGCGTACGCTTCGCCAGGCCCGTACGATGGATCATGGCGCTATTTGGGGGCAAGGTCGTGCCGGTACAGATCGCCGGGATCCATGCCGGGAATCGGACGTCCGGTCATCGCGTGAGGGGTGGCAAAAAGCCCATCACCGTGAGGGATTTCAAAACCTACAGCAAGAGTCTTGAAAAGCTAGGGGTGACGCTTGATCCCGAACGCCGCCGAACGGTGATTCAGCAACAAATCGACCGGCTCTGTGTCAAGGCTGGTGTTGCATTGAATGCGGATGATGCATTGCTCGATCAAGCGGTGTACACCACGGAGTGGCCCTGTGCCGTTCTTGGCAGCTTCAAACCGGAGTATTTGGCGGTTCCTTCTGAAATTCTCATCACGTCGATGAAAGAGCACCAGGGGTTTTTCTCGGTCAGGGATAAGAAGTCTGGCAAACTGGCGCCGCATTTTATTGCGATTGCCAACAATGGACCCAAAAACATGGCGCTCATTCGGACGGGGAACGAGCGGGTGCTGGCGGCGCGGTTAGCGGATGCGAAGTTCTTTTTCGACGAAGACCGGAAGATGAAGCTGGAGGAACGGGGGCGGAAACTTACGGGGGTCACCTTTCACCACAAGCTCGGCACGATGGCGCAGAAGCAGGAGCGGATCAAGAAACTCGCGGAAGCGCTTGCGACCCATCTATCCCCAGAGGACGAAGAACTTCGTCAGACCTGCATCCGTGCGGCATCGCTCGCAAAAGCCGATCTTCTGACCGGGATTGTGGGTGAGTTCCCAGAGCTGCAGGGTGTGATGGGGGGCGAGTATGCGAAGTATGACGGCGAATCGGAGGCCGTGAGCCAGGCGGTTCGAGAACAGTATCTTCCTCGCGCGATTGAAGGGGAGTTGCCCAAAACGGTGGCGGGGCAGGTCCTGTCTTTGGCTGACCGCCTCGATACCATCGTTGCGTTTTTCCATGTCGGCATGGTGCCGACTGGCTCGGAAGATCCGTTTGCGTTGCGGCGGCATGCGACCGCGATGGTGCGGATCCTCCTTGAAGGGAAACTTCGAGTCAATCTGGGGACATACATCAATCAGGCCATGAATCATGTGTCGGAGGGCGGATTCAAGAACGTGCCAGGATTCGAACGGGAAGGTCTCCGGCAAATCACGGAGTTTGTCTTTGAGCGAGTTCGGCACTATGTCCGGATCGTGATGGGTCTGCGCGACGACGTCATCGACTCGGTGTTGAAGTCAGCCTATGATACGTCGGTGGATCTTGGGGATCTTGTGCAGAAGATGCAGGCCCTTGAAGCCGTGACGAGAAAGCCGGAGTTCGATCCGTTGATCGTCGGTTTCAAGCGGGCGCATCGGTTGGTGGAAAAGGAGCAGTGGGAACGCCAGCCGGTCGACGTAACGAAGTTTCAGCATCCATCAGAATCGGCGCTTCACCAGGCAGTCGACGAAGAAGGAGCGAAGATGGGGTTCGCCCTGTCGATGGGTGACTATCACGAGGCATTGAATGCCTTGGTAGGGCTGAGGCCAGTCATTGATGCATTTTTCGAAGCTGTGATGGTCAACGCAGACGATCAGGCGATCCGCAGCAATCGGCTGACATTGCTCAAAGAGGTCGATGAGTTGTTCATGTCGTTCGCCGACTTTTCCCAGGTTGTGGTACAAGGGCGGTAGGTCGAATCGGGGGGTCTTTTTCAACAGCCTGGTAGCGAGGGTCTGAAAAACCTGGAGTAGTCATGGATCAGCCGATGACGGACGAGTGCCGTCGGGCGGACAAGATCCGACGATTTTCTCTTGCCGTCTCGCTGGTCCTGATGGTGCTCTGCAATGCCATTCTTCTCGGCGGGTTCGCGCTCAGCGGCATTAATCTGGACGACTTGGTGAAGACCCCAGATTTCTTCAAGGCGAAGCAGGACGTGTGTCTTCGAATCACGTGGCAATCATTGCCTGGAGCGAATGAACCCGTTCGACTCTGTTCGGAATGGCTGAATCTCTCCGACCCGAGTGGAACGACCCATTATCTTCAGCCCGACACGAAGCTCAAGAAGGGGCTTGACGGCCAATACTACGTCGATCAAGGTATTCAAGCTGACTACCGGTTATTGATGCTGATGCTGTTTGTCGCCGCTGTTATCATCGGTGGCGTATGGGCGAAGTGGTTCTTGGTGAACCGCTATCGGCTCCGTCTGGAATCAACCGACGGCCGTCGTGCATCGCCTGCTCATTGATACGCATTCTTCCGAGAAGGAGAAGTCACGTGGCAAAAAAATACGTCTACTATTTCGGCGATGGCAAGGCCGAGGGTACCTCGAACATGAAGGAGCTGCTGGGGGGGAAGGGCGCGGGATTGGCCGAGATGACCAATTTGGGGATCTCCGTCCCACCCGGGTTTACGATTTCGACAGAAGCCTGCATTGAATATTACAAAATCGGCAAGAAGTATCCACCCGGCATGTGGGACGCCACCTTGCAGGCGCTCAAACGTGTCGAGCGCTCAATGGGAATGGGGTTTGGGAATCCTGAACGGCCGCTGCTGGTTTCGGTCCGATCCGGGGCTCGTGCCTCGATGCCAGGCATGATGGACACGGTCCTGAACGTTGGTCTCACCACGAAGACAGTCGAAGGGTTAGCAGTCAAGACCAGAAATGACCGGTTCGCTCAGGATAGCTATCGGCGATTTGTGGCGATGTTCGGCAGTATCGTGATGGGTGTGCCACGCGAACACTTCGAAGCGATTCTAAATCTTAAGAAAGAAGAAATGGGCGTGAAGCACGAGACGCAGCTTGATGCGCGCGCACTGCGCGATCTCGTGGAACGGTTCAAATCGTTGGTCAAGGAAGAAACGGGCAATGCCTTCCCTGATGATCCGAATGAGCAGTTGAAGCTGGCGATCGACGCGGTGTTTTTATCCTGGAATGGCGCACGCGCAATCACCTATCGCCGGCTGAACGGGATCCCGGATCACTGGGGGACGGCGATCAACGTCGTGGCCATGGTGTTCGGGAACATGGGCGACACCAGCGGCACCGGGGTGGCGTTTACGCGCGACCCCAATACGGGTGAGCGGAAGTTTTTCGGTGAGTGTTTGATGAACGCGCAAGGCGAGGACGTGGTCGCTGGAATTCGGACGCCGCTGCCGGTCACGGAGTTGGGCCGAACCGTGCCTCCCGCCTATAAAGAGCTTGAACACACCTACAAGCGATTGGAAAAACATTATCGCGACATGCTCGACCTGGAGTTTACGATCCAGGAGGGCACGCTCTATATGTTGCAGACGCGGGTTGGGAAACGCACCGGCATTTCTGCCGTGCGCATTGCCGTTGAAATGGTCAATGAAGGCTTGATCACCAAGCGCGAGGCGGTGCAGCGGGTTGGCCCGGATCAGCTCGCGCAGTATCTCTATCCGATCTTCGATACCCAATCTGAAGCGGGTTCAACCCCATTGGGCAAGGGATTGCCGGCCGGACCTGGAGCGGCGGCTGGAAAGATCGCCTTGACGCCGGATCGCGCCGTCGAAATGAAGGCGGCGGGGCAGCGGGTGGTCCTGGTTCGTGATGAAACCAGCCCCGATGATATTCATGGCATGAACGCCGCGTCTGGGTTTGTGACGGCGCGAGGCGGCATGACGTCCCATGCGGCGGTGGTGGCGCGACAGATGGGCAAAGTGTGCGTGGCCGGGTGCGAAGCGGTCGAAGTCATCGATGCCCAATCGGTGCGGATCGGGTCGAAAGTGTTTCGGGAAGGCGACTATCTCTCCGTGAATGGGTCGACCGGGAATGTGTATGACGGCGACATTCCCGTCATGGAATCCGAGATCATTCAGGTCGTGCAGGGGAAGCTGGATGCAAAGAAGTCGCAAAAATATCAGCTCTTCTCCACCATCCTCTCCTGGGCGGACAGTGTGCGGACGATGAAGGTGCGGGCGAATGCCGATGTGCCGGATCAGGCCAAGATTGCCCGAGGGTTCGGCGCCGAAGGCATTGGGCTCTGCCGCACGGAACATATGTTCTTTGCCGAAGACCGTATTCCGATCATGCAGAAGATGATTCTGGCCAGGACGAAAGAGGATCGGGAAAAGTATTTGGAGCAGTTGCTGCCGCTGCAGAAGCAGGATTTCATCGGACTGTATCGTGAGATGGAGGGGTTTCCGGTCACCATTCGCCTGCTCGATCCGCCGTTGCATGAGTTTTTGCCGAAGCGTGAAGAGTTGATGGTGGAGATCGCTCAGCTTGAGTTGACCGGCGAGGACGGCGCCAAGCTGGAAGAGCAGCGTCGTTTGCTGGCGCGTGTCGAAGAGTTGCATGAATTCAATCCGATGCTGGGGCTGCGCGGGTGCCGACTGGGCATTACGATGCCCGAGATCACGCGGATGCAGGCGCGGGCAATTATCGAGGCGGCCTGCGAGTTGGCGAAGGAAGGCAAGAAGATCGTTCCGGAGATCATGATTCCGCTGGTGGGCATGGTGGCGGAAATGAAGTCGCAGAAGGATCTCATCCGCGAAGTCGCGCAAGAGACCATGAAGCGCTACAACGTGAAACTCTCGTATCTTGTCGGGACGATGATCGAATTGCCGCGCGCCGCCGTGACCGCCGAACGGATTGCCGAAGAGGCCGAGTTCTTCTCGTTCGGGACGAACGACCTGACTCAGACGACCTTCGGATTTTCACGCGATGACGCCGCAAAGTTTATCGATCACTATCGAACGGTGAAGATCATGGATGCGGATCCGTTCGCCACGCTTGACCGGGAAGGGGTGGGGTCGTTGATGAAGACGGCCATCGCAGGCGGGCGGACCTCACGGCCGGGAATCAAGCTCGGCATCTGCGGCGAACACGGCGGCGATCCACGGTCCGTCGAGTTTTGCCATCAGCTCGGGTTGGACTATGTGAGTTGTTCGCCCTACCGTGTGGCTATTGCGCGGCTGGCGGCGGCACAGGCGGCAATTACTGAAGCAGATGCCAGGCCGCCAGCAGCACCCAAGAAAGCCGCGACGGCGCGTGTCAAGACGGTGAAATCCGCGAAGGTATCTAAGCCTGTGAAGCGGACCAAGCCGGCGCCCAAGAGGCCTTCAGGCAGCCGCAAGAAACGGTGACAGACCGCACACGAGACCTCCACTATATGACCTTGGCGCTTCGTCTTGCGGCGAAGGGCCAGGGAACGACAAGCCCGAATCCGATGGTTGGAGCCGTTGTGGTTCGTCAAGGTCGAATCGTCGGGCAGGGGTTTCACCTTCGACCCGGAACTCCGCACGCAGAAATTCTCGCACTTCAGCAGGCAGGAAGCCGCGCCAAAGGGGCGACACTCTACCTCACGCTTGAGCCCTGTTGTCATCTCAAGAAGCGGACTCCGCCTTGTGTCCCTGAAATTCTTCGCTCAGGTGTCCGCCGTGTGGTGATTGCGATGCAGGATCCGAATCCCTCCGTAAAGGGAAAAGGAGCTGCCGCGCTTCGGCGGGCTGGACTCTCGGTCACGATTGGGATTGCTCAGAGAGAGGCGGAGGAACTCAATAAAGCCTACTGCCATTGGATAAAAGCAGGCCGTCCCTATGTGACGCTCAAGGCGGGGATGACGCTTGATGGAAAACTGGCCACGGCAACAGGGGAGTCGCAGTGGATTACAAGTACGGCGTCCCGTCGGGAAGCGCATCAACTTCGCCGTCGCGCAGATGCGGTGTTGGTTGGAATCGGAACAGTTTTGGCTGACGATCCGTCTCTGACCGCTAGAACGGGACCGCGACTCGAAAAACTAGCACTGCAGCAGCCTCTTCGCATTATCGTAGACAGTCGCCTGCGAACTCCGTTCAAGGCACAGGTCCTAGCGCAACAGGATGAGGCCAAGACGATCATTGTCACAACGGCTGCAGCTCCAGCAGCTCGACGATCGGCGCTGCAAAAGAAAGGCATAGAGATTCTCACGGTACCTGCTCTGCAGGGCCTGGTTTCATTATCCCCTCTGCTCAGGGAGCTTGGTCGGCGCGGCATTACGTCCCTCCTCGTGGAGGGGGGGAGCGAGGTCAATGCGGCGATGCTGAAGGCCAAGCTGGTCGATCACGTTCGCCTCTATATGGCACCACTCCTGCTTGGCGGGCAAAATGCCAAGGGGGTGATCGGGGGAGCGAGTCCAGCACGACTTGCCGGTGCGATCGCGTTACGGAATGTCGTGACCAGGTTCGTCGGTCATGATGTTGTGGTGGAAGGAGATTTGTGATCCTCTGGCTATGGAGTATCATCCTGCCGGTGTTCTTGGCAGGCAGTGCCGCGCTCGGCTTTGCAGAATCGTCGGTTCAACCGAGCGAGAGTCTTGATTCACTCGTCCATCGATTTCTCGATACGGGTGAGGCGAACGAAGCTGAGCGTCTCTTACAGGCTATTCTGGCTGATGAAAAGGCTTCAGTCGAAGTGGTTTCTGAGATCATAGGGGGGGATGGAGCGTACCTGCGTCAACCCGTCGAGATTCTTCCTCATGAACAGATCATCGTTCGTGGGCGAACCTACCCGTTGTCTTTGTTCATCCCCGCGTCGTATCAGACTTCCAAGAGCTATGCCCTCATTGTCTGTCTGCATGGATACGGTTTTACTGGTGCAGAGTATTTGGAGCGGTGGCGAGCGAGGTTGGGCGAGGGCTATCTATTGGCCTGCCCCACCTATCCGTCTGGCGCGTGGTTTACCAGGCATGCCGAGGAGTTGGTCTTGGAAACGATCCGGGAAGTCCGACGGCAGTACCATATTGATCCGAATCGGATCTTTCTCACGGGCATGTCGAACGGAGGGATCGGAGCGTGGCTGATCGGGATGCATCATGCGCCATTGTTTGCCGGCCTTGCGCCAATGGCCAGCGGATTGGATGATGTGTTACTGCCGTTCTTAGGGAATCTTCGCAATACGCCTGTGTATGTCATTCATGGAGCCAAAGATCAGGTGATGCCGGTGGATCTGAGCCGCTCGATCGTCCGAGAGTTGGAGACACTTGGCTATTCGCATGTGTACCGCGAACATGAGCGTGAGCATCCCATCGCAGGAGGTCACTATTTCCCGAAAGAAGAGCTGCCCGATCTGATCGACTGGTTCAACAGCCAGCGCCGCGAGTCGTTACCTACACGGCTGACCGTCGTGCGTGACGGTAGCCACTTTCAATCGTTCACCTGGATTCGGATCGACTCGACCGACCCAATTGCAGCGTTCTCGCAGGACTTGGTCGACAAGCGAGATGAACGAATTAGGCGTCGGGAATATGCCAAGGTAGACGCATCGATCGTAGGAACCAATCGGATTGAGGTCACTGCTGATCGGGTCCAACGGTATAGCCTGTTCTTGAACGAGCAACTCATCGACTTCTCCAAGCCGCTCACGGTCGTCACCAATGGGC
Organism: Nitrospira sp.; assembly: GCA_005116955.1. Lineage (GTDB taxonomy): Bacteria > Nitrospirota > Nitrospiria > Nitrospirales > Nitrospiraceae > Nitrospira_D. The sequence continues at coordinate 129,442 of SWDI01000004.1, read as the reverse complement.
GTCTCTCATTCAGTGGCATTGTGTCGCCGTTGGTTGAAACGTTGCTACGGCAGGCCAGGCTACGACAGGATCCCCAACAGCTTTTTCCTGTCAGTCTCACCATAGCCGTTGAAACGCTCACCCCATGAGCTCAGCTTGGCGGGTCACACAACGACATATCATTGGAATAGTCATCGCTGGACTCGGAGTGGGACTCTTCCTCTCTCCTGAGCAGGGGAGGACCGAATCGTGTTCCTTATTGCGTGATCATGCTGGGCTGGTATTTCCTGTTGAACGAGTGGATCCGGCCTGGACCTGTAGGCTGCAACCCATTGTTCAGGGCCATACGACGGAGAGCAACATAGGGCCTATCCGAGCCGCCTTATCTGAATCGATGTATCAGCATCTCCTGGATCACCCTCCATTTACCGCTGCGTTGATCCGGCGACTCAATCTCGGCCGGTACCAGTCAGAGTCACGAGGCCCGGGCCGATTCTGGGGCGATGACGGCGATGGGACGAAAGGAATTGTTGAGCTGGTGTACGAAGATCCCGCGTCCCGTATCTACTTTCTTGAGGGCACTCATGAAAGCCGGTTGCTTCCTCATGTGACGGGAAAAGCGGTCGTCTTTCTCAGGATCAGTGTGATGCGAGATGCGAGCGGGAATGAAGCGACGGACAGTACCTTGGTTGCCTACACCAAATTGGATAATTGGTTCCTCGCCGGGATGGTGTCTCTTCTCCATCCACTGGTCGACAAGATTGTTACAAGCCGATTGCAACGGGGAGTAGAGACTGTCAATCGATTGGGTATTGCGATGAGGCAAGATCCTCAGCGGGTGTTATCTGAAGCAGCGAAGCCACCGTCGTTACCTGAAGCGCAGGTGGCCTTCCTGAAAAATGCGCTGAGCACTGACCCAGACAGTGATAAGGTGCTTCCACACAACAGATCCTTCCCATGACGACATCCCGCAGTTTCGTGCTGATTTGCACGGTCGGCATCTTTTGCTTCATCAGCTACAATATGGTGCGGATGCCCGTGCTTTCCTTGTTCGCCGAATCGCTCGGTGCGAGTCCGGAACGGATCGGTCTGATCGTATCCGTGTCAACCTTAACAGGCGTCTTGCTGAAGCTGCCTTCCGGCGCGCTCTCCGATATCTACGGAAGGCGCTTTATGCTCCGGATCGGCGTGGTGGCGTTCGGGCTGCCGCCGTTTCTCTATCCCTTCATTACGGATTTGGATGCGCTGACAGCGTTACGGTTTCTGCACGGGTTGGCGACGGCCATCTTCGCTCCAAGCGCCTTGGCTACCGTGGCGGAACTCTATCGGGAACGGCGTGGCGCGGCGCTCGGGACCTATACGGCTTGTACGCAGTCCGGCTCTCTCTTGGGTCCATTTATCGGCGGGTACCTCATCCATGCGGCAGGATTCGACGCAGCGTTTGTCACAGCCGGCATCTTTGGCTGCATCGGCATGGTGTTGTTCTATAGCCTTCATCTCGACGTCGCAGTACCGCAGAGGAAGGAACAGGGGACGGCGGTGGTGCTGTCCGAAATGTGGAAGGGGTTTGCCTCCGTCGCCCAAAATCAGAAAGTGTTGATCACCAGCATCACCGATGCCGCCAAGATGATCGCGAACGGAGCCTTGATGGCATTTTTGCCGCTGTACGGAGTCTCAGCGGGATTGAACCCTGGTGAAGTCGGTCTGTTGTTTTCTGTCCAAGCCGGCACGTCGTTCTTTTCCAAGCCGATTATGGGACGGATTTCAGATCGAGTCGGTCGTCAGCCGCTGATTATCCTTGGCCTACTTATTTGCGCCGGAACCTTTGTCTATATTCCGTATGTGTCGATGTTTCCCGTCTTGCTCCTGCTGTCCGCTGGATTCGGCTTTGGTGAAGCGGTCGTCTCCTCGTCCTCCTCAGCGCTTGTGGCGGACAGTTCCGAGTTTAAGAGGCTGGGGGCTGGTATGGGGATGCAAGGGACAATCATGGATATCGGGCATGCAAGCGGACCGCTGTTGGCTGGATTGCTGATCGCGCGAATGAGTTATGGAGGGGCCTTTATGGTCATTGCCGGTATGCAGCTTGCCGCAGCTGTTGTGTTCTGGTTGGCCATGAGGAAGAATTAGGACGAAGTCGCTATAATGGGACCGCGAAAACTTGTTCGGTCGCTGGAGTCATTGACGTACGGTTCATGACCGGCGGCCATCATCCGAGGGCTTTTGTATGTTCTCTGGAATCATTGAAGAAATGGGCGCCGTGACTGTCCTCAGAAAAACGCTTGCGGGAGCCAGGCTTACGATTCTGGCTTCGATCGTGATGGACGACCTGAAGATCGGTGACAGCGTGAGCGTGAATGGAATCTGTCTCACGGTCGTATCGAGAAGCGAGCGCGATTTTTCCGTAGAGGTCTCGCCTGAAACACTCTCGGTGTCGACCCTCGGAGGATTTGCCGTGGGAATGCCGGTCAATCTAGAACGGGCCATGAAGCTCAACGAACGCATCGGCGGGCATCTGGTGGCCGGTCATGTGGATGGCGTGGGTGTCATTCGCAGCCGGCAGCAGGACAGCAATGCCATCGTGTTCACTATCGGAGCGCCTCCAGAGATTCTGCGCTATTGTGTCGCAAAGGGCTCCATTACCGTCGATGGCATCAGCCTCACGATCAATGCGATGACTGAGCACGGGTTCAGCGTCGCCATCATTCCGCACACGGCGAAGGTGACGATACTTGGGCTCAAACAGGTCAACGACACTGTCAACCTTGAATCCGACCTCATCGGCAAGTACGTCGAGCGTCTACTCCAAGAGCGTGGCCAACTTCCGAAACCCACCATTAGCATCGATACAGATTATCTGCAGAAACGGGGGCTGATTTAATTTGTAGCGATACTGGGCGAGACCGTAGTCGTCTAATAGACCTGACCGTGATCAATGGCCTCGTGTGGTGTTCCGGTCTGTCGATGACAGTACTTTCGGGGTGGCGGAGCCAGATGTTGCTACGCGATGATCGCAAAGCTCGATCGCCAGCCTGCTCCGATGAGCGCGGCCCGTCGACCTCCTGGTAGGGGCACCGTGATCGGAGTGGTTTGGATGTACACGGGCTCGATGCCGATTTCCCCAACGATACCGCTGCCCCAGGCCCACACCGTGCCATTGCTCTGGAACGCGAGGTTGTGCGATCCCCCGACTGCTATGCCCGTGATCATCTGGAGACCGGGGACCTGCACAGGGCTAAGGTGGACACCGCCTCCCGTTCCGTCGCCACTCTCTCCATAGAAACTGGTTCCCCAGAACCACACCTCACCGGCAGTGGTTCGCGCGAGGCCGTTATAACTGCCGCTGATCTGCTCGATGTTGTTCAGACCAAGAATCGGCACCGGTGACAGTCGGTTGACGGTCGTGCCATCGCCGAGGGTTCCTCCCGCTCCCCACGCCACCACTGAGCCGTTGGACTTGATCGCGAACGATGATGCCGATCCGCTGGCGATCGAGCGAACTGCCGTCAGCATGGGTACCTGCACCGGGTTTGCCCGGAACACTCCTGACCCGTCTCCGAGTTGTCCGAGGGAGTTGTCGCCCCAGGCAAAGACCCTCCCGTCGTTCCGAAGCGCAAGGTTGAAGCGGTGTCCAGCTGAGATCGCAACGATATCGCTGAGACCAACAATCCGCACCGGTAACGTGTCAGGCGTGAAGGAGACGAACGACTCCGGCCATCCCCATCTCCAGACGCTTCCATCCGAACCGACAGCGAGCCCATGATCAGTACCAGCGGCGATGTCAACGATGTTAGCGAGGGAGCCAACGCGGACCGGGATCGAACTAGCGGCCAAACCACCATTACCCAACTGGCCCGCGACATTGTGACCCCACGACCAGACGGTGCCGTCGGTGCTGAGTGCGAGGGTCCAGAGGCCCCAGTCTCCGAGCCCGCCGCCAAGGATCTTCTTGGCCTTCAGATTCGGCGCGACCCATACAGGTGTGTTTCGCCTCACCTTGGAGCCATCTCCGAGATCTCCCCAGTTGTTCCAACCCCATGCGAGCAATGATGGCGCGACTGCAGGTTCTTCGGTTTCCTCAACGACCTGGAAGACTTTAGGGATTTTTATATGGTGTTCCAGCAGGTATCGTTCGGGCAGCCGGTCGAACGAGATGTCCAGGCCGAGACACTTCGTGCAGAGATTTCCCGGACCAATTGGATCGTCGCCCCACGGGTTCGGGTCGGTACAGAGAATCAGCCCGCAGATCCGGTCATGCAATCCGTGCTCGCCGCGCTCCCGTTCCTCAAGGAGCTGTGGGCTGAAGCGGTCGAATAGTCGGAGGGTCTCGATGATGGCCTTGTGCTTGGGAAGTCCGATCAGCCCGTACGTGCCCGGCTGGGTGACCCAGGCCGCTACCTGGCGATTCTCTACATTGACACGGGAGCTCTCGACCGGTGTGAAGGTGCGCGACTTGAGATCGACCCGGAACAGCGTCAGAGTCCAAGGATCGATGTGGTTGGCCTGCCTCTCGTCGAAGCGGAGCGTGAGCCGTTGGGGGACAACGGGTTCGTCGCCCTGGTCCGGGAAAGCGACTTCCACGTAGCGACCGATACTCCCGAAGGTTGCATCCGGAAGCGGGTCCTCGATGTCAGTGACTCGGATCTCGAATTTCCCACCTTTGGTTTCCGCCATGCCCACCTCCCGCTCTTTTGGAGTCCGCGTACGACTCAAGTCGAATATAATCTCGTGCGATCCGCAGCACTGCTGCGAGAATAGCGATTCACGGGACCGTGACATAGCAGCCACCGGGCTGGATCAGCTCGTGGGTCACCGGCCCACCGAACAGCTGACTCGTCGAACAGGTTACCGCCGTGAGGTTCTGCCCGTTGCAACGAGGCGATGGTGTCCCTCCCTGGGCCCCGCAGCAGAAGTAGCCGATGCTGTCGCACTGCAGTATCGCAAATTGGGAATTTCCACAGTTTGGCTGCGTGACCCATTGCTTATTCGGCAACATTGGTGGGGCCGGACAGGTCATCGCCGATGGGATGGCGGTGTTCGTATGAATGCGGAAATTGGCGGTGACCGCAGGGTTCATCGGAATGATTGCGGGCCCCGGCAGTAGTAATGGCACAGTGCACGAGTTGCCGCTCCCGATGCAACTGCCCGTCCATCCCATGAACTGGGTCTGGTTGTGCGTGACCGACTGTCCCAGAAGGACGCTGGTCGTGTTAAGGAAAACGGCGGTGCAGACACCGGGGCAGTCGATTCCCGGCGGGTTGCTCGTGACCCTTCCATCGTTGTTCTCGGTCGCGATGGAAACGGTGAGCGTCGAGCCGCGGAAGCTCATATCAAAGGTAAGCGGCGCGCTCGCGACTCCGCCTACCGTAGCCGTGATCATGGTGCGAATCGATCTGGATCCCTGGAACGTGTTTGGATAGCGGATGTAAAAAAGCGAGCTATTCGATGTGATGCTATGCAGATAGAAATATCCTGTCGTTGGCCCGGGGCTGCTGGGACCGGGGGGTGAAATGATGGGGAGGGTCACGGTCTGCCCAGTGCTTGCATCGGTGGCCGTCATGGACAGCACGCTGTTCGTCGGCAACGCGAGGACCACCCGCACAATGGGAGCAGTCGTTGGGAGGAGAGGCAGGACGAAGTAGTTCGCTGGCGTTGTCCCCGCCGCGCGAATGGCCGGCGTGACGCCGCTGAATCCATTCCCAAAGGTGTCATTCGGTATTTCAAGCGATAGCAGGATTGGGGCGGGCGGGGGGGTGTTGGGTCGAGGTGTCGGGTTACACGCGGTGACCGAGAAGATCCCGAGCGCGGCAACGCCGCAAAGAGCAAGAGCTTGTGCGAGCCGTCCAATCATCATGTTGGCTGCTCCTTTATGGTCGAGGACAGAATGGACTTCAGCACGAGAGATGCGATGTATGTTGCTAACGCGACACCGGTGACCGAGACCACGATGTCTCCGCCGTCGTAGGTGCAAGTCGGCACGCTGTCGAGGCCGATCAGCTCGCTGCTGAAGCGAAGCCATGCTTGATTATCGCGGCAGGAGAGCTCCCAGAGCACGTTGAGACTAGCCCATGCGGCGCCCGCGACAAAAGCGGAGAGAAGACTCGGGCGGAGGAGTGAGCACGTGAGAAGGCCGAATGCCGTGACGTGAATGAGGCTTGGCAACGACCCCAGAAATGAGCTCCCGTTGACGCTGTCCCCCAACGCAAGAGGTCTCAGATGGAGACGATCGAGAGGAACTGCGAGAGCGGTGCGAAAAGCGAGGTAGTAAATCAGGCCGGACAGCAACAATAATCCGGCTATGCCGGCGAACAAAAGAGAAGCCTTATAGATCGGTACGCATCGCTTCATGCGATCCTCAGCGAGGCTCTCTAGCGGGGGAACCGTAACACGAATGAACGGTGCCTGCAACTGTCACCCGTCACACTCGTCGACCAGATGTTCAAAGGGGCCAAGGCTGGAAACTTGCCCGCTAAGCAACCAACGAAACTCAATAGAAAAATAGGGGGTCACTTACCTTCCCGACAACCAGTTCTCCACGTTGTTGGCCGTCATAGACTCCATCGAAGAGCTCGTCCGTCTTCGGGTTACGCAAGGGGATTTCGATGAAGGAAGACGGAAAAATATGCGCCATGCTGAGTTTTGAATGCCCTCGTATTTTTGAACCCAACCGGCAGACCCTTGCCAAGGCGAGCGCGATCATGTGCCGTCATATTCGAGAGTTTTTTTAGAACAGGCCCCAGAACATCACGACTCCCGTTGTTGTATTTCCATGTTACGCTGTGCATGAGATATCCTATGCGCATATCACAATTAGATATTCAGAGAGGACTCAATGGGAGCTATCTCGCTAAAACTGCCAGAAGACGTTTTGGAAGCCAGCCGCCGTTGCGCGGATACCCTTCACCTATCCAGAGCCGCATATATTCGCCGAGCGATTGAGCGCATGAATCGACAGACACAAGCCATACTCCGGGCGCGTCGTTTAGCCGAAGCCTCGAAGAAAGTTCGAAAGGAAAGCCTGCGCGTCAATCGTGAGTTTGCCGCCGTCGAACAGTCTCCCGATGCTTAATCGAGGAGAAGTATGGCTGGCTGATCTCAATCCCAAACGGGGGACCGAGCCGGGCTAAACACGACCGGTTCTGATCGTTCAGGCCCAAGCCTTGCTTGACGCGCAACACCCGTCCACGCTCATCGTTCCGTTGACGACGGTGCTGGTTGAGGGTGCTGAGCCTTTGCGCATTCGTGTCCCTGCAGCCGGCCGTCTTCGCCGCACCTCCGATCTACTGATCGATCAACTCCGCGCGATCGACAATCGCCGTTTAGTCGAAGGCCCCTTGACCAAACTCTCAGCCACACTCATGAAGCGGATTCACGAGGCTGTTGTCGAAGTCCTCGACCTCGACCTGGATCGCAACTGAATTGAGAAGTGGCAGCCAAATATGAAGTGGACTACCATTGAGGTGCACTATGGCGCGCAAACGGTTGCTGAAGCCGATACATCCGGGGGAAATTTTGTTCGAAGAGTTCATGAAGCCAATGGACATCAGCATCAATCGGCTTGCCCGCGAGATCCATGTGTCGCCAGGCAGGATTAGCGCGATCGTCAATGGAAAGCGCGCCATCACAGCCGATACGGCGCTTCGGCTCAGTCAGTATTTGGGGACGTCGTCGGATCTCTGGATCGGACTCCAGGGGGAGTTTGATCTGCGAGTGGCCAAGCGTACGATTGGGCCAGAAATCGAGAGGCATATCCAGCAGCATGTTGCCTGAGAGCGCATGTCCAAAAGTGACGACGCTTGGACTCAAGCAGGTGAATGATCCCGTCAATCTTGAGTCGGATCTCATCGGCAAGTACGTCGAGCGCCTGCTCCAAGAGCGTGGCCAACTTCCGAAACCCACCATCAGCATCGATACAGACTATCTGCAGAAACGCGGGCTGATTTAATCAAATATCATAGTACTCCGGTCGTGAATTCTGCCAAAAAGAGTTAGGCACAAAACAAGATCCTCAGCCCCTCCGCAATCACAAGATTTTAATTCCCCCAACCGGTACGTGCGCAGTAACCCATTGGAGCCAAGTAAACGGGTTTCGGCTGAGAGCCAGTTCAATCCTGTTAGTCGCTATGCCCCGACGAATCGGCGAATGTGCCGACATGTCAGACACCAACTTCGCATGAGCCTATCGGTGCTTCAACCAGTTTGGGGCGAAAGATAGCTAAGAGTAGCTTTCTTTATCCTCAATGGTAACCTCAGTCCTGTCATGCGGGTATGCATTCATAGAGGAACTCAGGAGGTCGGTGGCACCTGCATTGAGATCGAATCTGCAGGCAAGCGCATCGTCTTGGATGTTGGTCTTCCGTTGGAGGCCGAAGACTCCAAGGTCAGTTTGCCCGATGTGAAAGGGTTTCGTGACCACGAGCCATCGTTACTGGCGGTCGTCATCTCACACCCGCATCAGGATCACTATGGTTTGGCGAAGTATCTCTTACCTGACACGCCAATGGTTATGGGGGCCGCTGCCGAACGAATCCTCAAAGCAGCAAGCTTGTTTACTCCAGCCGGCGTCGCGTTTCAGCGAGTTCGCCATCTGGAACATCGAGTCCCGCTTTCGATCGAGCCTTTTACGCTCACGCCTTTCCTGAATGATCATTCAGCTTACGACGGCTATTCTCTGCTTATTGAAGCGGACGGACAGCGGGTCTTCTATTCGGGAGATCTACGTGGGCATGGACGGAAGGCAAGGATCTTTCAACAGATTCTAAAGAATCCGCCGGAAGATATTGATGTTCTGCTTATGGAAGGCACCACCATCGGACGTGTCAGTGTTGCCAAGCAATTTCTTGCCGAACGAGAACTTGAAGCATGCTTCCTTGAGCAGATACGGCAAACCCCAGGCATGGTCTTGGTCTGGGCCTCGGCTCAGAACATCGATCGGTTTGTCACGATGTTCAAAGCCTGTAAGAAAAGCGGTCGGCAGTTGGTGATCGATATGTACACGGCTGAGATCCTTCGCGCCACCGGAAATCCCAAACTTCCACAAGCCATTTGGGACGGCATCAAGGTCTTCCTTCCGCAGTCACAAAAACGCCAGATCATCAAAGCGAAGCTATTCTCATTGGCTGAATGCTACAAGGCCGCTCGCATCTATCCTGAGCAACTGGCAGAGCAGGCATCTCGGTCGGTCATGCTGTTTCGCCCGTCGATGAGCCGAGACTTGGAAAAGGCGGCATGCCTCAAGGGGGCGCACGTGATCTATTCGTTATGGCCTGGCTATCTCAAGCGAAAAGAACAGCATCCGTTTCTCGAATGGCTGGAGCACCATCACATTCCCCTGACTCAGTGCCATACCTCCGGCCATGCCTCCTTAACGGATTTACAAGCATTCGCTCAAGCGATAAACCCTAAGATGCTTGTGCCGATTCACTCCTTCGAGACCAAGCGATTCAGAGAGTTCTTTAATCGGGTCGAACAGAAAGAAGACGGCAAGTGGTGGGAGGTCAGTTAGGTTGGCTCTAGAAGGAAGGTGATTATGCAGAATGGGATTCTGAAAGGTGTGACCGGAATTATCGATGCGATACTCGGAGTCACATCGATCGGTAAAACGTCGCCACATTATCGCCACAAGGAGGCATGTGATCAGCTCCATCGCGTTCCCCTCAAGAACTTTGCTGACGAACTTCTGGAAAAGGTTGACGACCAGATTAAAAAGAATTGGAAAGCGCGACCGCGCGAGGAGCCACCCTCAGACAAAAATTGGCGCTTCCAGCCAAAGAGAAGTATAGCGAAGAAGAATCCGAGCTTGGAGATTCAACTTCAACGCGCGGTGGTCAACATCAACCAAAAGATGTGGCCGGATGCCGAGAATTGGACGAACCATGTGCCGACTGCATCTGGACTATGGGATCACAAGTGTGACAAGCATCGTGCTATCGATCTCGTTCATGTGCGCCCAGGTCAGAATCGCTACGACACTGTGGAATTTATCGAACTCAAAGTGGACAGGAAGAGCGGCCATCCCGTTTATGCGGCGATCGAGGTGCTTCTCTACGGTGTTCTCTATATTTTCTCTAGGCGGCACCTCGAAGAATTGAGATACGACGGCACTAAACAGCCGTTACTTCAAGCAAAGACGATTCATTTGGTTGTCCTTGCCCCTTGTGCATATTACGATGGCTGCCAATTTGAATGGCTTGAGAAGGAAATCACGAAGGGACTGAAGGAATTCATCCAAGAGTCCGAAGGCTATACAATGGACTTCAAGTTCCAGGCATTTCCGAGGGACTTTTCCGTTGAAGAAAGTATTCGAGATGGAGCTCTCATAAAAGAAGCTCTCATAGAGGTGGCTCCGGTTGGTTGGACAGTGTAACCCCTTCCTTAAGTGGCGCCTGGCGTGCGATCTCTTGCCGCGTGTTGTGTGGTTGTGCGGATCAGCCTAAGCATAGTTGTGCCACCGCTGATCCTCGGGGCTGTTAGATATCGCAGAGGCAGCTATGTCTGTACGCATCGTTCCCAAGACGCTTGTAGGTGATATCGAGCTTGCCATCGTTTCCCAGCGGATTGCCGCTCCTGAGCACGCATGCGACAACGGCGCTTGCAAGAGCTGGAGCAATCCCAACGTCGTCAACTATCTCTACGTCGTCTTTGCTAGAGCAGTTTTGATTTAAGTGCATACAGCCAGTAGAATCTCCTCACAGTCTACGTTGAGGAGGAGACGGGATGGAGGCCTATTCACAGGA
>SWDI01000004.1:94933-118630 GCA_005116955.1 Nitrospira sp. | reverse complement strand
ACGGGCGGGGGCTCACGTGCTCGGTCCACTCGCATGAAACTGATTATTGACCACCATCATGAATAATCCCGGCTAGGTGCATCATTGTCTTTGCCAAAGTTGAGGCAGTGGTGGCCAAGTTTTATACCACCTCAAGGATTTAGATATCTTCGTTCGAGTGAAATCCGCCGAGCAGTATCTTCCTCTCGGGATCTACTTCCCGTCGAAGTATTAAACGGCAATGGGCATATCTAATATGTTAAGCCTGCAGTTCCACACGTGAGTAGCTTCTGAGGCAAAAAACCTAAAAGGGAAGTTAAGGTCGGATTCTGTATTATGCATTGCGAGAGCCGGTTCGATTCTTGACGTGCGAATCGGGCATGAGTTGCGCGGATTAGGGCGTTTCGGAAGAGGTGAGCAAGGGCGGCACGCCGCCGAGGGACTGGAAATAATGGGCTACCATGTCCGCATCTCTCGATGTATAGGGCCGGGAGGCGATGTGCGTATCGCGATAGACACCGGCCCCTATGGAGACGACGTAGGTCTGCGGTTGGTGAAAATCCGAGACTGGAGCAGGGATCTGGTCCATGTTGTCAGCTCCGGCGCCAGCCGGCTGAATGATGAACAGCAGTGTCTGACGCCGTGCAGCGGCTCCTCCTGATTCGGTGACGGACACACGGATCTCGACTTGTTGCGGCTGAAGGCTTGAGGGCAAGGTTGCCGCGAACTCCAGCGACTTGGTTTCTCCCGGTTGCAGCGGGGGAATCGTCAGGGTTGTCGACGGGAATTGTCCGATGACCGACGGCGTGCCGGTGAGGGAAACTGAGGCTTTCTGAATCGAGGTCGGGCCGGTATTGACGACATCCACGCGCACCCGAACCTCTTCGCCGCTCTCCAGAAACAAATTGCCGTTCTCGTCGAGCAGCAGGGCTTTGAAGCGAAGTTTCGACAGCGACGCAGAGGTGGTTTTGGAAGGAGATGACTCGAGGGTGGCCGTAGCGGGCAGTGCTTCTCCCTTGGGAGGAACTCCCAGGTGCCAGGAGCATCCGGGGCTCAGCAGGACGGTACATCCGGCCAGGATCAGATGTACGGCAGAGAATGATCGGAGTGAAGAGGGCTTAGTGGAATGGATCACGACTGAGCCTATTGAAGCGGTTTTGTTCCACCGTACTGGACTCGCAGGGTAAAAGCAACCGGCTATCCACTGGACAGCTTGGCGTATAGACTGGGATGGGCTCATGGATGCTCACATCCGAAGCGTCGTGGGATGCTCAAAAATGCCACCAGCAAGGCCGCAGTGAGCGAAGAGGCGAGGATGTGCATGCCAAGCTTCGCTGGAACCGCTCGCTTCGATCACATGCGAGCGGATAGGTATCTTGCCTTCAACTTTTTTAGTACGTTGAGCTTTTGAGCAATGAGAGAACGCCGCTGGCGGAATTTTTAAGTATCCTGCCTAATTACTCTCGCCACCTTTCAGGTATCCAAGGCCGATCTTGACCGCTCGACGGGTGATTTCCGCCCAACGTGCTTGGGGGTAGGCCGAGAGGACCGCCGCGGCTTTGGGATCCTGGATCTCAAGGTTAAGAATTCTAATGATGCCGTCGTCAATCTGAATGTCTGCCACTAAATCCCCTCCTTGTCCATGGGAATACCGCTCGAAGCGTGCGGTGCGTTGACTGATCTTTGAACCCATGTTAGCATGAATCCAACGTTTTTTCGCGGGATGTTCTACGTACGGTAAATATACGTACTAACCACCTCCAAGGAGGAGTGTATGATCCGGTCACAATCGCTTCACTCAAAGCTGGTCGGTCCTGGTCTTATCATCCTTATCATGGGGCTGGCGGCTTGTGGTGGTCCTCCTAAATGGGTCGAAAAAGGATCTGGAGCCTTTAATGAAAAGGATAGCAAAGCGTTTTATGGGGTGGGGGCAGTCCAGGGTGTCCGTAATGCGCCACTTGCCTGGGATACGGCCGAGAATCGCGGGCGAGCCGAAATCGCCAAGACATTTGAGACCTACAGTGGGTATCTGATGAGAGACTATGCGGCTTCGACGACCGCCGGAGATTTCACCCGGAATACGGAAGAGCAGAATATCGAGCGAGCCATCAAGACCATCACGACAACCACACTCAGCGGAGTCCGAAAAATTGATCAGTATATGGATTCCAAGACCAACACCTATTACGTGTTGACCAAGTTGAGTTTGGAGGATATGAAGAATAACCTGGAGCAGGCCAAAGAGCTGAATTCGCAAGTGCGGGACTTCGTCAGAAAGAATGCTGACCGTCTGTTCGAGCGCTTGGAGACCGAAGAGGAAAAACGAGGCGTTCGCTAAACCTCAATGAAGAGTGAGCTGTCTACCCCTTCTCGGAGGTTTATGGTGATCAAGAAGTTTGGTTCTTCGCTTGTGGCCACGGCGAGTGTCGCTCTCGCATTGTCTGGATGTGGACACGAAACAAAGGTGACGCGTGTCGATGCCGGGGTCGTGACCGATTTGAGTGGACGCTGGAACGACACAGATTCTCGGATGGTCGCCGAAGCGATGGTCAAGGATGCGCTGCAATATCCGTGGCTAGGGGGTTTTGAAAAAGCGAATCAACGGCAGCCCGTCGTTGTCGTGGGGACGGTCCTGAATAGCAGTCATGAACATATCAGCGTGCAAACCTTCATTACGGATTTGGAGCGAGAACTCACCAATTCACAGAAAGTCACGTTCGTGGCCGGTAAAGGTGAACGCGACGAGGTGCGAACCGAGCGGAAAGAGCAAGCGATGTATGCTCGCGAAGACACGCAGAAAGCCCCAGGGAAAGAGATCGGCGCCGATTTTATGATGAAGGGCACGATTGCCACCATTCTTGACGAAGCCGATGGGACCAAAGCAGTTTTCTACCAGGTGGATCTTCAAATGATCGATCTGGAGAACAATGCGAAAGTCTGGTACGGGCAAAAGAAGATTAAGAAGGTGGTTGAAAAGAAACGTACCGTCTTTTAGTAGCTGCGGTTAATGCCGGCGATATAGCCGGCACTGTCTGTACAGTGCCAATGTCAGTATAACTTCAGGATGTTCAAGAGAACCATACAGCAAGGTTGCAGCGAGCGAAGAGGCGAAGCGTACCTTCTGATACGTTGAGGCTCTGAGCGATGCGAGAACGCTGCTGGCGGACTTTTTGGCATCCGGTTAGGTTCCGCGAACGCTGTTGAACCCAATCCTCCCACGCTTTGCCCACGGGGCTTCTGTGCGGTGGGGCGTTGTCACCCCGATCTCGTTGCTGCCGTTTCTTGCTGTTCTTGTGTTGTTGGTCGGCTGTGGTCCTTCCGTCAATCACTATCTCCTCATTGAACAAAGCCTCTTTGCCGGTGATCCCAAACGGGCCGCGGCGATCGTCGCGCAGACTGAGAAAGAGTATGGAACGAAGGCGCGCCTACTGTATGCAATGGATCGTGGAATGGTGCTGCAGTTAGCAGGTGATTATCAGCAAAGTAGTGCGGCATTGGAGCGAGCGGAAGAAGAGGTCGAACGGCTCTATACCAGAACCATCCGTTCTGAAACCGCCGCATTTTTGACCAACGATAATGCTCTGCCGTACGAAGGGGACGCCTACGAACACGTTATGATCAACGTGATCAAGGCCATCAACTACGCGGTTCAGGGGCAGCTCCAGGGCGCACTCGTGGAGGCACGACGAATCGACCATCGTTTGAATGTGCTCAGTGACAGAGTGAAGGATGCAACCAAGTATCGGAATGACGGGTTTGCGCGGTATGTCTGCGGTATCTTGTACGAAGCGGTTGGGGATCTGAACAACGCGTTTATCGCCTACCGCAATGCCTATGAAGCGTATGGAGCCATGAGCGGGTGGATGAAAATGTCCGCTCCTCCGGCGTTGCGCGCCGATTTGCTGCGGACGGCGGAGGCGCTCGATCTCACAACGGAATTTGCTGAATATCGACAAGCATTCCCTGATGTCGTCTGGCAGCCCCTTTCATCCCAGGAGCGACTCGCTCAAGTCGTGATGATCAGCTATAATGGTCGGGCTCCGCGCAAAGAGGATCTTTTTTTGGACTTGCCTATTAGTCTTGATGCCGCACAGTTAGTCTTGCTGAATAGGGGAGTTTTCAGGTCGCCCTATCAACGAGATCGCGTTGCAGACAGCGTACTCTACGGACTCAATGGGCGCGTGGTTCGTGTTGCACTTCCGCGGTTAGTTCCACAGAAGACGCAGGTCACATCCGAAAGTATGACATTGACGGATTCGATCGGCCAGTCAATCATGGTTCGGTCTGAACGGGCACACAATGTGACCGCGCTAGCTGAAAAAAGCCTTTCGGAACGTCTGCCGTCGATCACGGTGAAAGCGCTCGCGCGAGCCGCGACGAAATATGCGGCGGCGGAAGGAGCCATGATCGGAGCGCAACATGCCGCTGGAAAGGATGCTGCCCCCTGGGTCGGACTGTTGGTCGGGCTGGTGGCTCATGGAATGGCAGTGGCATCCGAAGAAGCCGACAAGCGAAGCTGGCAGACTTTGCCAGACGAAATTCACGTGGCCCGAGCGTGGGTCCCACCAGGCCAGTACCACCTGTCCATTCGACCCTCGGGACAAGGGGCGACGACGGCAAAAGATGGACAAACGATCGCACTGACTGAAGGCCAAACGATGTTCATTATCCAGCGTGTGATGCAATGAGGCGTGTCGGCGGGTCTGCTTTTGGACAAGGCGTCGCGGTGTTCCTCTGTCTGGGGTTGATGGTATCTGCATCGACAGGCTGTACCTGGTTCACTGGAAAAGGGAAGCCGGGGTGGGTGGATGGCCGGAGTGCGGACTATCCATCGAGTCAATACCTGACCGGGGTGGGCCAAGCAGACACTCGAAGTAATGCAGAGGATCAGGCCTATGCGGCCGTGGCTCGCATCTTCAAGGCAGAAGTCGCGGCGCAAGCGAAGGACTGGGAATCGTACTGGGTCGTTGAAAATCACGGGGTCTCCAACGCCGAGCGGCGGCTCACGATCGACAGTGTGACGAAAGTCTCGACCGACAAAGTGCTGGAAAACGTCAGGATCGCGGATGTGTGGTACGACTCGAAGAGCCGGGTGTACTACGCCTTGAGTGTGATGAATCGTCCTCAGGCCGAAGCCTCGTTGATGGAGAAGGTCGCGGCCTTGGATCGCACGATTGACACGGATGTCACTGAGTCCCGGCAAGCAATCGACAAGCTTGCCAAGGTTCGCGCCCTTCGCCGAGCCGGTCGAAATCTGGTTCTGCGCGAGGTGTATAACACGGATTTGCGAGTGATCCGTCCCAGCGGGCAAGGGACCTCGTCTGCCTATCAGGTAAACGAATTATCTGGTGAGTTGGAGCAATTTCTTGCTACGAATCTGGTGCTTGCGGTACAAGTGTCCGGTGACCATGCAGAACCAGTTGGGCGTGCGTTGGCGGAAGGGCTGATCCGAGAAGGACTTCGTGTGACCACAAAGATGGAAGGTGAAGAAGGTGGTGCTCCTGAATTGATCGTCCGAGGCACCGTCCGTCTGTTCCCTATCGAGGTGCGCGACCCACATTTCAAGTACGTTCGGTGGTGTAGTGATTTCGAGGTCGTGGAACCGGGGACACGGCGGGTCGTCGGGGCTACGGCGCACGGAGGGAGGGAAGGGCACCTGACAGAGCGTGAAGCCACGGCGAAGACGTTGCGTGTCATGCAACAAGAGTTGTCGTCGGATGTCGCGAAGGCGATTGCCGCCCATATTTTTGGCGAGATCGTGTTGTCTGAGACGGCGACGATGCCGGCGAGTTGCCCACGAGAAGAATCAGGGGTGAGACGGTAAATGGACGTTCTTTCATGAGGAGGTATTGATCATGAAAAAGACAGACGAACTCTCCGTCAGCCGAGCTCCACGCAGCCGGGGGCGGGGGTTGACCAAATCTGGGCAAAAACTTTCAAGCCGTGTGGCCAAACGGCGATTGAGCGACCGACTGAAGGAAGACACGGCGTCCTTCAATAGCGGGAATCTTGCCGACACCTTGCGAAAAGAGGGGTATGAAGAGGTGCCACTTGATGAACTACAAGATCGGCTCTCCAAGCTTCAAGGGCCGCTCGCGGAAATCATTCTGAAGGGGAGGGTGTAAGGGGATGCCATATTACTATTTTGACTCAACCGCACTCATTAAGCGCTACAGCATGGAGCGGGGTACGAGGATCGTGAATAGGCTGATGGTGAAGCGCGGTAAAGTTGCGATCGTCCCGACATGGTCCGTGACGGACTTCTATTCGGTCCTGTGCGCACGCGCTCATGAGGGGCAGATTACGCGGGATGATTGCTACTCCGTTTTGTATAAGTTCGAGATTGAATCCAAACAGGGACTTTATCAGTTTATTGAACCGAAGATGGAGACCTACCTGGCAACCAAGGAATTGGCCCTGGAGTATCCGTTCCTTCGCTCGCCACAAGTGATGCATCTGGCGCTGGCGTTGGAGTTGAAGCCGTTGCGATTGACCGTCGTCAGCGCGGATCCCCAGCTGTTGGCGGCATCAAAATCCGCAGGACTGCACATTATTAATCCGGCCGAAGACTAGTATTGCCATGTTTCCTGGATGAGTGCGGTCAAGTGGCTCGGATATTGACTGATTGGTCATGGGATGGCTCTTCCGAGCCTTGTTTGAGCAATTCCAAGACAGCCTGATTCCATCCGGATGGACCGATGCCAGGCGCGCGAATGAGATTTGGCAGGTTGATGTCGGGGTCATACGAGCCGTCCGGTTTTTGTACCAAGACAGGATGATCGACCGTCAGTAAGAGCGGGAGATCATTCAAGCTATCGCCGATACCGATGGTTTCGATATCCTCTGGCAGGTTAGCCAGTCGCTCCTGTCGTTTGTAGCAGCGGAGAAGAATTTCTGCGGCCCGACCTTTGTCGTTGTTTCCTGTCAAGTGAAAGAACCGTCCCCCTCTTGTCCAATTCAGTCCTCGTGTCACAATCTGGCGGCAGACCTCCTCAATCAGTTTAGGAGGGCCGTTTACTAAAAACGGCTCATCGAACTCTCGCAGCATAGCCCGCAGGGCATCTTCTCGGGCGAGACCCGTGGTCGCCATGACTTCGTCGACCGACAGGTCGCCGAACCCTTGGAGGGGTGTACCCACCGCTTCTTCAATTTGCCGGAGCACATCCCGGAGGAGGGCATACGGTGTGCCGAGTTCAATGATTTGATAGCCGGAGCGGTGTCGTGATCGTTCCAAGGGGAAGTCAAAGGTATTGAGGGGCACAAACACCGCCGCGCCATTCTCGACAATGAAGGGATTGTGGTGATCAAGGCGCTCTCGAAGTGGTTCGATTTCGGCGCGGGTCTTTCCGGAGACAATAATGACCGGAATGTCCTCCGCACGGAGGGCGTCGAGCGCCGGTCTCGCCTCGTCAAAGGAATAGGTGTCGTTGTCTAAAAGACAACCGTCCAGATCTGTGAAGAGTATATAGCGTGACATAGGCTTAAAGATGTCGTAGGTCCTCGTTGATCTGCGACCGGGAATGTCCGGCCAGACGTCGTTCCAGGAAATCCTTTGCCAGATCCTTACCACCCAACCCCAGGGCTAATGCAGCCGCAAGGACGAGTCCTCCCCAGGTAATGCCGAATCCGACCACGACGATGTGTTGAGCAATCCCCAACTGTTCGAACGCCATGGCCACGGTCAAGAGCTGAATGCCCCAGCGCGTTCCGGCTGCGATCCAGCGGGCCGGAGGTAACCCCGCGTTCACCGCAGCGATGAGGACGGCCTGCGACACGAAATTCGAGACGAGGTACCCGATGATCCCGATCACGGCCGCGGTGACCAAATGAGGAATATACGACAAGAGTGAGTGAGCGGCTTCATTGATCGGTGCCACATCAAGCGCGCCCAGCGATGCCGTGGTGGCGAAGATCACGATCAACCAGTAGGTAATGCGGCCGATAATATAAGACGGATCGGCTTTGATGCCTCCCCGCAGGAGGGCTGCCGCGATACCGATTCGATCACAGAGTCGATCTAACCCAATGACGCGAAGCAGCCGTTCCATCAAATGCCCCATGCCCCAGGCTGCGCCCAGACCAACCAGCAAGAGAATCAGCATGGCCAGGACATTGGGAAGGATGGCAAAGACGCGCTCGCCAAGTGCGGTCACTGGTCCGAGTAACGTATGTTCCCAGCTTGAGGTCATGGCTCGCTCCTTTCAGACTTCGCGCGAGCAGGCTCGATGACTTCGCGCGAGTCATGAGACTGAGGCCAACGTGCGACAAGATACTCTTTCTGTTTCTCGAACGTCCGGCAGAGCGTTTCGATGAGTTGCTCGGCTTCCGCCGTGGTCAATCCCTGGCTATCCAGCACGAATGACGCGGTCTTTCCTAAATAGAGAGGGGTCAGCGCTTTCAGGAGATGTTCTTGTGGGAGCACGTTCCGATGATGCGCGAGGGCGGCGTCATAAATAATTTGAGCCCATAGCGAATCCGGAATGCGGAAATCCCGCAGGGGGACGTTCCGAAGGCTGGACAGCTGATCCAGGGCGTCTTCCGAGAGCATGCGTGCCCAAATATCGTGCAGGTCCGTCAGTCCGAGCTGAAACAAGTCCACCATCCGTTCGATGTTGACATTCACCGGCTCAACGCCCACCTCATATTGGAAGCCGAAGAGAGGCACCTTTCGAGAGTCTGTGACGGGGAGCCAGGTGGGGGCATGGGCGTCCATCAAGGCGAACAAGGCCCCCACGACCTGTCGCAACATGGAGGAGAGGTCGGCGGCAGGGTCTTTGGGATCATGAATCTTGGCCCCGAGAAAACTCTGACACACCTTCGCTCCGCTCGTAATGGCCTCGGTCGTCATCCAAATATCGATCCCGAAGCGCGCGACATCGGACTCCCAGACGTGCTTCTCGAGATAGTGTTGCGCCAGCTCTCCGGTGAAGCCGAAATCTCCACCGATCGGCTGACGGACCTCCTGTCCGTAGAGGGCTCTGGTCAGCGGATAGGCGATGCTGTTGGTGATCGTGCCGTCGTACTTGTGGCGTCGATAGTACGGGGCCACATAGTCGTAGCCTTCTTTGAGAATCGGATGAAGGAGCAGTTCCATCCACTCGGGGGTGATGCTGCGGACGTCCGAATCGACGACGGCACAGGCTTTGACTTTGAGCCGTCGAGCGATCTCGAAAATCGTGCGAAACGCGCTTCCCTTGCCTGGAATTCCATGATATGGCGTGACAATCCGGTGGAGCGTGCTCTGCCGATCACTGATGAAGAGGGGATCCAGATCAACCATCGTATTGGCGACAATAGCTGGAGTGTCATCGGTGGAGCCGCCATCGGAGTTCACCAGCACAGCGCGATGACCGTGAAAGTATTTCGCCAGCCCCGCTCCGACGGCGCGGACGACGTGGCCGACGGTCCTTGCATTGTTGAAGCTGGGAATGCCGACTAAGATGTCGGCACTGCGCACGGCTTCCAGCAGGTCTTCGGTTTCAGCGGTGAGTGGAATCAAGCTGTTGTTCATGAGACAGCTTGCCTGGTTTCCGCCGTAGGATCCCAGGCATGGTCCTGTTCGACGGCGTCCATGAGCCGATGAAAAATATCTGGGACAGCGTGGGTCACCCGGCTCCAGTTCGAGATCATGGGGACGCCCAACGGGTCGCCGAGGAAGCTGTCCGTCGCCAACGTCATGCCGCGCAGAAATACTTCAACCGCACGCCGCTCCTCATGGCGGTCAAATCGTAAACTGTTGATCGCCGCGTCATTTTCGTACCGACTAATCGCTTCTTGCGCGGCCTGGAGATAGGTGGCCCGCAACGTCTTCAGGGTGCTTTCCGAGAGGATCAGCCCTTCGCTCGCCAGGTTGCGGAAGAGCGATTTGGTGATATCGACGCACATTTTCAAGAGGCCCGCGTCCGGATTGTGCGTCGACAGCGTTTGATGCTTGTGCTCATAGGCATCGGCGATATCGGCTTGGCAAATACGACGGAGTGCGCAATTGCGGTACACCTCGGCCAGCATGCCGACCTCCAGCCCCCAGTCGCCGGGAATACGGTTGATCCAGGCCAGATCTCGCACCATCGCGAATTCTCCGGCCAGCGGGTAACGAAAACTGTCCAGAAACGAGAGGAGGGGATGCGGCCCAACCAGCAACTGTAGACTGCGGATCAGCGGCGTGATGAAGAGACGAGTCACACGTCCGTGCATACGGTCCGTCACGCGGCTGTAATACCCCTTGCAAAATTCGTAGGCGAGGTTCGGATTGGCGACGGGGTAACAGAGACGAGCGAGGTACTGGCGATCGTAGCTCACGATGTCGCAGTCATGCAGGGCGATGACTTGGCTTTGCCCCCGGGCTAGCACATAGCCGTAGGCCGTCCAACACCCGCGTCCTTTCCCTTGGTGTCCGATGTCGATCTCATGCGAGACCAAGGTGTTCAGCAGCGCCTGGATCCTGGTCCCGTCGTTCCAGACGACGCGGACTCGTTGGGGGAGCTGAGAAAAGAATTGCTTGGCCAGTCGGAATTCCAGCGCAGAGGCCTGATCCAAAGAAATGACGATCTCGTTGATGTAGCGAACCTCACCCAGGATTTCCACGATGCGCTTGAGGGCGGGACGTTCCAGTTCCGAATACAGTGAGGGGAGGACGAGCGCGATCGGCGTCGTTTTCGCATACCGCTCGAGCTCGTGCTCCAGCTGCTCCGTGTTGGGCTGACCGAGACGGTGGAGAACGGTCACGACCCCATTTTGATAAAAATCAGACACGATGACCTCTCTGCGGATCGCTGATTATTGCTGAACGTCGATCCCGCGTAAAGCCGGGGGAGCGAAGAGATGCGGATGCTTCTCAACCGATTCTACGCTGAAGAATGCAGGGGATGTGCCATCGCTGAGTATAACGAAAGGCTAAGACTCTTGTCACTTCGTGCCGGGGATTCGCTCGAATTCTGAGAAAATATCTCGCAGAGGTGTAGGGAAAAGCAGGCAGGAGTGGAGGGTTTCCCCTATGGCTTATCCGTCGACAGCTTCTTCCCTAGCCGCCTCGCCAATCGCACCATGCCGGGCGATCGATCACTGGGGCTGAGGAGCACGTTCAGGACATGAAGCTGGCTTTGATCGGCAAAGGCAGCGGCAAGGTTCTGTTCAAATTCCCGCTGCGTCCCTACGCGCGAGCCTCTTCCGCCTCCGATCAGGTCGCACACTTTGTCATACTGCCATTCATGCACATCGTTAAAGGGGCCCTCCAAGATCTCTCGCTCCGTCGAATAGCCTCGATTATTCAAAATAATGACAATCGGAGCTTGTCCATAGCGCACGCAGCTGGCTAATTCAGTCCCAGTCATTTGAAAGGCTCCGTCTCCTACTAAGACGATGGGCCGCAGGCTGGGGTCGGCAAATAAGGCGCCTAAGGCTGCGGGAACGGCAAACCCCATCGAGGTGTAATAGGCCGGTGACAGAAACTCAAACCGGTGGCGCACATGTAGGTCAGCGGCGGCAAAAAGCGATTCCCCGACATCGGCAATCACGACCGTCTTTTCAGTCAAGACTGTATCAAGATGGCGGAAGAGTCCGCCGAGCGTTACTGGTGCATCCGGGGCTGGTGTCGCTGGTGCTGGAAGGGCTTGAACCGGGAACAGCCGCTGGGAGTGGGAAAAGGAGGGAAGCGGAGATTTCACAAGACCTTGGACAAAGTCCTGGAATCTAATCGATTCGTACCGGTGATGTTTGATGGCGACGCGGTCGGCGGTGGCATGGATGGTGCGGCCCTCTGATAGTAAGGGCGACGTGGCATCGAGATCTTCCACATCAGACAGAACAGATCCCAGGATCAGGAGGCAGTCGGAATCGTTGATGAAGTGCTGAACTTCATCACGTCCAATGAGCCCGCCATAGACACCGACATAGAGCGGGTGATCCTCTCGGATAATCGATTTACCAAGTAGGGTCGAGGCGATGGGAATGTTGAGGCGCTCCACTAAGCGAGCCAGATCATCCTGGAGCCCGAAGCGGCCGACTTCCGCGCCAACCAGCATGGCCGGCTTCTTGGCCGACGCGAGCATGATTCGTACCTCACTGATCGCTTCTTCCAGGGCCGCCGGGTCACTCGGTGTATCCTCAATACAGATCGGCTTCATGCCACCCATGAGGGGACAATGGACCATGTCTCTGGGGATTTCGATATAGATCGGACGGCGATAGCGGAGGAGGGCGGCAAAGGCCCGATCCATCTCTCGTTCGGCGGTCAGGGGATCATCCAACGTCACCGCAGCCACGGTCATCCGCTCGAAGACTTCTCGTTGAGTGGCAAAATCCCGAACCATATGATGCAAGTAGGGGGTGCGAGTTCGTTCAGACAGACCAGGTGAGCCTGTCAGCAGGACCACCGGCGAGCGTTCCGCATAGGCGCAGGCGATGGCGTTGACGGTATTGAGCCCGCCGACGCAGTAGGTTACGCAGACGGCTCCAATGCCGTTGATGCGAGCATAGGCGTCTGCCGCGAAGCCGGCGCAGTCCTCCCGCGTGGTTCCGATGTGCGTGATCGGCGAGGCCTCGATGAGTTGATAGAGAGAGAGGACATAGTCACCGGGAATGCCAAAAATATGGCGAACGCCCAGGCGATACAAGCGATCCAACACAGCAGAACCAATGGTAGCTTTGTCGCCCATTCTTCATTTATCCTCACAGGAACGATTGTACTGCTCTGGTGTCAGGGAAACATACTGACCGGGGTTCGTCAAGCAATGAGCGTGTGATGATCGGGCTGACGACAGCCGGCATGTGACCACTCTCGCAGAGAGACAGCTACACCATGTTACAGGAGATACGACGATGACACCGATGGCCCAGGTTCGCCTTACGACACTACGGATCCCGGAGGGGCGACCGCTCTGGCTCTTTGCCGGTCATGTCGGACCGCTCGTCGGTCAAGCAGCCGCTGGGGATCTGGTCGATGTCCTGACCCCCGACGGGCAATTCTACGGCCGTGGTCTCTATAACCCTGCATCAAAAATCCGTGTCCGTCTCCTGACCTTCGAGGATGAACCCATCGACGAGGCGTTCTGGCGAGGGCGAATCCAACAGGCGATCCGTCTCCGACAGCGAGTGGTCGCCCAGTCCAATGCCTATCGGCTGATTTACGCTGAAGGTGATCGACTACCGGGGTTGATCGTGGATCGGTACGATCAGCTACTGGTCATGCAGTGCTTGTCGTTCGGCATGGATGGCCGGAAGGAACTCTTGGCCGACATACTGATGAAGGAATTGAACCTGACAAGGGTCTATCTACGGAATGAGGCCAAGAGCCGCCAACTCGAAGGGCTGCCTCTCGAACGAAGGTTTCTCTGCGGCAGCGGCCCGACGCAAGTGGAGATTCACGAAGGGGCTGCAAAGTTTCTCGTGGATGTCGAGAAAGGTCAGAAGACCGGCTGGTTTTGCGATCAACGGGAAAATCGGTTGGCGGCGGCCAAGCTGGCGGCAGGCGCTGAGGTGTTGGAAGTATTTTGCCATACCGGCGCGTTTGGCATTCATGCAGCGCTCGCCGGAGCCGTCTCAGTAGAGGGCCTCGATGTCAGTCTGGACACACTAGCCATGGCCCGAACACAGGCCACGATGAACAAGGTCGAGGATCGCTGCATCTATCGCCAAGCTGATGCGTTTGAGGAAATGCGCAAGCTGGTGAAGGCTGGGCGGCGCTATGATCTGGTGATCCTCGATCCTCCAGCCTTCGCTCGTAGCCAACAGGCACTGGCTGGTGCCTTGACTGGGTATAAGGATGTCAATCTTTTGGGCTTGAAACTGCTGAAGCCGGAAGGATTTCTGGTCACGAGCTCCTGCTCCCACCCTGTCTCTGAAGAAGATCTTTGGAAGAGCATCCGTCTCGCGGCCCGCGACGCCAAGCGAGAGATTCGGCTCATTGAACAACGAGGCCAAAGCGCCGACCATCCCATCCTCGCCAGCATGCCGGAAACACGGTATCTAAAGTGTTTTATTGTGCAGGTGTTGTAGCGGATGACCCTCTCTGACTTTATCAAATTCTCCAGTGGAAGAATGGCTACTGTAGACCTATGAGAGTGCAAATCATCGAAAAACACGGCAAGAAAGAATTTGCCGTCATACCGTACAAGGATTTTCTTCGATTGCAAGAAGAGGTCGAAGACTATCATGATCTTCGGGACTTGCGCAGAGCCAAGGCAGACCTAAAAAATCGACAGGGGCGACCCCTGGCTCTCGTTGCCGCTGCATTAGGGTTAAAAAAGAAATCTTAACTATGCTCTCCGACGGATGCCAGCCCCTCATGCCATTTCAAGCGGTGTGTGGCACGGATCTCCTGGTTTGATCATATCTCTCTAATTTGAAGCTGCTGAAGCCAGAAGGATTTCTGGTCACGAGCTCTTGCTCCCATCCTGTCTCGGAAGAAGATCTCTGGAAGAGCATCCGTCTCGCGGCACGCGATACCAAGCGAGAGATTCGATTAATCGAACAACGGGGCCAAAGCGCTGACCATCCCATCCTCGCCAGCATGCTGGAAACGCTGTATCTGAAGTGCTTAATAATCCAGGTATTTTAGAATGAGTTGCGAACGGTTTGGCGAAGTCTCTTTGCTTGTTTTGTAAGCCAATATTCTTCTGCACCATCTTCCACCCCTCTTTCTTACACTCAAGAGCCGTGGACTACGCCTCGGAATAATTGCGTTCCTGATAAAAAGAGGGTAAGCATCTCTGCTAACCTAGGTCTCTATCAGTAGACCTAGGGTGGAGTAATGTTCTGTGGCACGTAAAAAGAAGCCCAACGTTCAAGCAGCGGAGGTGACCTACGAACTTCATTCTCTCGGCTGGAAGGAGTTTCAAAAGCTCTGTATCACTGTAGTTGGAGAAGTGTGGGGCCAAGTTGTACAGAGTTATTTTGATTCGTGTGACGGTGGAAGAGATGGCGCCTTTCATGGGACTTGGAAGTCTCAGTCCGGTGAAGTATTTCAGGGAACATTTACTGTCCAGTGCAAATTTACATCTAAGGCAGACAAAGTGCTGGCGGCATCAGATCTGTCAGATGAAATTGCTAAGGTGAAGCGCCTCGCATCACGCGGTTTAGCAGATAACTATATCCTCTTCACGAATGCCCGCCTGACGGGAGTTGTAGATGTCCAGCTCAAGGACATCTTTGAAGCTATTCCCGGAGTCAAACGCTTTGCAGCGTATGGTGGCGATCGTATCTCTCAAATTATCCGTGAATCCCCACGCCTTCGGATGCTAGTCCCTCGTGTCTATGGTCTTGGTGATCTTAGTCAAATTCTTGATGCGCGTGCTTATGCCCAGGCACACGAGATATTGAGCGCGTTGGGAGATGACTTAGCAAAATTGGTCATCACGGATGCCTATCGCCGTAGTGCAAAGGCCTTAGTAGAGCATGGCTTTGTGCTTCTGCTAGGCGAACCTGCATGCGGTAAATCAACCATTGCGGCGGGATTAGCTGTAGGTGCGTTAGATGACTGGGGCTGCTCAACGATCAAAATTCGTGATGCTAATGATTTTATTAAATACTCGAACCCACATGAACCAAAGCAGTTATTTTGGGTTGATGATGCCTTTGGCTCTACACAGTTTGATCGGGCGAGCGGAGTCTCCTGGAATCAGATATTTCCACACATGCAGGCCGCAATTCGTCGTGGCGCTAGGATCTTGTTCACTTCTCGAGACTATATATATCGTTCAGCCAGAAATCATCTGAAGGAATCTGCTTTCCCATTGATTCATGAGTCCCAAGTGGTGATTCGTGTCGAGCGATTGACAAAAGAAGAACGCGAACAAATTCTGTACAACCATATACGACTTGGAACGCAGTCGCGGAAATTCAAGACAGAGCTCAAACAGTTTTTGCCGAGTGTCGCTGCTCATCAAGGGTTCAGTCCTGAGATCGCCAGGCGACTAGGGAATCCTATCTTCACTAAAGGGCTCAGCTTATCCAAATGGGGATTAGATGAGTTTGTGTCCCGCCCGGTAGAATTACTTCGAGAGATTATTCGAACACTGGATGCAGGTAGTCATTCTGCACTTGCTGTAGTGTTTATGCGAGGAGGAATACTGCCAAGTCCGATGACGATGACGAAGGGAGAAGAAAAGGCTATCACGCGCTTAGGCGGCTCTCCTGGAGAGGTTTGTAATGCTCTTGGGGCACTGGAGGGGAGCTTGCTTATCCAGGTGTCCCAGGAAGGTAGATACACCTGGCGCTTCAAGCACCCAACCATTCGTGATGCGTTTGCATCCCTGGTTGCTGAAGACCGAGAATTAATGGATATTTATCTCGTTGGTTCGCCTATTGAGAAGTTGTTCAGCGAGGTGTCCTGCGGAGATGTTGGGATAGAAGGGCGGTTTCAAGTTCCAAGTGCAACGGGTGAATGATGGCGCAATTGCGCATAGACTTCCAGGGGCGTCGCAAAGTCGAGACATTTTCGTGGGCGCGGCTCTTCAGCACTCAAGTGTGTGTAGCATTGTTTTAGCATGGCAACACCGTAGCCCATTAGGGCCTGTCGTGTTGCACTTGGATTTAGAACTCAAGAAGGAATAAAAGTGATTGTTCCTCCAGACCGGTACAGCTTAGTGATTTCTCGTATGGAGACGTTTCGCAAGAATAGGGGTGAGAACGCGAATCAGGTTAATCGGTTTCTTGCGTATCGTTGTGATCAAAACTTTCTTGCACGATTCATAGAACGGAACCCAAACTTCATTTCGGAGCTTCGAGTCGGTTCTTATTTGTATGCGGTATCAGACGTTGACGTAATTGTGCGTCTACTTGAGTACGGCTTGCTGCCAGAGAATAAAAGGCTTAACAGTGTTGCCAAGATTCGTGAATTGGCTGTTGATATCCCAGACGCAGGGTTCTTGCGAGACAATATTCGAAAATTGCTCACCGAGGCAGAACTACAAGAAATTCTTGATCATGTTAGGACGACGTTGTTGTCAAATTTTGATGACTGCATTGATGATTGGCGCGAAAGCTATAATGGCAGGGATGATCCTCAAGAGCATTTCAGTGATCTCGAGGACGCTATCGAAGAATATCGAAAGGCTTTTATAGCGCGGGAGATTTCGACTAATGAGATCGAAGAAGCAGTGGCTATGCTGGGTGCGGTTGTTGAGGAATTACGTGCAGATATGCCACCAGAGCCTGACTCAGACGACTTTTATGGTAGTGATACTTCAGGTGATGACTCCAAGGAGTCCCGTTCAGTCTTCGACGATGTAGATCAGTAGATCTAAGCTGCGCCCACGTTGTTCCCGCTCGTCGCTGAGTGGTGGAAGATGCAGAAGGAGGGTTCTTGACGTTGGCGCGGAAGTCGTCGGTGCGCATCTGCGGTTCAGTTTTCCACGCCCATACCGATCACGATGAGCAGCGCATAGTCCTGCTTCGTGCAGCCCTCGACCGGAGGCATCGCGCCTCCTGGTTCAATTGGAAACGTCGCCTGCTTTGCGTTGGCCGGCTGGTTGCTCCATGGTCAACGGAGAGGAAAGAAAGACTCCCGACCCCTTTGATTCTAATTCTCAGTTTTCGGAGATGACAGGCTGACGACACGGCGCACCGCCGTGTCGTCAGCAATCTACCAGGTGCTACGTTAGGAATGGCCTACACCGGCCAACCAACCGGAGCCACCTCTATCCTGCCCTCGACTATTTTCCTACTTTCAAGAGCCATCCGTCGCCGCGTTCACAGAGACTAGGGCCTTTCCCTGTAATAGCAACTCTGATGAAGGTGCTTTTGGCCGAGGCGGGGATCTTGCCGCTGACGAGAAATCCACCGAAGTGAGGCGTCACGGTGACCGGGACGTTTTCGTCCTTGATCATCACCGTAATAGTTTTGGGAAATGTCGACTTGGATGCCACAAACGAAAATGCCGATTGCGGCGCGACTTCTATATTGTTGTCTGTTTGTGAGTATGGCTTCGGCAGGAACGTGGAAAACGATACGCCGTCGCAACCATCCACGCTGCCAGAGCCGGAAGGGGCTGAATCATAGCCGGCTCGGACATCGCCGATGTTGCCGAAGGCACTCAGTACCATAACGATCGCTAGGGTATATCGAACATTCACGATGACACCTCGTTGTTGATTGTTGATAGTGGCCGGGATGGCGGAGGTCAATGAATCTACGCTATTGTGTAATCCCGGATGGACAGAAAGCAAACCTCGGCTGGCTCGTAGGGACCGGGGTGAGCGGCTCGCCCGTTGTGGAGACCCTGCACTTTGCCAACGTGACTGTTTCCTCCGAACCAAGCCCCGACGGTGGCGAATCCGCTAGCGGGTCAAGCCGTGCCGGAGGATGCGACGTGTAGCTTCGGATGGATACAATATACCGGGAGTCTTCTATTGCAGTCGACGCGCAAGTCGTCCTTGTGCCACTGCGGTTTGGTTGTCCACGCCCATACTGATCACAATGAGCACCGCATAGTCTTGCTTTGCGCAGCCCTCGACTGGAGGCATTGCGCCTCCTGGCCTAACGGGAAACGCTGTCTGCTTCGCGTGAGCTGGTGAGCACGCACCACCCATCGTCGCCGGTGTATCGTGCGTGGGTCGGTCGGTTGGTTGCTTCATGATCAACAGAGAAGCAATAAAGACTCCCGACTCCCTTTGCTGAGACTTCTTACCGCGCAGCAACGGTCTGGGACTCACGGGCTGCCAGACTCTTTCGGCGATTGTTGGAAATGGTACGGTCGATCATGGCCCCGCAGTTGATGCATTTCCATGCATAGAACACCAGAAAGAAATCTGAGAACCGCTCTAACATCATCATCCCTGTACACTTCGGACATTTCATTGATCCCTCCTCAGGTGGTTAGTCTCATTGCTATCAGCAATGTGAAGCAAGAGCTGCGCCAAATTGTCAGATGTCAGTATCCTAAGGATTAAAGATATACGTAGTTAAACTGAGCATGGAGTGTTGTCAAAATTGACGGCGCGAAGAGAGGAATCTGTCAATGATTTGTCAGGTTGTGTCAGGTAACAAAGGGGTCGGGAATCTATTTATGACGTCATTGTGTCAGTTGCCGAATCATCTATCCCTTGCACGCGCTGTTCTTGATTCGTCACAGAGAGGTTGGAGATGAGCTGGGAGTCTTTCGTCGAGGTCGCCGCGCAAGCTGTCGATGCGCCACCACGGTTCAGTCTTCCACGCCCATGCCGATCACGATGAGCACCGCATAGTCTTGCTTCGTGCAGCCCTCGACTGGAGGCATCGCGCCTCCTGGCGCAACTGGAAAGGCCACCTGCTTTGCATTAGCTGGCGAGCATGAACCACCCACTGCCGCCGGTATATAGCGCGCGGAACGGCAGGCTAGGTGGGTCACGTCGTAGAGTGTCGCGCCTTGATCGAGCTCCCAGCGCCTGTCGCCGTGGCTGTCGGTCGGATGAATCGTCAGCACGGCCGTCACTTTGCGGGCCCCCGTGACCACATATTTCCCGGGAGGGAGTGGAATGGTTGGTTGCTCCATGATCAAGCCGTGTTCCTCAAGCCACCAGTCCGTCTCGTCGAATTTCCAGCGAGCCGGGGCGAGGCCACCAGCATTTGTGAGTGATGGATAACGGTTCAGCTTCACGCCTCGAGGACCTGGGTCCAGCGGCCACAGACCCCACAATTGCGCGCTGTTCCCGGAGCTCGCATCTGGATTACCCAGAGCTGCGATGTATTGGGTCGGGATTCGCCTGAATTTGGTCTGGCCTCCGCTTGCGGCATACAGCGTTTGAGCTACGACGACGATCGTCACCAGCAACACAGCTGCAATGCAGATGCGGTGAAAGAGGCGTTGCATACTTCTGGTGCGTCCCGACCGCTGTACGGAGATGTGGATTCTGATCGTCCTGAGTAGTGACATCATCGCGCGACATTTCTTTCAGGGCGGTGGAGCAACCATCAGATCGCCACCATCTTTTACCAGCCCAGCCATAGCGATATCCAGAGTGACATCAACCGTGAGCTGTGGGACCGATCCTTCAGCGAGGACTGTTTTGAGAGATGAGAATGGTCTTGGAGTCTTTCTGTGGTCACATGTGAGGTATCTCGAACGACCGGTGAAGCTATCAAGCTGAGTCAGCCAGGATCAAGGAAGGATTGAAATGCACGAGCCACACCTGACACACTGCTCAGGACATGATGGACACTGTCGCACCATTCAGGAATGCTCAGGCAATATTCCTCACGCGCTTCTTGTCTTCGCCCCAGCGACCCAAAGATACACTGACCTATCCTCAATTGGCCGGGTTCTTGTTCAGTCTCGCGAATGGGCCGGAGTTAATCCCGCCGTCGGAATGGATTCCGCTCGTCTTCAATGACCAGGAAGCGCTGTATGAGACAAAAGATGAGGCGGAGCGGGTGCTCGAAGCTATGTTGGCGCTCTACAATGATTGTATTCGTGAACGAACCGGGGGGATCGTGTCTCTCCCGCCAGGGTGTGACGTAAGACCCTGGCCCATGGATAATCTGAGTGTTGGTGCACCGCTGAGTCAGTGGGCGCAAGGATTTGGAATGGGCTATGACTATCTTGCGGAGGTGTGGAACGCGTACACGCCTGATGAACTCGATGAGGACTTCGGGGCATTACTGATGACGCTCACGTTTTTTACGTCTCCAAATCTTGCCGAGGCCTACCATCAGGAAACAAAGGGGACGGGGAGTTTGGATCAGCTTGCTCAATCGGTGATCGAGATCTTTCCCGATGCGATGCGCGAGTACGCGCACCTGGGACGATCGATCTATCAAGCGCGGCTCGAAACGGGCGACCTCGATCTCGCATCGTCAGGCTCTCTGAAGATTGGACGCAATGATCCCTGTCCCTGCGGGAGTGGAAAAAAGTTCAAGAAGTGTTGTAGCGCAAAGGAAGGAATGGGCTCAGGTCCGGTCTTCCACTGACAGGCTGTGTTGCTGAGAGTGCTCGTGCTCAGGATGACTGAGACAGACAGAGGTGGTGGGTTTCGTCTATACTCGGCACATGTCTTATCGATCTGACTCTACTGCTTCTTTCTCAGCTGAGTCCCGACGAACCTTCTACGAAGGTCATCGGTCGCTGGCCGTGTTCATGCTTCTGGTTGTGTGTGCGGCACCATTTGCGGGGCTCTACGTGGCTGGATTGCTTGGTGTGGTGATTGGGGTCGTGGTCTCGGCTGTGGCCTATGTGCTCACACTCTCTGTCTGGAAGTGGATTGGCGGCTGACCTTGTGAGTCAGCCGCCTTCCTTCGGGGATTATTGCTGGATGGCGGACAAAAGCCAGCGTCCATCACGCACGCGCATGAAGGTCCAGACTTCGCCCGATTCGGTCGATGTTTCGTCGCTGCCTTCGACCAGGTAGCCTGGTTCTCCGCGCGGGATTGTCGTGGAGACCGTATAGTCACGGGCATTCCAGCGTAGATCCACGGTTGCATAGTCGGTTGTATCTTCGGACCAGGCTTCACGCACATCTCCCTTGAGCAACTCCACGCCTTCAACGTGATTGTGCACCCCTCGACTGTGATCCTCGGCCAAGGCGGTGCTGAAATAACTTAACATTTCCGGTGTCAGACAGCGTCGTAGTCCTGTCACATCTTGCGCACTCCAGGCGGACTGAATATCGGCCAGCAGTTGCTGAAAGGTGGCTTTATCTTCGGTGGTCACAGTGTAGGTCGTATCAGTGGTTGGCCTGTCGACGCTGCCGTTGTTGGACGAGATGTCGAGGAGGCTACCCCTCGTCGCTGTGCTGCGCGAGAGTCCGGTGAACACTGGAGCAGGTGTCTGGCGGAATCTTTTGAAATAGTAGAGCGCACCGCCTCCGACCAACATGAGCAGGAGGATCAGCCCGAATGAGTTGGATGAGTTGGATGACGAAGCTGGCTCTTCGGTGTCCGTCGTTTTGGCGCTGCTTTCCGTCGCGCCGAAGAGCATATGCCCGATCCAGCTTCCGGCCAGACCACCGGCGATTCCAGCGAGCAGGGGGTTGCGTTGCAACCATGACGGTGATGTGGTCGGAGCAGGCTGGCTCATGGGGCTGTTGGCGGCGTTTGGCGGCGGGGCCGTCGACGGCTTGGCGGTGGTGGACTGTTCAATCGGCTTGGCGCCGTTGTCTTGATGGGTGCGGGATCCACGGCTGCCCATGCTTCCGAAGCCCCCACCTCGTGAGCCGCTTGAAAATCCTCCACCTGATCCTCCGCGGGCCTTTGCAAACGAGAGGGTCGGGAGGCCGACGAGTGAGGCAATGATACAGACCGCTATGAGTTGTGAACTCTTGACCATGGGTTTCCTTTCGCAACAGGGTGGCACGCGTCAATCAGCACAAGCCCCATCCTAGCAGCTTTGAGCATAAAAAGCCTGAAGTGTGTTCCTTGGATGCAGGCAGTAGTTGACTCTTGAGGTAGGTCAGTTGTTCACGCGGGAGGTGAACAACTGACCACGGGTACTGGCATAGGGCGAGAACAAAGGCATTCGCGGTCTACTGAGCTCATTCCGTCAACAGGTCGCCATTGGCGGACGATTGAACTCAGCGACCACGGGAAACACCAACGCGGCGAAATCCCAGTAGCGCATGCGGATCGCCTCTGAGTGGGTGCCCCCTTCAAAGACAATTTCCTCGTCTCCAGTGAGTGAGCGGTCGACATACACAGGTAGTCCATAGAGTGTGCCGAGTGGCGGCATAGCGCCCAATTCGCAGTCCGGAAAGAGCTGTGAGATCTCCTCCTCGGTCGCAAGCCGAACGCGGTGAGTTCCAAAAATCTTCCGTAGACGCTGGACGTCCACTTTCGCCGTCGCCGGCAGCACCGTCGTGACAAATCGCTCCTTCACTTTCACAATCACCACCTTTGCCATTTCCTGCTCTGATACATGGAGCGTCTGAGCCACGGCAGCCGCTCGGAACATTTGCGAGTGAGGCAAGACATCGTAATGAACATGCTCACGATCAAGATGAGTTTTAAGCGTCCGTGGAATGGGCATGGGAGGACCTCCTCTGGTAGCCGATCTCCAGACGGAGACCGTTGGTGGGTGTTCTTGCCGGAAGATTGCTCGGGGACGAGAGGACGATGGTCGGAAGAGAGTACATGATTACGACTCCACGTCGATCATGACGCCCAGGGGTTCACAATTAGTATAGCCCTTATATAAGTATGCGCAAATGTGTTGGGCGAATTCAACAGGTCTTTCTCTGTGGGAGGCTGTGAGTCCGACTATGGTTGGTGAGGGGACCTTCGCATCTGCTCACTGCGGGGGGGGGGGATTGGCGATGTAACCGATTCAGCCCGTCGAGGGCCGCAGTGCGGTAGCATTCGGCCATCGTGGGGTAGTTGAAGACGTTGTGAACGAAGTACTCCACCGTTCCTCCATAGGTCAGGACCGATTGGCCGATGTGAATGAGTTCCGTGGCTCCCTGACCGATGATGTGGACGCCCAGGAGCCTGTGCGTGTCGCGGTGAAAGACCACTTTCAAGAGACCGTGGAGCTCGCCACTGATATGGCCTCTCGCCATTTCCCTAAACAAAGCCCTTCCGGCAACGTGCGGGACGCCGGCAGTGGCGAGCTCTTCCTCAGTGTTACCCACCATTGAAACTTCGGGAATGCTGTAGATGCCGTAGGGAATCACTTTGATGTCGTGCGACTCGGACACCTGAAAGGCGTGGCAGGCGGCGAGGAGTTATAACCAAATCTGGTGTTTGAGGGTTTGAAAAGACGCGGCGTATCTGGTTGATTTGTGATCGCGACACAACGAAGCAACCAAAGGATACGCC
>SWDI01000004.1:7539-94833 GCA_005116955.1 Nitrospira sp. | reverse complement strand
CAAACTATACCGGACTTCGCGATCGCATCGCGACCAGGTCCAGTTTGGAGTTGCACCCTTCTCGGTTGTCTCTCCCCTCGGTTCTCTGATCCCGTCATAATGCGATCATACTGAAAGGATAGCGTAGTGAATACGTCTGTTCACGCCAATTTTCACGCCCTCGGTTTGTCCGAGGGGTTGCTCCGGGACCTGGCTGATGCCGGGTTCGCATCACCCACGCCCATTCAAGAGCAAGCCATTCCGCCTGCGCTCGCTGGGCGAGATGTCATCGGATGTGCCCAGACCGGGACGGGTAAAACCGCAGCCTTTGTCATTCCAATCGTCGAACGACTCGCTGCATTGCCGAAGGGGCAACCGCAGGCATTGATCTTAGCGCCAACCCGTGAGCTGGCATTGCAGACCCTGACGACGATTGATAAGCTTGGCCGGAGTCGGCGGATTTCCGCGACCGTCATAGTCGGAGGCGCCGATATGCAAGCCCAAGTACGGGGCTTGCGACAGCGACCAGACATCTTGATAGCGACGCCTGGGCGTCTTCTGGATCACATGTGGAACGGCACGATTGTCTTGTCGTCTATGAAGATCTTGGTGTTGGATGAGGCGGATCGGATGTTGGATATGGGCTTTGCGCCTCAGATCAATCAGATTCTTGATGCGTTGCCTGAAGAGCGACAGACTCTTCTCTTCTCAGCTACCCTGCCGACAGATCTGGCTCGATTGGTTCAAGCCAATGTGAAGAATCCGGTGCGCGTCATGGTCGCACCGTCTGCCACGACAGCCGATGGGGTCACGCAGGGGATCCATTACACCTCCCATGGTGAGAAGCCCGATCTTCTCTTGTCGTTATTGAAGGCCGATCAGGATACGGCTCTGGTGTTCACCAGGACAAAGCACCGTGCCGATCGGTTGGGGCGTATGCTGGGTAGCGAAGGCCATCGAGTGGCCGTGTTGCATGGAGACCGGAGTCTCTCACAGAGGCGCGCCGCGCTAGAGGGTTTTAGACGCGGGTCATTCCGGGTGCTGGTCGCGACGGATATCGCTGCACGGGGGATCGATGTTGCGAACATCGGCCACGTGATCAATTTCGATCTACCCAATTGCCCAGAAGATTACGTCCATCGTATTGGCCGCACGGCTCGAATGAAGACAACCGGCCGCGCCACAAGTTTTGTGACGGGCGAAGACCGGCAGCAACTTCGAGATATTGAGCGCCTCCTGGGACATGCAGTCCCGCTTGCGCCGGGAAGTAGAACTTCGTTGCCTGTGATTCATGGCGAGGATAATCGGGCACATCGGGACGAGCGTTCCGCTCCAAGTCGCTCGAGGTTTGCCAGCCGACACCGCCGTCCGAACCCCAGGGGAGATCACGCCGAGCAGTCCCCGCGCAATGCCTCGCCTGCAATACGTGCATAAGTTTCGAAAATAGTTTCCAAATAACCCCTCGTGAGATACTCTGTGTCTCACGAGGTGGATGTGGACTTGTCTTTACACGGCGTGCGAGTGGGCACTGAGGCATCGATCAAGCCTGGTGATCAGATCTCACTCACCCTTCGATTACCCAATGACACTGTTCCTGCCGCGATTGCACTCGCCGTGGTCCGCCTGACCAAGGGTTTGGTCAATGGGCTAGCCATCAAATGGCTGGCTCAGCCGTCACGTAAATGGTTGACCTAATGCAACAAGGCTGCAGGCTTGGTGAAAGAGGAAACAATATGGAAGATCTAGATTTGAAGGCCATCACTGGACAGAATACCCCACAGTTACGTAAACACCCCCGCGTACGAGTGCCGGCTCCATTTCCTTGTTCATTAGCCCGCGTCGGTGTGATCAGAAAGGGGGCCGTCGAACAGGGGTTAGGGATAATTTTTGACGTGTCCACTAAAGGGGCACGTGTGATGACGGAAGCGGTGATTACGCCAGGAGACCGAATCGCCATGAATCTTCGCTTCCCAGATCAGACAACCGCAACGGTCATCGAAGCCGCGACGGTTCGGTGGGGTAAAGAGTACACCTATGGTGTGGAGTTTGAGGGACTCTCGCCAGCCGTGAACAAACATCTCCAGAGCGTCATTACACACCTCTCCCAGTCTGGGCCGGTATTGACAGCCTGACTTTCACCGGCCATTTCGAGAGTGTCAAGCGTCCCCAACTGTACTATGGGCCTTCAGCTGGCACTGATTTGCCTTTAGGGGAGAGCCACGAACTGTTTCCGGAAGGTGACGACTTTGACGAGGTAGTCCCTCGTTTCCTGGTAGGGGAGGTTGTTGCGTAATCGGTCGTAGACTGCTGGTGGTTCAAGGCTATTAATTTGATTGAGGGCAGCCTTGTTGTCACTCGCAAACGTCTTAAAGACATTTCGTGGGCCTGTGTTATAAGCCGAGATGACGCAATATTCTCGAGAAACCTCATTCCCGATGTCTTCAAGCAGATTGTAGGACAGGACATTGAGATAGGCACTGCCTAACTCGATATTGTTCTCTGGATCGAAGAGATATTCACGCGATGGAATCGTATCCGTTCCCTTTGCTTTTCGGTAGGCATCTCGCCCGCCACTGGTCGGTACGAGCTGCATGAGCCCATAGGCGGGAGCGGAACTAACAGCGAAGGGGTTGAAGTTGCTTTCCGTTCGAATAACAGAAAAAATGAGGCTTGGGCTGATCTTGAATTGCTCCGAATATCGGGTAACGGTGGCTCGGTATTTTTCCGCTTGCTTGTTCGAGAAGTTCGCCACCATCTTGATTTCGGCGATCAGCGCTTGCTTTGTCCCTCCGTTCAGGTCCAGCGTCCGCGTCTTTGCGCCCTCGATCGTTGATGTTGCGAACGCTTCTGCTTGTGCCGGGGTGCGGATCGACTGTCCTTGCTGATCCTGCACCAGTCCCAATAAATATGGAGGCCGGTCACTGGTCAGCGTGACGGGCTTGTCGGAAAAAAGATCGACGGAGCGTGGATCGTCTGGTGTGAGTATGGTCGTAACAATCGCGTTCTTTAAGCTCTCTTTGGGTGCTTTGTCATCCAAGGTTTCT
The DNA here is from genome assembly GCA_005116955.1 of Nitrospira sp. GTDB lineage: Bacteria > Nitrospirota > Nitrospiria > Nitrospirales > Nitrospiraceae > Nitrospira_D. The sequence goes on along the minus strand of SWDI01000004.1, from coordinate 91,810 downwards.
ACGACGATCGTCCCATTGTCGAAGTCGACGATGGTTCGGCTCATATAGTTCTGGGTGTACTTCACGTACTTCTTCTGTTCCGGGACCTTCACTTCCTTCTCGCCCCAGGTTTGCCGGACTCGTCCGGTCAATGCGGTCATGAGGGTGTTGAAATCACGTTGAATCGTCCGTAGATCTCTGATCACGGCTTCGGGGTCTCGCTGATAGGCGTCGACGCGCTCTTTGAGGATTTGCTTGGGGTCTTTGCCCGAGGCAATGTCAAGCACGGTCCTGCTGGTTCGGCTCCCGAGCACCCGTTCAGCGTTTGTGAGTACACGGTCCGTGGATTCACATCCCGTGAGAATGAGCAGTGGGGCCAAGAAAAGCGACGTGATTCGTATCATAGTATTCGATCCTGCGCGGCACATTTTACATGGTTGTGGGGAAAGAGTGAAGGGGGCTGATCCCAGAGCCGGGTGTATTGAATCAAGTCAGAAGGCCTATTTGATGGCGACCGCTTTGACTTCTTTGTTGGTTGTAAGGCCTTGTAAGACTTTTTGAATCCCGTCCTGCACCAACGTTGTCATTCCCTCTTCAATTGCAGTTTTGAGCATGTCTTCGGTGCGTGATTTTTGCTGGATCATTCGCTTCATGTTGTCTGTGCCCAGCAAGAGTTCGTGCAAGGCGACCCGTCCCTTAAAGCCTGAACGGTTGCACGTTTCACAGCCCTTCCCACGGGAAAGGCGGAATGTATTATCTTGCTTGATACCGAGCTTGTCCCAATGCTCAGCCCCGTAACCCAATCGGAGTTCTTCGTACTCCTCTTTGCTTCCGATGTATTGTTCCTTACATTCCTTGCAGATTCGGCGAGCCAACCGTTGCGCCAGCACACCCAGCATGGCATCGGCAAAGCTGAATGGATCGCACCCCATATCGAGCAGGCGAGTAACCGTTTCGACGGCGCTGTTGGTATGCAGGGTGCTCATCACGAGATGGCCGGTGAGCGACGCTTCGATGCCGGTGTCGGCCGTCTCTTTATCCCGCATTTCTCCTACCATGATGACATCGGGGTCAGCGCGGAGAAATGCGCGCATAGCAGTGGCAAAGGTGAGGCCAATCTTCGGCTGTACCTGCACTTGGCGCAGGCCATACTGTGTGATTTCGACCGGGTCTTCGGCGGTCCATATCTTGATGTCCGGGGTGTTAATGTTGCCCAGGACTGAGTGCAGCGTGGTTGTCTTTCCAGAGCCCGTCGGGCCGACGCAGAGAATGATGCCATAAGGCTTTTCTGAAATCTCTTTCAGCATTTTGAGGTTCCGTTCCGAGAACCCCATTTTGTCGAGAGGCAGTGGTTCGCTCGCTGCGAGGATACGCATGACCACGTCTTCGTTGTATCCGGCGGTGGGGAGGGTCGCAACGCGGAGTTCGATTTCTTTTGTCTCTGAAAGTTTGAATTTGATCTTTCCGTCCTGAGGTTTGCGGCGCTCGGCAATATCCAGGCTGGCCATAATCTTGAGGCGGGAGACGATTGCACGGCGGTAACTCTGCGGAATCTTCATGTACTCGAAGCATTCTCCATCGACTCGGAAACGGACCAACGTTTCACGTTTTTCCCCGTACGGTTCGATATGAATGTCTGACGCACTCTGCCGGTAGGCATCGGCGATAATTTGGTTGGCCAGGCGGACGATTGCGCTGTCGTTTTCGTCGAGTCCGCCACCCGCGGATTCTTCAGTTGCTTCGGCCTGCGCCTCAGTCACTAGTTCGCCGAGAATGTCCGACACATTTTCGTCGAGTTTGCGTCCATTGCCACCACCGTCACTTTGTCCAGTCGCGGAACTCAGAAATTGAGCGATGTCCCGGCGAAGACTGACGGCGAATCGAATGTTAAGACCGGGGAAGGTCCGCTTGATATCTTGAACGCGATCAAGATCTCCTGGATCGTCGGTCAGAATTTCGATTGCCGTACGATCTCGCTTGAGCGGCATCCAGTGGTTTTTTTTGAGATAGTCGACATTGAGGTTCTTCAGTAATTCCACGTCGACGATGGTACGTTCGCTGTACTCGATGTATGGACATTTATGGAACTGGGCGAGCGATTTACCAATTTCGAGTTTTGGAATCTTGTGTTTTTCGATGAGAAGACTCTCTAGATCGCTCATCCCTTTCCGCGAGTCAGCCATGGCCTGGTCGAGTTCATTTTGTGTGATGCGCTTGTTGTTGACTAAGAGATCGAACTTCGTGGGGTTCTTTTTTGAGGTTTGACGGAGGTTGAAGAAGGCGATGCCGAGCGCTTTCGCAATCTCATCAACGACCTCTTCATCTTTTCGAGTAAATCGACTGCCGCTTTTCTTATTGAGGAGTTGCAGCACCCCCATTAAGTATTTATTGTCGGCCACGATCGGATACGTCAGGACCTGCTTGGTCCTGAATCCGGTTCGTTTATCATAGGATGTATCGTGGAGCAGGGACGGATGAATGCCTTGGAGTTCTGGGATGTTGTACGCGTCGGCAATGTTAACAGGGCGAAGATACTTGGCACAGAACCCAGCGAGACTTTGTTCAGTGATGGGGATGCGGACTTCGTCCACACCGTCGATGTGAGGAACTTTGGAGAAGATTTCCTTCTTCTCCGTGTCGAATGCGAAAAGAGTCAAATCCTCTGCGTCGAACAAACTTAAGATGTCTTTATGCAAGTCCAGAAGGATTTGATCAAGGTTGCTGGCCGCATGAATCTGGGTGGTAATACGGTTAACATGTTCGGCATGCTCGGCCTTGTGCTGCAATTCTTGAGGATTCTGAGTCATCGGCTTGGCTTGCATCCGGCTGCGCTTTCCTTGTGGATGAGACGTGAATCAGTCAGGTCAGGTTATGCGCTGGATTATTAGATGCCTGGTTATCAAAGGTTCTGAACTGAGACGTCGAGTCTCAGTCTAAACGAACAGGTCGGGAAGGCAAGGGAAAGGCATTTTCTGTCGGTGCATTCCTGAAAAACACGAGGGATTCAGCTCTGGAGCTAAGCGAGAGGTCAGCCCGCGGATGGATGGGCTTCAAAAGAAAGTTGCTTGAGGTGGGCGACAAGCTCACTGGGTGCGATGCGGGATTTGATCCCGGTTCGTCGAATCTTGACTTCCACAACGCCGTCCGCGAGGCCTTTGTCGCCGATGACGAGTTGGAATGGGGCGCCGATCAGATCCGCGTCATTGAATTTAACACCGGCGCGATCGGTACGGTCGTCCCATAAGACCTCAATGCCTGCCGCTATCAAATCAGCATAGAGACGTGCAGCGGTGTCGGTCGTCTTTTCTGATTGGCTGACCGTCAGGAGGTGGACATGGAATGGCGCGATAGGAACCGGCCAGATGATGCCCTTCTCATCGTGGTTTTGCTCGATCGCTGCAGCGGCTGTCCGACCGACGCCAATGCCGTAACAACCCATAACAGCCAGGCGCTCCTTGCCCTGATCGTCGAGGATGGTGGCATTCATTTTCTGGCTATACTTGGTACCGAGTAAGAATACCTGTCCAACTTCGATGCCCTTGGCAAGTATTAGCGCACCTGGTCCTCGGGGAGCCGGGTCGCCGGCTTGCGCATTGCGAAGGTCGGCAAATTGTTCAGCAGTGAAATCACGGTTGAGATTGGCATTTTGATAGTGCGTATCGGCTTTATTGGCACCGATGACGACATTGGTCATTCCCTGAATGGCGTGATCCGCCAGGATTCGTGCGTGCTGCAGGCCGACTGGTCCGGCGAATCCTGGAGGAGCGCCTGTGACCTGTTGAACCCTCACGGGGTCGGCCAACGTCACATCAGTCACCTTGAGCAAACGCGCTAATTTGACTTCGTTCACTTCATGATCTCCCCGGATCAGCACGGCGACGGTTTCGGTGCCTGCGCGGTACAGCAGTGTCTTCACGAGTTGACGGGGTGTAATCTGCAGAAAGGCTGTGACCTCTTCCACTGTCCGGCGCTGTGGCGTATCGATCGGCGTTAGGGGGAGAAGGGGGGTGGTGTCGATATCAGATGGAGGAAGTACTTCCGCCCGTTCAAGATTGGCGGCGTAAGAACCCTGGTCGCTATATGCCACCATCGCTTCGCCGGTATCGGCCAGCACCATGAACTCGTGTGAGACATCCCCACCGATGAGACCTGTGTCGGCTTCCACCGCCCGGAAGGTGAGGCCGCATCGTGTGAAGATTCGGGTGTAGGCGTCGTACATCTTCTGATAGCTGACCTGAGCGCCAGCCTCATCGATGTCGAAACTATAGGCATCCTTCATGATGAATTCCCGCCCTCGCATGAGCCCAAATCGCGGGCGGATCTCATCACGAAATTTGGTTTGGATCTGGTAAAAATTGAGCGGGAGTTGTCGGTAGGATCGCACTTCTCGCCTGAAGAGATCGGTAATGACTTCTTCGTGCGTCGGGCCTAGGCAAAAGTCTCGTTCGTGACGATCCTTGAATCGAAGTAGTTCCTTCCCGTAGTAGTCCCATCGGGCTGTTTCTTTCCAGAGTTCAGCAGGGGAGGCGATCGGCATCAGCAGTTCTTGTGCACCGGATCGGTTCATCTCCTCTCGAATGATCTGCTCAATTTTGCGGATGACACGGAGACCAAGTGGAAGATAGGTATAGATGCCAGCTGCCACCTTTCGGATCAGCCCGGCACGCAGCATCAATCGGTGGCTGACGGTTTCCGCTTCGCCGGGATCGTCCCGTAGTGTGGGGATGAGTAACTGGGATGTTTTCATGAGAAGGTTAGTGGGAGAAGATGCGTTCCAGGTCGTTCCAGAAGGCAAAGATCATGACGCCAACCAACAGAACTAACCCGACCTGCTGGGCAACCTCTCGTTGCCGTTCTGCGAGTGGCTTGCGCAGAATGCCCTCAATCAGGAAAAAGAGCAAGTGGCCGCCGTCGAGGATCGGGATCGGCAGCAAATTGAGGACCCCGAGGTTGATGCTCAAGATGGCGATCAGGAACACGACACTAGAGGCGCCCTGGGAGGCCGCTTCACCGGAAATATTGGCGATCGTCAGCGGTCCACCGATATTCTTGCTCGAAATATCCCCCACGATCATTTTATAGAGGCCGACCGCAGTTAATTCAGTCCATCCCCACGTAGCTTCGAGTCCTTGATAAACAGCGGCTGCTGCGTTGTCGGAGCGCATCAATGAACGGCCAGGTCCCGCGATGCCGATCTTTCCGACTTCGAGCGTCTGTCCGTTCATCGTCACTTTTTCACCGGTTGGCGTGACGGTCAGCGTGGTCCGTATTCCGTCGCGGAGGACGTCGAGTTTCAGTGACTTCTGCGGGTGCTCCCGTACCTGAGTGGTCATCTGTGCCCAGGTGTAGATAGCTTGGCCATCGATCGCGACGACTCGATCGCCTGGCTTAAATCCGGCCAGGGAGGCGGGCAATCCGGGCATAACCGAGGTGACGAGAGGAGGCGTTTCTTCAACGCCGATCGTATACAGCGGTTCGTTGCTGCTGGCCCCATCTCCAGTGATTAGAATAGGAGTGGCTGTCAGTGTTTTTAGCTGATCGTCTCGTCGGACTTCGAGTAAAACAGGCTGGCCCTTGCTCTTGGAGACGAGGTCCAGTAACTCCGTTTTGGTCGAGATCTCTTTGCCGTTCATCTTGACGATGCGGTCTCCAACTTCCATCCCTGCCATTGATGCGGGAGAGCCGGGAGCCAGAGCCTCGACATCAGCACTCAGATCGTGAAACGTTGGGACAAACAGTGGTGCCCCAGTGGACAGCCATCCGGCGAAGATCAAGTAGGCCAGAATGAAATTAAACCCAGGGCCAGCCGCGACGATAAGAACCTTTCCCCACAAGCCCTGATGCGAAAACGATCGCCGCCGGTCCTCAGGTGTTGTGGCCTCCGTCTCATCCTCGCCAAACAACTTGACGTACCCACCGAGCGGGACGGCGGAGACGAGATATTCGGTTTCGCCGACCTGGCGGCCGAATAACTTCGGGCCGAAGCCGATGGAAAACTTGAGGACTTTCACTCCGACCCATCGAGCGGCGAGGAAATGGCCGAGCTCATGGAAGGCGACGAGCACGCCAAGGACCACAAGGAACCACCAGGCCTTCTGAAGGAGCAGCCACAATGTATCGGGGGACCAGGTAAGAGCGAACGTCATCGGAACTCCCTATCGAGTGTGATCTTCTACTCTAACATTCGCTGCGTGAAATGCAAACGATCGTTAGCGAGGTAACGCATGCACCAACGATTCAGCCTTTTCTCGAGCCCATCGATCCGCTTCCAGCGCATCATCAAGGCAGGTAATCTCCTGATGCGCATGCGCCTCCATTGTACTGCGAATGACCTGCGGGATCTCACTGAAGCGAAGGCCATGGTTGAGGAATGCATCGACGGCGATTTCGTTGGCCGCATTCATCGCGGCAGGCATGGTCCCGCCGATCCGAAGCGATTCGTACCCGAGATTGAGGCACGGAAAACGATCATGGTCGGGTTTGCAAAAGTTTAATCGTCCGATTTCCGTCAAATCCAGTGAGGGGAGATCGAGCGCCATTCTGGCGGGATATCGCATCGCGTACGAGATAGGAGTTCGCATATCCGGGAGACCCAGTTGGGCAATCATGGATCGATCTTTATATTCTACCAGCGAGTGAATGATACTTTCTCGATGAATTAGGACATCGATATTGGACTCGGAAATATCGAACAGCCAGCGGGCTTCCACCACTTCCAATCCTTTATTCATCAAGGTTGCCGAGTCGATGGTGATCTTGGATCCCATCTTCCAGTTGGGATGCTGCAGGGCTCGTTCCGGTGTCACACTCAGAAGCTCTTCCTGGGTCATCGTCCAGAGGGCTCCACCGGATGCCGTGAGGATCAATCGGCGGACGTCTTCAATCCGATGCCCTTCCAATGACTGGAAAATGGCACTATGTTCGCTATCGACTGGAAAAATCCTGACCCTATGTTTCCGAGCCTCATCCTGCATCAGCTTGCCGGCCATCACCATCGGTTCTTTATTGGCCAAGGCAATGTGTTTCCCGCTACGGATGGCGGACAGGGTCGGTACGAGTCCGGCTGCTCCCACGATGGCAGAAATGACCAATTCGGCATCAAGCCCCGCTGCGACCTGTGTAATGCCTTCTTCGCGGGCCATGACCTCAACCGGAAGATCGGCGCACCGGTTTCTGAGCAATGCTGCAGAGGATTCCGTAGAGACCGCCACGGCGATGGGTGCGAACTGGCGAATCTGGGCTTCAAGCTTGTCGATATTGTTGCCGGCCGTCAGGCCGACGACGCGGAACTCATCGGGAAACCGTTGAACGATATCGAGGGTATTGGTTCCGATCGATCCGGTTGATCCCAAGATGATAATCGACTTCATATCCTCTCCTCTCCACTCTTATAGAGGCGGTGCCAGGTCTCGAACGTAGGCGACATAGTAGTAGAAGGTGGGGGCGGTGAACAAGAGACTATCGAGCCGATCCAACATACCGCCATGGCCTGGCAAGATTCCACCGGAATCTTTGACGCCCGTGCGTCGCTTGATCATTGATTCGAACAGGTCTCCGATGAGCCCGGTTCCCGTCAGCAGTACGCCAAGGATGAACGCATCTAATAACGAGAGTTGTGAGGCAAACCACCATTGAGCCACGATGGCGGCAGCGACGGCCAATATGAGCCCTCCAAGTACCCCCTCAACGGTCTTCTTGGGACTGATCGATGGCATGAGAAGGTGTTTGCCCCACAGGGTCCCGGCGTAATACGCGCCGGTGTCAGAAGCCCATGTGACCACCGCCAGAAATAGCACGAGGAATTCCCCGGTCGGCAGCGCGCGGGTCGATACAATAGTACTGAGGGTGACGCCCACGTAGAGCACGCCGAACATGGTGATCAGCGCGTCCTTCCATCGATATTTTGCGGATGTGGCAACAAAAGAGGCCGTTACGGCAATCATGAACGCACCGCCGAGAAGAAGCTCGGGAAGCGGGAGAGACACATGAGATCGGGCGAGGGTCAGAACAAAGGTTGCCGACCCGACACCGACGAGGACATGATTCAACCGCGATTGGAAGCTAAGACGATACAGTTCGAGCAGGGCCAGAGAGCCGACGGCGATCAAGAGCAGCGTTAAGGCCCAGGGCGTGAGGTGGACGATGATGAGGTAGACGGCCGGGATCAGCACAGCCGCAGTATAGAGACGCCTGATATCGAACTGTTTGGGGCGTGCAGGTGCGGTGGTCACGGATGTCGAGCTGTGGGCGATTGCTTCGGTGATGGATGGATGTCCCACATGGGTTACGAAGACACAGTGCTCAGCACTCGACCGAAGCGGCGTTCCCGCTTTTGATACTCGATCAGCGCGAGCAGAAACTCCCGTCGTCGAAAGTCCGGCCACAAGGTCGGCGTGAAGCACAGCTCCGTATAGGCCAGTTGCCACAAGAGAAAGTTGCTGATCCTGGCTTCTCCACTCGTCCGAATCAGTAAGTCCGGATCCTGAAGCGGGTGGGTGTAGAGGTACTGTTGAATCGTGGCTTCATCGATACGGCTCGGTTGGACGGTTCCTGCCTGGACGTTCTCGACCAGTGTTTTTACGGCATCGACGATTTCCGCTCGTCCTCCGTAGCTGAGGGCGACCGTTAGGATCAGCTTATCGAGATGCGCTGTTTCCTTCTCGGTCGTGCGAATCCAGTGTTGAGCCGATGAAGGGAGCAGCTCGTGGCGACCGATGGTGCGGAAGCGCACGCCTTGCTCAATCAAGCTGGCTTGCTCCGTGGAGAGGTAATGCTCCAAGAGTCCCATGAGAGCGCTGATTTCTTGTGTCGGACGGTTCCAATTTTCTTGTGAAAACGCATAGATCGTCAGGGCATGAATGCCGAGTTCCAGACAGAGGGTGATCATCTCCCTGACGGAATTGATGCCTTCGCGATGGCCTGCGATGCGAGGGAGACCACGGAGTTCCGCCCACCGCCCGTTGCCATCCATGATGACCGCGATATGTTTAGGGAGCAGTTCCGGTTCCAACTTGGCGGTCAATTCGCTCTCGGACAGGTGCTCGAAACTTGAAGCCGGAGGGTGTGCCATAACGAGCCTAGAGCGCGTTCCTCATGTTCAATGTTAGCAGGGAGAAAAGTGGGGAAAGTCTACTGTCGGGGGTATGGAATGTCAAACGATAACTCGGAAAGGACTTTAGTAACCCAAATCAGTGAGGAGTCATTACATTGCGACGGCAGAAATGAATGGGCTATACTCGCCCATTACTCAACAGAGACAAGGAGGCGTCCATCACTATGCTCGAGCCGGTTCAGCTAGCCAAATTCGGTGTCACTGAACTCGAAGCTCAACACGCACTCGATCGGCTCAACGTGAGGGATGTTGACTATGCGGACCTCTATTTTGAGTCCCGCACCTCAGAGTCGGTGTCGATGGAGGAAGGCATCGTGAAGCGTGCAGCCAAGAGTATCTCTCAAGGCGTCGGCGTCCGTGCAACTGCCGGTGAGAAGACAGGGTTTGCCTACTCAGATGAACTCACAAAGAAGGATCTGGAGATCGCGGCCGACACGGCACGCTACATCGCCAATTCTCCTCAGGGAGCTTCTCCTGTTCCGGTGCCCACCCAGCGCCGACCGACCAGAGACCTCTATCCGATCGAACGGGCGAAGGCCGAGGTTGCCACAGCTGATCGCGTGGCGCTGTTGAACGCAATTGATGCCGAGGCCAGACGGTACGATCCCCGCATTAAGAACGTCATGGCTTCTTTTAACACCGAATACAAGGTGGTGGCGGTTGCGACCTCTGATGGGACACTGGTCGGCGATAGTCAACCGTTGTCCCGTCTGCAGATCACCTGTATCGCCGAGGACGGTGACAATCGACAGGTCGGGAGCTTCGGCGGGGGCGGCCGGGTTGGATTCGAGTACTATCTCGAGGACAATCGACACTTGAGCTATGCGCGAGAGGCGGCGCGAGAGGCGATCCTGAACTTGTCCGCTGTGGATGCTCCGGCCGGGGTGATGCCCGTGGTGTTGGCCGGTGGATGGCCCGGTATCCTGCTGCACGAGGCGATCGGACATGGCTTGGAAGCGGACTTCAACCGGAAAAAGACGTCGGCCTTCTCAAGCCTGCTCGGGAAACGCGTGGCGTCGGACGTTTGCACGATCGTCGACGATGGAACCCTTCCATTTCGCCGAGGTTCGTTAAATATGGATGATGAGGGAACGCCAACTAGCTGCACGACACTCATCGAGAAGGGCATTCTCCGCCGCTATATCACCGATAAGCTCAACGCTCGCCTCATGGGCATTCCTCTGACCGGCAACGGTCGGCGTGAGAATTATCAAAGTGTGGTGCTCCCTCGAATGACAAATACCTTCATGTTGGCCGGTGAGTCGGATCCCCAGGACATTATTCGGTCGGTGAAAAAAGGGCTCTATGCCGTCTCATTCGGTGGTGGGCAGGTTGATATCACCAACGGGAAGTTCGTGTTCTCTGCCAGCGAGGCCTACCTCATCGAGGACGGACAGATTACGAAGCCGGTGAAGGGAGCAACATTGATCGGGAGTGGGCCGGAGATCCTCACCAAGGTCTCGATGGTGGGGCATGATCTGAAACTCGACAATGGGATCGGGACGTGTGGGAAAGACGGCCAATCGGTGCCGGTTGGGGTCGGCTTGCCGACCATCAAAATCGACGAAATCACGGTCGGGGGTACGCAGAGGTAAGAGAGTCACGAGTCATTGGTCTCACGGCCCACCAAAGAGGCCGATCACATGACAACTGACAGAAAAGAGGGCGTGTGCATCAAGGGCAACGAGGAACAGAGCCTGCCACAATCACCAACGGCTATGCGCAGCTGGCTGCCAATGTTCTGGCTCGGGCGAAAGCGTGCGGCGCGACAGAGGCCGATATTGTGGTGGCCGATGGTGAGACTTTTTCGGTCCAAGTGCGGGTCGGCACAGTCGATCGATTGACGAAGGCGAGAGAGAAACGGCTCGGACTACGCGTCTTCATCGGAAAACGCTCGGCGACGACCTCGACATCCGACTTTTCACAAGACTCTCTTGAACGGCTTGTTGCCGACACCTGCACCTTGGCTAAGGCGGTTGTTGAGGATGAGGTATCGGGGTTACCAGATGGGGCTCAGATGGCGACGGACCAGCCCAGCCTTGATCTCTATGATGAGACCGTACTCGATACGGAAACGCAGATTGATTGGGCCAAGCGCGGAGAAGCGGCGGCGTTTGCCACGGATCCACGCATTACGAACTCGGAAGGTGCGGAGTTTGATTCATCATCGGGACGAGTGGTGCTGGCGAATAGCCATGGGTTCGTCGGGTCCTACAAGAGTTCAAACTTTTCGCTATCCGTCTCTCCGATTGCGACTGAGTCCACGACCGGGGCTATGCAGCGGGATGCCTGGTATGAGGTGCAGCGCAAATTTGCACGGCTGGCCTCAGCAGAATCGATCGGGCAGGAGGCCGCCGGACGAGCCGTTCGCCGCCTGGGCGCACGCAAAGTGGCGACCAAGCGAGTACCGGTGGTGTTTGACCAAGATATGGCTGGGAGCCTGCTCGCAAACTTGTGTGGTGCCATTTCCGGCTATGGTCTCTACAAGCGGGCCTCGTTCCTTCTCGATCAGCTTGGTCAGACGATTGCGTCCGATCTCATGACTGTGTACGACGACGGCCGGATGGCCGGAGGCCTTGGATCTCGCCCGTTTGATGGCGAAGGATTGGCCACGCGCAAGAACATGATCGTGGAGCGAGGTGTGCTACGGAGTTATCTACTCGATACCTATTCCGGACGGAAATTGGGATTGCCCTCGACTGGCAACGCATCACGGAGTGTGGGCGAGAGTCCGTCTGTCGGCCCGACAAATTTCTATCTTGTCCCAGGACTGAAGAGCGCTCAGGAGATTATCGGTTCCGTCAAGGAAGGGCTCTACGTCACCGAGTTGATTGGATTCGGAATCAATATGGTCACGGGTGATTACTCGCGAGGGGCTAGCGGGTTTTGGATTGAAAACGGAGAATTGGCCTATCCCGTCGAAGAAATCACCATCGCGGGGAATCTCAAGCAGATGTTCAAGGATATCGAAGTGATTGGGAGCGACCTCGTGTTCCGGGGGCGAATTGCGAGCCCGACGCTGAAAATTTCAGAACTGATGGTGGCAGGCAACTAGCCGCGCAGTAGGCACAGGGCTGAATTGTGAGTCTTGAGCGTGGTCCGACCCACGGCCTGAATCCATTCGAGAAACCACCGTTCAGTATCAGAGCGGAAACGTGACGATGAAGGCGTTCGTCGCAGCTCCGCACACCAAAGAGCAACGACCGGCCATCATCGTGGTGCAGGAGAGAGAGGGGACGACGTATGAGACCTATATGGAGCAGCATTCTATGTGCGATCGTACTCATGCCTGGCATCAGTGCTGCGGCCGATTTTCAGCTCACCAGTCCGACCATCAAGCATAAGAGCACGATCGGCAAGGCGCATGTCTTCGACGGATTTGGATGCACCGGCGACAATGTGTCACCGGAATTGCGTTGGACCAACGCTCCGAAGGGGACCAAGAGTTTTGCTCTGACTATGTATGATCCGGATGCGCCCACCGGCAGCGGCTGGTGGCATTGGATCATCTTCAACATTCCTCCGGATATTTCAGCCCTCGCCGCTGGCGCCGGAAAGCCGGGCGGCTCCGGTGAGCCGCAACGCGCGGTGCAAAGCGTGACGGATTTCGGTGAGCCCGGCTACGGTGGCCCCTGTCCTCCTCCCGGCCACAAGGCACATCGGTACATCTTTACGGTGTACGCCTTAAAAACAGATCAATTGTCGTTGAAGCCTCAGGCATCCGGCGCAATGGTCGGGTACTATCTCAATCAGAATGCCCTGGCCAAAGCTTCCTTCACCGGCCTCTATAGCCGCAAATAACGACGAGTAAGAACCTCACGCTATGCCACTTGATACTGAGCTGGGAAAGAAGATGCTGCAGTTGATCACGTCACGGTACGACGATCGGCATTGGCGAAAGCACATAGAAAAAACGCTCAGTCTTCCACAGACCGGCGTGGCCGATTCCATTCAGCAGCAGATCTTCGTATATCTTAAGCATGGTTTGAAGGCGTATAAATCTCGCCGAGCCGACCCGGATTCCTGGATCATCGGCGGCTATGCTACGAAGGAAGTCATCAATCGCGCGAAATTCCAACCACAGCTTGTTGGGGCGTCTCTCAAGCAGGATGATGTGGCCTTTCTGGGGACGGATCCAGGCGCTGACGTGACCGAAGCCTGGTGGGAAGAGATGCTCGTTCAGTGGTTCGACGTGCCGGAAGAAGAAAAACCTGCCGAAGAAGAAACCAGCGAACCTGAGAATTCAGATTCCTCTTCGACCATCAAATCGAAAGCGTAACAAGGCTCATGCGTGTGGCCTAGTCTGTTAACCGCCTAGATCCCAAGGCTCTCGCCGGATCAGTCCGAGTAGATCTCGTGCACCATCGGACTTGCGCCATCGGGCGATTCTGTCTTTCATTTCTTGATGGGTGATGATTCGACCCTGGGCTACGTCTTCAAGGCCCTTTTCAATCTGCTGCTTAAAGAACAACTCCTCCATAATCCTACCGGTGGTCACGTCATCAGGTAGCTGTTTAATAAGTTCTAACGCCTCAGCCTTGGCCTTTGCCATTGGTGCCTCCTTCCTATGGGGCTTTCTTCGGTAAGGCTATGCCCGGAAGTCAGAGAAAGCAAGCTGGTGCGTCCGCCATTGCGAATGGCAATACGCAGGGCGTCTCCACGGAGAGATAATGTCAAATGTTGGGTATGCAGCCTTTAGGGAATAGCGCTTTCTGATGGTCCCTGCTGTCTGAGCGAACCGCTCACACCTTCTTCCTCCGTCGTGATTGTTTGGCGGTCGGATACTTGTCGCAGGGCGGATCGGCAGCCGACCACGCGGAAGATGTGACGAATAGGCTGATCATCAGAGCCGACAGATGGTACCAGGTCTGAGCCATGTCCCGTTCCAATAAAAGGGCAGTTCGTACAACGAGATACCATACCACAAGTAGCGATATCGCGCAGGCCCTTCGAACCTTTGAGAAGAACGCTGAGCTCTTTGTCAAACATTGTGGAAGGAAGAAATATAAGCGGCCGCTACTACTAGGTAAGGTCTGATTAATTCAAAGTTCCAGGTGTCGATCCCTCAGATTCGCAGTGTTTTGAAGACCGACCGAATGAAATAGTGAATTAATCAGCACTTCCCTAGCATTATCTCATTTCCTGAACGTGAGTTTGTCAGGATCAGTAGTCACCGGAAGTACCGTGTGCGTATAGTCGCAACCTTGTTCTTCATCATTGACCTGAGTGGTAACATATGGGAATGGGTTGAGGATTCTCATCCTGCCACGTATCAACAAGCGCCTGTAGATGGATCAGCCTGGCTCGAAGCCAACGGTAGCAATTGTGGTTAGTGCATGTACCGGGGCGGTTCCTTGTTCAAGTTGTCGGCGAATCTCCGAGCGTCGCTCCGAGACAGGAGTGCGTTGGGGATAAGACACTTAGCTGAACAAATCCATCTGTGCCGGCTGGGGGGATTCAATATTCAAGACTGGTGCGGCTGGGGTAGAGGTTGTGCTGGTCGGCTCCACTGGTTTTGAGTGTCGGTCGAGGAATTCTTTGAGCTTCTGGAAATCCTCTTTCAGTGTGACGAGCAGGTTGCCTTGGTGGAGCGCAGCTGCTGGGTGTAGGAGGGGGAACAGCACGAAATCTTTCATGTAGAAGGCTTGTGCTTTCACCTTCGTGATGCCGACTTTTCGTTCTAAGAGGGTCTGCGTGGCCCAGTTTCCCAAGGTGCAGACCAGTTTCGGGCGAATCAATTGGATTTGCTGCAGCAGGAAGGGCTTACATGTTTCCACTTCGTCTTGCTCTGGGTCGCGATTGTTCGGCGGACGGCACTTGATGACGTTGGCAATGTAGATGTGATCGCGTGAGAGACCTGCCGAGGCCAGGAGGTCATTCAGGATTCTACCGGCTGCCCCCACGAATGGTTCACCTTTCTGATCTTCATTGAGACCTGGTGCTTCTCCGACAAACATGATACTGGCATGAGGGTTCCCCACGCCGAAGACGACTTGGCTGCGCCCGAGCTTGGCGAGTTTGCACCGCTCGCAGTTGACGAGGGATTGAGCGAGATCTTGAAGAGGAGTGAGTGTCATGAGTTGTGAGCGAAAAGAAATGAGTAGCGGCATCTTAAAAACAGATAGCCGGGATGTCAATCGAGATATTGAGTTTAGGAGGCTAGTAAAATGACGATGAAGCGTACCTGGATGGGAAGCCTTTTCGTTGCGATGATTCCAACATTGGTATCTGCAGCCCCTGTGGAGCTGGCAGCGTACAGCGATAGGCCATTATGCGAAAGGGTGGTGAAGTTGTTTGGGAAACGACTAAAAGTCTCCCCTGACCTCTCCAAGACTGTGGAGTGGACGGCAGTGGAGTTGAAGGGAGAGGGCCCAAAGACTAGGCGCTGTTCGAGTCTCGACAAGACGAACATGGATCTGAACAACGATGGGCGCGATGACTTAGTGGTGAAGACCACGTTCTGTATGAAGGGCGCACCGAGTGAGAGCTTCTATGTCTTTCCCGCCAATAGCCCAGTCCTCGACCAACTCGGTTGGCAAGACCTGAGCCCCCTGTTGGCAACGCAGGACAAGTTTGAGCGTACCGGCGGATCCTATCCGCTGACGTCTCTTCCCATGGACAAAGTATCGTCATCGTCTGTGTTGAGTACAGTCTTTACGATTCAACCGTTTCGGCTTGATGGTGTGGCCTATATAGGCCTGACTGATGCTCGACGGGAGTGGTTGGTCATCACGAAGTATCGAGGCGGCGAACGGTTTGAGGATCGGTGCTACCTGCACGCAGGATCTAATTAAGATGGTAGCCTTTTGCTGCCAGACAGGTGTCCCGCATGGCGTTGATGGTTGAGAGGCCATGCAGTGCACGGGCATGGTCGGCCGGACTCTGAGGTCCGGCACCGAAGGGAAAGGGTGAACTCTGACTGTAGAAGTGCTGCTCGTTGGCTAACCTTGCTTTGTACTCACATTCCATATAGTCCCGCTCCACATCATATCGGCTGAGGCCAGCGGGGCGGATTCCGCGCTCGTAAGGACTTTGCGCACAACTCCACATGAGTAGCGGAAGCGCAAGCACGAAGATTTTGGCCCGTGACGTCATTCTATTCTCGTACCATTCAGCGCTGACAGGGTCAAGCGGGGTGGGCGGCGACGAGCTCTGCACAGCGATGGGCGCTGACAAGCGCACTCTCCAGATTGGCAGGCCATCCGGTGTCGGTCCATGCTCCAGTGACGAACAAGTTCTGGATAGGACTCTGTTGAAGCGGCCGGAATTGCGCGGCACCTGGTGCCAGCAACAGGGCCGCGTGGTTCTCGTGAAAGACTGACTGAGTGGTCATATCTTCTCTTGCAGTTCCGGGGAACAACTCGCACATTTCGGTCTGTGCTGCCTCGACCAACTGATCGTTGTTCAACTCGGTGAGCCTGTTCCCGACGGCAGAGAGCCGATACTCAATTTCACCTGACTCGAGTGCTGTGCTGGTGAGCTGGTGGAATGGTCGGCCTGGGAGGAGGAGCAGACGAGGCCTTGGCTTCGTCGTGGAGCAGGTGAATTGAATCACGATCTCGCTCAGACTTGTCAGCTCGGTGAGTTGTGCGAAGTAGGCGTAGCGGGTCAGCAGCCGTTCTGGCAATAGCTGCAGGAGATTCTGGTAGGACAGCGCGATGATGTACCGGTTGGCTCGGAGTCTGGTGTCGTCGTGAAGCCGGACTTCGCTCACACCAGTCTGTCCAAACTGAAGGGTAGGTCGATGGGTCAGAGAGACAATCTGCGCATTGCCTTGTTGGAGCGCCTGTTTCATGGGTGCGATGAATCGATGGTCGACGGAGCCGGCCAGGTGTGTGAGCCTCGCATCCGATGCATCGCGCAGAAACACAGTCGAAAGCAGATGGACGAAGGTTGAAGCGGCGAGACGTGTCAGCGCGTTGTCGGTCAACCACTGAGCGAGCGGATCCCAAATCCGTTCTCTAGCTTCGGGACTTTGCCCGGTCGCCGTCAGCCATTCATCTGCCGTCCGATTCTCTAAATCCGTTGGAAGAGTGTGGGCCTGTTCCCAAATTTTCTCGACATGAGAGAAGAGTCTCCACCGATCCTGCCAGGAAAGGCCCCGGAAGCTGAAGAGGCTCATCATCCACTGAAAGGCTCCGGGAAGACGGGCCGACTGATAGGGGGCGATTCGCCCATCGGGGAGTCGAAATTCGAGTGGAATGGTCTGGTCGGATTCTGGAGGCCTTCCTCGGTCGAGTAGGCGAAGGACCCGCTTCGTCTCCTGGTGGCATCCCAGAACAATCGGGGCTGGTTGAGATACATCGGTCCGAAATCCATCGAGCCAGCCAGGATAATCGAGCAGGGTGATGTGGGAACCCTGTTGATGAAGATGGTACGAAGTGGCTAGGCCGGCCAGTCCAGAGCCGAGAACGAGGACAGTGTGTGAGGACGGCGCAGTCACGAGAATCGGGAGCGGATCCAAACCCGTAACGCAATAACCACTCGCTGGGTGGTGGTGAGACTAATACGCGGTCCGAAGACCTGATAGTTCGACCGTTCGATCCGGTCCAGGATCCGACTGTAGATGCCACGCATGATTTCCGCCACTGTCAACGCACGGCGTTCATGAGCTGGTAGTTCCTTAAGGGCCGCATCGGCTCGTTTATAATAGTGGTGTGCGCGTGACGCCTCATACTCCATCAACGCTCGGAATTCAGCTGAATAGCTCCGATTCAGCAGGGTTTTCTCGGGATAGTTCCATTTCTGTAAGTCATCCAACGGCAGATAGATTCGGCGTTGGGCGGCATCCGTTCCAACATCGCGCAGGATATTCGTCAACTGGAACGCCATGCCGAGTGCCACTGCATAATCCTGTGCCCGGGCCGATGTGACCCCGAAGATATGTAAACAGATGAGCCCCACCACGGAGGCGACGCGATAGCAATAGAGCGACAGCTCATCGAACGTGATATACCGATTATTGAACAGATCCATCTCGACGCCTTTGATCAATTCCTCGAAGTACGCTTTTGGAATGCCCAAGGTCTTCACATGGTGGGCGAGACTCACCATGATGAGAGTAGTCGGGATGCCGGAATACACCGCGTCAAGCTCCTCGCGCCAGCGCTTGAGTTCGTCTTTCGGGTTGCTTCCGGCAGCCGGTTCATCGACAGCACTGTCCACGGCCTTGCAGAAGGCATAGACCGTGTACATGGCATCGCGTTTGGCTTTGGGAAGGAAAAGGAACGAATAGTAAAAATTGCTGCCGCTTTTCTTCGTGTAGGCCGTGCAATAGGCTTGAGCTTCAGAGGCATTCATGATGCGCAGCTCCTGGTCAGCATGGAGGCTTCAAGTTTGATCGCCTTGGCTGGGTCAAGAGGATGGCCAGGGGTCGGATGCAGAATGGATGCGAGCAGTTCCACGCCGTCGACCAGTCGAGGGCCAGGGCGGCTGAAGTAGGAGGCCGCATCGACAACGTAAAGATCCGGCCACTGTTCGCAAGCCCGCCGCCACGCCCCACCGGTTTGTCCAACGCGCTTGAGCTCATTGACTGTGCGCTCGACGGAGTACCCGCAAGGCATTATGAGGACTACGTCGGGCCGAGCGGCTCCCATGGCCTGCCACGTCGTTTCATGCGAGGGAGCATCCTGAGATCCGAGGACATCGAGGCCACCGGCCAGCGCAACCATTTCTGGAACCCAGTGACCTGCGACATAGAGAGGATCCAGCCATTCCAGACACACCACGCGCGGGCGCGCGGACGTCCTGCTGGTTATGGCGCGCACGTGGTCCACTCGACGACGGAGTTTCTGGGAGAGTGCCTGTCCTCTCGTGAGTACGTCTGCCGCTTGGGCGATCCGCTCGATATCATGGATCATGTCGTCCAGCGTGGTTGGACTGAGCGTGAGCACGTTGGGTCGACGTTGGAGTGACTCGATCACGCGTGTGAGTTGGTCCGGCGTAACCGAGCAGACATGACACAGGTCTTGCGTGAGAATAAGGTCCGGACGGGCACGGCAAAACGCGTCTTCATTGAGTCGATAGAGTCGTTGCCCAGACGCAACCAATTCTTTGACCTGCCGGTCGATTTCTCCACTGGAGCCTCCGTCCTTTCCGACCAGAGGTTCGATCATGACGGGAACCTGCCGAACCGAGGTGGGAAAGTCACATTCGTGGCTGATGCCGACCAGCTGATCGGCCAGATCAAGAGCAGCAACCATTTCTGTTGCCCCGGGGATGAGTGAGCAGATTCTCATTGTTTTATGTCGGCCATAAGCGGGCACGCACATCCTTGAGGCGTGTTTCGCTCAAACTAGCGCTGATGGCATCAGCCTCGTGTAGGTCCTGGATGGTGTGTGTGTTGGCCACCGCCAAGACCTTCATCCCCGCCGCTTTCGCGGCACGAATGCCGGGGAGGGAGTCTTCGATGACCAGGCATGCATTCGGCACAATTGCAGCGGTGGACTGATGACGGTTCAGTCCGGCTAGGGCCTGCAGAAACGGTTCCGGATTGGGTTTGCCGCACGTCACATCCTCTGCGCTGGTAATGTGACTAAATGCTTTTCGGATCCCGATTTGTTCCAGTACCAACTCGATCTCAGGGCGCAAGGCACCAGAGGCGATGGCAATGGGGTAGGTGGCTGCGGCAGCTTCGATAAATTCTCTGACACCCGGAAAAATCACGAGGTGATCCTTGATCGAGGTCAAATAAGCGGCGGCCTTTTTTGTCATTAACTCTTTGAGAAGCGAGGGAGAAGTTGGTCTGCGATTGATTCGTAGTGCCTCCAGAATACATCCACGATCGTCGAAGCCGAGATAGTCGGCGTAATAGTCTTGTTTGGTCAAACTGATCTCGATGTCTGCCAATATTCGGCGCAGACTTTCAAAGTGCAGCGGTTCGGTGTCGGCAATGACACCATCGAAGTCAAAGATTACGGCGTGCATGAATTCCTGAGGCTCGTGATGTCTCATCTGCTATGTATGGAGGCGTGAACGGGCGGCATTATAGCACAGAGGGCGGCGATGTGATCGCCGCCCTCTGTACTGAGGACGTGGAGTATAACCGGGCGATCAGGGTTTCAATTTAAGCTGCGTTTCAATCAACCAACCTTTTGTGCCGAAGTCACTGCGGACGGCATAGACCCATCCGTTGGCCTGCAGGTCGCCGTCGAGAATTGTGAGCGCGGTTCCCGGTGGAATAGCTGGTCCCGGTTTTGTCCCTTCGGCATCTTGAGCCAGAACCACTTTTCCTCCAGGATTCATTGTATCCGCAAGTACGCTGACCCGCTGACCTTCACTGAACAGTGGAGTCGGTGACGCGGTGATAGGGGCAACGGGTGTTGATGCTGGTGGCGGCGGGGCTTGTATCGGAGCTGAGGCCGTCGGCATCGGCTGAGGGACTGGAGGTGTGGGAACGAGAGTTGTCGTCGGCGCTGCAGCCTGCGGTACCTCAACTGGCGCTGCAGGGGGTGGAATCGGAACAGCGGCTTGAGGCTGAGTGGCCGGGGCAGGCGGCGCCGGTCTTCGGGCGACAGGCGGTTGAGGTTGTGGGGCCGGCGATTCGCCGAGAAGTGGCCCGACGTAATCCATGATCATCTCCTGCTCCATCGCGACATAGGCGCCGCCGCCGATCAATATCAACAGAAGTACCCACAGAAGCGGACGCCCACTCGACTTTTGGGGCGGCTTTGTGGGTGAAGGAGATCGAATCGTGGTGGTCTGTTCCAGCTCTTCTTCCGTGAATTCCAGGTCCGGTTCCGGCTGACGAGCGAAAAACAGGCTCCACGTCAGAGGACTGCCAGTCAACGACGGGCCCCCAGCGATAGCAAACATCGAGCACCTCCCTCTAGCAGACAGCATCGTACAAACTAGAAAAATACTTATCACCAAGCCGATAGGCTGTCAATTTTGTCCGAATATTCAGCAGCGCCCATTCTGGTAGGAATGCAGACGCGACACGATTGTACAGGGGAACAGGAGAAGACGTGAGTGTAAGGAGCTCAGCCGATGCCATATCTTCGGCCACGCAGTGGAACCTGTCGCAGGTGATTCAACTGCTATTTCCCGCTCGTTCTTGGCCGCGTAGCGCTGGCGCAAGACCGTGAGGACGTTCGGTGACAGTCTGGGTGGTTGAAGTGGGGTGATCATAACGAGACCGAGTTCATGATAGCCTTTTCCCTCGAGGCAAAATATGCATGAGAAGGGAATCGCTCGGGCCTCTTGCATGTCTGTCGAGGCGGCAGGCACAATGCAGCGATCAACGATCATGAAGTCCTACCGCGAAGAACTTTGGTTTGAGACAAAGACCAGGCGGGCCTACATCAATATCACGCCCCACATCGAGGCAGTGGTACAGAAGAGCGGGGTACGGGAAGGTCTTGTTCTGGTGAATGCGATGCACATTACGGCCAGTGTGTACATTAATGATGATGAGGCTGGCCTCCTGCAAGATTATGACGAGTTTCTGGAACGGCTTGTTCCTCAGAAGGCGGAGTATCGGCACAACGACACAGGCGAAGACAACGGTGATGCTCATCTGAAGCGACAGGTGATGGGGCGAGAAGTCATCGTCGCGCTCAGCGGGGGCAAACTCGACTTCGGTCCATGGGAACAAATCTTTTATGGCGAGTTCGACGGACGTCGTCGTAAGCGGGTTCTTGTGAAGATTATCGGTGAATAGGAACGTGCGGAGAACTTGTGTGTGACAAGTCGCGCGTAATCGTCCTGAGACTTGCATGGGTAGGAAAAGTTTGGCAACATGCGTTTTGAGTTGTCGAGTCATGGTCGCTGGCTCGTCCAGCAGGGAGCTTCGATGTTAGGCTGGTCTCGCCCCGATCCCCTCACGCGGGATCTCATTCATCTCATCAATGCCCGTCGCCATGATCATGGCGACACCGATGATGCGATCGATACCTTGCAGGCATTTCTGGAGCAGGGCCGCGAGCATGATCTACTGACCGTCCTGGCGGCGCTCGACGAGGAAATGGCCGAATGGCTCTTTGATCTGGTCGCAGAGGCGAGCTGTACGTTACTGTTGGACGGACCGGACGACGAAAAGTCGGCCTATGGCACGATGGCGGCTCTGGAGCTTCCTCTGCAGGCAAACTTAACCGCCCCGCTCAAACTGAAGATTGATCCGATCGCCACGGCCGATCTTTTGCATAAGTCTCTTCAGCTTCCCGCTGGAACAGTTGTTCGCGTCGAGTCGCGCCTCTTGACCGATGCCACCTTGGAGATGCTGAATCTTCAAATGTTTCATGACCACCTGGTGACGGTTACGGATTCCAGACGTGTCCAATCCGTGGCGGCGCGGTTGCTTCCTCCGGTCGAAAATACGGCGTTTCTTCTATTTGAGCTGATCGGCGCTCCGGACCCCGGTTTGCCCGATACGTGGGAAGACGGACAGCGCCGTGAGATTCTCGAAGGGCTTGTGAAGCAATGTCCGGAACTGGCATGTGCGCCCGATACCATCGAGGCGCCGGTCTATGCCGCCTATGCGATGTTCGACGCGCAGAATGCGGTACGGCTGCATCACCTCGCCGATGAGACGGCGGCAGTGTGGCGAGAGCTGGACCCGCTTGTCAGATCTCGCACCATCGTGCATCTCCACACACAATGTGGGAATGGGGTCTACATGCCGGTGTGGACCGATCTATTCGATCCAGAGCTTCCGGAAGAGCATGGTCCGGTCTGGACCTCTCCGGACGTCTGGGTGTTTACCGCCGATCTGCCGATCGAATGGCCAGGGGAGATGTTGACGAATCGGCTATTGGCCGAAGGCTGTACCAGGTTCGAGAATCACATCGTCGAAACGCCGGACAACTAGTTTCACGCGCTCCTGCCTTTTGTGTTTCCTGTGTTCTTCACACCAGTCGGTTTGGTCGATTGCACGGTCCTGCGAAAATGTCCTGTTTCGATGATTTTTCCGCCGCGTTATTTTATCCTCACCGTGATGAAGCCCACCAGCACCCAAGAACGATTTGGGAATGCGATCACGAACTCCATTTCGGTGGCGGGGTTGGCCTTAGTGTGGACCATTATCTGGGCGAATCTCCCATCGAAAGAAGAGCTCTTCTCGGCGCCATCGGCTTCATCGATCGCTGACGCGCCGCGTGTTCTTGAGCTCGATCTCACGATTCCAGGTGTGACCAGGCAACCGACTGACAGTCTAGCAGGAGCGAGAGAAGCGGAATCGGTGGCCACTCTCGGTGGCGTATCCGCTCCGCGCGACAGCCGTGCTAGGCAAATCGAGGAAATGAAGTGTGAGGCCGAGGTTCAGCAGTACTGTCCCGATTCGCTTTCAGGAGAAGACAGGCGACGTTGTGTGGTGCAGCGCATAAAACGATTGGACCCACCCTGCCAACAGATCGTACGGCAACGGCTGGTGCGTTGGACGGACGCTGAAGGGGATAGGCTCGCCTGCGCCGACGATGTGAAGCGAGTCTGTCTAACCGTGCAGCCGGGTGAGGGCCGCATCCTGCAATGTTTGCAGGCGCATGAGCAGGAGCTTTCAGAGGGCTGCTACCAAAGCTTGCCTAAAGGGCGTCTCCACTTACGAAACTGAAGATTCGCATATCAGGCATCGGTTCCCTCACAGCTGCGTTTGCGTCATGTTCGACTACCAACTTGGGGCGATTCAGAGATAGTGATGGGGAGGAGTCGCTCAAGCTGAAAACTCGCGAAGAGTCGAGAGAAGGAGTACCCCGTATTTACGCAGCCAACTCTTCAAGACAGGAGCGGAGTTCCATGGCGAACTCTCCGGCGCGGCGATAGCGGTGGACCGGGTCTTTCTGCAACGCTCGATCCAGGACTTTCTTTACGATGGGAGAAAGATCTGGCCTGATGGCTTTCACACTGGGATGCGGCGTGTGAGCGATGGCAAACAGCAATGCTGAGACGTTGTCCGCAATAAAGGGAGGACGACCGGTCAGGAGCTCGAACATGACGACGCCGAGCGAGAAAATATCTGAGCGCCCATCCACCTTTTTCCCTGAGATCTGCTCGGGGGACATATACGTGGGAGTTCCCAGCACAATATTCGTCTGAGTTTTCGACGATGTCGCCATCTTGGCGATGCCGAAGTCCATGATCTTGACGACCTCATCGGTGGTCAGCATGATGTTCGCCGGTTTGATGTCGCGATGCACAACGCCCTGCTGATGGGCATAATCCATCGCGTCGGCGACGGTCGCCAGTATCGGAATCATTTTTGTGAGCGGCAGGAGATTGGGTTTCCGTGACCACTGCTTGAGCGTGGTGCCCTGCAGCATCTCCATGGCGATGTAACCGAGGTCGTCTTCTTCTCCGGCGTCGAAGATCGTGACAATATTGGGGTGAGACAATCGCCCGGTGGATTCGGCTTCCTGAAAAAACCGAGCTTTCACTTCCTGCAGTTTATCGTGGTCGTCGATCTCGTCGAGCCGCATGGTTTTGATCGCCACGAATCGCTGGATCGTCGGATCTTTCCCCAGATACACCACCCCCATTGAGCCGCGCCCTAACTCCTTGAACACCTTATACCGACCGAGCGTACTGGGTGGACCGTTCTGTAATGTAAGGATGGGCGTTGCGGCCTCGGACTCGCGCTGTTCTTGTTCTGAGTCGATATCGTCAGTGCCTTCGGCGGACGCTCCCGGTTCTTGGTGTCGAGTCGATTGTACAGGTTTTACGAAAAAACGGCGAAGAGCCTCGAGATGCAAAATCCACGCAGCGGTGATCCAAATCCCACTCAGCGTCAATGCTGCGGTATAGGCTAGGGCATAGCCTGTGGGGCCTACAGGGGCGAGCAGCGCAAGTCCGGTAACCCGGATGGTCTTATCTATCACGATCACCATGAACAGGGTGGTGACCGGAAGGACCAGTTGTCGCAGAAACGAAAAACCTCGTCCGTTTTCCGGCATCTGGAAAAATGCGCGGAGCGAAAGCATGCAGAGTGCGACCAGCCCTGTTCCTTCGGCAATGAAGCGAATGGTTTGAGAACTCGTCAAGCCGAACAGCGAGAGAGGAATCGACTCCGCCGCCGGGAGTTTGCTCAGTACGGGACCGGCCAACAGTATGGCCAGTGTGACAAGCACATATTGAAGGGTCCAGCTCGACGCGTTGACCATGGGTGACACGATCAGAAGATAGTCAGAGTCTAGCGGATACTCAAGGAGAGTCAATGGATTGGGAGAAACATGCGGAGGATATCGCGCTAGAGTCGTCCAGCGGCTTCCTTCATCTTGGGGAGCAGGGAGGTTGGAATGTGTAGCGTGCCCTTGCCGATGCCGACTTCGATGTCGGGTTTCGTGAGGCCATGAAAGTCGCTTCCGCCGGTGACCAGGAGGCCGAGTTGTTGGGCTAGGCTAAGGTATTCTCGAGTCTGTCGCGCGGCATGTGTACTATAGTAGACCTCTACCCCGTCAAGCCCATCGGATTTGAGCTGTCGAACCAGATCAACCAGCGACTGCTCCGCGACTTTGACCCATGTCGGATGAGCCAGGACGGCAAGTCCTCGAGCTGCCTTGATCCAACAAATGGCTTCGGCAGGGCTCGGGAGTTCCCGAGGAACGTAGGCCGGTTTACCCTCAGCAAGAAAGCGATCAAAGGCTTCTTTCGCAGAAGCGACGACGTGTTTGTCCATTAAGGCACGGGCAATGTGCGGTCTACCAACCGAATCGCTGCCGGCGAGTGCGCGGACTTCATCGTATGTAATGTCGATTCCAAGGGTCTGCAGACGTTCGATGATCTGTGGATTTCGGCGGTGACGCCCGTCCCGCAAAGTCTTTAGGCGAGCAAGCAGGTCAGGATCCTGCTGATCAAGAAAGTACCCCAGAACGTGCAACTCAGAATTGCCCGTAAACGAGCTGATTTCTACCCCAGGTATGATCTCGATTCCACACTGTTGTCCGGCCGTCATGGCCTCAGTGATACCCGTCATGATGTCATGATCGGTGATCGCCAAGGCCGTCACCTTTGCGTGGCGTGCCATATTCACCACTTCAGTGGGCGTACAACTTCCGTCAGAGTGGGTGGTATGCAGATGAAGGTCCAGGCGACTCATGTCGATGGCTCTGGAGTAAAAGGTTTCTGCGCAACAAGTTGGGCGGTGTAGACGGATTCCGACCCGTTCATTCCCTCATGGAGTCCTTCATCATAATGGAGAATGCGGAGGTCGGGGAGAAGCCGTATGAGTTCACCCTGTGCAAGACAAAACTCTCGACGCCTTGGATGTTGGCGCTGTACGTGGTTTTCGAGTGTAAAAGTTTCATACAGCAACACCCCGCCGGGCTTGAGCGCGTCAATGAGAGAGGGGAAGAGGGGGCGGTGCAGGTAAAAGAAGACGACAACGGCATCGTACGCTTCGTGTCCGAGATGCGGCTCTTGCAGCGGTTGCCGCTCCAGATCCAGCACTCGCGAACTGATGCCGGTGAGGTGTCGTATTCGAGCGCTGGCTGAAAGTCGTGCGAGGGCCTGTTCGTCACGATCGACTGTATCGATCTGGTAGCCTAGTGAGGCGAGGAACAACGCGTGACGCCCGCTGCCGGAGGCCACATCGAGGACTCTGCCTTTGGGAAGCCGTTGAAGTTGCTGGACGAGAAACCGGGCTGGTGGCGGATCTGCTCGCAGGAGGTGCTGTGTGAGCCTTGTACGTTCAAGGCTGATCCCGACAGAACGGGTCACGTTGGAGATCGGAGGATGTAGTTTTCGGAGCCATAACTTGACATGATCGATCGAGAATTCAGCAAAGAGGGCTGTCAGGAGTCGTTCCGCCAGCGTTTCCAGCAGCTGTGACTCCTGAGCGGTCCCGATGTCGACGACTCGCTGAGCCACTTTCGCGTAGTCGATCGTGTGAACAAGATCGTCGGACAACCCTGCTACTTCCAGTCGACAGTCCAATTCCAAATCGAGCGCGAGGGGTTGTGGGCGAGCGCGTTCCTCAGGCGTTACGCCGCAGCGGCTGCGGAACTCCAATCGTTCGATGACGACATGTCCATCCATTTTGTGCATTGTCGAAGATCGGAATTCAGGCTGTCAAGCGAAGAGGAGCACGTTGCGGACAAGAGGCGCGCAGTCTATGACGGTTAGACGAAGTATCGGCTGGTATCGAATTTGTGCTCCGTGTTGTCGACCAGCCGAATGATGCTATGGCGGTACTCGCCGGTGTCGTCCTTCTCGGTCAAGTCCAACTCGAGACCATTCTCGATGGGAGTTCCCTGCGCATCGGTGATGACCTTGACGACCGGCCGTTCGCTCTCGGTGATATCGGCAGCAGGCTTGAGTACGACGGCGAATGCATCGGAATCGAGGACGACCAGGCTTCCGATCGGAATGATTCCCACGCAATTGACGAACAGTTTGATCAAGGTCGCGTCAAAACTTTTCCCAGATTTCGAAAGCATCATATTCAGTACTTTTGAGGGTGACATCGGTTCTCGGCGGTAGACACGGGACGATGTCATGGCATCGTAGCAATCGGCGATCGTCAGAATGCGCCCCGTCAGGGAGAGTTTCCACGGTGTCTTTAATTTGGGATAGCCGGAATAGTCTAAGTTCATGTGGTGTTCGAAGGATGCTGCGGCCATGCGGGTTGGAAGATTGGTGATGCCGCGTAACTGCGTGAGGCTCAAGACTCCTTCCGTGGGGTGGTTGCGCATCATCGTCCACTCGTCTTCCGTAAACTCACCCGGTTTATTCAAGACTTCCAGGGGGATGGTTGACTTTCCCATGTCGTGAAACAGCGCAGCTAAGCCGAGATCAGCTAGTTCGACTTTTGGATAACCCGCTCTGTTTGCGAGCGCAATGGAGAGGAGCGAGACGTTGACAGAGTGGTTATGGGTGTATTGATCGTGGCAGCGAAGCGTGGTGAGGCCCAGCATGATCGACTCGTCCTGCATCATCAGGTCGACGATATTTTGAATGGCGCGTTTTGCCTGCTTAAAACTTAACGCTTTGCCATCGCGAGACGACTGCGTCAGATTGCCGACCGCATCGGCGGCTTTGTTGTACCCAGCTTTTGAGCGTGTTTTGTGCTGAGCTTTCGAATTTCTGTTTCCTGGAAGATCTTCTCGTAGGTTGAGTAGTCGAGGGTCCTTCAGTTCGATGCCGGCCACGGCCAGGGTGAGCAATTCCTGTCGGAAGTCCTCGATTGATTTCGTGGCCGGGTCTAGACTGACGAAGAGGTGGGCGAACTCTCGAAGGTCTTTGGAGGAGGCCGAAGAGGAAAATGTTAGGCCGCCGATCTTCCACTTTTTCAGGGCATCAAGAACGCTTGAGACGACCATCATTTGTTGGGCCGTCACTTTCAGATGGTTCTCGCCGAGGAAGAGGAAATCGTCCTGTACCCATAAGGTGACCGCTTGGTCGTGGGCGAGGGTTTCAATGAGGGTCAACATCGTTTCAACGGGCTTGTCGAGAGCGGCGTTGGCGCGGCCATGAATTCTTGACGTTTTAATCAGCGTATTTAACTGTGTGATGAGCTGGAATCCCAGCATCACCAACTGTTGGTCGAGGATGTCTCCGGCTTCTGACCCTTGGCCTATCTTCCGCGATAACGACTTTTCATGTGTCAGGAGCGGCTGGCTATGATCTTGGCTGGCCGGGGTTTGCAGAGACTGTGAGTGGCCTTCTTTCACGATCGTGTTTCCTACGGTGTGGAGCCGGTTGAGGGGAGGCTGCGTTGTAGCCGTTGAGCTTGCAACAATGCTGCGGCACAGGCCTGACGAACTGCGGCACTTCCCTTTTTGGCCCCAAGGGAAAGAGCGGCGATGGCGGCAGGGGTGGCGAGTTTCCCAAGCGTTTCTGCTCCTAAGACCGCAAATTCTTCCTTCTTTTTCCGATTCGTCCACGCCCATTCTGTCAGGAGACCTTGCCAATAGGGAACCGCTTCGTCGCCGCACGTGGCGCGAACAGCCTGAAAGACTGCTCGTCTCTCACTGATAGGGCGTTCCATAAATCCTTCTTCCAACAGAAGAGGGGACCATTGGGAGAAGGGAACGGTGTACTGACCGGACATGAGCAGCTTGAGCGCAGCAAAGCGAACTCCATCATCTTCATCGGTTGAGAGGGAGACGAGTTTCGATCCATTGCCATTGGGTCGGAACAGGCCGAGGGCGCGGATGACTTCCCGGCGAACCTGCGCGTCAGGATACCGGGTTAATCGTTCAATCGAATCGGCGAACTTGGGGTTGTTCCATTTGATGAGAATTGAAAGCAGATTACGGACATACCCTGGTCGACGGTCTGATAACCCTCGCAACAAGGAATCTGGCTGGTCCTTCGCGAGGGTTACAAGGACGTCTGACACGATGGCTTGGTGGCTCGGTGAGGTGAGGCTCGCGAGAAGCGAACAGAGTGAGGGGACGGCATCCGCTTTCATCAGTAGTAAGATGGCAGAGAGCCCGTTCACGTCGACGTCTGGGCTTTGGTTGAGATAGCCCTCGATTATCTTCACTCGTTCCGTGCGACCGAGTCCATTGAGGAGCGAGGCTAACTGTTGTTTGTGTTCTTCACTCAGATCTGGCCGTAGGGCGTCCGTTTCGTGGAGGAGATTTAAGACGTTCTCCAATACCGTCCATTTGCCTTCGCACAGAAGAGATTCCACGATGGTGCCCCACAGACTGAAGAGTTTCGTCAGTAACGCGGGAGACTTCTCTGAGGCGAGAATTGCAGTTAACATGTCCAGGATATATATAAGACTATCTTGTTTTCGCTCTGCTTCGATCTCTTGTGCGAGGACGGCCAGTTCCTCTTCCGTCACTTCATAGCCTGCAAGCCCAGACTGGAAGCGATTTTTAGTGTTTCCAGAACCACTGCTCTCAGCGACGGTCCCTTCTTTGCCCTGCTTTTTACGTTCGCGTTCCCGGTCTAGCAACTCTCTGAGTGTTGAATCCGATGAACTCATGCTACTGTCAGGATGGGTCACGCCGTTGTTTGTTATCGACGACTTTGAGAGTTCTTCGGCTGTTGCGAGTGTGATCGTCGATAGATTCCGAGACCATAGGCGTGTGACGATATCATCGTCGTCCTCATTCGAGTCGACGTTGCTCCATAAGGATGCAAGGAAGAGCGACAGCTCCTCTTGCGTGAGTCCTTCGTGTAGAACAAGTTCTCGGATGCCGTCACCGTACAGTTTGAAGGCGAGACTCTCGCTTCCTCCATCCTGCTCGGCCTGGTATACGACAACATCCTTGCACAGCAATTCGGATCGTTGAACGAGGAAAGCCAGTCGTGAATACGTCGTGAGGTGGTTGGTCAATTCTTCGAATAGTTGCTGTGTAAATTTCTGAGCAACAGGGTTTGTTGAGCCGTACGTCCGGTTCGATTTGGCCGTCTTGTCCAGTAGTTTTAAGACACGTTTGACGGAGACAATTTCTGGATCTTCAGCCGTGCGTGCGGCGACTGCGGCGGCCATCATTTCTTGAGCCGTTTTGAGATTCGTCGTCATACGTAAGACCTACCGGCAGATCGCAGATTCGTCAAGGAAATCAGCGTTCTCTGCAGTCGTGCTACTCCGGATACGTACGTGATCCAATGGCTTGTTTGCCACGAGAAGCCTCGGTAGAATCGAGCCGCACTATGAGTAGAATTCCCCTCGTGATCTGTTTCGGCGATAGTCTGACGGCTGGGTTTCAGTCGCCGACCAGGGACAATCCGGTTGGACGAGAGACTCCCTACGGGCAGTTCTTACAGTCTTTTTTAGGCGGGGCAGGGCAGGCTCGCATCTCCGGGATCTGTGGTGAGTTGACGAGCGAGATGGTCATGCGATTCCAGCGCGATGTGCTTGATCATCAGCCAGACTACGTGCCGATCCTTGGGGGGACCAACGACCTAGGGTGGAACGCGTCATCGTCCGAAATCATGCACAATCTGGCCACGATGTACGAACAGACCTTGGCGATGGGTGCGGTTCCGATTTCTGTGACGGTGCCTTCGATTCGAGTGGAAGATGCTTCGGGTAGCCGAGAGGGACAGGAGTGGGTTGCCGAGCACCTTGCCAGGCGAAACCAATTGAACCAGCGTATCCAAGATTACGCCGGTTCGAAAGGCCTTACCTGCGTCGATCTTTTTGCAGCCACTGCAGATCCGGGGAGTGGCCAATTGGCGGCGATCTATTCGAACGACGGGATTCATCTGACCACCGCCGGGTATCGGCTATTTGCCGAGCAGGTAGCCCATATCTTGAAGCCGCTGTTGGCGCAGAACAAGCAGCAATGAGTTCTATGCTCCAAGCCGTCACTGATCGAGAGTTTGACCGGGTGGTGGAGGTAAGCACTGTTCCGGTGTTGGTCGAATTCTGGAAGCCAGGCTGCGGCCATTGCCGAGCCTTGATGAAGGAATTAGAACAGTTGCAGCAGGAATGGGGCGAACAGGTACTCATCCTGACAATGAATGTCGATGAGGAGTTTCAGATCCCCGCCGAGCTGGAAGTCTCCTCGCTTCCAGCCCTGGCGTTGTATCAAAATGGGGAGTTCGTAAAATTTATCGGTGGACTGGGAAAGAGGGATGAGATCGCAAAACAAATCCGAATTGCATTGGGTCGATGATGGGCCTCCGTGCAGATTAGTCTACAGCACTCGCCAGGTGCGGCCGTCATTTTGGATCAACCGATCTGCTTCCACCGGTCCCCATGTACCGGCTTGATACTCGGGGAGCCACCGTTGTCCCGACTTGTCCCACGCTTCTAGAATCTGGGTGATCCAGGCCCAGGATGCTTCCACCGCATCGCGCCGCATGAAACGAGAGGCATCTCCAGCCATCACGTCGAGCAAGAGGCGTTCGTAGGCCTCTGGAGACGGCCGCCCAAATACTTCCCCATACTTGAAGTTCATCTCGACGGGATGGGTTTGTGCGCGAGTCCCCGGCACTCGGGAGACGATGCGGAGAGAGAGCCCTTCTTCCGGTTGAATCTTCAACGTCAAGACGTTTGGGGCCTGAGGGTTCTGTGCATTGGCATTGAAGAGGATCTGCGGGATTTCTTTGAATTGCACGGCGACTTCGCTCGCGCGCAGAGGCAACGCTTTTCCAGTCCGCAAGTAGAACGGGACTCCGGACCACCGCCAATTCTCCACGAAGCATTTTATAGCCACGTATGTTTCAGTAGTGGAGTTCGGTTTGACGCCTTTTTCGCGTCGATAGCCGGGCACTGGTGTGCCATGGGCCGTTCCTTCTGTGTACTGTGCCCGCACGGTAAATTTGTCCACGTCCTTTTCCGTGATGGGCCGCAAGCAGCGGAGCACTTCCATCTTGGCGTTGCGCACGACATTCGGATCGAGCGAGTACGGCGGTTCCATGGCAACGAGGCAGAGCAACTGCAGTAAATGGTTTTGGATCATATCGCGAAGCGCGCCGGCTTCTTCATAGTAGCTTGCTCGCGTGCCGACGCCTTCCGCTTCGCTCACGGTGATTTGGACGTGATCCACGTATTTGTGGTTCCAAATCGGCTCAAAAATGCTGTTGGCGAAGCGCACGACCATGAGATTCTGAACAGTCTCTTTCCCGAGATAATGATCGATCCGGAAGATCTGAGACTCGTCAAAGACACGGCCTGTGACTTCATTGATGGCCTGAGCGGAGGCCAGATCCCGCCCAACCGGTTTTTCCACGATGATGCGTGTATAGGGCGAACGAGTTCCCGGAGTTCCTGTCAGTCCAGAACGGGATAATCCCTCACAGACATCAGTGAAGGAACTGGGAGGAATGCTGAGGTAGAAAATGCGGTTCCCGGGTAGTTGGAACCTACGCTCAAGTTCTTCGGCCCGTTCCTTTAGGCGCACATAGGTCTGCGCGTCGTCGTTTCCTCCCGCCAAGTAAAACAGATGTTGGGAAAAGGCATTCCACGTATCTTCGATGAGAGCCTGTCGAGAATGTTTGACGACGCCATCGCGGACGCTGGATCGGAACTCTTCATCGCTCATGGGGGTACGGCCCAGGCCAATCACGACATAGTTCGATGGGAGTAACCCGTCGAGGAGGAGATTGTAGACTGCCGGGATCAAACGCCGACGAGCCAAGTCACCTGAACCTCCGAAAATGACCAGGGTACAAGGCTCGACCGGCGGCAGTGGTTCCTGCGTGGGGTGGATATCGATTCGTTGACCATTCGTTTGAGCCATCAGGATCTCCTCAATGAGGCCAGACCATTACCGTCGAACCGAGTGACCGCCAAAGGCATTTCGTAGGGCTGCCAGCATCTTTTCAGCAAACGATTCATCCTGCCGTGAGCGAAACCGCGTAAAGAGCGCTGTCGTGAGAGTGGGTACCGGCACGTCCTTCTCGATGGCATCGGCGATCATCCAGCGGCCTTCGCCAGAATCTTGCACGTACCCTTTCAGTTTTTCTAGTTTTTGATCGCCCTTGAGCGCGCCCGCGGCCAGTTCCAACAACCAGGACCGGACGACACTTCCGTGCATCCAGAGA
The DNA here is from genome assembly GCA_005116955.1 of Nitrospira sp. Taxonomy (GTDB): domain Bacteria; phylum Nitrospirota; class Nitrospiria; order Nitrospirales; family Nitrospiraceae; genus Nitrospira_D. Next base: position 58,341 of record SWDI01000004.1, on the reverse strand, counting down.
TCGGCCACGCGCGCCAAGTCCAGCTTGTATTCGCTTTTCGACATCAACTCAAATCCTTCGGCGTAGCCTTGCATCATGCTGTACTCAATGCCGTTGTGCACCATTTTCACATAGTGCCCAGCACCGGCCGCGCCGACGTGGGCCCAGCCGTTTTCAGGCGCCAGGGTCTTGAACACCGGTTCAAGCCGTTTGACGGCTGTGTCTTCTCCGCCGACCATGAGGCAATAGCCGACTTGCAGTCCCCAGATCCCTCCACTGGTTCCCGCATCAACATAGTGAATGCCTTTTTTCTTGAGCTCGGCAGCCCGTCTGACATCGTCGTGAAACCTGGTATTTCCACCGTCCACGATGGTGTCACCTGGTTGCAGCAATGCAGCCACAGCCTGGATAGTTTCTTCGGTCGGGGCTCCGGAAGGCACCATGACCCAGACAGCACGCGGGGCACTGAGCTTACTGACAAGATCAGCAAGGGATGAGGAACCGATCGTGCCCTGGCCCTCCGCTTGTTTGATCAAGTCGCTCGAACGGTCGTAGACTACGACGCGGTGTTGGTCGCGGCGAAGGCGCGTCACCATGTTCATCCCCATCTTGCCGAGTCCGATAAATCCCAGTTCCATAAGAGAGCTCCTTGGTTTGTCGCCGGTCACAGCCAATGCAGCGTCCGTCGATCGATTTGCAGGCAGGTACGGTTCCTCTCACGTTGTGCGCGAAACACGTTCCCAACGCGGAGGCAACCGGTTGAATGCACTGCTCTTGTCAGTCGATGCGAGCAGGATTCGGGACATCCTTAAAGAGGAGATCGGCAAATTGTCGGCCAAAGTTGAGCCGGTCGGTGAGGGTGGTGGCTGTGAGGAACTGTCCAGCGAGGTCCGCAAGGGCCGGTTCGCGAGAAAACATAAACCGATGAACATCTACTGGAGCGACCAACCAAAACCCTCTCAAACGAAAGAATGCGGAGATGCAATCCTCGTAAAATAGCGTCAATAAGTAGTGGGCTGTTCCCGGTTTCTCTACGAGATCCTGTGCTTTCCCCAACAGATGATAACATTCGGCCTTCAGCCGAATTTGTTCATTGATCGATGTCGACGGCGGACCTTGGCGAAAGCGGTGGTGGATCTTTTCAGTCAGCTTCACACAGATGCCGTCGTGATCGAAGAGAATTCTGCCTTTTCGCAGCAGGGAGGGGAGCCGAAGTGAGTATGCGAGGTCTTCCTCGACGGACTGGTATCCATGGTAGCGAATATCCGCGAGGCGATCGCCAACACGGAGGATTTCGTGACTATCGGCCTCTCCCTTGACGAGGGCAATCAAGTCGATATCGCTGTGGAGCGTGAGAGCTTTCCGAGCTCCCGACCCGATGAGGATGACGCCGACAAGGTCGCCGCCCCGTCGGCCTTTGATATGCCGTAACGCGATCTCTACATTCGCTTCAAATCCAGGGGGTGGCGGCAACTCGGGCTGTTCCGGCGGTTCCGGGACTTCGAGTAGCTCGGCGTTCAGTTCTTCACGAGTGGGAGTGCTGGTCGTGTGGTGTGTGTCCATGACGTGTTCTAATTCCATGATAATGAATCCTGTGTGCAACTCCTATGAATCGACTAGCGTAGGGCCTGTCGCTCGTTCTCGCTGGTCTCCAACCTCGTGGGGCCGCAACAGGCGAAAGACCTAGTCGCTTCGGCATTCTATGGATGGAGGAATATAGTGTCAACGTTTGAGGACGTTGGCAAAGACGTCCGCGGCTTCGTCGATCTGCTTGTCCGTGATATGCAGATGGGTGACCGCTCGATAGCTTTGTCCTCCAACGGCGTTAATAAGTACGCCGTGCTCTTTGAGCGCGGCTAAGAGTTCGGCCGGAGAACGGTGCTCGTCGACGATGTCGAAGATAACGATATTCGTTTCGACGTGCTGCGGCGCAATCTGGATTGCGGAAATGTGTTGGAGTTGGCGAGCCAGTTTTTTCGCATGCTCATGGTCAGTCTTAAGCCGAGCGACATGTCGTTCTAGCGCATAGATACCGGCGGCGGCCAGGATGCCCGCTTGGCGCATCGCACCTCCATACATTCGGCGAAAGCGGCGTGCGCGATCCATGAGTCGCTGATCATTGGAGATCAGCAGCGATCCAACGGGGGCACCCAACCCCTTCGAGAGACAGAGGGAGACGGTTTCGAAGTGTTGGGCGTACACCGTGGGTGGCAGGGTGGTGGCGGCCACGGCATTGAAGAGCCTGGCTCCGTCAAGGTGCATAGGGATCCCCTGTCTTACGGCAAGGGCTCTGATCTTTTCGATCGTGGAGAGCGGATAAATCGTGCCGCCTCCGGCATTGTGCGTATTTTCGATACAGATCAAGGCTGTCGGAATGCTGTGCGCGTCGTTCGGTCTGATGGCGGCTTCCACCTGCTCGACAGTCATGATTCCCCGCTCACCAGTCACCCAATGAAGTTGGACGCCGGCCAGTGCACCAGCTGCACCCTGTTCATAGCGAACGACATGACTCTTGCTCTCGACGATTATTTCCTGTCCCGGTTGAGTGTGTGACCGAATCGCCAGTTGATTGGCCATGGTGCCGGAGGGGACGAAGAGCGCGAACCGCTTGCCGAGCATGGCTGCCGCCATATCTTGGAGCCGATTGACGGTCGGGTCTTCTCCATACACATCATCACCAACCTCAGCGCGCGCCATGGCTTTCCGCATCTCGTCCGTCGGCTTGGTCACGGTGTCGCTACGAAGATCGATCATAACTGTTCGGCCTCCCAAGAATTCCGTACGGTATCGGTATTCTAACAGATCTGCCACTTGCAGGCGAAGGCACACCTGCTACACTGCGGGTCTATGGTCGGATTGGATCAAACACGACTAACTCGATGGGCTCACTCCCTGGGTGTGAAACGGGAAGAATTCGTTCCGTTGGTGTGGGCCTTCGTCTATTTTTTCTGTCTCTTGTGCGGGTATTCGATTCTCCGTCCGGTGCGCGACGAAATGGCCATCGAAGGAGGATTGAAACATCTTCCCTGGATGATGACGGCGACATTCCTCACCATGCTCGCGGCCACGCCACTATTCGGGTGGCTCTCGGCGCGATGTTCCCGCTACCGACTGCTGCTGATTGTCTATGGGTTCTTCATTGTGAATCTGTTGGCCTTTTATGCGCTGATGATGAGTCATCTATATCCCGAGTGGGTGGCCCGAGGTTTTTTTGTCTGGCTGTCGGTGATGAATCTCTTCATTGTGTCGGTCTTCTGGAGTTTTATGGCCGATCTGTTTACACCGGAGCAGGGGGCACGGCTGTTCGGCGTCATTGCGGCCGGAGGGAGCAGCGGCGCGTTGGTGGGGCCGCTGATCACGACAGGCCTGACATTTATCGTTCCCGTTCCGGTGCTCATGCTGGCCTCGATGCTGTTTCTCACGCTGTGCCTTGGATGTGTCTATCGACTCGACCGATGGGGCCGCAAACAGTCTGCCCACCATCACTCGCGACCAGGTGATCCCCTTCGCGGAAGTTTTCTCGCTGGTATTCGCCTGACGATGTCGTCACCCTATTTGCTTGGGATTTGCGGCTATCTGGCCTTTTTGACCATGACCGCGACGTTCCTGTACCTCGAACAGACGCGCCTGGTCTCGGAATATTTGGATCAGCCTGAAGCCAGGACACGCCTCTTCTCCTCGCTCGATTTTACGACTGGTCTGTTGACGTGGTTGACACAGATGTTCGTGACCAAACGCGTTATCAGCCGGTTTGGTCTGGTCGCGCCCTTACTGTTTCTTCCGGTGATCAGCCTGATAGGGTTTCTCGGTATCGCGCTGTGGCCGACTCTCGGGGTCTACGTCGTCTTTTCTGTGTTGCGTCGGGTGGGGGAGTATGCGTTATCAAAGCCTGCGCGCGAGGTTCTCTTTACTGTTGTCAGCCGAGAAGAGAAATACAAAGCGAAGAATTTCATCGACACGGCTATCTCACGGGGTGGCGATGCCTCGACGGGGTGGCTGGTCACCGGAGTCAGAGCCCTGGGTGCCACCACGGCCCATATTGCGTTGGCATGCGTGCCACTCATGATTGCCTGGGCTTGGCTGGCTACCGTGCTGGCCCGAGAGGAAAAGCATCGGTCGGCATCTACCGTATCATTGATGACCGAGAGTTCTCACCGTACCGTATGAGTCGTATCGCTTGTATCGGACGTTGCTCGTCTAGTCTCGAACCACCAATGAGCCGATCACATAGGAACTGGCTCGTCCCACCTTGGTGCCTCGGATCCGAACTTCCGATACATCGCGTGTATGCTCACGGATGGTCCAGGTATTGCCGGCCTTCAGATCCGACCAGAACCACCAAGTTCCATCGCGTTTCCGGAACCAGAGTTGAATTGAAGTATCGGGCAGCACCTGAATTGATTCCATGTCGAAATACATCGGTGCACGATTCTCAGGATTGCTTACCCAGATCTTGACCCACTGATTTTGATCGTGCGAGGACAAGACGCGGGGAGTTTTGGCCCAATCAACCTCTGTGCATTTAAAGTCCACGAGTTTGCCGAATCCACGGCCGAGGCCGTCTCCAGGATCCGGAAGGGTGTAGCACTCGATCCCCGCTTCCATGCTCAAGTGGAAATGTGTGAGACCGATTGTGTCGACGTTGATGTCGTGCTTGGAGCAGCGCTGGCGATAGGTCCAGCAGTCGCTATGTTTCGATGGGTCACATGTCTGCAAGGGGCCGAATCCGATTCGGCTCGTCCTGTATGCCAAGGTTGATCTCGCCTGGGAATAGATATGTTCCAGCGCGCTCTCATCGTCGAAATTGACCAGGCATTGTTGAGGACTGCTGCCGTTGGGACGGGCTTGTACGACCTTGGGTGGTTGATTCTCCCGTTCTCGTTCGGTTACTTGTTCGGGCGTAGCTTGTGTGGGGGGACCTAGCGGGTTTACCGGTTTCATCTGAGCACAGGCTCCCAGTAATACCGTCAACAATACACAGAGAGCCATCTTGTTGAAACCATGTCCCTTCACGTGAACTAGTGAGCGCATCGCTGTTCCTTTCCCTTGCGCCAACGCGAGCCAGCATGCCGACTTCTCATTCGCCATCCTCCGGTGCAATTGTAGCAGTGAAAAACGTGAGGCGTTCAGGTCATTTACTCATGAAAAAAACGCGTGGTATAGTCCGAGGCTCTAAAAACCCAAGTATCCGGTATTGTCTCAGGGAGATGGAGTGATTGCAATGACCCATTGGAAGCTGTATCTCGTGAAGAATGGCCCCTATGTCGACTGAAGTTCCGGTCAAGTTGTACCTTGATAAGATATTGAAAGATTGCAGGAAAGTATCGGTTGATCTGGCTCTGCTTCCTGGTCCCGTGAAGGCGAGGGTGCTGCATGCGGTGGCCGATCGAGTCGCTGCGGATCAAGGCGCTATTCTCGCGGAAAATGCCAAAGATGTCGAGGCTGTGGGAAAGTCCTTTGAGAATGCGGACATGAAAGATCGGATGAAGGCTGCTGTGGCTCGTGTCCGTCTGACGATCGACCAGATGAAAGAGATTGTTGAGCGACTGCATTGCATCGCCGATCTGCCAAACCCCATTGGCGCCGTGACGTCGCGACAGGAACGCCCGGATGGGTTACAAGTCTCCAGGGTGAGGGTGCCGATCGGAGTGGTCGGCGTGATCTCAGAACGGAGTCCGCTCGTCACCGTGGAATCGATTGCACTTTGTCTGAAGTCGGGCAATCTCTGCATCTTTCGTGGGGCTCCGGAATGGAAGCTGACGCATCAGGCGATTCATGCACGATTTCGTGAGGCGGCAACGGAGCACGGCATACCCCATGGGGCCTGGATGCTCATCGATCGCCAAGAGAAAGAAGTCGCGCTCGATCTGATGCGATCAGGGAAAGTCCTCGATGCGCTCATTGTGCGTGGCGGAGCTGGGTTACGCAAGACGGTTGCGGAGCAAGCCAAGGTCCCGGTGCTGTGCGATGATGGGGGCCTCACGCAGTTGTACATCGATGAAACCCCCGATATTTCGGTCGCGCAAAACCTGGTGATCAACTCGAAGGTGCAGCAGGTGGGAGCCTCCAATTCGCTGGATACCTTGTTGGTGCAGCAGATTGTGGCTAGGCAGTTCCTGCCTCCGTTGATCAACCGCCTGCTGGATGAATTCAAGGTGGAAGTGCATGCTTGCCCAAAGACGGTCGCACTCATGGGGCAAATGGCGATGACGGGACATACCGCGATCATCCCAGCGACAGAGGCGGATTGGCAAACGCAGTTCGCTGGTCCGACCCTGGCTGTAAAAATGGTTGAAGACCTCGATGAAGCGGTGGTCCATATTAAGACGCATGGTCCCTGTCTCACCGCCGGAATCGCCACCACACGCTATGAGTCGGCCATGCGATTTACCAGAGAAGTTGATGCCAGTGCGGTGCTGGTGAATGCATCAACCAGGATTCATGCCGGCGATAGCTTCGGAATGGGGAGCGACGTGGGGCTGAGCGTGGGGAAACTGCACGCGAAGGGTCCAATCGGTTTGGAACAGCTGACCTGCGAGAAGTATGTGGCCTTCGGGTCGGGGCAGCTTCGGCTTCCCCATCCGGTACCGGAAGCGTACTTTGACGCCATCATGCTCAAACGACCGTAGATGCCCGCTCAAAACTCTTCCCAGCTTCCTGTTCAGTCGTTCGAGCCACGTCCAGGACCCGCACTGCGTACGCCTCGTGGTTCTCACTCCTTGCAGCCTTGCTGTGAACCGTTTTGAGCAGGCGTAGCACATGACGAATAACCCACTGGGGCAATCGCTTCGAGAGCATCTTGCGTGGTGGGGGCTCAGACACTTCACATCCGATCGTGAGTACTTCTTGTGGCAGCGACAACAGCTCTCCGTCGAAGAGCTGAACCAGCTCAACATCCATGCCGAACGAAGACGCACAGGCGATTCTGTCGATGAAAGGGCGTTCTATGATTTAGCCGCGCGTCCGAAGATCTTCCCGGTTCTCTATAGCCAGCGGTATGAATATTATGAAGCGATCGGACTACAAGCGATGTCGCACCTCGGCAAGGCTCAGGACATTCTCGATTTCGGTTGTGGCCTCGGCATTCTGACAACCTGGTATGCCCTCCGTTTCCCTGATGCGAATGTGGTCGGCGTCGATCGCTCGCCGGCGTCCATTGCGATCGCACAACAAAAGGCGAAGGACTTGGGCCTGCGTAATCTTCGGTTCATCTGCTTGGATCTCCAAGCAGAACCTTTTTCAGGATCCTTCGATCTGGTGTTGGCGACGCACGCACTGCTCCAGGCCGAACAGGATCCTGGGATACCCAGCGAGAGTTGGCGGACGTTTGATCGTGGACACGATCCATCGCAGCAGATGGTGTTTGAACAGCGGACAGGTTTGGCGCGCCGACTTGACCACCTGTGCCAGGTTCTACGCCCATATGGCCGCATGATTGTGTGCGAAAAAACACGGCAGTTGGCCAGGCGAGTCCCGTTCCAGCGTGCGCTGGCTAGCAGGGGGTTACAGCTTGTGCAGCCTGCGGATCTGATTCATTACCGATCCATCGAAGAAGTGGTGGAGGATGGACCATTCTATGTATTGAGTAACGGGACTCAGACCACGGCGGCTTGGGATGAATTGCCGGAGTTGGATGATGGAAGCCTGTTCACTCTCAACGCGATGCTGGCGAACTCCATCGATTCCAATGCACCGCTCTATGAGAATCATGGACCCTCGGCGCAGGTGGCCTGGGAAGAGTTGTCGGAACGAACGGTCACTCAGGAATTGACGCGCGAGGAGCTTGATGGCCGACAAGTGCATGCCGAGTTGGGCTTCGTGGATGACACGCACTATTTATACTGCGCGAATACATTCGACCAACGGCAATTGGTCATGATGGAAGAAGCACGCGCTGCGCTGCTTGAGGCGTACTATCTAGAAATCATGCGTGGGCTCCCCTAGGAAAGCTACTGAGTTGTACTAGCTTCTGTATACTTGCACGTCGGACACGTCCATACTCTCAATATACTCTATGTGCAGTGGGTGATCGTAGCCCGCTTTTCCTGCACTGCTCCACCCTCGTAAGAGAGAGCAGTCAGACGGTATCTGGGGTTCTGTGAAGGTTCGCTCCAGGCGTGAGTCGGAAGGAGGAATCACCATGAAAGCAGCGCATGTTGTTGTCGCGCTGAGTCTGGTCTGTCTCGGCTGCTCCACTCCGCCGGAAGTCAAACAAGCCTTGATCGCCAAGGATCAGGGATATGCCGAGAACCAGCGGTTGATGGAGCAATACCGAGAGTTGGTGACGAATGTCACCGAACGGCAGCACCAGTGGTATCGCCATGTTCAAACCAGGCTCAAGCTCAACTTGGCGTTGCAGTGGGCCACGACCAACCCCAAGGTAACCGATGTGCCCGAGCCGGAATTGGCGAAGGATGATGCTGAACTTCTGGGATCTGAGGTCATCGCGCTGATCAATGACATTCGTCTCAAAAATCTCCCGGAGCGGAAAGGGCCGAATGGTCAGGTCGTCTTTCAGGCTGGTACAGGCGATATGAGCAATCTCCTCCAGAAGCTTCCCGAACTCACTGGCCGAGTTGTGCAGCGTGTGGAAAAGGACGGACAAGCCTCCTCAACCGTGGATCTAACGGCCTTCGATCAGTACCGCAACAACGTGGGTGCGCTTCGCCGAATCAATGCGATTATTAAGCAGTACCTCGATATTGACGTCACTTTGTCCCGCGACGAAGTGCAGCCGCTCGCAGAGGCCGTGCGGACTTTGCGCCGATGATGGATTGCTCCTGAGCAGGAGGAAACCGGTATGATCCGACAGATAGTCAGAGGCGTGAGCATCGGGCTCATCGTGGTCAGCACGGTGGGCTGTCATTCGATTCATAGTGATGCAGTCCGAGATCTGATTCGGCAGGAAGGCACGAAGATCGATGCGGCTCAGACCAATATCGACCTGTTCCAGAAAGAAACAGAAGCGCGTATCAAGTTCTTGGAACAGGCACGCAGCTCCCTCCATGAGAGTGTTAAAGCGTTGCAAGCGCAAGAAGCTAAGCATCAATTCGTGCTTTCCTCGTATCGGAATGTCGCCAGTAAGAAAGGCGAGGCGGCGTATGCAGCGGCCTATCTGGTCGGCCAAATGTACCTGATTGAATATCAGGGGCTTGAAAAAGCCGTATGGGATCAGTTTGAAGAAGATTTCTGCGGCCTACGCGACACGGCCAATGCGCTAAACGACTCATGGAAGCACACGGCGGCGATCCATGCGCAGGTGAAGCGTTATGCGGATAAGTCGGGCTTGGCTTCCGTCGATCCGGAGTTCGTGGCTGCCTTGGTAGAGCAGGCCCCAGGGCAGTCTGAGCGTATCATGGAGATTCTGAATCATTCCCGGACCGTCAATGACGCATTGGAGGAGGTCACAGGCTCGCGCATCATCCGCTCACGAACGCTGCAACGCGGGCATACCTTTACCGCCGACTTGGTCGATCTTCTAGACAAACTGAAGAAAGACGACGGGCAATAGAGGAGGTGCCATGGAGACCAGTATCGCGGGGGTCGTCGGTTTTCTGGAAGATAACGATAGTTTGATCAAGCAGCTGATGGAAACCGCCGAAAGTGCTCAGGAAGAAATCGGTAACTTATCCGTTGAGGTAGATCAGGCTCGTGAGGAGGCCAAGGCCCTGATCGATCAGTTAGGAACGGTCGAATTCGAGATCGGAAAGCAGGACGAAACTAAGGTTCGCCAAAAAGCACTCCTTGAAGCGGTGGCGGCACTACGGAAGAAATTTGAAACCTACAAGAATGATCCCCTTCGTCGAGGGATTTATGCGGCGGAAATCTCCAACCTGTACGTCCAACTAGCCAATACCTTCAATAATGAAACTATCGCGCAGATCGTTCCCTTCAGTAAGGATGAGATTCGAGCCTATAAAGAGCTCATGAAGGAAGCCATTCTGAACGCGGCCTCGCGAAAAAAGCGGGCTGCCGTCATCAAGGCAGCCGCGCAGATCTCCAGACTTGCCTTGGGAATTGCAGGGAAGCTAGCGGTGTAACGCTGTGACCTACCGAACGGGGTGGCCAACTCTCTTTCTGTTGACGATCATCGGCCTCTGTTACGGCTGCAGCCTCGATGCCGGTTCGCGGGGTCCGTTCGGTCCCGAGGATCCCGAGACCCTCGTGCAGAAGAGCAAGTTGCCCGAAAAGCCTCCTTCTCCCCACGTGCTCCAATTTACTGGTGACGACACTGCCGGGCACCACAAGCCCAAAATGGTCGGGGCTGTTTCAGAGACTGCCGTGAAACGGTCAACAAATGCCTTAGCTGTGTTGACCGCGAATGAGGTGGCAGCTTTACGAAAAGCGGCAGAAAGTGATCGCCGAGTGGTGCCACTCTTGGGAAGTCGCTGGGCCTTTATCGATGCGGATCGTTTGCCATCAGACGGCAAAGTCAGTTTCGGATGCTGTCGACTGACCACAAACCTCGCCCGACTTGTCTATTACAGCTACAGTCAAAATGTTGCCGTAGAAGTCCGCATGAAAGAGACGGGCGTGCTCAGCGTCGCTCACCTGAAGGGGTATCAGCCACCAGAAGGTCAACCGGATGTTCAACGAGGCATTGAACTGGCCAAAGCCGATCCACGCCTGGCCGGCAAGGTCGAGCAACTCCAAGGGCACGGGCTCCTCATGCAACCCGATCGCGGGTTCTTCAGAAACGATCCAGGGTACGCACATCGGACCATCTGGATTACCTTTTCAAATGGGCAGGACGGAGATCCAAAATATTGGGCAGTGGTTGATCTGACAGAGGATAAGGTTCTTGAGGCCGGTGAGGAGCCGCCTCGCTCGTGAGAGGAATGGGATGACCCGTATCTGGTACACCGGCTTGTTGATGTGCTGCGTCTTTGTCTGGTCCGGATCTGCCATGGCCGAGACGCAGTCCGAACATGTGGATTGGGGGCGGTGGAGTTTCGACTGGGAAGTTCGGGACAACCAGGGCTTGGCGTTGCGAAACGTGAAGTATGCCGATGAGCTGATTCTCACCAAGGCCAGCATGCCCGTCGTGCGCGTCAAGTATGTGAAAGAGATGGTCTGGTGGAATCCCTTCACCTGGTTCGGGTCACGTGCCGAGAGTGGGCGCTGTGGCCCATTCCAAGATCGGCTGCGGTGGCAGGACTTGGTGCCGATCGTCAACTGTGGCGACCAGAAAGTCTGCATGGAACGCTCAACTCAGAATAATGTGAAGTGGCTTGAGTTGGGGGTCTATGCCCGGATCGGGGAATATCACCTCTACCAAGCATGGCACCTATCGGACGACGGCGAGCTCCGTCCCGTTCTGCATAGCCGGGGCTTGTCGTGCAACACCAACCATGATCATCATCCCTATTGGCGGTTTGATTTTGATATCAACGGGAACGGCATGGATCAGGTCTTTGTTCATGAGGAGGGGGGATCGGATCGGGGGTGGGGACCGGGTTGGCGGAAATATACGAACGAGCGGAACGATGTCAAAATTCCAGCACTCAATAAAACCTGGTTCGTGCGCGATCAGCTGAACGGCCATGGCGTGTGGATTCTCCCTGGTACGGGCTATGTGCCGCTCAAAGATGACGGCGAGCGGGACAAGTTTGCCGACCTTGATGTCGCCATTCGGCGAGCCAGCGCCAGTGAAGACGTTCCATGGAGTTTCGGCGCTCGTGGTCAACTCGGCTACGATGAGGACAATCAAGGAGTTCAAGAGCAAGACGTTGTCTTCTGGTATGTGGCCCATATGCCGCACATGGCTGCGATGGGGCCGACGAAATGGCTGACCCTTGGCCCCATTCTCCGTGTGCAACGGTAAGAGCATTTCGCCCGCTGATTCTCCTGGAAACTTTAGGCCAAATCGGGCTACCCATTTTCCATACCACGATGATGAAAGAGGCATGGCTTATGCTTCCATCAGTGAAGCAGAAATTTTGAGTATCCCAGTTGACAGATAGGCTGGAAGAGGTATAGAGAGAAAGAATAGTTCACTGTCTGCACGATTCTCCGAGTGATTCCGAATCAAGGAGGAGGTGAAGATGGAAGACCTTAGTCCACCGGATTACAATGGCCCGCCGAGTCATGGGCGGGCGTCTCCCCAGTCACGTTAGCCGGTCCTCTCGAGGCTGTCACATTCCCGTGTAGGGAATACAGTATTAAATCTGATGAGCCGTGTTGAGGTGATCGGCTGGTGTACGTACGTCATCGCTGGCGGGGATCGCAATGCTCTTGACGGATTGCCTCCAAGCCCACTACTCGTGCGGGCTTTATCACTACAGATACAATGTTCTAGGCGTCCTAAGCGCCGCTGCGGGTTGGCCTTCCAGAATAGGAGGCTGCTCGTCGTGACTTAATCAGGCCTTCTTATGGGTCGACAATACGAATGTGATGGTAGGCGGAAATGTTCGAGGTCGTGGTTCTAAGGAAAGGAGCTGGCCATGGACACTCTCGTAATGTTTATGATCGTCATGGGCGTGATTTTTGTCGGTGGCTTAGTGGTGTACAAGAAGAGCCAATAAGTCGTCTGCTATAGGATACGGACGGCAGGGGTTGCGAGTTCACATATCCGTTGGGACGAACGAGGGACAAGCGATGGTCTATGCGCTATCGCTTGTTCTTTGGCAATTTCATGTGTCCCTGACGTAGTGGTGTGGACGGTGATGTGTGTCGCATTCGTCCGGTGTATTTGCGGAGACTTCTCTTCAGTAGATTAGCTATTCTCACCAGAATAAAGCCGCGAGTATTTTCTCTTTGCGAGGTGGTGCAGTTGTTGATCGATGTCCGTATCGGTATCTCGCCATGCCCCCATCACCCATGTTGACTTCCACGCTTGGTGAGTTTGTCTGCGCACGAGTCTAGCGTGGCTTGTAGCCCATCCAAGGTCAGGTCGATCTCTTTTCGGAACGCATCGCGGTAAAACCCATAGAACGTGGCCTGGTCGAAGTATTCGGAACCACTACATGTATTTCGTGCTATGGCAAAAGTATCTGACTAGTGGACTGTAACGATTGATTCGGGAGTAATTCGACGTGACGCCTCGAAGTACTTCCACTTCACGGGTTTCGGCTGCTTGTTGTATTGGCGTATGGCTTGGCGCTGCAGTTCCATGCGTTCACTCGTGGTCAGTGTCATGACGTCCTCCATGGGCGTCATGATACTACCATTTTAAACGTTACAGTCCACTAGCATAGGAACTCGCTATCGGTTTTCGAATGATTTTCGCCATTCCAGTATGTGGGCATTCCGAACCTTATTTAGTGGGAGGGGAACAAAATATATGGTTGTGGCGGTTCTTGATCCGGCGGAACATAGGCGGGCGCCGGTTCCCCGGCCGGGCCGAGCTTTCTGATAAATCGATAGATGGCTCGCAGGTCCTGCTCGGTCATCTCGCGCAGGACGAACCATGGCATGGGTGGTCGAAACTCAACCGACCGTGAAACCTGGATCCACTGGGATTCTGAGAGATTCTGCATATAGAGCCGTATGTTGCTCGCGTAGGTTGTACCCCAAGGCCCGCGCCATCCCATCGCATCTCCCTTGAGCCAGTCTTTCTCAGGAATCTTTCCAGCGGCTTCCGCATAGCCGGTGGTGTGGCAATCATTACACCCAGCGATCTTGATGACATACCGTGCCCTGTCCTCAGTTTTCTTATCCAATGGAGCAGTCTGACCGCTGGCGCGTCCCTTGTCCCCGGCAGTGGCTGCGGTTGCCATGGCAGTGATGAGGAGCAAACACAGCGCGGATGTTTGGATGCTTTGAATCAGGCGCATGGCTTCTTCTCTCTGACCGTGATGATGCGTGTCGGCTATCTGTCCTCAGTGTCTCTGCAAGGTGGAACAGACTATGGGCGTCGTTCAGTACTCGTCGATTTCATCGGTCTCATCCAGCATCTCGGCCGTGATCTCACCGGGATCAGCGGTCCATTGAGACAGTGGAATACCTTTGGCTTTCAAAATGGCTTCCTGCTCTGTTCCCGCGGCCGTCGTCAGGTCATAGGTGACAGTTTGTCTGACTTGAAACATTCTCATAATTATCCACCTTTGAATTCGTCCTATCTGCCATTGATACGTGGTTATTGATTATTCGGTCTATAGCACGACGAAAGTGACGATCGGCCAGTTCGGAGGGCTTGTGGCTCACTAGCAGGGTTTCTTTTTCCCTTGCATGCGTGCCTGTTCCAGCTCAGTTTGTTGACGTATGTGGTCGAGTTGAAGCTGAAACTGCCGCTCTCGCTCATCATTCAAGAGCAGAGGCCGTCCACTCCCTCCAATTCCATCTTTCCCTGCTGCCTGGACCACCATCGTGGTAAGGACGGCACCGACCGTGACGCCAAGGATGAAGTTTCGCATCGTGGCTTCTGTTGCGCTCCTTTCTATTTGAAAAACATCCAACTACCATGAAAATTGCCTAGAGAAGAGGGCCCTCTGATCACGGGCGTTGACTCGGGGGACCGTTGCATTGTAATCGATCCAACGACGGATACCATAGGGCTCTTTTTCAAGACATCATTCTTCTAGGCATTGTGGCGGTTGCCTTGACTCTATTTCCGTCGCTTTGCTACAGTGGTCAACCCAAGTCTAAATGATTGAAAGTTCCGCTGTTTCTGAGTCGTTCCCACGAGCAATCTGAGGCAACACCGTGATGAAAGCTTGGCTTTTTGACGATATGTTTCAATTCGATCGGTCCCCCATCCGTATCGATGGGCTTCAGGGAGAGTGGGGTGCCGGAGATTCGGTGGCGGAGGAAGAAGAGCTGCCGTCACCTCCGCAACACGTTCATGCCAAACCCGGCAATGGGCGTATTATCGTCACATGGGATCCAGTTCCGGATGCCATGTACTACAACCTCTACTTTCAGACGTCCAAGGGCGTACAGATCAAATACTCGGAATTGACTCGTCCCATCGCAGGCCCTGAAGATTTTAAGGGTGTGATCGGTGTGAAGAAGGACAAGGCGACGTGTCTGGAGGGCGCCTCGAGTCCCTACGTCCATGATGACCTGGCCAATGGCACTTGTTACCATTATGTCGTCACCGTCGTCACCTCGAAGGGCGAAAGCCTTGAATCGCAAGAAGTGATGGCGATTCCATCGCCCTATCTCCTGGCCATGGTCATCGGCTGTGAAGGAGTGGGCGATGGGGAGTTGAACTCACCCACGGGGATTGCGCTCGACAAGGACGGCAACATCTACGTGGCAGATACGGATAACCATTCGATCCAAAAATTCGATAAAACTGGAACGTTCCTGGCTCGGTGGGGCGGTGACCCGAGTTCACAGGAAGGCCAGTTCTACTATCCCCGTGGTTTGGCGGTCGGGCCGGGCGATGTTATGTATGTGGCTGACAGCGGCAACAATCGGGTGCAGAAGTTCGATCTCGAGGGTAACGCGCAGAAAGCATGGGGCAAGTTTGGGTTCGCCTGGCGGGGGGCCGATATGGGCCGCTTCGATGTGCCCTGGGGTATTACAACGGATCAAGACGGCCATGTGTATGTCTCCGACACGAGCAACGCGCGCATCCAAAAATTTCAAGCTGATGGCCAACCACTGCTGAAGTGGGGCCGTGACGGCAGCTTCGACGGCGCCTTCTTCTTTCCGCGCGGCGTGGCGGTCGATTTTATCGGCAATATTTATGTGGCCGATGAAAGTAATAATCGTATCCAAAAATTCGATGCCCGAGGAAGCTTCTTGACGAAATGGGGCCGGGAAGGCCAGGGACCCGGACAGTTTAAGTCACCATGGGGCATCGCGTGTGACGCGCTCGGCAACGTCTATGTCGTCGACAGCGGCAACCATCGAATGCAGAAGTTCGACGGCAACGGGACGTTTCTGTGCTCATTTGGGAACCGAGGAAAAACAGAGGGACAGGTCAATTTTCCCTATGGCATTGCGGTCGATAAGGAAGGCTGCGTGTTCGTCGTCGATAGCGGCAATCACCGTGTTCTGAAATATGTGCCGACCGAAGAAGAGATGAATCGTGGAAAGGACCAGCCTGCGCACACAGTGGAAGCCGGGGCGGTGCAGCCACCCCGCAGCCTTGCCGTCAAGGCCGGCGACACGGAAGTCTTTCTGAGTTGGATGGAGGTGCCTGGCGCGCAGGCCTACAATCTCTATTTCAGTACCTCGCCTCATGTCACGATAGAGGGGGCGACGAAGATTGAAGGCGTCACGAACCCCTACACGCATGAAGGTCTCACGAACGATACGCCCTATTTTTATGCGGTGACTGCGTCGTTCGAAGATGGAACGGAAAGCGGACCCTCGGAAGAAGTCACAGCGATACCCGTGCTCATCGATATCACGGCGCCGCAGAATCCTTATGCCGTGATCAATCACGGGGCCTTCATGACCAACTCGCCCGAAGTCGTGGTGACGATTTCGGCAACCGATTTGGATACAGGGGTCGGGGCCTATTTTATTTCTGAAAGTCCGTTGACGCCTGTGGCTGGTACGCCCGGGTGGGTGGATGTGACATCGGCGATCAAGTTCGGAGCCACGATTCCGTTCATTCTCTCGCCTGGAGATGGGCACAAAACCATTTATGTCTGGTTCAAAGATATCGGCAACAATGTCTCGACGCCGGCCAGCACGACTATTTTGGTCAATACGTCTGGCTATCTGTGCGTGTCGAAGTGGGGGAAGCCGGGGCGGGGTGCGTCGTTGTTGCACGGCGGAGAGTTTATCGCGCCGATGTACGGACTGTGTGCCGATCAACAAGGATCGCTGTTTGTCGTCGACAACGGCAACAATCGTGTGCAGAAGTTCGATAATGCCGGGAACTTCATCATTCTGTGGGGAAGTTTTGGCTCAGCTAATGCGAACTTTCACAATCCCACTGGTATTGCCTGCGACGGGAAGGGCGATGTTTGGGTAGTGGATACCAATAACCACCGGGTTCAAAAGTTCGACGGGAAGCTCGGCGGGTACATGATGAAGTTCGGTTCGCGTGGAAACGGCGAAGGACAGTTCAATGCGCCCTGGGGGATTGCGGTCGACCGCGTGCGCGGCTACATCTACGTCGTCGATAGCGCCAATTTCCGTGTGCAGAAATTCGACATGTCCGGCGAGTTCATCATGGCCTGGGGCAGCTTCGGCAACGGTGATGGGCAGTTCTATTTCCCGCGTGGCGTGGCCGTCGATCAAGAAGACGGGACCGTCTATGTCGTCGATATGGGCAATCACCGCATCCAGAAATTTGACACCAGTACCAACGTCTTACCCCAGCTGTTAACGAAGTGGGGGGGCAGTTCAGCTGCCGGGCATGCCAGCAGTGCTTTGGCACAAGAGGCCGGACAATTGCGCTCGCCTTGGGGGATCACCGTTGACGGAGCTGGACAGCTCTACGTGACGGATACCGGGAATCATCGGATTGAAAAGTTCGATCGCGAGGGCAATTTCATCACCCAGTGGGGCGGGTTTGGAAACGGCGACGGGCAATTCAATTTTCCCTACGGGATCGCCGTCGATGCGAAGGGGAGCGTCTTTGTCGTGGATAGCGGCAACACACGGGTGCAGCAGTTCATGCCGGCGGACGAGGGCAGTGAACGGTTGCAGGGCGAGGCGGAGGAGCTGGCCGAGGTGGAGAACATGCAACGAACGCAGAACGTGTGAAGAGGGAGCGATGCTTGATAAAGAACCGCGACTCGGACTGACATACGACGACGTGGTCCTCGTGCCGGCCAAGTCGAAGATTGTACCCAATGAAGTCGATACCGGCACCTTTGTGTCGCGCAATATCCGGATCAATATCCCGCTCGTCAGCGCGGCTATGGATACCGTGACGGAATCTCGGCTGGCGATT
The DNA here is from genome assembly GCA_005116955.1 of Nitrospira sp. GTDB lineage: Bacteria > Nitrospirota > Nitrospiria > Nitrospirales > Nitrospiraceae > Nitrospira_D. The sequence goes on along the minus strand of SWDI01000004.1, from coordinate 40,559 downwards.
GCGATGGCGCGCGAAGGGGGTATCGGGATCATTCATCGCGTGTTGTCTCTGGAAGATCAGGCGACGGAAGTCGATAAGGTGAAGAAGTCAGAAAGCGGAATGATCCTCGACCCCGTCACGATTTCTCCCGACCAAACGATTCGAGACGCGTACCAACTCATGGCGAAGTATCGGATCTCGGGTATCCCCGTCACCAAAGGGCGCAAGCTGGTTGGGATTCTCACCAACCGTGACCTGCGGTTTGAAACCAGGATGGACCTGAAGGTGGCGCAGGTGATGAAGCGAGACCGGTTGATTACGGCGCCGGAGGGCACCAGCCTGGAGAAGGCCAAAGAGATTCTGCATGAGCACCGGATTGAAAAATTACCGGTGGTGAATAAACAATTTGAGCTCAAAGGGCTCATTACCATTAAAGATATCGAAAAACGGGTCAAGTATCCCAACGCCTGCAAGGATGGCCATGGGCGCTTACGGGTCGGGGCGGCGGTGGGTGTCGGACCGGACACGGAAGAGCGCGTGACGCTGCTCAAGAGATCCGGCGTGGATCTTGTGGTGATTGACACGGCGCACGGCCATTCGCAAGCCGTGCTGGATACGGCGAAGATGATCAAGAAACTGTATCCGGCTCTCGAACTGGTCGTGGGAAACATCGGGACCGCAGAGGCGGCCAAAGACCTCCTCAAAGCCGGAGTCGATGCGGTCAAGGTCGGGGTCGGACCGGGATCGATTTGCACGACGCGAATCGTGTCAGGCGCCGGAATGCCGCAGCTGACCGCCATCGCGGATTGCGCAAAAGTGTTAACTGGCAGTGGGGTACCGATTATTGCCGATGGCGGCATCAAGTTCTCAGGCGATATTACAAAGGCCTTGGCTGCTGGGGCGTCGTCTGTGATGCTTGGTGGACTCTTTGCCGGAACAGAAGAGTCTCCGGGTGAGACGGTGCTCTATCAAGCGAGAACCTACAAGGTCTATCGCGGCATGGGCTCCATCGGAGCGATGGAGCGAGGAGGCGGGGATCGGTATGGACAAGGAGGACGCCCGGCCCAGAAACTGGTGCCCGAAGGGATCGAAGGCCGTGTGCCCTATAAAGGTTCGTTGGCTGCCGTGGTGTATCAGCTCGTCGGCGGTGTGCGATCGGGAATGGGATACTGTGGCTGTAAAGCGATTGTCGATTTGCAACGGAATGCCACGTTCATCAGACAATCCGTGGCCGGCCTCCGTGAGAGTCATGTGCATGACGTGATCATTACCAAAGAAGCGCCGAACTATCGGATGGATTGGGAATAGGTGCCGGTACAGAGTTGGGAGGCAGGAACGAGGGGTTCCGATTCCTAACGGGTCGAATGGGTAGTGACCCCTTACCCCTCATCCTGTACCCGTCACAGCATCACGATGGAACTTTGGCACAATAGAATTCTGGTCCTCGACTTTGGGTCACAGTACACGCAACTGATCGCCCGCCGCATTCGCGAAGCCCAGGTCTACTCGCAAATTCTCCCCTGTACGGTCCCATTGGCGACGATTCTTGCGTATCGGCCGCAAGGTATTGTCCTGTCCGGGGGGCCCTCCAGTGTCTACGAAAAGAACGCGCCGCGTGTTTCCAAGGAGCTCTTTGATCAGAACATTCCAATCCTTGGCATCTGCTATGGCATGCAGTTGGTGACGCATTTGTCAGGCGGGAAGGTTGTTAAAGCGCCGCATCGAGAATATGGTCGGGCGGATGTGCTGATCGATGACCGCAGCGATCTCTTCAAAGGTATTGGCGCCGGTGGTTCCTCGGTGGTGTGGATGTCCCATGGAGACCGGATCGAGCGTATGCCGAAGGGGTTCCGGTCCATTGCCCATACCAACAACTCGCCGGTTGCGGCCATGAAGTCGGAGGATGCGCAGCGGCGGATCTATTGCCTGCAGTTCCATCCGGAAGTCGCGCATACGCCGGAGGGAGCGAAGATGCTCCGCAACTTTGTCTATGAGATTTGCGGCTGTACGCCGACTTGGACCATGCAGTCCTACGTGGATCAGGGAGTGAATCAGATTCGCGAGCAGGTCGGAAAAGATCGCGTGATCTGCGCGCTGAGCGGCGGAGTCGATTCGTCGGTCGCGGCGGCTCTCACGCATCGCGCCATCGGAGACCAGTTGACCTGCATCTTCGTCGATAACGGGGTGCTTCGGGCGGGCGAACGCGACCAGGTGAAGAAGACCCTTGCGTCGCAGATGCATCTCAATCTTCGGGTGCTTGATCGGACGACACAGTTCCTGGACGGTTTGAAGGGCGTCACCGATCCCGAACGGAAGCGCAAAATCATCGGACGTTTGTTCATCAAGAATTTCGAGGTCGAGTCTAAGAAGTTGAAGGGCGTCAAGTACTTGGTGCAAGGGACGCTTTATCCCGATGTCATTGAGAGCGTGAGCTTCAAGGGGCCGTCGGCTACGATCAAGACGCATCATAATGTCGGTGGTCTGCCGGCCAGGATGAAGTTGAAATTGATCGAGCCGCTTCGGGAATTGTTCAAGGACGAAGTGCGGGTGCTGGGGACCGAACTGGGCTTGCCGGATGAGATTGTCTGGCGGCAGCCGTTTCCCGGTCCGGGTCTCGCGATCCGAGTGCTTGGCTCTGTGACGAAGGAGCGATTGGCGATCCTCCGTGGAGCCGAAACGATCGTCGATCATGAGATTCGCGGCGCGGGACTCTACCGGGACATCTGGCAATTCTTTGCCGTGCTCTTGCCGATCCGCACCGTCGGCGTCATGGGCGATCAACGGACCTATGATAATGTTGTGGCGATCCGTGCAGTGACTAGCGTAGACGGGATGACCGCCGACTGGGCCAAGATCCCGAACGATGTGCTGGGCCGGATGTCGAGCCGGATTATCAATGAAGTGAAGGGCGTGAATCGAGTGGTGTATGACATCAGCTCGAAACCGCCATCGACGATCGAATGGGAATAATGGGAATAATGTACGGTGTCCTTCGTGAAGCGTGAGACGCCGACCGGTGTGCTCATGCGAATGACACAATATACGTGACTGGAAAATTAATGGACATTCGTCTCCAAAAACTCATCGCGAGCACGGGGCTCTCGTCCCGCCGAAAGGCTGAGATGCTGATTGCGTCCGGCCGAGTATCGGTGAACGGCAAGGTGGTCACGGAACTCGGGACAAAGGTCGATCCAGAACGTGATCACGTGAAAGTGGACGGGAAGCACCTGACCTCGGCACAGCCGTTTGTGTATTTGATGCTGAACAAACCCAAGAACGTCATGTCGACATTGGACGACCCCGGTGGGAGAGACACCGTGAAGGACTTTCTTCATGGCGTGTCCGTACGGGTGTTTCCGGTTGGCCGTTTGGACTTTGATAGTGAAGGGCTGATGCTGCTCACCAACAATGGTGAGTTGGCGCAGGCCCTCCTGCATCCGCGCTATCATGTGCCTAAGACCTATCTCATTAAGGTCAAAGGTGTGCTGACAGATGCTGAGATCAGCCAACTGCAGCGTGGAGTCAAACTAGAGGATGGCATGACGAGTCCGGCGATGGTCAAGAAGGTAAAAAGAGCCGAGGCGAACTCCTGGCTGGAGATCACGATTCGGGAAGGCCGCAAGCATCAAGTGAAACGCATGTTGGAATCCGTGGGGCATCTGGTGATCAAGCTGATGCGGGTCAGGATGGGGTCACTGGCGCTTGGCAAACTGGAGCCCGGCGAGTTTCGGTTCCTCACCGATCGAGAAGCCAATGCCTTGCGCGAACTGGTTGAGGAACGCGTGACCTCGGTCGAAAAAGGAGAAGAGCCGAAGGCTGGTCCCAAGCGGCTGGTTAGGCGCGAGGGCTGGGCGAGACCGCTCAAGACCAAGAAGTATGTTGGCAAGAAAGCGAGAATGGTATGAACATCCGCACACATCGCTGCGGCGAGTTGAAGAAGCAACATGTCGGGCAGACCGTTGTGCTGAACGGCTGGGTTCAGCGACGTCGTGATCATGGCGTGGTGATCTTTATTGATCTTCGTGACCGGACTGGCATCACACAGGTTGTCTTCAACGCAGAACGAAATCTCGCGGTTCACCAGGCCGCCCATGCACTCCGCAGCGAGTGTGTGGTATCGGTCACCGGCCATGTCATGGCGCGTCCGGATGAGTCAAAGAATCCAGACCTCTCGACTGGCGAAGTTGAAATCTTTGTCGATGAGGTGGAGATTCTCAATGAGGCCAAGACCCCGCCATTTGTGATCGAAGACGATGCAGAAGTCACAGAAGCGATTCGGTTGAAGTATCGGTTCCTGGACCTTCGTCGGCCTCGGATGCAGCAGCTCTTGAGCCTGCGTCATGGCATTCTGCAGGCCACCAGAGACTTCGTAAACGCGGAAGGGTTCTTGGAGGTAGAGACGCCGATTCTGACAAAGAGTACGCCGGAAGGCGCCAGAGATTATTTGGTGCCGAGCCGCGTCAATGCCGGACAGTTCTTTGCGCTGCCGCAGTCGCCGCAACTTTTCAAGCAGGTGCTGATGGTGAGCGGCGTCGATCGGTACTATCAGATCGCGCGCTGCTTCCGAGACGAAGATCTCCGCAATGATCGGCAGCCGGAGTTTACCCAGATCGACATGGAACTGTCGTTTGTGGATCGAGAGCAAGTCATGAGCCTCATGGAGCGTATGATTGTCACGGTCTTTGATAAGGCCGGCGGCGTGCAGTTGCCGACACCCTTTCCTCGGATGACCTATGCGGAAGCCATGGGTCGTTATGGCTCAGACAAGCCGGACCTCCGGTTCGACATGCCGCTCTATGACATGACGGCATTCGGCGCCGCGAGCGATTTTAAGGTGTTCAAGGATGCGGCGACCAAGGGCGGCATCGTCAAAGCCTTGATCGTAAAGGGCGGAGCGTCGCTGTCGCGGACACGCATCGACGCGTTGGGGGAAATGGCGAAGAGTTTTGGCGCGAAAGGCCTGGCGTGGCTCAAGCTCACGGCGGAGGGGCAGCTCGAATCCGTCATTGCCAAATTTCTGAATGCCAACGCGTTTGCGGCGGCTTTGCCTGAAGCACAGCCGAATGATCTGGTCTTGTTCGGCGCTGACAAGCCAGCGGTCGTTCATGATGTGATGGGACGAATCAGGCTTCTCTTGGGTGAGGAGTTGAAGCTGATCGACACCTCCGCATGGCGGCCTCTATGGGTCGTTGATTTTCCCATGTTGGATTACGATCAGGAACAGAAGCGGTATGTGGCCATGCACCATCCTTTCACGGCACCACTCGATGAGGATCTACCGTTGCTGGAGTCCGAACCCCTGAAAGTGCGGGCCAAGGCATACGATATGGTGCTGAACGGGAGTGAAATCGGCGGTGGCAGCATTCGTATTCACCGCAGCAATGTGCAGAGCAAAGTGTTTGATCTTCTTGGGATCGGCAAGGAGGATGCAGCGAGTAAGTTTGGATTTCTGCTGGAGGCGCTGGAGTATGGCGCTCCGCCGCATGGTGGGATTGCGTTTGGGTTGGATCGCTTGGTGATGCTATTGGGGAAAGCCGATTCAATCCGAGACGTCATCGCGTTCCCCAAGACGCAGCGGGCGCAATGCCCATTGACCGATGCACCATCGGCTGTCGCTGCCGATCAACTCAAGGAATTGCGCATCAAGCTGGATCTGGTCGAGTAGGGAGCGTGCCTCCATATGGCCGGTAATACATTCGGCAGAATCTTTACCGTCACCTCGTTCGGCGAGAGCCATGGGCCTGCCATCGGATGTGTCGTCGATGGATGCCCACCTGGACTCGCACTCTCGGCAGAAGATATCCAGCAGGACCTCGACCGGCGAAAGCCTGGAACCTCTCGCCATGTCACGCAACGGCAGGAGTCGGATACCGTTGAAATTCTCTCAGGAGTGTTTGAGGGACAGACGACCGGTACGCCGATCGGCTTGCTGATTCGCAACGAAGACCAGCGCAGCCGAGATTACGGCAACCTCCTCGATACCTTCCGTCCGGGCCACGCCGATTATACCTATTGGCAGAAATATGGCATTCGTGATCATCGGGGTGGAGGACGAGCCTCGGCCCGCGAGACAGCGGTGCGCGTGGCGGCGGCCGCGATTGCAAGAAAATGGTTGTCGGAGAGATACGGCATCGTCATTCGAGGCTATCTGAGCCAGTTGGGGCCTCACGAGTTGCCATTCAAGGATTGGGCGGCGGTCAGTCAGAATCCGTTTTTCTCCGCCGACCCGGATATGGTGCCCAAACTCGAATCATTCATGGATGACCTGCGGAAGGCCGGTGATTCGGTTGGCGCCAAAATCACGACGATTGCCGAGCAGGTGCCGGTCGGGTGGGGTGCGCCGGTCTATGCTAAGTTGGATTCAGATCTGGCGGCAGCGATGATGAGTATCAATGCGGTAAAGGCCGTTGAGATTGGAGCAGGCTTCGCGTCGGTGACTCAGCGCGGGTCAGAACATGGCGATGAACTGACGCCAGAGGGCTTTCTCTCCAACCATGCTGGTGGTGTTCTCGGTGGCATCTCCACAGGGCAGGATGTCGTGGTGACCATTGGCATCAAGCCGACCTCCAGCATCCGCATTCCGCGTAAGTCGATCGACAAGCAAGGCAATCCGGTTATGGTCGAGACCAATGGCCGCCACGATCCCTGCGTCGGCATCCGCGCCACACCAATTGCCGAAGCCATGTTGGCCCTCGTCCTCATGGACCATGCGCTCCTGCATCGCGCGCAGAATGCGGATGTGGCCACACCTACGCCGAAGATTCCTGGGTCGGTCGAAAGATAAGTTAAGGTTGAGGCTAAGGTCGATGGTTAGGGGAAAAACTGCCCGACACTCAATCTCAACCTTGTCCTTACCCTCAGCCTACATTCCACAATCGGTCTGGTGTGAGTGAAGCCTGTCTGTTTGACGTGGCCCTCGTCCTCATGGGCCATTCACGATTCAAGGTCCGACACTTTATGCGTAACAGGGTCGCCCAACCCTTGGACGAATGACTCGTCTCGATCTCACCGATGGTTGCAAAATCCATAAGATTTACCGTGCCTCGTCATCTCAACGGACGGACTGTACCACCACACCCATCCCTCATCATTGAATCCAATTAGATTCAGTGAATCTGAAAAGATTCACCTCGTGGAGGTACTTATTGAGGAAGAAGCCACAAACCTTCCGAATTTTCGCCATTTCTTATGAAGTGCTTCGCGGCCTGTTCCTTGCTGTAGGAGCCTGGTCACAGGGTGGTTCTGCCGTAGCCCTGCATCAATGATGGCGAACTCCAAATGAAACGAGGTAGGGCTGAATAGATCTGGCGAGGTGGGTTAAAACTTACTTGTAAGTATCGTACAAAGCATCTAGTAATACCACAGTCCTGTCGCCAGATGAGACAGCAGAGTCTTGCCCGCTGGTAAGGTACACATGATGCACCTGTTTCATATGATCAATTGGCCGGCGATGCAAAGCGCAGTTTGGGAGTAGCCCAGTATATAGCCAGATGTTCCTTAAAATGATCATACCTGATACCAAACTTTCTGATATTCCCGTCCCCATAGAACAATTTTCTACGCTTGATCGGCCCGAACCAGGGGGCCGGTACTGTCTAAACAGTTGAACGGAAACGCGGTAGACTTTGCGAGGTGTGAGGATGACTTGGATAATATATTGGCGGCACTGGCACATCGCAGGGCGAGGGACAGTGCTGGTTGCGGTATTAATACTGTCGGCCTGGCCAGTGGCAGCGCAGGATATTGGTGAGTCCTCTGCCGTTACAGAAGCGTTCACGATCGGAGATGTAACGCCGTCGCTTCCTTCTGCCGCAGTGAGTCTAGGGGCAGGTAATGCGGCGAAAGTCCGCTCTGTCCCCGTGTCAGCCCGCGGCACCTATACCACCAGCATCCCAATTCAGGTTCCGCCAGGCCGGCTCGGTATGACTCCAAGCTTGGCCCTGACCTATGACAGCGGGGCGTTCCGGCAGGATTCTGCCGTCGGTGCAGGCTGGGCGTTAGCTATTCCACGAATCTCGCGATCGACCCTCTACGGCTTTCCCAAATTAAAGCAAACCGGAGACGGTTTTATCTATGATGAAGACCAGACGCGTTTCGAGGCTTCGGGCGGAGAAATGGTCGCCCTTGAGAGCGCGGCTGCCAAGCCCCGCGCAGTCTACAACGACGCTGTCTTCTACGCTCCGCTGCGTGAAACTGAGCCTGTCCGGTATGAATACAGTTTCGGCCAGAACGCATGGGTGGAGCACAGGCCGGATGGAGTGAAGCGGTACTATGGTCGAGATGGCAACCGGCAGGCGCGGATCCGGAACGAACTAGGAACCGCCGCATGGTTGCTGCTGCGCGAGGTAGACCGCCACGGCAATGCGATCCGTTACGACTACCACTTTTCAGCAAGCCAGAACCGCGCTGATAAGTTCAAGCCGCAGGATGAGCCTATGTTGAGCCAGGTGAGCTGGGGTGGGCACTTGAGCGGGCATGACCCATTTCGGGTGGCCATCAAGTTGGCCAATAGCCTTCCCCATGGTGCGCCAAACCTGATGCACGGTAACACCCAAACGCTGGGCGAGGTGTCGCGGATCGTTGTATGCGGGCCGGAGCAGTCGTTCCCCCGAGCCTCCGGTGCCCCTTTCTCGCTATCGAAGTCGAGCAGCGATTGTCCAGATTCGCTCTACTGGACCTACGAGCTCAGGATCAAGAACAGCGACGACACGGGTCGTAAGCTGCTCACCCAGGTCAGACGAACCAACCCGTGGAGCGATCCGCAGCGAATCTGGACCATGCAGTATCAGAGCAACGGAGGCCGGGTCGAGTTTGCATCACCGGAACCTCTAGTCAGCGGAGGCGATCCAAAGGACCAACTCTTGTTCACCCGCTACGGAGACCGACTAGCTATCCTGGGAAAAACGACAGAGCGTGCGATGCACCCGCAGGAGACGAGCGTCGGCACCCGGTTCGTCGACTTAAACCACGACGGGCGCACCGACATCGTCTACCATCCGAGCGGCCTGTCAACGCCTGAGGCAGGTATCGTGCGTGATGGGACGATAGACCCACCGTACAATTGGTTTCTTGCCGAACAACCCAACTACGATAAATTCGCCCGTTCTCGATTGAGGACTTCCGGTGGTGACTGGACAAACTTCACGCTCGAGTCGTTGGGCTTCCAAGAAGGTACCTATGTTCCAAACGGTCGATTCGGCTACTCGGACTTGGCTGATGTGGATGGTGACGGGCGTTTGGACGGCGTCTATTTCAATGCACAAATAACGGATAACTTCACACCCAATCGGCGTGGGCTGAGTTGTTTTTCGGAGACATTCTGGCGTACCTGCGGCGCCATCGACCCGCCGAAGTCGGACATGTGCAAGTTAAGCAACATTTGCGAGCAGCTCGGTGAGCTGGACATGACCATGTGTGTCAACGGCCAATGTTGGATCACTCCGTCCGATCTGGAGAGCCTCTTCAAGGACTGGGCTAATTGGGCACAGGTCTCTGTGCTCTCTCAGCAGGGACAGAAAGCTGTCCAGGACCATGGCGGTTCGATCGATTTTCGCCAGAAGCTCATTAGAGTGCCTGCGGCACAACTGCGGGCACGTCTGAAATTAGCGCTTGGTGAGAAGCCATATGTTACGCGGGTGCGGGTATTGAGAGTGAATGCGATGCAACAGTGTGAGGCCTTAATAAAGGGGTGTGCCGGCGGCAAGCTAGATGGCGTGCCAGGACCGCGCATCAGCTTTGACTTCGACAGCACACGGACGAAACTCGGCTGGGGGAATCAGGCTCCGAGCAGTGAGCCGCGAGTGCTACCGCCTCTGTATCGCATGGGCTATCACGCAGGCGGCGGTTCGCCGGATAGAGTGGCGCCGACCATCGCCCTGTTGGGTTGGCCGGCCGCCGTGTATAAAGCGACCATGCTGACGATGAAAGATTCCAGCTCGTTTATTGAGAGCTGGATCGCGAAGCCTGTGTCGGACTTCTCGGCGCCCCTGACGGACCTCAATGGGGATGGCCTCGCCGATCTCACGCTCCTGAAGTCCTCTCAGATCACGATGGCTTCCGCGTTGCGGCCTGAAATGGAGTTTACCCCTCGGGCATTCTTGGCGCGGCGCCATCCAACCCCGGCGTCCAACGAGCCTCCGCTCAAGATGGAACTGGACTGGAAATCATTTTTCTACCAGTATCCGGATGCCGTGGTACCCGGCAGTCCTGTCAGTGGGTTCACCCAAAGTCTGCAAGATATTTTGGTGAAGCCCGGCGCCTCCTACTGCAACGCGGTGGACTGTCTGCCGGTCGAGCAACTGACCTACCCTATTGGACCCAACTTCAACTCGTTCCTGCTTGACCTGAATGGCGACGGTCTGCCGGACCTGGTATCGGCCGTGCCGGATATGGACAAGAAGTGCCCCGCAAAAGGGCCCCGAGGCCACGAGGTATTCCTGAACCGCGGCTATCGGTTCGGTATTTCTGCTAGTGCGGCGGCTCGCCCGCTTTCGTCGAAAGGCTATACGCACACAGATACGGAGCCCTACGGGCCGTTCAAAATCCTGCTGAAGCGGGACTTGGACGGATTAGGCAACTGCCAGCTGTTGCTTGGGGATTCGCTGCCGATGACGGCAGCAGCCTTCACCGACATCAACGCCGACGGCCGTCTTGACGTTGTGTTCCAGTGGCAGGGCATTAGCGAGCCCATTTCGCATTATGTATTCCTGAACCGCGGAACGCGCTTTCAGGAAATCACTCGCCCCTACGGACTACCATCAGTTCCGTTGGCCATGATCTCCTCCGAAACCCTAAAATACCCCAAAGGCACCCAGATGGGAGATCTGGCGCGGCTAGAGGACGTCGACAATGATGGTCTGGTGGATATGGTGGTGGCGGGCATGTTCTGCCTCCCCATACACCCGGAATGTAATTCCAGTTTTTATCCGATTAGGTCCGACCCGGGCTCAGCCCCACCGTGGAAGTTGGTGGGAGACTACAAGGTGTTTCCCGCCCTTGTTTACCGCAACAAAGGAACAGTGCCAGACCTGTTGACGCGGGTGGAGGAATCGAGCGGCTCTTCTGCGGAAATACGCTATGCACCAGCGCGCCTGGGGCCGGTTACGTCAGATTGGGTTCCGCCAGGCATACAGGTGGTCAAGTCGATTACCAGTCGCGCCGGAGCCGACAGTTCCGAGGCGGTCGTTCAGCTTTCGTACGAGAACTACGTCAAGGCGGCGGAGTCTCCAGAATCGCTGGGGTTTGAGCGGGTCACTGCGGAGTTTGAAGACAGGGACGGAACGCTCGTAACGGGACACCATCGACAGACGCGCGTGTTTGATGTGCGCCCTGCAGTCTCCGGTGTCTCGCTCGCTTATCCTGGTAAGGGCCTCGTGCTCGAAACCAGCAGCGAAGCAGATGGCAGGCGCGAGAGGACCCTCGTGAGCCAGGTTTTTCTACCGCACGGAGCAGGTGTCAGCATCCGTGTCGATGCGACAGATAACCTCTCGTGTACCCTGCGACCGGACGGCTCCTGCAACCCCAACGCCCACACCGGGTCGCGCACCCAGACTCTGGCCCGCGACAGCTTTGGCTTCGTGACGGAGTCGGTAGTCGGCGATCTGGTGAACGGAGCAATCTCCAACATTCACCGCGTGCGTACGGTGACCACTTATGACCACCGTCCAAACCTCTGGGTGTTGGGAAGCCAGGTATCAGAAAAAGTGTACGGGCGTAGTGTCGATATTAACGGGACTGCGACCAGCGATGCCGAGCTATCCTCCTGGAGCGCTGAGTACGATTCGCTGGCCCGCTTGAAAAAGATCGAGCGGCCTGGGGTCGTCCCTGCGAACTGCCAACTCGTGATGACGGCAGCCACCACCGAAGTGCTCGGCTACGATCCACGAGGATTTCCGAAAGCGGTGCGAACCAACGGCAGGCGAACCGTGCTGCTCGGTCTCGACAAATGGGGACTGTATGTGCGTGAACAAAAGGTGAAGGTGGAGCGGTTCGTCGATGGAGTTCAGCAATCGTCGTCGACTGAGCTGTCGAGCCAGACCGATCACGATCTGCGCACCGGCGAGATCTGGTCGACTCGCGATGCCAACGGATCGCTGATCGAGACGCGGCGCGACAGTATGGGCCGTATGACGAGTCGTTTCGATGCATTTGGTCGGGAGGTGGAACGCAACATCTATGTTGACAGCGCCCCCGTGAAGCAGCAGCAATGGCTCTATACGACCCTGCAGGGGCAAGCACGCTTTGTCGAGTCGAAGCTGGATAGTGCCGGCCGCGTCCGCGCCAGCTTTGAGTCAGCGTGGACGACCGGGGTGGCGAGCAGCACCATCCGGACCCAGGCATTCGACTATGACTCCGCCGGTAATCCGGTACGCGAGTACTTGCCGAAAACCACGGGAGCGATGCCTGCGGCCGGTGATCTCCGCATAGAAAAGACGTTTGATGGCTTCGGGATGCTCGTGCGAGTGAAGGCGCCCGATGGGACGGGAGAGGGACGGGTGACTTCATGGAGTTATGCTCCCCGACGTGTGGCGACCACCGATCCGCTCGGGACGCTGACGGTGCTGGAGGAAGACTGGCGCGGAGCCCTGGTACAACAGAAACGCACAGGCGGTGGTTTGAGTGCGGAGGTCCGACTGGAACGCGACAGTCTGGGACGGTTGGCAAGCATGATTGATGCCGATGGTGCGGTCCGGCGGTTCGAACACGATCGGGCCGGGCGTTTGTATCGGTATACGCTTCCCCACGCTCCGCAGTCGTCTGCCTCTGGCCTGTTCGAAGGGTGCCATGACGTTGGAGGCGCCTTGGTCCTCTCGACGGACCCAACGGGGGCGCGAGTTCGCATCAGTTATGACACACTGGATCGTCCCGTGGTGAAGGAGGTCGATGTCGAGGGCAGTGCACCATCGCGGTACACCTTTAGCTACGACGACCCGAAAGCCGACCGCCATGCACTGGGACGGCTGTGGCGTACGACAGCTCCGGTGGGAGAAGGTGAGGTCAGCTATGACGTGCGCGGCTTTTCGGTCAAGCAAAGTTACAAGCCCGCTGCCACAGCGTTAGGCGGAACGGGCTGGCCGGCTCGGCTTACCAGCTCGGTTGAGTACGGCTGGCAGGGTGAACTGAAGAGCGTTTCGTACATACTGGGACCCACTACGGGAGTTCCTGCAGGAAAGTTCGAATACCAGCGCGACGCCCGCGGACGACTCAGTGGCATTAAAGACAGTGCGACCACGCTGGCGACTGGGCTTGAGTACGATGCGTTTGAGCGGATGACGCGTGTGGCCATGGGCAGCGTATCAGCCGGATGGAAATGGACACCAGAGTCGCAAGATCTGGTGCGGATTGAGTATCAGGCTGGCGCGACGCCCCTGGTCGAGATCACGCATGAAGACTTTGACAAGTTGGGTAATCCGGGCCGAGAAATACGCTCCGGCCAAAATGCCAAGGTGCTAAAGACGCATACCTACGACGGCTTCTCACGGCTCATGACGTCGCGCATCAACACGGGCGACGGGGTGAAAAAGGACGAGGCGTTCAGTTATTCACCGGGTGGGCGCCTCTTGACCGCCGGTGCGGATAAATACAGCTTTGACAAGCCCAGCTTGTGGGGCGCGGCGACGGCAATGGGGAGTCGCACGCTCGACTATGATGCGCGAGGCAATGTAGTCAGCGATACCAGCGGAGGGCGGCAGCTGCATTACGACGCGCAGGGGTGCGTGGTCTTGATGGAGCGTGCGAGCGGCGGCGGGGTGCGTGCGTTGTGCGACGCGGGCGGCAGCCAGGTCTACCGCGCAGTGGACGCGGACGGTGGAGTCTCACGCGTGGTAAAGCTCGGCTTTTCGGAGCTGCGCCCCGACGAAGGAGTTCTGTTGCATCGGCTGCCGCTCAACGGGACCATTGCGTTGGAGATGGCCTACAAGCTGACAGGGGGCTCGTTCGATTCTGCCGCCTCGGGCATCGTCATGCTTGATATGCGTGGCAGCGTGGTCGCGGCGGCGAAGTGGTCCGGCGCGGCCGTTGTGACGCAGGCCACCGACTATGATGCATGGGGCGTCCGAATGCCGACGGGTTCCGCCCCTGCGCCACGACACGGGTTTGTGGGATTTGAGCCAGACAGCGTGTTTGGGACCTACGCGTTCGGTCGGCGTGTCTATGACCCGACGCTTCGTCGGTGGCTGAGCCCGGATCCCTTGATCTCGATGCAGCCGGACCTGGATGTTGCGGACGGCCGCCAGCTGGACCTCTACGGCTACGCCGCGAACAACCCAGTGAAGTTCACGGATCGCACTGGCAATGTGATCGACGCCCAAAATGACTACGTGGAAGCCCGTGCGAAAGCCGCGCGCAGCGCACCACCGCCCACGACCGCGGAGGTCGTTGATTTAGTGGGTCTCGGAGCGGGCATCATCCCCTACGCTGGGGACTACGTGTCGCTCGGAATCTCCGTTGGCGTCTTTGCCAACGAACCAACGTTGGGGAACGGCATTGGGGTCGGGCTCGATGCCATTGGTGCGGTGCTGCCATTTGTACCAGCGGTAGGAACGCTGAAGCGAGTAGGAGAAGCTGGAGATGCATTCAAAATCAACCGACAGAAGCAGGCTGGGCATATTGAGGGGACTCCGCAGTACAAGAATCGGGTCGAGCAGAAACCTACGTCGAAATGGAACGACCCTGCAGAGGCCGATACGCTCACGCGCGAGGCGCATGAAAAGGGCCAGAAAATGCCTGGTAATCGGAATGAAAGGATCTACCAGCCGACAACCGACTCTGGTTCGCCTCGTCCGGTCGGCACTGGCCCCAACGGTGGCACCCAAATGAAGGTGAAGGTGTCCGAGGGAAAGGGTGGGAGTCATGGTACGCCGTGGGGCGAAGAGCACAACTTCGGGCCATAGCGACGAAGAGCAGTCAGTGATTAAGAATAGTAGAGCGATGATTGCGCTCAGTGTGCAATTTATCTGTGGTGGGAGCTATGGCAGGGTCTTGTGTTGTCCATTGTGCGAAACGCTTCCGGCGTGTTTGCTTGACGGTCTTGTTTGCGAGTTGTTCGATCGACTGATTCGGTATCGCGACAAGGAACCTGCCACGTTTCTTCAGCTTGGGACCAGCGGCAGCGCCAAGAGTTCCTCGACATTCAACATATGGGGGAACAGGCAGGTCGAGGTCAGCTGAATTAGGTGACGAGGTCCTGCACGAGGTGGTGGGCTGTTTTCATACGCGCTAAGCGCGACTTACCCTCCGCTATAGATTCTGTGGCGTACGTTCGCAGGAAATTCTTCTAGCTTCGCTTGAGCATGACGATAGTCCAGCCACGCGTGATACTCCTGGACCATCTCAAAGTGCTCTCCTTCCCAAGCTTGCATCAATTCGAACCACTCCTCAGAGAATCTTTCTGGTAACATCGGTGAACTCCTCTCGTTGAATGAAAGCGGTCAATAAGTGGTCCAGTTTTGGTTCTCTAGGCGGACCAATGCGTCACCGTCTTATCAAGGCTTTTGTTCAGAATATCCATCACGTCTCCTTCGGCTCTAAAGGTCAATTCCGTCTCGAGTGTTTTCGATTCTGCCATGAGCTTGAGAATCCCATCCACTAGCCGTTCTGTCGGCATTTCATTAAAGGTACGTGCCTCAAGTTCCGCACACATTCTTTTGAGAACCTGACCAATCGCCTCAATGCGTTTCTCCCGTGTCATCGCATATTCCTCTAACCCACATTATTCATGACGGTGGTCACGGATCGTGTTTGGGGGATCGGAACCACGGTGTGAGACTGTCCACACCGAATGGAGCGGGCGTGATGGAGGCTTCATGAGGGGTGAGACCACCTGGCACCCCGCGCCCAGCAGGGACCGACCCCGCGATGAGGCGCGTTTAGACAGACCTCGCCGTTCTCCGTCGGGAAACACGCTCGGTGTGACAGGATCTCGTCCGGTGTTAGCCGACCGTGGCGCCGACGGCCACGGCGACACGGCGCCAGGTGTCGCCCCACGGGGCGCACTGCGGCAGGTGCAACACGACGCGCCGCACGGACCGTTCCACCCAGACCGCCAGCTTCAGCAGGCGCTCCCGCAAGGTGGCGACCTGCGCCGTGGCGCAGGCGGTTCCCTGGGCCCGCCGCCGCAACTCTTGGAGCAGCACATACGCCGCCGCCGTCAGCAGCACGCGGAATTGATTCGCCCAGAACCGCGAGCAGCTCGTCCGATCCAGGGCCAACCCGTCATGCAATTCTTTGAGCCGGTTCTCCATGTCGCTGCGCTGACAGTAGCTCGCATACACCGTGGCGGGCGTCTCACGGAGATTGGTCACGACAAAGCGGGGATTGTAGCGGGGATCGTGTCCCGGCAGCCGGACAACCTCGGCTTTGACGATTACCCGGCGACGATGCGACCAACTCCGGGCCGCATAGCAGGTCTCCCCATAGACGTGCTCCGTGCGGCCACTATACTTCGAGAGTCCATAGGCTTCGCCCAGCACGTGCCCGGCGCACCGCACCAGCCGCGCATTGCCGGCGAGCCCCACCACATACTCGACGTGCTGCGTTTCCAGGACATCCAGCCAGTCGTTCCCGGCAAAGCCGCCATCCACCCGCACCCGCAGGGCCGCCGTGGGAAATGCCCGCCGCAGCCGACGAAGCAGGGTCCGCAGGAGCCCACACGCGCCGCGCTTCGCCGGACTGTTCCCGGGCCGCAGCACGATCGCGACCAGATACTGTTCCGCTTCGTCGTTGAAGGTCAGTGTGGCCACCAACGGCAGGTAGCACCAGGTGTCGTAGTGGCCGTTGAAGAAGGCCAGCGCTTGCTGCCCGTGTGTGGGATCATCGGTGGGATCCAGATCGATCGTGATCCGCTGAGCGCGGCCCTTGAGTCGTTGCTGATGCTGCGCGATCACGGTCGTCGCCAGTGTGCGCCCCATCCGATACAGCTCCCGGGGCGACACCGCATTCTCAAACCGGGAGAGGGTCGGCTGCGAGGCCAAGGCCGCGCCAGTCACCGGATCGCGCCCCACCGCCAGTTTCTGGAGGGGATCGTCGGCCAGCCGGGCGGCATCGTTCGCGTCCTCGTAGCCGCAGACTACGCCGAAAATCCGTTGCCGGCGCAGGTCGCGGAGTGGATGGCGGATCTTGTCCGGGTCCCGGCGGTCGACCAAACAGGCCGCCAGTTGGTCGGTCACCTGGAGGCGGTCATCGAGCGCTTTGAGCAACACAACGCCCCCATCGGTACTGGCCTGCGCCTGATCGAACCGGGCCACCACCGGCTTCAGGTTGTCATGGAATTCGAAGGTGACTTGCGGTATACAGTCTGTCGCCATCGGGTGCCTCCATCGCTGTATGTAGAAGCTGCTTGGTCGCCGCTCCTCTAGCACAGTTTGGAGCCTCGATGGCTTTTTTCTGGCGTGCGTCCTGAATTATCCGGGCTAGAAGGCCCTCAGTAGCAAGCAACATATTCACCAAGCTGCCTCGCAGCGTTAGCTATGCGCTTCTCTCTCCTTCATCCCCAGAAGCACCTGCGC
Source organism: Nitrospira sp. (assembly GCA_005116955.1). Lineage (GTDB taxonomy): Bacteria > Nitrospirota > Nitrospiria > Nitrospirales > Nitrospiraceae > Nitrospira_D. The sequence continues at coordinate 23,076 of SWDI01000004.1, read as the reverse complement.
ATGGCGCTGCACTTCACCTGCCGTTAATGGGCCGCCGTGGCCCATATAAAAGCGTTCCATCCCCGCATCCAGTAGCCGTTGCAGGGCGAGGCCGACTGTGTAGGGATCGTCCTCAAATGGTGGGCGCTTGGCATGCTGAGTTCTCACCAGCCCACCCAACAGGATTCCCGAGGCAAGAAGATCCCCGACCATCACATCCTTGGTTGAAAGCTCGACTGAAATAGAACCGTTCGTATGACCCGGGGTGTGCGTGATGGCGCCTGACACTCCAAAGCGACTTAGATCAAAGGTGTCGTTCTGTGAGAGGAGAACATCCGGGACGAATTGTTTGTAGGGTTCATGGATCAGTTTCGTTTTGAGGAAGAGACGGCCAAACCACCCGGTTGGACAATAGGTCATCGGGACGTTTCGAGTGAAATGTGGTGCGTCGTCGACATGGGCTACAATGGGTGCTTTGGTCAATTCGCGAAGGGTCGCCGCATTCCCCGCATGGTCGACATGGGCGTGGGTCACGACGATAAGCCTGATGTCCTGGAAGGTATAGCCGTGCTGCTTGAGCACCTGCTCCACCTTTGCTTCTGTGCCTGGCAGACCGGCATCGACGAGAACGCATCCGTCGTCACCGGTCACCAGATGGGCATTCACCAGTCCAAACGGCAAAATGGGGATCCGAATAATTGAATGTGGTCTCATCCTGTGCTCCTCGGAGGGCTACCGAACAGCTCCTGTGGTTTCGAGTTGATAGGGCGGTTCTGGATAGTATTCCAGGGCGTGTTGGACTTCACGGGCATGTTCCGGCCCTCGGAGCTCTCCCACCAGCCAGAGTGCCATATCGATTCCGGCACTGACGCCGGCACTCGTCACCAAGTGGTCGTCCACCACATACCGGACATTGTCGATGACGGTCGCTTCATTCTGTAGTCGCAAGGCGTCTCGCATCATCCAATGGCTGGTGATACGGCGTCCCTTCGCTGGTCCTGCCGCAAGCAGGATGGCCGCTCCGGTACAGATGCTGGTCGTCCAGGTGCAGTGCCGACTGGCTTGCTCGACCCACTTGAGTAGGTCAGGCTGATCTAGTTGAGGTGCGGGATCGGCTGACCCAGGCACGACCAGAATATCTGGAAGCGGAGCGCTGGCAAAATCATAGTCGGGCGGAACCTTCATGCCTTCTAAGGTCGTAATTGGCTCAAGGGACGACGCGACGAGATACAGATGGTCTTGTTCTTTCCTGAGCCAGTTTGAGGCAAAGAACACTCCTTTCGGTCCGATGAAATCCAGCTCTGCAACCCCGTTATAGATGAGAAAGGCAATTTTCAAACTCATGAGGGATCTCCTTGTGAGATGGTTTTGGTTGTCTGAAATCGCTTCTGATAGTCCTGTGGGGTGATGCCTTTGTGCCGCTGGAAGGCGCGGCGCAGTTGCTCGTGCCCGGTGAAGCCGCACTCCTGGGCGGTGATGTCGAGTGACGTGCCGGTGGTCTCTAGTAGGCGGACCGCATGTTCGAGACGAAGTTTCTCCAAGTAGAGCGCCGGTGTATCGCCGGTTTCCGAGACAAAGACGCGCGCAAAGGTTCTCGGACTCATGCCTGCCCGCGAGGCCATGTCTCCCACCGTCAGTGGTGTGTGGTGATGGTGTGTCAGCCAGCTCAAGAGGGCAGCTAAGCGTTGGCCCTCGACGGCCTGAGCTTGGAGTTGTGTGCTGAATTGGGACTGTCCGCCAGGACGTTTCAGAAAGAGGACCAGCATGCGGGCCACAGCCAGGGCAATATCCCGACCGAGATCTTCTTCCACGAGCGCCAAGGCCAGATCCATTCCAGCAGTGATCCCAGCTGAGGTATAGACGTGGCCGTCTTTAACGTAGATTGCGTCTGGCTCAACGGTGACGGTTTTATAGGTCTGGGCCAAACGCGCGACTTCTCTCCAATGGGTCGTGGCGCGGCGATTGTTGAGCAGGTCAGCTTCTGCGAGGAGGAAGGCGCCGGTACAGATGGAGCCGATGCGTCTTGTGTGGCGTCCCATAGTACGAAGCCAGGCCAACAGCTTCTGATTGCTCTGGAGTGGTGCCATATCTGGCCCACCACAGACCAGCAGGGTGTCGACCTTGCCGTGGAAATCGCGCCATGAGGCATCCGCGATCAGGCTGAGTCCTGAAGCCGAGCGAATCGGTCCCGCTTGATCCGCGAGGAGCACGATCCGATAGGGCGGCACCATTTTGTCTTGTGCAAGATAGGACGGTATGGAAAAGACTTCGTATGGCCCGGTGATATCAAGTGCTGCGACACCGTCGAAGCCGAGTAGTGCGATGGTCCGTGATTGGTGATTCGGTGTCTTCTCGTTGCGTTTCATGAGCCTATCCTCCCATCAATCTGAGAATGGCGCAATGACAAAGAGACTGCAAAAACTGCCAAGCGTGCCGAAATGTATCATCGGTAGGCGTCGATTGTCCGACGGACATCAGATGGATGATAGGGCATGTGAGGAGTGGCGGGGCAGATTACTTCCAGAGCAAGGAGGCCATAGAGTAGCCGAGCCACACAGAGAATAGTCCGAGGGTAATGTGGCCGAGGATATTCCCAAAGGCGAGCCACGGTTCTCCGTCACGCAGCAGATTCATAGTTTCGTTGCCGAAGGCTGAGAAGGTGGTAAAGCTGCCGAGGATGCCGACGATGAGAAAGCCACGGGTTTCGTCTGAGATGAGACTGCGCTGATCCGCCAGCTCTGCGAGAAGGCCAACCAGCACACAGCCTACCACATTGACTGCCAAGGTGCCGAAAGGAAACTGGCAATAATCAGCCTGGTTTCATGAGGATGCTTTCGTAATCAGGGCGCATTGACGTGGCCGTTGAGGAACGATAAAATTAGACTAGATGAAGACTAGATTATACATGAGGTTGACCATGAGAACCATCGGCGCATTTGAAGCCAAGACCCATCTGTCGGCCTTACTTGAGCGGGTCAGCAAGGGGGAGACCATTACCATCACCAGGCATGGTGTACCTGCGGCACGGTTGGTTCCTGTTGAGGAGCCTGCGAAACGGATACTACATGCAACGCTGGTCGAACGCATGCGTGATCTCCGTGCACGGGTGAGGCCTGACACTATGCGTGTGAAGGACATGATCGAGGAGGGGAGGCGATCATGAAGAGGGTGGTGCTCGATGCATCGGTGGCGTTGGCCTGGTGTTTTCCTGATGAGCAGAGTGACTATGCCGATCAGGTCCTACAGGAGCTGGAAGGCCGGCCTGTGGTGGTTCCGTCTATTTGGGCGTTGGAGATTGCCAATGGTCTCTTGGTCGGTGAACGACGAAAGCGTCTCGGTCAGGCAGAAATTGTGCGGTTTGTTGATCTGTTGGAGTCCTTGCCGGTTCAGGAAGTGTCTGTGCCGGTCTCTACCCAGATCGCGGGCATTCTTCCGCTGGGTCGTGAATACGGATTGTCAGCCTATGACGCGTCCTATCTGGACGTGGCGATCAGGCATGGAGCCGACTTGGCGACAGCGGATGCTGCGTTGGAAAGAGCTGCCCGTAAAGCGGGAATTGCGATCGTGTGCTCACCGCACCCACGAAGAATCAAACGGTAACTTAATCTGAGACGGAACGGTGAGGCTCCTGATCTATTACTTACAGATCAGCGATGCCATGGAGTAGCCGAGCCAGATGGCGATGAGGCTCAGAACTATATGGCCGACGATATTTCCTCCGGCAAGCCATGGTTCTCCGCTGCGTAGCAGATTCATCGTTTCGTTGCCGAAGGCTGAGAAGGTGGTGAATCCGCCGAGGATCCCGACGATGAGAAAGCCACGGGTTTCGTCTGAGATGAGACTGCGCTGATCCGCCAGCTCCGCGAGAAAGCCAACCAGCACACAGCCCACCACATTGACTGCCAACGTGCCGAAAGGAAATTGGAGGCCCTTGCTGAGCTGCTGCACATAGCTACTCAGCAGATAGCGCAGGACCGACCCGATAAACCCGCCAGTGCCGATGAGAACAAGCGTACGCAGAGTGTGACTCCCTGAAACATATGAGTGTCGGTGACGCACCATTGTACTCAGGTGTGTTGATTGAGTCACGCGATCAACTATGGTTCTGGTGTGAGGCGCCATAGTACAATCCGACCGTGCATTGAGAGAGGGAGAAAAATCGCGAATGATCGACATCTACACAGACGGTGCTTGCAGTGGGAACCCTGGTCCTGGGGGTTGGGGGGCTTTGCTGCGACATGGTGAGACTGAGACGGAGATTTGTGGTGGTGAGCCGGGGACGACGAACAATCGGATGGAGTTGCTTGCGGTCATTGAGGCGCTGCAGTCGTTCACGGAACCAGTGAAGGCACGAGTCTATACCGATTCGCAGTATGTCCAAAAGGGCATCAGTGAATGGATCCACAGTTGGAAGCGGCGAGGGTGGAAAACGGCTGGAAAAGAACCTGTCAAGAATGAGGACTTGTGGCGGCGGCTCGATGCGCTGGCTGCCACGCATACAGTGGAATGGCGTTGGGTCAGGGGACACAACGGGCATCCCGAGAATGAACGGGCAGATGCCTTGGCTCGAACTGGTCTTGAGCAGGCACGGCGAGGTGGGAAACCTGGTAAGCCTCTAGTGGAGATCCCAGATCAACCCCCTCGTCCTTCAGCCAACACGAAGGCGATTGTCGAAATTGAGCATGCCACGGTGTATCGAGGCGAGACCTGTGTCTTCTCGGATTTCTCCTTTGTTCTGCGTGAGGGAGAGCATGCGGCAATCCTTGGCCCGAACGGGGCAGGGAAGTCCACGCTGCTGAAGTTGTTATCAGGTGAAGTCCATGCCATGCCGAATGATGACACGCGGTGGGCTCTCTTTGGTGAGGAGCGTTGGAACGTCTGGGATGTGCGGAAACAGATCGGCATTGTCTCGCATGACCTGCAGCGAGAGTATCTGATCTGTGCTGAAGGATTGAACGTGATCCTTTCCGGTTTCTATGCCAGCAACGATACCTACGCATATCAAGAATTCACAAAGACGCAGCTGACCAGAGCGTATGAGGTGATGCAGGAGTTAGGTATTGCACCTTTAGCTGGTCGGCGTTTTGGCCATCTCTCCACCGGCGAGCAGCGGCGGTTTCTGTTGGGCCGAGCTCTTGTGCATGACCCGCCGGTGTTGGTGCTGGATGAACCGACGAGTGGACTTGATCTCAAAGCCTGTTTCCAATACCTCGATCTCTTGCGTGTGCAGATTGCCAAAGGAAAGACCGTGCTGCTGGTGACGCACCATCTGCATGAAATTCCACCGGAGATCGATCGCGTGATCTTCCTGAAAGAGGGGAAGATTCTAGACGACAGGCCGAAGCGAATACTCCTCACCAACGAACAGGTCAGCCGGCTCTTCGACAGTCAGATCACCCTCGTCCAGGCCAACGGCTGGTATCAAGCCTTGCCGGGTTGATATCAGTCCGTTTCTTGATCCTTCCATATTCCCCGCTTCTTTTGACGAACTTCGTCTCGAGCGATAGGCTTCAGCTGTGTTAGTTGCTTAAGGCAAAGGTATACGTGGCCGAGGATCCATTAAATCGTCAACACGTGCAGTGGCTGGCTGCATTACTCCTTCTGGCCTTCTTCGGCGGGAACGACGCCTCTCTAGATTTAGTGTGGGCCGACACCTGGGTCTGCCCTCGGCCAGGGCAAGCTGATCTGTACACGGACCGTGAATATCCGGGCTGTCGGCAATTAGGCGAGGCGAAGATGTATTCGCCGGTGACCATTTCCCCAGCGCCGAAATCTTCACAGAGGGGTAATCTTTCTGCGAATAACATCTCCTCCGACGTTCCTCAGCAACAACAGAGTAGGAAGCCGTCGCCGTTTTCAGACGTATCTCTGTCATTACCCCTCTTGAGCGTTGGCCAAGATAAGGTTGGCTCCATTACCGGCTCATGGACCGGATTCGTGGCGCAACTCATGGTCGGGTACAAGGCTGACGGAAAGGGACCTGAGATTCTCGGCGATTCCAACTTGTTGCCGGCCTCCGCCCACTCCTTTCATACAGCTGTTGCGGTCGCATCGAGGGCGGTGGGATACGACCCCCGATATCTGACGGTGCGCGTTCTGGTTCCATCCCGATTAAATGGCCCCAGTGCGGGAGGCATTTTTGCTGTAGGCATTGCCTCAGCATTGCTCGGCGATCCCATTCGCCACGATGTCTGTATGTCGGGAACGATTGAGCCGGATGCTGAGATCCACCCGGTTGGGCGACTCGTGGACAAGATGAATGCTTGCCGGGACCTTAGAAAGACCACGATGATCGTGCCTGATGGGCTGGACAATAGCCACCTCAATTTCACCGGAGCCGAACGATCCATTCAGGTGATTCAAGTGCATACCCTCGCGGAAGCGTACAGTGCTGCTACCGGGAAAGCCTTGCGCCAAGTTCCGTAGCACCAAAAGATTTCAGAATGCTCAATACAAACGGCGTGCGTTATGAAGAGGAGGCATGGTGATGAACAGAACCCTACGAATAGGATTAGCGCTGGTCAGCCTGCTGTGCCTGGTGCCTGTCGCACAGGCCGCGGACCCGGTCACGATTAGTTCTCTGCAGGCTTACCCCGAAGCGTACAAGATGAAAGTCCTCCAAGTCACAGGGATGGTCAGTGGGTATCAGATGCATCACTTCATCGGGAGTAACTCAAAGATGGAGAAGTGCATTCAAAACTTTTTGGTCGATGATGGCAGCGGGATGATCGAGGCCAGTTACGCGGCGCTCTGCCAGATGGGACCGGTTATGCTCAAAGACGGCGATCAGGTGACGATCGAGGGACACTATTTAGGGACGCTGGATGTGAGAGTGGTCACAAAGCGATGAATGTGTGTCCGGCTGTATGTCGCAGATTCTGAAACTTGACTCGAGACGAATATCGGGGATGCTACTACTTTTTCCGAAATCCAAAAAATGTTCCGGCGCCGGCGGCGCCGACTGAGGGGAGATAGCCGGTCAGCACGTCTTTGAAGCCCTGGGCTTTGCCCCGACCCCAATCAAGGATATGATTTACATCTGCTTGGATCAGAGTCCAATCCAGATGAATCCAGCCGGTGGTTTTGAGGACGGCGACGAGCGCCGCCAATGAGGCAGCCACCAACAGGGCGAGCTTGACGGTTTTCCGGACTGCCCATCCGAGTAAGAACCCTCCCAGGAAGCTAGCTCCCCCATTGGCGAGGACCGGCGACATCAGGTCGGTGAGCCAGGCGCCGACTCCGGCGGCGGTTGTTGCACTGGCGGCAAGAAACGATTTGGCGGCCCAGGGAGGGTCGGAGAGTATTGGTGCGAGTATTTTCGCAAGGAAGCTGCTTTGAGGTGTGGGAGCTGGATTGCTCATAGCCGTTTCGTGTCGAATGTGTTGCAGACTGAGGGGTCGCCGGACTCGAGCCCACGCTTGAGCCAGGTCATCCGTTGTTCAGATGAACCGTGGGTCCAGCTTTCAGGCTGGACCTGGCCACGCGACATTTTCTGCAATCGATCGTCCCCGATGGCCGCCGCTGCGCGGAGCCCTTCTTCAAAATCGCCCGGTTCGATCAAGTTTCGTTCGCGCTTGGCATGATGGCCCCAGACGCCGGCGTAACAGTCGGCCTGGAGTTCCATTCGCACTGACAGGGCGTTGCCTTCAGCTTCGGAGGCTTGTCGCTGGAGGCGGTGGACTTTTTCCGCGGTGCCGAGCAGATTCTGGACATGATGGCCGACCTCGTGGGCGATGACATAGGCTTGCGCAAAATCACCGGCTGCGCCAAGGCGATTCGCCATTTCGTCGAAGAAGGCAAGGTCTAGATAGACTCGGTGATCGCCAGGGCAATAGAACGGGCCGACGGCTGCCGACGTGGTGCCACAAGCCGATTGCACCGCGCCGCTGAAGAGGACCATGCGGGGGTCTTCATAGCGTGGACCGAGGAGCGTGCGCCAGGTCGTTTCGGTGTCTGCCAGGACGACCGACGCGAACTTACCAAGCTGGTCACCGGGAGCCCCGACCGTGCCTGACTCCGAAGGGGTCGATGGAGTGAATGTCTCAGTCACACCTTGTACGCCGGTCAGGAGGTTGAGAATGGTGAGAGGATTTGTACCAGTAAAATAGCTGATGGCCAGCGCCAGCACGATCGTCCCGATTCCCAAACCGCCCTTCCCTCCTAGGCGGGCAGGACCCATACCGCGGCGATCTTCGATATTCTCACTTTCGCGTTGCCCTTCAATACGCATTGGGACTCTCCCTCAAATACGACAATCAGTCTGATTCCTTCTCCATGGACTGAATAAACTTGTCGGCTTCGGCGATGGAACGGTTCATGTCTTTGACCAATTGATCGACCTGCGCGTCGACTTTCACGAGTTCGCCTTTGATGGCGGCGAGCGCGCGCGCATTCAGGTTGTGTTTCAGGTAGAGCACCTGATCCCGTAGTGGTTTGAGGACCGGTTCGATCCGCTGCTCAGCGCGTTTCATGGCCGAGAGCATCTCTTTGTAGCGCCCCTTGGTTTGGGTGAGTTTGGCTTGGCTCTTCCGCCGCAGATCGGCGTTGGAATATTGCCCGAGTTCCGTTTCCCACTCGGAAAAGAGCGCATCGGGGACGCTTTCAACATCGGCGATCTTTTTCCGAACGGTTTTCGCACCGTCTTCGCTGTTCTCGAGCTCGCCGTTCAGTTTTTTATAGTTGGCTTCTAAATCGCCGCCGTCATAGGAAACCACCTGCCCGAATTGCTCCAGCGTGGTCTGAATTTCTTTTTTTGCGTCTTCCTGTGCGTCTCGCGCGGACTTAACCCGGCTGCTCAGAATATCGCGTTTGGCATAGCCCATCTTTTCCATGGTCGCCATATAGGCCTTGTCGCAAGCAGAAAGGCCAAACGGCATGACGAGGAGCATGACGGCAAGAACTATCTTCAACATGATGACCTCTTCTACTTGGGTGTGGCCTTGATGAGCTGGTGACTCTGAATAGTCACCTTGGGAATATGCATCATAACCGAAGAACGCACAGGGTGAAAGACCCTAACTCGTCGTGCTCACGAAGAGGGAAGTGTGGAAACAGCCCCACCATCACGCTATAGTGTGGACATGCGTATGACGTCTTGCATGTCGTGGGGAGTGATCGCGATCGGGCTGATCGCAGCCTGTTCCTCGCAACGAGTGATTCCTGAAGCGCTAGAGCCGCTGGTCGATCGAGCGGTCATGTTTCGTGAAGTGGTGGCTACGCCTGATTCATACCAGGGCAAGATGGTGGTATTCGGTGGCGAGGTCCTGAAGGCAAAACGACTCAAGGAAGGAACGCAGATCGAGCTGCTGCAGTTACCACTCGACAGAGGGGAGCGACCAATTCTCAACCGCCAACAATCGCAGGGACGATTTCTCGCGATCCAGCAGGAGTTTCTCGACCCCGCGACGATTGTCGAGGGATCAAAGCTGACAGTCGTTGGAGAGCTGTCCAAGTCAAAGGTTGAACATCTCGACGATGTCGAATATCGATACCCGGTGCTGATCGTGAAACATCTACATCTATGGCCATCGCGATCGGACGACGATGCTCGACCGCGGCCACGATTCTCAATTGGAGTCGGTGGGGGAACAGGAATGGGTGTTGGTGGGGGCGGCAGATTTGGGATCGGATTCTAATTCGCCGAGAGACATGCCGTGTCCGTGGACGTGAAATACGAAGGCCAGTCAGCGACCAGACCAGTTCTTCCCCAGAGAGTATTTTTGACACTCCTGTAACTGTTCTTGGCGATACGTAGCCCGTATCGACCGACTTTCTGTGAGCCTGGTCTCGTGGTTTTGGCATGTGTAGCAGGATGTGGGAAAAGACCGCCAGTAGCGTTCTTGCATCACTCAGAGGCTCAACGTACGGCCCAGAGTACGATTCGACTCTTTGCTCGCTGCGGCCTTGCTGGACGGCCTTTTTGCGAATCCTGCATGGCTGTTCAGTGTCGCCTCAGCCCTTGATATTCGTGACGGCTATAGGGGGGTATAAATGTTTTTGCAGTCTGTTAAGCCAGGGAGATACGGCGTTACCTACTTGCGTGTGCCGAATGGAGCATGATATGCAAGTATATGTGAGAATTACCAAGGCTGTCACGAGGAGAAGGAGATAACCGGATGAAGCTGGCACAGCAGACTCTGAAACGGAAGGAGAGGGTTACGTTGTCTCTCTCTGCCGATATGGTTGAACGGTTGCGAACCGTGGTGTATTGGAGCCCTAAACTGACGCTGACCGGTGTCGTCGAATCGGCGATCCAATCCGCGCTCACGAAGCTGGAGAAGGGGAAGCGGTTCAAGAAGCGAAGGGGGAAGCTCGCTGTCGGCCGGCCGCGCAAAGACCAATCGTCTTGACGGGGATTCTCGATTGAGGGCGCATAGCTTTGTGACCACTAGGGGGGAAACGGAGAAGCCTACTTCGGGAATCCCAAAGCGGTGTAGAGGGATGAATCATGCCTCGATTTAAGCGAAGCCTGTTGGTTCTTCTGCTGCTCATCTTGTGTGTGGGTTGTGATCAACTCACGAAAGATGTAGCCCACCAATACTTGGCCCTCCAGCCGCCGCAATCATGGTTCTATGATACGGTTCGCCTCCAATATGCAGAGAACACCGGGGCTTTTCTGAGTCTCGGCGGAGATCTCTCCGAGGGGTTACGCGTCTTTCTCTTCCAGGTATTCCCTGCCTTCTGCCTCGTCGCTTTGGCGATGGTGCTCTTTGCTCAACCGATACCGCTGTCCACCGCCATTGCCTGGAGTCTCGTACTGAGCGGTGGACTGGGCAACCTCTTGGATCGCATCATGAATGATGGCCGCGTGATCGACTTCATGAACCTCGGCATTGGCTCCCTCCGCACCGGCATCTTCAATGTGGCCGACATCTGTATTACGATCGGGGTTCTGCTGCTGATCATCCAGACTGTTTGGCCACGACAGCTGACCATGGTATCCGGTTCTCCTCGCTGATTTTCTTCGATATCAATCTTCGATGTGTTCTCTGAATACATATAAATACCTAGACTGATGACATTTTCAGTTTCCTCGCCCATCCTCGAGTTTTCCCCTAGAATAGGTCATGTGGTTCCTGAAGGATCAATCTCGCAGTTCCCCTGCCGTCGGTATGTCGGGGTTCTGACGGCCCTACTGTTGTTGTTTTGCCTGCGAGTGATTGCGCAACTGTTGCAGGCGTGGTCTCCTGTGGCATTTCTTCCTCCGTTCGCGGCGTGGGAAAGCGGAGCGATGCCCTATCCGCTCTTGGTGATCTCTCAGGTCGTGATTATCGCGGTCTGTGCCAGAGTGATCTGGCGGCTGCATCGAGGGGTGGCTGTGCCGTCGATGAAAACTGGGAAAGCCCTCCTTGTTTTTGGCGGGATCTATGGAGGGCTTATGTGTGCCCGGCTGATAATTGGCCTGACGGTGGCCACGGACCACTTTTGGCTCAACGCCAGACTGCCGACCGCGTTTCACTTCGTCCTTGCCGGCTTTGTGCTCGTATACGGATGGTTTCACTGCAAGGCTTCCGTTGCAGCAGATCCACAACGCGTGGGGAAGATTGCATGAAACGAGCTGTTCAATATGGGGCCTATCCCATCGTGCTACTTAGCAGCGTGTGGGGTAATCTAAGCCTCATGGAGGCGGAAGCGGGATTTCTCTTAGCCACCTACCTACCGGTTACCATTGGAACACTGCTTATTATCTGGCTCGAGCTGCAGATGCCCTATCGGGCTTTGTGGAAGCCATCGGGGAAGGAAGTAGCCGAAGACTCGATGTTCCTCGCCCTGGTGCATGTCTTGTGGCCGAAACTGCTCGCAATGGGAGTGGCCTTCCTGTTGTTCGATATCTGGAGCGCACGGGACTGGCCTACGTCTGCGTGGTGGCCTCGTGAATGGCCTGTCCCCGTGCAAACGATCATGATGGCACTGATGGTCGATGGCACACGGTATTGGTTACACCGCCTCAGCCATGAATGGGGATCTTTGTGGCGGTTCCACGCGGTGCATCACTCGCCGCACCGGCTCTATACGCTGAATGTCGGCCGGTTTCATCCGATCGACAAAGGGCTGCAATTCCTGCTGGATTCACTTCCGTTCATCATCATGGGTGTTCCTCCAGCTGTTCTCAGCCTCTACTTCGTGTTCTACGCGGTGAACGGGTTCTTCCAGCATTCCAATGTCGATGTGAAGCTGGGGTGGCTCAACTATTTGATGAGTGGCCCCGAACTGCATCGTTGGCATCACTCGATGTGGTTGCAGGAATCCAACAACAATTACGGAAATCATCTCATCGTCTGGGATTGGCTCTTTGGCACGCGCTATCTACCGCCAGATCGTGAAGTCGAGGCGCTAGGATTGGTCAACCGCCAGTACCCAACCGGTTTCATGCAACAGATGGCTGCTCCGTTTCATCCTGGGCTGGACAAAGAGGCTGTGTGATTCCGTATGTCTGACTGCGTTGATCACTCTATCATTGAGGCGACCATGCGCCTCATTCGCGATCGGGAATGGCTGCCATTGCTGGCGCTCACAGAGCGGCCCGATGCCATTCAACGCCAACTCCTGTCGACCATTCTCTTCTCACAACGGGACACACAATTTGGGCGACGGCACGCATTTGCATCGATCCGGTCCTACGAAGAATTCGTCCGGGCAGTTCCAGTGCTCGGGTATGAGGATCTCCGCCAGGACATTAAAGGCCAAGAGCAGACCGGGGAGTTTCTCTTCAATGCTGAACGGCCGGTCCACTATGTCCAGACCAGTGGGACGACAGGGAAGCCCAAGTATGTGCCTTTGATCAGGTCAGCGATTGACTGGATCAGTCAGTATCAGCGGCTGTTTGCCTATGCGCAATGGTCCGGTGTGTCGGAGATTTATGAAGGGCAGGTCTTGGTGATTGCGGGCCAGACGGTTGAAGGGTATTTACCAGGAGGTTCACCATATGGCTCCATGTCAGGGCTGATGAACGAGGGATTGCCACAAGCGATTCGGCAGAAGAGTGTCCTGCCGGATGGAATCCTCCGTGTCGCGGATATTCGGTTTAAATATCTGAGAATGGCTGCCTGTGCTGTGGCGGCCGGGACACTGTCTGTACTCGCGACGCCCAATCCATCGACCATTCTCAAACTGTTGGAGGTCATTCGCTCCGAATTTTCGCACCTGGTAGAAGCGTTGACAGTCGGGCCACAGCATCCGATCTTTTCGCAAGGGACTGCCTGGACGGAACCGATCTCCGTCCATGGTGATCGTCTCGCATACTTGCGCACGTTGATGGGACAAGTATCGAAGGTAGATCTCGCCACGCTTTGGCCAGAACTTCGAGCGGTCATTACCTGGACCGGCGGCAATTGCGCGGTGTTGATTCCAAAGCTGCGCTCGCTCTTGTCCAGCGAGATGGCCGTGATCGAGATGGGCTATCTGTCCAGCGAATGTTTGGGGAGTCTTAACATAGACGTGCATGAGAATCGGTGCATTCCCACGTTTCAGGAGCATGTTTTCGAATTCATCAAGGTGAGGGAGGGTGATGACCTTGTGCCCGAGCCCGTTTTGCTCGAGGATCTGCGTCAGGGACAGAAATATCAGGTTTTAGTGACGACGCGGAGCGGTCTGTATCGTTACGCCATGAACGACATCGTAGAAGTGACGGGCTGGTTCAACCGTGTTCCGACCATTCGGTTTGTCCAAAAAGGCAAGGGCGTCACGAATATTACGGGAGAAAAGTTGTATGAGCATCAGGTGGTAGAGGCGGTTGAAACAGTTCTTAAAACCTCAGGCATAGCTTGTGAGTTCTACGTGATGCTCGCCGACGTTCACACAGCGGGATACACGCTCTATCTTGAACAAGCTGCAGTACCCAGTTCGTTCAGTAACGAGGTCGATGAACAGCTGGCACGGATGAATGTGGAATACCGTGCCAAGCGGGAGAGTGGTCGGCTGCAGCCGCTTCGTATCTTGCTGCTTCGAGCTGGTACCGCGGAGGCCTATCGGAGCCATTGTGTGGCCAAGGGGCAGCGCGACGCACAGTTCAAGTTGATTCGACTCCAATATACGCACGACTGTTCGTTCGAGTTCTCGCAGTACCTCCGGTAAGGCCGACCATGCCTATCAAGAGGTTGTCCATAGAACCGCTGAAGATTCCGTTTAAGCAGGCCTTCGTCCATGCGTCAGCAGTTCGCACAGAGACCGAGAGTGTATTGGTCACCGTCACCAACGCGAACAGTGTGGAAGGAATAGGGGAGGGCTGTCCTCGCCGCTATGTGACGGGTGAAACGGTCGACTCGATCCGGCGTTTTATCGAAGTGCACCGCGAACAATGGATGACTGTGACAACAATTCAACAGTTGAGGGATTGGGCAACCGAACATACTCCCATCATCGATCACAATCCAGCAGCCTGGTGCGCGATCGAAACAGCCTGTCTCGACCTGTTTGGCAAAGAGGCAGGCTTGCCGATCGAAGCCCTGCTCGGTCTTCCGCCTCTCAGGGGTCAGTTTCAGTATTTGGCGGTGTTGGGAACGGATAGCCATCAATCGTTTGCAAAGCAGTTCCAACGGTATCTATCTGTAGGCTTTACTGATTTCAAAGTGAAAGTGACGGGACGCTTGCAGGACGATATCGACAAACTGACCCAATTGGCTTCAACGGAAGATTCAACGATACGGGTCAGGCTCGATGCCAATAATTTGTGGAGGGATACTGAAAGTGCTCTGTCGTATCTCAAGCGACTTCCTGGCCGTCTCACGGCCATTGAAGAGCCGCTCCAGGTCGGGGATTACGATGGGTGTCGGTTGTTGGCGCGAGAGTTGAAAGTTCCAATCATCCTTGATGAGAGCTTCCTGAGGTTGGATCAGTTTGCATCGATTCAGAACGATCCCCTGTCAACCTGGGTCATCAATATTCGTGTGTCGAAGATGGGCGGCATCCTCCGCTCGTTGGCAGTTGCCAAACGAGCTAAGGAGGTTGGTATCCCAATCATCATCGGTGCCCAAGTAGGGGAAACGAGTGTGCTGACTCGGGCAGCTCTCACTGTGGCCAACAGCTATCGTGACATCTTGCTTGCACAAGAAGGCGCGTTCGGCACACACCTCCTTGAACAGGACATCTGTAAGCCTCCACTCATGTTCGGCCAATCCGGATTACTGGATCCCACGGTCGTAAGCGAGCGAGCAGGACTTGGCCTGGTCAATTCGAAAGCCACTTCATGAGGTTTCCGTTTCCAATAAAACTTTCTCGATTCCTATCAAGAGTCCGTGATCCAGTGAAGATCGGTTCGGGGCTTGTGCTTACCGGTATCGTTGTCGGCTGTGCTTCGGCCGTCGACTTTTTTGCGGAACAATTCGTCCTGCCTACTGATGGTGTGCGACCCGCCGTCTATACTGTGGAAACCAAACGAGGTCAGAGCTTTACCACGCACGATGGGGTCACCTTGCTGGCCGACATCTATCGCCCTGTCGGGCTTACTACAACACCCACCATACTAGTGGACTGTAACGATTGATTCGGGAGTAATTCGACGTGACGCCTCGAAGTACTTCCACTTCACGGGTTTCGGCTGCTTGTTGTATTGGCGTATGT
>SWDI01000004.1:0-7439 GCA_005116955.1 Nitrospira sp. | reverse complement strand
CTCCTTCCAGTATGTGCCACACGATTGATGATCCTGGGCGACCATCAGCATACGCCGCGTCCCTCATTCCCTCCATACCCAACAATTAAGCATAACTCCTGTGCTTCCTGGGGCATGTGCTGATGGAGAATCGGCACGGACTGGTGGTGAACACGCGCCTCACTACGGCGACCGGCACGGCGGAACGGGAAGCGGCACTGGCCTTGGTCGACACGCGGCCCACCACACGACGGATCACGCTGGGGGGCGATAAGAACTATGACACCCACCAGTTCGTCCAGGATCTGCGGGCGTTGCAGGTTACACCTCATGTGGCCCAGCACACGACGAACCGTGCCAGTGCGATTGATGGGCGGACCACCCGCCATCCCGGCTACCCCGTGAGTCAACAGAAGCGCAAACGGGTCGAGGAGATCTTCGGGTGGTTGAAGACGGTCGGGTTGTTGCGCAAAGTCAAACTCCGCGGCGTGCAGCGGGTTGGCTGGCTGTTCACCTTCGCCACGGCCGTATACAACTTGGTGCGGATGCGCAATCTCGTGGAGGCCGCAACATGAGCCGACACGGTTCCGCCCTCGCGCACCGTGACCCACAGCGGGTGTTCACGGTGGGCGGCCCTATCATGGATGGGCATCGACGGCTCGTGTGAGTGGGGTTGGGGCGCAGCAGTCTCCTTCAACCCTGGTTTTTCCGCAGCCTGCTAGTGGCAGCGTCCCTTTCCTTTATCAGTGAATGTTTCCCCCGCCACAGGCACGAACTCCCACTCGTAACCAGTTGGATGGAGGACCAGCTTGAGGACGCCAAACGTGTCATTATTTCTCACCGTGCTGCCGGGCTGGATGATGCTGAACTCAGTATGGCTTACGCCACCAGTCCCGACAATAAACGAATGGATCCCCCGAATCTCGTCGACTCGACCATCTCCATCTAATGGCGCGAACCGTTCGTAGTCATGATCGTGTCCGGACAGCACCAGATCGACGTTCGATGCGTAGAGCTCCTCCCAAATCGCGCTCATCTCCGTATTCGCTTGATGGCGACCTGATGAAAACCTTGGCTGATGCCAGTAGGCCAGCGTGCAGAGTGATTGGTGGGTGGCCAAATCCTCGCGAAGCCACGCAAGCTGGGCTGACCTCGAATCACAGGCCACAATCCGACAGTCGCTGTTGCTGTTCAAGGCAATCAGATGCCATGCTCCGATGTCGAAACTGTAATACCCTTGACCCCGTGGTCCTGCCGCTGCTCCAAAGTATGTGTAGTAACCCTCTCCAAGCCTTTCATGGTTCCCCATGCTCGGATGGGTGATCGACTTCAATCGACCCCATGACCGATCGTACGAGCTTTGAAAATCTCCAATGGCACCGTTGGGATACTGATGGTCGCCCAATGTAAGCACCGCGGCCAGGTTATCGATCTGCAGCGCCAGGTCAGAAGTCTCCATCTCTCGACAGGCTTCAACCTGAGTGAGCTGGCGCTTGTGCCCTTTGTCAGAGGATGAGCAGGCAATGTCTCCGACCGCCACAATCACGGGATCCAACCGATTTAAGCCCTGGGCGTTTGCCCAGAAAGGACTGAGAACCACGACACACAGGTAGAGCAATATCGGGTGAGCTGTGTTAACGATCAGGGGCATGTGTGGCATAGGAAAATTGATACAGGCGAAAGTGCAGGATGCAAATATACCCCACCAGCATGGGTGGTGGCCCATCCCATCGGCATCGGATTACTGATCAGGAGATCAGTGCCCAATATAAGTCGTGCATGGAGATATAGTCAAATGTTGGGTATGCAGTCTTTTGGAAATGGCTTTTCCTGATGGTCCCTGTTGCCTGAGCGAACTGCTCAGTCCGTCTTCTTGCGTCCCTTTTGTGAGAGAGGAGCCATATTCCACCGGCGCAACGACAACGCGCGGTTGACCTCCGCGAGATCAAACCGTTCGGGGTCGAAGTCCTCGGGCAGCCAGGCCTTCCATTCCGCGTACTCCTTGTGAGTCGGGTCCTGGAGAATGTTCAGAAGATTCGCGTATCCCCAGACCACTCCACAATCTTCGGGCGGACAGGAGCGGGCGCCTTTTAGGCAGACCGGCGTCTGGCGCTCCCCGGCCGCCAGAACCTGTTCCACCGTCAGTACATGTTCCCACCCATCCCCGAAGTCATACAGGTATTTCAGCCTAGCCTTGACGGACAAACCCAGTTTCTTGAGCGTCACCATGTCCTCATCGATCACCTGGTCCCAGTCCAACTCGGGATCTGGCACGCCAAACCGTTTCCCGCGCCACTGAAAATGGTGTAAATGCGAGTCCGTCCACCCCATCACCTCCTGGAGGACGTCATGTAACTCAGACAGCGATAATCCCTCCGGCACCAGGACGCGCCTCCAGATTGGCGGACGGGTCCCGGTCAACGTAATCTTGAACTGGAGCAGTGCTCACGTCCCACGCCCGGTGCCGTATGGCGGGGACTGTGTTTAGGCGGCACGCGCGCCTTCCTCCCCGTTCACCCCATCTCTGAAGACCACGCCGCGCAGCACCTCACCCACACGGTCGGCCCCTTTCAGGCGTCTCCCGCGTTGCTCCGCCACAACCGCGAGCTTGAAGGCCATCGAGAGCATACTCTCTCGAGAGACACAGCCGCGATTCGATGGGATTGGTCGTCCGGATGTGGCCCCAGGGTTCGGCCGGAAAATCGTAGAGGGCCAAGCGGGCATTCCGATCCTTGACCAGGCAGGTCGGTGCCTTCGGATACTTCGCCGCGTAGGTGGAGACAAAGGCTTCGAGAGCCTTGTGCGCAGCGTGTTTCGTGTCCGCCATCCAGATCTGATGGAGTGCACTTTTGGCCTTGGGTTGGTTGGCCTTCGGCAGTGCGTTCAGCACGTTTGACACATCGACATAGAGGTGGTTCCGGTTGTTTGGACAGTTTCTGCGAGTTCATAAGTGGTGCCTGGCGGATGAGGCCTACGCGGCGGTGGGCCGTGCAGGCAGGTTGTGACAGTACACGCGATCGGGCGTGCGTCCGTCAAGCGCGCGATGCGGCCTGATCTGATTATAAAAGGTCATGTAGCGGGCTATCCCAACCTGGGCGTCGTGGATAGTCTCATAGGCCTGGAGATAGACCTCCTCATATTTGAGACTTCGCCACAACCGCTCGACGAAGACATTGTCCCGCCACCGCCCGGCTCCATCCATGCTGATCTGAATGGCATGGGTTTGTAGGAGCTCCGTAAACTCCTGGCTCGTGAACTGACACCCTTGATCGGTGTTGAAGATCTCTGGGGGGCCATAGCGGGTGATGGCCTCCTGCACCGCGTCCACACAGAAATCCGTGGTCAACGTATTGGCGAGCCGCCACGCTAACACCCGGCGACTCGCCCAGTCGAGGATCGCGCACAGATAGACGAAGCCACGTTTCATCGGAATGTACGTAATATCAGACGCCCACACATGATTCGGTCGGGTGATCGTCAGCTGACGCAGCAGATACGGGTAGATCCGGTGGGCTGGATGCCGTTGGCTGGTCCTCGGTTTCTGATAGATCGCCGTGATGCCCATGCGCCTCATCAGTGTGACCACCTGTCGTCGCCCAATGGCAGGGCCCTCCTGTCGTAACAAATCCCGCAGCATGCGGGCACCGGCGAACGGATACTGCAGATGGAGCTCATCGATCCGGCGCATCAGGGTCAGCGCCGTCTCGGAGACCGGCCGCGGCTGATAGTAGGCCGTCGACCGGGCCAACTTCAGCAGTTGGCATTGGCGCCTGATGGACAAGTGATGCGTACGGTCGATCATCGCTTTGCGCTCAGCAAGCCCGCCTTGGTGAGCGCCCCTTCTAAAAAATCATTCTCCAGCGTCAGTTGCCCAATCTTGGCGTGCAGGGTCTTGAGATCCGTCGCCTCCGACGGCGGGTTTGTCCCGCCAAACACGTCTGCCGCCCGGGCCAGGAGCTGCTGCTTCCATTCGGTGATCTGGGTGGGATGGACATGGAACTGCTCGGCCAATTCGGCGAGCGTCTTGTCCCCTTTGACCGCGGCTAAGGCCACCTGGGCCTTAAAGGTCGCTCCGTGATTCCGTCTCGTTCTCTTCATCGCCGTGCTCCTTTGGTTCGCCACCATCCGGTGGCGTCGGTGAAGCCAGGCTCCCACTTATCACACTGTCCGAATTTCCAGAGCCCCCTCTCTACAACGACTTACTCTTCGTTTGGGCCAATGCTCGTTTAGCTAGAAACTATTATTTTCTTGTGCCGAAAGAGTGACCTTCCCTCGGTTTCGTGGACACTGGGTTATGCGACAGCTAGCTTGACAAACACCGATGGCCGTCAATATATGAGTGACGACTTTCAGGCGGAATTCCGATTCCTGGGCATCACATCCAGTCCGGCGCTTGTCCGTGTCCCAGAAGGCAACGGCGTGGCAGAGCGGTTCATTCGGACGCTGAAAGAGCCACTCGTATGGGTGCGCACGTTCTAGACGGTGGAGGAGCTCCGCCAGGCGCTCCTCGACTGGTTGCCGCTTGATAATGAGCAGAGGTTGGTCGAGCGGCATGGGTTCCGCTCACCACGCCAGGTCCGTCGGGACCTGCTCGCCACGTCGGAGGCCGCGTGACCAGGTCGATCATTGAGGATTTGGGGGCGTCTTGTGAAGTGGCCCTCAAAACACGACGCCCACAGTTGGCTCAGGCACAGCGATCGCCCAGCGGCGCGACCCACAGGTCGGGTCCAATATGGCTATAACCGTGTCCAAGAAATCGTGAGCGGTACACGTGCACCATATCCCAGTTCATTTCGAGGAGTAGGATATAAAGCCCAAGATTATAAGTCTTGATCACATTTGGTAGTTCAAGCTGAACGGCTCCTGAATGAATTCGTCGCATTGCAGAGAGAGCTTCTCTCATGGCTTGGGCTCGACGGCGCTCTCTCCACCGAAACTTAATCCTTGGGATGAACATGTAGAAGCGAAGAAGGAAGTCCCTGGCGCGGGCTTCAAAGAGAGGTGCTTCGATCAAGAGTAAAAACTCCTCTACTCCAAAGCATGCTAGCTCTTCATGAAATGGAGTAGGAGACGGATTTGCGAGTTGACGAGATCACGAACAAACATAGCCAACCATTTGGCGGCTTCACCTTCAAAATGTGATTCGCTAAACTTATTTCTTGCCCGGTCTACCATATGCGAAATACTACCGATCAGCGCTAGGGCCTCATCGGGATAGTCCTTGAGTGTCGTTGAAAGACACTTCTTAATTTCCCGTGATAGATCTAGAATGTCCTTTAGGCCAGACTTGCCCGGAATATTCTCTTTCACAAACGCCTTGTATAAACCTTCCAGGCATGTGTATGACAGGGTTACCGCACGTGTATAGTTTGAGGCTGCAATGCAGTTATCGATTTCGGATAGGTATGCATTTAGTCTGTCAGCATTCCAGGCACCAGGATGGACTGTTGCGGACGGTGCGAATGTAATGCCGTGAATGAGACCACGAAGTTCACTCGTTTTTTTCTCGGCAACGCCCTCAGTATCTTTGAGAATTGCATCCAGGAGATGAATTCTGTCCTCGTCTCTGAAGCTTAGCAGGATGTCATAGAAGTAACTTTTTCTGTTGGTGTTCTTTCCTGCCTTGTTTCTTTCATTGATGTACTGGTGATAGTCGGGAAAGTAGGGGTCTATTTCTCGAATTTTACTGATGAACCGAGGGCCAGAGAAATAGCACTTGCCAGGTTGATCAATGATCTCGAATAGGCGATTGAAGAGAACGACCCAGCTAACTTTCATGATCAGTCTGAACGGCGAGATGTGCGAACCTGCCCAATGCTGCAAGTATTGTACATGAATCAACGGGTGTTAAGAATATTCACGGTGCTGCATGCATAAAGAAGCTCTTGTCAGCGATTCAAAAAGAACCCGCAGAGAGTGAGGATCTCGAGGTATTGCTAGGGAAGGAATGGTGAAGAGTGAACCACTGGGAGTGCAACAGGAAGTCTAGCCAACCGACTCCACTTCCGAAATGATTGTGTGATAGCCGCTGGCTCCGGCTGGTTGGGGGCGCACGATTTCAGC
The DNA here is from genome assembly GCA_005116955.1 of Nitrospira sp. GTDB lineage: Bacteria > Nitrospirota > Nitrospiria > Nitrospirales > Nitrospiraceae > Nitrospira_D. The sequence goes on along the minus strand of SWDI01000004.1, from coordinate 1,397 downwards.
GATTTGGAGTTGGCCTTTCGTGTCAGTTGCTCGCACGACGGTCTGAAACTTCCCGGGCTTTGGCGCGCGCCATGTATAAGTCCAGATCACCCAGGAGTAAGGCGACATGGGCGGCTCGATTCGGCAGTCGTTCCACGTGCGGCCGGCGTCGAAGCTGAGTTCAACTTTACTGATGCTATTCGGTCCACCAAAGGCGATACCGCGAAACGTGTGTTCCGGGCCTCGTAAGGTTTGATAATGTCCAGGTGAATCGATGCGTGAAAACACTTTGATTGTGCCGTCGTCGGTCCACCCCTTGCGCTGCCAGTAACCCTTGTAGTCGCCTGGATAGACTTCAATCTCGACGATCCACTTCACATTTTTGATGCCGTACAGACCGGGGACGATGAGGCGGATTGGAAAGCCGTGTTCCTTAGGGAGTTTTTCACCGTTCATCAAAAAAGCGATCATCACGTCGTCTTGCATTGCGCGGGTGAAGGGAATGCTGTCGTCGTAGCCATCGATGCCACGAAAGACGACATCGCGCGCCGTCTCAGTATCTGCGCCACAATCGAGAAGCAGCTTCTTCAGGGAGATGCCGCGCCAGGTTGCCGTTCCCATACTGTCGCCCCCTGGCAGGGTATCGATGCACATCAAGGTTGAAATTTGATCGTGGGAATCGCGGTTCAAAATGTCGCGCCAGCCCAGCGACATGGGTGTTTGGACAGATCCTTTGATGTGCAGTTTCCACTGTTCAATGTTCAAATCGCGCGATGCGGACACGGCTCCGTCGGCGTAGTTCACTATGTAAAATTTTGAGTTTGGCGTGAAGTAAGTCGTGTTGCGGGGAGGAACGGCGAACATGCGGCCGAAGACGCCCCCGATCGCATCGCAGCCTCCGGTTATTCCTGCCGTTGCGACGAGGCTCAAGGTTTGTAGAACCGTGCGCCGCCTCATGCCCAGTGGTGATTCGCTGTTTCTCATATTTTTTCGATTATACATGAAAAAGTTGCTTGACACTCGTGGTGGAGTCTTGTTATCTTCCCACTCGTTCGAGGGCAGAGGGCGGATGAGTTCTTGCCTACAAACCGCATCCAAGATGATGCGGTGCCTGAGGGAAACTACCCGAATTTTTTGAGTGGGTCCCTTGACATGAGAGTGCGCAACATTTATAGTGCGCCTCCCGCGTCACGAATGTGAAGTTTTGTTCTTTGAAAACTGAATAGAGGAAGTTAAGCAAGGTGTAAGGTGTATTGAAGTGGTGGCCCTTGGTCCAAATTCTAAGAACACCTTTTGAGAGTTTGATCCTGGCTCAGAACGAACGCTGGCGGCGCGCCTAATACATGCAAGTCGAGCGAGAAGACGTAGCAATACGTTTGTAAAGCGGCGAACGGGTGAGGAATACATGGGTAACCTAC
>SWDI01000003.1:351944-433334 GCA_005116955.1 Nitrospira sp. | reverse complement strand
GGCGTATCCTTTGGTTGCTTCGTTGTGTCGCGATCACAAATCAACCAGATACGCCGCGTCTTTTCAAACCCTCAAACACCAGATTTGGTTATAACTCAGGAAAACTTGGATGAGGTGTTTTCATTCCTCATCCTCAGAAAGTGGTGAAAATTGGTTGTCTTGGGTATCCTGAGTGTTCTCAGGTTGGAGAGGGGCGGAACTCTTAATCAGCGGGCAGTAGGTTCATCCCCTACACTTCCCACCATGCTCAATGAGGCGCACCGGTAAAGCAAAGACCATGCTCTCGTTCGGCAGGTTAGCCAGCAATCTTTTTCGGCTTTTTACCCCTTCTCACCCTGACTGTCCCTCGCCGCCTTCCGCGTGGAGCTTCGTGAACTGTCACTTCCACGTCTTGTCCTAGCAGCGAAAGAAAATGCACCAGGCACTCGATAGAAAAACCCGCCATCTGACCGAGCAGAAGCTTTCACACCTCAGCTTGGTGAATCCCCACTGAGCCGCCGCTCCGACCTGTTTCCAACCTCAACCCTTGATGGGTGTCGGCAACGTAGCTGAGTGGTATTCTTGACTCTCTGCCAAGTGGGGCCTACACTTTGGGCCAAGTATTGAGAGGGCACATATGCCAACAGTGAAGAAGCAAGCGCTGGAGATGATGAAGAAGTTGCCGGAGAAATCCACGTGGGACGATATCATGTACGAGATTTACCTCCGGAAGAAGATTGAAGCCGGCATTCAGGCGGCGGATGAAGGAAAAGTGGTGCCGCACGATGCGGTAAAAAAGCGCTTCCTTAAAAAATGACCCGCATCGAGTGGACTGAACCCGCCGTTTCGGATCTCGAAAACATCCAAGACTACATTGCCAGAGACTCCGCTGAGTATGCTGATACCATCGTTGAGCGTCTCATCCTCTCGGTTGATCGGCTTGCCTCATTCCCTGAAAGTGGCCGACTTGTTCCTGAAGCCTCCGATCCAAAGATTCGTGAACTCCTTTTCCAAAGCTATCGAGTGATCTATCGGCTAAAGAAAGGGTCTGCTCAGATTCTGGCGATCGTCCATGGCGCAAGAAATCTCTCCGGTATGAAGCCCAAACCTTGGGCAAACAGGTAATCAACATCCTTGTAGGAGCCAAAGGTTACCTATAACCTCCAAAACAATGGCCAAAGAACCAACGTCAGACAGGCTCTATGGAGCCGATGGAAGCTTGTGATGCGGCCAGAGCACTTGTGATCTGATGCTGCGCTCAGTAATCGTCAAATATCCGAAGCTGATCCGGATGTGGACTCCCTCGTCTCCACGTCAGAAGCGCGGGCTCTTTCTTTCGTTTGGAGGAAGGCGGGCGCGATGCCAGCAAGGTCTGCGCAGAGATCCATGGTCCGATCAGGTCGAAGTGGGCCAGATCTTTTTCTCGAAGATTCAAACTCCACTCTGAACCAGGCCTCTTCCTCGTTCCGGCTGGACAACCAAGGTACCGCAACTGAAAGAACCACTCCCCTGACAAGCTTGTCCCGACCCGGTGGACAACCGCGATAATCCCAGGCCGGTCACCGGCTGTTTGCCGGAGGTAGACCCCGATGGCAATCTCTTCACGATCCATCATGTAGCCGATGGTTACACGAGTATTGACCGAAGGTCAAGGCAAACTTAGCGGCAGAAGCTGGATTCTTGACTCACGATCAGACGGGATCTAGGGTACTTGAGTAAAGAACCCCGCCCTTCCAGGCGGGGCTCTTGTAAACCAAGAGGGATTGGCCTCCGCTTCGCTATGGGCTGCCATTCATCCCCGCTCTTCCGAGCGGGGCATCCTGGCAGATCTTCGTGAAACAAGTATTTGTCTCTCAGAACTTAATCGAGGTTGAGATGCGCAAAGAACTGCTTGAGCAGGCCGGCATCCAGTGCATGATTAAGAACCAGCGTTCCTCAGGACTTGCCGGAGAGATTCCCTTTGTGGAGATTTTCCCGGAGCTGTGGGTACTCCAAGATCAGGATTACGATCACGCACGTCAATTACTTGAAGAAGAAACTGAGTTACTGCCAATAAACCAAGACTTCTGGACATGCCCAGGATGCGGCGAGCGGCATGAAAGTCAGTTTGGCGTCTGCTGGATGTGTGGACAGGAAAAACCCTCGCCGTGATTCTCCCTGCACCCGTCTACCCCACCCATCACTTCTTCTTGCAGACGAATTTCCAGACTGATTGAGCGAGAGTCCCTTTGGGAATAGGTGCCCAGGCCGACTCACCTGACTTCTGATACACCACCTCACCAGCTCCCATGTTCCCAGCGAAATGTTCCACTGCCAGCAGCCGAAAGCGCTCGTTCGAACAGTCGTGCTCTTCCTGGCCGCGCGAAGACAAGTACGTCTTGAACCATCGTGTCTGAGCGGTCCTCAGATCATCCAAAACCCTCACGCTCACCCGCTCACCATTCCGGATGATGGTCTCGGAATCGACATAGATCTTTGCCTTGTTGTTACCATCAACCAACAGCCATTCCGCAAACGCAGGCGCCTCGCTTAGCAATTGGAACGCAACCAGGAGGGAGAAAACCAGAGGAACAGCGCGGAAGAGACAACCAGTGGAGAATAACAATCCGTCACGAAAGAGGAGTGTGTCGAGAGTGGGGCACCACGGCTTCGCTCGTCTGACCCCTTTGCATCTTCGGCAGAACCTCATAAACGACTGCCTCCCATCGCCGAGACATTGGCCAACTGGTTGGAGGGTAGTCACAATTCCTTCTCGACATGAGCGCCGTGATGCCGCACAGAACACTCGGACCATAGGCCGTCGATCGATTTAGGGTTTCTGGGCGTTTTCCTCTATCCTTTTCAAGCAATCGTTAAATGCCCCTCGCCGTTGGACAAACGACCAGAATAGTTTGTAACGATTGAGCATTTCCAACTGGTCCACGTATTCGTTGCACTGCGTCGCCTTCCAAGCCTCTATATTCTCCGGGGGCGCAGTAACGACCCATGCCCCCCCTACCAAGACCAAAATAGCCAGGGCCACGCTCCCGACAAGTACAAGTCCTTTCTTGACGTCCATAAATCCTTCTTTCGCTATATTAAAAGTCAACGCACCCGCTGAGTCTTGTCTGCCTGAACCTTACCTGTTGATCGTGGTGCCGGAGACCGGGATCGAACCGGTACGGGCCTTTTGAGCCCGAGGGATTTTAAGTCCCTTGCGTCTGCCTATTCCGCCACTCCGGCGCGAGGCGGATTTTAACATAGCGACGATGGTCTACTGCCACTTTTCTCGTTGCCCCGTACCTACCCATTTACTATACCCAGATATCGTGTGCGACAGACTGAATCTGTCACGGGATCGCATGCCTGGCGATCGCCTAAGCAAGCCTCCAGAAAAAGTTTAGAAAATCCATCCTCGCCTTGCGCTATCATGTAGCGAGCGGGAATTTGTAACGATACGGTCGCGAGGTGGCGCACTGCAAACCAAGGCTTCACGATTTCTGGTCGCTGTATTCCTGCTCATAACTGCGATGCCGGGTGAAGCAGTGAGCCAAGAGGCGGTGCTCGACATTCTTCCGCTCCGTCCCATTAACTTTGATATCTCCTTCAACCAACGCAGCTTCGCGCCACAGGCCAGAGTCATCGCGGCGCAGGTGGGGATCACGGCTCTTCGATATGGGCAACTGGAGATGAGGACGGTGTATCAGTACTACAGCCACCACACACCTAACTTTGTCACCGATCAACATTCGCTGTTCCTCAACCCCCGCTGGAATAACTTCATCGACGTCTTGAATTTCCCTAAAACGAGCCCGCTCAATCGAGTCATCCGGCATGTCCTCTTCGGACCGCTAGAAGATCGGGCCGTGCCGTACATCGGAGTCCTGATCGGCGGAACGCTTCCGGGACGGGACGCCGATTCCCCCGGGTATCTCTACGGAGGACAGGTGGGCGTCCGATTCCCAGTGGCGCATGGGTTTTCGGTCGACATGGGGCTTCAGTACACTCGGTTCGAGATCGACTTTAAAGACAGAGCCGATCTGTCGCAGCAATGGCTGTTCACAATCGGGGTTCGGCTGTAATGCGATGCGCTTCATGCAGGAGATCATGCGAATAAGACGAATGGCCGGCTTCAACAACGGGAAGAACTATTCCGGCTGGTGGCATGGCAGCCTATTGGTGGCAGCGTTGGTTCTCTTACAGGGATGCGGGCTGGTCTACGATGCGGTGACGATGGTCCATCCATTGAACCGCGATGAACTCTCCACGATCTGCACGCGAGGCCAATTGCGGGTCGGCATTTCAGTAGAACCGTTTCGTCCGTTTGTGTTTCCCGCGGTCTACACGAATGAGGGTATCCGCGTCACAGGTCTGGACATCGAACTGATCCGAGAGGTTGCCGATGCACTTACTACTCATTGTGGCCGATCGACCCCCATTGTTCCAACCCTGCACGTCACTCGTTTCCCTGATCTCTTCATCAAGATGAACGAAGGGCAGCTCGATCTCTTTGTCTCGTCCGTGAGCGGGACTGTTCCCGGTACAAGGCCGGCCGGCCTCTGGTTTTCGGCTCCGTACCTGCGCGACGACGGAATCGCCGCCATCATCCGAAAGCCAGAGGTGGCAGAGCGTGTGCGGATGCAATTTAGAAAGCAGAACGGGAATTGGGATACGCTCGCAGCCGTCCAGGAAGGCTTTGCCGGCTTAACCGTCGCCGTTCAGAAGGGACGATCCTCTCACCAGTATGCCAAAGCCAATCTCAAACGGGTTCGCATGGTCATCTGCGATTCGCTTCCAGCCTCCATTGAATCGAAGGATCTGAATATCGATGTCATCCTGACCAACCATTCCATCCTCGAGTATGTAACGAAACGGGTCTGGCAGGATTGGCGGCTCTTAACACGCATCGACGAGACCCCCTTGGTTCTGACTCATGAGGATCTGTCCATCGTGACAAGAGACGGGCATAGTCAGTTACAATGGCTCTTGAACAATCTGCTGTTTCGTCTGGAGGAGTCGGGTCGGCTGAATCACATGCACCGCAGATGGGTGGACGCGGAATACGCGCCTACTCGACGAGCCACGGTAGAAGGCTTGCCGCTTGAAGTGACACAAGTTCCAGACCATTATGATCAGGGACAATGCCGATTGGCCGAGTAAGGCAAGGAACGAGACGATGGTGATGCCCATTCGTTCAACACTATCCCTCTCTCTGAGCCTGATCTTACTGTTCCTCTCAATCCAGGTCGGTTGGGCACAAACCGTTCAGAAGGAGACTGAACAGGCGGCGGAACTCCTTGCCGGTCTCCTCAATGCTGGGCGTGTGATCGTCGAACGAAACCAGTCTTTGATCAATGATCCGCAGAAGGCCGACAAGGGCTTCACGCCCGGGGTGTTCGAACAATCGGTCCTAGATGAGTTCGCTCGTCAGACACGTGTTGATCTGAGAGCTTCCACCTCCTCTGTGCCGACCTCGACCAAGGAGCTGCTCACACTGCTGCTCAGTGCCAGCAAGGAGGTGGTGCATGACGCGCAATTCGTGATCAATCAACGTGGCATCGGGTACAAGAACCTTATCCCGGCCACGTTCGGCAGCCAGGCCGCAAGGAAGTTCTCGACGCGATCGAAGGTCACAATTAAACAGACCGCCCTCGAACCGAGGAATTTGCAGAACGCTCCGGATGAGTATGAGGAGATGGTCTTGAAACGACTTGCGAGCCAACCGTCCTCGACCATGCCGATTGTAGAGTGGCTTGGAGGTGGACAGTTACTCAGAGCTGTGGTGCCGATCTATTATTCAGAGGATTGTCTTGTCTGCCATGGAAACCCCAAGGGGATCCTCGACATTTCCGGCTATCCACGAGAAGGCGCTCAGGCAGGAGAACTGGCTGGAGCCATCAGTATTCAGATCCCCTCGGACCATCGGTAGCAGTCAGCCCGTGCCGACGGAGGAGAGCGACGGGGTGATCCGCTACCGATGATCGTCGAGAAGCTTAGTTCAAGACCGCAGTCAATTGCGGCCGCGACTCTTCAGCACTCTTCGCTTTTGCCGATTTACGGTCCAGCACTTCTTCCACCCCAGACTTGACGGCCCGACCCCATCGGCTGGTCTGCACCTGCGCCTTGCGGGCATACCGACCGATGCTTCGACGAGTTTCCACACCGGTCTGTGGAGCGAAGAGAAGCCCGAGTCCTGCTCCAATGACCGCCCCACCGGCAATGAATGCTGCTGCCTTGGCGACCTGATTCCCCTGCTCCGACATGGTGAACCTCCTCATGATGGTAAATGAGCCGGAAGATCGTTTCTGAACGCTTCCTATGCCATGATCATTCAGCATGCTCTGTGCCAGGTTCTGAGTCTGCGCAAAAGAGGCGATTCTCGTGAAAAATCACAGGGGGCGTTTTTTGGCAATGAGAAGTGACTAATTTTTGGTCTCTTTTTCTCAACAGGCCGAGACACAGTCGTTTCAGAAAACCAACACTTGAGCTTCCTGCGTGCTTGCAAATCAGCCATGGAAGCCGATTATCCGGCGACAAACTTTAGCCGGTTCTAATCTTTGTCTCGCTTGCATTGACACGTGAGCCCCCGTATGATCCACCGGCAAGTTTTACCGTACGGCGTAATGGGTACCGCGGATCATCCAAGATTCGTGTTCCTCTCGTGATATAAGTACCCTCATACAAAGGACTATTCTGGAAGCACCGTAATGGCCCCCCTAGCTGCCATCCCCTACCCTAATATTGACCCAGTTCTTGTAGCACTCGGCCCCATCCAGCTCCGTTGGTACGGGTTGATGTACTTGATCGGGCTGACTGCGGCGTACTTCCTTATTCAACGCAAAGTAACCCACAAGGGGTTGGCAATCAGGAAAGACCAGGTCTATGACATGGTTGTCTATGCCGCCTTCGGCGTGTTTCTAGGTGGCAGGATCGGCTATACCCTGTTCTACAATTTTTCCTATTACATCCAAAACCCGTTGAAACTGTTGGCAGTGTGGGAAGGCGGCATGTCCTTCCACGGTGGACTCATTGGGACCGCTATCGCACTGATCTGGTTCAGCAGACGGCAGGGCATTCCGACCTATACCGTTGCGGACTTAGCGACAGCCGTCACGCCGATTGGATTGGGGTTTGGCCGGATAGGCAACTTTATCAACGGGGAACTCTACGGTCGATCGACGGATGTGGACTGGTGCATGGTCTTCCCCGCAGGGGGGCCAGCCTGCCGTCACCCTTCGCAATTGTACGAGGCAGCACTGGAAGGACTGACGCTGTTCACGGTGTTATGGTTGATTGATCGGCGACCGACCCCGCCTGGGACTACCTTCTGGACCTTCATTACCGGGTACGGTATGAGCCGACTCATCGTCGAACTCTTTCGTGAACCAGATCAGCACTTGGGCTTTATCTTCGGACCGATTACCATGGGCCAGATTCTTTCCATTCCGATGGTTGCGATCGGACTCATGATGCTCGTCCTAGGCTACCAGCGTGCGAGGCAGAAGGCTGCGCACGCTTGAAAGTCCTGAGTGTCGGGCAAGGACGCAGTGAGCCAAAGGCCGAGTCGTACGCGGTTGGTACGTTGAGGCCTTGAGCGAAGCGAGAACGACGCTGGAGAGTTTTTCCAGCATCCTTAATACGGCATGTCGTCATCGTCGAGGCCGACATGGTGGCCCAGTTCATGGACAACGGTATCACGCACTTCCTGCACCACTTCTTCAGGGCTCTCACACATGCGGAGGATTGGACCCTTGTAAATGGAAATTCGTGGCGGCTGCTCCCCTCCAGGATCAAAGAACGAATCAGCCGCGAGTGACTGACCTTGGTACAGCCCAAGCAAATCGTCTTCACTGTCCAGCTCCAAGTCTTCAAACACGTCTTGCGGCGGTTCTTCTTCCACAACCACGGCAATAGACTCCATGAGCTTAGCGTAGGGAAGAGGTAGGTCCGAGATCGCCTGCTGAACCAGCTTTTCAAAATCCTCAAATGAGACATGGTCACACCTGGCCATTCCCATTGTCCCTACCCTTACAATTCTACTGCCGTTGCACAGCGCAAAAACAGACAGTGAAACCGAACCGCGTCGCACCCGAGGCTCTGCCTGATCGCAGATTTATAGACTTCACTCTGTGTTCTGTACTGCTCAGCCCGCGCGGCTGCCTGATCGGCCGATATCGCATCCGTCTTATAGTCGGCGACCCACAGCTCTCCATCAAGCCGGTAGAGGAGGTCGATCACCCCTTCCATGACCTGCCTGTCACCCCAAGGTATGACGAAAGGGATTTCTCGGCCAAGGATTTGGGACGACCGGAGACGTTCATAGGTTTCCGATCGACCGAACGTCACAAGAAGATCCGTCACGGATTCAGTGATCGCTTCAGCATGAGGCTGGTCGTCCGGCCCAAGGGTTGCCTGTACGGCTAAGCCTACCTGAGCACATAACCCAGAAGGGTGCTGTGAAAAGTCCCAACCCTCGAGCAAGCGATGCGCCACCACACCAGCTAATCGTCCAACCGCCACATCCTGTCGAGCCGGAGTCGTCTCACGCACAACCCGCGCCAATCGTTTACCCAGCGTTGTCGGCGTCAGATGATGGGGAGTCTCACAAACCTCTGTCCAGCGAGTCGTTCTGATCTTCCACCGTTCAGCAACCTCATATGGATCAATCACTACTGCACTAGCTACTCTATCCGACCGTCGGCGTGGCCGCTTTCGTTCCGGTGCCTTGATCACTCGATGGGGAATCGCGCTGGCGCCGATCTTCAGAGCCTCCGTCGAGGCTATTCCGATCTCCCCCGTCCCAATACTCTGCAGCAGGTCAAAGACCGTTTCACCGATGGAGCGGCCAGTGATCCCTCCTGACAACAACAACAACTCTTTGGCCCTCGTCATTCCCACATAGAGCACGCGTCGCCGTTCCGCTTCTTCTCGCAGCCGCAGTTTGTGCTGGACCAGCAACGAACCGAGAGACCGATGACGGTCGAGAGAGAGGCCATAGATGCCACTCGACCAATCATAGGAGACCTGTGGTACGCTTCGCTCCCGCCCACTCCCTTGGTGAAGGCCTGGCAGCACAACAATGGGGAATTCCAACCCCTTGGCCTTATGAATCGTTAACACGTGCACGGCTTCGAGCGACTCCTCGGCGAGAGGACTCTCCGATTCGTCCGGTTGTTCATCAAGGCGGGCAATCATAAGCTCCACAAATCCGCTCAAGGTCATGTGAGGTCGATCGGCCAATGACGCAGCCGTCTGTTTGACTTTCAGGAGGTTGGCCACGGCCTGTTCGCCATGGAGTGATGCAGCCGCCAGATCCAGGATCGGCAATCGGTCAAACATCAGCGCGATGGCCTCAGCCAATGGCAGCATGGCGATAGCCCGGTGCAGCCACGCCAGGTGTTCGTACAACCGCCGAACAGCAGCCGCGCGGGCATGGGACCACGACCCAAGACCCACGGCATGAAGATAATTGAAATGCCCCGCCTGCTTGAGCTCATAGAGCTCCCGATCCGTTAACCCTCCCAGTGGTGAGCGAAGGAGGCCGGCTAACGCGATTTCGTCATGAGGATGATCCAAGACCCGCAGCAAGTTGACGAGGTCAATGACCTCCTGACGACGATAGAAATGCTTTTCCCCCTCGATAACGTAGGGAATAGCGTGCCGGCGCAAGGCATCGAGATAGGCATCGGCCTGCGTAAGCTTCCTGAAGAGCAACGCGATGTGTCCTGGCTTCACGAAAGGGCGACTCAGGACCTCGTCGTTCAGCCAGCGAGCCAGCACTTCACTCTCGGCTCTCGTCGCCCCCGCAGCATCGAATGTCTCTGCTTCACCATCCGGCGTGGTCACGTTGAGACGAACGCCCGGTTCGATTGACGCCTGACGCCGCTGGGGTCGCACCTCCAATCGAACATTCGCTGGCTGAACCAGCGGCTGTCGTTCAAACAACCGATCGAAGACCTCATTCACCGGCTCTAACACCGCCACATCGCTCCGGAAGTTCGTGGTCAACGTCTGGGCCACTCCACCGTCCACCGTGACCTTTTCTACGACGCGGTCGAAGGCTTCGATATCGGCTCGCCGAAAGGCATAGATCGACTGTTTGGGATCTCCCACAATGAATAGTTTCCCCGGCTCGAGCGTCATCTCATGCCAGTGAGCCGCCTGACTCCCCTGCCGCTCCGAGACCGCAAGGATGATCTCGTACTGCACCGGATCTGTGTCCTGAAACTCATCGACCAACACGGCTCGATAGTCCCGTTTAATCCGTTCACGGACCAACGGATGATTCAGGAGTAGTGTCCGTGCCCGTGCCAACAACCCATCAAACGAAATCCAACCCTGCCGGGTAAAGGTCTCACGAATGTTCCGCACGAGCGGTATGAGCAAAGTCACGAGATCGTTCAAGAACGCATGGTCGATCGCCAGAAGCTGTTGCGCCGCCTGAATAAGCGCAGCCGCCTCTTTGAAATCACCCTTCTCCCATCCACCCACGGCGCTCCCGAGATCCTTCCCAAACCATTCTCGCTCTTCCATCGCCAGGCCTTGTCGGCCTGGTAACCCATTGTCTGCCATGAGACGCATCAAAGACGCCGTCGCGGCGAGCATCTGCTCAACCTTCCGGCGCTTTGGTCGATCGTATGTCTTCAAAAGTTGGTCCGCCCGGTCTCCCATATGTTGTATCCAACTCAAAACAACTGGTGGCACTGCTGTCGATGCGAGTTGTTGTTGCAAAGTGCCGAGGTCGATCAATTCGCTGCACAAGGACCGGGCCAACGTTCTGACCGTTTCAAGAGTGGTCGATGACAAGACCGATCGCCAGAGGCGATGTTGTTGTCCGGCTCGGCTCAATTCCTGGTCGAGCCAGCAATCCCACGCTGCAGTGAATTGTTCTTCAAATCGTAAGCCGTCGTCTTCCTTGAAATCAGGATCAACTCCGCTCTCTAGCGGGTGGAGTCGCAACAGGTGCCCGGCGAAACTATGAAGAGTGCCGATCTGGGCCTTTTCGAGATCGTTGAGTGCGACCTGAGCACGCGCGGCAATTACATCAGCGCTGAGTCCATAGCGATCTCGCAGCTCTTCCCGCGAGACAGCCCCTCCGTCGCCTGGTTGCACCGGGTCGGCCTCTGGGCGAGCCAGCACAACGAGTCGCTCGCGCAGTCGGACTTTCATTTCGGTCGCTGCCTTGTTGGTGAAGGTTAAGGCGATGACCTGCGTGATCAAGACCGGAGCGGGTTCCTTCATCAGCAGATACACGAGGCGATTCACCAACAACGTCGTCTTGCCTGTCCCGGCTCCGGCCACAACAACAACATTGCGATCGAATGTCGTCTCGGCCAACTCGCGCGCCATACGATCCGGTATCGGGAAATCGTTACTCATCGGCAATTTTCTGTGTACGAAGCATCTTCAACGTTTTCGGCTCAGCCGCGCGATAGGCCCTCCACCACGTTGGCGCATGCTCTCGCCGACAAGCCACACGAAAGTCACAGCTATCGCAATAGCCGTCTGGAAGAATGAAAAAGCGTCCGGCACGGATGCCGTCCACGAGCGTTCTCATTGTGTTCTGGATCAGTACCCCCGCATCGGAGGACCACGACATCGTCTCAAAACTTGAACGGCTGATCGTCGGTGACCACTGAGGAGCGAGAAACAGGAACTGCACCTGGCTCGCAGTAGGCTGGCCAGGAACAGTGAGCCCGCTGTAGAGCGGTGGCTGCAGCCGATACCCACGGACCGCCGACTGGGTCAAGTTCCGGTCTTCCGGTTTCATCGCTGAGCCGACTTTGAACTTGTAATCGAGTACGCGCACCGTGCCGGAGGACCGGTTCCGGTCGAGACGATCAATACGACCACGGATCTTCAACAATCCCTCGTCGAGGACACCGGGAATCGTCCCTTCACCGTCCACTTCAAATGCAATAGGCTGGTACGGATGCTCGGCCTGTTCCTCCTCGTCCGCCTTCACCGCCGCGATCACCAGCCCTACGATCTGTTCTTTCGCCAACTCCCACAGTAGATAGTGGCCGGTTCGATGTTGTGACTCCAGGTCTGCCGCCGCCTGTTCTACCGACCGACGGATCGTCTGGTCCATCATGTCGTCCGCCACTTGTCGAGTTGGCCACCCGACCTGCACGAGCTGTTCATAGCAATAACGCAATGCGGCGTGGCAGAGCGTCCCAACCAGCGCCGCATCTGGCTCCTGCGACATCGCAACCCGGCTTGGCTCGAGTCGCAGCACATCCACGGAAAAATATTGGAACGGACAGCGCGCATACCGTTCGAGCGGCGTCGGAGCGAGACCCCGTTCGATGAGTCGCACCCAATGAGATTCGACCGTCCCCGTCATCCCGTCGAAGAGATTGAGCGTCGCGCCGTCTTCTTCGATTCGATCGAGCGCCATCGCGGCATGGTGGAACGTCTCCGCATCACGCCCGAGCGCCCGTACCAGATCGGTCGGGTCTCGCCCGTTCATGGCCAACCACTGCGTCAGTTCAGCCGGCAGCAGGAATCGTGTAATCGTTGGCTGTTGTGAGACTCGATCCGTCAGACGACGAGGCACCACATCGATCGGCTGCTCATCCTGGCCGAACCGACGGCGCGCGTCCCCTAGAGACGGAGAGGCGGCCAGCATGCGGCCAGATTCATCGGCCCGTTGATAGGACAAGTAGAGTCGCTGCGTGGCAGCCTGACAACATAGGAGAAAGAGCAAGGTCTCTTCTCCGTAGGCCGTCAGTTTCTCATCGATCTTAAATCCAAGCGTGGCGTCGAGCACGCGCCGATGGCGATCACGCAAAAATGCATCTTCGCGAATATAGCGCGGAAACACTTTTTCGTTCAGCCCGAGGACGAACAGGACTTTGAACGGCACTCCGCGGGCAGCCATCACGTCGTATACCGTCACGCCCTGAGATGAACCATCGTGGAGAGGGATCGTCGTGCGCTCGAAGGTATGGGTCAACAGTTCAACAAATTCGGCCCAGGTCATCTCCTCGTTGAGAGGCTCCAATTCCATGAGCGTGGTCCAGATACCGTCGATGGCGTCCCAAGTCATCGTGTGGCGAACAAGCGGACCATCGTCGGTGTCGGTCGTTGATATGGCTGCATCTAGCCGACGCAGATGCCGTTCAATGAGTGCTCGACACGTTGTGACCATCTGACCGATCGTGCCTCGCGATGGCAGGGCCGAACAGGCTTGTACGAGCTGTGAGACCACCTGCCAAAACAGGCCGATCACCTCCGGCGCAATGGCCAGCGAATCAACAAGGCTCTCCTCACCATCAATCACCAATGCAGCTTGACTCACCTGTTCCAACCGTGTCCACGCCTCAACCCCATGCGTAATGTGCAGCGCTTGGACGAGCAGCTTCCACTGTTCTGGCCGATACGACGCCGACAGCTCATCATACAAATCAGTGACGTAGAGCGGAGACGTCACGACATCGAGAACAGACGTGCGATAGAAATCGTTCAACGGCAGGGAGGCTACCTGCAACACAAGTTTGCAGATCGGTTCCTGAATCAACGGCCTCGATGCCGTCGTACGAAAGGGAATCCGATGGCGATCGAAACTTGACTGAAGATACAGGCTATAGGGATCGAGTGTCCGGGTGGTGACACCGATTTCATCGAATCGATACCCGTTGGTTTCGATCAGATCAAGAATGGTTCGGCAGGTTGCTGCCAATTCTTCTTCCGCGCCAATTACGCTCCGTATGGTGAGTTGGGCGTGATCGTGCGCCACCGTTGACGATTCCTGTTCCGACCGGATCGGCGCATCGTCCGACATCACCAGCGACTGGATATGGCGATCGAAAAAGCGCCGAGCAAACCCAAACGCCGGGTCATCCTCCAGTGGAAAAAACAAGGTCGTGTCCTTCGCACGGCTGATCGCTTCAAAGAGGGACAGCTGCACCTGCGTCAGGTCATAGAACCCATAGTAGAACACGGCCTTCAACGGCTGGAGAAACGTAGCGGTCGGAATGAGTGGGATGAGGGCCTCGGCCAGATCGTCTTGCGTCCCAACTTCGAGGGTCTTGCCCGCTTCCTTCACGGCCGCATAGAGCGACAAGAGCGCGCCGAGCCACTCCCGATCGTCATCATCCTCGAAATAGCCTTCACGGAGACCTTGCAGCGCTTGCGCAGCATCGACACCGGCATCCTTCAAATCACGGATCGTCGCCCAGAGCGCGCCCCACGTCCCAGAGGATTGTCCGATTCGTTGCAACGGAGCCTGGCTGGTAAGTTTGCTGTGAACGATATGACGAACGAGTTGTTCAAAGAACAGCTCGTCAACAACCCGAGGCAGTGGGTGGTCGACCCGTAGGTCCCCAGCCAGCCGTAGAGCCAATTGGTGGAAGGTTAAGATATGTACGTTGAAGAGCGACAGCCGGTGTTCAACGGCGAAAATGGTGCGAAGGCGATCAGCGAGTGGCTTGGACGGAACGAAGATCGCGATCGGCGCAAGCGGATCAGTCGCCTTGACACATGTGAGTCGATGGACGAGAGCAGATTCAAGAGTGGGATGAAAGCGACCGGTGATGACCTGCAACATGGCGAGTCATTGTACGCTACCCGGTCTCCGGCCCCAAGAGCTCGCCGTTGCAGTCAACACAGGCCCAGTCGCCGTCGATAAACGACATGGGATCGGCGCAGATCGGGCAATCCGGTGGAGGCCCCTTGGATATGAGTGGAAGATCCGGGAGCTCGTTCTCGTATTCGTCCATGGCTCCCTACCCTTCTCGCTGTTTGATCTTCAATTGAATGGCTTTCTCCGCGCTTTCTCGACTTGGGACACCGACGAACGTCAGGCGCCCATCGATGATCGTCGCTGGCACGGCACGAACAGAATGACGGTCGGCCAGCTCCTGGCCGTCTTTCGTGGTGATATCCACTTCACGATAGGAGAAGCTGTACTTCACGCGCAACTGCTTCCACAGACTTTTGGCCGATGGACAGGCTCCACAACTGGGCGACACGAGTAATGTAATGTTTGGCATGATGTTTCTGAAACAGGTACGAAATGATTCTGTTGATCGGATCTTAGCACCCGCTGAAAAGACGGCGCAAGGACGGAACCAGGATCAGCGTCAATCGCCAAATCACATCATACGTATTCACTGTGGAAAGATTTAGGAGAGAGGCGTATGTTACGTGTATCACCCATGGTCAACCGCTTCTCGTATACGCTCCCGTGGCTGGCCGCCATCCTACTGCTCTGCAGTCCCGTAACGCACGCTGAAGAAGGCCGAGGAGATTCGCCTCCACTGCGAGTCTTGACCTACAACCTGCTGCACGATGGAGCCTGGTCAGGATTCTTCGAGAGCGGCACCCATCTCGAGGAACGACTCGACATATCCATCCAAGAACTGAAGCGTTTGCAACCTGACGTCATCGCACTTCAAGAAGCGTCAGACAGCCGAAAGCATGGCAACGTGCCTCAACGAATCGCTGAGGCACTCGGGTACCAGATGGTGTTCGCTCCTGCAACCGAACATATCTTCGGCATTGGTTTTGTGGATCAACTGATCACCTCAGCCATCGGCTTCAAAGAAGGACCGGCCATCCTGAGCCGCTATCCCATCGTCACCTCAGCAGTCTACGACCTGCCTCGGTGCCCACGTCGCATGGACCCCCGCATTCTTCTGCGAGCCGAGATTAAGGCTCCCGATGGGCCGACCCAAATCTTTTCCGCCCACACGTCGAAAGGCGACGAATGCCAACTCCAACGAGTTGGCGAACTGTTCCGCGAACATCGAGGAACGGGGCGAGCCATTTTGATGGGCGACTTGAATACCGGAGAGCAATCTCCAGTCCTCACCGAATGGCAGAAAGAGCCGGGATTCATCGACGCCTTCCGGATCGCGAATCCGGGAGTACCCGGAGGAACCGTCTGGCAAAATATCCAAGTCGAATGGCCCACGGCCGATCGCCGTGTCGATTTTATTTTCCTGTTTGATGGAAGTACCAATGGAAGCTCGGTCGTGCGTTCAAGCCGTCTGGCATTTGACCAGCCCGGCCGGCTCCCGAACGGCGATGCTCTCTGGCCCTCGGACCATCGCGGTGTCTTTGCCGAAATCGGAACCGCTCCTTCTGGAAACGGGCCGACCGAGGTCGCCATCGAAAAACCGCCCGTGCCGCCCATGAACCGCGTCCGTCAATCGATTCAACGCGCGCCTCATCAGGTTGATCCCGTATCACGGGTCAACTATAAGAAGTGATCGCGTCCTCTCGCCCACGCCGCACCGCTTAAGCAAGCAGAATTGTGATCCACTCGGTCTCGGATTGGAAATTACCGTGTCGGCTTCGATCTGAATGGCCAAGAGATCGTCGTCTTGCGAGTTGGACACCGGCGAGAAATCTAGAAACGCTGATGAAACCGGACGGCACTCGTTTCAGAACATAAGAAGTCAATACTCAAAGCAGACCAAATTACCTACGTAAGTTATTCTGATGTTCGGATCTTAGCAACCGCTGAAAAAAGGCGACATGTCCCAGCCTGTAACTAGCCCGCCACCTGTCTGGTCTTCGTAGTACTGATCGTAATACATAATACACCTCCTGACCGAACCTTGAAGGAAAAGCACAGACAAGCTACTATCAGCCACTCTTTTTCCACCAGACCTCCTCGGAGAGATCGAGGCCCTCGTGTCAGACAACCATTTTAGTCCATCAGTCTTAACACGAGGTATACAGCTTCCGTTGATCGCGCCTCTCCGACGTCCACCTTCTGTATCAGCAGCTGAGCCGAAAGGGGTCGTCTACACAAAGCGTTGGGTCGTTGAACTACTTCTGGACTTAAGCGGCTATTGCTCGAATACCAACATAGTGGACAGCCTGGCCATCGAACCAGCAGCCGGCGATGGCGCGTTTCTCGGTCCCATGATTGAGCGCCTAGTGAAATCGTGCCGGAAGCTGGGTCGACCGTTATCGGATTGCCAAGACTCTCTCATCGCCTACGAACTGGATGAGAAGAGTGCGGCTCATGCCCGCACTGTCGCTCAAGATCTTCTAGTGGATCACGGAGCGAAGAGCCTACTCGCAAAGAAACTGGCTGAAGCGTGGGTAGTAAACGGAGATTACCTCCTTGATGCCGACACGAGACGAGCCGATTTCATTGTCGGCAATCCTCCGTATGTGCGCCTTGAGGATATTCCAGAAGAGACCGCCTCAGTCTACCGAAGTGCGTATCCCGCAATGCGCGGACGAGCCGACCTGTACGTGGCATTCTTCGAAGCCGCCCTTCGGCAGTTGAAAACTGGCGGGGTGTGCACCTTCATCTGCGCAGATCGATGGATGCGTAACCAATATGGGGCTGAACTGCGCCAACTGATTAGTTCGGCGTACAGCGTCGAGATGCTCCTCAGTATGCACCACGCCAATGCCTTTGATGATGAAGTGGACGCCTATCCTGCCATCACGGTGATTCGGCACGCAAAACAGCAATCCACCATTGTGGCAAACGCCGATCAGGATGCTGAAAATGTTCAACCAGGAGAATTGGCAACAACGCTCCAGACAACCAGCCAAACCATCCTGCCCCAGGGCATCCATCGAGCCGTCGTACATACATGGTTCAAAGGATCAGACCCCTGGCCCTGCCATTCGCCGGAACAACTGGCACTCCTTCGACAACTGGAAGATCAGTTTTCTCCCCTTGAAATGAATGCCAAGGTCGGGATCGGCGTGGCTACTGGGAACGATCGAGTCTACATCACAACAGATGCGGACCTGGTGGAACCTCCCCGCCTGCTGAAGCTTGCACTTGCGAAAGATCTGACGGACGGAACGGTACGGTGGTCCGGACACTATCTCGTGAATCCATGGAACCACGATGGGCTGGTCAATCTGAAGACCTATCCTAAGTTGCAGGCCTACTACGAGCGGCATGCCGAAGCCCTGAAGAAACGCCACACTGCGGAGAAAAGCGTCGACAAATGGTATAAGACGATCGACCGCGTTAACCACACGCTCACTCACACCCACAAACTGTATATTCCGGATATCAAAAGCACCCTCGAACCGGTCTTAGATCGTGGCGAAACATATCCTCACCACAATCTGTATTTCATTCAGTCGGAGGAGTGGGACCTGGAAGTACTCGGCGGCCTCCTGTTGTCGAAGGTGGGACAGTTTTTTGTCGAATCCTATGGAGTCCGCATGCGAGGCGGCTACTTGCGCTTCCAAGCGCAATACCTACGGCGTATTCGAGTCCCTGCGCCAAAGTCCTTGTCCAAGATCCAGTCACATGAATTGAGAGACGCCTTCCGTCTGCGGGATAGGCCTCGCGCGACCCAAGCGGCATTGGACCTCTATGGAGTCACCGCTCGCACGTTGGAGGCCGCGCTTGAACATTGACAAGAGATTGCAAGCCGCCGTCCAAGGCTATTGGAACGCCCGCAGGAAAAATAAAGAGAAGCAGGTTCAGTCAGGGAAAATCGATGCCGGCACCAGAGGCGAAGTCACAGGAGGCACTCAGATGGGTGCCCTGGAAGTCTTGGTTTCGGACATTCTCTGCGAAGCCGGATTGAATCAGGTCGATATCCGCACAAGGACCGCGCTTGAGCTCCCGGGGTACTTCAGAGCCACAAAAAAGTGGGATCTCATCGTCGTTTCCAACGGCGCATTGGTCTTAGCGATGGAGTTTAAGTCCCAAGCCGGCAAATCGATCGGCAACAATGTAAACAATCGTTCGGAAGAAGCGGTGGGCAGCGCCAAAGATATTTGGACGGCTTTCCGAGAAGGCCGCTTTGGTCAAGCGCCTCCTCCATTTCTTGGCTATCTGTTCCTCTTAGAGGATCGTGACAATGTCAAAATCCCTGTTGCCAACAAGGAACCATACTTCCAAGTAGACCCTGAGTTCCGTGGCGAAGCACATTTCCAGGATACAGCAGCCCTCCGGCGGTACAAAGGCGTCTCCTACAGCAAGCGCTACGAACTTCTGTGTCGCCGTCTGGTGCTGGAGCGGCTGTATACCGCAGCCTGTTTCATGCTGGCCACCAACTCACCAAAGACAAAAATCACACAGCCGGCAGAAGACCTCAACTTTCAGCGATTCGTTGCCGCGCTCCGAGGTCACGTCGTCACGTTCTTGGGCAGCCGCAGTAAAGACTAGCCAGCGCCGATACACGCGCTGACACGGCAAACAGAAATGCAGAATGTTGCTGTTTTGAACCCTCTTTTTCTGTTTTCTAGAGCCTGGAAAGAATGTAACAACTTGAGTAAGTTGGGAACAACGGCTACCATCTGGGACTCTAAATACACGAAGAGTGGGGTAAATATGTCCAGCCTCAAAGAGAACACTCAACAGCAGTTGAAGCTCGATCAACAATTAAAAGAGCAGCGCAGAACAGTAGATTTCGACACCTTCGACATTCATCTACAACAGCTATTGGCAATGGTTGATGAAGGGCAAATCTGGGTTGCCCCAGCTTATCAACGACAATTCAGATGGGACCCTAAACGATGCTCTCAGCTAATTGAGTCTGTCTTGCTAGGCATTCCAGTCCCAAGTCTTTTCATGGCAACAAACCAAGACAATTCTTGGGAAGTTGTAGATGGAGTTCAACGACTGAGCTCCCTTGTCAAATTCGCTGGCGCTACAGCGACCCGGAAAAAGTTAGGCGTTGGGGACGCATTAGTTTTGACCGATCTACAGAAGCTCACAGAATTTGAGGGGCTACGATATGAAGACCTTCCGGCTAACATACAGCTTCACTTTCGGACCAGGCCATTAAAGGTAATCACTCTTAATGACAAGAGCGATAGTGTAGTTCGATATGATTTATTTGAGCGCCTGAACACTGGCGGTGTTGCCCTAACCCCACAAGAGATTCGAGACTGCGTCTACCGAGGCGACTTTGCTGAAAGGCTGGAGACATTAGCTAATTCTGCCGACTTCAAAACAGTTGTTAAGCTTACACAGCTGCAGCAAAAAGATGGAACTGCGGAGGAGTGCGTCCTGAGATTCTTCGCATTTCTTGACCGATACAAAGAATTTGACCACGGCGTCAGTTCGTTCCTGAATGATTATATGTCAGAGGCTTCCAAGAACTTCGACTACAAAAAGAAAGAGAAAATATTTAACGCCACATTTGCAGAACTCGCAAAAGCTTTCCCCGATGGCCTTAGCCGACCAGGCCGAAAGGGAACTACCCCCCTGAACCTCTACGAAGGAATAACAGTTGGGGCGGCGCTCGCACTTCGAACAGTGAACCACCTTGTCATCAAGAATTTAGATTCATGGATGGCGTCGGATACACTGCGCAGCTTTACAACAGGAGCTACAAACGACAGGTCTGCTGTTAAGGGACGGATTGAGTTCTGCAGGGATCATTTTGCTGGGAAAGAATATGTTCGATCCCCTGCGAGCTGAGGTCATAGATCGCTTTACTGGGATTGAATCCTTTTTTAAAGCTGCGCACGGATTGAAAGGGGACGCAGCACAGATCGCTAAAGGGTTGGCCTTTGTGCAAATGTATTCTGTTTACGAATATACTGTTTGCACAGTAGTTCAAACTGCCATAGACGTTCTTGTCTCTCATAATCACTCCAAAAAAGACTTAACTCCCTCATTAATGGCTCTATTTTTAGACTCTGAACTTACATCCCTGCGGGACTGCACCCCCAAAGATGTCTGGGATCGACGGCTAAAATTATTCAATCAGGTCTTTTCTGACAATTTTGCTAGCGTAGGAAATACCGTATTCCCGTATGACGGGAGTCATTTCCGCCATTCACATTTGCAGCTGATATTTGACGTACTTGGCATCAAACGAACTCCTGCACAACGCAATCGTCATTTGCACAGAATAGATGAAGTTGTTGACCATAGGAACGCAATCTCACATGGAAGAGAAACCGCAGAGAACGTCGGGCGTCGCTTCTCACGTTCGGACATTCTCCACATCATCGAGCAGATAAGAAGCGTGTGTCTATTGTTGATTTCCGCAATTCAAAAGCATTGCGCAGACTCTTCGCTGCATCGCCGTAAGTAAACGAAACTACCTTTTCTGTGGCATCAACTCACCAATTTTTGAAATGCGAAAAAGAGTCGGGATTCCTTTATCGCCGCAGCACCGATCAAACGAACACCATAATGGCCCTTCCAAGCTCGCTCGCTCCACGAGTGCGGCCTGGTCGATCCTCGACTGCGCGCGTCCGTATCTACATTGGGGTCTACCATGGGAATTTGTAGGTGACAGAGCAGTATGTTTCCGGTATACGGGCTTCTGACGGAGGTGTGGCTCGTGGGGTCCGTGGCCTGTGTCGTCAGGCACACTCTGCCTGAAATGCCGCCTCCGTCACCTGCATCATCCGAGGGGTCGACCGGGATGGTGCCATCTTCTGCCCAGAAGACGTGGCTCTGACTGTAGACGAGACCGAGGGATGATGCCTCACCGATCTACAAGAGGAGGGTCACGTGGCCACAACATCAACCGTCGAACTGCGAGTTAGTGTAGATGTGGGTGCCCGACGACACCATGTCGCCATCGGGCTGTCGAGTGGTGACGTGCTGGAAGAATTTGCAATCACGCATCACCCAGAAGGCTTTGCCCACTTCTTCGCCCGCATCGAGACCTATCACCAACACTACCCAGGGCCAGTCGCTGTCGCGATGGAAGGCTATAATGGGTATGCGCGACCGTTGGATCAGCTGATTCAGGCACGCGGATATCGGCTCTACAATATCAATAATCTCAAGTTGGCCCGGTTCAAAGAGATCTTTCCGGGGGCCGCCAAGACCGATCGGCTGGATGCGCGCAAGGGGCTTGAGTTGTTTCAACTGCGGGAGCATCTTCCGGTAGCCAAAGCCGTGTTACAGGAAGTTGGCGTAGTGCCGGCGGCGAATGCGCGCTTGAAGCGGCTGACACGACGGCGCCGGCGGCTGGTGAACGAACGAGTCCGGGTCTTGAATACGCTCCAAGCCGATCTCCAGGCAGTCTGTCCAGGATTGCTCGATCTCACGCGGGAAGTCGGCAACCAGTGGTTCCTGCACTTGTTGGTCAGTGCGGACACGCTTCCGCAACTGACGCGCCTTCGCAAAACGACCCTCTTGAACATCCCCTGTGTGGGGCGAGCGTATGCGCGCATCATTCAGGACTGGCAGCCACAGGCCCAGTGGAGTCCGGAGGTGGAGTGGGTCGGGGCCATGATCCAGGAGGATGCCCAGCGGGTGCTGGACCTCGATGCACAGATCGCGGCCTTGGAGACGACGATGCATCAGGTCGCGCAGGAGTCCACGATCGCCACGACGGTCGCCTCGCTCCCGGGATTTGGCCCGATCTGCACCGCCGAGCTCGCGGGGGAGATCGGGACGGTGACACGCTTCCAGCAGGAAAGCAGTCTAGCGTTGTATCTCGGCATGGCCACCTTGGACAACAGTTCTGGCACACGCCACAGCTCCAAGCCGCCGAAACAGGTCAACGTCCGCGCGAAGGCCGCCATGATGATCGCCGTGGATCGGCATCGCAAGCAGATCCCGGAATCGCAACGCTACTATGAAAAGAAACGCCAGCAAGGCAAGTCGCACAATCAAGCCATTCGTGCAGGTCATGTGGCCGCGAGATCGTTGCCTGTAGGGCAATTGCGAAGGGCAACCAAACTTGCCCGCGCCTAAAACACTCTCTTGCAATTTCCAGCGGGATGGTCTGGCATGTGTATTGACTTTAAGCATGCAGCAGCAGATCTCGGAGTGAGCCAAAGTTGAGACTGCATCACAGTGGATTCCACGTGTTGACGGGGAAACAGCGTGACCATACTTCTTCCAGGTATGAACCGATTAAGTGCTCATCGATCCACTGATCCGCCTAATAACCTGCCGTCATCAGGGCGAACACGACAGCCGCGACAATGACAATCCCGATGGCGATCAACATAAGCGGCGGATTGTTGCCAAACATTCCAGGCATGGGCTTCCTCTTTGGGGTTTGTGCTTCAGCCTAATCCCTATTCTTGCCGGGTGTCCAGTGGCGATCAGATGCGTCATAGGAGAACCAGAGAGGGAAGGACCTTTAAATGCCCTCGTGAGGTGGTGAGGGAGTGAACTGAGGAATTACTGTTCTCGGGGCTTTTGTCGAAGCCGCTTGGTCAGCTCCTCATACACAGATTGGCGGTGTCCCACAGCCATGAGGCGAATGACTCGTCTCTTGTGATCGACTGCGTAGACGATGCGGAAGCGGCGAACGCGGTATTTTCGTAACCCGTCGAGTTCCCGCTTGAGCGGCTCGCCGCATTCGGGGTTGGCGGCAATGGCCCGAATGGCTGACTTGATCAGTTGCTTGAGATCGGGATGGAGTGAGCGGATCACGTCCGCGACATGCGGAGGGATATCCGGTCGGAAGGGGATCACGCAGTTCGTCGCTTCTTGACCGGCGTAAGCGGCTCGCCGAATACATCCTCAAACGAGAGCCCTGTGTGCTTTGTTTTGTAAAAGGCCCGACTCTCGGCAATCTGGCTCATGAGTCCCGGATCGCTCAGGACATCCAAGGTCTCTTTAAGGCGGGTATATTCATCAATATTGATCAAAATCGCCGCCGGCCGGCCATTCTTTGTGACGATGACTTCCTCCTCACGCTCCTGGACTCCCGCCACGAGTTCAGGGAGGCGGGTTTTCACTTCGGATAACGACAAGGTTTTTGCCATGAGAGACCTCTTGCTAGAGTGACCAGAATTCTGATCGTTAGAATACAGCCCCAGTTGGGGTGCCGTCAAATGAACTGCTTCCTGCGTGTTGCCCGCTGTGCGCGGAAACGTGAATGTTACGTGGACGAGCTGAGGCGCAAGAATCAGGTTGTCGAGTGTCAGAAGGCATTTTGGTGGTGATTCATCATGACGAGTAATCAGAAAAGACCCTCGACCCTTTGTTATTTCCTTCTATGTGGTCAGTCAGTTGGAGAGGTTGGTGACGGGGAGCCTGTGTGATGGGCACCTTCTTCATTTATTGCATCATTTCATACGCCTTTCGGACCAATTCCCGGAGCTCGTCTTTTGTGGGGCGACCTACTAACACGTTATTTTTCTGACGGAAAATATCTATGATCTTGGACTCGTGTCCTTCGCGATAGCGACGAAGTTCTCCCATTAAGAGATCTGCCGCCTGTAAACCAGGTTCCTCAGCTCGGGTGCCAAATGAAAGATCTCCCAAGATATTCTTGTGTTGAAATGTGTTCCTCACGAATGTGTACCAGCCACCGATCCACTCGTGCTTGCCGGTTTTCCGATCGTGCATGAAGCTAAGAGGTTTCGGAGGTTGGCCGGGCATTGTGTCAAAGTGCTCTATGAGCAACCTAAGGCAATGCGCAAGACAAAAATAAACTGCTTCCTTAACCTCGTGCTTGTCCTCTTCAGGTATTGTCTCCTCGTATTCGGCCTTGGAGACCAGAATTCCCAGGCCAAGCGAGGTATGTTCAACTATAAGTTCAGCCAATTGCTGCATGAATTCTACTCGTTTAGAGTGTGACCATTTAGCGCTCCAGTACTTGGGATCATGCCAATAGTCAGTGTAGTGAAAGTCGCCTTTGGCTTCAGATGGCAGTAGTTCGAACCAACGACGTTCAAAATTATTCCAGCTAGCATAATTGCCAATCCAGCCGCCGACTCCTACAACGTCTCCTTTCTCTGTTTCGTCTAAGAAGCCATTAGCTGGGAGGAAAATGCCATTGATGGTTTTAAGTGGCACAAAGATGCCTCATTTCTATGTAATGCCAAGAATGAGTGCCTACTATGAACTCTATTGTCAATAGAGCCACTGGGGCGTTGCGAACCAGTTTTGTGTCAAGTCAAAGCAAGGGGCGTTAGGCCTCGTGTTTATTCAGTGTTGGGCTTTGGTCTCCTATTTTTGCTACGCCTGATGGGCTGGCTCGCGGAAGAGGTTGACGGCTTTGAGGAGTGTGCGCATGGAGGCGGGGAGTTGAGATGCCGTAGCCAGAATGACGCCCAATAATTCTTTCGCCGCACGGCGATTGGCCGATTGGCGTTCCCGCCAGCGATCAAAGGCCTGTGTCCCTCGGATAATGTATTTTTCGGTGAGGTAACCGGTTCGTCTCACGCTTACCTAATCAGCAGGACGAGGACCATCCGAACCGGAAGATCAAGGTGGTGATGCCGGGGAAGAAGAGAGCAAGATTAGCAGGTGCCGGGTCTTGCCCTGCATGAAACGCACGGTCGGTCGTCCATTCAGCATGCCCTTGCGAGACCACGGTGAACCTGCTATTGTATATACAACTGCAATACAGCAAGAGGTGCGAGTGTGAGTTCGTCATCCCTGCTTCGGAACGCCAGGCCGGTTAATGTGCGAGAGGCGCAAGCACAGCTCTCGAAACTGATTCATTCGAAGTCTCCTTCCCTGGTCCTTTCCCACGGCAAACCGGTGTCCTTCCTCGTGCCCTACGAGGACATGCTGGATTTGGTCGAGGCCCTCGATGAGTTGAAAGATAAGAAGTTACTGGGGGAGATCAAGCGAGCCCGCACAGAGTATGCACAGGGGAAAGCCGTTCCTGCCGAACGTCTCTTCAAGAAGATGGGGCTGTAGTTGCCCTACGAAGTCGTGTTTCCTAGCGAACGGATTGAGCGCTCCTTTCAGAAGACATTGGCGAAGATCCCCACCGATTACCGGGCATCTATCGTCGCCGCCATTCGGTCGCTCACTGCCAATCCGAGACCTGAGGGGAAACGGACGAAACAACTCGCTGGCCAGCTCATCGTGTCACAATTCACCGCACAATATCGCCTTCGCATCGGTCCCTATCGCCTGCTGTACGATGTGGACGACTCACGCCAGAAGGTCATTCTTCTGAAACTCGCCAAGCGAGACGAGCAAACCTACAGCTGATGCCGCGTGCCAGGCCCAATCGGCCAAACACTTCACAACGGGCTGCTGGCCAACGGATGGAGTTCTTCATAGGTGAGCACCGCCGCGTATTGAAGGGCTTGGCGGATATCCTCCGCGTCGAGCAGCGGGAATTCTTTTACGATCTGTTCGACAGACATGCCATTGACCACCAGATTCACATGCAACGACATGCTTAGCCGCATCCCGCGAATACAAGCTCACCCCCCGAGCATCTGGGGATCGAACATGATCTGATCATACCCTCTCATGATCGCGCCTCTCGCGCATCCTCAGCGGTAGCAGGGCTGGGATCGCGAGCCTTGTGAAGGCAGATGCGGTATGAGGGGGGAAAGAACGTGCGAGGCATGTTCTTGTTGTGGGAGTTGGGATGAGGGGTTACTGCACTCTGAACTTCTCGACCAGCTGGCGCAGTCGTTTCCGCTGGACTGGGCGAAGATTTAGGAATTCCACGCCGAACACCTGTCCTCGGACCCACCGAACGACAGCATGGTGAATGTGCATGCGCCAACTATAGGTTGGGGAGAAGATCCACAGGTCGAGACTCATGTCGGTTCGGACGGAGGTCTCGGACTCGGCTGCACAGCCAGCGCTGGACAGATCGAGGAGTGTCGCATCAGCCTCTACCAGTTCAGTGCTTGAAAAGAACAGGCGGCAGTCCAATGGAATACGAGGAGAGGTTCGTAATTCTTTTTTGTCGGTTTGATCATCACCGCGCATGAGGCGTCCCCGCAAGATTTCGACTTCCCATAAATGAATCACCTCAGGCAGTTTCCCGCTATTGATTTCGCCTTTATTGCGTATCGGCTTGGTCTGCTTCGCACGGTGCGTCTCACTTCTCTTCGATGAGATGAGGCTAGGTTTTGCCACGTAGCTTGGGTATAATCGGCCGGATTCTTTCCTCTCATCTTGTAGGAGATTCGCATGTCTGAAAAAGACGACAAGAAGCGCGCGCTCGACTTAGCCCTGTCCCAAATTGAGAAGCAGTATGGGAAGGGAGCCATCATGAAGCTGGGGACTGAAGACAAGGTCGACGTACCAGCGATTTCCACTGGCTCGCTGGGACTCGACATTGCCCTTGGGGTCGGTGGGCTTCCACGAGGACGAGTGATTGAGATCTTTGGTCCGGAGGCGTCGGGCAAGACGACGATGACGCTGCATTGTATTGCTGAGGTGCAAAAAACGGGAGGTGTGGCCGCATTCATCGATGCCGAGCATGCGTTGGATGTGACCTATGCCAAGAAGCTGGGTGTGCAGGCTGATGATCTGCTGGTTTCGCAACCGGATACGGGTGAGCAGGCCTTGGAGATCGCCGAAACCTTGGTGCGAAGCGGTGCGATTGATTTGATTGTGGTCGATTCGGTCGCGGCGTTGACGCCTCGTGCAGAAATCGAGGGCGAAATGGGCGATGCCCACATGGGGCTTCAGGCGAGGCTTATGTCACAAGCCTTACGAAAGCTCACTGCGGCGATTGCGAAGTCGCTGACGACGGTGATCTTCATCAACCAAATTCGCATGAAGCTGGGCGTGATGTTTGGGAATCCAGAAACGACTACCGGCGGTAACGCGCTTAAGTTTTATTCGTCCGTTCGCTTGGATATCCGTCGGATCGAGTCGATTAAAGAAGGTCAGGATGTCATGGGTAGCCGGGTTCGTGTCAAAGTGGTGAAAAATAAGATGGCGCCGCCGTTCCGCCAAGCAGAGTTCGACATCATGTTTGCTGAAGGGATTTCCAAGACCGGCGAACTGGTCGACATGGGGGTCGAGAAAAAGCTCATCGATAAGTCCGGTGCTTGGTATTCCTATAAGGGAGAACGGATTGGTCAGGGCCGTGATGCTGTGCGAGATTTCATGAAGAGTAATACGGCGATGGCTCATGAAGTCGAAATGAATCTGCGTGAACTGGCTGGAGTACCCGCGCGCGGCGAGAAAAAAGCAGACGTCAAAGACGACAAGAAGGACGAGAAGAAAGACGAGAAGGTGGCGGCACGCGGCGATGAAAGGCGGGCGAATCGATAAACCCCGGAGCATACGTCCTCGTATCAGAGCACGCTTGACGTCCGTGGATGATGTGGCTCGGCTTGCCGCTGGCTTTCTTGCGCGGAGGGATCGTACCGTTGCGCAAGTCCAGCAGTTTCTGATCTCGCACGGCGTGTCCTCGCTTCTGGTCAAGCAGACCATCCGTCGATTGTCCGATCTCCACTATCTCAACGATTCCGCCTATGCCCAGCGATGGGTGGAACGGAGGTTGGTCTCTCGGCCGATGGGACCAGCGCGGATCAAGGCGGAGTTGCAGGCCAAGGGAATCGCCGAGACGGTGGCGGATCGGGTGATTACCGACGTGTTTCATGATGTGGGGGAAGAACGAATGGCTCGTCGAGCGCTGAACGCCAGGCAGCGCCATGGTAGCCGGTTGACACCGGCGCAATCGGTGCGTCTCCTACGTCAGCGGGGTTTCGACGAAGAGACGATTGATCGTATTGTGATGGTCGCTTGCGATAGCGATGAAGGATGAGACTCATGACGCAGAGTGCGCAGGAACTTAGGCAATCGTTTATCCGGTATTTTGAACAGCACGGCCATCAGGCCGTGCCCAGCGCAGCCTTGATTCCCCAGGCGGACCCGACGCTGCTCTTTACTAACGCCGGGATGAATCAATTCAAACGGGTCTTCCTCGGAGAAGAACCCCGTCCCTATACACGAGCTGTGACTGTGCAAAAGTGCCTTCGCGCCGGCGGCAAACACAACGATCTAGAAAACGTGGGGTACACCAGGCGGCACCACACGTTCTTCGAGATGCTCGGCAACTTTTCGTTCGGTGATTACTTCAAAGATGATGCTATCCGATTCGGATGGGAGTTCCTGACGCAGACGGTCGGGCTGCAGAAAGATCGGATGTGGGTGACTGTCTTTCGCGAGGATGACGATGCGGAGAAGCTCTGGAAGAAGATCGGCGTCTCGCCGTCGCGTATCGTTCGGTGTGGTGAAAAAGACAACTTCTGGCAAATGGCAGACACCGGTCCCTGTGGCCCCTGCTCAGAAATTCACTTCGACCAGGGCCCGTCCGTACCAGGCGAAGACCGGCCGAACGGCGAGGGCGACCGGGTGATCGAGATCTGGAATCTCGTCTTCATGCAGTACAACCGTGATGCCTCTGGGACGCTCCACCCGCTGCCGAAACCAAGTATCGATACTGGGATGGGGCTCGAGCGGTTAGTCGCCGTGGCCCAGGGTGTCTCGAGCAATTACGACAGCGATCTCTTTACACCGCTGCTTGCGGCGATCGCCGGACGGGCCGGCACCGAGTATGGCAAGCAGGATTCCTCGGATCGTTCGATGCGCGTGATCGCGGACCATTTGCGCGCCATTACGTTTTTGATGACGGATGGCATCCTGCCGTCGAACGAAGGGCGTGGGTATGTGTTGCGTCGGATCCTGCGCCGAGCGGCCCGTCATGGCCGACTGCTCGGCATTGTCGAGCCCTTTCTGCACGAACTCAGTGCGACTGTCGTGGACCAGATGGCCGCCACCTACTCGGAAGTGCGCGCGGCATCCGGCACGATCGCCGAAGCGACGAAAGGCGAAGAGGAGCGGTTTATCGCGACGCTCGACCAGGGCTTGCCGATTTTGAACGACATGATCGAGCGGGCGAAGGCGGCGAGACAAACGGTTTTGGCAGGGGACGACGTCTTCAAACTCTATGACACCTATGGGTTCCCCATGGACTTGATCACCGAGGCCTGTCGGGAACAGGACATGACGGTCGATGAACCTGGTTTCAATGCGGCGATCGACGAGCAGCGAACTCGCGCGCGCAAGACCGGCGGATTCGAACAGGAAACGGCCAGACCGGCCGTTGCCGAGCTGGCCAAGCGGATCGGGGCGACGATGTTCGTCGGCTATGAGCATCTGGAAAGCGACGGCGTCTTACGAGCGATTCTGAAAGGCGAGCAGCTGGTGAAGGAAGCCGTCGAAGGGGAGACGGTCGAGCTGGCGCTGGATCTCACGCCCTTCTATGCCGAAGGCGGTGGGCAGGTCGGAGATCAGGGAACCTTGACGGGTCCTGAAGGGGTGGTCGATATCAAGGAGACGACGAGGCCGGCGTCGACGGTCATCTTGCACAAGGGAACGGTTCGCAAGGGGTGTATTCGAGAAGGTGAGCGCCTGCATATGACGGTGCATGCGTCCGCGCGTCTGGATGCCGCGCGTAATCATACGGCGACGCATCTCGTCCATGCGGCTCTGCGTGATTTACTGGGGCCGCATGTGAAGCAGTATGGATCGCTGGTCGGACCCAACCGTCTTCGGTTTGACTTTGCTCATTTTCGACCGCTGTCGTCCCGCGACATTGACGACATTGAATCGACGGTAAATGCAGAAATTCGCAAGAACGAGACGGTGCGCACTCAGGTGATGAGTATTCAAGAGGCTGTGGCGAACGGCGCCCTGGCGTTCTTTGGGGACAAGTACGGTGAACAAGTACGCGTGGTGACTGTGGAGTCGTTCAGCAAAGAACTGTGCGGCGGTACCCATTGCCGACAGACGGGTGACATCGGACTCTTCCGCATTGTCTCAGAAGGGGGTGTGGCGGCTGGTGTGCGCCGGATCGAAGCGCAGACGGGCAGCGGTGCGTATGTCCTCATGAAGAAACTTGAAGCCGATGTTCGCGAGTTATCGGATCTGTTGAAGGCGGGGCAGTCCGAGCTGGTCGCCAAGACTCGCAAGCTGATCACACAGCTGAAGGACAAGGAGCGGGAGCTGGACGAGTTGAAATTGAAAATGGCCAGCGGCGCCGCGATCGCCTCGACTGCAAGGACAGTTGCCGGGGTGGCGGTGCACGTGCAGCGGACGGATGGCCTGGATGGGAACGGTATGCGCGCGTTGGCGGATCAGCTCCGGGACAAGATGAAAAGCGGTGTCATCGCACTTGGCGCAGCAACCGGCGGTGACAAGGTCTCGTTGCTGGTTGTGGTGACGAAAGACTTGATTGGGACGATCAAAGCCGGTGAGCTCATCAAGGCTCTGGCCACTGAGGTGGGTGGAACCGGAGGCGGCCGGCCAGAAATGGCTCAGGCCGGAGGAAAGGATCCGGCCAAGCTCGACGCGGCGTTAGAAAAGGTTTTTAGCCTGGTTGAAACCACTCTCCAGCGGTAGAATCATGCCTAGCCGAATTCTTGCGCTCGATTACGGTACCAAACGAATCGGCGTCGCGCTTAGTGACGAATTAGGCTGGACGGCACAGCCATTAGAGACGATTGAGCGTCGGACGCTCGTGCGCGATCTCGCCCACATCGAACAGTTGGTGCAGGAACATGAGGTCAAGGAAGTCTTGATTGGGCTGCCGTTGCGGCTCAATGGTGAAGAAGGGCCGGCGGTGCAAGCGGTTCACGAGTTCATCGCCCATTTAGGAGAGGCCCTTTCCGTTTCGATTGTGACGTGGGATGAGCGGATGACGACGAGGTCAGCGGAGGACCTCTTGATTGCCGCCGATGTCAGTCGCAGGAAGCGCAAAGGAGTAATCGATCGTGTGGCCGCCGCGATTTTGTTGCAAAGTTACCTTGAGTCTCAAACTCCAACGAGGACTCACAACGGTCAGACCTCTTCGGAGGAGATACTAGAAGAGTGGGGGGAGTCTCTCCAAGACAGTTCAGCCTATGATGCTTCGTCTCATCCTCATCGTGGTCCTCGTGATCGTCGTACTCGCCGGATTGGCCGGGTACCAGATGATTCGATGGGCTGAGGCGCCGGTCGTGTCCGATTCGGATCGCGCTCCACAGAAAGTTGTGGTCATTCCCGAAGGCGCGACGTTTCAGCAAGCTGCGGTGTTGTTGGATCGGGAGCAGCTGATCAGGAGCCGTTCCGCCTTTCTGCTGCTGGGGAAGGCCCAGGAAGCCGACCGAAAAATTCATCCCGGAGAATATGAGCTCAATGCGGCCATGGCTCCGGCGGACATCCTTTCGAAGCTGGTCCTTGGCCGAGTGGTCCTTCATCCCGTCACGATTCCAGAGGGCTATACATTCAATCAAGTCGCGGATGTGCTCGCTGAGCGCCGGATCACGGATCGTGCGGAGTTCGTCAGATTGGCCACAGACAAGTCCTTTCTGAAGACTCTTGGGATCTCAGCTGAAACGGTAGAAGGGTATCTCTATCCCGATACGTATCGATTGACTCGTCCGACAACCGCCAAAGAAGTCATGCGAGTCATGGTTGACCAGCTTGGCCAGGTGATGACCCAAGAATGGCAGGCGCGGGCCAAAGACATTCACTTGACGGTCCATGAAGTGTTGACCTTGGCGTCAGTGATCGAAAAAGAAACCGGTGCGGGAGAAGAACGCCCACACATCTCGTCTGTGTTTCATAACCGGCTAAAGAAACGCATCCCGCTGCAGAGCGATCCAACCGTCATCTACGGCTTGCCGAATTTCGATGGAAACCTTCACAGAAAAGATTTGTCCCACCCCAGTCCGTATAATACGTATCGGTGGGCCGGTTTGCCCCCCGGGCCGATTGCCAATCCTGGGGCACAGTCAATCCGTGCCGCCCTGTATCCGGTACCGTCGGCGTATCTCTATTTCGTCTCAAAGAATGACGGAACGCATCAATTTTCCGCGACACTCGTGGAACATAACAGAGCGGTGGAAAAGTATCAGAAGCGCCCGTTCCGACGAGGCAATCGTTCGCAGACGTTGATGTCCCCCGATGGCAGTCAGATACACCACGAAGAAGGAGTTTCGTAAACGATGTCAGGATGGAATCTCTCTACGCTGATTGATCATACAGCCTTGAGGCCGGACGCAACAAAAGTCGAGGTGCTTCGGTTGTGCGAAGAGGCGAAAGCGAACGGGTTCACCGTGATTTTTGTTCCACCCTGCTATATTGATGAGGTGGTGGTGGCGGTGGCTGGCTCCAGCATTCGCGTCGGCATCCCCATCGGCTTTCCATTAGGGGGTCACAGCACACAGACTAAAGTGGCTGAAGCGGTTGACGCAGTGGCTCACGGTGCGGAGGTTTTGGACATGGTCCTGAATGTCAGCCGACTGAAATCAGGCGATCACGACTATGTGCGGACGGATATTGCAGAAGTCGTGAAGGCGACCCCGAACGTCGAGCACAAAGTCATTCTCGAAACATGCTATTTGACGCAGCAGGAGAAACGGACGGCGTGCAATTTAGTCATCGAAGCCGGAGCGGATTATGTGAAGACTTCGACCGGATTTGGGGCCGCCGGCGCAACGGTTGAGGATGTCCGACTCCTGAAGGAGACTGTTGCAGGACGGGTGAAGGTGAAGGCGTCTGGTGGCATTCGCGATTGGAAGACCACGCTGGCGATGCTCGAGGCCGGAGCTGATAGAATCGGAACCAGTGCCAGTCTCAAAATCCTCGACGAGTGGCGGACGGCAATCCACAAACGCACATAGCACCATGAAAGATAGGCGGTGGATTCCTCTGCTCTCGGGGGGATTGTCCGGCCTAACAATAGGACATCTCTCGTCTAGGTCATTCTGGGCCTGGCTGTCGGTCCCATACGCCCCTATGTCAGGCCTACGGTGAATTGAGTATAGTGCACGGATGATCAAACGAGTCATTCTTCTCGTCATCGATGGGTTGGGAGTCGGGGCGTTACCCGATGCGGTCGACTATGGCGATGCTGATGCAAACACACTCATGCATCTGGCTGAGACGGTCGATGGCCTGAGTGTGCCCAATTTGGAGATGCTGGGTCTAGGGCAGATTGCTCCGATCAAGGGCGTACGGACCATGGTCCAACCGAACGGATCTTTTGGCCGACTGGGATTTGCCTCGCCGGGTAAAGATTCGGTTGTCGGATACTGGGAAATCAGTGGGGTGATTCAGAAGGAAGCCGCGAAGGTCTGCAGCTCTGGCGTCCCCACCAAGATCGTTGATGTCCTGGAACAGCTCTTAGGCAGAAAGTCGATCGGCCGAGGTCTCTCGCCCATGGGGGTGATGTTTCGCCGACATAGTATGGAGCATATGGCGACCGGAGCGCCTATTCTGTGGACGGATGGAGGTAATACGTGTTTTGTTGCCATGCATGAATCACTCATGGCACCGGTGGAATTCCAACAGCGATGTCGGGAGATTCGGAAAGCGGTGAAGGATGCGGGGATGCTCATTCGTGTCGTCGGGCAGCCGGTCATCGGTGGGCATGATTTGCTTCGGCCTCAAGTCGGACGAAGGGACTATGTGAGCGAACCGCCGGGTGTGACGATGTTGGATGTCTTGAATCGCTCCGGCCAGATCGCGATGGGAGTCGGAAAGATCTATGACCTTTTCAGTGGGCGCGGGTTTACCAAGGCCCTCCCGGTAGCCTCGGCGATGGTGGCGGTGGATGAAGTGATCGGCATGTTGAATATGATGCCTCGCGGTCTCATCTGTGCCAGTCTGGATCTGCTGTCGGAAGATGCTGGACAGTCGGCCACCGCCCTGCAAGAATGTGATCGTCGCCTTCCCGATTTGTTCGAGAAGTTGCGCCTCGGCGATATGGTGATCATAACGGGTGATCATGGACGAGATTTCTCATTGCCGGGACGGACCTCCACTCGAGAATATGTGCCGGTCTTCGTGACCGGCCCCAAGTTGGCCCAAGGCGTCGATTTGGGAAGTCGATCAACCGCCGCCGATGTGGGGCAGACCATTGTGGAGGCACTTCAAGCCGAACGATTGCCGGTTGGTGAGAGTTTCTTGGATGCGCTCAGACTAGGGTAGTCGTAAAGGGTGAGGAGCAGGGGACGGGTCAGCGATGTCGTATGAACAGAAGTTAACACAGCTGGGACTTGCATTACCGGCTCCTCCAAAGCCCGTTGCTAACTATGTGCCGGCCGTCAGGACGGGTGACTTGTTGTTTCTCTCCGGTGTGCTACCCTCGCGCGATGGGCAGCTCATCATGACCGGCAAGCTTGGGCAGAATCTGTCTATCGATCAGGGGATGGAAGCCGCACGAGTGGCCGTGCTGAATGGATTAAGTATCATTCGACAGGAAGCCGGTTCTCTCGATCGCGTGAAGCGGATCGTCAAAATGGTCGGCCATATCGCCTCTGCACCTGGGTTTACGGATCAACCTCAAGTGCTTAACGGCGCCTCAGATTTGCTCGTGTCACTATTCGGAGACGCAGGCCGGCATGCTCGTGTTGCCGTCGGTGCCGCTGAACTTCCCCGCCAGGCTCCCGTGGAAATTGAA
The DNA here is from genome assembly GCA_005116955.1 of Nitrospira sp. GTDB lineage: Bacteria > Nitrospirota > Nitrospiria > Nitrospirales > Nitrospiraceae > Nitrospira_D. Next base: position 398,331 of record SWDI01000003.1, on the reverse strand, counting down.
TTGATCGTGGAACTTGCCAAGTAGTCCAGCTGTCGGCTCTGCCCGCGCGGGATAGTCGGGCTTATGGGCACGCACACTTTCATCTATTCCCTCGTTGCACCAGTGCACATCTCGCTGCTCCCCCTTCTGGCAACGGATCACCTCAATCGAAGAATTCCTTTAGAAATAATGCAGTGAGTCCGATAAGAGGATGACGGTCGGAAGACTCTCTTGCTTCAGTCGTTCGGTTGAGGCGATTCGCAACAGGGTGGAATGTAAACAAATTGTCAGGGAACCAAGACTGATGAAACGAGTGGTCCCCCATGAGCTGTTGCCGGACATGGTTTTGGCAAAACCAGTGGTGAGTGCCAATGGACTCCCCATTGTGGCGACCGGAACGATCTTGGATGCCGCTATGATCGAACGGCTTCGACAGATGGAGTTGACGTCGGTCTATGTGGAGGGCGATGCCCTGGATTCAGACGGAAAAACCCTGGCGGAATTGGAAGCCGAACTTGATCATCGGTTTCGACAGGTCGCTCAAGATCCCATTCAGCAACTGATCCTCCTGACTCTCCGCACGCATTTGCGTGCCACCCATGGCATGGCATCCGTGACCGAGGGGCCTCAGGCAACATGACCACCTTCCATCCGACAGACCTGCGCAACAGGATTGAGAAGCTCGGAGACCTTCCCACGCTTCCTCATGTCGTGCAGCGGCTTGCCGCCATGATCGGTCGTCCAACTGTCTCGACTGAGGAGATCGGCTCCATCATCGAAAAGGATCAAGTGCTTGCGGCGAAAGTTCTGAGGCTCGCCAATTCACCGTTTTACGGGTTTCCCTCCCGCATCGGCTCGGTCACCCACGCCGTGATCGTGCTGGGCTTTAATGTGGTCAAGGGGCTGACACTCTGTGCCTCGGCGCTCAGCATCATGAAAGAGGCCGGCATGGACCAGTTGTGGCGACATTCTTTGGGTGTGGCCATTACCGCCAATCTCCTGGCAACCAGGCTGGAGATCAAGAATCCTGAAGAACTTTTCGTCTCAGGCTTGCTCCATGACATTGGGAAAGTCGTGCTCTACGTTAAATGGCCTGATGTGGGGGATAGCATCAAAGACGCTCTGAAAACCAGAGCCGACCGTTCACTCTTCGAAGTGGAGCAGGAACTCACGGGCCTCTCTCATGCGGATATCGGGGGCTGCCTGGCAAACGCTTGGCATTTGCCGGTCACGCTCCGCGAGCCGATCCTCTTCCACCATGATCCGGCCCTCGCTAAGGAAGCCAAGCTGCAGACAGCCATCGTCCATGTGGCCGATATCCTGGTCAAAGGGCTGGCCTGTGGAAACCCGGGAGATGATCTGATTCCACCTCTATCGAGGGCCGCCTGGGATATGGTCGGACTCGATGAGCCGCGGCTGGCGGAATGCATCGACAAGGCCGCAAACGAGTTCTCGACCATTGACGACTATCTATGAACCGCTCTATGGCAGGCCGGAGAATTCTGCTCCTCCATCACGAGCTCACTCCTGCCCTAACGATGACTGCCGCATTGGAGAAGGCCGGTTTCGAGGTCGTGGAAGGCAATCTACCCGATCTCGCGCTGCATGAGCTTGTCCACGATCCACCTTGTCTCATTCTGGCTGCCGAAGGAACCGGGGGCCACTCCGTGGAAACACTCACACGCAATCTCAAGCTCGATGCTTTCCTAGGTCGCCTGCCTCTCATCGTCGTTGTCCGGGACTGCCGACTCAACGATATCGACTGGAGTGCATTGGGAGTGGACGATTTCATCACGATCCCCTATCGCGTGGAAGACGTCGTGCATCGCATCCGCCTCTGTCTCAGTCGTCTGACCCGTTCGCTGGATGCGAATCCTCTCACCCGCCTCCCGGGTAATACCACCATCCTGTTTGAAACGACCTCCAGGATTCAAAGCAAACAGCCCTTTGCGCTCGCCTATGTCGATATCGACAATTTCAAGTCTTTCAACGATCGTTACGGCTATGGACGTGGAGACGAAGTGCTCATCGTGGCCTGTCGCATCCTCACGACGGTGGTGGGAGAACTGGCTGGCCCGGAAGGGTTTGTCGGCCATGTCGGGGGAGACGATTTTGTCTTCATGAGTCGGCCGCAGACCATCGATGCGATCTGCCAAACCGTCATCAAACGATTTGATCTCGTGATTCCTGATTTCTACGACCGTGAAGATCGCCTCAAGGGCTACATCGATTCTGTGGATCGTCGGGGAAATAAAGAACAGTTCCCGATCATGAGTCTTTCAATTGCCGTCGTCACCAATGAGCGGTCCCAGATTGCCCATCCCGGCGACGTGAGCAAAATTGCCTCAGAACTGAAGAAACGAGCCAAGGCCTTGAAAGGCAGCGTCTATGTCAAAGACCAGCGAGGCCAGGCCGTCGATGCGTTCTCAACGACGACAGATTCCATCGCCCAGCACCCCGCCTCGCACACTTGACTCTTAAAAAAAACGCTTGTTAAAGTCGACTATGCTTTTGATGTGGTCCCAAGCTTGTCTCCCTCCTTCCCAATAGGCCATCGATGAATAGAGTTGTCATCACGGTACTCTTCCTCTCGTGTGTTATCTCTGCTGGGGGAACGATCTCTCTCTCTCATGCCGGGAAGACGGGTATTGAGCTGTCCACTCGGTCTGTGTCGCCTGGCGCGACGTTGGTGCTAAGCGGAAAAGGATTTGGCACGTTCAAGTCGCCCCAATTTAATAGAGTCACTGTGAATGGGGTATCGGCGTTGGTCCAGCGATGGGACCGGGAAGTGATTGAGGTCAAGGTTCCCCTCAAGGCGACCAGCGGGTTTGTCGAGGTGCTGATCGGAAAGAAGAAATTGCTCGCCGGATTTGTGAATCTCGCGATGCCACGGATTGAGACCATTACGCCGACGGAAGCGGAACGGGGGATGACTCTTCAGATCACCGGTCATCATTTTGGGCTTTCGGCTGGCGCGCGCGATCCGAATACCATGTTTGGTGTCAATGATGTGCTGGTTGACGGGGTGGTGGTGCGTCCCAAGCGGTGGAGAGACGACAAGATCGAGCTTGAAATTCCGACGAACGCGGTGAGCGGGGATGTGGCGGTCCGACTGGCCTCTTCTGATCCACTTCCGGACGGATCATGTTGTGCTCCGGTCGAGTATGCTGTGAGCAATGCCGTTCCGCTGACTCTGATTCCGTCCATTCGAGTGGACCCGGTTAGTGGACCGGTTGGTACGAAAGTGGTCTTGTTCGGCCAGGGGTTTGGGAATACCAAAGAGCTGGTGGATGATGCGGTCCTGATCGGGGGACGGCCGGTGATCATCGATCAATGGAAAGACGACATTATTGTCTTCCATGTCCCGCTTGATGCGGAATCGGGTCCGCTTGTGCTGAAATATCAAGGACGGGAACGCGTACTCGCACCGTTTACGGTTCACGTTCCTCGCGTCATTTCCATGAGTCCTGCCAGCGCGCCCATTGGGACGTTGCTGCGTATTAACGGTGAGCACTTTGGGTTTTACTCAGAGGGCGGGGCGACGCCCTACAATTTCATGGATTTCAATACTGGTGAGAATCGCGTCGAAATCGGCGGGGTGCCGGCAGTGATCTATCGCTGGAACGACGACCGAATCGATGTGTGGGTACCGTTCAGCGCGAAAACCGGCAAGGTCGTTATTCACCGGAGCGCCAACACACCAAACATCGGCGGGCTCTGTTGTGCCGAGCGGGGTACCCTCGCCATCGAAGCCGGGGACTTCACGCTCGTCACGCCGGTCATTGAATCGTATGAACCTCAAGCCGCCGGGTTGGATGCCACGGTGACGATCAAAGGCCGGGGGTTTGGAACGTTTCTCAAGACCGCTGAACATGCTGATTTGGGATTGAACCAGAAAGCCTACAAGCGGCGAGCTGATGTCGAAATCAATGAACCAGGCGAAAGTCAAAATGTCATCTCCAACGTCTCGCGGACTGAAGTGTTGTTTAACGGCGCCGCCGCACTGGTTCAGTCATGGACCGATGAGGAGATCATCGTGAAGGTCCCGCACCGTAACCTTTACGGGATCGGGAAGAGGGGTGAGTTTTTTGATAATCTGGCGACCGGCCCGTTGGTCGTGCGCCGGGGATCATGGGATCTGCTGCTTGATGGAACGTGTTGTTCGCCGAAGAAGTGGATCACGCTTGAAGCCGGACCGTTTACCATCGAAGCAACAGGGCTTCCCGACACAGGCTACTGGAATAACAATAGACCTGATGCGAGTACCAATCAATAATGCTGGTGTGGTTTCCTCTCGGTCGTGCTCATCGTCGGAACAGTGTCGCGACACTGTTGTTCCTGCTCGGTATGATTGTTCTGCTTCCTCAATCAGCCGGGAGCACAGACTCCAACAATTTCGTCACCGCCCAGGCGAGTAACACAAAATCAACCTTGATGAGTATTCAGTTTCCTACGCTCCAGAATGGGTGGGTGGTAGGAAGCGGAGGCACCATCCTGAAAACCACCGATGGCGGGAAAAAATGGAAGCGGGTGGTGAGCGGAACGTCTACGTTGTTAACGTCGGTATTTTTTGCCGACTCCTTGAAAGGATGGGTGACGGGGGCTGGGGGATTTCTGAGCCGCTCGACGAACGGGGGAGAGTCCTGGCTTCCACAACACCTGGATACTCAGCAGGCATTGTACGCAGTCTACTTCACGTCCTCAGATGTCGGATGGGTGGTCGGGGGAGCTGGTACGATCCTTCGTACGACGGACGGCGGCCAGCATTGGGTGGAGCAGGTGAGCGGCACGACGGCGACGCTCTATGCGGCGCATTTTCTCAATGACCAGCAAGGCACGGTTGTCGGAGCCTTGGGTACTGTCCTTTCGACGGATGATGGGGGCGTCACCTGGACTTCGCAAGAAATGCAGCACGCGGTGACCTTGTTCGATGTCTTTTTCACCGATTCCACGACCGGCTGGGCGGTTGGTAATGCGGGAGCTTTATTTCAGACGACGGATCGTGGTGCCAAATGGGTTGATCTGACCTTACCCTGCGGAACGACCTGTACGCGACTCACGGATTTGCTGAAGGTGCGTTTCACCAGCCCACAAGAAGGTTGGATCGTCGGCGAGCGAGGGACGCTCTATCGGACGACCGATGCAGGTCAGACCTGGAGCGAGGGGAAATCGATCGCCTCGTCCTCGCTCTTCGGCCTCAGTTTTCCAGACGCCATGCATGGGTGGGCGAGCGGCGAAAACGGGACGATCGTCCATCTGCAGCCGGGCCGGTAGGTTTCTCTCCACTCATCCCGGATTCCGCAGTTGATTTGGAATTGAGGTAGAATCGGCGGCCAGATTCTCTTGGCAACCCAGGAGGTTGGCATGCGCACTCGTCCAGCTCCGGCATGTTGCTCAAGCACGGCGCGGACAAAACGGCGACGACGCCCACGGGCAAGCGCCCGGTGGACATCTCTCGCGCCGAACACGATGTTGAACTTATCCCGTTGCTGGAACCGGAACGAGACGACGCGGGTACAACTTCCCACTTCCTTCGATAGGAAACAGCTGTATGCGGGCCTTTACGGGGAAAGCCATTGCTTGGCTCGTGGCTGGGTTGGCGTTCGTTGTCGCACCGATCATCTATTTTGATATCGGGACGGGGCTGCTTGTGGGATTGAGCATCGCTGCGACGCTCTTCTTAGGTTTCTCGAATATGAGCGTGATTTTCTCGCCGTTTGTCGTGTACTTCATCGCCGTCTGTCTGGAGCTCGCCACACAAGAGCGCTTTTGGATACTGGAGGTCATGATCTTGATGGTGGGTGGGTTTTTCATGACTCTGGTCGGCGGACAGATTCGCAGGGCTCTGCACACAACACCTTACCCAGTGGCCCTGACCCTTTCTTCGAAGCCTTAGCGCCGTTGCTGCCAAGCACCAAGCTCACTACGCTGAAGAGCATACCAAAGGGTGTGCAATGACCGACCGGTTATTACACAGAACGTCCGACTCTCCAGAAAACCTTAAGGATTGCCTATCCTTCAGCTCTTGAAATTTGAGCCCGGTGAGATTGGCAATTCGATTTCCCCACAACGGACGGTAAATGGCTATTCTGCGACCGTCGGCATCCGGCCAGGAGCGGAAGTTCGGCGGCGAGAGTCGCACCGCCGAAAAGCAGTCCTTAGCCCTGTAGCTATAACGTGCGGTGAGCGGCGCCGGAGCGCGGAGACGTCCGCTCCAACGGCTGGCTAGGCCTCGCGAGGAAAGCGATCAAGCGCTGCATTGAAAATCGCCTCGGTAAATCTCGCAAGAGTGTCGATATAGAGTTCCGATGTCGCCCTTGATAGACGAAGCCGGCCGTCTACTACTTCAGGAGTTCTGTGGCGCTGTATAAAGACTTCGATAGTTCTCTTATCTCGGGAATTCTCAATGAGACCGCTCGTGTGAACTAACGCGTTTCGAATCGCAAGCAGGCCTTGAACAGTTTGCCATTCGTCAGGGGAGAGGTTGAATTCGAGTGCAGCTAGCTTTTCACAGTATGTTCGGAAGCGCTCAAGGACGGTGCCAGAAAGATCATTGAGGGTCAGTTTGCTCGGGAGCGCGAAGGCGAGCTCCTTCACGAAATCTCTGCACACCCGTTCAAGAAAGACCATGCATGAAATCGCATGGGACTCATGCACGACCTCTGGCAGAATTTCTCCGTAGAGGGTCTCGCGGTCGGCTGCTAGGGCTGCGACTGCGTCATTCAAGGGCGGATGATCCCCAGGTAGGCGCCTTGCCGCTTCAAATAACAACCTCTCAAGGCTATCCATGGATTCACGAAGAAATGCGATTTGGCTGTCAGCGTCGACCGCATCGCCGAAGAACATGACATATGGGTGCGGTCTACTCATGCCTAAACTCGAGGCCTAACAATGTTTAGACAGACTGTATAATCCCGCTACGGCAGATTGTCCACTTCTGCCTAAACCGGCGAGCACGCACCGATCGTCAGCCCTAACCCATTGCCGTTCCGCTCCACTACTACAGCGATGAGATCGTCTTCTTATGTGGATCGGCGTGAGCTCCCCTCCGATAGCGGTCGGTCATGTACTTCCACTTTGGGTCGAGGACTGCCATCGGCCATGAGCGGAAGTTCGGCGCTGAGATGGCACCGCCATAAAGCGGTCCTCGGCCCTGTCGCATTAACGGTCGCCATTACTTGCAATAAGAAGCGTGGCGACGAAGGCCCGCCGCTTGTTAGGCGGCGGCTGAATCGCGTTCGAAGCTGATTCCTCCTCGCTCGGCCAGCTCAAGGCGCTGTGAGCTCGTGAGGATCGGCATCCTGCGGACGAAGAGTGAGAACCCCGTGGCGACCAGTGAGATCGTGCCTTCCTGGCAGTCGAACCTGTAGGTGTACTGGGCCATCTGTTGGTTTGAAGTCAAGCCTGCAGACTCACGAACAAAATCTGCGATTTCGAGGACACCTTGGGCACTGTCGGTGTTGACCCTCACAGTGTGCGCATTGTGGAAGACCATGGTGACGGGTGCCACCCAGAATCGGAAGTACGTTTCGCCCCCAGCCGGCTCAACCCACTTGAGGATGTAATCCAGGTCGGCGAGGAACTCGAACCGCTCCGGGTCAGCAGTGATAGACCAGAGCGTTGCATCATGCCAGCCCATATCGGCGAAGTCGCTGTCGCGCCAGATTCGCTTCTGGAGCTTGAAGGCTTCCATGTCGCCGCCTAACAATGTTTAGGCCGAACCGCTGCTTGTTAGTGCCTTTACGGCCTGCCGTGCACAACGGTCAGAATTGCCTGAGCACTCAGCATTCTCAAACGCCACGTAGAACTCCCAGAAACGTCGTGGCGCAGTCTCAAAGCCAACAAGCGGCATGAGTTGATTAAGTAGGCCGCTGGCAGCCTCAAAATCTAGACGGCGAGCGAGAAACGCAGAGCCGATTCTCTCCGCGACAGCGGACAGAAGCTCCTCGGACGGTTGACATCTCTGGTACCACGAACGGACAGTCGTCGCATCAAGTTGCGTCGCTAGATATGTTTCGATCAGTTCGTCGACAATCTTCATGTGCCACCTAACTATGCTTAGGCCGATCCGCATAAGAACCGGATCTGCCATTTTCTGTCTGTATAAGACGCCACTATTATTAGGGAATAATACGCCGTGCTGGACGCTTGTCCAATGAATTGCGACAGCTAGACCAGTTATCACGGAGTCTTATGCGGATCAGCGTAAGACCCCCTCTGGTAGCGGTCGGTCGTGGACTTCTGCTTTGGGTCGAGACCTGCCGGTCGTCGGGTATATGTAAGGCGCCCCACTTAACAGAACGGCAGTTTCTTGCCGCCGTCATAGGGGCGCGCTAGGTTGGCAGTGATGAGGCCTTGGGAGGGGTCTCGGTCGTCGGCGAGGAGGCGACCGTTGAGGCGGAAGTATTTATCCCGTGCAGGGGAGTGGAGATCGACACGCACTGCGGTTGCGAGCCGCGCCACGAGAAAATCACGAGCTTGAATCGCGAGCGCCCGCTCGGCGGCGCAGTCGCCTTTCAGTTCCGGCGTATCAATCCCTGCGAGCCGCACCGGAATATGATCCCCCAGCACCGGCGGCAAGAACGGATCATTGAGCGTCACGGTACACGTGTCTCCATCACAACAATGGTGGACGGTGATAGGAAAATAGTCGGAAGTTGTGCCCCCTTGCAAGGTCGCCTTCGCGCCTTTTCGTAGCTTGACAACATGCCCATCCCGTGACATACTGAGAATGCTTCTCATAATCGTCGATTGAGGATAGCATGTACGTGTGCCTGTGCAATGGCATTACCGAATCAGATGTCCGGGAGGCTGGACGATCAGGCTGTGTGATGCCCTGTCAGCTCAAGTCGAAGTTCGGCCTCAAGCAGAACGGCTGCTGCGGCCGCTGCGCGAAAAACATCCATGAGTTTGTCGAGATTGCTGTCCAGGGAGCCTCGACTAGCACAGTGGACCGGTAGAGACGCTCCTCAACATAATTCAACGCGAAGATCCGCCTCTGATCAGCTTCGTGACTTCAGCTACGCGCCTGCCTAACGCTCTGGCATCAGCGAGCTCTTGATCATCGATCCCCGGACTAGTCCCTTCTGTCGTCGCCGAAGCCCCAAACGCGCCGCCGCCGGACACCACAATCATTTGATTGCCCAGCATCGCGGCAAGAATGGTCAACAGCGTCACCTCTTTCCCGCTCGAGATTTGCCCTCCCGTGGCGAAAGCCGCCCCAATCTTGTTTTTCATCTTGAAGTCAGGGAAGACGCCGAACTTGAACTGCCAGTTATCGAAGAAGGTCTTCACCTCTCCTGACATGTTCGACCAATAGACAGGAGATCCAACCACCACCGCATCTGCAGAAAACAGATCTTCCGCAGTCACTTGCCCAACACGTTTCAACAGAACCTGCGCCCCAGAGACCGATTGTGCTCCGGTCACCACCGCTTCCGCCATACGTTCGGTATTTCCTGAAAGAGAATGGTAGGTGACGAGGATCTTCACCGATGGCGAGGCCTCGTTCGCCCAAGACCAAGATGTACAGCCGGTGCAAACAAAGATGACCGTTAGGGCAAGGGCCAAGCCATGCCCTAGTTGAATCAACGGAGAGATGAATGTTCGGTGTGATGACACAGCGTTACGGTCAGGATGGAAACATGAGGCCGGCTAGCGTCGAATAGTCTCTTCCTCCATATGCTCTTCAACCGACACTTCCGTCAACGTTCCACGGTAGGTACAACGATGGCAACGAATCCGCCACTCCTCGATCCACTTTTCCTGCACATAAGACTGACGGCAGGTAGGACAGACAAACACGCCTTTTTTATAGAGCACTCGACGCTTTTCTTGCATGGTTTCCTCTCAGTCAACCCGAGGCGAGGATGGCACAAGCGGCGAGAAGATTGCAAGATTAGGAAAACCACATGCCCTCTCGCCAACACTGCAAGCAAATAGCCTTCTTGACTGCGAGAGAATCGATCATTACGATACGCTGATGTGCTGGAGATTCTCGACATGGCTTGCTTTCTCTGCCGTGATTACAGGCGGATTACTAGCTGGTGATATGCGGGTGGCCAGAGCCGCCGGAGGTGAACTCGTATCGATTCACACTCCTTCCGGCACTACCATCAAGGCCGAAATCGCCGACACACCGCTCAAACGCTCCGTCGGACTCATGTACCGGGATCATCTCAAGAAAGACCATGGGATGCTCTTCTTCTTCAGCGAACCTCAAGCCTGGTCCTTCTGGATGAAGAACACAAAAATTTCACTGGATCTCATTTGGATTGATGCGAAAAAGCGAGTGACTCATATTGAGCGCAGTGTTCCGATCTGCACGAAGACCGACGAGTCCTGCCCTCAATACCGCCCAAACGGGGACGACGCGATGTACGTGCTTGAAATTACGGGTGGGACAGTTGACGGGTACAAGATTGAGAAAGGAACGAAACTGCAGTTCGGCCAGCCTTGATACCTGCCTCCACAACACCATCGATCATGGTTTTTCGCGCCAAGATCTCAGCCGCTTAGCTGTAAGGACACCCTCCACACGTTCAACGGCTTTGAGCACTCGGTTGAGATGACTCGTGTCGGCAATCTCGACCACGAAATCCAACTCGGCCTTCCGATCCTCTCTGGTTATTATCTCGGCACGGCTAATATTCGCATTACATTCCGCGATCGCCGATGACACATTCGCCAGCACTCCAGTCCTATCCTCTGCAATGACGGCGATTTTGACCGCATGTTGACTCGACGTGGCCGTATCCCACTCCACCATCACCAGACGCTCTCGATCATAGTCCAAGGCTTCGAGGTTAGGACAATCAACCGAATGGATCGTGAGGCCCCTTCCACGCGTGATGTATCCCAAGATCTTGTCTCCTGGAACGGGATTGCAGCACCGCGACAGTTGCATCAACAGATCGCGGCCACCCTTGACTTGGACGCCCGGCTCTCCCCCTCTCGTGCCGACGACTTTGGGAACGCTAACCGGGTCGGGTGGAATGGACGTTCCCGCCGATGTCGGAGGCACCAACCGTCCGACGACTTGAGCCGTCGCAACGTGGCCGAACCCCACCGCTGCGGCCAACTCGTCAACCGTGGCGTAGCCTTCCTGTTTGGCGACATCGAGCAGCGCATCCGACTTGAAGACCTGCGAGGGGGGCAACCCATGCCGACGAATCTCTGCCTCGAGCAAACGCCACCCGATTTCCAAACTCCGCTTCTGTTCCTCTATCTTAATCCAATGTTTAATCTTGGTTTTGGCCCGTGAGGTCCGTACAAACTTGAGCCAATCCCTGTGCGGAGTCTGGTTGGAGGAGGTCAGAATTTCGATGGTGTCGCCGCTCGTCACCTCATGCTTCAGGGGAACGATCTTCCCATTGACCTTGGCCCCAACACAATGATCACCAACTTCCGTGTGAATCGCATACGCAAAATCTACCGGCGTGGCCCCTTTCGGCAGCTCTTTGACGATTCCCTTCGGGGTAAAGACATAGACCACGTCGTGAAACAACTCAAGTTTCACGGAATCCATAAACTGACGATTATCGGGCAGATCCGTTTGCCATTCGATGAACTGTCTGAGCCATCCAAAAGCTTTGCTGTCTTTATCCTGCACACGCCCCTGCTCTTTATACTTCCAATGCGCTGCGATTCCGTACTCGGCGACACGATGCATTTCTTCCGTGCGGATCTGAAACTCTACGTGCTCGCCCTTCGGCCCGACCACGGTCGTATGGAGAGATTGATAGAGATTCGATTTGGGGATCGCGATGTAATCTTTGAAGCGACCAGGCAGCGGCCGCCACAACGAATGAATGACGCCCAGGAGCGCGTAGCAATTCATCTTCGTATCAGTAATGATTCGCAAGGCGGTGAGATCGTAGACCTCTCCGAACGAAATCGATTGCTTCTTCATTTTTTGATAGATGCCGTAGAGGTGTTTTGGCCTTCCGTGCACAGCTCCGGCCAACCCATTCTCCGCCAGCGCCGTCTCAACAAGGGCTTGTACCTCTTGGATATACTGCTGCCGGTCTTCGTCGCGTTTCGCCACGGACACACGCAGGGTTTCGTAGGCCTCCGGCTTGAGGTGCTTCAGACACAAATCTTCCAGTTCGTTCTTCATCCACCCAATTCCGATACGGTTGGCCAACGGCGCATAGATCTCCAACGTCTCCTGTGCGATTTCCTGCCGCTTACTTTCTTTAAGGTGCTCAAGGGTTCGCATATTGTGGAGCCGATCGGCCAATTTGATGATCACGACGCGAATGTCATCCGCCATCGAGAGCACCATTTTGCGGAAGTTTTCCGCCTGCTTTTCCTCTGAACTGCGAAACGTAATTTTCCCGATCTTCGTCACGCCGTCAACGAGATGGACCACTTCCTTCCCGAATTCACGCTGTAGCTCATCGGCCGTGGCTACCGTATCTTCCAGCGTATCGTGCAGAAGCCCGGCCACGATCGCCGTCACGTCGGTTTTCAGAGAGGTCAAGACGCCGGCCACCGCGACGGGGTGCTTCACATAGGGTTCTCCGGAGTGACGCGTTTGTCCTTCATGCGCCTTCACCGAAAACGCATACGCCTTTCGCACCATGCCAAGATCAGCGTCGGGCTGATAGGCTTGCAGACGATCCAGCAACTGATCGATATCGGTCACCGTTTCATACATCATCTGCTATTCGCACCCTGCCGCTCGTATGTCTCGGATACGCAACTGAATCCGATCCTGGCCGTTCCAGTGATTCAGTTCTGGGGTAAAGGCCACATCGATAGGGGTCTTCAGGGACAATCCACGATCTTCCAGGGACTTCATCCCAAATCCAATACTATCAAACGGCGGAGATCCAGCCTGCCGAACAGTCATCTTCAAATGTTTTTCTCCGACCACGCGAGCATTGAGAACGCTCAGCCCTCGGACAGCGAACGTTGGCTCAGGATTTCCCGCGCCGAATGGATGCAGCGTCCCGATCTCACGAATCAGCTGTAGCGTGACCTCGGCCAAGCGCAGCTCAGAATCCAGATGCAGCATGGGAACGCTGTGAGTATTCCGCATCCACGTCTCAGCCGTTGCGGAAAAGCGTTCGGCGAATTCAGGCAACCGCTCCTCCTGGATCGTAACCCCAGCCGCGCTGGGATGGCCACCGAACGCCATGAGGAGGTCTCGACAACCGGCTAATGCTTGATAGAGGTCGAACCCTGGCACAGTCCGAGCCGATCCCTTCCCGATGCCGTCTTCATTCACCGCAATAACGACCGTCGGACGATGAAAGCGCTCCATGATGCGGGCCGCGACGATGCCAACGACCCCGAGATGCCATCCTCGAGCGTATAACACGATCCCTCCCGGCAGCTCCCGTGACTCCACCTGAGCTAATGCTTGCTCCACAATATCAGCCTCAAGTTCACGGCGGGCTCGATTCAACTGCTCAAGCTCTTCAGCCAACTCTGTGGCTTCCCGTTCAGATTCCGTCGTCAGAAGCCTGACCCCTTTGATCGCTTCATCTAAGCGCCCTGCGGCATTGAGCCGAGGCCCGAGTTTAAACGCGATGGTCTCCGCTGTGCACTCACGACTAATACCGGCAACCTGCTTCAAGGCCCGTAGGCCACAGCGAGCACCGCGCGAAAGATGAACCAGACCTTCTCGAACGAATAGTCGATTTTCGTCTTGTAACGGAACTACGTCGGCGATCGTGGCTAGCGCGACCAAATCCAAGAGCGACTCCAACGGCACTGAACCGGAGCCATATTTCATCTCATACGCCTGCGCCACCTTGTACGCCAGGCCCCCGGAACAGAGCCCGTGAAAAGGATACCGAGCTTCGGGCCGATGCGGATTCATCACCGCCAACGCAGGTGGCATCTCCATATCGCTTTGATGATGATCGGTCACAACCACGTCGATCCCCAATTGATTAGCGAGGCTAATTTCATGGTGCGACGTGGTCCCGCAATCGGACGTCACCAAGAGAGAAACACCCTCTTTCGCCAAGGTCCGAACCGCAGTCTCATTCAGTCCATACCCTTCACGCAGGCGATGAGGAACATAGGCTCGGACTTCGGCACCAAGCCCACGGAAGAATGACAGATAAATGCTTGTGGCGGACATGCCATCCACATCGTAATCTCCATAAAAACAGACGATTTCTCGACGTTGCCTGGCCTGATGCAGACGGTCAATCGCCCGTTCCATATCGGGAATTAAGAAAGGGTCATGAGTTTGAAGCGGAGACATCCAGGCTGTCGCCTGGTCCACGTTCATCACACCCCGATTGAGCAACAACGAGGCGGTCGCCGAGGAGATCGACAAGGCCTTTGATAAGAGGCCGCGTTGGATGGGATCAACTTGAGAAAAAACCCAGAGCTTAGACTTCATCCCCATCTCCTTAATGGCCTAGGCCACACACAGACTCCCGATAACAGGAGAACGAGAAAGACTGTAATAAGGGGCTTCTTCTTTGTCAAACCGAAGGACGTCAAGGAACTGGCAGGGTGACTCGAGGGCGAGCTGGAGGTGGGGCTATTCCCCTCCCTTTTGGACGTAATTCTTTACAAATTCTTCAGCGTTCTTTTCAAGCACATCATCGATCTCATCGACCAGCTTGTCGATATCTTCCTTCAGCTTCTTGCCGGTCTCGACCACCTTCGGGTTGGCTTTGACCTCCTCTTTGCCTTGCGGTTCTCGTCGCGGCTCTTGCTTCCGTTCCTGCTTTTCCATTCGAGCACCTCCCGTGGACCAGGGAAACCCTCGTGATCAGCCGACAATGGCCAATGGTAAACTCACCATACTCCAGGGTACTGAAACCCGTCAAGACGAAGGGGAGAAACGAAAAGCGCCGTGCCCCAGCTGGGACACGGCGCTTCCTCATGTGAATGAACCTATATGATATCGAGTGCGCAACCGCCTCTCATTAGACGATTAACGACACGATCAGCAACGCCACGATATTGATGACCTTGATCATTGGATTCACCGCCGGTCCTGCCGTATCCTTGTACGGATCGCCGACCGTATCACCGGTGACCGCCGCCTTGTGCGTATCGGTGCCCTTCAACCCCTGCTCTTCGATATACTTCTTCGCATTGTCCCAGGCCCCACCGCCGCTCGTCATCGAAATCGCGACGAACAGGCCGGTCACGATGCTGCCGACCAACACACCACCAAGCGCCTGCGGACCGAGAATCACGCCCACCAGAATCGGCGATACCACAGGAATCAATCCTGGGATCATCATCTTTTGAATCGCAGCCTGAGTCACGATATCGACGCAGGTTGCGTAGTCAGGCTTCCCCGTACCTTCCATGATGCCCTTGATGGTCCGGAACTGCCGCCGCACTTCCTCCACGATCAAGCCGCCGGCTTCGCCCACGGCCCTCATGCACATCGCACCAAAGATGAAGGGCAACATGCCGCCGAGAAACAGACCGACCAACACTTTCGGGTTGGACAGGTCAAACGCTGCCAGCGCGGGATTAATTGCCGCCACCTCGCGTGAATATTCCGCGAACAACACCACCGCCGCCAATGCGGCTGACCCAATCGCATAGCCTTTTGTTACCGCCTTGGTCGTATTGCCGACCGCATCCAACGGATCCGTGATGTCCCGAACTTCTTTGCCCAGATGCGACATTTCGGCAATACCACCCGCGTTGTCCGTGATTGGACCAAACGCATCAATCGCCACGACGATCCCTGCCATCGACAGCATCGAGACTGCCGCCACTGCCACGCCGTACAACCCACCGGACTCCGCACCGCCGCAGATCGAGTAGCTGCCCAGGATCGCCATTGCAATCACCACCACCGGCGCCGCCGTCGATTGCATGCCAACCGCCAGCCCCGCGATGATGTTCGTTGCATGGCCGGTTTCGCTCGCCTTGGAAATGTACTGCACCGGTTCATAGCTCTTCGATGTGTAATAGTCCGTAATGAACACGAGCGCCAACGTCACCGCCAATCCTATCAATGCGGCGAGGTAGTAACTGAATCCACTGACGCCCCCGACCCCGCCCATGATCATGAGGGTGATCGGGAGAAATGCCACGGCAGCGATCCCGCCAGCCACGAACAGCCCCTTGTAGAGCGCCGTCATGACCTCCCCACCCGGGCTCACCTTCACGAAGAGCACCCCGATGATCGTCGCGAAAATTGTCACGCCTCCTAAAACCAACGGATACAGGATTGGGCCAGACGCCCCTTTAAACATCGTAAACGCCAACACCATCGCCGCCACTGTCGTCACGGCGTAGGTCTCGAACAAATCCGCTGCCATACCGGCGCAGTCACCGACGTTGTCACCCACGTTATCGGCGATGACCGCCGGGTTACGAGGGTCGTCTTCAGGAATTCCTGCTTCGACCTTGCCGACGAGATCCGCACCCACATCCGCAGCCTTAGTGTAGATGCCGCCACCGACACGGGCAAACACCGAGATTAAGCTGCCGCCGAACCCAAGGCTCAGCAAGGCGTGAATGGCTTTCTCTTGCCCCGCTATTGATTGTGCGACCATATAGAAGGTCGTAATCGACAACAGTCCCAGGCCGATCAGCAACAGACCCGTTACCGCCCCCCCTCGAAATGCGACGGTCAAGGCGGCATTCATGCCATCGTGCGCGGCTTGCGCTGTCCGCACGTTGGCGCGCACGGCGATGATCATCCCCACATAGCCGGCAATCGACGAGGCTCCCGCGCCGACCAAAAACCCGACCGCCGTCAGCAAGCCAAACTTGTCGGAGACGGCCCCTGCGGCCCAGAGCATGACAAAGAGCACCGCAGCCACATAGCCGACAGTTTTGTACTGTCGATTCATGTAGGCACTGGCACCTTCTTGAATCGCCTTCGCAATTTCCTGCATCTTCGCATTGCCGGCATCAAGCTTGAACACCCACATCGCCAGGTACAACCCATAGGCAATACCAGCGAAGGCCGCAATGATGGCAAATGTGATAATCGATGAATCACTCACTGGAAATCCTCCTGCTGGTTAAACGCACTCCTTAGGTCACACGGCTCTCCGTGGCTTCAACCCATCCAAAGCACATGCATGAGTGGGGAAACCTAAGACGGTGCGGAGTCGAATTCGAAGCTAATGACCTGAAAAACGCGCTCATTCTATTAGAGTTGGACTGGCCGGATCAAGACCAAATGCGAGGTGCTCGGAAACAGCTGCCCCGTCCATACCCCATATATGAACTAGAGAGGGGGTGGAATCGGGATTCCACACATGCCCTATCCTTGGGATCCTGAGGCTGCGCTAGCGAATTGACACTGCTAGAAATGATAGGATACGGATCATCTTTCAACACGGTGAGAAGGTGTAACCATGAGACAGGCGATCATCGCCCTAGCTCTGTGCCTGTGTATCGCCGGTCTCCTGACTGCGTGCGGGAGCGATAGTGACACAGGGAACGCTGCCCCGATTTCCACCGGCCTCAAGCTCCAAACTGTCGCAAGTAATCTTAGTTCGCCGGTGTTGCTCACCACTCCCCCTGGAGACCAGACTCGCCTGTTTGTTGTCGAACAGGGCGGCACCATTAGAGTTCTCGATCGGGCAACTGGTAGTGTACTCTCGACATTTCTGACTGTAACCGGTATCACGAGCGGAGGGGAACGAGGATTGTTGGGGCTGGCCTTTGACCAAAACTACAATGCCAACGGCCGGTTTTACGTAGACTATACGGACGCTAATGGCGCCATCACCATTGTCCGGTTTGTAGTGTCGGCATCAAACCCCAACATAGCTGACCCAAATTCACGAGTCGTCTTGGTCTCCATTCCCCATCCAACCTTCGCGAACCATAACGGAGGGATGCTGGCATTCGGATCGGATGGTTGCCTGTACGCAGCCGTTGGAGATGGGGGAGGTTCAGGGGATCCGAGTAACAATGCGCAGAATCTTGCAAGCCGGCTGGGAAAACTTCTCAGGATCGATCCGAACACAGGCGCAGGCTGTACCAGCGGAACAATCAACCCTTTTGCCCTCAACGGGGGCGATCAGCTGGTGTGGAGCTACGGGCTACGGAATCCCTGGCGCTTTTCATTTGATGGAGCTGATTTGTATATCGGAGATGTCGGCCAAAATGCCCGAGAGGAGATCAATGTGTCACAAGGCCCCACTGCCGGACGCGGACTGAATTACGGCTGGCGGCTCATGGAAGGGCCACTTTGTTTTAATCCTACGACGAACTGCAATAGCGGGGGTCTAGCCTTGCCGGTGCTCGACTATCCTCATACAAACAATCCTTGTGCAGCCTCAGTGACCGGAGGCTACGTCTATCGAGGAACAGCAATACCAGTCATTCAGGGCACCTATTTCTACGCCGACTTCTGCGCCGGCTTTGTCCGTAGTTTCCGCTTCAATAACGGCTCGGCTCTTGAACAAACAGAATGGCCGTTGCTTGCTTCCTCTTCCATCACCAGCTTCGGCCAGGACGGCTTGGGAGAGCTCTATATCCTGACTCGGGGTGGCACCGTGTCTCGGATCGTTCCGAATTAGAATTCTTTCCACATGGTCTATGACCCAGCACTCTCCTTGAGCTGGTTTACGATTGTTGCCAACTTTGTTATAGTCCTCGCGGTAGGAGACCTATGGCATTCGAACCGAGCTATATCATTATCGATGGGCAGACCTTCTCGAAGGCGACACTTCCCCTGGATAATCATGTCTACAAGAACTGTCAGATTGATGACTGTGACCTCTATTACAGCGGCGGGCAGTACGAACTGCTCGACACCCATATCACCAATTCACGCTTGATCCTGAATCATCCCGCCAAAGGCATCTATAACGCCTTGCAGATCTTTAAGATGAAGTCACCGGGATCGTCCATCATCTTCGAGTAACGTCTCGAAGCAGGCCCTTCTTGTCCTATACCTACGATTACACAAAGTCGACGACAGGTGAGAGCGCTGCTCGGCAATATTGGCGCGCCATGAAGATGACGCTGACCCGCAGCGTGAGAGCCAAGACGTTCCAATTCGACGGTCGGGAGTACGAGTACCTGTACCACCCGTATAACAGGACCTGGAAAAACGAGCGTGGCATCGAGATTCCTATCTTCCGTGAGCTCCTCCTCAAACATGAAGGCAAGCGGGTGCTCGAAGTGGGCAACGTCCTCTCTCACTATTTCCCCATTCATCATGAGGTCATCGACAAATATGAGGTTAGCTCAGGTGTCATCAATCAGGATATCGTCGAGTTTGTCCCGCAGGACAAATATGATCTGATTCTCAGCATCTCGACCTTGGAGCATGTCGGGTGGGACGAACAGCCACAGAAACCAGGCAAACTGCTGCAGGCGATTGATCATCTGCGAGCCACGTGCCTCGCTCCATCCGGGCGGCTTGTGGCGAGCCTCCCGATTGGGTACAACCGCTACTTCGATTATTTGCAGAACAACGGCAAGAGCCCGTTCACCACTCAACACTTCCTCAAGCGGATCTCAAAACAGAACTACTGGGTAGAGTCTGATTGGAATGGATGCAAGGACGCGACCTACGGCCGGTTCGTCGCTCATGCCATCTGCATCGGGACCATCCAGGGATAGCCCTCACCACCGAGCACGAGTCGGTTACCCCCCCTTACTCCTGAACGCTTCTGCTGAAATCGTGGGTTCGCCGTTGTATTTTCAGCGGCGTGCATCGCTGTTGCATGCCCGCCGCAAAATTTTTATTCGGCAATCCCTACTCTGCCATCACTGACTTTGCCCAAGGTCGCTCGGCGCATGCAGGCGCTTATCGATGTCTTTGTCAAGCGCTGCGGATTTCAGAGCACGATCGACATCTGCAGCATGCGTGGGATTCGACTTGATCGCAGAGACAACCAGGTTAAATGCAGCCGGAATAATGTCAGTGAGCTTGCTTGGGGTCTTTTCGAACTCTGCCAGTTCCTGTGCAAGTACCCGCTGAGCGCCATGCCAGCCATCTGAATGTCGACACAAGTACGCAGCTACACGAGCAACATGGAAGCTGCCTCTTTTTGAGATCAGGCGCTGTATCTCGTCAGAGACGGTAGTGGACCCGCTTCCACGGAGCCACTCAGTTACGCGCGACGCGATAATGGCTGAAATAATATAGGGCTCGACAGCTCCTCCGGAGAAAATCCGCGAGTGCGACTCGCCCCACACCTTATATTTTCGTGCTCGCCCATCAGACGGGGTTTTCAAAACGATCGCAAGATATGCCTGAGCGACATACTCGTTTGTAAACAACTTCTTCACATCGATGGCTTGGCCATCAAATTGTCGAGGTTTACGCTCGTAGTAGTAGCCGTAAATGGAGAATGCCCGTTCCATGTCAAGCTGTGCAGGATGATTTGCGCGAAGGTCACGGCTGCTGATCTGATTCTGATTGTTGGTCGTCAGGACAATCTTGTCCACCAACGCAGGATCCTGTGTCTGATATATTCGAGTGAGGACTCGGACATCCTGCGCGAGCTTCCCGTCCTTCTGAGCGAGAGCAATCGTCGTCGCAGTCTGACACCCGTTTACGATCTGAAGATTCTTAAGTTTCACGTGCGGATTGTCAGGATCCGTTACTGGATCGAACTTGTCGCAAACGATAGTAATCCCGTTATTGAGAAACCAGAACTCGTAGCTAGCCGCCACGGTTGTACAAGTAGATTGGATATCCTTATTCACGGCGCCACGACTTCCAAGAAAGCGTCGGATGTTGAGATCGAACACAGCGCCATCGGGATTCTCGTTCACGAGGCGGGCGATTTCTGAGGCCGGGATCGAGCATACAAGCCCTTGAAGATCCTGTGCGTAGTACTTGATCAGAGACGGGTTATTGGCGTCGTACTTGACCTTAAGCTCCGCGTCAACTCGTCGCGTTTGTCGCTCTTGCATTTTTGATAGGTCGGTAAGCTCATCGAAGCCAATTTGATCAATCTCAAACACCTCAAATGTGTCGTTTCCATAGGCTTCGCGAATACCTTTCAGTTCCTGCAGAAATTCCGCAGACACTCTCTTCGCATCTCCAATCGTTACGAAACGGACATGGACGCGGATGTTGGACGGTCCGAGATTGCTCTGAAGAGCACGATATTCGAGAATCTTGTCTCGTAACGCCGTATTGGCGAGAGAGTCAAGATCTTTGCGTGGCCGCTGGAATACCCATCGCAGTCCGTTGCCGAGCTGCACAAGGGCGTTCGAGGAAAACGAGTCGGCATACTTCGTTTGAACGATGTAAACATCCGCTGAGTCCGCCTGTTCTTCGATCATGAACACATCCATCTGCTTGTCTTGACCGCCATCGACTACGTCGGTTGCATCGAAAGCGTGAACGCTTTTCCCCGTTACGAGAGAAAAGGCAAGGCGCATGAAGGCGTCGCTGGCGTCGACCCTTAAGGAGGACGCGATCTCGTCGACACGGTTTGAGATGATCTGTTGGCGGAGGTCCATGGGTCTGGCACCTACTTTTGTCCGAGATGCAGTCTACTAGCGAACCAGTCAGTATCTTAGGTAATGGAAATTGGGGTCGGATCTTGCATCGTGCATACCCGCTCTCTGAACTCGCACCGTCTGTTGACTATCAGCCTATATCGCCTGGCTATGCCGCTCCACGTTCGGTACCGACATCGACGCTCGCGTACAGTTCCTCAGGTGCGATATCCGCACCGTTCGGCCAGGCGACCGTCCAGCCGTCGAGGAAGAAGCGTTGAAAGTATTTGACGTCCTTCAGCGGCTCAAAAACCGGTCCCTTCAGGTAGCGTCGGAAGTCGACCGTCTTCTGAGATTCGTCATCGAAGGTCACACGAATCCGATACCCGCCTCGATATTCGGCCTTGGTCACATACGGAATCCTGTTCATGACGCCTCCTTGTTCACCGTAACGGCTCAATCATTTCGAGCGGTTTACCAGCCTTCATGCGCCGCCAGTTCGCACGGATCTCGGTCTCATGTTCTTTCGCCCACTGTTTGATCAGGCGTTGCGCTGTCTTGGAGCCTATGTTGCCGATCACCATCCGACCAGTGAGGTCAAACTTACCTCGTTGCCCCTGATGCTCAGCGTGAAAATGCATCGGCTCGTGCTCGTTGTAGAACATTCTGATAATGATTCCAAAAAATATAGAGATAGCTGGCATCTTCTTCCCCTATCGGAGATCCTCGCCCTCGTTTAACTCAAACGCACCATGGCCAGGATATTATCGTGCTCCTATTCTAAATAGTCTGGCGATTCTCCTGACTTTCCAAAGATGTGTCAAGGTGCTGGAAAACCCGGCACAAGCACCAGCTGTTGGGCAGCATATCTCGTGAAGTGTCCTTCGTATCTCACAGTCAAGAGGCCATCTGTATCACTCTTGTTTGTGCTTCAGGGAATGACGCACGACGATTACTTGCCAACCGGAACATTCTCCGTGCGTTTCACGATCTCGATCGGCTGGAAGACCGGATCTTGTGCGCCTTGGGATGACTCTGCTTCGACACGCTGGAGGAAGGAAGCAGGCCCGTTCAATGGAGAGTAATTGAGCCCGACTTCGACGTCGAAGGTCTTGGTATCTTTCGGCGTCGGGAAGATGAAGACTTCCTCCCTCGTCTCTTCTGGTTTCAAGACTGTGTCTTCAGCCACTTTCGCTGCTTCGAAGTCAAAGATCGTCGGCTGTCCCTGGGCATCCAAGTACGTCCGACCATAGACACGCTTATCGGTGAACACCGTTTTTAGGTTTTTCCCTTTGATGTCCAGATTGAGAAGAACCGCAGCCCAGGCCGGATGAGTAGCAGGCAGATTATGCGGCACGAGGCTTTGAACTTTGACCACAACGGTTGTTTTGTCGCCCTCGACCCTGGTCTGCACGTCCAGCTTCGCCGCCTCTTGGCGGAGTTTCCCAATTCGTCCAGGGAAGCTATGATTGGCGATCGTCCGTTTCTTCTCCCCATTGGCCGACTCCCCTACTTGTTGTGGCATATGACAGGTCTGGCATTCTTTGCCGGACTTGCCGGCCCGACTCTGATCCCAGTTCCCAAGCAAATCGTTGGCCTTACCCAAGTTCGTCGCTGACGGCACCGACTGATGGCAGTTCAAACACAGATCGGACTTCTGAAACAGGCCCAATTCCATCGACTGATGGGCGAGATTCGGGACAAAATCTTTGTAGGATCCATACAACGTCTTCCCGCCGATCTCATACTTCGGCTCCGGAGGATGTTTGGCTCGGTCTACCTGCTTGATGAGATGGCACTGGCTACAGGCGACACCATCCAAGGAGGGATCGCCTGCTTTTGCTTGATCAATAAAGAGTTGGGCGGAATCCAAAAACTCCCGCACATGCGGGGCATGGCAGCGAAAACACACAGCTTTGTCTTTTCCACCTGGTGATTTAAGATACGCATCGAGCGAGGCACGGAACGCCGGAGAATGGATGGACTTCGCCAACGGCGACGTTTCCCACTCTTCATAGACCCGTTCGTGACAGCGCTTACATTTATTCGAGTGAGGAAAGGTCTTCTCGATCAATGGTTGACTCACACCGGTCTGTGCGAGCGCGGAAGTGACCGTGCCATCAGATAACACAGCGGCACAAATCGTCACAAAACAACTGAGCCCAACCACCGTCATGATAGACAACGGTTTCACGATTACTAGCACTCCCGCAGGATGTTCAAAAAGACCTCTGGCAAGGCCGCAGCAAGCGAAGGAGCGAGGCGTACGCTTCGATACGTTGAGCTGCTGAGCGACGCGAGAACGCCGCTGGAGGGGTTTTTCAACATCCTACTAGGAGAGTGATTTGACACGATATGTTAGAAAATGCCGCTGGGTATATTCTTGGATGATTTGCTTCGCCTCTTCCCGTTCTTTCTCGGTCTGCAAGGAAGCGAGATACTTGTCCGTCAGCATGGGTTCAGGCGTCGGAATGAGCGCGTAGGTGAGCACTGCTTCGATCGACGAAGCGGCAGTGCCGGCCGGGAGCGTCAGCGCAAATGGAACCTTCCTCGTGTTGCCACCCTTGATGAAGGGATCAGGAATCGGACCGCGAAGGATCTTGTCGTACGGCAACCCAAATTGCTTCGTCTCTTCCGCTAAGGTCCTGCCTGCCGCATCCTTCGCCGTAACCGTCAGGAAGAACTGTTTCAATACCGGATCGCCATCGGGGAAACTGTGTGGGAGACTGCCCACCTTCACAATCCCGATTCCCTCCATCACCGTGCCGACCTTCGTCACATCCACATCGATACGAGGCATCCACTCCGCCTGCAGATTCCGATTCTTCAGCATCGTACCGGCGACGACGACACCGCGAAACCAGTGGCGTCCGATCGCTCTCGTCATGGCTCCACGTCTCGACGTAGAACTGCCGGTCGAGGGCTCCATGTGGCAATCCTGACAAATCGTTCCCTCGAGAATTTCTCCCGGCAGATTCTTCTGTGCCACATCCTTTACTTTGTCGAAATGGCACGCAGCACAATAATTGGCTCCTCGAAAGTGCTCAGACTGTACAGCAGGATGGACAAGATTTTCTTCGGGATTGGAATAGGGGCCATAGAGTATGTTGCCTGGCTGCAATTTGAATGTGGGCGGTGAGTTCAATCCCTTTTCCATTCCATTCATCAAATGGCAAGCTGAGCACCCGATTCCTTCGATTCCCGACTTGCGGGCGAGCACGTCCGCCACTATCTTCTCGGCATGCTGAGGGAACACGGTGACAGCAGGCACATGACAAGAGAGGCATCGTCCCTGTTCATCTGCGGTTGGATTCGTCTGTTTCCAAAGACCCAACACCGTTCGAAAAACAGGTGACTCCAGCGACGTGCCATGTAAAAGGGCCGCGTCCACTCGGCCAAAGGTCTTCAAATCCGGCGTCTGCTCTCTGACGCCCTTCCACTCTTCGTAATGACGCTCATGGCACTGTTTGCAGTCTTCAGAACGGATGAAGATTTTCTCGATTTCAGCTACCCACTCAGGCACAGACCGACTGTTCGCCTCCTGAGCAATCGCCAGATCGTGATAGAGGCTAGTCAGGCAACCCGCCATCACTAGTATCCCGATTATGCGGACGATTCGCAGCCTTACCATGTTCAAACGACCTTCACTCCTTAATCTCGTTTGCAACCAACAAAGTGGAAATTGACGCCCCAGCCGACCGGATCACCTGGATCGGCCGGCTCATAGGTGCCGACGGTAAAATTACATTCTTTCATGGCTCTCTTAATGGCGCGTCCGAAATCCGCCATGGTTCGGATCTCCTGCTTATCAATTTCCTTAATGACGGAACGAACCTTAATCCCTGCGTAATCCGCGCGTGAACTCCCGATCACCTCGAACACGGCAACTCCCTGCGGTTGCTGGAGCTTCAGTTCTTTCTGAATGTCCTCGTCCACGGCTCCGACGACGATCCCGAATTCCTCACCGAGTCGAGTCGCTTCTTCCTCCGTCATCCCATCGGATTGCCCCGCAGCCCGCGTGGCCTCCACACCGGCGAAGAGGAATAGGCTCAACAGCGCGACTCCCAACACTCCGGTTCCAATCACCTAACGTTCCTCCGAACCTGATACCGACTCATCTTGGTTCGCAGGATGCTCAAACAGACTGCTCAGCATCCTGTTACAGTTTGGCGACAGGATCGATGCTCAGTTGAAACCATGGCGCCACAGCCTTCTGGCCGTTTCGCTCTTTATTTTCCCCATTCCACACGGCGAATGACACGGTCTGCATACGACCAGGAACGAGTGTGGCTTCATTCTCTTGCTCTTCGCTCACCAGAGGGCGGCGCATCACGACATGCCAGACACCGTCCTTCCAGACCGCCTGTCCCTGCACCCGCCCTTGTTTATCCTTTGTGGTCAACGTGCTGAATCCCCCGCCGATCAAATCCTCGACTGACGACACCCGCCTCGGAATGACTTCGAATGTCCGAACCTCGCCTTCTTTTTTTTCTGATGCCCGAGCCGCCCGTCGATCGATATCGGTTTGCCAGTCCGCCTTCCAATGCCAAATATTGACGTAGTGGTCCAGCTGCCCCATGCAGAAAAATGCCGGCGCATCGCCGAGCGGAAGACCAATCGCGACGCCATCCCGGAAGGTCCCCGGAGTGAGCCGATCATTCTTCGTGTTGTCCTGCCATTCGAGTAGAAAGGCGATCTCGGTCCCGTTGTGGATGGACCGCACGGTTAGTGCATGCACCGTGGGTTCTGGCCACACAGGTCTCGTGATCACCTGCCCGCTCAGGGGAATCGTGATTGGTGAGACCTGTTGCCAAGCGGTATCATCGGCGGCATTCGGCAGATCGCCGTGGACCAGGTACGATCTGATGGTCATCCCCTCGGAACTGACCAGCGGTATCCCAAACGCCCCGAGCACACTGGCAACGACAATCAGGCTAGAAAAAAACCCAAGGAGATAAGAGCGGGAACTGTCGATGTAGGTCATTCGCACCGCACGGTACTCCGAGAGAAAACCGAACTCAGAATACCACAAAACCCGTGCGGGACAAACGTGAAGGATCGAGGTGAGGATTAGACGAGCTTCAAACGGCGGATCTTGTTTTCTCCGCGTTCGCAGATGTAGAGGTGGCCTTGTGAATCCATGGTCAAACCGACGGGTGAATTCACCACGGCCTCAATCGCCAACAGGCCGTCGCCGTGTTTCAACATCCCTGCCGATTCCTTGGCGACAAAGCGAGCGGCGCCGCAGCCACCGATATTCTTATCCTCATACCCACTATCGCCATTCCCCGCCACCGTAGTTATGACACCGGTCTTCACATCTACCTTACGGACCCGATGATTCATGGTATCGGAAATGTATAGATTGCCGTCGTGATCAAAGACCACGGCCTCTGGGGCGTGGAGCATGGCTCTAACGGCCGGCTTATCGTCGCCGTCGTATCCGTATCGGCAGACCCCTGCGATCGTCGAAATAATTCCCGTCTGGGAATCGATTTTCCTGACACGATTGCTGCCCTTGTCGACCACGTACACATCGCCCTTTGCATCGACCGCGAGCCCGACAATGTCGTAGAGACGCGCCTCCATCGCGGGCCTCCCATCGTCCAGATACATCGACATATCCAGCCCATCGGAACAGACCGGCATGAGCCATCCCTGATCATCACTGAAATCGATTCCGATCGCATCGCCTGACAGCACCACCAAATTCCTCGCCACCAAGGGCTGTTCTCGTGCCTCATCTTCAGCCGTCCAGGCCCCAGCAATCGTCGTCACCATTCCCGTCTTGGGATCATACCGCCTGACCTTGTGCGCTTGGGTATCAGCGATGAAGAGGACATCATCGCGATCAAAGGTAATTGCTGCAGGCCAGGTCAGATTAACATCCAGCGCGGGGCCGTCCCCATTGAACCCATGCTGACCGGTACCGATCACCGTCGTAATGATGCCCGTCTCATGATCGATTTTCCGAATCCGGTTGCTCCCGGAATCACAGATATACAAATCATTGTGGGAATCAAACGCGACGCCTAAGGGCAGATAGAGTCCTGCTTCTGCACAGGAGCCCTCATCTCCGCTATAGCAGGTTTCCCCCATGCCGGCGAAATTGTGGAGCGTGCCTTGTAGCAGGTCAATGCGCCGGACTCGGTCAGATCCCGATTCGGCGAAGTACAGCCACTTCTCTTCCTTGTCTAGTGCAACGTGATGGGGGAGCGGGATTCCGGACTTCACCGCACGCTTGCCGTCACCCGTACTTCGGGCCTTGCCGTTTCCGGCAAAGGTTTCAATGTAACCAGCAGCTAAGCCAAGTTCGGTTTCCATAAGTATGACGCTCTCTAGAAGGCTGTTAGAAAATTATTTTGCCGTTCGCGCACGTTCGACTCTCGGCGCAGGATGTTCAACAAGACCTTCGTTCTCACCCGCCCACCCCTGCGCGCCCACTTCGCCAACCCAGCCTACATCGAAGATGTCTACTTGGCGTGCGAGCCGAGCCAAGACGCGCATTTCACCGACCAAGGCCTCAGCGAGCGAAGAGGCAAGGCCTACGCTTCGGTACGTTGAGCCTCTGAGCGACGCGAGAACGCCGCTGGAGGACTTTTCAACATACTGCTAGGTGCGTGGAGCCGGCTGTGCAGCGGCCCCGGCAGCTTGATTCAATGTGGCACTCTGAGTGGGAGCTGCCGTCACGGCTTGCGGCGCCGTCGCCTGTTGAGCCGCGGCCTGCGCTTCAGCCTCGATCGCATCCGCCTCATGGACAGACTTCTTAAATCCCTTGATCGCCTTGCCGATCCCCTCACCTAACTGCGGTAATTTCCCTGCCCCGAAAATAATGAGCACGATCATGAGGATGAGAATCAGCTCGGTAAACCCTAGACTCCCAAACATAGTGCACCTCTTCTTACAAATAAGTTAGGACTTCGGACCATCCTTCGGCTTCTTGGAAAACCGCTCTTTCAACCGTTTACGGGCCTCTTCCGCCTGGTCAAACATCTTGCACTTGTCATACACGCTGATAAGGTTGTAATACGCGAGCGGTTCATCCGGATTGTGCTCCACCGCACTCTCCATGACCCTGACCGCCAAATCAGTCTTCTTATGACTGAGCGCGATTTCCATGAGCTTGAAGCTTGACTCCAAGTGTTTCGGATCCAGCTCCAAGGTACGAAGATAGCACTGAATGCCCATGTCAATCGTGTTGTAATCGGATACTTGGGGATTATCCAGCTCGATATAGACGCCGGCGAGATTGTACCAAGCAATCGGATCATCTGGCGTGATCTCAACGAGGCGTTCGTAGTACCCCTTGGCCTCCATGTATTTCTTCTTGTCTGCGTAGAGCCTCCCCAGATTGAACAGCGCCAGGACATCATGAGGGAAAATATCCAGCGCATGCCGAAACTCGGCCTCGGCTTCATCGGCCATGTTCTTCGTCGCATAGATCGTTCCCAGATTCGCGTAATACATGGCCAGTGAACGATTCATTTCCGTACGAAGAGATTCCGCCATCTCAATGGCTTTCTTAACCTCGGCCAACGCATCGTCGAGCCGCCCCTTGCTGAAGTACAGTTCACCGAGTCGACAGCGAGCCTGAAAGTCATCAGGTTCGTCGACCAACAACTTTTCGATCCCAGAGATCTCTTCATCTGGAGGGAGCGGCTGATCGCCTGGGTCAAGAAGGGTTTCTGACTGCACTGATGTCGGTCCTACATTTTCCATAATCATCTCGCTCTCACACTAGGCCTGACCGTGGACGAGGCCGTCCGTTGCCGGCAGCACAGAGCCGGTGGCAGCCGGCAACGATTCAGCAACGGTAGGCTTCACTCGATCAAGGGTAAGTAATATAACTCCGAGAACAACCATCAACGTCAGGTTGGAAAACAGTAAGGCATACCCGGCGATAAACATCAGACCGACCCCATAGCCGGCCAGTCGCCCAATCATCAGCAACTTCACAACGGTGTAGGACCAACACAGTAATCCTGCCACATACACCGCAAAGGGGAGATAGAAGGTATAGCCCATTCCAAATTGAAAGATCCAGCCGATGCCTTGCGAGGCCTGCCGAAAGGCCGATGCGAAAGCCGGACTAAAAATTTCCAGAAGATAGTCAGCCACGATGAGTGCCGAAAAAATAATACCTGTCGTCGACCAAAACCACATGGCCCGCTTCCACTGCTGCCGGTTCCTCGTTCGTAGCGACAAACTCTTGCTCTTGCCATAGGCCACAAACACGAAGAAACTGGCCAACACCATCAGCGCCTCACCCATGCGATGTGATTCGTAGACCAAGGGCGGCGCCGCTATCGTTCCCGTCAAACTGTACATGGTCGATACGATCTGATAATAGAGCCACCCGGAAATGCCCAAGTAATACGTGGCCGCCAGCACACGCTGTGCCGGCTCACGATGGGTCCTCACGTATTCCGACAGAAACGCCGTCAGCACCAGCAGCGTTAACCCGTTGTAGACAACTGCGCCCAGCATGCCGGGCTGCACCACGAGAAACACAATCGTCAACAGCAATAAGAGCGCCGCCCCTGCACTGCCAAGTTTGCTGAGCTGGCTTGCCTTAGGCCCTCCCCAGCGATTGATCAGGGCCAATGTCAGCGCCAAAAATAACAACACGGCAACGATATTGAGCAGCCACGTGCCCACCTCGGTCAGAGCCGTGAATGTGGGGGTGATCCACGGGTGATCTGTCGCTAGCTTGCTGAGATGCATCCCAAGACGGGAGACCAGACGATAGAGAACCAGCTCAAGAAAAGAGGTGAGGAGAACGAGCTTGACGGTATACTCAAATAGTGGACCGAAGTCCGAGACTTTCCCCGTTACCCGTTCGCTGAGCGTTGCTGCCTTCATGACCATACCCATCAGGGCAGACATTATAGCTGTCGCAAAAAAAAGCGGTCAATGTGCCGCCATCGACGCCTGTCCGGCTCCTTCCTTCGCCCGTGAGATGTACAGTAACCCATCGGCCATCGCATAGTTGAAGGGAAGCTCGCACACGACTTCACTGATCCGCCCATAGACATACTGATACAGCCGCTCGGCCTCGTCGGGAGTCATACCCTCCTGCACTTCATAGAAAAACCCGAGGCTCAGGTCCTCTGCCGACGGACGCATGATTCGTCGAATCCCATACCCGCCGGGGTCGTTCATAATAGGCGCTTCTTTTTCCAGGTCGAACAGGCAGGGCTGGCAAGAAAATCCATACGACTCGTGGAGCTTCTTGTTTTCGACGATGAAATTCATGGTTTCGAGGGCTTCGTCTTCTTTTTCCGTGGGGAACCCAACGATGATGTAACAATGCACCGCAATCCCAAGATCCACACAGTCGTCCGAGATACGCCGGACCCATTCTTGCTTGATCCCCTTCTTCATGAAATCCATGATGCGCTGATTAAAGGACTCCAGCCCGAAGACGATCTTCAAACACCCGGCATCCCGCATGGATGACAGCAGCTCGCGTGAGAGATTTTTCTCGAACCGCATCTCACAGGTCCATTTGATATCAAGCTGTTTTTCGATCATCTGCTGGCACAACCGTCTTGTCGGTGCCAGCGCAAAACATTCGTCGGTAAAAAAGAAATGGCGCGCGCCATAGCGTTGCTTGAGCCATTGCAGCTCCTCGATCGTCCGGCCAGGATCTTTCTGTCGAAAATTCTGATGGTCGAGGGTCAGGGCACAGAATGCACAATCCTTGTAATAACAGCCTCGCGAAAACTGGACCGGCAAGACCGGCTCCGGCGACAAATAGCGATCCAGCGGGAATCCATCATAGTTCGGCGCCGGGAGTTGATTGACATTTTCTGAATAGAACGGTTGATTGACCGTAATCTTGCCATTCTGCCGATAGATCAGGTTGGGAACCTTGCTGTAATCCTTCTTGCCCGCCAGCTGATTGACCAATTCCAGTAAGGCCGTTTCGCCCTCAAACACGACGATGTCGTCGGTTAATTCAAAGAGGCTCGGACAACGGCGAATGTTGTCCACGAGACGGGTGAAGATGCTGCCGCCAATCGTCACGTGAAGATCCGGAGCAGCTTCCTTGATCAGCCGACAGAGGGTGAGGCCAGGGATGATCTGAGACGTGGCTGTAATCGAGACTCCGATGAGATCAGGACGGTCATTCACGATTGAGGCAATGAACCGATCCCGGAAGAGGCTCAGATAAGGATTCTGCCCTTCGTCACGAATAACCTTCATCAAATCTTTCGAGGAATAGATGGAGTAGTTCCCAAATTGATTATCCACAACCGTGAGTCGGGTCGGAAAATACACAGATGAAACAACTTCCAACCATTTGTCGATCATGAATAAGCTCGCACGATAGGCGTCAGGATCGTAAAATCCTTCGCTGCGCAAGGTATCCTTGGCGAGCTCAATCCGATCAACGAGATAGGAGAACCGATCGAGCGAATCGGTCACCTTCGCGTAATGCTCGCGACTTCCAAAACCCGTCTCCCCGGTCTGAGTCCGCTCAAGGTCACGCTGCTTGGCGATCAACTGCTGATAGACTTCAGCCGCATACTCTCTGGTCAGCACGGTATCCAATAATTCGATTCCAAGGTCGCGCTGTGAGACGTCAGAAACCCCACCCTGGTGCAAAAACCCGGTCAGCGACGGCAAACTGAGGTAAGGCTGAGACGGATGCCAGGTTGGGGGGAAAAGCAGCGAGACTTTCATGCGACACCGGTCCTTTTATGCTTGAAAATCAGTGAGTTCGAGACCGACTCCTTTTATACCCTCCGCACTTGAGTAAATGCAATCCTGCGGATATGGAGAGACCGACGCCAGAGTCAGGAATCTTCAAGAAAAAAAGCCTCGAACCGTTCCCTCACTTACCGGGATTCCGATCCGAGGCCTTTTAAAAATTACGTGACGTCGCGGCGGTTACTTGCCGCTCTAACCACTACAGCTTCAACGTGAACCAGGTCGACAGCGACTTCATGCCGTTTCGCTCAACGTTGGCACCATCCCACACTGCGAAGGCAATAGGTACCGACATCCCCCCTTTAAATTGCACGTCGTTCGCATCACCGCTTTCCAGCGACCGCTTCACGACGACCCGCCATGTCGGCCCTGAATAGGCTCCACCTTTGACAGATCCAGATGGTTCCCAGACACCGTTTCCGATGACGTCCTGGTGAGCTTGCGTGGTGAGGGTACTGAATCCGTTCGCGCTCAAATCTTCAACGGAACTCACGCGAAGCGTCGGATCAGACATGATGTTTCCCGACCAGATGCCGGAGTTGAACGGCCCCAAGCTCCGACCAATGCGGTCTGGATAGGTGACGCCCCCCGCCGGCTCTTCAAAGTAATAATCCCAGAAAATTCCAGGATACTGATCGTCGACATCCCAAATGCCCGCGCTGTCCTTGCCGAGGTCCTTCTGCCATTCAGCATTCCACCGCCAAATGTTGGTCGTCCCACCGGACTGTCCCATACACTGGAACGGCGGAGCCCCCGCCGTATTCACAGGAAACATCACCGCAACCTGGTCCCGGAAGTCTTGTGGGCCGATCGCCGTGTCATTCTTCGTTTGATCAATCCACTCCAGCCGCATCCCAATATCCTTGCCGTTGGTCATCGCCTTGACGAACACCGACTTCACCGAAATATTCGGGTGCATCGGTGTCGTGATGAGCTGACCGCTCAACGGGACGACCACGCCCGGGACACTTTCCCACATCGGGTTGGCGCCATCCATGGGAATTGGGCCCTTCACCGTCTTAGCCGGTATCGTCACCGGTTGACTGACGGCCAGTGGTACTCGCCCCAATGTCAGCATCAGGCCGACAGTGAGGGCGGAGAGAAGAATGGCAAACACCAATTTCTTGTTGGTCGTCTGCGCTACCCTCATAGTGCACTCCCTCCTCTGAATTAGTGTAAAGACTGTGTTCGCTCTCGAACCGTTACCACACTTACTCACGCCGTTCCGGAAGGTTGCCCCTCCTCATTCTCCTTGTCTTTCTCTTTCACATCCATAAAGGACTGCGCACCAACTTCGTTCAACAACATGGTCAACTCGTTCCCCTGGTCTTGTGCACCGCATTCATACGTTTGGCCTTCGGGGGAGCTAAATGTCGCAGGACGATAGTCGGTTTCCGTATAGGGCTGAGGGGTCACGCCCAAGAAAGCCGTCTCAAAATCCATCCAATCGGCGGTCATATCGGCCACCAATTTAAAGAGACCCGAGTCCGCCTTTTTGGTCAACATGCGACAGAACAGCGGGACCCATCGACCAATATGATTCTTGACAAACTTCTTCTGTGCGTCAACCACGATCTGCGTCTTCTCCGGCCCGTCGTGGCAGAGCGAGTAGGATTCCTTGTACGCGAGGAAGTGCATGAACTCGAACTCGACACTAAGATGATCGAGCCGTTCATGGATGTCTTTCGACAACTCAACTCCAAAAGCCTTATAGAATCCTGAAATGTCGCCCATCACATGGGATTGCGCGAACACGTGGTCATTCCCGAACAGGGTTTCGTAAGGAGGACAATCGAGTGTAATCACGTTGCTGAACACCCGGCGATGTTCCGACTGGAGATCGCTAAGCTGCCAGTTGACACATTCGGAGGCAATCAGATTCTCAACCAGGGCCAACTGTGTCCTCAGCGAAGTCAATTTCCTCTTGGCTCGCTCACCCCCCTCAGTGCCGAGGGCGACCTCTAATGCATCAAGGGCAGCCCGGCCATCCTCCACAAACTCGCCGCACCGGAGGTAATCAAGAAACTCCTCATCTTCCGGGTACAGAAGGCTCCAGGAAACCAATAAATAGATTTTACTCCGATTAAGCGCACGTTCAACGGCGGGGGAGTCCTTAATGGACACAGGACTCGGCAGCGTGGCGGCGGCAGATGCAGATACGCCTTGCATCGGCTGTTGACTCGTCATACAAATTGCCTCCCGACCACCTTAGCTCACCCTACTACCGCAGCCCCCAAGGAAGGGTAGCAGGACCTCGTATGTATATGAAAAGGCCCGTGCGAAGTCAAGGGTGAACTAGTTCGATCTTGTGACATAGTGATTTTCTTCCAAGCGACATCGCAGAGATGTGGCGCAATCATCAATCGATCCCTTCTAGTAGACAGTATCAGAAACGCCGCCAGGATGTTCAAAAAGACCGTTCGCGAGGCGAGAACAACTCTGGCGGTCTTTTTCAACCTCCTGCCAGCTGCCTCGACGGTACCACACGGATTGCGACATGGTCATTGACGGTTTTACAGATCATTTCACACATTCCACAGCCAACACAGGCTTCCTTCACCACGGAAAGCTGCAGGGACGCCACGTCCATCGCAAGGGCATCCGTCGGACACTTCGAGACACAGGCATGGCAGCCTTGGCCTGCCGTGCAGAGTCTATGTGAAACTGTCGCGATTCCCATTCGGACATGGTTGATCCCCTCGACCGGAAGGAGCGCCTCTGTCCCACAGGCTGTAATACAAGGAAGGTCCTCACATAACACGCAGGGCGACTGATCGGCGAAAAGTACGGGTGTCCCGTCCAGGGGATGGACCGCAATCGCGCCCGGTGGACAAGCCGTGACACAATCATTGCACTTCGTACAACGTTCAAGGAACAGCGATTCTTCTACCGCACCAGGGGGACGCAGCCAGTCCGTACGCATCGGCGGAGGCGGCGGCTCCGCTGGAACACCCTCAGCCTGTTTGACGAGTTCGCGCGCGGCTTTGACCGTAGAAATAACGGAGTCTTTCAGGAAATCCCGCCGACCGTATGAGGGGTTAGTTGCCACAGCTTGGGTTTTCCTTTGAGGAGGGTCAAAAGGGCCGTTTGGCAAGGCCGCAGGCGATGCAAGAACCGGAGGCGTACCTTCGGAGGTACGTTGAGGATTCTTGCGAGCCGAGAACGCAGCCGGCGGATTTTTTCACCCTCCTCTATCTACATGACGCCGTCGGCACGTAACTTATACACCTCAACACAACGATCACAGGCTCCGAAGTCCACGTCCCATCCAGGATGATTCTCGCGGATGAAGTCGAGCACGTAAGGCTCCACCTTCGTCCCCATATCCTCGACCCACGAATAGGTAGGGAACCGACACAGCGGGCACGGGAACCCCGGCATGAGCATGATTTTGTTTTCAGTCTCAGGAACTTCACCACCTTCCACATCCACAGCCCGATCCATCACACGAAGCGTATCGGCGGCCATTTCAATCAACTCGGAATGGGTGAAGTACGAAGTCTGCCAGAGCCCCTCAAACACCGACTTCAGTTGAGGAGGCGGAATTTTTCGGTACCACGACCGAAATTCCTTGAAGCGATCCTCCTTGCTCAGCATCGGCTCCTTGCCTGCCGCAACCAGCCGACTATCGACACTCAAACTCCAGAGCACACGATAGCGCTGTAAGATGAGCGTCTCTTCGCCAGGGTTCTGTCCCAGCTTGGTATCTGGGTCGTAGCCGAACACCGAGTCGATCATGTCGGAGATGTGCATCAACTCATGGCGGCAATAGCGGGTCAATGCCGGGTCGTAAAAACGGCGGGGAATCAGCTTAATTCCAACGCCCTTCAGACCCTTCTCCTCAAACTCCTTCGCCAAGTCCTTCTCGACGGACCCCCATTTGCGTAGAATATCGACGCCTTCCTGAGCTTCCTTCAGCACGCCTTTGACCAGGACAATTCCCACCTTCTCCTTCAACAGCGGATACTCGTTGAATGAATCGCGGACGATATCGGAAAACCCCCAGATACCGAAGAGATATTGATACAACTTTCTGAACTCCGCCTCCCGGTCTTCGAGCATGTATTTCTCGTAAATCGGGTCGGCATACTCATGGAATTCTTTGTAGTAGGTGGGATCCCCTTCTCGTTCCGTCTTTTCAACAAACGAATCGATGACTTCCTGAAGTAAAGCTGGTTGAAATCTGATTTCCATGAAAATCCTCAGCGGCTAATTTGGGGGGACCAGTAAAAAACACGGTACACCACGACCCATGGACGACATAGCCATGGACGCGGCTTGACTTGGCCGCGAGGCATCTCTTACGATCCGAACGACCAACAGAATTATACTGGCTGGTCTGTTGACCAATCAAGGACTGGACGACCAAGAAAACACGCTGCACATGCCGGAACCGACAATGACTCCACCACTCCCTGGCATCTCCTCAGAGACAGTCGCCGCATCAACACTTCCGATCGACTTTTTGGACTTCTGGGAAGCCGACTGTCGGGAAGTGAATACCTTCCGTGGCCATTCGCACGGAGTCTGGGTGGTCGCCTTTTCCCCTGATGGATTGACACTCGCCAGCGGCGGCGCTGAACGCCTCGTGCGCATGTGGGACATCGAAACCGGCCGGCTCCTGCGTTCGCTGCGTGGCCACACCCATGATATTCGCGCCGTTGTCTTCACACCGGACGGACAGACCTTGGCCACCGGGAGTGAGGACCGCACCATCCGGTTGTGGAACGGCAAGACTGGCGAGCCCATGAAGCTCCTGTTCTCACGGTACGATCATAACGTCTGCAGCCTTTCACTCTCGCCGGATGGGCTCATGCTCGCGCGTGGCAGCTATAACAAAGACATCAAGATTTGGGAAGTCACCACGGGAACCGAGTTGATGACGTTGCTCGGGAAAGATGAGTACGACCATCACTGGTCCGTCTGTGTGGCCTTCTCCCCAGACGGCATTCATCTGGCCAGCGGAACCGACATCGGAAAGATCAAGATGTGGGAGGTCCTCCCGAGCGGCGAGGAAACAGTTCTCCACGACGGCCATTGGCGGAAAAACCAGGAAGATTCCACCGAAACCCGCGGCTACTATATTGAGGATGACGGCGGTTTCCAACAACCCATGGACTACTGGATCGGGGCCATGACCTTTACCCCGGACGCGAAACTCTTGATCACCGGCAGCCGGGATACCACGATCAAGCTGTTCGAGATGCCGGGCGTCGTTGAGAAGAAATCCCTCACTGGCCACAAAGGCTGGGTCCGCAGTCTCGCGGTGTCACCGGATGGGAAAGTCTTGGTCAGCGCGAGCGACGATGAAACCATCAAGTTTTGGGATCTATCGACCGGCCGCAACTTCCGGACACTCAAAGGCCATAGTAGCGGTGTGCGTTGTATCACCTTCTCTCCTGACGGCAAACGCCTCGCCAGCGCCTCCTGGGATCGGACGGTCAAGCTGTGGGAAGGGGGAGCGAGAACGGAAGAGGGAGAAGCTATAGTCCCTTCATAGTTAGGTAACTGTGCGATCAACCACGCCAGGTGTTCAGATCACTCGCCCACTTCATTTCGAGTCACTCCTTATTGAGTAGCTTCTCTAATCTTCGCGCCTCTGGGACACCCAAATTCACGAGTGCAGCAAGGAGTTCTTCTACGTCACATTTTACTGCGTCCGCTGTGGCCAGAAAAGTTGGTTCCTGGCGTAAGACCTCTTCAACCCACAAACAGACACGTTTTCCTATGGCGTAATCAACCAAAAACTCTGTGTCCTTGGGATAGCTCTGCATCCAGATCTTAGCTGATGTAGTAAGAAAATTTAGGTGCGCTGGTCTCTGCGAAACTTCCACCAAGTTGAGGGTGGCGACAGCAACAAAGAGTGAAGGACCGCTTTTGACCAGCTTTTCCAGCACAGTAAGGAATGCAGGAAGACGATCAATGCATACGGAAGGCAAATAGCATCGAGGCACCTGGCCGATGCCAGAGTCGTTAAAAAAGAGCACGGAGATAGCCGGGCCGATATGTCTCTCAATAGAACTACCTCGTTGGCCTCGTAGCCATTTCCACCCAGCACTTGCCATCAGACGGTCAGCGACCATGGATCGAATACTAACCGCGACTGACTCCCCAAGGACTTGATCATTGAAATATGCAATGTCACTGCTCCGTAGGAACGTAGGGAGAATGTCAAAGAAGGACTGGTCAGGTAACGAACTAATCGGCACTAGTGCGAGTTGATTTATATCCGACAGCGCAAGCCCTGGTACGCATCTGGCCAACAGTTCATAATATATAGCGTTCCATTCGTGTGGTGAGTTCTCAATGTCTTCGGACGGGTCAAGCTTGGACCCATTTGCCTCCGCAGTCCAGTTTGCATACGCCCGCACCATCTCTCTGATCCATGGCCGATTTTCCATGTCGACGAGATTTCGTAACTGGACGAGCCATACGGCTGCCGCCTGGTGGTCAGCGTATTCCTCACGTCGTGATCGACGTCTCAATGGCTCTTCTCGCTCTATGCGTCCGCCACTAAAGCGGACACGATGCCGGGGTCGAGGAGTTCCAGCTGAGAAGTTCGGCCAGTTGGGTTCGGGACGTTCATTACTTAGCCATTTCAGTTCTGCTTCCACGGCTTTCTGTAGCCGCTTGCGTTGAACATCGACAGCCGCGGCGACGTCTTCATCGGGGAGCCCTCGCCTGTGATGAGACCGAACACACGCGGCAAAGGCACACCGCAGCAAAGCACGAAGCAAACGTTCATCAATAGCAGCAAGGGTTGTACCTGCTACGCCAAAGCCGTGTGCAGCAGCCGGCTCGCCTCGTATGGCAACTTCAAGTAGAGACCGTATCTCCTGAGTACTTGCATTGTATTTTAGCGCGTGGATCATGCCCACGAACGCAATCGCCACAGGGTTGTACCGAAGTCCAGATCGAAACCGAAGAACTGGATCGTCTTTAGTCTTCAGAGTCTGAGCAAAGACGTCGAACGCCCAAGCCCGATATTTGGCGCGCAATTCATCATCACCATCGCGTAAGACGATCGTCGCGGCGCTCACAATGGCATTTTCCCGTAAAAAGTCCTCGCCCTGATCATCCTCTACGTCTGGTTCTCCAGTCTCCAAATTGGCCGTCACGCGTTGTGCCCATTCAACCGCCGCCGCCGCAAACTGAAGTGACGACTTTGATGGATCTTCCAGTGCATCCAACACGCTGAGCTGCATGCTGAAATTCTCCCACCTGCCCTGTTGGTCTCCCTCCTCGAG
The DNA here is from genome assembly GCA_005116955.1 of Nitrospira sp. Classification (GTDB taxonomy): domain Bacteria; phylum Nitrospirota; class Nitrospiria; order Nitrospirales; family Nitrospiraceae; genus Nitrospira_D. Next base: position 359,017 of record SWDI01000003.1, on the reverse strand, counting down.
AGATCGAGACTCGAGGTGCTGACGTTCAATTTCGGGTGACACATATTGGTGACCTACTGCTTGTGCACCATCGGTCCGCTGAACAGATCGTACTTGCCAGTTGTTAGGGTCGAGACGATAAATTGCGTGTCTCGCCATAAAGGCAGGATCAGTAAAGTTCGACTTCTGGTCTGGTGGACCTAAGCGCTCGGCAGCGTGATGTACAAGAGCTTTGAGCGTCTCGTAAAGCGGATCGTGCTCTGCCAAAGCATAATGTCCGAGCAGGAATTCAAGCGAAACACGTCTCGACAAGCGTTTCTTGAGACTGTCTAGACTGACGGTGCCAGCCGGTTCTTTATTAAGCGCATTCAAACCAAACAAATCTGCTTGTCCGATACTTTCGTGTAGTTGTCGTTGTCGATCCACACATAGGAGTTTGGGGCAGGCGACAAAAGGAATCGCCGTTTCACGAGACTTCGGCCAATGCGAAAGTAGGAGGTCTACTGCTACGAGGAGAAATGCTGCGGGAGATCTAGAGGTGCCCAAGATATCACCGAGCACCGTATTAAAGACTTCCCCATTTTCGATGCGGACGTGTCCCCACGCCTCAAGGGCCAGAAGAGCTGACGTGATGCAATAGTGACCGGCAATCTCGCGCGACCACGAATATGAGTGCGTCCAGGGGAAGGCCCTGTCGCCATCGGGAAATGGGATAATGATCGCGTCAGCATCGTATTCACGACCTTTAGTGCGGAAGTCGATCGCATGGTCCACGAGCCGTCGGATCAGCGCTAGCCCATGTTGAGGGGCATGGGTCAGCAGTTCATAGAACGGTCCTTGCCCAGGCGACGGGGGAAGAAAGTCCAGATCATTGTGCGTGAACGGTTCTCTCCTCTCATAGCCATGTTCGTCATCGCTGTGATGTGACTCCTTAATAAGAGCAAGTGCAGTGAAATCCGCAAGTTCCAGAGGTGCAGCTATGGCGAGGCTTCCACGAACCTTGAGAACGCTGTGGATAATTGCATCCGCACCGGGACGTAGCATCAATAGACGTAAATATTTCTTTGCTAGCTCTGGAGTTCGATGGCAACACAAGAGAAATCCACTTCGAATGGTGGTTTCCAATCCTGCGATGGAATTACGTTCGATGGCTCCCCCGAATGGCTGACGCAAGTCCCGAAAGTGCGCAACATGGCCTGCTGACTCAATCTCATTCAACCACCGAAAGTACCAAGACAATAAATCAGGTGTGAGTGGATCATTCCCCAACGTAGGTGTTGACCAAGCAAAATAGAAATCAGCTACATCAGGGATCAAAGACGGAGGCAGGCTCTCCCCAAGTTTCAGAATCCATAGGATTAATCGGTGCCAGGACGGCCCGCTCGGCATATGAATACCCGAAGAAGCTATTAATCTTGGATCAACGCCCAACGCTGCATATATTTTTCCGGCGGGTTCAACATCGACAGCCATCACTAGCCGTATAAGGTCACGGAGCAGACTTCCATTGTTTGCAAGCAGAAGATTAGAAGTGCAATCCAACAGTTGATGACTGATCTCCGAGTGAACGAGCGCTAGCAATACAGCCCGGCGCCACGAGCCGTGCGCTCCTTCGCCACTCAGGCGGTCGAGGAGTGACTGCCACTGCGCGCTACTGGAGACATGTTCAAGGGCCATGCGTGCAGTCAGCTCAACGCCTCGTGCCAAGGCGACTGAGGCAGGTCGGTCGAGCGGCAAGCGGTCAAGTCGCGCTGACTCGAAATGAAGAAGATTTCCGATCGCCCATTCGCGTAGGACATCGTGATGGAATGCGACACGGTCATTCTCTAAATCACGGAGCGTCTGGCTCTTAACCAAAGCATTAACTGCCTGTGGTGGTTGGTGAGTGACGTCTAGCACGTCGACACCAGACAGCGCCGCTTCTGCCAAAACCCGGAGAAGCCTAGCCCGCTCCCGGTGTTCATCATTGCGTGTGCTATCGGCCGTCTGCCACCACTGCTTGGCCATATCGACTTCAGTACGCATAACCTTCACGGCTTCGGGTTGACTTGCTAGGCGAGCGAGTCGGAAAAGGTTTCTCGTCACTTCACGCGCCGGGTGGTTGGCGGCCAAGAGCGGTGCGAGCCGTGGAGCCGCATGTCTGACCTCGTCAAGCTCTGTTTCGGTCAGCTCGCCGATCATGATTGGCTCGGCTCGGCCCAGGCGATCGAGCGCCTCAGATGGCAACCAGCTTGACTCTTCCACCCCGAAGTTTCGTCTCGCCGTCGCAATCACAACGAAGCCGGGGACCCCAGTTGTTTCCCGAACAAGATCTTTAACCGTTTTCTTCTCGTCTTCATCGAAGAAGTCCAGATTGTCGACGAATAGAACCGCTCCACCGTCGGCTGCCAGGTCGGCCAAAAGTTCGTGAGCGCTGCCGTCGAACCCAAGCGCCCCTTTCATGGCACTCCATCCTCTTGGCACTGTTCGCTTAGGGCTAAGTACGATAATCGGTGCCTCTGTACCAATCTGGTCGGCGAAGTGTTTAAGCACTCCCGACTTCCCGACTCCTGCGTCACCGCGGATCTCAACATAGCGGCCGCTATCCAGAGAGGCATGAACTGCGGCGATGTGCGTATGACGTGTCAGTTTCACCCCGCCGATATCATCGTTGATATCATCAAGTGCATGGCGAGACGCTTCGGAGAGTGCTGCGCGTGTGGATGAGTAACGTCTATAGCCAGCAAACCGAAATGCTTGTTCCTTGAGGTCTTCGAGCAGCCGATCACGGGTGCGATCTCCACCAGCCGCCGCGACATGTATTGCGAGTTCGATTAAGGTTGTCCACAGACTTTCTGCACGCTGTGTCTCATCAGGATGGAGTGCATGGACAATACGATCTCTTACCAGGGCCTCACATGCAGAGCCTTGAGCAGTGAAATCAAAGATAAGAATCTGGAGACGACTTAGAAGCTTCTTGACAGTTTCGTCATCGTCTGATGACCCAGCCTCACGCAAATTGGCTTTGAAGGTTTGCACAAACGTGCGCATATCATCATTGGCAGAGCCTGGTCGGTTGATTCTTGCCATAAACGTCGCCGCATCACCTAACTGCCGTGCCCAGGTGAGAACATCCTGATAAGCGCCATCGATCTTCTGAGATGTTCGGGCCGTTGCGATCGCGAGTTCATAACGGATGCGGGAAAATTCAGTCTTTCGGGAAGTTTGAACGATTTGTCCAACGACCTTCCGAAATTCCTGATCAGTCCGCGTAAATTTAATTTGCCGCTTGACCTGGATTTCAAGAACGGCGAGACTTCCTTCTGCATCATGAGCCTCAACAATCACATCATCGAGGTATCGGCCCTCGGGGGCGCGCTGGAACTCGACACGGTTGATCACCGTGCTTAGCAGCCCGCGGGGTTCTGCACCTGTCAAGAGGGACAGTAGGTAAAATGCCCCTACTTGGCCCTCGAAGTGGCTTCCAGCTGGGCCGCTTGAAGCGGGACTACTTGCTTCCACTGTCATCAACCTTGGCTCCAGGATCAATGGCTTTGCAGGGTACCTCTTTCTTTCTGAAAAATCAGCTTTCCGGCGGGACAAACTGCGCGGCTGCTGGAATGTACAAGTTAGTTACGAGATGATGGCGAGCGGGGAACCGGCATAAGAGCTGAAGGCTGGAACGGATTTCTAAATCCTGCTGCTTGACCTTTAGTCTCTTGAAAAGTTCCGAATAGGAAAGACGTTAGGCTGTATCGACCTTGCGCGTAGAGCCTAGCGCGCTTTGGCTCTCAGAATCCCCGTCAGAGTCTTGAGGCGTTCCATACTGAGCGGCTGGTTCTCAAACGCCATGGACTGAACCACGCGGTCCAGTAGAACTTTCCGATGCGTTTCCGCAACCTTCGCTGACGTGTCGTGTTCCTCTCGCCACGCGCGCAGCTTGGCGTCCAACTCGTCGGCGTTTATGGGAACGATCATGAGCCGGTCTGATAAATCACAGGTCGGTACCGTGGACGGGGAATGGGCTTGCCTTCGGCACGGGCGGTTTCCAACCAGGCCTTCTTGGCCAGTTGCGCCTGCTTGAGCGCTTCCGCCGGTGTTTTGCCAAATGCAGAACAGGCACCGAGATCAGGAATGTCGGCAATGTAGCCCTTGTCGGCATCACTGTAGAAGATGTTGATGTGATAATCTTTCATTGTTCATCTCCCATTTCCAGCGACAGATTATACCGCTCCACGATATCAAGCAACTGGCGTACTTGATAGGGCTTGGCCTTGCCTCCAACCTCTTGAAGGTTGATCAGTTCCTTGATTTTAGGATGAACGAAAATGTGATGGCTTCCTTTGGCCCTCGCCAAACGATAACCAAACGCTTTCGCGAGTGCGATGGCTTCGGTAAACCGAAGATTTTTCGAGCCAGCCAATGCTTTGGCCAGCAGTTTCTGCTTATTCATGAGGATACGTCTGTCTTTCTTTCATTTTCCATCAGTCTATAGAAGTTATCGCCGAGCCGGTAGACAGACTAATCTGTACTGGCAAACCTGCGTTTCGTTATAACTTTGATTCTTGCAGGCTTCGCGGTTGCGCACGAACCGTTCAATGAGATTCAAAACAATAGGAGTTGATTGACCCATTAGAGTGCTTTCTGGTCTGAGTGACTCTATGAGTGGACAGGAGAATACCGTTTTTATCAAGAGAAGTCATCGACTTCTGCTTCGGCAGGGAAGTCGTACGAAGGATGAAAAAGCATGGTAAAAGGCACATACAAGTCTGCGCCGTGCGAGGCGGAACCCAAAAAATGAGTCAAGTTATCCGTCAACCTGCCTGAGAGCTCCGTGTCGGCTTGGCTTTCGGGTCGCATCGCAATACACGCGGGCAGGGTCTTCCATTTCCACAAAATGTGCTCTCAGTTCGCGGCCACTTCATACACCAGCGTTACGGTTGCCTCGACCTTCAGCTCCCCTGGTGAGATCGGTACATCGCCTGTGCTCGACTCCATCGCCATGCGTGCCATAGCGGCGGCGGGCCTGACCATATGGCCACCCTCATGAATTGATAGCACCCGCGCGAGTTTCACTTGCAGCGCCTCGCTCAACACCGCTGCTTTCTCGCGCGCCTTGGCCGCCGCCTGCTTCAGAGCACTCAGACGTATCGATTGTTCATCGCGCAACCCCCAGTGCAATCCCTGAAAGCTATTCGCACCGGCCTTCAAGACTTCTTCGATCACCACGCCGACTCTGTCGAGCATGCGGATTTCCACCGTCACCATATTGCTCACGACATAGCCGACAATTTCAGGAGAAGCAGGCGGCATATCAGCGGGACGATTCGACGGCGGTCGATATTGCGGGGAGACTGTAAAGGACGAGGTTTGGATACGTTCCTTGTCGATCTGCAGATCTCGTAGCCGGTCCATGACTTTGCTCATAACGGCGCTGTTCCGCTTCTGCGCTTCGGTGAGTGATTTGCCGGCAGTCTCCAAGCCGAATGTCACAAAAGCCGTATCCGGTGCGTGCGTCACCGTCCCGGTTTCACTGACCGTGAGGGTCGGCGTCTCGGGCTTCGTCTCATCATGCGCCAGCGTCATAGCCGGAGCCCCTAACAACAGCACTACCAGCCAAGCGATCAACATGCTCGTCCTCCTTTCATCTCATCGACAGAAGCACTCATCTCGTCATGGCTCGCCCACACATCCAAGCGATGTGTGGCAGCATAGCGGCCCTTCAACGATGACGCAAGAAACGTGGCCGCATCACTGCTACTTGACCCAGCCAACGGCATGCGGCATCCTCTCTCGGACAGGCTTGATGAGACAGGACTTCATGGCTATGACGTCGACCATACTCCAGCTTGGTACCGCAGCACCCCCGTTCGCCTTGCACGACGTGGTGAGTGGGCAACGGTATTCACTCGACTCGTTCACCGCCAAGACAGGGCTGCTCGTCATGTTCATCTGCCGCCACTGTCCCTATGTGGTGCATGTTGAGCAGGAACTTGCCCGACTTGGACGTGACTACCACGACACGAGCTTAGGGATCATGGCCATCAGCAGCAATGACCCCATCAACTATCCCGATGATGCCCCACCCAAGCTCAAAGAAATGGCCGTACGCCTGGATTTGACCTTTCCATTCTGTCACGACGAAACGCAGGAGGTCGCGAAGGCCTATCGCGCTGCCTGCACCCCAGAATTCTATCTTTTTGGTGAAGATCGTCGACTGGCCTACCATGGACAACTCGATGAGAGCCGACCCGGCAACAACAAGCCGGTCACCGGCCAGGATCTCCGTTCCGCCATCCAAGCAGTCCTCACCGGCAAGCCGGTCGAGGGTACCCAAAGACCCGGCATTGGCTGCAGTATCAAGTGGAAACCGGGCAATGCCCCGCCTTACGCTTGAAAGGCCGTTACAGAAACCCATCCGCATCGTGCCAAAATCCTGAAAATTCGCTCAGCGCCCAACGGCCTACCCCACCTAGAACGCATCTATCCGTCAGGCGTCAACACGGTCATACAACTACGACCGACACATCACTCATTCAATCAGCGAATGATTCCAGATGGTTACCCAAAACTATACCTTCAGGGTGAGCATGACATGAGAATTCTTATTCCCCATCTTCTGTGGATAACCATGTGAACAAGTATCGGTATTCTGCCAAAGACAGTGCAAATGGCGTGTACATCCATCAAATCGCCTACTTTTTAGGCATCCGCCCCATATTGGACAAGCCACAACTAATAGTGGTTCTTCTCTACGTTCATTACTTTCTTGCATATTCCTAGGAAATTATCTTGACATGAATCAGTCAACCATCGCTGAGACCTGCACCATCCCCACCAATCCCCTAGTTGTCCACAGGTTCAACACATTTCTGGGGATGACGGCTCTCAGTATCAGTAGCGAGGTTTCGTATCTGTCAAGGGGACGAGGAGAAAAAGACGGCTCCGTTGAATGGGAAAAAAGATCTAGCGACCACATCACAAGGCCAGGGCCAAACGGCTGACCAAGGCACTCAATTCTGAATTATCACGCAAGGTCCATTGAGATCATCGACAGCGTGCTCGGAGCATGAGGAAGACTCTATCAGAGAGTCATAGAGCATGATTGCTCCTCT
>SWDI01000003.1:325555-351844 GCA_005116955.1 Nitrospira sp. | reverse complement strand
AGAGTGTTTGGATCATCCTCTTATGTTGAGTACATGCTAATAAGCGGAAGGTTCTTTCGCTATCGCTCAGAAGAGTGAATTTTCGGCTACACCGAATGGGTGAGGGGACCTGTAAGCACAGGACGGATCAATGGGACTTGAGGTATGTCAGAATAGCCTCCATGCGACGCAAACCGGTCGATCACCGAATTGGAAAACAGCCATTCAACGTCTGCATTCTTATGGTAGGAGGTCGAGGTTATGACCAGAATAGTGCTCTGCTGCTGCTTGTATTCTCCGGCCCCTGACAATCAACCAGATCTGTATACCGAGAGAACTTCGATCATGTTACGGTCTATGCTGAATTGGGGATGCACGAAAACCATCCAACTCATTCACGAGCCGACCTCGGGACTTACTCCGCCTTGGAAGCGGTCAAAACATGGTTCAGAAACATCTGTTTTGAATCATTGTGCCGCATCTGATGCCTGATGTTTTTCTGGTCGGATAAGATTTGGCTTTCCCTCTTCACCGACGAAGACCACCAATAATCTCAACGGTACTTCGCCTAAATTCTTTGCGCTATGCACGGTGTTCACAACCTCCAGAAACCCACTCCCAGCCTGAAATGTCTGTCGAGCGCCATCCTCAAATTCCACCGTCATGGTTCCCTCAAGGACGTGGACGTAGGTGGGCACGGCATGCATGTGGCGACCGTTCTCCTTCCCCGGTTGGATTTCGACCAGGACCGAGGCCATTTCCGCCTTATCGGTTTTGGGATATTCGATCTTCTGGCCACTGATCGTCGTTGAACCTTTCATCACCGCTGTCACTGTGAAATCGTGTGGCTCTGCACGCACTGGAACGGTCGTCTGGACCAACCCCAGAATCAAGAGGACTGAGAAAATGATTCTCATCGTTGTACCCCCATGAGCATGTGTTGTTGAACCGAAGAACGCGCATGCCCCGCACCCTTGAAAGCGGTAGCAAGACATCACACACCATCACTATCCCATTGAGTCGGGCATCCCCTTCAACAACGGGGATGGTACCACAGGGACAGTTCATCATTTTTATCACGAGCAGCCGGACCGGAGGGGGCTCTCTCTGTCCTCTTGGCCGTCAAGGTGTGCCGAGGCGGCTGGCAGGGGTTTTGGGCACGGATCGCCACCGAGAACAAGAGGCCACACCATCACTCACGGATGTGGAACGGAGTAAGCCAGCACTTCTCTTCGCAGCGCGTGGCGGTCCGCTTTGCGGAAAGTGTTTGAAGGGCATGCGAACGTCTTAAATTGGCCGCTCTGCGACTGCCGGAATCCGACCCAAAGCAGAAGTCCACGACCGACGACTATCAGAAGGCTGGGGTCTTACGCCGATCCGTATAAGCACCCGTGATACATGGTCGCCTATTGGAAACGGAACCAGTTACAGCCTATTATTCACGAACCGTAGTGGCCTGCTATACGGATAAAAATTGGCAAATCCGATTCTTATACGGGCGGCCTAAACATAGTTCGGCGGCTAAGGCCAGGTACATCGCCTCCACATTCAGAGTTATTGAAGGAATTGCCTCGGTGTACAGCACCGTTGATTCGTCCAAAGGAGACCGCCCATGACAAAAACCATTCTGATCACCGGCGCGACCGGAAACATTTCATCAGGCATCATTACCCAGCTCAAGGGCTCCGAACATCGCCTCCAGGCGCTGGTGCGTAACCCTGAAAAAGCTCAAGACCTCAAGAGACAGGGCGTCGAGCTTCGAGTCGGTGATTTGGAGAAACCGTGGACACTTGGTTCTGCCTTCGCAGGCGTGGATACTGTCTGGATTTTGGCGCCTCCAGGACCTCGCGCGCCCGAGCAGTGCTCGAACGCGCTTTGGGCGGCGAGGCAGGCGGGTGCCAGGCACGTCGTACGCCTGTCGGCTATTGGCGCCTCGCATACTGCGCCAACGATCAACAGCCGCCTTCACGCACTCTCCGATGCAGAGTTGGCTGCGTCGGGCATTCCTTTCACCATCCTGAAACCGCACTATTTCATGCAGAACTTGCTGATGGCAGCGCAGAGCATCGCCCAACAGGGTGCGATGTACTTCGCGCTCGCCGACGGTAAAATGGGCCTCATCGACTCGCGTGACATCAGCGAATTCGCAGCGCACGTGCTGACCAACGCGGGCCATGAGGGAAAGACCTATACGCTCACCGGGCCGGCCTCGGTATCGATGCACCAGATTGCGGCGGCAATTAGCGAAGCCATCGGGAAGACAGTGACGTACGTGCCGGTTACCGCCGAGGCCGAGCGGCAGACAATTCTCCAGATGGGCATCGACGAGTGGATGGCGAACTTGCTGGGCGATTATTCCGCCGCCTATAGTCTGAACTGGGGCGATCTGGTCACAGACGACTTCCAGCGTGTCACGGGCAAGTCACCTCGAAGTATTGCTCAGTTCGCCAAAGACTTCGCTGGCGCGTTCGGCAAGTAATCGCCGGGCTCTAAGAGCCAACGGATAGTTTTGAGCAACAATTGCGGCCGAACAAGGCGGTCAACTGAAGCAGCAGACGGTGTGTTTCCGTATTCCAAGATCCCTGACCTCCGCCCCGTCACCTTGGTCGTTAATGCGCCGGGCCGAGGACTGCTTTATGGCGGTGCGATCTCGGCGCCGAACTTCCGCTTGTGGCCGTTCTGCGACTGTCGGAATCCAACACAAAGCAGAAGTACATGACCGACTGCTATCAGGGAGTCAGGCCGCACATCGCGTCTGCAGGTGTCGCTACTTCACGAGAGCCCGGGCTGAGGCACGAAACGCGAATTTCCCGATCCACTGTGCGGCAGCTGGTCACTCGCTATTCGCGTAAGAGATGCAACCCACGAGCAGGAGCATGAGTGCCATGAACGCAAACGGTATGAGGATGCTAACCATGTCTATGCCTTTCGATCGAGCCAAGAACGCTTATGGGAAGATACAAATGCGCATCAGTCGTATCATCGCCACCCAACAGCAGAAAACGGCGATAGGGAGCTGGTCCTAAGCAGGGGAAGTACAAGGTGTGCGCGGAGCATCAGGAAGACTCCATCATCACGTAGACGTCAGAACGCCTTGCCTGATGCCCCATCCCTCGATCAACGCAACACTAGCCAACCTGGATCTCAATGGCTTTCGGCTTTGCTTGCACGGATTTCTGAAGGTGCACGTGAAGCATCCCGTCTTTGAAATCCGCGGTCACCTTGCTCCCGTCCGCATCCTCTGGAAGTGAAAAACTGCGCACAAAACTCCCGTAGGCACGTTCGACCCGGTGATATTTTTTGCCCTTTTCTTCCTTCTCGAATGTCCGCTCGCCGGAAATCGCCAGGACATTATCCTCTACCGTGAGGCGCACGTCCTCTTTCTTCATATCAGGCAATTCGGCTTTGATGAGGTATTCCTTTTCATTTTCCATAATGTCCACCAGCGGCGACCATTGAGTCACCGTCAGAGCTTCCTTTTCTCCGTTGCCCGTCGCCTCCCGGCCGGCAAATAGCGTCGCCAAGCGGCTTTCCAGTTCATCCCGATCCTTGAAAGGATTCCATCGAGTTCTGCTCATAGGGTCCCAGCGTAAGATGGTGTTCATGGCCTCATCTCCTTGTTGTCATAAAAATGAAAGCTTCATACTCACGGATTTCTGTCATGATTGACCTAACACGCTAACCAGTTGCAGTTCCGCATTCAACCAGTCCTCCAAGGCCCGGCCTTCTTGCCGGCCCCGTTGTTCATATAAGTCGTAGGCCAGCTGCGCAATGCGGTCGTGCGTCAGAGCTCCCTCCAGTGTCTGCCTAGGAAGACCAGCCTTCTCACCGACTGAACTGGTCCTTGGCGTGCCTACCGACATGGTCGGCGTTGCTTGCCGCGAAACTCTTTCCTTGCTCATCGCACACCTCCTCTCGTTACCGCGTTTATACCTGTGGATTGCATGTGAGACGTCTCACATGGGTCGATTCCGGTCACTGGATCTTTTTCCCCGTCTTGGCCGACGGAGCCTTGTGGTACCACTGATCCGCCCACTTCATCAGCTCACGCTTTTTATCGCCATACCGCTCCTGCGCTTTGGCGACAAATCTGTCGTAGTTCCCTCCAATCTCCTGGAGATCATTGTCCGTAAACTTACCCCACTTCTCTTTCAGTTCACCTTTGAACTGCATCCATTTCCCTTTGAGTTGTTCGGCATTCATCGCATGATCCTCCTTATTGATAATTGACCTGCGGGCTGAGTCGCCATGCTGGAAACCACCAGCCAGCCCATCACCCCTCGGTCACACCGGTCGAGTCGTGCGCCCCGTGATCCAATGAATCACCAGCAACACGATCCCGATTACGAACAGCATCCACGAAATCTGCACCGCGACTGTCGAGATGCCAGCGAGATTCAGCGCGCCGGCAATCAAGCCGACGACCAGGAACATCAGTGCGTAATTGAGCATGGTTGCTCCTCTCTGATGGAATGCGGATGTGAGTCGATGAGTCCTCTGCGGCGCGGCCGGCGTCCTGGCCGCCTCCATCAGCAGGCCATACCACCAGACAAGCAACGAGTCAGAGAGACTGTGATGTAAACGCGGCGGAGACTGGGGAATCGGTCACGCTGGGAAGGGTCAGGAAGCGCGAGAGATGGGACAGCCAGCGGGGCTTCACACCTGACATCATCACCCTGGGCGCAATGAGCGAAGGAGTCAAGCGATATATATTGTGCGGAAGCTTTAGACTTGCGCTAACAGATTCTGTCAGAAGTGACCGGCAAGTCTCGACCCAAAGCAGACGTACACGACTGACCGCTATCAGGGGAGGCCTACATCGATCTGCATAAGTATCGGTGATACATGGCCCCACCGTCGCAACTCATTGAAACGACGCCGAGCAAGGCATATTCTTCACGAACAGTAGTGGCGTGTTATACGGACAGAAATAGTCGGATCCAGCTCTTACGCGGATCCGTCTAAACATTGTTGGGCGTCATCAGGGGTTGCCTATGACCATTCGGCTCGTTGACTTCACACCTGAGCTCGCTCGCTCAATTCCCGAATTCGCGAGTTCCGGTGCGTCAAGCGTCGAGCTTGTCCATGGGGATGGTGAATCTCATGTCTACGCTGTCCACATCGCGCCGGGCGATTCCATTGGCCCGCACCCTGCCGGCTTTGATCAATTATTCCTGGTTGTCCAGGGTTCGGGCTGGGTCGCCGGTGGTGAAGGCACTCGCGTCAGCGTGGGCGCAAACCGCAGTGCATTCGTGCCCAAGGGAGAGCTTCACTCCAAGGGCAGCGAAACCGGCATGCTTGCCGTTATGGTCCAGGCAAACAGGTTCTCGTTGGCGGAGAGTGCATGACGCCCAACCCTTTGCTCCGCCCGACGTTTGCCAGCCGGCTGCGCCGACTGGCGAACGCAGGTGAGATCAAACGTGTGCGCCGGGCATGGCGCGTTACTTCATAGGTGGAAGTCCTATGGCCAGGTTTTCGCAGAGCCGAAGGCAAGGAGAAGGGCAAGGGCGTCGTCGTGAGGCGGGGTCTGAAGGAAGCCCAATCCGAAGCTGCGGGGCGATGAACAAAAACCGGATAGGAGGCGTGATGCATCCGGGGCGAGCGGGCACGTGACCGCGAAGCCCTCCCTCTGCGGCTGGGATGCATTTTGTAAATCCGGCGTCTATGCAGCGAAGGTAACGAGTCTTACCCCGGGAGATCTCCCCGGTGCTTCGGAGGATCGAAGCTGGGCGTCTGGCAACGGACGCTGAATGCCGGGGAGAAGTCAGCAGAAGGCATAGTAGGCGGCAGCCACCGCCGAAGGCCCGAACGATGGAAGACGAACGACCATGACGAAGAGAGACGGGATCGCATCTGACCACCTGAGTCACCAGGCTGCGGATACTCCGCGGGATGAACTCGTCGCTGGATCGTTGGGACAACCGGAGTCGATTCCATCCCAGGCGTTGCTGGCCCAAGTCTTGGAACGGGTCAACCTGCAACGCGCGTTGAAGCAAGTGCGCCAGAACAAAGGCGCGCCGGGCCTCGACGGCATGAGCGTCGAGGCACTGCCGGACTACCTCCGACACCACTGGCCGGAAATCCGTGCGCAACTGGAGGCGGGCCGCTATCGCCCGCAACCGGTCAAGCGTGTGGACATTCCCAAGCCGGATGGGAAGACCCGCCCCCTGGGCATTCCCACGGTGTTGGACCGCTTCATCCAGCAAGCCATCGCGCAAGTCGTGTCGGCGCAATGGGAACCACACTTCCACCGCCACAGCTACGGATTCCGCCCGCAACGCTCGGCCCATCAGGCCGTGCGCGAAGTACAGGCGAACATCCGGGCAGGTTACGGCTGGGTGGTGGATATGGACCTGCAAGCCTTCTTTGACCGGGTCAATCACGACCGGCTGATGGTGCGGTTGAAACGCCGCTGCCCGGATGCCGCGCTGCTACGCCTGGTCAATCGCTACCTGAAGGCGGGCGTGAGCGTGGGTGGGCACATTGAGCCCACCCACATGGGCGTGCCGCAAGGCGGGCCCCTCTCGCCGGTGCTGGCCAACGTGGTGCTGGATGAGCTGGATTGGGAACTGGACCGGCGCGGCCACCGCTTCGCCCGTTACGCTGACGACTGCAATATTCTGGTCCAAAGCAAACGGGCAGGAGAGCGGGTGATGGCCAGCGTGACACGCTATGTCAGTGACTCACTGCGGCTCACAGTGAATCCGCTGAAAAGCGCGGTGGATCGGCCCATGAACCGCAAGTTCCTGGGCTTCACGGTCAGCCGCAACGGTGCGAAGCTGAAAGTGGCCGACAAGGCCATCGACACGCTGAAAGACCGGGTGCGGGAATTGACCCGTCGTACACGAGGCATCCGATTGGACGTGATCGTCGCGGAGCTGAGAACAATCCTGCTTGGATGGAAAGCGTACTTCGGCATTACCGAAGTGCTGAGTCCTCTGCGCGAACTCGACAAGTGGGTGCGACGCAAGTTGCGCTGCTATCTCTGGAAACAATGGGGGTCGGCGGGCTATCGGGAACTGCGCAAGCGCGGGGTATCTGTCCGCGAAGCGTGGAACACCAGCAAGTCGGCCCACGGCCCGTGGCGGTTGTCGAAGACACCTGCCCTGACCATGGCGCTCCCATTGCGCTACTTCGAGAACCTGGGAGTACCGAGCCTTGCGCCACGGTAAGAATTCAATTCATCGAACCGCCGGATACGTGATCCGTTCGTCCGGTGGTGTGGGAGGGAGGGGCCGTGAGGCTTCTTCCTATCCCGATTAGGCCTCGGACTGAATTCGCAGTCCCCTGCCAAGACGATTACGAGATGTAATCGGAAATGAACGCGCATAGACGGGTAGGTATCCTTAGCCAACGGAGTTGTATCCACGAAAAGGGATCCATCGGCTTCTTATCGTCCCGTCGCTGGTCTACGAGAGATAGAAGAAAAGAACTGTGAGGTGGATTACGGTTTGGGCCCGTTGGTCTCGATCACCGTATTCGCCCGATCTTGGGAATATGGTTTCCGCTCAAGGTCCCAACGGCTGGCCACGGTAACTTTTGATCCATCACGGCGCACATGTAGGAGCTGCCCTTCCCATCGTCCCTTCGTGCGAAGCTCCTTCTCAATCATCTTGAGTGGAACTGGGAACACCGTCTTAAGGAGTTGATGAGAAGTCGTCCCCAGCACATCGCTTGGTTCCCATCCATACAACTTCTTGGCCCCATCACTCCAGTACCGGATCGTACCATCCAGGTTGCGGACCATGAGCGCCTCTCTTGGCAAGGTGTTGTCTCTCGTTGATTTATCTGACGCCCCAGGTCCTGGCGCTTCTGCATATTCTCTGGTCAAAAGACCATGTGTCAATTCCGCAACAAGTACGGAACCTGGCACCGTTAAGTGAATCGCATCCCAAAAATATACCACTCCGTCTTTCACCACCCCACACTGAGATCTGCTGCAGAACAACTGTGTAATATCGATGAACTCAAACCCAAACTTCGCAGACTCTTCAAACACGCCAACAAAGCCGCCGCTAAACAGTTGGACACCGGCATGGAATAAGATGACGGGAATGACTGCAATCGCTCGCAAGCCATCTATTTCAGGACGGTATCGCATATCTCTGATCTTGTAGCCGATCTGAACCGGCTGAACACAAAGCCTTCACTTTGCGGTTGATTAGCCCCAGCCGCAAATCGCAACTCTGAGGGAAATGCCTCAGAACCGTTTGTATTTTAGGTGCAGTTCATCTTGTGACTCGCTCACAATACCAAACTTATGAACATACTCAAATTTAACATTGCAAAGCAAAACATGATTCCCTTGATCCCATTAAGATGAAGAGCTTGCTGATCACCTCCAAGTGGGCTTCGAGCGTCTGGTTGGATGTGAGGTCATCATCCACGGTGACGTCTCGTTGAAGACGCACGAACGCATTCCCGTCTCGTGGCGGTGTGTTTTTTGTGAAGTGGTGGTAGCCCGTCGAGGCATCTGGAGTTCGGAGGGCCAGGCGGGTCTCTCCGTGTCCGACAATGGTCTTGCCTTCAGTCGGAAGCGCTCCTGCGAGCAGTTAGTCCTCTACGAGCCTCCGCAGGGGGCTCACGACGTAGTACGCCTTCACCAGCGTGGCATTCAACGCGTTCGCCAGCTCGAATTCGGCTTGACTGACGGCTTCTCTTCCAAGGAGGCTGCGTCTGGTGAGGCGAGTGTCTGAGCCAAGCCTTGCGAGTGTGTTGCGAAGGCGAGATCCGATCTCTCCTAAGGCGGGGGGTATTGCTTCTGGTGCTATATGCGGCCTATCTCGCTACCATTCTTCAACGCCAAGCAGCCTAACAATTCGCTCAACGCGGACTTGCAAAAGCGGCGCTTCGCTCTGCTTTTGCGCGCCGGTTAGCTCAAACGTTGATGCGCAGGGCTGAGGACCGCTTTACGGCGGTGCGATCCCGGCGTCGAACTTCCGCTTCTGGCCGATAGCGGCCATCGCAGACGGTTAATCTTGCTGTTTCTCAGCCAAAACTCTCGATCCAATCTGATACCGAACGTCAGATCGTAAGCTATTTCATCTCATGCAGGCCTGAATACTCCAACGATACTGTTACGTTGCAACGGCAACATCTAACTGGTACCCGCACCATCTCTTCTTCGCTCTGTACCCTTAATAGCGCTTGACTCTCATACCTAATGCGCCCAGGGTGAAACTATGACGTATTGAGCCACGCCGACCCTCCCATCCTCGCGCGTCACGTTCACTCCCTCCCTTGTCCTGCGCGACCGATTCCCTGGTCTCCGCCGCTTTTGCGCCGAATGTTCCTCGAAATACCTGTGTAGACGCCCTGTGTCCAAAAGCCATGGACGCTGGGGTGGCAGAGGTGCCTCCACACAGGAGTGGAGCTGAGGTCTATCGACCACATCAGTCAACGCAGATATGCAGATATAAGGAGCCACGCCATGATTACGATCACACCAACGGCAGAAGGGAAGATCCGCGAACTCATGCAGGAAGAGAAAGACACGGTCGGCCTGCGCGTCTACGTGAAGGGCGGTGGGTGCCATGGCTATCAGTACGGTATGGCCTTCGAGTCCGTCATGAGCGAAGACGACACGGTGATCGAGAAAGGTGACGTCAAGGTCATCATGGACTCCCAGAGCGCCCCGTTGCTGGTCGGCTGCGAAGTCGATTTTCGCGACACCGTGCAAGGCTCCGGCTTTGAGATCAAGAACCCACAAGCCAAAACGACCTGTGGGTGCGGCAGTTCATTCAGCGCATAACGCCATCACACGGTATGCCGGATCGCCGGCCACCGCCGTTCGATAGAAAGGGACTCGCCATGGACAGTACAGCCATCATCGGAACCACGAATACGAAGGGGCAAGTCATCACCGATCCACGCGTGATGATGAACGACGCGCCTCGCACGCCGTCGTTTTTTACCGGCAGCGAAGTCATTAAGGAGGCCGTCAGGCGCGCGAACGTCGATGTGATGGTGGCCTATCCCATCACACCCCAAAGCGAGGCAGCCGCCTTGTGCGGGGAGCTCTTTGCCGAGGGCTATATCGGTGATTATTTCCGTGGGGAGAGCGAATTTGCGGTCATGTCGCAGTGCGCCGGCGCCGCCTTCGGCGGGGCCCGTGTCTTCACGACGACCGCCGGACCTGGCACCATGCGGGCCATGGAAAACTTTCCGATGTGGGCCGGATCCCGATTGCCGATCCAATGTATTGTCACCTGCCGCGGTATCAATTCTCCCCTATCGATCCAACCGGACACGATCGAGATCGCCTACCTCATGAATACGGGCATGCTCGTCTGGCATGCGGAAACCGCGCAGGATTTTTACGACTGGATTCTGAAGGGCTACATGGTGTCGGAAGAGCCGGACGTCCATTTACCCTTGGCCCTCTGTTGCGACGGCTTCTTCGTGACTCACACGAAAGACGTCGTCGACTTAACGCCTGTCGACATGTGCCTGCCGCCCTATGATCCCTATCGTTCACCCGTTCCCTGCATGGATATGGAATGTCCCCCGGTTCGGATGATGCGCGATCCCTTTGTGATGAAGAGCAACTACATCAGCTACGCCACGCACGCGAGCTGGCAGCAGGAAGTCTGGGCCGCCGCGGAACGCTCGCGCAAGCACACCATCGCGTGGCTGAATGGCTTGATCGAGACAGAGGACGTCGATGCCGACATCCTCATCGTCTCCTCGGGAACCGCCGTCTCCCAAGGACGGGAAGCCATCCGCCTGCTGGCCGATGAAGGCATTCGCGTCGGGCTGGTGAAAATCAAGACTCTGCGCCCATGGCCGGAGGAAGAACTGCTCGAGGCGACCAAACATGCCTCGCATATCATCGTGCCCGAGTTCAATGTCATTGGATGGCTGGCCAAAGAAATCAAAGCCACGATCCCAAACAGCAAGCGAGTCGTCGCCGGACCGCGCGTCTGCGGCGGCATGACCTTGCCACCGGAAGTGATCGTAGAAGAAGTCAAGAAGGCGATCGGCATACGATCCGGTGTGCTAGCGGGACGTGGCGGATGAACCCGACACACGGACAGAACGACGGCACAGCAGTTGGCTGCGGAGGAAATGTACCCACACACCGCATTTGCGGATTACAGAAAGAGCGAGGTTTCCAATGAGTCTTAATTATGTAAAATTCACCCCGGGATTCGACACATTCATGCCGAAAGAATATCGGGACATGGTGGAGCACGGGCCTTTTGGGAAGAAGACGACCGTGTCGCAGATGGGGAGTTTTAAGGAGATCCTTGAAGAGCACCCCATGTGCGCCGGCTGTGCGATGACCTTGTTCATCCGGCTTGCGATCATCGCATTCCCAAATCCAGAAGACACGATTACCGTCGGGACGGCAGGCTGCGGCCGACTGGCAATTTCGCAGGCGGCGATTCCATTCGTGTACGGTAACTATGGGGACCAGAACGGCGTCGCCAGTGGGCTGTCGCGTGGATTGCGGATTCGTTTCGGCGACAAGCATAAGGATGTCGTCGTGATGGCCGGTGACGGCGGAACCGCCGACATCGGATTCCAGCAAGTTCTCCATTCCTGGTTCCGGAAAGAGCGATTCACAACGATCATGCTGGACAATGAGGTCTACGGGAATACGGGCGGACAAGAGAGCGGTATGACGACCAGAGGGGCAGTGCTCAAGATGGCCCCGCTCGGCAAGAAGTTCGAGAAAATGGACATGGTCGCCATGGCGAAGATCGCCGGCTGCGCCTACATCGCCACCGTCGTGCCGAATAACCCGCGTCGGGTGGAAAGCTGCATCAAGAAGGCCGTGCTGATTGCTCGCGAAGTCGGTCCGACTTACATCCAGGCCTATACGTCCTGCAATATCGAGTATGCGATCCCAACCGACCAGGTGATGGAAGACGCCAAGACCGTCGAGGATGACCGATACAAGTTTGCCGAGTACGTCAGCGAGGACGCCAAGGCCTATCTGGCCGAGCGCTATGGCTACAAGGAGTTCATCCAGAAGCCGGTGGCGGCAGTCGCGACGGCGTAATCACATGGGTGGAAGATTCCAGAAATGGCCCATACGACCCGCTCGAATCTTCCACCCGTCGGCCGATACACCCTGTCGACGATCGAACAGGAGAGGAATCATGATCGACATGCCATCAACTGACACAAGTACGAAGCCCCGCTATGCACTGAGCTATGGCCTACGGCTGGACAAAGGCACGGCGAGCGAGCTCGCTCACCCGCGTGTGCCCATTCTCCTGCCAGATGGCTCGGTCGGCAGTATGACGCTGCACGTGATGAACGGCACGGCGGATGAAATCAAAGCGCAGCTCCTCGACAGCATCGACGCGTTCTTCGACATCTACGCCGATGTGTACGCCGACGTGTAAGGCTCAACTGTCCGTGACCGAGGCGTCGGGATCGCTCTAGATCCTTCCGACGTTTTTGGTAGGAGGCCCTCGATCATGCAGACACTCGACATCCATCGCCCCGAGATGCCAAATCTACAGTTCGTCCTCTTTGTGACGGCACTCTGCACGTCTCGTCTCACCGCAATCAATATTCCCTATGTCCTTCGTGCCACGATTTTCAACCGGTGCTGGACGCTCATTCATGAAAGCCCTCCGCCCGGCAGACCGGAGGAACGGGTCCTGGACCTTAGCCCCTGGACTGAGCTGACCGTCGAGGCGATGGCAGAGACTATACGCGTGGCGTTGATGGAGGCAGGGATTCAAATCTTGGCCTGGGAACATGCACCCAGCGAGCCGACACGTACCAGCACACCTGAAGCCCAACCCCTCATCGAACGACTCGCGCAACTGTATCCTCAGCCACCTAAGGAAACCGACAGCGGCCAGGCTGCAGACGCTGTCCCGTGCTGACAGATCTGAGACCTGCGAAATCTCTCACCTCATCTACGACATGACTTCCATTGATCCACCATTACCATGCGTAGGCCTCTGGTGCGGCCCCACCGGGGCCGGGGAAAAGATTGTCCAGCTCCTTCAAGGTCTCGCGACTGAGCGAGAGGCTCAAGGCCCGCATCGCCCCCTCCAGCTGTTCCATCGTGCGTGGCCCAATGATCGGAGCCGTGACGGCCTTTTGATGCAGCAGCCAGGCTAACGCGACATCCGCCGGGCGTTCGCCGATTCCGTTACACAGCGCCTCATAAGCTTCCAGCCTTGGGCGGGTTTCGTCCACCTGCTTTTTCAAATCCGCGTCCGCGCGACGCCCATTGGCTGCGGATTGCAGTGCTCCGGCCAATAACCCCCGTCCCAGTGGACTCCAGGGGATCAACCCGATGCCGTAGGCCTCGCAGGCCGGAATGACTTCCAATTCGATCGTACGTTCATTGAGATTATAGAGACTCTGCTCCGAGACCAATCCAAAGAAATGGCGGCTGCGCGCGGCCTCCTGAGCCTGAGCCAAATGCCACCCGGCAAAGTTGCTACTGCCCACATAAACCACCTTGCCTTCTCTGACTAACTGCTCCATCGCTTGCCAAACTTCTTCCCACGGCGTGTCTCGATCGATATGATGCATCTGATACAGATCGATCCAGTCTGTTTGAAGCCGGCGCAGACTCTCTTCACAAGCTTGCTTGATATGGCGGGCCGAAAGGCGAGACTGGTTGGGCCAGTCCCCCATACAGCCAAATACTTTGGTGGCCAGCACGACCTTCTCTCGACGGCCTCCACCCTGCGCAAGCCACCGGCCGACGATCTGCTCGGTCCACCCTTCGCCGAGCTTCCACCCATACACGTTGGCCGTATCAAAAAAGTTGATCCCAAAGTCTAACGCTCGATCCATTATGGCGAAGCTGTCCTGCTCACTTGTCTGTGGCCCGAAATTCATCGTACCGAGGCAGAGCCGACTGACTTTCACCCCTGACCGACCAAGATGTCTGTATTCCATGGAGAACCGACTCTCTACTTAGACCAGGACTCAAGGCCTTCGATCGAGCTTAGCAGGCTGTTGAAAAACTATTGCGCGGCACGATCACACTCGACAGCATGGAGATCATAGACCGCAGGGTGCTCAACAAGGCCGTCCAGCAAGGCCGCAGCAAGCGAAGAGGCGAGAACGCCGCTGGCGGACTTGTTCAACACCCTGCTAATAGCCCCGCCCGGTACTCCCCCCACGCCCCATGCGATCAAGTGGGAGGGCATCATAACGTTGTTTGAGATCCGGATGTTCGCCGAGATAGTGCTTGACCGCCGCATCATCCGCAAACACTTCTGGGCTGCGCTTCCGATATTCGTCGAGGGTCAGATCGTGCTTCGCCAGGAGCGCCGTGAGCTTGGCATTGATATCCGCTCCCATTTGTTGCATGTGTTCCTGTGACGGGCGCTGTCCCTCACCATACCCTGCGCCCCCCTTGAAATAGTTCGTCATCATCTCACCGATCTCAATCCGTGCATTGACGAATTTTCCCACTTCAGCCGGCTCAGCGGCACAGGCCGGCCCGGCGAAGAGAAGAACCCCCACCAACACATTGATCACTCTCAGTCGTAGATTCATGGTTTTGCTCCTCTTGACGTTGTCCTACACGATGGTCGCTCCCACACTATGCTCATCATACCGTCCGTGTAGGTACGGATGCACGGGAGCAGAAGGGGCCGCGATCGTCACTTTCACTCGACTGATTGTCCTTGGAGAAAAAGCGCTTGTTCCACCGTACGGAAGAACTGTTGATAGAGATCCGGCTCCTCCACGGCGCGAAGGTAAAACTGTGCGCTCGCGCGTACGACTAGTTGCGCCTCGTTTCGCTTACGGACCGTCACCGTGACACGCACTAAATTGCTCCGGTTATAGAACGGGCCCCATGTTCGGTAATTGCGGTTGAGCACCAAGAGTGCATCAGGTTGATACCACACATAGCTCACATCTCCACCATAGACCTGCTCGATCTCGACATATCTCCGTCCGGATACGATTCCCAGTTCTTCGTCGAGAACCTCCACCTTAAAATCCAGGTCTTGCAGGGTGGACAGGATAACGCTCAGCATCCGTTGTCGGTCGGTGGTATCGAACACCCGCGACTGGGCGGATCGAATTTTGACCTGACTTTCATCGGAGAGCCAGATTTGGTCGCGCGAGTCCCATTGATTGTGATGTCGCAATTCATAGGGCATCGGGCAGCCTTGCAAGAGGAGACAGAACAGACCACTGATCGCAAGCTGCACTCGGCCCCTACCGCTCGACGTCAAGGAGCTGTCTCGATCTCGTTTCATGGCGGCCATACCCGCTCGACTCATTGCTTGGCAACGAACAGTGATCGTTCCAGTGTGGCGAAGAAATTCTGGTAGACCTTGGGATCTTCAATCGGCTTATTATTATAGATGGCATTCGCACGGATCGTCGTTCGCCCATCGGTTTCAGAACGGATCGTCACACTGATCCCCACAATGTCATAAAAGTTCGGCTCGGCAAAACGTGCGGCCGTGATCAGCCCCAGCGACTCATTCGCCCGTTCGATAATGAAGCCAAGATCCTGCAATGCGGCAATCACGCCACGCATCGCCGTCTGTCGATCCTTCACATCAAACGAACGAGTTTGGATGCTCCGAATCTTCATCTGTGCGTCGGTCGGCGCAAGCAAGTCCGGAGTAGGCTGTGGAGGGGTACAGCCAAATGTTATGGCAACGACAACCCACGCAATGAGAGTCTCAACGACACGCTGGCGCATCATGACCTCATACTTAGAGTGCAAACGGTTCGAGAAACACCGCCTTGGACAGTTTTGCAAAAAAGGTCTGGTACATAACCGGATCGCGTAACATTTCCATCCGCTGTTCTCCCGGTGCAATCGACTGATTCCCTGCCGATCCGTCCCCCTTCCAGACGACCCGGTAAAAGACCACCCGGACTTCCTGCCGCGTGGCGTCGGCATTGATGGGACGAGTCACCAACGTCGCAGCGATTTTTTGATGCAGATCGACGGCAATAATGATTGGAGGTTGCTGAACGAAGATCAATCCGGTGCTCAGGACAAAGATCCCAAAACGGCTGATATCCTGCCCATATTCCCTGGCGCTCCGCTCCTTCGCCGCACGCAAAAATCCCACCTCACGCACACTCTCTTCAATCTGAAACCCCAAATCTTGGAGCACCGCTGCCGAGGCAGAGAGGAGTTCGGCTTCATCTCTGGTCTCAAACACACGGGTTTGCATCGCCCTGTTCCGCAGGCTCTCTTCCTGCAGCTGAAAGAGGTCCTGCGGGTGCGTCTGGGCGACACAGCCCATCAACCCCATCGCCATCACGATCGCACTTGCCGCGACACTCCATCGTGGCATCATTCCACCGACACTCCCTAACAGGCTGCGGACAAACTTATGCTCACTGCGGAATCCGTCATGAATATCGAGGTGCGAGACAACGTTGAATCGCCATGCAGGGCACGACAAAAAGGCCAGACTTCTCACCCGCCCAACCCCGGCGCGCCAAGACGCGCCGTTCCGCGAACAAGGCCGCAGCGAGCGAAGAAGCGACGCGTAGACTGTTTTCACCCGTCCACCTATCGCCTGCCTAAACAGGCGTTCGCTCAAGCCGTACGTTGAGCCTCTGAGCGAGGCGATAACGCCGCTGGCGGACTTTTTCCGCATCCTATTAAAACTGTGTGGCGTTATAGGCGAAGTCTCGGACCATTTTATCTTCGTCGTACTTGATAATGATGGTCAGCGTGCGTTGGCGCTGAGAACTGGAGCTATTCCGTGACACCGCACCAAGGATGATGATCCCGGCAAATGATGAGCTCGCCGTATCGACTCGATCGCTAGATACCTTATCGTAGATCCAGACTTCTCGTCGTTTCTCATCGGTCGTGACGATGTTGGGGCTGCCTAGCAGTTCAGCAACTCGAGAGGCCGGCATGCCGACTTTGACCTCACCCTGCACTGTCCCCACGGTCAGCCGGTCTTCCTTGATTTCTGCCTTTTCTCCTCCGCCCACACATCCTGGCAGCACAGCCATCAGGCACAGGCACCACATCATTCCTAGTCGTTTCATCGGATCTCCCTCCTTGCCATTAGTGGCAGCGTCCGCCCAGTACACTCATCGCCAAACGCACACGTGTGGGCAGCTCAGACATCGTCAGCTTTCCGTTTCTTCGACCTCGCGATGCGCTGAAGGAATACCGTAGCGTTTACACTTTTCCCAGAGCGCCTTTCGAGACAGCCCCAAAATTTTTGACGCCGTCGTGCGACTCCCATCCACCCGCTCCAACACGGAAACAATATAGTTCTTTTCGAAGCCTTCTCGTGCAGCAGCAAGTGAGGTCAGGGTCGTATCTTTCTTCTTTTTCCCTCCGGTCAAGCCTTCGCTGCAGAAGCCGCAAGATTCCTGTGGAACACCCCCCAGATATGGGCAGGATTGCAATCCACAGAGGTCAGCCGGCTGCACCGTCGTTCCGTCTCGTCCAAGCGCCACGGCCCGCTCAACCATATTTTCCAACTCTCGCACATTGCCCGGATAGGAATAGCGAAGCAACAATTCATGCGCCGGCTGGGAAAACCCACGCAGTTGCTTGTTCAGTTTCGCCGAGCATGTTTCGAGGACATGCTCGGCGATAACCAGAATATCTTCTTGGCGTTGCCTGAGCGGCGGAACGATGATCGGCACGACGTTGAGCCGGTAAAAGAGGTCTTCTCGGAATCGACCCTGCGCCACCTCTTTGCGTAGGTCTTTCTGTGTGGCGCACACAAGTCGCACATCCGTTTCGATCGGCTCATTGCTCCCGACCCGTTCAAAGGTACGTTCCTGCAGGGCGCGCAAAAGTTTCACCTGTACTACGGGCGAGATTTCGCCGATTTCGTCAAGGAACAAGGTCCCTCGATTCGCCATTTCGAATCGCCCACGTCGCTGGCGTAATGCGCCCGTAAAAGCCCCTTTCTCGTGGCCAAAGAGTTCCGCTTCCAGCAGTGTCTCCGGCAACGCGGCGCAACTGACTTTGATCAGCGGATACCCTTTCCGCGGGCTGTTCTGATGCAGCGCATTGGCGACAAGTTCCTTGCCTGTTCCACTCTCCCCCACGATCAGAACGGTGGAATCGGTCTCAGCCACGAGCTTGATCTTGTCCAGTACACCGCGCATCTGACTGTTCGCCCCTAAAATGCCATTGAAGCAGAACTTGTCCTCGAGCTGATGTTTGAGATCCTGGTTCTCCCGGCGGAGCGCGATCATGCCACCGACCCGCTCAACGATCAGCAGTAATTCATCCATCTGGAATGGCTTCGTGACGTAATCAAACGCCCCCAGCTTCATCGCCTCAACAGCCGTTTCGACTGATCCATGTGCGGTAATCACGAGCACCTCGGCCTGGGGCTCTTTACCTTTGGCCGTCTGAAGCACAGTCAACCCATCCACACCCGGCAATCGCAGATCGGTGATCACCACATCATAGGTCTTCTCTCGTATCGCTTCGAGCCCTTCCGTGCCGGTCGAAGCCGCCTGAACCTCGCAGCCAACAGCCTCCAAAGCATCCATCATGGAAAGACGCATCAAGGGCTCATCATCGACCAGCAGAACAGTCAACCCTTTCATGTTTCCCTCTCCGCAAAGGAACGTTCTCGTGACACGGGCAGGCACAGCGTGAACGTCGTTCCTTTTCCAACTTCGCTCTCGACTAAAATTTTTCCGCCATGCCGCTCCACGATACCAAGGTTGACCGAGAGACCAAGCCCCGTCCCCTCTCCTTCCCCTTTGGTCGTGAAGAAGGGATCAAAGATCCGTGGGAGCACCGATGCAGGAATGCCGGACCCCGTATCGCTGACCTCGACTCGGCAAATGCCTTCAGCCACGGAAGTCCTGATCGTCAGCACTCCGCCGTTTTTCATGGCCTGCACGGCGTTCAAGATCAAATTCATCAAGACCTGTTCGATCATATGCCGATCAACCATCACACTGGGCAAGTCATGGGTTGGAAATGTTTCCAAATGAATGCGATTGGACGCAAAAAGATGCGTGGTCAGCCCTAACACTTGGCCGACGATTCGATTGATATCAGCCGGGCTGAAAGCCGGTTCGTGCTGCTGTGAAAAATCGAGCAACTGCCGAACAATCTTCTGAACACGACGGACGCCATGTTCCATGGAGGTCCAATACTCCTCTTGACGTGCGGGGGAAAGAGTCCCCTTTCGAAGGTTGTAGAGACAATTGAGAATTCCTCCGAGAGGATTGTTGATTTCATGGGCCACCCCCGCCGCCAGTTGGCCGATTGAGGCCAGTTTTTCCGCATTGCGAATCTGTCGCTCCAGCTTCTTAGTCTCCGTCATGTCACGCGCGATGCCAAGCACTCCAAGGATCTCCCCGTCGGCCCCTTGAAGGGGAGAGACACTGACCATGACGGCACGCACTTCACCTAGCCGAGTGACGACTTCGACCTCGTACACCTGCTTGGCCCCGATATCCAGGGTACTCTTGAGACGTCGTCCCCGATGACGCCGGGAGAGCAGTGAGAGATACGGCCGTCCGATCAAATCATCCTTGCGATAGCCCCACGCATTAACCTTACTGTTGACATAGGTAAACTGCTGATCCAGATCGAGCGTATAAATGACATCGTTGGCATTCTCGAGCAAATTTTCCAGGTACTGCTTGGTCTCTTCGATCTCTCTTGTACGTTCTCTCACATTCAGTTCAAGATCTTCTCGGTATGATTGTAGTTGACGCTCGAGCTTTTTCCGATCAGTAATATCGCGAAGCTGCACCATCACCAGCAATTCTTCAGTCCCATCGACGCGAATCAAGTCCATTTCCACCGGAATCTCATGGCGATCGGCATGGTAGACCGTCATTTCTTGAGTGGTGACCTGCCGTTGCTCCGTACTGACATCACACAACCAGCCTGTGAAGGCCCGGTGGTTCGCGTCCGGGACGATATCGAGCACGTTCCTCCCGACAATCTCCGACTCGACATAGCCCAGTACGTGTTGCTCCCGTTCATTGACGGCCACGACGGTCCCCCTTGCACTCACCATAAACACCGAATCAGCAACGAAATCGAAGAGAGTCTTATAGCGGGCTTGTGATGCTGTCAGCTGCTGGGTACGCTCCGACACCGCCTGCTCAAGCCCGACCGTGTACCGCTGAAGTTCCAGCTCTAACCGGCGCCGTTCCGTCACATCTCGGACGAACGCACGAGAGTGGACCAGTCCCCCTCGTGTTTGATCGAAGAGTGCCGTCGCATGAATTTCCACATCGATCGGTCGGTGATCTTTCGCCAACAGCATCGTTTCGATTGCGGACTGCCCCAAATAAGCCAACTGCTCCAGAAAGTGGGACACCTGTGATTCCTGTCCGGTCGGAACGAGGTCCAAAAGCTTCATCCCCAACACTTCGTCATGGGCATATCCGATTTTATCGAGGCCGGTTTTATTGACATGGACCAATCGGCCATCTCGATCAAATTGACAGATCATTTCCGGCGCATGTTCGATCAAATCCCGATACTTCTCTTCTAACTGTCGAACCTCTGTCATCCGCTGTTCGATCTGCCCGAATGAGCGTTGCAGATTGCTCGCCATTTGATTGAATGCTTGAGCCAAACGTTCAATTTCGTCACCAGTCCTGATCTCCAGTCTTTGCTCTAATCGTCCGCTCCCGATCTGCTGTACGCCATCATGCAACATCCGGATCGGTCGAACGATTCGACGGGCGACGATCACTCCTGTTACAGAGAGCACGAGTAACACCATCATGCCGAATAACAAGACCTTGACCATCAACTCCCCCAGTGGGGCAAAAATCTCTGATGGATCTTGGCGAACTACCGTAATCCAGCGCTTCCCACCAATACTGCCTGTTGCAATCTGATCGGCAAACCGTACCGGTGCAAACCCGATCAGGGCGCGCTTGTTTCCGTGCGAGTCGTCAGCGGCCACTGCCCAGCCTGGCTTCGGAGCCCCCAGCGTACTGACCAATTCAGAATCGATCGAGTGGGCTTCTGGCGGAAGCACAGGACAAATCACAACACCCCCATCCGAGGTGAACAACATGGCATGGCCTGTCGTGTCGAACGAACCCTCAGCAATGGACTGAAACAATGTGTCACGCCGAAGAAGAATCGTCACGGCACCGACCACCATCCGATGTTGATCATCCAAAATTGGTGCAGCGACGATGACGACGTGAGTCCCAAACGCTGGATCGAAGGCGATTTCACCCACATAAGGATGCTGGCTGCCGCCTTTTACCACAGCCTGCCACCAGGCGGTCTTGGCATAAGAATATTCGACCTGGGGAATCGAACTGACCACCAAGGCTCCCTGTCCATCGGTCACCAAGATGCCGACATAGTCCGACTTTCGGATCTCGTGCCATCGAATCAAATAATTGGTGACAATCCGGTTAACGAAGAGGGGGAACTCACTTCGCTTGTCTCGCTGTCTCCACCGCTGTTGCCAACCCTGAATGATGTCCGAAATGCTCTGAGCGTCTTTGCCCTCGTACGTTCGGTTGGCTTCCGAAACTGCGGTGCGAAGAAAGGGCGCAGTTGCGAGTTGTTGGGCCTCGTTCATGCCCCGCGTAACATGCATTTCGATCCGGCGGGCGGCCTCGACGGCCACTTCCTTGAAATTCGTCCCCGTGGACTCCTGCAGGGCACGTCGTTCTTCGACATAAATGAGGGCAAGCATGAGGGCCAACGGCAGGAGACCGACCATCACGATCGCCGCGATGGTCTTCTGCTGGAGACTGTGAGACCGGCTCCAGAGTGTCATGGCTATACCACAGAGTCGTGGAAACTAGGCTTCCATTCGAGAAACGTTCCCCTTGGAAGTCGACGTTCGGAGAGCAGCTGACCCCCCACGCACCAGCCATAGGACGGGACAGACGGGCGATGCGCGACCCTCTATTCCAGTATTCCCCTCAGTTGCGTTTCAAGAGGCGACCCGAGGCTCCCGGCCACAAGAGCAAGAGCGGACTGGCCACGAAGACTGATGAATAGGTTCCGAAAATCACACCCCAGAGCAGCGCAAGTGAGAAATCGTGCAGCACTTCTCCTCCTACTAGGGTCAACGGGATTAGCACGAGCACGACAGTCAGACTGGTCACGATGGTACGGCTCAAGACTTGATTGACGGCGGTATTAATCGTCGCTTCTTCGCTTTCCCGACGGCGCGATTTTAAATTCTCTCTGATCCGATCGAACACCACCACTGTGTCGGTTAATGAATATCCAGCCAGCGTCAAGAGTGCCGTCACAATCAGAAGCGTAATTTCTTTGTCCAAGAGATAGAACGCCCCGACCACAGCCAAGACATCATGAAACGTCGCCAGCGCGGCCGCAACGCCAAAACGAAGTTCGAATCGTGCCGCAATGTACAGAATAATACCGACAAATGAGACGACAATCGCGACGAGCGCATCTTCCTGAAGCTTCTTCCCGATGGTTGGTCCGATCTCAGTGGTGGAATCAACCACGAACTTGTTGTTCGGGAACTCCTTAGAGAATATTCCCACCACACGTTCGGCTATCTTTTCTTCGATCGTCGTGGAGGCCTTCACCCGGATGAGCAACTTGTTATCCTGTCCGAATTCCTGCAGCTCCACATTGCCCAGACCATTGGCCTCCAGAGCCTTACGAGCCTCATCGATCCGGACCATCTGCTCGAACTTGAGCTGAACAGCCGTTCCCCCGGCAAAGTCAATGCCCAGATTGGCGGAGCCCCGCGCAATCTGGACCAGGGCGATGAGCCCAAGTAAAACCATCACACCGGAAAAGAGAAACGCGAACGTGCGCTTGCCCATGAAGTCAAAGTTGGTCTTCCCAAGAATCTCTAACATGCGCACTCCCTTTTGATAACCCTGAGCTTCTCCGTGAAGAGTCATCGCTGATGGCTTCATGGTTAGATGCTCAACGCCTCGACTTTTCGTCGATGATACAACAGATCAAAAATGACTTTTGTCCCGATCAATGCCGTGAAGAGATTGATGGCAATCCCCAGGCACAGCGTCACGGCAAACCCCTTGATCGGCCCAGTCCCAAAGAGAAACAGGGCGACTCCAGTGATCAGCGTCGTCACGTGTGAATCGATAATCGTCAAGAGCGCCTTGTCGTAACCAGCATCGATGGCAGATCGCGCCGCCTTTCCGCCACGCAACTCTTCGCGAATTCGCTCAAAAATCAAGACATTCGAGTCGACTCCCATTCCAATCGTCAGCACAATGCCAGCGATTCCTGGCAGGGTCAACGTGGCGGTCACGGCGGACAGCGCGCCCATCAGACACAGCAGATTCAGCACTAAGGCAAAATCCGCGATCAGCCCGGACAGGCGGTAATAGACAATCATGAAGATTACCACCATCGCCCCGGCGATGAGCGTAGCCCTGATCCCCTTATCGATAGAATCTTGGCCGAGGGACGGACCGACCGTAAGATCCTGCACGATCTTCAACGGTGCCGGGAGCGCACCAGCCCGCAGGACAATCGCCAAATCATTGGCCTCCTGCGTCGTAAAGGTCCCGGTAATCTGCGCACGTCCCCCTGAAATACGTTCCTGGATAACCGGTGCCGAGTAGATGGTGTTATCCAGGACGACAGCCATACGCTTCTTGACGTTCTCGCTCGTAATCCGTTCGAATTCCTGTCCCCCCTTGGAGTCAAACGTGATGGATACATACGCATCGTTGAATTGACCGATGGCAACACGTGCATCGCTCAGCACATCACCGGTCAACATGACCCGCTTCTTGACGACATAGGGCATGCGAAACTCGACACCCGTGTCCTTGTCAACCATTCGCTCGAATAAAATCTGGTCGCTCTCCGGCAGTTTGCCGGCAAACTGCTGGAGCACGTCGGCTTCTTTGTCTTTCGGAACACGCGCCGGGAGATCAAGGTGGAGGTCTTCGTCCAACATTTTGAATTCGAGTAGCGCCGTCTCCTTAATCAGACCCTTGGCACGTTTCGGATCCTTGACACCGGGCAACTGCACAACAATTTGCTTCAACCCTTGGCGCTGAACGATCGGCTCCGCGACGCCGAACTGATCAATGCGGTTCCGGATGGTTTCCAACGCCTGGTTGATAGCGGAATCCTTGATGCGCTTGGTTTCTAGCTCACGAAGTTCCCACACCATGCTATTCGTCGACCCCGCCGACTCCTTATCGACAAACATGGGGAAATCATCGACCAGTTTCTGGGCGGAGGCCTTCGTATCGGCATTCTGCAGCTGAATCACAATCTGCTCATGTCCGGTTCGCTTGACCGAATCAACCGCGAGTTTCTTTTCGGTCATGAGATCCTGCAGCGCGGTGACGGAACGGTCAACCGCGATCTCCACGGCGCGATCCTCGTCCACCTCCAGAACCATATGGATACCACCCTGCAAATCCAGCCCCAACGTAATCCCTTTGTTCGGGAGCACTGCCTTCAGCCAGCCCGGCAAGGCTTGATACACCGGCTGATAGGACGGGAGAAAGGCCACCACCGATACCAAGATGACCAGTGTTAATAACCACAGTCGCCCACTTACCTTTTTCATGTCGTCCGTGACCCCTTATCCCGTGTGAACTACGCGTCTTTGTCCTTATCCTTATCTTTATCTTCCTCTTCCCCACGTACGCGCGAAACATTCTCGCGCTGCATTTTAATTTTGGTATTGTCGGCAATCTGCAAGGTCACCGTCTCTTTCCCGATGTTGGTGATGGTGCCCCAGATTCCTGACGTCGTGACCACTTTGTCGCCCTTCTTCAAGGCGTCCAACAAGGACTGCTGCTGCTTTTGCTTCTTCTGTTGCGGCCGGATCAGAAGAAAGTAAAAAATGACAAAGATCAAGAGGAACGGGAGCAACGATAACATCCCGCTCGCCCCTCCACTGGCGGATGCCCCGCCTCCGCTCGTCCCCTCTGCCCAAGCAATCGATTCCATCAACATCGAGCCAATCCCCTTCTTCTATATGTGACCGTTCCCATCCAATTTTCCACACGGTTCTTCACACTCCGCTAGGCCAGCCATGGCCGCCTGTCGGGTGTGGTTCCGATAAAACGCGTGCCGAAATTCGGGAAACGTTCCCTCTCGCAAGGCTTCCCGTATTTGGCGCATCAATTCTGAAAAATACCATAAGTTATGAATCGTGTTGAGCCGGGCTCCCAGCATTTCCTTGACCATAAACAAGTGATGCAAATAGGCCCGTGAGTATCGACGGCATACCGGACAGGTGCACTCAGGATCGATCGGCCGTTCATCCTCAGCATACCGTGCTTGCTTGATAACAACCCGACCGGTGCGTGTAAACAGAGAGCCTGTTCGGCCATGACGCGAGGGGACGACGCAATCGAAGAGATCGATACCCCGGGCCACCCCTTCAAGCAGATCGTCTGGATGTCCGACCCCCATAAGATACCGAGGCTTGCTTGCCGGCAACTCCGGAACCGTCACATCAAGCATCGCATACATATCGGGCTTTCCTTCTCCGACCGACAGTCCGCCGATCGCGTAGCCGTCGAACCCCAATTTCACGAGATCCCTCGCCGAGGCGACCCGCAAGTCCGGTTCCAATCCACCCTGGACGATGCCAAACAAGGCCTGGTCCGTTCGCCGTCGGCTTGCCTGACAGCGCTCCGCCCAGAGCTGAGTTCGGCGCACACCGTCCTGGATGATCGCTCGACCGGCAGGCAACGCCACACATTGATCAAGCACCATACTGATATCGGCACCCAACGCCTCTTCGATTTCTATCGCCTTTTCTGGCGTCAGGAAATGCGTCGAGCCATCGATGTGCGATTGAAACGTGACCCCCTCGTCGGTAATCTCGCACAACTTCGCTAAACTGAAAATCTGAAACCCTCCGCTGTCGGTGAGGATCGCTCCCGGCCAGCCGGTGAAGGCATGAAGCCCCCCCATGTCGGCCACAATCTTATGACCAGGGCGCAAGTACAGGTGATAGGCATTATTGAGGATGAGTCGAAACCCAAGATCCTTCACGTCATCCGGTTCGAGCCCCTTAACGGGACCCAACGAGCCCACTGGCATGAAGGCCGGTGTTTCAACCTCAGCATGGCCGGTCGTGAGCAGACCGACGCGGCCTTTGGAGTGCCGATCGGATTGTTGAACTTGGTACTGCATCATCTTCTACGGGGTCTGACCCGCTACATGTGCTCCGGCGCTGAAATGCCGAGCACATTGAGTCCATTCCGAAGAACCTGCTGGACCGCCCCCATCAAAACCAGTCGCGCCGCCGTCCGTTTGACTGTGAGCACTTCAGTAGAGGCTGACTCCTTATTCTCCTGATCGAGTTCGGGAGGCAACACACGGTGTTTGTTATAAAACGTATGGAGAAGCGCCGCCAATTGTTGAAGGTAGTACGTCACACGGTGCGGCTCAAAAGCCAGGGCACTCGCCTG
>SWDI01000003.1:283323-325455 GCA_005116955.1 Nitrospira sp. | reverse complement strand
GCGACACGCCACAGGCTGCAAATTCTCGCGTGGGCATATTGAACGTAGTACACCGGATTGTCGGCGGACCGTTGCTTCGCCAACTCCAGATCGAACTCCAAATGCGTATTGGAGTCGCGCATGAGAAAATAGAAATTCGCGGCGTCCGCTCCGACCTCATCCAGGACTTCCCGCATCGTGATGAATTCCCCTGTCCGCTTGGACATCTTCACTTCGACTCCATCTCGCAATAATTTCACCAACTGGACCAGCACGACATGGAGACGATCTTTGGGATGTCCATAGGCCTGCATGACCGCTTGCATGCGTGGGATATACCCATGGTGGTCAGCACCGAAGACATCGATCAGCAGATCGTAGCCACGCTTCAGCTTATCGTGATGGTAGGCGATATCGGAGGCCAAGTACGTATACTCACCATCCTGCTTCTTGACGACACGGTCTTTTTCGTCACCATACGTGGATGCCCGAAACCACCAGGCACCATCCTGCTGGAACAGGAGGTCGCGGGTTTTCAATTCTTCCAGAGCCAACTCGATAGCTTTGGACTCTAGAAGCGACGTTTCGCTGAACCAGGATTGGATCTCGATTCCAAAGGACATAAGATCGTCACGGATGAGTCCCAGCAGTTTCTGATAGGCAAGAGATCGGCAGCGAGCTTCAAGATCGTCAGGAGTCAGTTCACCTGCTACTCGATCGAGTTGCTCCTTGAGCTGCTGTGCCAGCGATGTGATGTATGACCCATGATAGCCATCCTCAGGAAACGCGATAGTCTGCCCTGACAACTCCTGGTAACGGGCATACACGGACGCGCCCAACAATTTCATCTGGCGACCTGCGTCGTTGATATAGTACTCGCTGACGGCCTCGTATCCGATCGCATCCAGCAAGCGAACGACCGCCTGCCCGACCGCCGCCCCCCTGCCATGGCCAACATGCAACGGCCCGGTCGGATTGGCGCTCACATACTCAACCAACACGCGACGGCCGGCCCCAACAGCCGTCCGGCCATAACGAGCCCCTTGCAACTCGATTTCGCGAAGAACCTGCTGCCAGAGAGCCGGTTTAACCGTCAAATTCAAAAAACCGGGACGAACAATTTCAACACGATCAAACAGTTGCTCTCGCTGAGGAATATTTTCTACGATGATCTGGGCAATATCATGAGGTGCCTTGTGCTCAGATGAGGCTAATGACATGGCGACTGTGGAAGCAAGGTCGCCCCATTCCGGCCGTTTGGGCGCATCAAGACTCAGTGTCGGCCACGCCGCCGTCTTCAATTGCCCCTTTTGCCTCGCGCCATTGAGGGCGCCAAGTAGGGCCGTTGTGACCCTCTCTTGCACAAATCCTTGAGACACAATAATTCCTCTAAGTCCTTACCAAAAAAGGAAATTAGCTTGTTAATCTATCATATGGAATTGGGCAGAGACAAGGCGGTTCACGTGGAATAACGAGGGTTTGCACTACTCGCCCTCCGTATCGCAAGTCCCGATGCTATCAGAATCTTTTCGATCGGTACTTGAAGACAGGGCTTCCCCTCACACATTTTAACGGTAGCCCACGACTCACAGATGCAGGGAGAACCTCGAAGGATCGTCACATGATGACCCTGAGGTGCCCAGCGATGGTAGTCCGTAGGACCAAATAGAGCGATGGTCGGCACACCCAACAAAGCAGACAAGTGAGTCACACCTGAATCATGGCCGATATACAAGGCCACCTGCGCAAACACTGCTGCCAGCTGCGACAGATCAAGGTCTCTGAGCACACTGGGTGCCCTACTCACAAAATGCAGTGTATGGGCCACGGCATCCTGATCAGCCGGCCCCTCCAAGACGAGGGGATACATCCCCTTCTCCCACAACCCTTCAATCAGTAAGGCCATTCTTCTTGGCTCAAGTTGCTTATGAACGCTTCCACTCCCAGGATGCACAAGGACCAACGATTGGTCGTAGGGGATGCTCAGGGCGTCAAGATAGTCCTTCCCTTGCTCCAAGAGATGCGGGGGAACCTGTACCATTCTCTCCGATACACTATCTCTGGTCGGTTCACCCAGCATCTCAAGAAAACGGTCGCTCTGATGCGTTGCACGTAGTCCCGTTGAAAATGGCGACTGAATCTGAACCCTCGCCACACCAAACTCCTGGAAAAAAGCACCAAGCATGCCTTCTGTATCTTCCATCCAAGCCACAGCAAGATCACAACGGTTCACGCATGAAGAGAGTTCCCTGGAGATCGATACGGTCCTTGAAAACAGCCTTAGACATGCTTGACCTTCCAAGGGAAGCCAATCGCTGATCACTCCACATTCCAATAGGAGTCGGCTCACGGCGGCAGCAGCTATGAGTACAATCTCATACTGAGGAAACTTCAGATTTAGACGCCTTATTGCTGGGATAGCCAGCAGGACATCCCCAAGTGCACCGGGATGAATGATAAGGAGGGTGCGCTTCACCTGTCAGACCTCCACACTACGACCCAATCCCCGTACCAGGATCACACACTGATCGAGCTTGTTCCAAATCGGATGGCGTATTGATGTTGAACATGGAACGTCCCTCATGGTCGATGTGCCTGATCTCTGCCTCAGGCACCACGCATACGCGAAGAGATGGATGGCTGACCATACTGTGAATCTTCCTATTATGGAGGGTCATCATTTCCTCAATAACTGGAAGACAGTTTCGGCCATAGACCGCATGGGTTGGCTGGAGACGGGTCGCCCACCGACTGATGACGATATCAGCCGAATCTTTCAGTTGAACCATATGCCGTATGACATCCGGGTTGAGAAATGGCATATCACAGGCCACGAGGAAGATATGTGGAGTCTTGGCCAGTCGAAGCCCTGTGTACAATCCACCTAGGCTCCCACAATCCGGAATAAGATCACGGACCACCGACACGTCCGCCTGCAGGGACGGACTATCTTGAGCGATGACGACACATACCGCCTCAAACAATTCACGGAGAACCGTCAAGCTCCGATCAAAGAGAGTCTCCTGACCGACAAGGATGAATCGTTTGTCTTCTCCCATCCTCCTACTTTTTCCGCCAGCCAGCAGAACACCTGTCACATCAGTGATCATAGGAACGTACCCTATCTAAAAAAAAGAGGGGGTAGGTTTCCCCACCCCCTCCATCTTCTTGCTGCACTGAAGCGCGTCGTTATGAAACGCTACAGCGTCTTCCCCTTTTTCCTGTTTGCGCGACGAGTCAGAACCCAACCCTCCAGCAGTACCACTCCGACAGCGATAACAACTGGATAGATGTACGTTTCCTGAGGAACCGGTGGATTCATAAAGGTGTAGTAAAATGCGGACACGGCCATCTTTCGTCCTGCATCACCATTGTGACCATCCCACGCAAAGAAGACAGTGGGAATATATTGACCCACTTCAAAAAAGGTGTCTTCGTCGTAATCCTGGTCTTTTTTATTTCCTACGGGCCGCTGAATCATGACATACCAACGACCATTCTTCCATTCGCTCTTTACGAGCTTCATGGCCTCTTCATAATTATCGCGCTCTTCAAAATCCTTATCCCAGCCTGTACCTTTGAAAGCACGAAGGGAGCCGTCAGCTTCCCACTTCACTATATCCATGGGGTATTGGTCGTTCGTCCCAAAGAGATAGCGAGGCTTAATTGGAGCCGGCAACTCTTTCCATTTCACCGCCGTCTCAATAGCGATTGCATCGTTGTAGACCGTGTAATTGTTTTGCTTCATCGCGATTGACCCCTCCTCGCCGGTCTTGGGGTCCTGCTCCTTCACATCGATATTGACCTGGGTTGGAGCCCAAGGGAGCTTCCCTTCGGCGACACTTTTCGTTCGATCATCCCACTCAAGGAGATAGACAATATATTTGTCATTGTAGAGCGACCGAACCCAGATATCATCGATCCGATTAACAAAGTTTCTTGGCTTATGGGTGATCTGTCCCCCCATCGCCACAAGTCGTTTTGGAGCCTTTTGCCAGGCCTCATGCTCAATTTCAGCCGGGATTTCCCCCTCAAAGAGATCTGATGGGATGACGAAGTTGATTTTAGGCTTATCCGTTAATGGATCAATGGGCAGTGGATTACCCAGTGAGTCTCTTTCGCACAGCGAATTGACAAAGTTGGCGATATCCCACCGTTCATCAACACTCGTGTTATCCGCGAACGATGGCATTGGTGTGCCATTTACACCCGTAGAAAAAGTACGGAAGATGTTGGCAACATTGTACGGATCTTGACGACTCCCCCTGAAGTTCCAGCACTTATGCCAATTGGCAGGTTGGATCGAAAAACCCCAGTCATCCTTCAAATTGAAGGCATTTCCATCGCCACGCCCTTCCATTCCATGACATTCGACACACTTTTTCTCTACGATCAACTCGGCTCCCCGCTTCTTACTTTCGTCAGTGGCGGGTTTAGGCTTAAGGTCCGCTAGTTGTAAAACCGTCTGTGTTTCCGACTGCTTATCGGTAAACTTTCGGTCCTTGACGAGTTCGGTCGTAACAAAAGAGAGGACTTGTAGGCGCTGTTCCTCGCTCAAAATACCTTCCCAAGGTGGCATGGCAGAACCCGGCAACCCATGCGTGACCGTTTCAAACAGATCGTTTTGCCCAGCTATAGGTTTCTTAGCATCGAAGAGTGGGAGTTCGCCGCTTGCGGTATGGCGAATTTTGAATGTGCCTTGATTGAAATTCCGCGGGCGTGGCCAAAGCCGGTCGGCTCCAGGTCCATCACCGGCTCCATCCACTCCGTGACACCATACGCACTTGGTGAAATAGACTCTCTTCCCTGCTTCAATCATTTCCGCTGATGGTGCAGGGGAAAGTTCACCTTTCTTGAAACCCTCGGGAAGCCCTTGAGCAGAAGCTGACGAATACCCTGCACTCGATACTAAAACTACTCCGAAGGCAGTAGCCGCGATAATACCGGCCTTCTGAGCTATACTGTCCATCATGTTTGGCCTCATAATCTTCATTATGTCTGGGTTGGCATTCTTAAGGAATATGGCGACTAATCCCAGGTTCGCGGATAGTAGCCGGTGTGCCAATATTCAAACAAAACAACCTTCCAAATTTCATCCACCGTCAGGTGTTGCTCCCAGGGTGGCATAACTGATGCCCAAGGGAACCCTTCGTTAGGTAACCCAATCCCACCCTTCGAAACGCGCCAGAAGATAAAGGTTTCTTGCAGCTGTGCGATGGTGCCTGGATCGGTAAAGTTCGCTGGAATTGGATTGAAGGCAAAGGCGTGGAGTCCTCGTCCATTCAAATTATCACCATGACAAAAATGACAGTTCTGAAAGAATATCTCACCACCCTCTCGCACATACTTTAGATACCCCTGATTTTTATCGTCCCACGGGTTGGCATTTGGCTTCATCAAACGCCCCATACCCTGCTCAACAATGTTGGCATTCGTGAACTCTTGATCGTATTTCCCTTCTGGATTCACACGATAAGGGTTCTGAGAGGTCTGTAACGTATAGGTCTTCCCATGGACCTTCGTACTTGCAGGTGGTGCTGGATGAACTGTTCGTAACTCGATTGGTTCCTCCGACTTTGGCATCATTGCATTAAATGAAAATCCGCCGATGAGGATCGGCAGGAGCACAAGATAGAGATACCGTAAGATCCGGTTCCCCCCCGTCTGAGCATCAAGAACATTCATGATGGGTTGTTTAAACTTCTGCCAGTCCTCTTCACTAGCGGAAACCCACATAAAGACTGCCACCAATGACACTGTGCCATACATTGCTCGCACGCTGAATGGGATAGGCGGGTACATACGGTACTTCAGATAGAGCAGAAAAAATACCCAGAAGCCGATGCCCTGCCAAAACCGTGGAATAGCCATACCCATGGCATTCAACGTATAGCTCAATCCCGTAAAGCCGATCACATAGCATGCCACTTCGAGCAGCATTTGAATCGGCATGTAGCCTTCCACCAACCGTATGTAGGTTGAAGGGACGACATCAAGAACCATTCCGCCCAGAAGGAGAAGACCAGCCACTCCGATCAGGGCACCGAGCGACATCAACGCTTTCATCGGCAAACTCCCTTTACTCTCCGCATGACAGACACTCGGAGGCTACTATATTTTTGGTGGAGGCGCTCCGGTTTTCACCTGAGACAAATAATCGACAATTTTTTTCAACGCGCCAGCACTCAGCTTTTGTCCAAAGACTTTTGGCATGGTGTTATCTGGGAACGGCTTCACCACATAAGCACTGGGATCTACGATAGACTCCATAATGTATTCAGCAGGTGACTTGGCTGTTCCCTTATAAGTTGGATCCTTAATACGCTGCGGAGCTGTTGTCCCTTCCTCCAACTTAGGTCCAATGGTGCCCACCGCTCCTGGAATGCCAGGGATCGTATGACATGAAATGCATTGTCCTTTGGCAAAAATCTGGTCAATCGGCTCTGTTCCATCGGCCATTAGGGATGTGGCTCCCGCAGGTTTTTCATCAGCCTGCTTAGGACGATCTGCTTCTGGAATAAACTTCTCGTACGACTTTACGATCTCTTCAAACGACGGGGCATCTATTCCTTCACGCAAATACATCCAAGTATCCACAGCCGCAAGCTCTGCAAGACTGAGGGAG
The DNA here is from genome assembly GCA_005116955.1 of Nitrospira sp. GTDB lineage: Bacteria > Nitrospirota > Nitrospiria > Nitrospirales > Nitrospiraceae > Nitrospira_D. The sequence goes on along the minus strand of SWDI01000003.1, from coordinate 318,851 downwards.
ATAGGTGGCTTATGAATAGAAGGCATAGGACTCTGCTTGTCATTCGTTCCCTTTACCCCATAACCAGCGACAACATAGCAGCTAGGGCAGGCGTGCGATTCTGCAATGTACTCTTGCCCATTTTCTGCAGTTCCTGATCCCGGGAACGCCTCTTTCACCTCATATTCCCTCTTGGAAGGATTACCCTTGGAATACTTAGGATCCTCTAATCGCTCTTTCCCTCGTCCAGGGAGCCCCGCTAGGTTTGGCGCTCGTTCACCCAACATACCCGCATGGAATGCATGACAAAGTGGACATTGTCCCTTGCCGATTGCACCTTGCTCCTTATTCTTCCCAACTCCACCAAAGATAATCTTTTCACCTTCATCGGCTAGCTGTTGCGGGGTCATCGAATCCCACGTCTTCTTTTCCTCTACCGGCGGGAAACCACCCTCAACTTGAGGAAGCCAGTTTCCATAGCCTGATAGAAACGCAGCGACAAAGAACATCAGCCCACCGATCTTCAGGAGAGCACTGAGGTTGGTAAAATACAGCGCCATCACGAAAGTGGTTACCGTGATCATGACGAGCGAGACCGGTAACAGCCGATTCTCACCATAAAAATTGTTCTTGTAGTTCGCGATGGCCATAAACAGCAAAAACGTTGCAATAATACCAATGAATGTTTTGAAAACCGCGCGCTTCTTTGCTGCAGGCTCGCTGATGGATACCTGAAAATAAACCAATAACCCGGCAAGGATAGCTAACGCCATCCATCCCATGGAGAGTGCCTCTGCAATCATATTACTCAAGGTCTTGACCTCCTATCGGCTACAACGAGTGGACTGCCCCCACTATTGAGCCGACGAACAATAACCAACGTCCATTAATGACTGGCAGCCGGCTGTGGGACACCACTAGGGATTCCAGCTTTGGATTCAACCGGAACCTTCTTCGCACCCAAGCTGCCAAGCCAGAAGACAAATAGGATCGTGATCCAGAAAAACAATACATTGAATGAAATCATGTTGGCCGCAAATCCCACCGTATGAGTATAGGCCCATGGTGAGTTATCTCTCATGATCTCATTGACGTGCCAGAAGAGCCTGACTGACGAGCGAATATAGCCCATCAAACCCATCATCCAGGTAAATGCCGTTGCTAACATAATAAGCGCGTACTGAGACCGGGCAGAAATCTTGCCCCACTCAATCGGTCCTAACTGCTTGGCCCCCTTCATCATGACGCTGTTGAGGGCAAACATGAAGAAGAGACAGGATAAGGTTGTCGCGACCTGAGGAACAGACAAACCAACGCGAACGTTTGCTGGAATGTAATATCCATATACTGCTAGGAAAATAATATTGAAGTAGGCGCAGGCGAAAAATATGCCCATAAATATATTACCGAATTTCGCCCACGATACGGTGGAAACTTTGTTTCCCCTCATGTACCAGACGAAACTCAATACAGTGGTTGTAATAATGACATTAATCCCACCGTTTTTCGCCGACATGACTCCATAATTTCCCAGAACGGGATGCTGCTGCCCCCCCATGGCCTTCAATTCAGCTGGAGTCATAACCATTGTGTGAGGGGTGATAAAGACCATGTATCCGCAGGCAAGGATGAAAACAAGGTACTTAATGTAGCGTTGGTACTTTTCTGCACCACGCATGCGACCCATTGCCTGCCAGAGATAATAGTTAGTGCTCAGGAACAAAATCCCAATCATCGTAGCCTGGATAATAAACAGCCAGGCAAGCAGACCGCCCATCAGCGTGATCCCCATCTGCTGGCGATAGGCATACACTTCTCGCATGAGCCAATATCCTGCAAATGGCAGAGGAATCAAGAATGCCACACCGAGCGCCATGGCGATGTAGCCCATCCAATCATAATGAGCTCGATCCTCATCCGTCTTGGATGCCAAAAATTTATAGGCGGCATAGGCAGCAACAACGCCACCGCCGAAAGCCATATTCCCAAGGATGCGATGCAGATTGAGAGGGTTCCATAAGGCCGTATGAATCACGTGCCAGATATTTCCAAGATACCGACCCTGCTCATCAACGCCGGCAGGCGACATCATAAAGCCAATCCAGGAGTTCGCCAGGAACATCAGTAATGTGCCGATGATATTCAAGATCACCGACATACTCAGATGAATCCACTTCAGGAACCCCTCTTTCATCTTGTCCCAGCCGTAATAGTAGATGTAGAGAGTTCCACTCTCAGCCACAAACATCAATGCATAGATGTGCATGACAGGACGGAAAATACCTGACAGGTAAGAGAAAAACGCCGGATACAAGGTCAGAAAGGTAAAGATCAGAATACCACCAAGGATAGCGGTGAGCGAGTATGCCGTCAGGCTGATCTTAATGAAGTCATAGGCCAGCTGATCGTAGCGCTTGGCGAGCGCCTTATCCTTCGTCACGACACCCATGAACTCGATGATCATGCAGAAGATCGGCACGGCCAATACGAAGCTGCCATAATAAAGATGCTGCTGGTTGGCAAACCAGAGCAATACACGGCTTTCAAAGTTGTATCGCGGGTAGTCCCTGGGACCATCCACCGTTTTAGGGGCTGGAGCACCGACGACAATACCCTCGGTCTTGTAATAGACGTCGCGACCCTTTTCAACTTTGTCCCCATCCTTCTTAGCCGCATCGCCAGCAGGAGCCTCTTCACCGATTGCCAGTGAAGGTAACGCTACGACGATCGGAAGCAGAAGGAGGCCAACCATCATGCAGAGCGCCATAATCGAAAAGACGCGCTTGCCGGCTAAAAGGCCCATGGAATACCTCCTTGATACGCTTACGTTAAGATTCACAAATTACTCGCAATGTCCGACCAGACCCTCTAGAGGTTTAATTCCGGAAGAGGTACCAGAAATCCAACCCCTGCATGTCCATAAGGTAGTGATCGACAAAAACAAAGTAACCAACCGAAATAATAAGAGAGACAATCACTGCGACAACAGGGTTATTCAGCGCACTCATTTCTTTCTTCTCCTCTGCCACCAAGTCCAGCCGTTGATTAAACTGTACCGCCTTCCCTCTAGCAACTACACAAGACCTTCAACTCAGCAGGGGCACTGGATACCGGCAAACCAGTAGAAAAACCATAGTCCAACAGCACAGGTGATGTAGAAAATCATCTTCCCGATTTTTACTTTAATTTCGCTGTCAGGGGCTGCCGTTGCCATTGTTACCGTACTCCCGATTAAGATAGTTTTATTGATAGAAAATCAGACTTGGCGCATTCCGCATTACTTGACAGGTATACGACCCTGTGTTATCAAAATTTCGTCGCTTCCACGCAGAAAACAGGAGAAACCGTGGCAAAAAACTCAAAAGTGTTTGACATTATAGTTTTGGTCGGAATGGTTGTCAATATCATTTTGGCCGTGTTTTTGATCCTCTACCACTTTGATCTTCTGTAACTTTATCCTGATTTTTCTTTTCCTCTTCTCTCATTCCCGCCTTCGAAATCGCGCAGCGAAATCCGATCGTCTCATCTCTGAAATCCGGCATCATCTTGCTTCGGCTGGTAATTCGAACGTCACCTCCGGTCGTCGTATAACCTCCGCCGCGAAGCACCCGATAGGTGCCATACTCGGGACTCGGTGGGTTCAGTTCCGGCGAGCGATTGTAGTATGTCTCATCATACCAATCGTCCACCCACTCAATGACGTTCCCCGCTCCATCCATCACACCATAGGGACTCGTATCAGACTGAAAGCTCCCCACGGGCGCAGATACCTCATACCCATCCTGCACCCTGGCCCAATTAGCACCACTGGCCTGCTCTTTGATCCCCCATGGCCAGAGCCTTCCGTCTCCACCTCGCATCGCCTTTTCCCATTCCGCTTCCGTCGGAAGTCGCTTCCCTTTCCAGCGGCAATACTCCATCGCATCATCCCACGAGACGTAGACAACCGGCTGATTGGTTCCCCTCACCCTTCCCCCGCTCTTGGCGTAACGCGCAGGCAACCCTGGCTTGCGATGGCCGGTCGCCGAGATGAACTGCTGATAGTGATGATTCGTCACTTCGTACCGATCAATAGAAAACGCGTCCAAGTGGATGGTTCGCTGTGGCCCCTCATCGAACCCCCCGCTCTCGGTGCCACGAACGAACGGCCCCGCCGGAATCGTCACCATCTCATCCGCAATAGGCTCCTCGCCGGGAGCACTCTCGGGTGTCGGCTCAACATCAGCACTGGCTCCAGGCATCGGCGCTTCATACGGAGTCGAAATCGTACCACGCATAATGGCGATAATTGGCATGGCGGCACAAGCCAGCACCACGAGTAGAAAGACGAATTTAAATTTTGATTCGAGCATATCGGACTAAGACTCAGAAGCCCCTCCTGCTTGATCAAGATCGCTCGCACAGCGAATACCAATCGTTACATCCGTCCGCCAATGTTTCGCGGTAAATCGCTTTGACAGTCTTGCATTATGTTCCGTTTCTCGCCATGAGCCGCCGCGCACAACTTTGAGATCAGCATTCTCCGGTCCCTTAGGGTCTCTAAATGGTGACTTCTTGTAGTAGTGTTCGTCATAGGAGTCCTCGACCCATTCAGCGACATTGCCTGTCATGTCATAGAGGCCGTAGGGGCTTCGTCCCCCGTCGAACGACCCAGGCGGAGCGATGTATTTATATCCGTCCTCGCTGCCGTCGACATTGGCAGCAGTCGTGACAAACTTCTCCCCCCACGGATATTTTCGCTTGCTCTCGCCACGCCCGGCCTTCTCCCACTCAGCTTCCGTGGGCAATCGCTTGCCGGCCCACTTGCAGTAGGCTACTGCTTCGTCCCACGAGACACTCATCACCGCAAACTCCGGTTTCAAAACCTTCGACTGATCATCATCGAATACCTCGATTCTCGGCATCGCTCGCTTGGTCATCTTCGCGAATCGCGTATACTCCTCTTGTGTGACTTCTTTTCGGTCGAGGTAGAATCCCTTCAGGTAGACCTGATGCTCTGGCACCTCGTCCGGATCACCATCATGACTCCCCATCGTAAACGGACCTTCCGGGATCTGAACCATCTCCCGGCCCTCATCTCCGATTTTCGTCTTATACATCGAGAAATCCTGAGAAGGCACACTGCTCGCCGTCGGTCGAGTTTCTGACTTCACTGATGCCGCGAGCTGTTTCATCTGCTTTGCCTTATAGGACTCATAGGCCAGCAGACCAATCATGAGAAAGAACGATGTAAATACAAAGACGATGGACCCGACTAAGACACCCTTGTTTTCCACGAATACCTCTTTAATCCAACGGACCTACCGATAGGACGGCGATGTTTCAGCTTGTTCCGACGCCGCCTTCTTCGCGGCACGGACGTCGAGCAACATTGAAATCTGAACACCGAGAAACCCACCCATGGCAGCTCCTGCTCCAGCGCCAACCCAGATCCACTCGACATCGGCCAACACCCAGGCTAACACACCACCAGACACAGTCCCGACCAGGATACTGACAAGAAATCTACGCCCACCCAGAAAGCCAATCACCGCACCAAGGGTAATCCCAATAGCGATGGCAACTGGCATCAGCCCGCCACCCATGGTCATACCGATCAGAGTCCCGACAGTACCCATCACGACGATCCCGAGTGCAATATCGAGCACCTTGCTTGTCGCCATTACGCTGATCCTTCATAGACCGAGAGGCAGACCGCTACTTAGCCGGAGCGGCAATCAGCGGGCCAAAATCGATTTCAACCCCAGGCGCCGCGATGATGGAGATTCCCCAGGCCTTCTCCGCTGGCTCATGTTTATGAATGCGCTTGAAATCCTCATAGACATTCACCCGCTCCTCAAACCATTGCCCGATCTCCTTCGTCCCAGTCTGGACGACGATCTCGGAACCACTAAACATGCCCCCTTCGGTCAGGGTGCCATCCGGTTTCGACTCGCTCCACACATATTTCGTGAACACCGGGATAAAGAGAAGATCCGTATCGAGTGATGCATAGACTGCAGCCAGCGGCTCCGTTCCAGTCGCTGCCTTATTGAGACGCCACCGCCAGGTCAAAATTGGATAGGCCTTGGGGTCCCAATCTATTTTCTTTTTCTTAATTCGCTGCCCTGCATCTTTGGCCGACAGAAAGCTTACGCCGCTCTCCGATTGCACCTTATAGGCATCACGGCCTTTCGATTGACTCCGTTGATTTTCGTGATCCCACAGAGAAGGGAACCCATCCGCTTCCTTTGCTTGGAAATCTTCCAGGACCAGAACCTGCCCGTGGGCACCGTCAGAAACCTGCCACATCAACACGCCCATTAGGAAACTGAGAACAAAGGTTGCATACTTCGACCCACGGCGCTCCATAGACTCCCTTCCCTTTCTATGTTTCCTGCGACGGAACTGGTGACAACAAGGGCACCTGCTCACCCTCGAATTCCTCACCCATCACTGGCCGCTGCCCCCGTTCACACATCCAGAACAAGACAAGTACAGCGGCCCAGAAGACCACCATGTTCAGCGTCACCATTTTTGTGGCGTATTGAAGGTCCGGGGTAAAGGCCCAGGGCGAGACATCCGCCATCAACTCACTGATATGCCATGACAAGCGCCCTGATGAGCGAATATACCCCATCAAGCCCATCACCCAACTGAAGGACGCCGCCAACCCAAACAATCCCACCATGCCACGCAGCGGAATTTTCCCCCACTGAATCGGGCCGTGCACCACCGCGCCTCGAAGCATGAGGCGGTTCAGCACCACACCGACTACGATGACTGTGAACGTCGTGAAAGCCTGGGGAGCGGACAGGCCGACGCGAACCTTCGCCGGCAAGTAAAACCCATAGATCGACAGCCAGATGATATTGAGCGCCCCGACCACGTACAACACCGTGAGGAGCGTATTCCCGGTCTTGACCCAGGAAATGGTCATCGTGCGATTCGCCCGACGATAGTACAAAAAGCTCAAGGCCGTGACGAGAATCAGGATATTCACTGCTCCGTTCTTGGCCGACATCACTCCATAGTTGCCAATCACGGGATGTTGAGCCCCCCCCATCGCCTTGACTTCACTGGCAGACGTGAGCAGCGTGTGGGGCGTCAGCCAGACGAAGAGCGCCAGCATCAACACCCCCAATAGGAATTGATAATAGGGCTGATAGCGCTCACCACCTTTGATCCGCGCCATGCTCTGCCATAGATAGTAGTTAATCCCCAAAAACAAGACGCCGATCAAGAGTGCCTGAACCACAAACAGCCAGGTGAGCAAGCCACCCATCATGGTGACACCCATGGTCTGGCGAAACACGAACACTGACTTCATCAGCCAGTAGCCGGCAAACGGCATGGGAATCAATGCAAACACTGTCACAAACAGAAAGATATAGCCGACCCAATCGAAATAGGCTCGCTCCTCATCCGTCTTACTGGTGAAAAACCGATAACAGGCATAGGCCAACACCACAGCTCCACCAGACATGATGTCCGCAAGAAAGCGATGAACATTCAGTGGGTTCCAGAGCGCGGAGTGCAGCAGATGCCAGGCATTTCCCAGAAACCGGCCCTGCGCATCCACCCCAGCGGGTGACATCATGAAGGCCGACCAGGCATTCGCCATCATCAACAACGCGGTTCCCACTATATTCGTCAGAATCCCGATCGCGGCGTGAATCCACTTCATACCCCGATCAGTCATCCGGTTCCACCCGTAGTAATAGACGATCAGGAGCAGCGATTCTCCCACAAATACAGCCGCGTAGGCGGGCATGAACCCTTTGAAGGTTCCGCCCATATACTTCATAAAACTGGGATACAGCGTGATGAACATCGTCAGCATCAGGCTGCCGATGAGCGCGGTCACCGACATAGCCAACACCGCCACCTTGGCGAGGTCTCGTGCCAATCCGTCATAGCGCAGCGCCAAAGCTGGTTTTGGAGTGATCAGTCCAAGAAATTCGAGCAGCGCACAAAACAGGGGCAGCGCAAGGACAAATCCACCGAAATAGGTATGTTGCTGTGTGATGAACCACACCACCAACCGACTGTCTAACGAACCGATTCTCGGATAGACCGTTTCATGAGGAGCAGGAGCCGCCGGTCCCTGCGGAGTCCCCTCCGTGCCGAAGTACACATCCGTCGATAATTCCGCGAATGACAGATCGGGTCCATTCCATGCAAACCCAATGACGATCGCAACCATCACAATGCCCATCGCAACGGCAATCGAGGAACGTGTCATCATCATGAATCCTCGGCCCATATCTCTACCCCTTCGGTCCAGTCTTGCCGAGCGCGAAGCCCCCAGGCGCACCGTCAGCACCAATCGACTTCCCAAGAATTCCCATCATAAACGGGCACCGTAACATGCCAGGCGACAGTTGTGGCGCCTGCTCATCCTCGACATGACGCCGATCACCGAGATAGTACCCATACACCGCCATCATCGCCGTGACCAGCGCACCCATCAGGGCTGCCGAGCCCAACGTCACTGTCGGCTGTCTCACCACAAACAAGAGCAGCCCCATCGTCACCAGATAATAGGTCGAGGCAAAGGCCATCCCAGGCCACCACCAATATTTCAGTAATTCGCCTGGTGCCGTCTGGCGGAGCGAGTGTAGCCATGAACTGGCTGGATAGAGTCCACCAAAATACGCACAGAGTGCAAGGCCTCCCCCGAGGAGCGTCACGGTCACCAGTTGTGCCAAGGCAGCGCCTTGCTCATTCGCAACGGCCAGCCCTGACAACGATGTCAGCGCACCAATACCCAGTCCTACGAGAGCCCACGGTCCTAATTGCCATGCCCGGCGTTGCACCAGCGCACGCAGCTGCTCCCCATCCGGAAATGTCAAAAATGGACGCCCTAGCACTGATAACTTGCGTACATGACCGATCTCAAACGCATCTCGCGCGACAGATGTGCAAGAGATGATGATCGCCATCATAGCCGGCCCATCGGGATGCTGGAGATAACTGTAGTGCATGATCCATAACAGGGTGAGCACCAACAGGGAGAGCTGAATGCCATACACGGCTCCGATCCAGCCGCTCAGCCAGCTAAGAAGCTTCAGACCATCCTGTCGAACAATGGCAGACCAGGATGCTGCACGCCCCACTCGATAGGCCAAGAGTGCCGTTACCATTGCGACGAGACTGCTGATCGCCAGCAAGACCAAGGGCTCATTGATCGGCACAAGATGTTTTGCCAGCCGATACACTCCGAAGGCGATCAGTCCGGGCACAAACATGACGATTCGCTTTGTCCGACGGACGGCATCTTCCGTCACCGCCAGGCTCAAGCTAGGGATCACGCGCAACGCCATTCGATGCAGCATAATGTTCAGAACTAAGCCAGCAGGACTGAGGGCCGAACTGGGAGAGGAGATTGTTTCATTGCTTCTCTCCTTCTCAGCACTCAGTCCTCAGCACTCGTGACTATTTTGAAGCGGCCATCCCGAAATACTTCGCCTTGATCTCTTCCATCAGCGACACGGTGATACGAGACAACCCACGATCAGCCGCGGTACGCTCAAGTTCAATCCGTGCCATGGCACGAACCGCCGCCGGCACTCGATCTAACCGCTGTTTCGCCTCCGGATCCCATTCAATACGCTCCCCAGTTCGGGGACGGAGCAGTGTCTCATATGTGACCACCCGCTCGCCTTGCCGACGAATATCCTGCTCCACCTCTTCTCGAACCAGCCCAGCCACATACGGCGGCATGCGCTCCAATCGATGCAAGGCCTCATCAGTCCAGAGCAACCGATCAACGAGGCCGTGGGCCTGCTCTTCCCGCACATCGACACCGACTTTCAGCCCACAGCCACGGCATTCCGAACGGATAAACCATAACAGCAGACCAGTCTCTCCACCTCGCTCCTCAATCCCCTCCGTATGCATCCATCGACCACAGCCACACGTTAGCATGGGAAGTACCCAGTGCCGAGTGACGAGGGCTGAGGACTGACTGAGTGGCCCAGGAATGTCTCGCCTTGAATATTCCTCGTCTCAACTCTCAGCACTCGCATCGAAGCACTCATGCCATTCATCCGATCTTCCCTGGATACAGGATATACAACATCGTGTAAGTGAAGCTGCCCGTGACGAACAGCACGCAGTAAATGACCATCGTAAATCGGCCGAGCGCGCGATGCCGCCGCGCGCCATCGGGCCAAATCCGTTGAATCGTCATCTCGATCGCAAACACAAAAGCCACGATGGCAAGAAAGATCACATACACTTCCAGCTTCCGCATCGAAAACCCGGCCGTGGCGACACGCGAGAAAAACAGCCCAAGCACGACCACGGCAATTCCGCCAAAGATGAGGCCGATCTTCCTCCACGTCGTGAGCAATCGTGATTCTCGTAAGGATCGGACTCCGTCGAGGAACTGCTGAGAGCGAAACCCCAACACGATCATATACACCGCCATGATCAGCCCAATCATGACGAGAATAATATGGAGCGTCAGGATAGGGATGAAGACATAATCATAGAGCGACTGCGAGCCACCAAACCCTTCCTTGCCTTCAAACGCCAGGACCCCCAGCTGCCGAAACAGATAATAGGCGATAAAGAAGCTGAGCATGGCAATCATGCCGCCCAACATCAACCAATGGTGTGTATCGGCCTTTCGCCGACGAGCTTGGAACCATCCCATGATGAACAGCCCGGTGAAGAGCGTTGCCATCAGCTGACTGAGGTCCGCTCCAGTCGTCGCATGCGTCCCAAAGAACCCCGGTTCTCGTAACCAATCCATCATCAGATTCTGTAATACCGTTATCGCGTCTCACACCTAAGCGAACACTCTCAGGTCTGTTATCACATACCGTCGCTATGGTTTCACCCCTTGCACCACCGCCGTCTTCTCCAACTCCACCACAGAGCCAAACCCAGCAGCCTGGAGCCATTGCATGGCCTCTCCGGCCCGATAGCAGCTGCCCTGCTGAGTATTGACAAGAATATGGACCGCGAACGCGGTCGTCCACGCTGGGCCAGTCCCAGCTTCGTCTAGAAATCGATCTTTAATCACCAACCGCCCGCCCGGCGCCAGCGATCCGAAGCCCTGTTTGACCAGATCCTGATTCATCTGAAACGTTTGATAGTGCAAGATATCGGACATCAAGACCACATCGTATGGTCCCCCAAGTTGGTCTCGATTGAAATCACCAGGATGCAGAGTGACTCGTGATTCCAACCCGGCGTCCTTGACCATTTTTTTCGCCAACTTTAACGTCGCTGGGAGATCAAAGACCGTCGCGTGTAGTTCTGGATACACCTGGCAAAACGCAATGGCGTTGGTCCCAGCGCCACCACCAAGATCTAGCAGCCGCTCGCGGCCACCCAGCTTCAGTCGCTTGGCCAAATCAGGACCGCTTTGTTGACCAATCCTATTCAGCACCGCTAACACATTGCTTCCCAACTCGGGATCGGTCTCAAAGACATGGCGGTCGACCGCCCGTTTCCCTGTACGAATCGTCTCTTCCAGCTTTCCCCAGTTATTCCACTCCGCATCGTGCAGAAGGAGCAAGTGGCCGACATACTTTGGCGACTGCCGAACGAGGTGTGTCAGCGCCGTCGACGAGTTGCCATACAGGTCCCTTTCCTTCGTCAGCAACTTCATTGCAACGAGGGCGTTCAAAAGGAGATTCAACGTGTGAGGATCGGCCTCAAGTCGACCCGCAATGTCCTGACCGGATTTCGGCCGTTCACCGATGGCCGAAAAGACGTCCAGCTTCACGGCCGTCAGGAGGACTTTAGTCTCCCAGTAGTAGCCAAGCTGGAAAACTTCTGCGAGTGAGAGCTCTCGTGACACACCACACCCCTTCTACAAACAGTTCATAAACATGGGATCTTACCTAGATCGGAAACGAAAAGACAAGGCAGGGAATGCCCTCCCTGAGGGACGGAGAAGACCGCTTTGAATGTGCTTGGGAACTAACTCTTTTTCGTACTTCTTATGCAACGAGGTCAGATTTTCGTTCAGGCTTCTTCCAACTGGATGGTTTCCACATGGACCTGGGCGGTTCCCTGTTCGACAAATCCGAGTTGTTCGGCGGCACCCCGGCTGAGATCGATGATACGTTTCCCAGAATCAGAGTTGTGATCACTGGGGAAGGGGCCGCGGTCATTTACTCGGACGATGATCGACTTGCCGTTTTCCAGGTTCGTCACCTGGACGTGGATCGGCAGCGGCAGATACTTGTGCGCCGCCGTCAACCCGTTGGGGTTGAACAGCTCACCGTTCGCCGTCATGTGGCCTCCTGGTAAACGCCTGGTTTCCTCCCCATACCACGAGGCTACGCCTGTTTCTTCATACGTCTGTGCGCTAGCCAGACTCATCGGCACATAATGCTGGCCCTTGACGGTATACGGAGCGGCTTTGACTCGCCCAAGCCTGATTGCCTCCTTAACCGGGAGTCCATCGATGGTCTGAATATCCTCCCGGATCAAGGGATACTCCAACGGAGCCTGGACTACCTCAAAGGTAAACTTCCCGATGTGATAGACCAGTTTGGTGGCCCCCTTCGTCAATTCGTAGGTGCCGCGCACGACCCAGATCGTGCCTTTGACCGTCTTTTTGGCGACACGATAGCCAGTCTTGAGGACCGAGAAGGTAGTCTTGATCGCTGAGAAGGTCCCTTCAATCACCGAACAGGACGCAAGCGTCAGCAGGATGGGGAGTAGGAGCAGTGAGCTGATCCTTGATTTCTTGCAGCGGAAATATACAGGCACGGGCGACGAACTTGTTCTAAAAACAGGATAAAAAAAGAAGGGCAGCGGATCACCCGCTGCCCTTCGACAATACATCGATAAAACCAGGCTTACTTGATTTCAGCCTTGAGGTTAGCGGTGCCGCCATCGGCCACATCCACCTCAAACTCAATCTTCTTGGCCTTGCCGGCAAACGGATGCCAGGCAATGACCTTGTGCTTGCCAGCAGGAACATCCTTGAGCTCAAACGAACCATCGTCCTTCACGACCGCAAAATGTGGGTTCGACACGGGCAGGAAGAACCCCTGCATGAACTCATGCTGGTCGCATTGTAACCGATAGTATCCTTCCTTTTCGGCACCACCACGGAAGGTCACCGGCTTATCCAGCTTGTCACCCTTCTTCGCAAGACCAATGTTGAAACCAGTTGCCGAGGATACACCCTTCACCGTGAAACTGTGTGGGTTGTGGAGCACACCGGCCACCGACTTAGGATCATCGGCATCTGCATCGGTATTTTCGACCTTGAAGGGCCGAGTATTCACAACGATCCCCGTGAACGGTTGGAAGTCACAGAACGCCGCCACCACTTCCGTTCCAGCATAGCCGTCCATCCATGCCTTGTCTTCTATGTCGACTACCGCCACCACTGCGCCCTTCAACCCACCATCCTTGCTCACTTCGATCTGCTTCAAGAACCGCTTGTCGCCATCCATCTTGCTCTTGTCGGGAATCTGGGGACAAAACTTTGGATTGGGGAACTTTGAAAAGAGAAATTCCTTATTCTCCGCCTTCCCGGCAAACGTGACCTTCCCACTGATCGTTCCGCCCGCATACGAAGTGAGAGGCGCCGCGACCAACGCGACGGCTGCTACACCAAACATGACTGATAACGCACTCTTCATTGGACTGCCTCCTTGTTATTAACTACCTAGTCCAGACCGACCCATTCCTGTCTACTCTCTCGACTGGGAAATTCTCCGAGCACAACCTAAGCTCTGCATGCACTCAATATCCCCGATTGTTGCGGCCGACATAGATCACGTATGTATATGAAATATTACAGCCCCCTGTCAATGTGAAACAAGAGGCTATTAACAGACTGCTAATCAGCCTTTCTAGATAGTAGATTTTTCGCCTTTAGTCCTGGTAGAGTTAAAAAGTACTTGGCTGATTCCTCAAGCCTTACCATCTGCAAGAGCCTCTGCTTTATGAAGACATGCTCCCTTCCTCAGTAGTGAGTCTATGGTAACACCCGTACAATCCGCCCCCACGCTCAGGCGTACCTATCCCATCTACGTGACAGTAATACTGTTCACCCTTGTTGTCGGGAGCGCACTCATCGGGGTGCCCGCTTTCGCCTTTGTTTATGGGTATACCTGGTTGGACTGGACCATGTTTGGGCTCCTGTACATGATTACTGGGCTCGGCATTACGGTTGGCTACCATCGGCTGATTTCGCACAGAAGTTTCCTATGTCCCGATTGGGTCAAGGCCGTACTCCTGATCGCCGGAGGATGGGCGCTCCAGAATTCCGCCCTCAAGTGGGGAGCTGATCACATTCGCCACCATGCCGCGTGCGACCAAGATGCCGATCCTTACAACGCTCAACGAGGCTTCTGGCATAGCCATTGCGGATGGCTCTTCTCCGACGGGCGATACTCGGATGAAAAATATGCCTCACGGCTCAAGCAAGATCCGGTTGTCATGTGGCAACACCGGTACTATGGGCTCATTTTTCTCTCAGGGTTGGCACTCCCGTTCGTGGTGGGCTTTCTCTACGGCGGTTGGGTCGGCGGCTTCGGCTGTTTTATGCTCGCCGGCGTCGGACGGACATTTGCCGTGCTAAATTCGACCTTTTGTATCAATTCAGTTTGCCATTTGTGGGGAAGTCAGCCCCATGGCCAAGCCGATTCAAGCCGCGACAGTTGGTTGGTCTCACTACTGACGTTCGGCGAGGGCTATCACAACTACCACCACACTTACCAAAGCGACTACCGAAACGGTCCCCGCTGGTATAATTTCGACCCGTCGAAATGGCTGATTTTCACACTGTCGCTGCTCGGATTAGCCTGGTCGCTCCGCACCGCTTCCGGCGCTGAGGGCAAAGCTTTAAGCTCCTAACCGTTACCCGACCCTCAGCACACCATTCGCAGCAGGCAAATGAGCGGTGTGCTTAGTATTTCCGCAAAGACACTGGCGGGAGATTCAATACCCCTTCACGCACGGCCGCCCATAACGCATCGAGCATAGCGGTGAGGTCAGGGGCAGTTCGAGTTAGGACCTTGACCGCAAGCCCCGGTACCGGTGGGGTTGACACACCTCCCAAAACTTCCCCTGGACGAGTGTCCAAGATCGTGGCGATTTTTGACTCCAATCCGTTCCACACCTCTGATGGCGTACTGTCGTTCACCACATAAAGCGAAGCCACATAGTTCCATTCTTCTACCAAACCAACACGTCCTAAGTCCGTAGATGGATCAAGAACATATCGCTCAAGCAGCGTACTGCCGGACGCCATTGTAATTTGGATGTCATTCTCCAAGTCCGTAAATGCCCATCGCTCCCCACTGGCGATACGGCCAGATGCGACAGCATCCCATAGCAAGAGCGTCGCACCAGGCGCCAGAGTGGCTTGGAGAGTCTGCCGAAATCGAGAGCCGGCAAAAGGAATGGTATGTTCAGGGACCCACTCGAGCACCGCGCCAGACCCGACCGTGATATTGACGTGCTGTTCGGACACCTTTCCCTCCGTCCGATAGACACGATTGGCAGAAGGAGCAGAAATCAGGACATGCGCATCCTGCTCCACGTTCATGTCGATGGACAGATGGTCCCCCCCCACCAGACCTCCGGATGGGTTGACCAGCAATGTGTAGGCGGCTCCCGTGTCATCAAGATAGATGGGAGGGAGCAGTTTCCAAGGCGTTGTGAAATAGGCGTGCGAAATAATGGTTCGGTGATCACGATTCGCGTAGGTGAGCTTAAGCTCGCCGACCCGCCCGACAAATTCCGTCTCAAACCGTCCGGGGGCCTTCTTTTTCAAGGAAAGCTTTCTTTTCCCAGAAGGTATTTTTTTTGAGGATGTACCGGTTTCCCGAAACGTCCTCTTGTGCTGTCCCTCCCGAGTCGGCATGGTTAGGAGCGTCTGGCTCGTTGCGGGATGCGCTGCTCCACCCAGGCCATTACGGTATCCATGCCCTCGCTGGAAAGAATATTCGTGAACGCGAACGGCAGATCCCCGCGCATTTTGCGGGTATCCCGATCCATGACGGACAGATCCGCGCGCACATGCGGAGCCAAGTCCATCTTGTTGATGACGAGAAAATCGGATCGAGTGATCCCTGGTCCACCTTTTCGTGGGATCTTGTCACCACCCGCCACATCAATCACATAGATGACGTGATCGACGAGCTCAGGGCTAAAGGTCGCAGCCAAGTTGTCGCCCCCGCTTTCCAGAAAAATCAATTCAACGTCCGGATGGCGACGAAGCAGATCGTCAATGGCTTCCTGGTTATGCGAGGCATCTTCCCGAATCGCCGTATGTGGACACCCTCCAGTTTCAACACCAAGAATCCGGTCGACCGGCAAGGCACCGCGCTTGGTCAGGATTTCTGCGTCGATTTTCGTGAAAATATCATTTGTCACGGCGGCAAGGCTGAATCGATCGCGCAACCGCTGACACAGCGCTTCGACAAGCGCTGTCTTCCCTGACCCAACGGGACCTCCAATACCAATAACCGGAATGCCTTGTTTTCGCGCTTGAGTCGGAGTCCAATTGTGACTGTGCTCACGATTTAAATCATGCATGGTCATCCCACGAGCGGACAGTTGAGACCGAAGGCCCTCAACGGCCGTTCTGTTCCTTTCTATGCGTCACGCATGCTCGCTGACTCACTATTAAGACCGAAAGAGTCTCCATTCTAGAGCGCCATGCCGCATTGCATAAATGTCTTGAATCGGCGACCACGAGCTCATTGCGGTATCTGAGTCAACGTCTCGACTGATCCGCTCAATCAATGGCAGCCATTCGCCCAAGATGCGCTGCCCTTCATGTTGTCCAAGAGGGCTGAGTCGCATAGCAGCGGAGACAAACCCGACCGCAGCTTGATACAGGAAGGCAGCAGCCGTGTCCTCTTGGCTCCAACCTGCTGCACCGAGAGTGAGTCCGAACGTGATCGCTAAATGGCCCGGTGCGCGCGCGGTCTCAACCTCATCACAATATGCCGCAAGGATCGGCTTCCCTCGGATTTGATCCGCCGCAACCCGGATGACTTGCCGCCCCATTTGACGGCTGGCCAACCGCGATGCTCGACTGAGCTTCGTCGCCTCGAGCGTTCGATCGATAGCCAGCGCCACCAAAATTTGTCCGGTAGCCCCTGCTCGATTGGCTCTTTTCGTGGCCAAGGCTTCTCGGCGGCTCATGCCACCTCGAAGCAAATCCTCGATGTACCCGGCAAGTTGATCGGAGGTTTTTACAGCACCGCCTTGAACGGCAGCTTCCAAACCCGACGAAAATGCGTACCCGCCAGACGGGAAAAACGTATCGACAAACCGCAACCCTTCAAGCAATGCAGGCGTATTCATGGGGCATGCAGAAACAAAAACAGCCGGTCAGCGACCTTCACACGACATCCGCTACAGGTAGCCGAGCCAGCCGTCACTTTCGTCAGAATAAGAAATACCGCTGCGCCATCGGGAGCACGGCGGCTGGCTCACAGGTAAGCCGCACCCCGTCGGCCGTCACGACGTACGTCTCCGAATCAACCTCGATCTTGGGAAGATAGTCGTTCAGCTTGAGATCCCGTTTTTTGATATTCCGGCAATTCTTGACCACAGCCACGCGCTTCTGCAATCCAAGCTTCTTTGGGATCCCTCGATCCAGTCCTGCCTGCGACAAGAAGGTCAGACTGGTGCTGGACAGCGCCCTCCCAAAGGCACCGAACATGGGTCGGCTAATAATCGGCTCCGGCGTGGGTATTGACGCGTTCGGATCGCCCATCTGTGCCTGAGCGATAAACCCGCCTTTCAGCACCATTTCCGGCTTGACGCCGAAAAACGCCGGCTTCCAGAGCACCAGGTCGGCGAACTTTCCGACCTCCACGGACCCAACCTCATGGGCAATCCCATGCGTGATGGCGGGATTGATCGTGTACTTGGCCACATACCGCTTGGCGCGGAAGTTGTCGTTCTGCGACGAGTCCTTCCCCTCATTCGGCGACAGATGGCCCCGCTGGACCTTCATCTTGTGCGCGTTTTGCCATGTCCGGATGATGACTTCTCCGATGCGACCCATGGCTTGCGAGTCAGACGACATAATGCTGATGGCGCCCAGATCGTGGAGAATGTCTTCCGCCGCAATCGTTTCCCGCCGAATTCTGGATTCGGCAAAGGCCACATCTTCGGGAATTCTTGGATTGAGGTGATGACACACCATCAACATATCCAGATGCTCGTCCATGGTGTTGGTCGTAAACGGCATAGTGGGGTTCGTCGATGAAGGCAGCACATTCGGCTCGCCACACACTTTAATGATATCCGGTGCATGACCGCCCCCGGCGCCTTCCGTATGGAACGTATGGATCGTTCGGCCCTTGAATGCCTTGATCGTGTCTTCGACAAACCCTGCCTCATTCAACGTATCGGTATGAATCGCAACCTGCACATCGTAACGCTCCGCCACGCTCAGACAGGTGTCGATCGCTGCCGGGGTCGTCCCCCAATCTTCGTGCAGCTTGAGACCGATGGCACCAGCCTCAATCTGCTCATTCAACCCATCGGGATGGGAAGAGTTGCCTTTGCCCAGAAATCCAAGATTGATGGGAATGCCATCGGATGCCTCCAGCATGCGATGGATATTCCATGGTCCTGGCGTGCAAGTCGTCGCGTTGGTGCCCGTCGCAGGACCAGTGCCGCCGCCGATCATCGTGGTAATGCCAGCCGATAATGCATCCCAATATTGTTGCGGACAGATGAAATGGATGTGAGTATCGATGCCACCGGCCGTCACGATATGTCCTTCTCCTGCGATCACTTCCGTTCCGGCACCAATCTCCATTCCCTTGGTCACGTTCGGCATCAGATCGGAATTGCCTGCCTTCCCGATACCAACGATCCGCCCGTCTTTGATCCCGATATCCGCCTTCACAATCCCAGTGTAGTCGAGAATGAGGGCATTGGTGATGACCGTGTCGAGTGCACCGTTCGCATTCGTCACCCGCGGCGACTGGCCCATCCCGTCTCGAATCACTTTCCCGCCGCCGAACACCGCTTCTTCTCCGTACGTTGTAAAGTCTTGCTCGACTTCGATAAGCAGTTCCGTATCCGCTAGCCGGACACGATCACCAGTGGTGGGGCCGTAGAGTGAGGCATATTGCCTTCTTGGAATTTTCACCGGACGCCTCCTTTTCCAGAAAATCCGCGGGTACCCGCGAGCGATAGCGCGCGAGCCTTGACCTGCGCATCATCGAGTGAGCCTTCCGTCAATCCATTGATGCCATAGGCAACCCGCTTCCCGGCCAAGGCCACAACCGTCACTCGCTTGTCCTCTCCCGGCTCGAACCGAACCGCCGTACCGGCGGGAATGCAGAGTCGAAACCCGAAGGCCTGTTCGCGATCAAACTTCAGCGCATGATTGGACTCGAAGAAATGGCAGTGGGATCCGACCTGGATGGGGCGATCAGCGGCATTCTTCACCGTCAGTTCCTTTATCTCTCGGCCGTTAAACATCTCGATATCGCCGGAGGCAGTCAGGATCTCCCCAGGAATGATCGGCTTCGCTAACTCAGCTTTTATGATACTGGCGAGGGACTGTTTCGCAGGTTGTCTCGACTTTTGACTCTTTGTTGGACGTCGCGTCATCTTTTTAGGCATAGGTCCCTCCTACAGGAACACAGATGAGTGATGCGCCTCAATCTCGCGCTTATCGAATTGGGTTATGGACCGTGACCAGTTTTGTTCCATCTGGAAACGTTCCCTCAACCTGGAACTCATGAATCATCTCCGGAACTCCAGACATCACATCCTTACGGGTAAGCAGCGTCGTACCGTAGGTCATCAGTTGAGCAACACTTTTTCCATCCCGAATCCCTTCCAGGACAGCGGCAGTGAGATACGCAACGGATTCTGGATGATTGAGTTTGAGGCCTCGCTTCTTGCGATCAGCGGCCAGTTGTCCCGCAACATAAATAAGTAACTTTTCCTGTTCTCTCGGGGTCAGATGCATGAGCTTCCCTCCCTAGCGCAATGACTCTCCCATTTCTCGGCAAGAACACTCGATGTGGGCAAGAGCATCCTCTCTCTTAGCGAAATCTAAGGATTCCTACTGTAGAGTTGCAATCCCTGTCTAGACGATTGGCAATCCCGATAGTCCATCGAGGCAAGTCCAAACAAACAAGAGGCAGGAAATACCTTCCTATCGCACCCACTACACCGTGAGATGTTGCCGCACCATGTCGGCATTCAACTCCGTGCTCTTGCCCTGAGCCATCACGGCTCCTTTGGCCATAACCACGTACTTCTCCGCCAGCCTGGCGGCAAAATGCAGCCCTTGCTCGACTAACAGAATGGCGAACCGGCGCGACTGCTTAAAGCCGATAATGACATCCTCAATCTGATCGACGATCGAGGGCTGAATCCCTTCGGTCGGTTCATCCAACAACAGGAGCTTCGGACTGGAGAGAATGGCGCGGCCGATCGCCAACTGCTGTTGCTCTCCACCACTCAAGACCCCACCCGGACGATGAAGAATCTGCGTCAACTTTGGAAACAGGTGATAGACCTCATCGAAAGCCTCGCGTTCAGAGACATCACCCGTGATGGACGGGCGGTTCCAGTACCCGAGCAAGAGATTTTGGTGCACGGTCAAGTGCGGGATAATCTCGCGCCCTTGCGGCACATACGCCAGCCCGTGTTTGGCCCGGAGATCCGTGCGATCCTGCGTGATGTCTCGCCCATCAAACGTAATGGTGCCTGACCGGGCCGGCAGCAAGCCCGTCAGCGTTTTCAACGTGGTCGTCTTGCCCATCCCGTTTCGGCCCATCAGACACACCACCTCACCCGGCTCAATGGTGAAAGAGACATTCCGCAGAATATGGCTCTCGCCGTAGTACGCGTTGATATTCTCGAGCGCCAGGGTCATCCGTGGTGTTTCGTGTGCCATACGCTGCGTGGCTCCGTATCTTCTCTAATGCGCGACCTTAGCCCGGCCAAGGTAGATTTCTCGAACATGGTCATCCGCTTGGACGGCTTCGACCGTGCCTTCGCAAATGACGGTGCCCTCAGCGAGCACTGTCACGATCTTCGCAATCTGCCGAACAAAGTCCATATCATGCTCGATCACGACGATCGCCTGCTTCTCCGACAGGGACGTCAGCAATCGACCAGTCTGTTCCGTTTCCTTATCACTCATCCCGGCGACCGGCTCATCGACCAAGAGTAACGAGGGGTCCTGCAAAATCACCATGCCGATCTCCAACCATTGCTTTTGGCCGTGCGACAAGGACCCGGCACGATCATGGGCATGATTCGATAAGCCGATGGTCTCCAACGTCTCCTCAATGCGCGCGCGCTCCGCCGTTGACGACCGGCCCATCAAGGTCGGGAAGACGCCCTTGCTTGCCCGCTTGACCGACAAATCCAGGTTCTGCCAGACTGA
The DNA here is from genome assembly GCA_005116955.1 of Nitrospira sp. Classification (GTDB taxonomy): domain Bacteria; phylum Nitrospirota; class Nitrospiria; order Nitrospirales; family Nitrospiraceae; genus Nitrospira_D. The sequence goes on along the minus strand of SWDI01000003.1, from coordinate 297,520 downwards.
CAAGTTGCCATAGACAGACGGCGCCTGAAACTTCCGGCCCACGCCCAGCTTCGTGATGTCTTCCGCGTTCTTCCCAACTAAATTGATCCCCTTGCCGAACAAGATCTTCCCAGAGGTGGGTCTGGTTTTGCCACAGATCACATCCAAGAGCGTCGTCTTGCCAGCTCCGTTCGGACCGATGACGACACGCAACTCGTTATAATGAACACTAAAGTTACAGTTGTTCAGCGCCTTGAATCCGTCGTAGTCCATGACGACGTTTTCGCAGTTGAGAATCAGGTCTCCGTCGGTCACGCCGCGGTCCTCCCTTCTGCCTTGATCACCGGCGCCGGGGTTTGCTTGCGTGCCGTCACTTTCCGAATCATCCCCAACAGTCCGTCCGGGAACATCGTCACCACGACCACAAAGAGTCCGCCGAGGATAAACGGCCAGGCCTCCGGGAAATAGTTGGTCAACACGCTGCGGCCATAGTTCACAGCCACCGCCCCCAAGACAGCGCCGATTAACGTGCCACGCCCGCCGACCGCCACCCAGATGACCACCTCCAACGACGGCAACACCCCAATCTGAGCGGGGGTAATGATACCCACCTGCGGCACATACAGCATGCCGGCTAATCCAGCCAGCCCCGCTGAAACCACGAAGACAAAGAGCTTGTACATCCAGGGAGTGTAGCCCGAAAACGTGACGCGGGATTCACTGTCGCGGATCGCAATGAGAACCTTGCCCGCGCGTGAGGCCACAATCCACCGACAGAAGAGATACGCCGCCCCGAGCGCGAGAACCGTGATGATATATAGTCCTCGTTGGGTCGACGGGTCCGAGAGACGGTACCCGAGCAATTGCTTAAAATCCGTCAAGCCATTCGTGCCACCCAGCCGCGTCTCGTTCCGATTGAACACCAACCAGGCGGCAAAAGCCAAGGCCTGGGTGATAATGGCAAAATAGACGCCCTTGATGCGACTGCGAAACGCCAGAAACCCAAAGATCGTCGCGAACAGAACAGGAACGAGAATGGCTCCTAAGAACCCGCCAATAAAACTCTTGAACGGGTACCAGAACAGTGGCAGCTCTTTGACCTGCGTCCATACCATAAAGTCCGGCAGCTCGCTTCCATACACACTTTCCGCCCCGATCTGCAGCGCCAGATACATCCCCATGCAATAGGCACCGAATCCGAAAAAGACCCCCTGCCCCATGCTGAGCACACCGCAATAGCCCCAGATCAGGTCCAATCCCAGCGCGAGAATGGCAAACGCCAAGAACTTGCCGAATTGATTCAACCGAAAGTCTGAGAGATGCAGCCAGGAGTCGTCGGCTGGCAACACATTCAGCAGCGGGAGGACAACAAGTAATACCACTCCGACCAGATACAGCGAGACGGTCTCGCGGCTATCGGGACGAGCGATCGGTTGTTCAGGCATCGGCGTTGCGTCCTTTCGCCGCGAACAGGCCCTGCGGCCGCCACTGCAAGAAGAGAATCACCCCGACCAGGATAAAGACCTTTCCATAGACGGCTCCACTGACCGGTTCTATCAGTTTGTTCAGCCCGCCGATGCCGAGCGAGGCCCAGATCGTGCCGGCGAGTTTGCCCACGCCTCCCGTCACCACGACCATGAAGGCATCGACGATATAGTTCTGCCCGAGTCCGGGATCGACATTCCCCACCATGGTCAGCGCCCAGCCTGCGATCCCAGCCAGCCCGGAGGCGAAGGCAAAGGTGTAGGAGTCGACCTTTCTGGTCGGGATCCCGAGGCAGGCACTCATATTGCGGTTTTGCGTGACGGACCGGACCCGAATGCCGAGGTTGGATCGGAACAATAAGAAATAAATCCCAAGCACGCACACGATCGAGAGCAGGATGATGAAAATCCGATTGTACGGCAAATAGACGCCGACCATCACTTGCGCCCCGCCTCGCAAGGCTTGCGGCGCAATGACCGCCGTCAGATCGCCGAAGTACACCCGCGCGGCCTGCATGAGGATCAAACTCACGCCCCACGTCGCCAGCAGGGTCTCCAGCAGTCGCCCATAGAGAAAGCGAATCACGGTCGCCTCCAGCACCCAGCCAAATGCGGCGGCCGAGAGAAAGGCAACCGGCAAAGCCACGGGGAAATACCAATCGAAGACCTCGGGAGACAACCAGCCAACGAACGCCTGTTGCGTGACGAACGTGGCATAGGCGCCCACCATCATCAACTCGCCGTGCGCCATGTTGATGACCCCCATCAAGCCGAAGACGATCGCCAAGCCCAGAGACATCATCAACAAAATAGAACTGAGGCTGATCCCCCGAAAGAATGTCTCGATGGCATCCGCCCACCAGAACCATGCGTCAATCTGCCCGATCGACGCATGAGCCGCATCCGCCAGCGCGCGCTGCTCATCAGTGGCTCCGCTCTGGGTGCCAGCTTCAACCAATTCTTTGAGCACAGACAGCCCGTTCTGGCTTCTGAGCTCCCCAAGCTTCTTGACAGCGACCACTCGGACCGTGTGCTCGTCAGCATGAAGCCGGAGCAGCTGTGCGGATTCCTCCATCGTGTACTTGACCCACCAGACAGGCTCCTTCGCCGCTGCCTGCTCCAGCCAGGCAATGGCTTCCGGCCGACCGGTGCCGACCAGATCGGCGGCGGCTGACCGTCGGGTATCCGACTGGTCACTGGTGAGATTGGCATGGTTCTTCAGCAGATCGATCACGGGTTTGATGGCCTGCCTGGTCGCCCGATCCGCCTCGGCACGGATTGCATCGAGTGCCGACAGAAGACTGGCATCCCCCTTTTCAATGAGGAGCGCCGCCGCCGCGCTCCGGACCGCCGCATCCTCACTCTTAATGTCGAGAAGTGCTTGCTCGATCGGAGAGGCGGCTACTGTGGCAGCCTCCGAAGTCAACGGTTGCTCTGCCACTGTCGTTCCTTGTGAAATGATCAGGAGGAAAAGAACAATAACAATTTTGGAGAGTGGAACAAATCCTCTACGCATGGATCTCCATTTTGGTGATACTCACTATCGGTCAGGTCCTTCTGCGCCGCTCTTCACCGAATACATGAGATCAGACACAGACCACCGGACAAAGTCTGAAACGCAGTCCACATTCGCGATCGAACCCGCCCTATCGCTACTTCTGATTGATGCAGCAATCATTCTACCCATGTTGCGGCGCTAGGTATCTCACAAAAGACGGTGTAGACCTATCGGGGGAATCCTGAAAGATTGGTGGGAGATCCCCTAGGGAAGTGGAGCCGCCGAGTTTACTACAGGGGCCCAGTCGCCGCACCGTAGAGAGCTGCGTCCTCGCTCTTAAGCTTGATACGCGCAGGTTTGATCGAGCTGCAAGCGAATCCCACACAAGCGATGCACACATGCATGTGCGGGCCAGGCTCATCACCAACCAACCTCCGTGCATAAACTGCGGCAGCGGACAGCTCCAAACAGGAGGGCTGGAATCTTCGTCACGAAAGATTCCAGCCCCTCCCTGACAGACGCTGGACCCAGTGTCAGAACGGCCGGTGAAACGGCGAACCGTCTCGCGTCCCGACCCTATTTCTTCTGATAGGTCCCTTGATGATTAATCCAATCGCAGCCCTTCTCAGGGTTAGTGTACTCACTCCACGGCTCAGGTTTCACCAGGCCTTTGGAGCGATGCACCACCTTGAATTGCCCATTCTTCAGAATTTCAGCGATCAGCACCGGCTTATGGGTGTGCTGGTTGGCCTCATCCATCATGATCTGGCCGCCCGGCGCCAGGAACTTTTGCCCATACACCGCTTTGCGCACGGCATCCACTTCGATCGAGCCCGCCTTTTCCACCGCCTGTTTCCACACATAGACGCCGAAATACGCGGCCTCAATGGGATCATCGGTCACGCGGTTTTCTCCGTCCGGCAGATTGTTCCGCTTGCAATAGGCCTTGAAGTTCGCCACAAACTTCTTGTTCTGCGGCGTATCCACGCTCTGATAATAGTTCCACGCCGCCAAGTGCCCGACGAGTGCGCTCGTATCCATTCCGCGCAACTCATCCTCCGCCACACTGAACGCCATGATCGGTGCATCTTCGGCCCGCAGCCCCTGGTTCCCGAATTCCTTATAGAACGGCACGTTGCTGTCCCCGTTGATCGTACTGATCACGGCCGCGCCCCCGCCGGCGGCAAACTTCTTAATCTTCCCGCAGATGGTTTGATAATCCTGGTGATGGAACGGGGTGTACTCTTCTTCGATGTTCGCGGCGGGGATCTTCTTCGCCAACAACATAGCCCGCAGGATCTTGTTCGTCGTGCGCGGATAGACGTAATCCGTCCCCAAAAGATAGAACTTTTTGTAGTTCCCCCCCTCCGGGCTCATCAAATATTCCACCGCCGGCGCCGCCTGTTGATTGACCGCCGCCCCGGTATAGAACACGTTGCGCGAACACTCCTCGCCTTCGTACTGGACAGGATAGAAGAGCAAGCCGTTATTCTTTTCGAAGACCGGCAGCACGGATTTGCGGCTGACCGAGGTCCAGCAGCCGAACACGACCGACACTTTGTCTTCCAACAGCAGCTGCTTGGCTTTTTCGGCAAAGAGGTCCCAGTTCGAGGCCGGATCGACGATCTTCGCCTCGATCTGCCGCCCCATGACGCCCCCGGCCTTGTTGATTTCCTCGACGGCCATCAACACGACATCGCGCAAGGACACCTCGCTGATCGCCATCGTGCCGCTCAGCGAATGTAAGATACCGATCTTGATCGGTGGGCCGCCCGCCGCATACGACAGGGCATACTGGCCGAGATTGCCCAAGAGCGCCGCCACGCCGACTCCGGCCGCAACGCGCCCGCTCTGTCCGAGAAATTCCCGTCGCGATGACCCAGGGGCTTCGGTCAGAGTCGCCACGTCCCTGACGCTTGGTCCATCCTGTGGGGTGTTCTTGTCCATGTTGCATCACTCCTTTGTGTCTGCCGTGAGTTGCCAACTTCCGGTCGCTGCTACTTCCGCCGTGCACCGCTCTCCAAAACGATCAGCCACCTGGCATGAGCCTCTTGCGCAAAAGTTCTTCGAGCGGGCTACTGTACAGCCTTACACTGAGCTACCTGGCTCATGAATAGACCCCTCTCCCTCCTTTCTTCGGAACGTCAGAGAGCCAGTGGAAACTATTGGAACTAACCAGTGGGGACCAAGTGTAGATGTTGACATGTACCGTGCGTCGTACAGGAAAGGCGCTACCGATTGATCGACTACTCCGCTTGTGCCTAACTAGCATTCAACTCGTTCTCCTCCATGGGGCGACGAGATTGTATACAATGGCCATGGCCCCGTCAAGGACGCTGTCCGCTCACTGATGCATGTGCTGCATCTGCAAACCAAGAGAGGAAGCCATCCCCGGCTGAATGCTCGATCCCTTTACTGCGTCGTGAGGCAAACCCCATCTGACTCACTTGCTCGCGCGGCATGAGAGTCACCATGGAATATCGGCCTTGCAGCTTATGTACTCCACAATCTTAACGACCTGATACAAGCTGGATACCGGTGTTTTTGTTTTTACCGGATGTTCCTGTTACACTACATCCCGTTTGAACTCAACCCAGCAACACAACATCATGGATTTCACGCAACACTTCTCTTCGATCTTTCGCCTCAGCCTGCTCATACTAAGTTGTTTGGCAATTGGTTGCGCCGGCCCTCGCCCTATCACCCCCATTCACGAGTCCCCTCTCGGCACAGTGTTTCTAGAGAACGCCTTCAACAACTCCGCCCAGGCGGCACATCCCATCAAATTGTCCGAAACCACCATCGCAGATATCTTGCGCGGGGTACACACGAAAGAAAAAAGCGGGCTCTTACTGCTGCTCGGCAAAGCCTTGAAATCAACGAATCTGAACGATATTCGCACCTTCTCCGAAGACGACATTGCATTCCTCACCCCTCATATTGCCACCGCCCTTGCGCAAGCGACGCCCAATCAACGGGTGAGTTTTCACATCTATTCCACACCGCAGCTATCACAGTCTCCAAAGATCACTCAAAATAGAGAGACGACATCGGGACATCTGTTCGCTGACGGCCTGTCGCTGCATTTCACGTTGACTCAATACCGATACTACGCAGGGAAAAAACCCACCGCGAGCCAGAAGGAGCCACGTCCACTCCCGGATACGGATGGCCTGCGCGACCGTGAAGTGACCTTCCTACCGGAAGCCGCCCTCCGACCGGACGTATATGACCGATCGAGCTGGATTGGAAAGTCGGAAGATCGATCACTCGCCATTGATTATCAACTGCTGGCGAGAGTCCTTGCCACACCTCCACCATCCGCCCCCGTTGCACAGCCGATCCCCACGGTCGCAGCGCCCGTTCCACAACAGCCCCCATCGATTCCCGTGCAAACCGCACCAGGTGGCAGGAATGAGGCCGACCTGCAGGCGTTTAAGGAAGAGCTGAAAGCGCTCCAGAAAAAGGTGGACGAACAGAGCGCCGAACTCCAGCGACTCAGGAACCCACCACCCAGGAAAAAGTAACGCCCTCACGACGAAAGCTGACGGACACGAAGGGTCTGGTGACGGTTCGAAGACTCATCCCCCACACACCAGCCTGCGCCTGAACTCCCGACGATCTGTTCGTTGACTATTGAGCTGCGGGAAGGGGATCCAACGTTTCATCGAGAGAGGTAGACGTTTGAAGATCACCGTTCACTGAGGGCTCCACACTTGTCTCGATCGTCTCAATCGATCCCTCCTCAGACAACACCTCTCCACCATCCATCGGAAGGGATGCTTGCTCCGCCTCACCAAGCTCCTTGAATTCACGAAGGGGTGGCAGCTGCGAGAGGTCGCTCAAACCGAAGTGTTCAAGAAAGAATTTGGTCGTCCCATACATGATCGGACGACCGGGCACTTCTTTGCGTCCGACGATTCGCACCAGTTTTCGCTCCAACAGCGTGCGCAAGACGCCGGACGTCTCCACTCCACGAATTTCTTCGACCTCCGACCGCACCAACGGCTGTTTGTAAGCAATGATCGCCAATGACTCCAGCGCGGACCGGGATAGCTTCGCCGATGTCTTGGCCTTGTCCAGCCGTTTGATCCAAGGCGCATAGTCCAACTTCGTCACGAGGCGGTATCCGCCCGCGACGACAGCCAGTCGCACTCCGCGCCCATCTTGATCAAGCGCTTGGCCAAGATGTCGCAGCGCCTCTTCCACATCACTCTTCGGCACATTCCCCATCACGGTCACAAGGCGAGCCACAGACAACGGTTCGGAAGAAACAAAGAGCAGTGCTTCCAGAATCGCTTGGAGTTCCCCCATACCTTGCACCTGAGGGCCATTGAGACTCTGATCAGACAGCGATCCATTCGCCTCTTCCATATTCACCGGACCCGTCTCCGGCATATCATGAACCAGATCCACCGTCAGTGGCGTCATGTCCCCCTCCATTCCATATCGACATCATCAAGTTCTGCCGGATCAGGCACCAAGGAGAACATCCGTGAGACTAAAATCGGTCCGAATGTTTCCGCTTGGAATACACGAGCCACCCGCAGTCTCATCAATTCAAGTAACGCCAAGAACGTCACGACGACCACCAGTCGATGACTCGACCCCTCAAACAGCACAGCAAATGAGACCGAGTCTTTGCCTTCAAGTATTTCCAAAATGAGATTCATTCGCTCGCGTACCGTGAGATTGTCGGGTGCAATCTCAATGAGCTTGCTGCCAGGATTCCGCTCAAGTACTCCCTTGAGCGCATCGACCAGATCAAACAGCGAGACATTCTCCAGCGAAAGATCCTCCTCAACCGCTGCTTCTACTGAGGGCGCTTGCTCACGCCAAAAGATTTCATTCCACATCTTTTCCTGGTCGTCAAGCTGACGGGCCGCTTCTTTGAAACCCTTATATTCCAGCAGCCGTCGAACGAGCTCTTCCCGGGGGTCCGGCCCTTCCTCGTCATCGTCGGAGGTCTCATCCACCGGCAGCAGCATTTTTGATTTGATCTGCAAGAGCGTCGCCGCCATAACCAAAAAATCCCCCGCCACATTGAGATTGAGTTCTTCCATCGCTTCCAGATACTCGAGGTATTGCCGGGCGATCATTGCAACGGGGATATCGTAGATGTTGATCTCATTCTTCTTGATGAGGTGCAGCAAGAGATCCAGTGGTCCCTCGAAATTTTCGATACGGACCTGGTACGGAAGCTCTGGTTGCTCAAAATCTTCTGCCTGAGAATCCACGGCGTCGTTATATCAACTTATGGGGTGACGGGCAAGCCTGATCCTATATGTTGGGGATGATCGAGTGCTCTTCATTTGAGCTTTGCGGCATACGCCACGAGTAAAGCGACCACGATGAGAAAAATCGCAGTGAGCGCATACTGTCCATTACTGGTTTGAAGAAGGCCGCCAGGCTGAGTTGATTCACGTCGTTTTGTTTCGTCTAACAGGGGCGGGTGATCAAACCGTGCCTTTACCAGATCGTCTTGTTGCCGGAACTCAGCATGGGAGAAATCAGCTGATCCTAAAAACTGGGCACCCGCAAAGACCGCTTCGCTCTCAAAGGCCGCAAAGCCAAAGAACGTCTCGCGGCTGAAAATCGCTTCACTGAAGCTGACCCGCCCCTTAAAGCGACTCCCTGAAAATCCTGTCCCCAGACCGAACCTCGACCGCTCAAATACCGCAGGCTGCTCGAACGTCACTTCTAGGAATTCCGCCATACCGTCGAAGAGCGCGCTGGTACAGTCCACCGAACCTCGAAATGTAGATTGGTGGAATCTGGTGCTGGGGCCAAACTTGGTCTCCCGACACCCCACCGGCATGGTGAACTGTCCCTGGACAAAATAGGCTTCTTTTTCGAATGTGGCTCGTGAGAGCTCGACCGGCTTGTGAAACACCGACCGAGAGAGATCCACACCTTCCTTGAAATGGGACCCAGAAAAGTCGACAGGTCCTTCAAACCGAAGCGTGCTGTCGGTTGCCCGATGGCGCACTGCGCCCACCACCACGGAATCTCGCAGGCCCAGTGCCTCACGAACAATTCGCTGCCCGTTGCCGCCGACATGATCCTCGAGGTTCGCTCTCTCCGAGGTAAGCCCCGGTGAGCCTGCCGTCGTCTGTACGGCGAGGCGATCGAAGATCAGATCCCCGCGCACCAATACACCAAGGAGATCCACTGAACGCCCCTTGGCGATCGCATCCATGATCACTTCGCCACGCACGGCATGGCTCTCCCGCTCCGCCTGCGTACAGCTGGGAGAGAGATGGATCACGAGCCCCGCGTCAATTCCAGTTGCAGCTGTCTCGGCAACGCAACCAGCATTGGCCTCTCGTGAACAAGTCACCATGGCACAGAGAAGCACCAGCGCCAGGCACCAGGGAGACCGTCTCGTTTTCAGCATGGCAGTGGGTGAACGATCGAAGCGGCGATGGAACAAGGTGCTGTCCACATTATTTCATGGAGGAGAGAGACGAAACATTCAGAAGATGACGAGACACCGCCGCTGAAACCGATCAGTTCCAGCGGCGGTCAGTGAACACACTGCGCGACTCCAACCTGAGAACCCTCGCTCTTGCACAAGAGTTTACATCGAACAGAAGATACGAGGGACCTAGCCAGAAGCCTCAGAGGCCATGAGATATCAGTTATTTCGATAGTCGTCGTCCAATAAGTCTTCGGATTTATTGATTAACCCGTCCCTGTCATCATCGGCATCAAGATCCAGCTCTTCTTGGGCGTCATCTTCTTCGACCTCGTCCTCCATCCCCAGCTCATCGCTGTCCATTTCATCTTCATCGTCAAGATCAGCCTCGTCCGGCTCAATGGGCATAGCTGGTTTCGTCGCTAAGGACTTGCGTGGAACGACGTCCGGCTCCGCCACGAATTTCTTCGCGGGTGCGCTCGGTGGGCTAACCTTGGGTGCAGCCTTCTTCGCAGGTTTGCCAGCCGCTTTCTTGACGGTCTTTTTCTTCGAGGCCGGCTTGGACGCCTTGACGGCCGCACGCTTCTTGACTGTCTTCTTGACAGCCTTCTTCTTCGGCAACGGTGCAGTCTTTTTCGTCCGCGACGATTTTTTCGTGACGGCTTTCTTCTTCTTGTTCGCCATTCCGATCCCTCCTCTTCGTTTCAGCCCGGCGCAACGGCCTCCATCTAGCATGAACGAACAACCTCTTGCAACCACCCCGCTTCTTGGCTTCCATCGATTGGCTCGTTCGCCCGTTCTTAGGATTCCATAGAGAACGATTCTGGCATCCTACGAGGTGAGGTACGGTGGGCAGATGGCAGGGCACCACTCCCAAGCGATCCGGCTCAATCCCATGCTATTATGACGAGGCGACTTGAGCACGAGTCTGAATCCTCTCTATTATTTCAGGCTCTTATGAAGAAACCGCCTTATTGAGCATGGAGTAACGCCGACGTGAACCGCTTACGCATCATGACGATTGCCCTAGGTATCGGAACCGCTGCGGGTGGACCCGCCATGGACCTCTCCCCTGCCACACAGATTCTGATGGAGAACGGATCGCCCTATTACATTCCTGCCACCGCCACAGTGGCGAGCGGCATGCCCATTCGCTGGAATAATCCGACACCAACCCACCATACCGTCACCCACAGTGACTGCGTGAAGGAAGAAGGTCCCTGCCTGTTCGATTCGGGGACGGTGGCACCAGGAGGACACTTTACGGTGCCGGGCTTGTCGGCAGGCAGGTACCCCTATCACTGCAGTATCCATCCCATCATGCGAGGCCAGCTGGTCGTGACTGACGATCCCTCAACACCGTCGCAGCTGTAACACATCGATCAGCTTGCAGGATGGCTGATCGCTCCTGTAGGCTGCCGGTGCTCAGCACGAAAAAACTGCTCGTCATGAAACCCGCTGCCGCTGTCCATCCACCCTGGAGCTTGACTGGAGAGGCCCTAAGCCTCCTGGCCTGGCACATGCCCGACCTCGTCGCGTATCACTATCACCTAGACGAATGGTGGTTTGCTCCGCTTGATGACAACCTGCCGCTCATCCGACTGAACCGCACCGGTCTGGATATGCTCAAGGCCATGAACGGCCATACGACGGTCGGTATGCTCGTTGAACAATACGGCACGAAAATCTGCGGGCCGGACGGGCAACCAGGGTCCTGGCATCTTGAACGATGGGCCACGCCTAACTATTCCCTCTGCTATTTCGGAACGGACCCACCAGGAGGCCATCGACACAATGCCAAGTGGGATATCCTGCTCCAACAGATCCGTGAAGGTTGGTCGGGCCAGGACGGGTTCGAAGGCGAAGAGCATTTGGAATCATTCCATCATCACGAGCTTGCCCAAAGCAAAGAAGATGACAGCCACTTTGACCTGATCGAAACCACCGTCTCCCATCTCTTCCGTGAACCGAGCGAAGCCCTGACCGGCTTGACCTACGGGCGGCTCCTCATGCGACAACTGCGTCGACTCGGCTGGTTCAGTCCCAAGCCCAAGATCCTCCTGGAAATCGGCGGGGGACTTGGCTACCTCGCACAGGAGCTCGGCAAGGATCTGTTGCCCTTTGAAAAGCAGGGCATCACATACCTGTCCCTCGACATCACACAACTGTTCCTCACACTTCAAGTCACTCGAGCCAAAGCCGGCGGTTGGCATGTCTCCGGCACCAGAGCCAATGCTGAATCGTTTCCCTTTGTCGATCACTCCATCGATCTCGTGATCGACAACGAGAACATGGCGGACATGACGCCGGTGAAACTCAGCAAGAAAGAGCTGACATCCGGGGTTGGAGAGACCGCTCAACATCAAGAAGCGCTGGATTGGATCAGACGGCTTCGCCTTCCAATCGAACAGAACCCGCCTGAATCAGTGATCTTTAACCTAGGACCAATTCGCTTCGTCGCCGAACTGTGGCGAGTGCTCAAGCCAGGCGGCCGGGCCTTTCTTACCGAGTTTGGCATTGAAACTGGATGGCCCGCCCCCGTGAAGCTGCCGGGACATACAGAATACGAGGTCCAATACAGCCACCTGCGGCAAGCGGTCCGCTGGCTCGGCTTTCAGGAGCGATATCTGTCTCTTCCACAATTCCTAGGACTGAAGTCGGACACAAAAGTCCTCTGCACCGGTGCTACCTACACCATCCAGCGATTCTGTCAGGCCATCAATAAGCCATTTGCTGTGCGTGCCTATACCGAAAAAGAATTACAGTTGGCCTTAGAGGACATGCTCCCCAAATTGCAAGGCCTCCACTACCACGACCTCTCCGATCCCGCGTGGTTCGGTCTCCAGGACTTCAAAGTACTGTTACTGGAAAAACCTGGTGGGACGCCGAAAGCCCAATTCACCGAGAGCAACGGCTATCGGTGGTATTCGCAGAAATAGAGGCTTGAGGGCAGCCTGGTTAGTTCCCCGTGCTCGCCGACCGCGCACACAAGAATTACCAAATTCTCAGATCACGGGCGGTGCTCGGTCAATGCGCGCAGTAGGGAACCAACCAGGCTACCCTCAGTTGGGAAGAGAAGGGAGGAAATCCGGTGCACCGAGTCCTGGATTCATGAAGTGATGAACACGGATAGCGTTTCAGCTAGGAAGAATTCTGCTGCCATGCTTGCTCTTTGGCGCGCCGAATCTCGCGCATGACTTGTACCATGGCATCACCCTGAGGTTCATCCTGTTGCACCACAGACCGACGCAGAGCCAATCCGAGTTCGGTCAACTCCATGGCCTGACGCAGATTGGCAGCAATCTCTGCATCGTCTGGCTGATCAAACTGTCTTTGCATAGCGGTATTTCCTAACGGCTAGATAGCGGGAGTGTACAAGACTCCCTACGCTAGGGCAACGTCGATACGATTCCTGCTCCGACAAACCCGGTGGTGCCCCGAAAGCCCAATTCACCGAGAACAAAATCTATCGGCAGCATTCGCAGAAGTGATTGGCGAAGTGGAGCAGCTATAACGACAAGGCTAAGCCAGCGTATTAGGCAACAGCCTTAGAACGGCGAACTTCCCGCATGACTCGACTCCCTACACGATCCTCAGCAACATCGATATCATATCGGCTTTGCAGATGAAGCCAATAGCGAGGACTCTGATCAAGATACCGGCCAAGGCGTAATGCCAGCTCGGCATTCAGGGGACGTTGTCCACGCACGACGTGGTTGACCTGCATTGCAGAGACACCAAGTTCCTGGGCCAACCGATACTGAGAGACCCCCAACTCATCGAGGATTTCTTTCAGATAGACACCAGGATGGACTGGAGTGATACGGGACTTCGCCATACATCCTCCGCAGTGGTAATCAACGATCTCCACACCTTCAGCATGGCCATCTCGCCTAAGAAAACAAATCCGCAGCTCTGAGGTTCATCCTGTTGCAGCACCGACCGACGCAGCGCTAATCCGAGTTCAGTCAACTCGATGGCGCGGCGCAAATTGGCGGCAATCTTCGCATCGTCTGGTTGACTGAAACCATCTTGCACAGCCAGAGTCTCCGATCGGAGCACTGGGGGAAGTGTACAAGACTCCTCACTCTGGGACAACGCCGATACGATTCCTGCGCCGACGAACGCGGCGGTGCGCCGAAAGGCCAGTTCGCCGAGAACCAAGGCTATGGGTGGTATTCCCAGCAGTAGAGAACGGCACTCGCGATCTACCTGCCACGAAATGGGGTTTCTGATACGGAGACCTCTGCATCGATACATTGATCATGCAACAGAATTTCAACCGCCTTCTTTCGCTCTAGCTTATCAGGGTGCGGGCCAACAATTATTCGTCGAATCGGCAGAGCTTTCAACTCCTGATCTTCAAAGAGGTGAATGCAGGGAACCGCCGCACCGTTGCGCAAATCGACGTGCGTCCTACGATACGGCTTATCATCTAGCCTCTCTGGGTCCTGCCCCAATTCAATCGAGGGCTCGGTGATTACTATGCGAACCTCTCGTTCCTCCTCAAAACCTCTATGCTTACAAAAAATCGACAGCCGAGTGATACTCTCGAATGCCGGATAGATTTCTCGGATATTTCCGGTCATCAAGTACGCATGAAAACATTTTGAGATTTGTTCCATGTCCTCCTGGGCTTGCTTATCCTCAACCGTGATACTCTCAGCCAGGTGATATTGGACATCTCCCATGAAGAGTCCTTCCTCATGATATATTTTGCTTCTTGAGTTCTAAATCCAAGTGCAACACGACAGGCCCTAATGGGCTACGGTGTTGCCATGCTAAAACAATGCTACACACACTTGAGTGCTGAAGAGC
>SWDI01000003.1:181940-283223 GCA_005116955.1 Nitrospira sp. | reverse complement strand
GGAAATCCACTTGTCATCGTCGGCTTTGATTGTGCCACCAGCATAAGCACTCGGCAGCGTGGATCCCATTCCAGCCACCAGTGCCGTCATGGCTCCAGCCATTGCCACCTTCTTCCATAACCTTGTCAGATCTGTCTTCATTGAGTTACCCCTCCTTCTGATTCTGACCTTAGGCTCTAACTTCACGTCCAACACAGAGCCACCCGTCTCGGCCAGATGATAGAATCCCGTCCCTGTTCGCCGGCAATCTCCGATGTCGGTACCGCCCCCTGTGAAGAGGAAACGGTACCATTACATCCGTTATGTCACTTCTTCTGATAGGTCCCTTGATGATTAATCCAGTCGCATCCCTTCTCCGGGTTGGTGTACTCACTCCACGGCTCAGGCTTCACCAGGCCTTTGGAGCGATGCACCACCTTGAATTGACCATTCTTGAGAATTTCAGCGATCAGCACCGGCTTGTGCGTATGCTGGTTGGCCTCATCCATCATGATCTGCCCGCCCGGCGCCAGGAACTTCTGTCCGTAGACCGCCTTGCGCACCGCGTCCACTTCGATGGATCCGGCCTTTTCCACCGCCTGCTTCCAGACATAGACGCCGAAATACGCGGCCTCGATCGGATCGTCGGTCACGCGGTTTTCTCCATCCGGCAGGTTGTTCCGCTTGCAATAGGCCTTGAAGCTTGCCACGAACTTCTTATTTTGCGGCGTATCCACGCTCTGGTAATAATTCCAGGCGGCCAAGTGCCCGACCAGCGCGCTCGTATCCATCCCGCGCAACTCATCCTCGGCCACGCTGAACGCCATGATCGGCGCGTCTTCGGCCCGCAGGCCTTGATTACCGAACTCTTTATAGAACGGCACGTTGCTGTCCCCGTTGATGGTACTGATCACCGCTGCCCCGCCGCCGGCGGCAAACTTCTTAATCGTCCCGCAGATGGTTTGATAGTCCTGGTGATGGAACGGGGTGTACTCTTCCCCGATGTTGGACGCCGGCACGCCTTTCGCCAACAACATGGCTCGCAAAATCTTGTTGGTGGTGCGGGGATAGACGTAGTCGGTCCCGAGGAGAAAGAACTTCTTGTACTTCCCCCCTTCGGGGCTCATCAGGTATTCCACCGCCGGGGCCGCTTGTTGATTGACGGCCGCGCCGGTATAGAACACGTTGCGGGAACACTCTTCGCCTTCGTACTGCACGGGGTAGAAGAGCAAGCCGTTGTTCTTTTCAAAGACCGGCAGCACGGACTTGCGGCTGACCGAGGTCCAGCAGCCAAACACAACCGAGACTTTGTCTTCCAACAGCAGCTGCTTGGCCTTCTCGGCAAAGAGGTCCCAATTCGACGCCGGATCGACGATCTTTGCCTCGACCTGCCGCCCCATGACACCGCCGGCTTTGTTGATTTCCTCGACCGCCATCAGCACCACATCGCGCAAGGACACTTCGCTGATCGCCATGGTCCCGCTCAGCGAATGTAGAATTCCAATCTTGATGGGCGGGCCGCCCGCCCCATACGACAGGGCATACTGGCCGAGGTTGCCCAAGAGTGCCGCCACGCCAACGCCGGCCGCCACGCGCCCACTCTGTCCGAGAAACTCTCGTCGCGAGGACCCCGGGTGTTCCGTAGGGGTTGCCGCCTCCTTGACCTCTGGGGTAGTCTGTGCGGTGTTCTTGTCCATGTTGCATCACTCCTTTGTGTGTGGTGAGGTGCAGACGTTACGGTTGATGCGTTGTTAACGAGAAACCATTTGGAGACCACTCGCTTCGGCCTTCCTTATTAAACCTACGTATCTCACAAAAGAGGGCATAGACCTATCAGGGAAATCCTGAAAGATTGTCGGGAAATCCCCTAGATGAGGTAGGGCCGTTGAGTGTACTGAAAGAACGTTGGAATGCGAATGAATGGGGGAAGCACTGCGCTACAAAATTTCGCCTTGGCGTATACTCAGCTTGACCAGCGGACCGGTCGGCCCTTCAGACTTTTCGCGGTAGGCTTCGATGGCATACTTCACAAGCATCGGGGTCATAGTGTTGCACTTTGAGTTAGAACTCGAGCAGAGTAAAAACTTGGTACCCAGTCTCTGGATATAGATCCAGGGTTAAAAATGAGGAACCGACGCCGCAAGCACAATCGCTTGCGGCGTCGCTATTGCTTACGCGAACCGGCTATTGGTCCTTACGCTAGATTACAGCCTCTATAGCGTGTCCACCTTGTCTATGCTTCTGAACCATCCTCCCGAGCGACCGCGACATACGCGCCTTGGGAGTTGATCGTTCTGGCTGTCACCGGCGAGATCTGCGGTGGCAGGACGTGCTCGCCGGTCTTGTCCGTGGACAGGCAGAGCGAGCAGATGTAGCCCGCGTGAACGGCAGCCTTGATCATGTCCGGTCTCTCGTAGTCATGATGGCAAACATGGCATTTCAGGTGCTCACCGGATGGGTTGCCATACTGGTCAAACATCGGCAGGGCGATGCCGTCATCACTGCGCCGCAGGTAGTACTCGCCCTTGGTTGCAATCGCGATGATCGGCGGGAGCACCAACCCAAGGATGATCGCGACCAGCGGTGAGTATGGCCGCAACGTTTCGCCCAGCCCGCCGAAGAACGCGATCACGGACAAGCCTGCGGCGATTAGCATCGACCCGAAGCCCACGGGATTAAAGTCGTACAGCATCCCGCGACGAAACTCCGGCGTGAGTGGTGAAAGCTTCAGGAGGTACTTATTGAAGACGATGTCCGAGGCCACGACCACGACCCAGGCCATCCCGCAGTTGGCGTAGAACCCAAGGATGGTGTTCAGGAAGTCGAACATGTTCGCTTCCATCAGGATCAGCGCGATCGTTAGGTTTACCCCGAGAAACACGATGCGTCCCGGATAGTGCTTGGTCACGCGGGTAAACGCGTTGGTCCATGCCAACGAGCCTGAGTACGCATTGGTCACGTTGATCTTGATCTGGCTGATTACCACGAGCACCACCGCGAGCGCCATCGCAAGCCACCCCGGCAAGAAGTTCTGGTAGATCTCCAGGAACTGGTGCACTGGCTGATTGGCGATGCCGGCGCTGCCCGCGACATTGGTGATCAGGTAGACCGCTAGAAACAGCCCGACGACCTGCTTGATCGCGCCGAAGAACACCCAGCCCGGCCCAGCCAGAATCAACCAGGTCCACCAGTTGCGCTTGTTCTCCGGGGTCATCGGCGGCATAAAGCGGAGATAGTCGTTCTGCTCGGCAATCTGCGCAATGAGCGACAAGCAGACGCCTGCGGCCAATAAGGTCGAGCCCAGGTCAAAACCGGCCTTGCCGCTCTCACCGGCATAAGCAAAGAACTGGCCGACCGACTCCGGGTGACTGACCACCAGATAGCCAAACGGCGCGACCATCAGAATGAGCCACAGGGGCGTCGTCCAGACCTGCAATGTCGACAGCACTTTCATGCCGTAGATCACCAGCGGGAAAATGATGAGCGTCGACACGGCGTACCCCATCCAGAGTGGGATGCCGAGCCCCAGTTCGAGTCCCTGGGCCATGATGGAGCCCTCGAGCGCGAAGAAGATAAAGGTGAACGTCGCAAATATGACGTTGGTGACGACCGAGCCGTAGTAGCCGAACCCGCTGCCGCGCGTGACGAGGTCAAGGTCGATGTTGTACCGCGCCGAGTAGTAGGCGACGGGAAAGCCGGTGGCGAGGATGACGATCGCGAAGATGAGGATCCCCCACAGCGCGTTTGTCGTGCCGTACGAGATACCGACATTGGCACCGATGGCGAAGTCGGCGAGGTAGGCGATGCCGCCGAGTGCCGAGATGCCGACGACCCCCGTCGACCACTTGCGGTAGCTACGCGGTGCGAATCGCAGCGTGTAGTCCTCCATGGTTTCCTTACTGGCCGCCATGGTGTCGAGGTCTGCCTCGTCCACCCCAGGTTTCCTGTTGCGCTCCTGCGTCATAGTTTTCAAAACTAGTACCTCCTTTGATGCTCTTACCCATTCTCTAGATGAGTCGGTAGCCGTCGTGATGGCTCCCTTGGGCCTGTTCCTTATTGAAGGCTGCGAGAATCTTTCTCGCCCATATTGTGGCGCGCACCATCTCACAACCGTTGCCGTCGATCTATCGGGGAAATCCTGAAAGAATGGGAGGGAGATCCTGAAAGAATGGGAGGAGATCTCCGATGGAGACCACCGAGTATCATGAAAAATCAAGAAATCAGATGAATCGGCGAACGGACGCGCCTCTCTCTCATGCCAAGTACAGCAGTGGCGAGACTTGATGGATTTTTATAGCGGAACTCGTGAATTGCTCAGGTTAGGAGAACCCTGATACCTGTCTCATCTTCTGGCCAATCAGATATCAGCGTTTCGAGAGAACTTGGAAGAAAATCAAATTCCTGGAAGCGACGTCTTGATGACCTCTTCGGTCGGGACCACAAGTGTCATGGCAGGATGATATTGTCGGATCCAAAGCCGTCCCAGAGACATAAAAACACAATACAACACGAGCACAGCAACAATGAATCTGAGGTCGCCAGACAGTCCGATCACGTTGCTGGTGTACAAAAACCCTCTCTCCATAACTGTGACGAACGCTGCACGGTGGCTCCAACTCGGAATGCCGTACTGCCGGATACTCACGAGATCCGTCGGAATGATAGCCTAGTGCTTAAAGGTGGCCACAGCCTCTTCTTCCGTGTTGCACAACTGAATACTCTCTCCATACACGCGGTTCAGCAGATTGAACCCACTGGCATCGAGTGCTTCATTGACCATTCCTTTCGCAGCGGCGATCTTCATCTCTCCTTGAACGTTGTTAAGCTGCTTGCAAGCCAGAATCAGGACCCGGATGCCGCCACTGCTGATATAGTCTACATCGGCCAGGTTGATCACGACCTTTTTCGATCCGGAGTCCACAATCTTTTTCATCTCCTGGTTCCCTTGTTCGGCCGTAGTGGCGGAAAGGCTGCCCTGCATCTTGACGAAGATGACCCCGGCGTTCTCGCGAGAGGTGACCGTCAACGTGTGTCTGGTTCCTTGATCCATATATTACGCTCCTTTCCTCTTGGAATATTGCAACTCTGTCCTCATGTGATCAAAATTCCTCAACAAACCCGAAGAGCCTCTCCCCCCTGTTCTATATCAAAACACTTGTCCTCTTGAAGCGTGCGCAGCGGCACCCATCATGGCATCAGGGTTCTTCCTTCTCAGTTGCATGGATAACGGACGCTTAACCTTTGGCAGACAACATGCAAAAGCTCTGGATAGAGTCATATCGGGAAAACCCTGAAAAACAGCAGAAAGTCCCCCGGGAGAACGTAGGAGTTCACCGAATGATTACGAAAATAGAGAGAGCCCGAAGCGGGTTACGAATCTGGTTGGATCAGCCCAACTCGCATCGCGAATCGGACCAACCCCGGCACATCGTGAATGTCGAGCCGTTCCATCAATTGACTGCGGTGGGTTTCGACGGTTTTGACACTTAAGTTCAAGCGTTGGGCGATATCTTTCGTGGTTTGTCCTTCTGCAATGAGTTGCAGGATTTCACGCTGTCGGCTACTCAGCCGTGCCAGAGGACCGGATAGCCCTTCAGGATTGGTTCGATAGGCTTCCACCGCATACTTCGCAATTGCGGGGGTCAAGTAGGTTTCGCCTCGACTCACTGTCCTGATGGCCAGTTCCAATTCTGCTAACTCAGCGCCTTTCAACAGATAGCCTGAAGCTCCCACCTGCAACGCCTGTCGGAGATATTCTTCATTGGCATGCATCGACAGCAAAATCACGCGCGTGGTCGGTGAATCCTTCACGATCCGCGCGGTCGCATCGAGTCCGTTCAATCCAGGCATGGCAATATCCATCAGGACAAGATCCGGCGCGTCCATTTGCACAGACTTGACAGCCTCTAACCCATCCCCCATGTCCCCAACCACCTCGATCCCCTCGATTTTTTGCAGGAGGGCCTTCATGCCAGCTCTCACTAACGCATGATCCTCCACGATCAGAATCCGAATAGGGCTCATGGCGACATGACCTCACTCGTGACATCCGGCGTTGCCAGTTGTTGCTCTGTGAGCGGAAAGCACAGCTCGAGCCTGGTCCCTTCACTCGGCACTGATGAGATGGAAAAGCTGCCGCCAGCCAGCCGCACACGCTCTTCCAGGCCGAGCAATCCGATACTTTGTCCGCCCAGTGCACGCTGTTTTGCCAACATGACGTCAAATCCAACACCGTCGTCTTGGATAATAAGCGTGATATCCTGCTCCTGTCGACACAATGTCAGATCGACCGTCTTCGCCTTCGCGTACTTCGCGATATTGGTCAGCGCTTCTTGCACCACCCGAAAGCAGCTGACCTCGATAGGAGCCGGGATTCGCTCAGCGATTCTCTCAAGAGACAGTGACAGGATCCACCCATTCCGCGCGGCCTGCCGATTCACATACCACCGGAGTGCGGGTACCAAACCTAAATCGTCGAGAAGCGACGGCCGGAGATCCAACGCCAGGCTTCGAACTTGAGTCAGCAGGCGATCCACTAGCTCCAAGCTATCCGTGAGCGAGCCAAACCGGGTCTCGCCGACCTCACTATGCTGGATGTCTTGCAAGTCGATCTTCAGTGCCGTCAGTAACTGCCCCACTTCGTCGTGCAAATCGCGCGCAAGGCGACTTCGCTCCTCTTCCTGTACCTGCATCAGCCGGTTAGACAGTATCCGGAGAGAATGGTTGGCGGCGCTCAGTTCGGCGGTTCGCTCCTTCACTCGTATTTCTAATGCCTCGTGCGCTTGCCTCAGAAGGACCTCCCCCCTCTTCCTGTCGCTAATGTCGCGGATGACTTTCGATACCCCCACAAACTGACCGACATCGTCTTTGAGTGGCGATAATGTCACCGACACATCGATGTATCGGCCATCCTTGGTCAACCGTACGGCGTCATAGCTTTGAATGTCATACATGCCCCGCACCGTGGCTAACTCCCAGGCTCGGTCCCGAGAGAGATGGGCTGGGATGATCATGAGGATCGACCGGCCGATCACCTCATTGGCGGTATACCCGAAGAGACGCTCCGCACCGGCATTCCACGTGGTCACGAATCCATCCGGGGTCACGCTCAGAATGGCGTCGCTGCTGCTCTCCACGATCGCACCCAGTCGCCTGGTGGCATCGTCGAGTTTAGCCCTTCTCGCTCGCGCCACGAGCCACGCCGTAATCCACAGGAGAGCGATGCCCACAACGCGATTGAAGCCGGCAATATCTACCGGAATGAAAGGAGGAGACAGTGTGTGCCCCAGGTACGCGAGAACCGTCCCGATGGCCGCAACAAAGTACGGTGCCATCGGCCACTCGATCCAGAGGGTCAAGAAGGCGCCGAAGACATCCCCAACGACCCAGACCGCATACCCCCACGGCATGAACACATCGAGAAGGAACGTCCCAGCCAGGATCAACGGAATCAGTGCTCGGGCATAGTTACTGTTCATGACAGTCCGCGATCTGAAACAACATGACCACCTGTCGTTCGACGATGGCTACACGACGAAGCAACAACTATCTCTGCCGCCAGACCGTGCATGATACCCTGAAATAAGGATCGGGATCGAGAATGGAATTGGTGGAACCACAATCCTAGTTATTTCTCTCAGCCGTTTGCCGGTTCACCACCCATACGCCGGCCAGGATGAGACCGATACCGATCATTTCAATCAGTCCGATGGCTTCCCCTAGAATCAAGGCTGATAGCCCGATGGCGGCAACCGGTGTCAGATTGCCCAGGACCGACGCCCGTGAAGGACCAACCCCCTTGACGCCGAACAACCAAGCCTGTTGCGCGACTGCCGTCGCGAAGACGATAAGGTAGCCGAGCGCCAGCCAATCAGATGTCGTCACCGATCCGATCCCGGCATTCATGACCTTGCGATCTGTCCAGAGCAGTGGGATTTGAAGAACGGTTGCCACGAGCAGCGTCGTCCAGTTGACAGTGAGGGCCGACACGCGCGCCATGATCGCGCGGCTGCCAATACTATAGAGCGTCCAGCTCACGACTCCGAGAAAGACCAACATACTCCCCAGTAGCGGATGCTCGCCAGCCGCTTGAAAGCCTGCCACAGAGACCAGTCCGACGCCTGCGAACGACAGTAGTGCACCAGCCCACACGGCACGCAACGGCACATCTCGAATCAACATGGCCGAGAGCAAGGCCGTTACGACAGGGCTCGATCCGATGATCACACCACCGACCGCCCCACTGACATAGTTGAGCCCCATGAGAATGAGTAGATGGTTCCCCAAGACGCCAAGCCCCAAAAGCCCCAGTAACCCCATATCGGCGCGGTTTATCGTGAGTGCACCACCCTCCTGCGACCACCAGATCGACAACAAGATTGCCAGTCCTCCGATATCGCGAAGAACCGAGGCTTCGACGGCGGAGAACGACCCAAGAGCCATCTTCTGCGCCACGATCGAGCCACCCCACAGTACTGCCGCGAGCACGACCGACCCATACGCCACAGTAGTGGAAGGTTGATTCATAGCCACTGGGATACCGTCGTTCCGCCTCGCCGTCAAGCGGTATTCCACCAACGTCCCAATTACTTGACGGTGTTTACGTTTGTGAGTAGCCTCCGTCTAAGAGACAAAGCCGGCTAACAGGGAGGAGTTTCATGATCCAGCAGCAGTATTTCCGCGGGTGTTTGGCAATCTTCGCGAGTGCGTCCCTCGTCTTGGGAGGCTGCACGACGGCTCTTGTCCATGATGACGTCAAGTACCCACAGACCGGCGCTCATTGCTCCGGCTCCCAAGGTGTCGACGACTCTTCCATCGCCGTGCTGCCTGTCCCAGTGGTAGCCTTTGTCGTGCCTCATGCAAATCTTCATGACATTAAAGCCGATGATTACCTGAAACGGTGCGGCGATCCGACGAAATTGATCAACCGGAAGGTTGAGGTTAACCGCACGGCTTGTATTCCGGCAGGACTGACTCGCATCATCACGCTTGGTATCTGGCAATGGTGCCCGGCCAGTGTATCGTGGGCAGCGGATGTAAAGTCCTAACCAGTCGTAGCCTCCATCATGCGTTCGGCCTCCTGGCTAGCCTGTCAGGACGGTAGCATGCCGTCCAGTAGCAATTGATTGTCCTTCCCCTGCAGACTGACTCGCCATTCTTAGCGAATCTACCATTGCACAAGAACAGAACGTAGAAGCAGAGCCTAGAGAAATGCACGGTCAGAGTTTGCTAACATGGGCTACTATGAATCGTCAAAACTGGATCGGATCGGTCTTACTTGTCTGCTTCGTGCTCCTGATCGGCCTCAGTCTGGCCGCATGGAAATACGAATCCATCCAGGGCGAACAGACGACCTCGGCGAATCAGTCGGAGCCGATGGAGTCCGTGACCATCGCTGTCGCACGAGCCATCGACCATCGCCAGACCACGACCTCGATCGGAACGGTCCTCGCCCTCCGTTCAATTACGCTGAAGAACGAACTGGCAGGAACAGTCCGCGAAGTCCGGCTCACACCCGGACAGATTGTCGAAGCAGGCACACTACTCGTCGCGCTCGATGTCTC
Organism: Nitrospira sp.; assembly: GCA_005116955.1. GTDB lineage: Bacteria > Nitrospirota > Nitrospiria > Nitrospirales > Nitrospiraceae > Nitrospira_D. The sequence continues at coordinate 273,681 of SWDI01000003.1, read as the reverse complement.
GGTCGAAGAAGCCGACCTTCGGGCACAAGAAGCCCAGGTCGCACTCGCCAAAACCATCCTCAATCGCCGACAAAACCTCAGCCAGGAATTCGCGACCACTCAAGAAGAAGTCGATCGGGCACGCGCAGACTTGGATGTGGCACAGGCCCAGATTGCACGCACCAAGGCGATCATTGCCAAGAAGACGATCCGCGCCCCTTTCCGTGCGAGGGTAGGCATCGCGGACGTCCATCCCGGTCAGTACTTGGATGAAGGAACATTACTGACAACACTTCAGGGCGTGAGCGAGGCTGTGCATGTGGACTTCACGGTCGCCCAGCAGGTCGCGGCCGGATTACGGGCCGGCGAATCCGTCGAGATATTTGCAGCCAGTGATTCTTCCGCTATCGTGGCCAAAATTGTCGCGCTTGACGCCCGCGTTGATCCGACCACTCGGAACGCCATGATCCGTGCCAGAATCGAAGGCACCCGCAATATCCCATCACCCGGAGCGTCGGTACGCGTCCGGGTTCCGGTTGGTCCTCAGCGTACAGTCGTCGCTATCCCGGTCAGTGCGTTGCGCAAGGGGCCAGGAGGCGACCACGTGTTCGTCATCGCACCGGACAAGGATGGCCGCAACCGAGTCCATACCCGCCAGGTTGAAAGCGGCACCATGATCGGCGACGAGATCGTGATCCATGCTGGTCTGACGGCAGGTGAGCACATCGCCGCCGTGGGCTCGTTTAAGCTTCGTGACGGGATCCTCGTGGCAGTCGCTGAATCTGTCGGGAAAAACTCAAAAGAAACTCACGAGGCCGGGACCCCCTAAACCGATCATCATGCCGCAAGACACGACCCGAACATCGTTCACCGACGTCTTCATTAAACACCCTGTGTTGGCCATCGTCGTCAGCCTGGTCATCCTCCTCGCCGGCTGGCGCGCGATGACATCACTCCCGGTCCAGCAATATCCCACGATCGAAAACTCGTTGGTCGTCATCACTACCCTCTACTACGGCGCCGGCGCCGAAACTGTTCGTGGGTTCATTAGTACGCCGATCGAACGGGTCGTCTCCGCAATCAGCGGCGTGGACTATGTCGAATCGACCAGTCGCGCTGGAGTCAGCACCGTGACCGTCCATCTCAAATTAAACCACAGCAGTACGGCAGCACTGGCAGAGGTCACCGCACGACTCCAGCAGGTACGATCGGAACTGCCTCCGGAAGCCGAGCCAGCGGTGATCGAGATCCAGCGAGCCGATCGACCCTATGCCTCGTTCTACTTGAGTTTTAGTTCGACGGAGCGTCCAGTCCCCGCCGTCACTGATTGGCTGCTACGCACGTTACAACCCCAGCTCGCAACGTTACCCGGCGTCCAACGAGTCACGTTCGAAGGTGAGCGACAGGTCGCCATGCGTATTTGGATCGACCCTGACCGACTCGCGGCCCTCAACCTCTCACCCGGCGACGTCCAGGGTGCGCTTCGTCGAAACAACTATTTGGCGGCGGTCGGTCGCACAAAAGGCAATCAGGTCCAGGTCAACCTGCTTGCCAACACCGATCTTCGTTCCACGGCTGAATTTGAGGAGCTGATCGTCGCCGATCGGAATGGGGCCATCGTGCGGCTCAAGGACGTCGCGCGGATCGAACGGGAAGCCGAAGAAGCCACGATCATTGCCAAGTACGATGAGACGGAAGGCGTGTATCTCGGCATCTGGTCGGTACCCGGCGCAAACGAAATCGATGTCGGACACCGGCTACGCGAGGAGATCGAACGGATTCGGCCGACCCTCCCGAGCGATATCAACATGAAACTCGTCTGGGACGGTACGATGTTCATTCGGAACGCCCTGACAGAAATCACCAAGACGTTATCCGAAACGATTCTGATCGTCGCCCTCGTGGTGTTCCTGTTCATGGGATCGGTCCGTACGGCCATTGTGCCGCTCGTGGCCATACCGATATCGTTGATCGGAACCGCCCTCTTCATGGCCGCGTTCGGATTCAGCCTGAATCTCCTCACCCTGCTCGCCATCGTGCTGTCCGTCGGTCTGGTGGTAGACGATGCCATTGTGGTCGTTGAGAACGTGGAACGGCATGTGCGTCTGGGCCAATCTCGAATCGAGGCCGCGCAAGCCGCAGCACGGGAGCTGCTGGGCCCGATCATTGCGATGACGATCACGCTCGCAACCGTCTATGCCCCCATCGGCTTCCAAGGCGGGTTAACCGGTTCCTTGTTTCTGGAGTTTGCGATCACGCTGGCTGTGGCCGTCGTACTCTCTGGTGTCGTCGCGATCACGCTGTCGCCGGTGATGAGCTCGCGATTCGTCCATCCGCGCGGCCAGGAAGGTCGCTTGACCGCGTTCGTCAACCGACGCTTTGAAGAAGCGCGCGGGATCTACGCCAGGCTCCTCGACGGCACGCTCACCATGCGGTGGGGAGTTGTGGTGGCCGCGCTCCTGATCGTGCTCGCAGCCTGGCCGCTCTATCACTTCTCCCGTCAGGAGTTGGCTCCCGTAGAAGATCAGAACCACATCAGCCTCTTCTTCGAAGCGTCGCCGGACTCCACGGTCCAGGCCACCAACCGGCAACACTTCCGGATCGTCAAAGCCATCACGGCCATCCCTGGGGCGGACTACACCTGGTCACTCACCACGGCATGGGGAGGCTTCGGCGGCGTGGTCGCGAAGGATTGGCACGATCGCGCTCGCTCAACCGAGGAGATGTACGACGACGTGTTTGGTGCCGTGTCGCAAGTGCCGGGACTCCGTGTATTCCCCAGACTAGACCCGCCGCTCCCCACCCCTGGTCAGTACGACGTGGAGTTGATCGTGCAGAGCGATGCACCGGCCGAACAGATGCTTGAAGCAGTCGGGTCCGTTCTGGGCGCAGGCTGGCAGAGCGGCAAGTTCTTGTATGTGGACACCGACCTCAAAATCGACCTCCCCCAAGCCCGTGTCGTGTTAGATCGTGAGCGGCTCGCGGATTTGGGATTCGACCTGGCCGGAGTCGGTCGTGAGCTGGGCACCATGCTCGGCGGTGGGTACGTCAACCGGTTCAACTATTTCGACCGCAGCTACAAGGTCATCCCTCAACTCGGGGACAAGGATCGCGCAACGGTCGATCCACTGCTCGATCTCAAAATCAAGACACCCAGCGGCCAATTGGTCCCGGTGTCGACATTCACCCATATCGAAACAAGCACTGCGCCGCGTGCATTGAATCGCTTCCAGCAACGCAACGCCGTCCGCATCTTCGGAGGTCTGAAACCCGGCTTCACCAAGGAAGAGGGACTCCGTGTGCTTGAAACCGCGGCAGCCTCAAGTGGCCCGCGCGTAGTCATGGACTATGCCGGCGAGTCACGGCAACTCCGCCAGGAGGGAGCGGCGCTCACCGTGACGCTTGGCTTCGCGGTAGTCCTGATCTATTTGGTACTCGCTGCTCAGTTCAAGAGCTTCCGGGATCCCTTGATCGTCTTGCTTGGTTCAGTTCCACTTGCCATGTCGGGCGCCCTGGTGGTGAGTTTTCTCGACCTCACCACGATCAATATTTACTCCCAGGTCGGGCTGATCACGCTGGTGGGATTGATTGCCAAAAACGGCATCCTCATCGTGGAGTTCGCCAATCAACTGCAGGCACGCGGATATTCTCGGCTGATGGCGGTGCGCGAGGCCTCGCTGACGAGACTGCGACCGGTGCTGATGACCTCAGCCGCCACCGTCTTTGGTCACCTCCCCCTGGTCTTGGCGACGGGTCCCGGTGCAGCGGCCCGTAACAGTATCGGCATGGTGTTGGTCACCGGCATGACGGTCGGGACCGTGTTCACGCTCTTCGTCGTGCCGGTGTTCTACTCACTGATCGCCGCGGAGCACCAACCGCTTGAACCACATACAACACCGGATGAAGTCGAGCCTGAGGAGCTGGCCTTGGCAGAAGCACGGGCGTAAACTATATTCACGCGAAACAGTAGACAAGATCATGAGGCTCTGGGTATTTTCGTGAGCTGAGACCTCCGGGGAAGCAACCTCTTCCGCAACATCAACTCATCTCCTCATGGCGTACCCGTTTTGACCGACCCAAATACGGGTGTTGAGAAAGGAACAGGCCATGAACCACAGATTGCCATGCAAGTCGTTAGGCTCGTTGTTGATTATCGTGCTCTCGCTCACCGGTTGCACCGAGTTGACCTATCAACGGATGAACGACCCCTCACGGGACGTATGGCAGAAACCACAAGGAGTCGTTGGAAAGTTATCTATCGCGCCGGGATCGCGGGTTGCAGATTTGGGTTCCGGCGGAGGCTACTTTACCTGGCACCTATCCAAAGCTGTCGGCTCAAGAGGAACGGTCTATGCGGTTGATATTGAGGAGAGCGCGATTAACATGATCTTCAAGGAGATGGTCGCCAGAGGAACCCCCAATGTCCGACCGGTCCGCGCCGAGCCGCACGATCCAAAACTCCCGGAGCCCGTCGACCTGGTATTCAGTTGCAATGTCTATCACGACATGAATAATCGAATAGACTATTTTCGCTCCCTCGCCTCATCGCTACGGCCAGGCGGTCGCGTCGCGATTCTCGATTATCATCCTCGTGGATTCTTGTCCGGTATGTTTGGTCACAGGACCGCGAAAGAAGAGGTCCGACGCGAAATGGAAGCCGCCGGCTATCGGCTATTGGACGATTACGATGTCGTCGACAGCCAACACTTCCAGATTTTCGCGAAGGCGGATCGGTAGAAGTCAGTTACTCTAGGTGCACGGCTCGGTTACAGAGGTTGCAACCAAGCTATCCCGTCCTACGTCTCCATCATTTCCAACCGAGGGTCAAACTCATGTCCGCAAGCCGTGCACCGGATGCAATCCGACTCCACCGTGAATTCGTCGGAACGAATCCCCATGCCGCCACAATCCGGACACCGGGTGAGGTGAACTTTCTGATCATTCACCGTTTCGTATTGCACTCCGTGCAGGCAGTACACCGGTTTTCCGTAAAGCAGCCATGGTTTGCCTGCCTTGTCGATCACGGGCAAGAGGAGGTAATGATGGTTCACATAGTCCTCTAGCTCGCTCTGATTCACGAAACCGTCTTTGATCAGTTTGCCGGACACTGCCTCGTACAAGCCACTGCCGTTCACGATCACTTTGGTCGGTCCCATCATCTCACCTCCCTGATTGACGTGAATCTGGTCAACTGATTCCGCATCCGTTCAATGCTGCGGTCGAGGGAAACTCGTGTCGATTTGGGAAGGGTGCGCGTCGTGGCCATGGCACCTCCTCAATAAGGCAGGAATAGCTGAATAATACCTCCGTCAAAATGAGCGAGGCAAGCCTGTTCGGTTCGCACATCATATCGCAGAGCCGACACAGCTATTCCAGCGGCTGCGACGAACGACTGAGACCTGCGCCTCCTCCCAGCGAGTTGAGCTTCACGCCGTAGAAACCGGAACGGTGGTTCTTGGAGAAGAGGCTACGTGAGCTTGAGGGCTGAGATTTAGGAGTCGCCCGGCGTGACCTGAAGAAAAGCCAGTTGATCGCTAAAGTGGATCCAACGTTGACTAGAACTGATTCCAGAGCAGTTGATTCGTGACTTCGTGGTGAAAGAGCACTTCCGAAGCCTTCACCATTGTACCGAGTTCTCTCGGGGATCGATCTGCCACTAACTGCTTGAAGCTGGAATATTTCTGCTTGCTGTCCCCGCCAAGGATATCGGCGATAAACTTTGATTCAGTAAATAGCGCGATCGCGTCGTTGATACTAGTCGGGAGGAACCGTGCGCGGTCGCCCGTCGTCTCTTTCTTTTCCAAGCGCTCCCCTTCAAAGCCGGTCTTGAGCATCGTATACAGCACGAGGTAGGGATTCGCATCGGGAGCGACTGAACGCAATTCGATGCGTGCCGTCTTTTCGTTGGCCATCGGAATACGGATCATGGAGCCGCGATCGATCGCTGAGACCTTGATCTGGTTCGGTGCTTCAAAGTGCGGATCGAGGCGGCGGTACGCATTCACCGACGGGTTAAACACCAAGCAGATCTCTGGCGCATGATTCAAGAGTTTGAGAATGAAGTCCCAGGCCACATCAGACAGCCCGTTTTTCCCCTTCACGTCGTGGAAAATATTCTTACCATTCTTGCTCAGCGAAAAGTTGGTGTGCATGCCGGACCCATTGATCCCGACGAATGGCTTTGGAAGGAACGTCGCCGTGTGCCCCATGGATCGAGCCACCTGGCGGCAGATCAGCTTGTACAACTGCACGTGATCCGCGGCGCGAACCACATCGGCATAGGAAAAGTTCATTTCGAACTGTGACGGCGCGACCTCCGGATGATCTTTTTCATTCTTAAAGCCCAGGGCGCGCTGTGCCTCCGCCGACTTATCAATAAACTGACGGAGCGTGTCCAGCGGGAGTGAGTGATAGTACCCACCCGTTGAGATGAGCGTAAACCCGTTCTCACCGTACCGTTGCTCGGCGTTCTGCCCTTCCACAAGGAAGCCTTCAATTTCACTGGCAGCGTTCGCTGTAATACCCTTCTTCCTGAGATCCTCCGTATAGGATTTCAACATCCCGCGGAAGTCGCTGTGATACGGCGTCCGATCGCTGTTCAACACCGACGCAAAGAAAATCACCTTCCCTGCGCCAATCACATCGGCCGGAAGATATCGGATGGAGGACCAGTCGACGGCAAGACGCAGGTCAGACTCATGTTGTGGCGCGCCCACGAAAATGTCTCGACTTTGCGACGCCCCTGGAAGTCTATGCGCAATTGCGCCATCATTCACCCGTTGCACTTGGAACTTGAAACCGCCCTTTCTTGTTCAAGAAAGGCTCCAAGTCGTTCACGATCAAAGACGATCGCATAGCCTCCATCTCGTCCATAGCCACGCCATTGGCTCAATAAACCATGTTGAGATACCCAAGCGTCACTTGTCGTACAAAATGAAACGACATAATGGACAGTAGCCCTAACCTGAGCTTCCTTGAACCCCTGAACAAACTTTTTTAAGTCATGGTCAAGTAGATCAATACCTAAACGGCGTGAATCCTGAACGCACTGCTGAAGATACTCAGACTCAGCAACATACCTCTCATACACCGGTTTCAGGATCACCGGAAGCACTCGACCGAGAAACCCCACCACCTCCTCCGTGTCGTTAACAAAAGAGGCATGGCTAGCCCAAATCGTTTTGCTCGTGAGTATCCCATATAGACCCGACGCACCCGTGTAATGTACTACCTCTTGGTCTGTTTGCAATTTTCTATTCCCCCGGACCATTTACAAAATTTATCGGCTGATCCCAGCCATCATAAACAGACTTCGCAATATTGCTCAGGCAACCCCCACTCGCCCGGGCAGCGATGCAGAACCTGAGAACCTAAACCCGCATGACTAACGGACATCCTGAGCACAACGGAACCCAAGAAGATATCGGATCCCGTATGTCCTAGTGACTTCTCCTGTCCGAACTGCAGACTGCAAACCAAGCTCTGGGGTATGCGTATTACTAAGCCACGATCCTCCTCGAAGTCTCTTTTCCTCAACCCACTCCCATGCATTACCTGCCATGTCGTAAAGGCCGTAGGGGCTTCCACCCGCAGCATAACTCGCAACTGGTTTAAGCTTCTCAGCATAGACATTACAAAACGCAAGACAAAACTGACCACCATAGTTTGCAAGACTCTTACTGGGCTCCAAATTCCCCCAAGGATATATTCGGCCATCGGTACCACGTGCTGCTTTTTCCCATTCCTTCTCGGTTGGAAGGCGCTTCCCGTAGTAATGACAATAGTCATTGGCATCTGACCACTCAACACCAATGACGGGTTTGTCCCCATCAAGCTCTGTCCTTACATCCCCCCAATGCTCTGGTTTGCTATGGTTAGTCGCCTGCATGAATGAAGTATAGAGCTGGGTCGTTACCTCATTTTTGTCTATGTAGAAGGCGGGCAACGAGGTTGTCACGTTGTCGGTTCCAAAAAGAAATTCCCCTCCTGGTATAAGAACCGTGGCACATCCTTTTCGGTATATCCTGACGGATACATGTGAGTTTCCCGATTCCCTTGCACCGGCTGAACCTTCTCCTCTTGGACACGCCGCATCTCAGCCAGTCTTTCTTTCTGCGCTGCCTCTTCCCGCAACTGCCTTTCATGCGCCCTCTGCTGCAGCCGTTGATCAAATGCGCGCTCCTCCGCACGCACGATTTGCTCACGCTCTTCTTGACTTTGGACGGTGTATCCTTTAGCTCTGAAACAGGCCATATAGATCTCATTGTTTGTAGCCATTCCCCCAGCTGACATACCAGGTGCGGGACTGATGAGCATCGGCTGTTGGGCTGATCGCAGACATTCATACCTGTCTTGTTCATATTGCTGTTGGCTGAAGTCTGGCTTGGAGAAATAGTATCGATCACTTCCACAGCCACCGAGGGTCAGCAACAGAGCAGCTAGCAGACCGAGGTGAAAGAGATTCTTGGGAAGTCTCATAAGGCCTACCTCCTGCTCACCAAAACCGACTCAAATGTTATTCCTGGACCCTCGTACTGCCAAATCTATCAGCACCCCTTCCCTTAATCCCAGATCGCTCACTAGACATTCTTCTCGCTCAAGCGTCTCCATGATCGTCCGAATGATGATCGTCCCGGCGGCGATGACTTCTTCGCGGTTCTTCTCCAAGCCTGGTAACCCGACTCGCTCGGCTTTGGTTCTACTGAGCAGCGTGTGTTCAAGATCTTGAATGGTTTCCAACTTCAACACATAGTTGTGAATTCTGGCCGGCTCATAGGTCGGAAGTTTTTGAGCCATAGCAACGAGGCTGGTAACCGTGCCGGCGGTGCCGACGAAAGTCGCTGTTTCAAAACCCGCCATCTCAGCGACGGCTGTTTTTGTCTCTCGTCTCACCCACTCACATGCCTGTCGCACTTCCTCATCACTTGGTGGGTCATGGCGCAATACCCGCTCGCAGAGGCGGACGACTCCGATATCGATCGACCGCATAATCGGCTTCTGGCCACACCCATCAAGTATGAATTCGGTGCTGCCGCCACCGATATCTAACGCGAGCATATCCGTTACTCCGGCCGGCAAACCGGATCGAATACCGAGCAACGTCCGCCGCGCTTCTTCCTCGCCTGAAATGACTTCCACTTCAAACCCAGCTTCGCGTTTGACGCGTTCAAGGAAATCATCGCGATTAGCCGCGTCTCGGACAGCGCTTGTTGCTACGACAGCGGTAGCCTCAACCTGATAGCCATCAATGACATTCCGCCATTCTTGGAGACAGGCAATAACTCGATCCATCGCGACTGGACTCAGTCGCTTAGTCTGATCGACACCCTCCCCTAGCCGGAGAATGCGGCGGTCAGATCGAAGTTCTATGAGGGGGTGCCCAGAGACGAGATCCGCAATCAACAAGCGACAGGTGAGGGTGCCAATATCAATGCCGGCCAATCGGCGCGCGGGCTGAGGCGGTGCAGTCATTGCTCGTTCCGAATGTCTTCCATGTCGGCTTCCAGCTTCTTCTGCGACGCCTTGAGTACCTCAACCTCTTTGACGAGACGCACAATTTCGGCGTCGTACACCACCCGCTCTGCCGTTTCGCCTCGCTCCTTCATATCGACGGCCCGCTCACCGATGTCTTTGTACAGATCGGACAACTGTTGTTCGAGCTTGCGAAGCTCTAGTCTCATGCGGAGCAGTTCTGTTTCTTCCAGCGCACGTCCTGCCGCATGGACGGTCCCCAGCCTCAGCGTAGCGATCCCGGCTCGCAAATCATCTTTTATCCGTTGCAATAAACCCATACGACTCCCGACTCACAGGGTACCATGCGTCATGCTAACAGCCAAAATTCTATCGTGTCAGCCTGCACTCCTGTCAGCGTATCAGTTCAGTCAACTGATTGAACCCAACTCCAACTTTTTCTCCCATTTCCGCAGCATCGCCTCTCGCAATTCCTGGTGGTCCGGCTCTTTCAATCCTGGGTCCGTTTTCAGCAGCGTAAAAGCCTCCTGCCTGGCCTGCTGCAACAGATCAGCGTCGCTCACCAGATTCGCCACACGAAACTCCGGCATCCCCCATTGGCGCAGCCCAAAGAATTCTCCAGGACCTCTAATCCGTAAATCGTCTTCGGCAATCACAAATCCATCGTGTGACCGGACAAGCGCCTCCAGCCGTTCCCTTGCTGTAGACACCGACTGCTCACTTCCCATCGCACGTCCTCCCACCTGCGTCCTTCGCCGTCCGAGATTCTTGGCCATCAAGAGGCAATAGGATTGCTGGTTGCCACGCCCCACCCGTCCGCGCAATTGATGCAGTTGCGCGAGGCCAAACCGCTCAGCATGTTCGATCAAGATGACTGTGGCATTCGGCACATCGACCCCGACCTCGATCACCGTCGTCGCGACCAACACCTGGATCGTGCCGGCCTTAAAGTCGGCCATCACCGCTTCTTTTTCCGCCGTTTTCATGCGCCCATGCAGCAGGCCGACACGGAATTCGGACAATTCTCCGTTCTGCAACTGTTCGGCGCCTTGAATCGCGGCTTGAAGATCGATCTTTTCCGATTCGTCCACCAGCGGATAGACCACGTACGCTTGCCGTTTGGCTCGCAACTCATCGCGCACAATCTGATAGGCACGCCGTCGCTGCGCGTCGTGAAAAAGAAATGTTCGCACTGGCTTTCGTCCAGGCGGCAGGACATCAATCACCGAGACATCAAGGTCACCATAGACCGTCATGGCCAATGTTCGGGGAATGGGCGTGGCCGTCAAGACAAGCACGTCCGGCTTGTAGCCCTTGTCGATCAGAGTCTTTCGCTGCAGCACACCGAACTTATGCTGCTCATCGACCACCGCCAACCCAAAATTCTTGAATTGTACTCCCTGCTGAAGGAGGGCATGCGTTCCGATCGCCACGTGAATCTCACCCGATGCCAGTTGCTCTGCCTGTATCTTCTTCACCGAGGATTTCTCTCCCCCACGCACGAGAGTCGTCTGAAGCCCGAGGGCCTGCAGCATTCCTGACAGGTTCCGATAGTGTTGCTCTGCTAGAATCTCGGTCGGTGCCATCAACGCAGCCTGATAGCCTGAACCGCCAGCCAGCACCAGCGCATGCAAGGCGACCGCCGTTTTTCCGGATCCCACATCGCCTTGCACCAAACGATTCATGGGACGCGGCGAAATCATGTCCTGAAATATTTCGCGAATGACCCGATCCTGTGCGGCTGTGAGGCAAAATGGCAAGAGTCGACCAAGCTTTTCTAAGAGAGGTGTCTGCGAGTTGAACCGCAATTCCTTCGGCTCTTCGTGCACCGCTCGATGCCTGCTCGCCAAAGCCAATTGGAGCAAGAGGAGTTCTTCGAACGCCAAACGCCGGTGCGCCGGCGTCTTACCTCGTTCCAGAAGCTGAAGATCCGTGCCGGTCTTTGGGAAATGGACATCTTGCAGCGCGTCATGGATCGGGATCAGCCGCTGCCGCGCTCGAAGAGACATGGGCAGAGGGTCTACGACCTCACGCCCATGGTCTGCCAACAGATTCCTCACCAGCATCCGCATCTGGCGAGAGGTCCATCCCTTGGTCTCATGATAGATCGGGACGATTCGTCCGACATGCAGCATCGACTCCGTGTCTTCTCCGATAACTTCGTATTGCGCCACATCCATGCGCGGGACCCTACATCCCTGTCGATCAGCTATCACTCGACCGCTCATCATTACGCGAGTCCCAGCCGTCAGCATCTCCTCCAAATACGATTGATTGAAGAAGACCACTTGCATTCGCCCAGACTGATCTTCAACGCCGACCTCCACGAGACTCAACCGCCGATTCCTTGTTCGTTTCGCCTCACATGATCCGATCACCCCACAAATCGAGACACTCATCCCCGGAACGAGATTTCCGATCGGTGTCATGACCGATCGGTCCTCATAGCGCCACGGGATGGTCCAGAGCGCATCCTCCACCGTCGCGATCTGCAATCGTTGCAAAACATTGGTGCGCTTCGGCCCGACGCCTCTGACGAACCGAACAGAAAGATTCCAGAGATCGGATCTGCCGGCGCCCGCCACTTTGGAATGACTGGACGTCTGCATTGGCAAATCTTTTTGGGGAATGAGATTCTCTTGATCAAGAGCTCGAAGCGCCTTAATAAGCAACGTTGCCGCCTGCAATCGTCGACGTTGCTCATCCAAAGGAAGCGCTGGCTGAAAATCCACGAAGAGGTCTCGCAATGAAATCAGGCGGGCTTCAATGGCTTTGGAGTACACGTCTTGACGGAGAGCCGACAAAACTTGTGACGAGATAAATGAACTGAGATTTGTGACAGCGCCTAGGTGAGCACCAGCATCTCGGCTCGCAAACTCGATCGGGCGCGCGATGCGGTCCAACCACCCCTGAAGCGGCGTGTGTGGACTCGATTCAGTGGGAGCCGACATACGGGAGAGGATCGTAGCACAGCAACCCTCAGCGCTCAATGAACCAGCTACACGACGTATCAGAATCCATCGACTGTTTTCACTCGATTGCTTGGTCGCTTTTCCGTAGGGTGCTACACTCGTTTTTAATAATTCATGTATCGCCGCAACATCAAACATATCCTGATACCACTTGCAGCCGGCCTGGCTCTGGTGATTGGCTACAACCTATTTCTAAAGCCCATCCTGCCGCCACCGACGGTGCAACGCACAAAAACCGTCGAACCGGTCGCGCCTCCTCCCGCTCCGCCACGAAGCGGGTCACCAGAAAGTGAGGACAAATCGGTTCGCGTACTTGATTACAGCGTGGTTCCGCCTACCCCCCATGAGGGCCTGCTGGAAACCATTCGCGATGAAATTGAAAAACATAACTTATCGCTCGCCGAAACGAAGCTGAAAGAGCTCCCTTCGACTGTCCTGTTAAACGCAAAGTCCAAGCCCTTCATCGCAATCCTGTGGAACAATCTCGGACTGCAGCAGGAACGACTCAATGGCACTCGGGCTTCGGTCAAAGCGTTTAAGCGAGCGGCGGATCTCGACGACTCGAATTCCGTGATCCTTATGAATCTGGCCCATGCCTATTGGGAACAGCGGGACCGCGCGCTGAATGCGGAATTCCTGATGAAATTGATGAAGGTGGCCCCAGAAGAACCATTCCCGCATTTGGCTATGGCCGACTTGTTACAAGAACAAGATGAACTACAGGAAGCCGCGAAACACTTGGACCAGGCAGCTGACCGAGCACGACACGATCCAGGATTGCGCTCCTATCTCGCCGCCGTCACGGCAAAAGTTCGCCGCACGCGGTCAGTTGAATCCCGCATGACTGCAAAAAGTAGCACTCACTTTGTCGTGAAGTTCGACGGTGAAGAAAACCAGGATACTTGGATCTCAGCGTTAGAGATTCTGGAAGAAGCCTATCGAGAGGTTGGACAGAAGTTTAGTCACTTCCCCACGAAGCCGATCATGGTCGTCCTTCACGCCAAGGATTCGTTTCAAGGGGCGACCGGGAGCCCGGCTTGGGCCGATGGTCTCTATGACCCCACCCTTGGACGCATTCAGATTCCCACTCAAGGGGCGACCACGGATCGAAAGTGGTTGGCGAGCGTACTTCGTCACGAATATGTCCACGCCCTACTCCATGATCGCTTCGGAGCAAGCAGCGGCGCGTTGCCAACCTGGCTGAACGAAGGCCTGGCCATGCAATTGGCCGGAGATGCATGGCCTGAGCTTGATCAGGCCATGAGCGGAGATTTTACGGTCACTCCCTTAACGTATTTAGAAGGCTCTTGGGGCGCACTGCCGGCGAGTGCGGCGATAGTGGCCTACGCAGAAGCGAATTCGGCAACACGCTACTTGATTGAGCGATGGGGAATGGCTCGCGTCGATGAACTGCTCAATGCGTTGCAAGCGAAGTCATCCTTAGCCGATGCGATTCAGAATAAACTATCTGTCTCCTACGAACAGTTCAACCGGCAGTGGCTCGAGAGCTTCGAAGCGAGCTAACCGTAACGTCGCTCTACTTGCTTGCTAGTCGATTGGCCTTAGATACTAGATACTCGCGCTACTAGATCGATCCTGCAACGAACTCTTCCTCCGGAAGGTTAGGCCAAGAGGGAAGTAGATCAGCCTGATCGCTGTGCGACTGCTCTGGCCCTTCATCCGACTCCCGCTGAGATAGCTGATCCTCCCACAAAACTTTCTTTCCACTGGGGTCATACATGCGAATACTGAAGTCAAAGGTATGAGAGTTCGCGAGTGAGCTGCTCTTCGGCTGGAGCGATGGGCCTGCAATCAGCTGGGCTCGTGGAAGTTTCATGCTGACAGTCGTAAACTCATCCTCCCATACAAGCATGCCGGTCGCCAGGTCCATGGCACGCAGCAAAAACACCGGCTCCTCGATCGTCACTTCTATACTCTGCGCCTTCGTGATGATTGCGTGCCGTGGTAGCACAGTCGATACGAGCTTCCCCTCTGCCTTCCCGTCAGGTTGCACCAGATTAAGTCGCCCTTCCCATTGGAACACTCCGGTATTGGCATCGTATACCCGCAATACAAAATTAGAGAGATCTGTCGCGCCAAGTCCGACTCCTCCAGCAAAAACCCGCGGCCCGCAGCTCGATCTCACCCCATCACTTTCTTTAACGGATAGTTCATACACGTCATCGGACAAGATGACGCCCGACTCAGCATCATAGACCTTCACTGCGATCGTTGAGACGGTACCGATTTGGTATCCGAACCCTGCCGCCACAATTGTCTTTTTTCCCTCTGCGCCGGTTTCTCCCCAAGCCTGACCAATGGAGGATGAGAGACACAAGACGACTGCGATGACCCAGCTCAGAATCCTCGAAGGGGCATGGTACGCTCGACCCCGCGGTTGATCAGTCAGATCAGAACAACTCGCCGACACAACCCATGTATGCAACATATATCTACCCTCCAAACAACTGTGTGCATTCTGAAAGAGGGTAGGTCGTTCGTAAATTCCTCGCTGTTAGGAAGAAGCCCCTCGAAAGGGGGGCTTGGAGAAGAACATGACCCGCTTCGTCAGTCTTGTCGACTGAGGGGCCTGGCTTCACCAAACCATTGATACTGATGGCGTGTAAGCATGCGATAGCCCCATTCGGCCAGCCGCTTTACGGACGGGAACCCTAACCACCACCGCAGAAGACAGGTTGCCCGGGTAAATGGCTATCCGCTAACTGATCGTTACCCATAGTAGAAAAAGGCTAACACTGAGATATCCACGACGACAAGGCACCTATTGCCGAACTTTTCTTCGACAGTCTATAGTCACCGGATGCAACACCGCCCCTTGCTAGCTCTCGTACTCAGCACCCTCATCGCTGAGGCAGGGTTTCTCTTCGTACAGAATGGCGCCTCCACTCCACTCGTTATGGATTGGAAGATCATGTTTTTTATCCTCATACCTCTTGGACTCGCTCTATTGATTTGGTTCCAGTTTCGATGGGCATCAGCAATTTGTGTCTTTTACGCTACGGTTGGGTTGGCAATGGACGTCGCAACGATCGTTCAGACACCGGCAAAGGATTCAGAAGGAATTGTCTCTATGGTGGGAAGCGGAATCAGCGGGCTTTTCTATTTCTGCTTGATCGTGTTCGGCGGACGGTCGTTTTTAGGCGTGAGCCAGGGACCGACGCCTCCAGAATCCCGCCCTCCCAGTCCTCCGTCCCTTTCTTGAGTGGGACGGGCTTGACGCTGAGGAATCCAGCCTCTTTCAGCCATCTTGTCGTTTCCGATGCGGAATAAGTATTTCCCCCTCGCGTGAACAACAGCATCGACACAGCAAACAGACTTGCTTCTACTGGATACAAACCGTTGCGATCATGCAGAAACGCGTCTTGGATGATGAATCGCCCCCCGGCCTCAATGCCGCCCCCACTCGGCGAAAAATAGCTTGGTTCTCTTCGGGCGAATAGATGTGCAGCACGTTCGAATACCAGATCACATCATAGGTACCGGGAATAGCCTCGTTGGAGAAATCGAGCGGGAGATAGGAGAGTCGCCGCCTCGCTTTGTGAGTGTCAGCGATTTCTTTGGCTACTTCAATCGCGGCCTCTCGATCGCAGATAGTGGCGCGAAGCAGTGGGTGCTTTGCGAGAAATGCCATGGCGTAGGTGCCTGGCCCTCCGCCGAGATCCAGCAGTGTTTGAGAACCAGCTAAGGGAATCTGGGCCGCAATTGCCGGAGCGATTTCCAAGGTCCTGTGGTGCATGGCCCAGGTGAATTGCCGACGGTAGTCCGGACTATCTGGAGTATCATGGTCGATCGGCAAACCACTCCGCACAGATTCCAACAGCCGTATCCAATCCTCCCAATGGCTTTTGATCAAATTTAAATAGCCGCCGCGATAGGCGCTATGGTCGATATTCAGCGCTGTTGCTCCCAACCGGCTATTCTTATAGCTGGGTCCTTTTTTCTGTAATATCCCGACCGCAGCGAGATTACGACACAGGATGCTCAAGCCCCGTTCGCTGACCTTGAGCTGCTTGGCAAGATCGGGGATCGTCCACGATCGGTCGCCGACGGTCGTAAAGAGATCCAGTTCCAGCGCGACCAACAACACACGTGGCAATCGATAGGCTGAGACCGCATCCCGAAATTCGTCGAAGGTCGTGATGCGTTGAGTCACGATGCGCGTCCGATTTGCCTGCAACACCATCGGAGGAGATCTTCCAACTTAGCTCGATTCTGCAAATCCGCATCTCGCGCAAATGTGATCGCGACAAACTCGTCGGTCATCTCGGTCTCCTCAACAAACCCGGATTGAAGGAGGAGCGCCCGGTATTTGGCGACAGCCGGCTGGAGAAAGTATTTGGCCTGTTTCGCAACTTCATCAGTTCCTAAGTCCTCCGGCGTACCTTCCGACATGAGCACCATAACCTCATCCATCGCCATCCCATACTGACAAAGGACTCTCCCGTCTGGCCTGACTTCTAAGAGCCAGCCGTCTCCATCAAGATCCATAACAAGTGGACCGTTAGGCTCCAATTCGTAGAACTTGGGGAAAGACCGCATCAGGTCGGCACGAACCTGCGTCCAATCTTGGGAAGCCGCCTCGGTCATGCCTGCATCCCTCGATGAGGCCGCGACTGATATGGATCGGCGAGGCGGGCGCGAAGTGCACGCAGGCGTTGCGTGTTTTCTTCCAATTTCGGCAGGCGATACTTGCGATCCATGTACACCACCTGTTCAAGCAGATCCGCGGCATCCTGCACACGCCCCATGTCTTCATAACATTGAGCCAGCACGTATCGGGCACCACCGACACGAAGCTCATCGCCTAACCGCTCGGCGACCGACTGACTGGTTTGGCAACAGGCGGTCGCCTCATCGTAGCGTTTTTGTATCAAGAATGTGCGGCCGATCATGCGCCAGGCGTCCGCCACACCGCCCAGATTCCCCAACCGACGCATCAACTCCAACGACCGTTCGTATAGCTGAATGGCCTCCTCAAAGTGACCGGTTTCACGAGCCACCAGACCAAGGTCCGAGAACAAGACCGCTTGGGCCGGCTCATCATGCGTTTTGACCATGAGGTCGAGGGCCTCCAGATAATACGCCCGTGCCCGATCCCATTCGCCGGCATCAGCCCGAAGGTTTCCGAGGTTTGCCAACGTCGTCCCGATGCCCTTTTCATCACCGAGGACTTTTTGCAATTCCAAGACCTCCTGATAATTCGCCTGGGCGGCATCACGCCGTCCGCTGACTGCGCAGATGTTCCCCAAGTTACCAAGTGTGGCAACCAGGGCACGTTGATCCCCGGTGAGCCGATCATATTCTAATGCCTTGGCGTAACAGGTATAGGCCTCCGTGTAGAACCCTCGTGAGAAATGCTCGTTACCTTGTCGATTCAATTCTTCGGAGAGACTGCGCCGCACTGTCATAACGTCACTAACAAGAGCTCCTCCACTTGCTGTTTCCCGCCAGCAAGGATGGAGGCACCGTCTCCGACAAGCAGGCTATCGAAGTTGTACTTCAGGAGGCGGCGGAGTCCATCCTTGGCCTTTTGGATGTCCACATACTTTTCGGCAGGAAGCAGACGTACGGAACCGGACGGCTTGCCGATCAGCGCATCCCCTACGATCAGCACCCCTCGCCCCCGCTCGATAAACAACGCTGATTCTCCTGGAGACTTCTGATCCTTCAGATGGATCGCCCAGATCCCACCGGGCAATAGCTCACCATCCTTGTAGGTCTTCGTCGGTATCACATCCATCTGTGCGGCATCGGCTTCCGGCACGCGCAGCTGACACCTGAGCTCTGCTTGATAGACCGCAGCCTCTCGGAGGTGATCTCGGTTCGTGATGATGATGTAGTCAATCGGCTCATGTCGACGGACGACCGTTCTCGCCTCGGCCGTCATCGGGGGTGGGTCTACTAGGATCTTATGCTCACCGATCATCAGAAACAGCCCATTAAAGTCGAGCTGCTTCTCCTCAGAAAACCACGACCATTGCCAGATATCGGGCAGGACTTGTTTCATAGCAAGATGTGGCGAATTTTATTATTGAGAATTCATGACATCACAGAAATCACAGGGCTGCGATGGCGTCCTTGACCGTCTTGGTGACTTTCGTCCGGATGCTTGCTTCGTGAGGCAAATCGATAATGTCGTCTTCGGGGACGGTGATAAATTTACGATTCGGCCCTTTCGTCAGCGAGATCAAGAACATACTGTTGGAAGGAGTGACAGGAATCACGACTTGGACAGACCCGTCAATTCCGTGCACCACTTCTAGAAACTTTTGTTTCCCCTCCTCCATCTCATCCATTGCTTCCCTTTCTCCTCTCTGCACTCTTATTATTGCGCGCGAAGGGGGACTGATGCTTCTCTGGCACTCCCGGGTTCAGCATAGATAGAGATCAAGCCCTCCCCAGTGGGGGTAGATCGCCGTTTTGAAGTACTCGATGTTGCAAAACCCGCAGGCCATGCGCTTGATCTTCTGGATCTGACCCTTGAGCCCCTCGCTCATTGCGATCTCCCTTTCGAGAAGAGAACAGAGCTTCGTGATCAAGAGACCATGCTCCTATGCTGCTCCGGTGCTTCACCGGAAGACCCTTGCATCTACTGAGGTCATCGGTGCCTAAGAGCTGCATCCTACCATGGCAATTTTTGGAGCGGCAACCGTACGGCAGGAGCGAAGCTAACCGACGGCAGGGTCTTCTGGCTGGTTCAGCATATCCTTGAGCTGATCTTTAGCCGTCCCCTCAAATCGAACAAACTCGATTCCGAATCGATCACCTTGCTTCCATCGGACGATGGCAAGAGTGATGATGATCGGAGGCCGAGCACCTGGAGGCTGCACGTGAAGACGCACGCACGCTCCGATAGGAAGCTGGATCTGACTATCAACCTCACCTCCGGCGAGTGTCAGGTTCCTCACAATCCCATGGCCTGACCCTTCGTCTCCGGTGAATTGGACGGGATAGTCGACCGGCACTCGCGATCGACCTCTTGGTTGCAGCTCTTTTTCGTCATCTTGCTCAGGCGGTATCATATCGTAGGAGTCCACTCAGCGCGCTGATTCGAACAGGCCAAGCTGCAGCTCTTCCGCGCGGGTAAACGGGAGGGGATAGCGTTCCGTGAAACAGGCCGTACAGTATTGATCAGGCGTCTTTGGCGCAGACTTGAGCATCCCATCAAGGCTAAGATAGGCCAAGCTGTCCGCAGTGATGTATTTGCGGATTTCTTCGGTTGAGTGATCGGATGCGATCAGCTCTTTTTTCGTCGGAGTATCGATTCCATAGAAACAGGGCGAGATGATCGGCGGTGAGCTAATTCGCATGTGGACTTCTTTCGCCCCGGCTTGTCGAATCATCTTGACGATCTTGCGACTCGTCGTGCCACGAACTAACGAATCGTCGATGACGACGACCCGCTTTCCCTCCAAAACCTCCGGCACGGCATTCAGCTTAACCTTGACCCCGAAGTGACGAATCGACTGTTCAGGTTCAATAAATGTCCGCCCGACGTAGTGGTTACGGATCAAACCGGTTTCAAAGCGAATCCCAGCCCCTTCGGCATAACCAAGCGCCGCCGGGACACCGGAGTCTGGAACAGGAATGACGATATCTGCCGGTACCCCCGCCTCCTGAGCCAACTGCCTCCCCAGCGCCTTACGCGTGGTATAAACGGTGTTTCCGCCGAAGATTTTACTATCAGGCCTGGCAAAATACACATACTCGAATACACACATGGCTGGATGCTGTTTAGGAAACGGATGATGACTATCGAGCCCTTGGTCGGTGATCACGATCAGCTCACCCGGTTCCACCTCTCGAATATACTCAGCATCGAGCAAGTCCAACGCACAGGTCTCCGACGCCACAATCCAGCCACCGCGAAGACGCCCAATACAGAGCGGTCTGAGTCCGTACGGATCACGCGCGGCGATGAGCCCATTGTCGGTCATCAAAACAACAGAAAATGCGCCGCGCACCTGACTCAGCGCATCGACAACACGCGCAAGAAAGGAATCTGCGCGTGAATGGGCGATGAGGTGGATAATAACCTCACTATCCGACGTGGACTGGAAGATCGCCCCATAGGCTTCCAGTTCGTGTCGGAGCATCTGGGCATTAATGAGATTGCCGTTGTGAGCCAACGCCAAATTGCCCAGCGCAAAATTCACGGTCAGTGGCTGCACATTCTTAAAGTCATTGCCGCCGGTCGTGGAATAGCGATTGTGTCCGACGGCCATATGGCCGGGCAATTTCTCCAACACTGATTTGTGAAAAATGTCGGCGACAAGACCCATGCCTTTCTGCACGAACACTTGCTCCCCATCTCCCGCGACAATTCCAGATGCCTCTTGCCCGCGATGCTGCAGCGCGTACAGACCCAAGTACGTCAGATTGGCTGCTTCTTCGTGGCCGAAGACGCCGAAGACGGCGCATTCGTCATGGAACTTATCGGGCGATACGATCGGCAGTTCTTTGTGCATGATCCTCAACGATTCACGAGGCTAGGAGTGGTTCAACGTTCGCTCCAATGAAAATGCCCACCGATCATATAATGTCGCCACCGGCTGATCGATCACCTGTTCCATCAAACCTTCCTCTCCCACAGACACAACCAGCCGTTCGCCGGAAACGGCCCCGACCACTTCCACCGGCACACCAAAGCGCCTCGCCTCGGAAAGTATAGCCTGTCGATCGACCGGCTTTGCGGAGACCAGCACTCGCGATTGACTTTCGCCAAAGAGAACGGCGTCTTTTCGAAGCCGACCTCGGTTCAACCTTACCACGGCACCGAAAGTCCGTTCTGGTCCAGAGATACAGCTTTCCGTCAATGCGACAACGACACCGCCTTCAGAACAATCATGGGCGGATCGTAAGAAACCATTCTGAATCAGGGACAGCACGCAATCATGGAGCGCCTTTTCCGCCGTCAGACTTAGATAGGGCGGCGATCCCTGTTCACGAGCATGCACGACCTTGAGATACTCAGATCCACCCAAATCCTCACGAGAAGAACCAAGCAAGAGGATCTCGTCGCCTTCCTGCTTGAACCACTGAGTCATCGACCGTTCCACATCATCGATCAACCCGACCATACCCAACATGGGGGTTGGGTAAATGGAAAGTCCATTCGTTTCATTATAAAAGCTGACGTTCCCGCTCACGATGGGAATCTGAAAATGCTCGCAGGCGTCTTTCATGCCTTCGATTGCCATCACGAACTGCCACATGATCTCCGGTCGCTCCGGATTGCCGAAATTGAGACAATCCGTCAAACCAATCGGTACCGCCCCGGAGCAGACGAGATTCCGCGCTGCCTCGGCCACGGCCAGCCGGGCCCCTTCATAGGGATTCAATAGACAATAGCGGCTGTTGCAATCGACCGTCATCGCCACAGCCTTCTTCGTACCCTTGATCCGCACCACAGCCGCGTCGGACCCTGGACGAACCATCGTGTTCGTCCGCACCATATGATCGTACTGTTCATACACCCACCGCTTGCTGGCGATGGTCGGCGACTCCAACAAGGCCAACAGGGCCACATTCGCGTCTTTCACATCTGGAAGGGCGTCATAATTCAGGTTCGTCAGCATATCCTGATACGCTGGTGGCTGATAGTGCCGTTCATACCGAGGTCCGTCGTCGGCCAACGATTTGGCAGGAATTTCCGCCACGACCTTGCCCTGATCTTTTACACGCAGGATACCGTCTGCCGTCACCGTTCCGACTACAGCCACATCCACATCCCACTTCCTGCAAATGGCAATACAGTCCTCTTCTTTGCCAGCTTTTGCCACCATCAACATCCGCTCTTGCGACTCGGACAGCATGATCTCGTATGGCGTCATCCCAGGCTCTCGCCTCGGGACCACAGTCAGATCCAATTCCATCCCGTTACCGGCTCGGGAGGCCATCTCGCACGACGAACTCGTCAGCCCTGCTGCCCCCATATCTTGAATCCCTACAAGCAGATCTCGCTCCATCAACTCGAGACACGCTTCGAGTAGCAATTTTTCGGTAAAGGGATCACCAACCTGTACCGTCGGCCGCTTCTGCTCTGATTGATCGTCGAACGAATCGGACGCCATCGTCGCCCCATGAATCCCATCACGACCTGTTTTTGAGCCGAAGTAGATCACGGGATTCCCGACGCCTGCCGCCGTGCCACGGAAAATTTTGTCTTTATGGGCCAGACCGAGGCAGAACACGTTGACCAATGGATTCAGCGCGTAGATATCATTGAAGACGATCTCGCCTCCCACAGTAGGAACTCCCATGCAATTGCCGTAACCAGCAATGCCGGAAACGACCCCCTTCATGAGATGACGAGTCTTGGGCGAGTGCAGCTCTCCAAACCGCAGGGAATCGAGCAACGCAATCGGCCGTGCCCCCATGGTGAAGATATCGCGCAAAATCCCGCCGACGCCCGTCGCCGCCCCCTGATAGGGCTCAATAAATGATGGGTGGTTGTGCGATTCCATCTTGAACACCACGCACAACCCGTCCCCGATATCGATGGCCCCGGCATTTTCCCCTGGCCCTTGAACGACACGAGGCCCGGTCGTCGGCAGCTTCTTTAAATGCACGCGCGAACTTTTGTACGAGCAGTGCTCGGACCACATCACGGAAAACATGCCGAGTTCCGTCAAATTGGGCTCGCGGCCGAGAATGTCGATGATTTTCTGATACTCCTCGCTCGTCAAATTGTGCTGAGCGATGAGTTCTTTGGTAATTGGCGGAGTACTGGCCTGCATCATGTCCTAAACTTCACAGTATTAAAGTGTTCCACAGTATATCGACCTGCTACGGATGTGTCTTCAGGACATGGTGGCAACAGCTGCACATACTGAACAACGTGACCGACGAGATACCAGAATAGCACCTCGTCGGTCCGTCGATCTGAATTGTAAGCCCTGAGCTGTTACTGGACTTCCACCTTAATGGCTGCTTCCGCGGCTAACATTTGATGATCCTTATCTGCCGCAACAACCTTAATTTCATGAGTCCCAGGACTCATCCCTTTGACGGTCTTTTTGTCCCAGCCCTTTTGGTATTCGCCATCCACAAAACAATGGGCATGCGTCGCCTGAGTGCCCTTCGTGAGCTCATAGACCAGTTCGATATCTTTTCCCACCTTGGCGCCAGGCGCCGGACTCGTGATCGTGAGCTTGCTCCCGTCATCCGTCGCAGCAAACACATCAGCGCCAGAACACAAGGTGAATAGACCAATGGCTGCCACTAATGCACCTATACGTCTCATTGCAACCCTCCTCTAGGTATAAAAGAAATTGAAACTGTGACTGCCCAACTGACTGAATACTTTACCGTGCGCACTTTCGATCTTCAATCCTCAGGAGAGCGATCCCGCCAAATCATCGTTGGAGCGCTTACCGGACTTCTGCCACCTGCTTGTGCTCTAACGACGCAATCATCGATTGAAAGATGAGTCGCCCATCTTCATTTCCCAACATGGTCTCAGTACAGCGCTCCGGATGGGGCATCATGCCCAGGACATTCCCCTCGGCATTGCAGAGTCCTGCAATATTGTCGAGCGAGCCGTTTGGACAACTCCCCGGCGTGACCGTCCCTTCCACCGTACAATAGCGAAAGGTGACCTGTGCATTGGCTTGAAGCCCAGCTAAGGTCACGGGATCGGTGTAGTAGTTCCCATCCGCATGCGCGATTGGAATTTTGAGCACCTGACCAGGTTTGCACGCATTCGTAAACGGCGTCGCCGCGTTCTCCACTTTGACGTAGGTCTCGCGGCAGATAAAGTGCAGCGACTTATTTCGCAACATGGCACCGGGCAACAACCCCGCTTCCAGCAGAATCTGAAATCCGTTGCAGATCCCCAGCACCAATTTCCCCTCAGCTGCAAACTGCTTGACCGCCTGCATGACCGGAGAAAATCGCGCAATCGCCCCGGTGCGGAGATAATCGCCATATGAAAATCCTCCCGGCAGGATCACCGCATCCAAGCCGGCTAATGACGACTCCTTATGCCACACCATTGTGGCATTCTGCCCGAGCACATCTTTCAAGACATGCGCACAGTCGTGATCACAATTACTACCGGGGAATACAAGAACACCGACATTCATGTGGCAGACCCCACGCGAAGTTACGCAGTCAATTCATACCGATAGTCTTCAATGATCGTATTCGCCAGGAGCTTCTCGCACATCGACTTGACCACCACTTCAGCCTTGGCCGTATCGGCCTCCTGAAGGTCCAGTTCCATATATTTCCCGACACGCACATTCGCCGCATGCTTGAACCCCAAGGAGTCCAGCGCATGCTCAATAGCCTTGCCTTGAGGATCCAAGATGCCTGACTTCAACGTTACGTGAATTTTGGCTTTCACAACTTACTCTCCTGCTTTTCTTCGGCCTCATTCAACCGATCCACATATTTCTTGATCCAGAAGATGACTGCAATGGTGAGTCCGCCGCAAAACACCAAGGCCACGAACGCCCACCGCCAGGGTGACTCATTTAACCGATAGGCCATCACCCCGATAATAGCCGCCCAAACCACCACCGAAGCCACCAGCCCATAATTCAAATATGCCCGCAGCATTGTTTCTCTCTTCCCACTCCTTACTCTCTTGAAAGGGGATGGCCGGCTGTCCTGAACTGCGCGCATGCAACAAGCATCGCCCGCACCAATTACAATCCCATCAGCCTTGCATGCGCGTTGTGCGAGCAAAGAGGACAACCCTGCTGTCCCCTTCTCACCCTTACCCGCACACCCTCTTCAACACCTCCTGATACGCCTCCTCAATCTTCCCCATATCCTTCCGAAATCGATCTTTATCCATCGATTCACCGGTCGTCATGTCCCAAAAACGGCACGTGTCTGGAGAAATCTCGTCCGCCAAGATCAGTTTATTGTGAAACACCCCGAACTCGAGCTTGAAATCGACGAGCTGCATCTTCCGCTCGGCGAAGAAGGGTTTGAGGACCTTATTCACCGCATGCCCGAGCTCTCGCAACTCTCGCAACACTCCTGGCGTCGCGACATTCATCAGCCGTAGATGATCGTCATTGACGAGCGGATCGCCAAGTCCATCGTTCTTGTAGTAGAACTCAACAACCGCCGGATCGATCCGGTTGCCCTCTTTCAATCCGAGCCGTTTAGCCAAACTCCCCGCAACGACGTTCCGAACCACGACTTCGATCGGGACGATCCTGACTTTCTTGGTGAGCATTTCCCGATCATTCGACCGCTCCACAAAGTGTGTCCGGATCCCGTTTTGCTCCAAGAGCTGAAACAGCCGCTCGGAGACCTTGTTGTTGATGACGCCTTTCCCAACGATGGTGCCGCGCTTCTGTGCGTTGAAGGCCGTCGCATCGTCTTTGAAATACTGCACGACCTGGTCTGGATTTCCCGTCGAAAAGATCTTCTTCGCCTTGCCTTCGTAAAGAAGCTCGCCCATCGCCATGATCGGACCTCTATAGTTCAACTTACTGCGCCAACAGCTCGACAACCTCGTCCAGCGATTTCATCGTCCCGAGTATGGTTGGACTCCCGAATCGCCGCGTATAGCGAAATTCTTGCACCTTCTCAAGCGACAACACCAGGCTGTGAAAATCCTCCAGCTTGGAGGTTTCAAAGTACGTAATGAAATCCAGATCGTCCAGCCCACTGGAGTGATAGAGCTTCCGCTTGACCGATTGTAAATACGGTAACGTGGCGGCGGTATGTTCCTGCATCATCTCGGCTCGTTTCTCCTGATCCAACCCCCACCACTCGGCTGACTTCCTGACCGGGATCACGATGGCATAGGGATGCTGGCCGGGTTCACTGACCGCCTTCAAGTCAGCCCTCATCTGCTCAGGAAATCCCGGTGCGTAATTCGGTTTTTTGGTAAGCCCGTGCATAACCTCAACCGTCTTGAGGTATCTCCCAAATTGGCTGCTCTTCAGATCCAGGAGAAATTCCTGCGTCGCGCGTAATTCCGCTGCATGAATCCGGAACAAGAGATCAGCGTGATCGGAAAGCCCTCGAAGCAGGTACAGATCGATTGCCACATGCTCCCGATGCTGTTCCACCACACCTTTGAGCGAGGTCAGACGGACAATCCGCATCGCGGGGTCTTGCTTCGCCCACTCGTCATTCAGCCCGAAGAGGGCAAACGTGCCGTAGAATCCGGGTTCCGTAAGAAGTTTCTCGCGATCCGCCGCAGACTGCACATCGGATAGCCACGGACCGACCATCACGCACATGAACATCAGTGCCGCTACAAATAATCGCGTCATGATCTCGTCTTCTTCCTCCTGACACCAGGCAGACGATGGTGGTCCCGCCCGAACACCCGTCGATAGATCTGATCGAGATGGCGCAGATAGTACTTGGGGTTGAAACAAGCTGCAATCTCACTCTGCTTCAGATGCTGTGAGATAAACGGGTCTTTGCCGGCTAATTCCTGTAGTGTACCTCCCCCCCTCCAGGAGACCATGGCATTGCGCTGCACCGCCTCATAAGACTCTTTTCGCTGCGCCCCCTTTTCGACCAAAGCCAACAGCAGCCGCTGCGAATACACGAGCCCCCCGGTCAATTCGAGGTTTCGCCTCATTCGATCAGGATACACAACCAAATGTTCGATGAGATCCGTGACTTTGGCGAGCATGTAGTCGATCAGAATCGTGCTGTCCGGCATGATCACCCGCTCGACTGACGAATGGCTGATATCCCGTTCATGCCAGAGCGCCACATTCTCCATCGCCGCCAGACTGTTGGCTCGCACCAGCCGCGCCAAACCACAGAGATTCTCCGAGACAATCGGGTTCCGTTTGTGAGGCATCGCTGACGATCCCTTCTGGCCTTCAGAGAAATACTCTTCCGCTTCGAGCACTTCCGTGCGCTGAAGGTGACGAATTTCGGTGGCGATCTTTTCGATGCTGGCCGCAAGCAACGCGAGTGCTGTGGCATACGACGCGTGGCGGTCTCGTTGGACGACCTGATTCGAGACAGGATCGGCCTTCAAGCCGAGCTTGGCGCACACATACTCTTCAATGTCCGGTCCCTGATGGGCGAAGGTCCCCATGGCGCCGGACAGTTTGCCGACCGCAATCTCGGTCCGCACCCGCCGTAAGCGTTCGTGATGGCGGCGGACTTCTTCGTACCACAGAGCGAGCTTCAGCCCAAATGAGATCGGCTCCCCGTGAATGCCATGTGACCGCCCCACCATGACCTGATCCTTGTACCGGAACGACTGCCGTTTCAAGACACCCAGCAACCCTTCCACCCCGTGCAGGATGAGATCCAGCGCCTCGGTCATTTGAACGGCCAGTGAAGTATCGACAATGTCGGAGGATGTGAGTCCCATGTGGAGAAACCGATGTTCCGGTCCTACTGTGTCCATGAGCGATTCGAGAAAAGCGATCACATCATGCTTGGTGACCTTTTCGATTTCGGCAATCCGGTCGACGTTGACCTTGGCCTTCTTCCGGATTTGCGCCGCCGTTCCACGTGGCGCCTGCTTGGCATGCTCGAAGGCCGCACAGGCTTGCAGCTCGACCTCCAGCCAGATTTCATATTTATGCTTCAGATCCCAGATCGCCTTCATCTGTGGACGTGTGTACCGTTCAATCACGATCCGCTCTCCTCCAGATTCCACGACCAGGGTCTGCTCGCTTCGCGGCCAGCCGCGACTCGGTGGCCAAGGCCTTATCAAGAACCGCGTTCACGAACTTTGACGCATCCTCGTCGCCGAAACTCTTTGCCAGTTCGATGGCTTCGTCCATCGTAACCTTGGCAGGCACCTCATCCAACCACAGCAACTCGTACAGCCCGGCACGCAAGATATTGCGGTCGACGATCGGCATGCGGTTCACAGTCCAATTTGTCGCATACTTACCGATAGTGGCATCGAGCTCTTTTTTATGCTCCAGCACACCCTGCACCAACTGTTCCGCGAACGCTCTTGACTCATCGGACGCCTCGCATTCACGCCAAAACTCGTCAAGATGCACGCCGGACTTCCCGTGAATGTCATGCTGAAAGAGGATTTGCAAGGCTCGTTCGCGAGCTTGGTGACGAGAGCCCATAGTTATACAGTGGGAACGTGAGAACGTTGAAAAGCTCGCAAGCTCACAGACTGACAAGCGAAATGACTCACTGTTTTGTTCTTCCTACTGCCCGTCGATTTTGGCTTGAAGACTTTCGACTTTCCAACTTTTCAACATTCCCCCTGATCTTCCTCATTACCACCACCATCTCGATCGCGGACTTCGCCGCCTCGCCGCCTCGGTTGAACTTCTTCGTATCCGCGCGCTCCACGGCCTGCGCCACCGTCTCAGTGGTCAACACACCAAAGATGATCGGCACATCGGTGTCCACGGCCGCTTGCCCGACACCACGGCTAACTTCGGTACAGATATACTCGAAATGCGGGGTGTCCCCACGGATCACCGCCCCCAAGCAAATCACCGCATCAAATCGGCCTGACTTGGCCATGGTGCGCGCGACCAGCGGAATTTCAAACGCACCCGGTACCCGCACGACCATAAGATCCTCTTGCGGAACACCATGGGCAGTCAGTGTCTCCTCACAAGCATGCAGCAGTCTGCTCGTGACCTGCGCATTGAACTTCGCAGCCACGATGCCGAACCTGAATCCAGCCGCGCGGCGTGAGCTTTTTCTAAGTTTCATAGGAAGATCGAACGTGTGTATGTGTCAAGATGTGACCGTTAGCCGATGTGGCCCCTGAAACGTTGCGACGTTTACACCTTCTTCAAGAGATGCCCCAGCTTCGTTTTCTTGGTCCGAAGATACCGGACATTCGCGGCACGCGGGGCCATTTCGATCGGAACCCGTTCGACAACCTTGAGGCCGTATCCTTCGATTCCAACGATCTTCCGTGGGTTATTCGTAATCAACTTGATCTGTTGCAGGCCGAGATTCGCCAAAATTTGAGCCCCAACTCCATAGTCGCGGAGATCCGCCTTAAAGCCCAGCTGCAGATTAGCTTCGACCGTATCACTCCCGTGATCCTGCAGCCCATAGGCTCTGATCTTGTTCAGTAACCCGATTCCACGGCCTTCTTGATTGAGATAGAGCAAGACGCCTCGCCCTTCCTTCTGAATGACCTCCATCGCGGAATGCAATTGATCCCGGCAGTCGCACCGCAGTGATCCTAACGCGTCAGCCGTCAAACATCCGGAATGGACACGCACGAGAGTCGGCGCCCCACCATCGACCGGGCCCTTCACCAACGCAATGTGCGTCACTCCGTCGATCTGATTCTCGAACGCCACCGCTTCAAAGTCACCGAACGTCGTCGGCAATCGCGCACTCGCCATCCGCTTGACAAAAGTTTCCCGTCGCATGCGGTATTCGATCAAGGCCTTCACGGTCACCATCTTCATCTTATGGAGCTTGGCAAACTTCGTCAGCTCAGGTACCCGAGCCATGGTACCGTCGGCATTCATGATCTCGCAGATCACCCCGGCAGGCCGGAGACCCGCGAGCCTGGCCAAGTCGACAGACCCCTCGGTTTGCCCAGCCCGGCGGAGCACTCCGCCGGTTTGCGCTTTGAGTGGAAACACATGCCCAGGTCGCGCCAGATCCATCGGCTTCGTCTTGGGATCAATCGCCACGTGAATAGTCTTCGCTCGATCGGCCGCTGAAATTCCCGTCGTGATGTCTTTTCGCGCATCGATCGAGACGGTAAAGGCGGTACCGAAGGTGGCAGTATTTTCGGACGCCTGCTGCGGCAATTGCAGTTCTTCGACGCGCTCGGGTGTGAGGGCCAGGCAGATCAGTCCGCGCGCATGCTTGGCCATGAAGTTGACGGCCTGCGGAGTGACTTTTTCCGCAGCAATAACCAAATCCCCTTCATTTTCCCGGTCTTCGTCGTCGACCAGGATAATGAGCTTCCCCTTCTTGATATCTCGAATGGCGTCTTCGATGTGGTTGAACGGCGTGGGCATAGGGCAACTAATCTAGCATTTCAGACTGAACCTTGAATATGGTTTTTTTAGAGATTGAACGAGAATCAGAAAATCTCATGAGGATAATTCGGCGGGAGAAGACCTGTTGGCCCGCAACGCGACGATCACCGTACCCCACGCACACACCGTGAACCCGGCGAACAGCCAGAGCCCAGATTCGTAGCTACCCGAAAGCCCCTTCATCGTCCCGATGAGTATCGGTAGTAGAAATCCGCCGATGGCCCCCGACGCCCCAACCACACCAGACGCCAACCCAATGTCCTTGGGAAACCATTCAGCGACCAGCTGGAACACCACGCCGTTGCCGAATCCCATCGCCGCCGTTGCCACCACCATCATCACAACCGCCATGGTTTGCGAAGGGCTGATCACCGCCACCACCGCCCCCGCGATCACCGGCAGGACATAATAAAGCGTCCGCAGCCCTCCTTGCCGATCCGCCACATAGCCGCCGACCGGACGGATCGCACTCCCCATGAGTCCGCACAAAGCCGCCACCGCACCGGCCTCTATCGCGTCGATCCGATAGACATCGTGCAGCAGCAGCGGGAGCACACTGCACAGGCCCACGAAACCGCCAAACGTGACCGCATAGAGGAACGAGAGCCAATAGGCCAACCGGCGGTGAATCAACTGTACCGCATGGTACCACCACGCCACGACATGGGCATCCGCAACTGGCCTGGTTCGTGGTACCGTGATCACGAATCCGACTATCGTCACGGCCACCACGCAGGCCATAAGACCGCAGATCTGATGCCAATCCATCGCGGCAGCCCAGCGAGGCGCCAAGAAGAAAATGAGCACGGTGCCGACATTCCCCGATGCTGCCAGGCCAAGCACCAGTCCTTGCGCCGGTGGCGGATAGGCTCGACTGGCAATCGGAAGTGCCACCGCAAAACTTGCCCCCGCCACACCCAAACACGTCGAAAAGGCCAGTGCTTCTCCGTACCCAGTGACACCGAGCCACCCCCAGCACAATACCAGACACTCCATCACGAGAATGACCACGGCCGTGGGTCGCGCTCCGAGCCAATCCGCGCTCCATCCGGCTACTATCCGTAACACCGCCCCGCCAAGCAACGGCAGGGAGACGAGCCAGGCGATCTCGGTTTCGCTCAGCTGCAGCGCCGCCATGAGCGGAAGGCTCATCGCCCCGACGAGCAACCAGACCATGAAACTGACTGTCAGGTGTAACCACGCCCCCGCCAGCGACGGCCAATGACCGCTTTTCAGAATGCTCCAGATCTCAGACACGCCCGACCTCCAGATGGATAGCAGTGACTATAGGGGAGCCGCTTTGCGAGGCGCAAGCGAACACCATCTACGGGAGAGACTGACGAGCCTCTCCCCCCCACCGGGGCAAAACAGGCGCTACCCATAGTGCCCACTTACTCCTGTAAGACAGCCTTTGTGCCATTCATTCATTCTGTTATAGTCACGCACTATCATGAACAGTCATGACCATTCACAGGAGGAAATGGACGACGCCCTAGAACCAGAAATCCTCGAACCCTCCGATGATGAGATCGTCGAGGCCGAAGCTGCACCAGTGGTATTGGATATCCCAGCCGCTGATGGACGGCAGCCCGCCGACACCATGGCCGTGGTGCCGGTCACGGCCTTACAGCAGTACCTTGCTGAAGTCCGCCGATACCCCTATCTGTCAAAGGAAGAGGAACTTCAGCTTTTCCAGGAATATCACACCCACGGCAGCCGCGAAGCAGCCGTCAAACTCATCATGGCGAACCTGCGCGTATCGGTCTCGATTGCCGGCGAGTATCTCCATACCGGGGCCGACCACATGGATCTCATTCAAGAAGGCAACGTCGGCCTGATGCAAGCCATCAAGAAATTCGATCCTTCGAAAAACGTGCGCTTCTATGCCTACGCCGCCTGGTGGTCGCGGGCCTATATTCTCCGGTACCTCCTGCACACTTTTCGACTCGTCAAGATCGGGACGACGCAGGATCAGCGAAAACTGTTCTATAACCTCAAAAAGGAAAAGGCGAAGCTTGAGCGGGAGGGCTTCGCGCCGGACACGAAATTACTCGCGGATCGTCTGAATGTGCGTGAGCGCGATGTGGTTGAAATGGATCAGCGCCTGGGCAACTGGGAGCTCTCACTTGACCAGCCGATCGGTGAAGACCATGAACATACCCTGTTGGACGTCTTGCCCTCCCATCAAGAACCGGCAGACGAACAACTCGCAGATCATCAGCTGAAGACCCTCTTCAGGGCCAAGCTTGCTGAGTTCATCAAGACCCTGGAAGAACGAGACGAAGATATTCTCAGAAATCGTATTCTGTCCGACCAGCCCCTGACCTTGGATGATCTGGGCGACAAATACGGGATTACCAAGGAGCGGACCCGTCAACTGGAAGCCCGCATCATCAAACGCCTCCGTGACTACATCAAAAAAGACATTAAAGATTTTGATCGCTTGCGGGTATGACATCCCAGTGACCACGCCCCCACCGGATAAAATACTCCTAGAATGTTGATTTCCCAATAGGTTAGAATAAAATGATCTCTGCAGCGGCGCGAGTAATCGAGGACGATAAAAATCCCTTATTCCCCCTCTTGACTTAGGGGAACGAAGGCCTATCTCTACACTTGAGTCGCAGGCTGCCTGGATCGCACAAGTTCAGCCCAACTCTTTACAACCGTCAACGCCTAACGAGTTCACTTTCATCAGGAGGAGGTTCTGCCATGGGTACAGCTGAGAAGGAAAAGAAGAACATTGCCAAGGGGTTTCAGCCTTTGGGTGAGCGAGTATTCGTCACCTACACCGAGGAATTGGATCGGACTGCCGGCGGGATTTATGTACCGGATTCGGCGAAGGAAAAGCCACAACGAGGAGTGGTCCAGGCAGTCGGAAAGAAAGTAGAGAACGTCAAGATCGGCGATCACGTCCTGTTCGACAAGTATTCTGGCAGCAAGCTTCGGATTGAGGACGAAGAGTGCTTGATCCTCAAGGAAGAAGACATCCTGGGCGTCTTTACGGCGTAATGGCAAACACGGTCGTAGCATCATCACGTTTCTAAAGGGGACTTGATGACGTTCAGACTTGAGTAACTTTTAGACTATAACCGGAGGAAAGATAATGGCAAAACAACTTATGTACGGCGATGCAGCACGAGCGGCCATCCTGAAAGGGGTGAACCAGCTCGCGGACGCCGTGAAAGCAACCCTCGGCCCGAAGGGCCGCAATGCGATTCTCGACAAGAAATTTGGCGCCCCGACCATCACCAAGGACGGCGTGACGGTGGCCAAGGAAGTCGAGCTGAAGAACCCTTACGAAAACATGGGCGCCCAGCTGGTCCGTGAAGTAGCCAGCAAGACCAGCGATATCGCTGGTGACGGCACCACTACCGCCACCGTGTTGGCCCAGGCTATTTTCCGGGAAGGTGCGAAGAACATCACCGCCGGCGCCAATCCAATGGAGATCAAGCGAGGCATCGACAAGGCCGTCGAAGCCATCACCGCCGAGCTCAAGAAGCTCAGCAAGCCTTGTCAGAACAAGACCGAGATCTCGCAAGTCGGCACCATTTCGGCCAACAACGACAAGACCATCGGCGATTTGATCGCGGAAGCCATGGAAAAGGTCGGCAAGGACGGCGTCATCACCGTGGAAGAAGCCAAGTCAATGACCACCTCGCTGGACGTGGTCGAGGGCATGCAGTTCGATCGCGGCTACATCTCTCCCTATTTTGTCACCAATGCGGAGCGGATGGAATGTTCCGTGGAGGAACCGCTCATCCTGATCAACGAAAAGAAGATCAGCAGCATGAAGGACCTGCTGCCATTGCTCGAGCAAGTGGCCAAGCTGGGTAAGCCACTCGTCATCCTCGCCGAAGAAGTCGAAGGTGAAGCGCTGGCCACCCTCGTGGTCAACAAGCTGCGCGGCACCTTGAATGTCGTGGCAGTCAAAGCTCCGGGCTTCGGCGATCGCCGCAAAGCCATGCTGGAGGATATCGCGATCCTCACCGGCGGCCAGGTGATTTCTGAAGACATCGGCATCAAGCTCGAGAGCGTCAAGCTGACCGATCTCGGCCGCGCCAAACGCGTCACGATCGATAAGGACAACACCACGATCGTGGAAGGCTACGGCGATGCCAAGAAGATCGAAGGGCGCGTGAAGCAAATCAAGGCTCAGATCGACGAGACCACATCTGACTACGATCGCGAAAAACTGCAGGAGCGGCTGGCGAAGATCGTGGGTGGCGTGGCCGTCATCAATGTCGGTGCCGCAACCGAGACCGAGATGAAGGAGAAAAAGGCCCGCGTGGAGGACGCGCTGCACGCCACCAAGGCGGCAGTGGAAGAGGGTGTGGTCCCTGGGGGCGGTACGGCCTACCTCCGCTGCATCAAGGCACTCGATGAGATCAAGAATGTCCCGGCAGAGCAAAAAGTCGGACTCGACATTGTCCGACGTTCGCTCGAAGAGCCGCTCCGACAGATCGCCGCGAATGCGGGTGCGGAAGCCTCGGTCGTCGTCGGCAAGGTTCGGGAAGACAAGAACGCCAACGGTGGCTACAACGCCGCCACGGATGAATATGTCGATATGATCAAGGCCGGCATCATCGATCCGACGAAGGTGTCGCGCTGCGCCTTGCAGAACGCCGCCAGCGTCGCGGGCTTGATGCTCACGACCGAAGTCATGATCACCGAAATCCCCGAAGAGAAGAAGGAATCAGCCGGCGGCCCAGGCGGACACAGCCACGGCGGCGGCATGGAAGGGATGTACTAACCCTTCGACAAGCTCAGGGCAGGCCACCAACAGGCTGCTCAGACATCACAAGGGCTCGGTGGGTAACCACCGGGCCCTTTGTGTTTTCATATCCCCTTGGAACCCATTGGCCGTTATGAAATAATCAGCGCGGTGAAACGGGAATACGATTTCTCAAGCGCGGTTCGAGGCAAGTTCTTCCGAAAGGGAGCGGAGCTGAATGTTCCCATCGATATTGAAGAAGATCGGGTACTGTCCAACATTGCCGACGGGCGGATGGCAACGTTTGATCAAAAGACCGCAAAGACTCATGCGGAGGTGTGGGGCACCTCGAAGCGTCCGAGGCGATAAGTGTCGTTCTCCCTCCACTACCACCCTGCCGTCGGTGAGGAAGATATCCCGGACATCCCGCGTAACCTTCCCCATCGGATTACTGACGCTATTGAATCTCGTCTGACTCTTCAACCCCACCAATACGGAGCGCCTCTTCGAAAGACTCTCAAAGGCTATTGGAAACTTCGCGTTGGAGATTACCGAGTGGTGTACAAGTTGGAGAAAGAAGACGTGTTGCTTCTTGCTATCCGGCACAGAAAAACGGTCTATGACGACATGCTACGCAGAATCGATCAGGACAACTAGCGCCTGGCCAAGAGAACGGGAAAGCCAGTGACAGACCTGGTGAATCAATTGCTCAAGAAAGACCTGGAGTTGCTGGAAAGCTCGTCGTAATGCCAGGGGATCAGGCTCCCCAGGTGAGGGCAGCTTGGCATTCAGAAACTCTGAAGACCCATCGGCATGGAGATCACTGAACAGACGCCCTGTTCTTAATCTGCTTGTTTCAGCGCGGCATGGAAGAAGAGGAAACTTCTCAGGTGGCGAGAAGAAGGAGATAAACTGACCGTACACAGCTCTCGTGTGGCGGGCACGATCTGCTGAAAACAAACCGGCTAACGATTGACAGCAACCGCGAGCCGAAAGCCCAACGCATGGAGGAGGGCCTCAAGGCTTCTGAATTCAGGATTGCCGCGTTCCGAGAGCATGCGATACAGACTTTCTCGATTCAGCTTTGTTTTCTCGGCGAGCGACGCAACTCCTCCCTGGGCCTCCGCAACATTTCGTAATGCCCACAAAAACAATTCCGGATCATTCTCTTCGAGCGCAGCATTCAAATACTCTTCAGCTTCTTGAGCATCTCGCAGGCTTTCAATAAGATTCTGTTTGATAGGCCGTACTCTTTCTCATAGACGCCTCCTGTAATCACTCTAATACCACTGATATGACCTCCCTATCTTCCAGTCGTCTACCTCACCAAGCGGACTCCTCTACTTCGACTCGCCGATGAGACGAAGCGTCCCCTTTAGAACTGACGAGGTCTTGGGCTCTACAAAGAACGACTGGAAGGTCCGATGCACCATCTCCGTATGCCGTTGATGGTCGGCACGGAAGGATTCAACGGCCTTCTTTCGATCTCTCAGCGCCATATCCCATCCGAACGGCGCACCGCTCCAATTCATCTGCTTCAGCTGGGAGGGAATGGGTCTGAAGGTCATGCACCATCTGGAGCTTGAATGTTGCTGCCCTCGAGTCCCTACCGCTCACGCTGTATGCCCCCCGGAACTTGCTAGCTGTATCAACCTTTGATAATCTTACTTTGAGGGGTGGAGCCAAGAAAGGAAAGCAAACATGCCGACAAGTTATTCGGTCGGTGACCACTTCGAAAAGTTCATTCAACGGCAACTGCGGCGAGGTCGGTATGCAAGCGCTAGCGAAGTCGTCCGTGAGGGTCTTCGGATGCTCGAAGACCATGTGAAGTTGCGCGCGAAGAAGCTCGATGCGCTGCGTGCGGAAATTCAAAAGGGTGCCGCGAGTGGCGTAGGGCTCGCGGCCGAGCAGGTGTTTGATCGTCTGACTGCGAAGTATAAGCGGATGGAACAGGAACGCCGAGCTCCGTGATACGAGTCAGTCTTTCTCCGCTGGCCGAGCAGGACCTAGAAGAAATCGGCGACTATATTGCTGCCGACAGCCCGCATCGCGCGATTACCTTCATTAAAGAACTTCGCCGCACATGCGAGAAGCTTGCCCTAGCACCAGCTATCGGCACCCATCGGCCAGAGCTTGGAGATGGTATCCGCATGTTCCCATACGGGAACTACCTCATCTTCTATCGTGCGACGACAGCCCGGATGCGTATCGAACGGATCATGCACGGCGCACGCGACATTGATCGCGACGACCTTGGCTTCCCTTCACAATGAGGAGTGACGGGAGGGAATTGCGCCGACCCCTGCCCGATAAATCAACACACAGAGTCCACGATCGCCTGCGATGTAACTTCCCTGCCTCTCCTCTCTCTAAACAGACTTATCTACTTCGAAGCGCCGATCAGCCGAAGCGTCGCCTTGAAGAGCGGTGAGGTCTTCGGTTCTGCAAAGAGCGATTGAAACGTACGGTGCACCATCTCCGTGTGCCGCTGATGGTCGGCCTGGAAGGACACAACGGCCTTCTTGCGATCCTCAGTCCCATACCCCATCCGAATGGCGCCCCGCTCCAATTTAGTTTGTTCAGCGGAAAGGAAATGCCCCTGGAGGTCGCAGTAGTGCTCAGGGCTGCCTTCATCCGTACACAGAGCCTTGCGCAACGAGCCCCCCATATGTGGAAAAGCTCGAGGGCATTCGCTATCATGGCGATAGGCCACTTTCTGGAGATCTCAGCTGATGGCTGGTTCCCTCACATTTCCACTGGTCACTGAGCAACTTCTTCTCGAAGTCGTCCGTCGCATTCTCACCATTGGATCGCCTCACAAAATCTTGTTGTTCGGTTCCCATGCCAAGGGGACCGCCCGTTCGGACAGCGATTTGGACCTACTGATTATCGAAGAGTCCGACATGCCGCGCCATCAGCGGTCCGGACGATATCGACGAGTGCTCTGCGGGGTGTTTCCCGCCAAGGATATTGTGGTCTGGACCCCCCAGGAGGTGGAGGAATGGAAGACCGTGCCCAATGCATTCATTTCAACCGCAGTCGCCGAGGGGAAGCTGCTCTATGAAAGATAGATCGGCGCTCGCACGGGGCTGGTTTTGAAAGGCCGACAGCGACCTTGCCGATGCCAGGCGCACGACGGCCAGTGAAGGGCCTTACGACACTGCCTGTTTCCACGCTCAACAAGCGGTTGAGAAGTATTTGAAAGGCGTACTCGCCTGGAGAGGGATTGAGATCCCCCGCACGCACGACTTGGAGGAGCTTCAGCGTTTGTGTATTCAGCTTGAGCCGTGGCCTGAGCTTGGGACCTGTGACCTTACGAACCTGACGTCGTACGCAGTCGAACTTCGGTATGATGCAGAATTTTGGCCGCCCCAGCCTACGGCTGTCGATGCTGTCAACATGGCTGAACTAGTACGCCGTTGCGTACTCGCTCGTATGCCGCCGGACACCCGACCGTAACTTTCACAGTCCATACCCATAGTCGATTGCTACCCTGCGCTCATGAAGCGTTGCGTGACTTTCGCTTACTTGAGCACTTCGGCGGAAGCTTCTCGAATGCTGACCAGGCATCGGAAGATGGAATGTCGGCGACGCGTATTTCCGCAACCTGCCCCCCCCCTTTGCCGCATCTACTTCGACGCGCCGGGCAGACGAAGGGTCGACTTTAGAACCGGCGAGATCTTCGGCTCGACAAAAAACGACTGGAAGGTACGGTGCACCATCTCCGTGTGCCGCTGATGGTCGGCCTGGAAGGACACGACGGCTTTCCTCCGATCCTCCGTACCATACCCCATCCGAATGGCGCATCGCTCCAATTCAGCAGCTTCAGCGGGAAGGGAATGGGTCTGGAGATCATCGACCATCTGCAACTTATGCTCAACATCGCGTAAGAAAAGATACGCGGCGGTCAGCGCATCGCGGTCTTCGATCGACAGCAATTTCTTCTGGACCAGCCGGTCTAACGAACCGAGCGTGCTCCGATCCAGAAGCGCCGGCACCTTTCGCCCGGCTAGGACCTGAACGGTCTGCACGAAAAACTCGATCTCTCGAATCCCACCGGTCCCCAACTTGACGTTGCGCTGTGCGTGGCCACGGTCCGTCATTTTGGCATCGATCATATCCTTGACGGCGCGGACGTCTTGCACGATCGTCAACGCCTTGTCGCGATCCATTTTTTTCCCGGCCCCCAAGACAAACGACTTCACCAGCTTCAGAAACGCCTGCCCGACATCATGGGAACCGGCGACCGGCCACGCTTTGAGCAACGCTAACCGCTCCCAGACCTGTCCGCGTGTCGCATAATATTTCTGATACTCCTCCAGCGAGCGAGCCAACTGACCAACAGAACCCTCGGCCCGCAACCGCAGATCAACCCGAAAGACGTAGCCTTCCCTGGTGGGTTCGATCAACACCCTGGTGAGCTCACGGGCGAGAATCTCAAAATATTCTTCATTGGAAATGCCGACGCCGGCGGGGATAGCGGCACGCCTACCTCTCGGCGCTCTGGTTTCTCCATCGTGGGACTCATAGAGGTAGATCAGATCGACGTCGGAGCTGTAATTTAGTTCATGTCCGCCAAGCTTACCCATTCCGATCACGGCAAACTTAGTCTCCACCCACCGTCGCTGCCGATTCCGATGCATGGGGATGCCATATTGCTGCCGGAGATCGGCATCGACAACCTCGTAGGCCGCATGAATCAGTAGACAGGCCAAATCCGACAACGAGCTGGTCGTCTCCGGCACCGTCGAGAGGCGGAGGAGATCCCGCACACCGATCCGTAACATTTCTCGCCGCTGGAACCGGCGCAGCGCATCCAGCTTCGATTCTTTGGAGGTGAGATGCCCGATGCTTGCGTACAGCGCGCGCTCCATTCCCTTCCGCACCGGAGGTCGTGCGAGGACATCCTCCTCAGCCAGCCAATACACCACGGTCGGGTCTCGAATGAGCGTAAAGGTCAAGGCATCGCTGTTGCCGAAGATCACACAAAGAAGATCGAGCATGCGCGGTGACGTGCGCAGATAGTCGAGAAATGAGGTGCGGGAGACACTCTCCAACATGCGCTCCCAGTGGTTCAGGGCCTGATCAGGATCGGCCGTTCGAGCAATCGATTTCATCAACATCGGTAGGATGTCGGCCAGCTGCCGGCGTTGGATCGGGTCACCGGCCATGGCATCGAGATTGCGGTCCGCTTGATCGGGATCACGCAGGCCATAGGCGGACAAAATCTCCCGGATCCCCTCAGCATTTCGCTTCTCCCCCAGCAGGATTGGCGTGGGATCTGGCTTATCGAAACGACCTTCAGCCAACGATGGAAAAGACGACGAGTGGGGTGTGGGAGTTCTTCGAGGCATGGAGCGGCATTATACTCAGGGGTTCCTCTACGCACAATGAAACCATTCGGGTATACTAACGTCCATGTCCACTGACGCTCCCGATCCTACCGCGCTGCTCAGTGCAGTTCGTCCTTTGTGTCCTGATGTTGCGCCTGAAATCCTTGATGATTTTTTCAGCCGCATGGACCCAGAATATTTCCGGAGATTCAAACCTCCGGCGATTGCCGATCATATCCGCTCGACGGCTCAGCTCACCCCGGAACGCCCCTGCGCAATTGCCTTTGCCGAGCAGCAGGACACACGGTTTGAGGTCACGATCGTAGCCTATGATTACTTCTCTGAATTCGCCACGATTTGCGGCCTGCTCTCTGCGTTCGGCCTGAACATCGAAGAAGGAGATATCTATACGTTTGGCGAAACAGCGGCTGCGCCGCCCACTCGCACAAGTTGGGCAGGATACGGACCGCGCGTCCGCACCACGGGCAGTCCAGGGCTAACCAGGAAAAAAATCGTCGATGTGTTCCGCGTGCTGCCGGTACCAGGAGTGGAATTGGGTGACATCCAACAGAAACACCTATCGGATGCGCTCCACTCAGTCATCACATTGCTCGATAAAGGACAATTTACGGAGGCCCGCTGTGCAGTGAATCGACGGCTGGTCGAACAGCTCGGCAAACGCCGTGCATCTTTTGGTGGTCTCCTCCATCCAGTGCAGATCACATTCGACAATAGCCAATCTCCCACCGACACAGTCATGGATATCCGGTCGGACGATACCCCAGCTTTCTTGTACGCCTTCGCCAACGCTCTGGCCATGCGCAACGTGTACATTTCCAAAGCACAGTTCGACGTTGAGGAGGGGAAGATTCACGATCGCTTCTATGTCCGCAACCGCCATGGCCAGAAGCTGACCAATGCAACCGATCAGCAGCAGCTGCGCCAGACGGCTGTGCTCATCAAGCAATTCACCCATGCCCTGACCTGGGCTCCTGACCCAACCAAAGCCTTGGAGGCCTTTGACCAGTTTCTTGACCTAACGGTGCAGCAAACGAAAGGGAAAGCCCAGCAAGAAGCCTTGGCGTTTCTCAGCGACAAGAAAACGTTTCCCCTGCTCGCTCGTCTGCTCGGGGCCAGCGATTTTCTCTGGGAAGACTTTCTGCGCCGTCAACACAGCAACCTGCTGCCGCTCCTGCAAGATTATCGCGATGCGCCTCTCATAACCCCAAAAGCTACGCTTCGCAAGGAACTCGATCGCCTGGTGAATAAAGCCAAAACCGACGAGGATCGAAAGGCCGCGCTGAATAGCCTCAAGGACCGTGAACTGTTCCGCATCGATATGAAGCACATCGTCGAGCCAGACACAGCGCTGCCTGATTTTTCAGCTGCGTTGACTCAGCTGGCCGAAGTGATCCTCGATCGGAGCTTGAAAGACTGCCAAGCAAAGCTGAATGCGATGCATGGCCCGCCACGCTTGGCCAATAAAAAACCCTGTCCCTTCACCGTACTGGGCTTGGGCAAGTTCGGTGGCAAGGAACTCGGCTACGCCTCTGACATTGAAGTGATGTTCGTGTATGGGGACGCCGGTCGCACAGCCGGTAAGCAGCCGATCGAGAACAGCGAATACTTTGAGCGGTTGGGGGCTGAACTGTTGCAGTGGATCGAGGCCAAACAGGAAGGCATCTTTCACCTCGACGTGCGTCTCCGCCCTCACGGCGGAAAAGGTTCTTTGACCAATCCCTTTGACGAGATCACCAAGTACTACAGTGCCAGCGGCCTCGCTGCGCCATTCGAGCGCCAGTCATTGATCAAGCTGCGGCATGTAGCGGGTGATGCGGCCCTTGGAAAGCGCGTCGAGGCCCATCGCGATAGCTACGTTTATAGCGGGAAACCCTGGAATATCCCCGATGCCCTCGCCTTGCGCCGACAGCAACTCAAGCAGCTGGTGGAGCGCGACACCATCAACTTGAAGCATAGCCCCGGTGGTATCGTCGATATCGAGTATGCCATGCAGTACCTTCAAATCATGCATGGCCATCGACTCCCAGTCCTGCGCACTCCCAACACCATGCAGGCACTGACGACCCTCGTCGATTGTGGCCTTGTCACGAGGCAAGACGGCGAGATTCTCCGCAAGGCCTACTTCTTTATCCGCATGCTCATCGACGGCCTACGCATGGTCCGTGGCAACGCCAAAGATCGGGTCCTTCCACCAACCGACTCCGACGAATTTATCTTCCTCGCCCGCCGGGTTGGCTACACAACGGATGACTGGCAGGCCGGCGCACGCCATCTGCAAACGGATATCGCGCAGCATATGAAGCTCACCAAAGATTTCTTTGAACAAACATTCGGACGCTTGTAGCCCAATTAGTGTGATGAGCAGGGGGGTTCGGGCCGGATTGTGGACAGACACAGCGTTGCGATGCGGTAACGCTTGCCACGCCGTCATCCATCACCGCGTCATCAAACGACCTGACGCCTTTTACTCTCCCGTTCCCGCGCGACAGCACAGGAAAGGGTAAAAGGGAAGCATTGACAGCCTCGGCCAGCTCAGCGCAAGGTAGCTCGGAGCCAGTGTTGCTCCACTCTCTGGTATTCGATCGACAGCTTACTATTGATGATTCATCGAATGCATACAGGAGCGGAGGACGGATAGGGACATAGATGGTGAACGATGCGCCAATCCTGTTTCGAGTCGTATGGCTTTCCTATGTAATTGTCGCAAGTGTGATCTGGGCCAGTTGCGACAGTGCCGCGCGGCAACTCGACAGGCCGACGGGAATGTCGCCTGTCATCCAGACGAAGGACTGGCAGATGCACACCGACCCAACCTATGGCTTTGCCGTCGAATATCCCAAAGAGTACGTGATCCTCAAGGAAGTCACCCACCCAACACCCACACAGCCGGCGGCGGTCCAGCGCGTACGCTTTCAGCGGAAGGACATCGCAACCAGCCAGTTTGCGGATCTTGAACCGCCCATGTTGACAATCCAGGTATTCCCGCGACCGTCGGGACGCTCGCTGCGTGATTGGCTCAACTCATTCGGCCTGCTGCCTCCCGGCAGCGAGATTGCTCCCGTTCAACTGCCAGGGGCACACGAAGGACTGAGAGTCGCGCTCCGGCAGCAACTTGCGCCCAACGAGTTCCTCTATTTCACAACCGACCAGTACGTGTACGGTCTCATCCCCCTTGGCCCTGAGGGCAAGAAAATGTTGACGTCGTTTCGCCTGATCAGAACGCGCTGACCGCACTGGTTGCCCCTCGTCAGAGGGACACGCTGCAATAATCTCCATCATTCCATTTCATGGTGTACGAGGGAAGACAAATTTGCTTGCAAAGGTGGCGGGTGCGACTGTCGCACCCGCCGCGGCGATCTGTAGGGGCTCAGCAGTTGCCGGCCCTACGGGCACACATCGAATTGAGCAGCGGAATGAACCCACCCGCTCGGCTGTCAGGAATGGAGCTGCCCTGAAGGTGAATATCCGTCGAGACGTACCCATATGAGGTCACCCCGACAATTGCATTCAGATTACTCGTCAGCCCACCTTTGCCCTGAATGCCATAGTTCATCACCCAAGGGCCACCGCTCGAGCCCTCTCGGGCATTCGATCCATACTCGACGTTGTTGGGAGCCGGCTCAAAAGTAGTGGACCTGTTTTGCGACGTCACCTGCTGCATTTTCATGCAGTTATCGATGTTACAGGGATAACCGAGCTTCGTTGTATGGTTGCGGCTGAGACTGGAGGTCCGGACACCCAAGAGCCCTGTGATCGCACCAATTTTAGTGGTACCCCTGTCGTTGATTTCTAACATCCCGAAGTCAGCCAGATTGGGGACTACGCCACCGGAAGTCATCCAAAGGGATGTGGCGCCCGCAAGACGGGCCGTGAAGGTCCCAAGAGGCGCAGACCCGTCTCTGAACGCCGGCACGAACAGGAAGTTTTTGTGAAATCCCGCGCTTCCGCCGCTCCCAAGATGGACACAGTGCCCAGCCGTGAGCACAATCCTCTGCCGAATCACCGAGGCCGAACAGACAAAATTTCCCCCCGTCGTCTTGGTGAAGAACAGTTTGCCGACTGTGCGATTTGGGAAGATGGTCTCCAATCCAGGCTGGTTGACCCGCGCACTGGTGTAGGGGACCCCGCCCGTCCCCACCGCCTGCGGCTCGACACCGCCGGCTTCGGCCTGAATCTTGACCTGCGCCGGATCATAGA
Organism: Nitrospira sp.; assembly: GCA_005116955.1. Lineage (GTDB taxonomy): Bacteria > Nitrospirota > Nitrospiria > Nitrospirales > Nitrospiraceae > Nitrospira_D. Next base: position 229,031 of record SWDI01000003.1, on the reverse strand, counting down.
GGCGAACCGCCGACTCAGCACCGACCGCCACGGTGGGGCGCTTCCCAGGGAGGGAGACAGACGTCCCGCCCCCCTGCGCTGCTGCCTCAGGAGCTGCGCTCGCTTTCTCACTCACCTTTGGAAGCATCGGCTGCGCGTTTGCTAACCGTTCTGGGGTCCAATAGGCAAGGGCCTCGGCCGCCTGTGCCTCGGTGGTCTTTTGGCTGAGCTCGAACGTCAGCGGGGCAGCTGCGCTGACCGCTGCGCTGAGCCGTGCCTCCGTGTTGTCCTGTGCCTCCGTGTTGCTACCCTGCATACACACAAATACCAACAGAGCCGGCATGACCCTGGCGAGTGCACTTCGCGTTCTCATGAACAGTCCTCCTCGGTTGTTTAGATAATGACTTGCCCACCGATAGCGTCAATCGTTGTGAATTGACAAGAATGCTCGCTCGCCATTTTTGCGACTCTTCCTTATCACGTCTAAAACGTGACCTATTCCGATCGATGCTGTCGAGTGAATACTATGCCCGCTCTCCTCATGCTGATCTATCCATGACGATGACAGCCACGGCCAGGATCAATCAATGCGCACGAGTCTTGAGCATGCGTGGCTGAGGTTCATGCGGCCCCCACTTGTCATTCTTTCCGCTCATCGGAGCTCTCTTCTTGCTCTTTTTCGTCTTCCAACTGTTCCGTCTCATGCGCGATACCCCAGATCCGACGTTCGGTATTCGCATCTTCTTCGAGGCTCGCGTCGTCGATCGGGTCTTCGGAAACCACGACGGATACAGGTATTCCCTCCGGCGTCCACACATTCATCATTGGAAGGATGCCAGGTTGCTCCGAAGCATCTACTGACTGGTTGGTACGGTCGGACAGGAGTGACCGGTCGGGCCGAGGCGCCGGATCTTTTTTCTGGTCCGGGACGGACTCCTGGGGTGACGCGAGAGGCACGAGGCTCGTCGCCGGCTTCGTGAGATCGTTACGGGATGACGGACTATCTTGTTGTGCGGGATGCGCCGCAGATGTCCCGTTCAGACTTGCGTGAGATTCCACGCTCGGCGCGGGGTCGGATCGCGCTGGTCCACAGGCGGACAGTCCTATGGGAAGCGCCACACTCAGCAGCCACCCCAAGCATGGCGACAGCACCGGCGGGAAAGATCTCCACATACGCATACCCTTAAGAGCTTTCAGGTGATGGGGGTAAGACACACTCAGAAGCCCAAGAACATCATCCCGTGCGCGCAGTCAGTCATGAAGCTAACCGACTTATAGTATCTGCATCACTAGCTCGTCAATGTCCAATACTCATGTATCAAACTTATATGAGCATCCCATGATGCTATTCTTGCGTCGATCAGCCACCGGATGTTACGTCGTGCGAGCCAGCGCTCAGTGTTACCTTCGGACCGTCGCGGCCCCCATGCCCTACCAACAGTTCTTCCGTGCTCGAGAGCAAGTGATCTTCCTGGAGAACCTCTCACTGGAATAGTTTGCGAGAATCCGGTAGAGGTGCACAACGAAGTCAGAGAACTATTCTGGACAACCTAGCCAGCGGCTGTGACTTCCCGGCCGCTGGATGGTCCTCGCTCTCTTTTTTGACTGCATGCACGATCGTTCACTCCTTTCCTCCACAATGTTGCACCCTTAAGCTCCGTTGGCTTCTGACCGATAGAGCTGCTGACCCACAACCAGGAACTCCCTTATGACTTCCTCAAGCACGGCCATGGAATCAGCCTTCATCGATTCAATCCGCCCTCGGCTCCATCAAAAACTCAGGCCGCTCTTGGACGAATCCAGCAGCTGTCTTCCCATCTTGCAGTCAACCTGCCAGCAAATCCTAAATCACATGGGACCTCAGTCCAATGCCGAAACTCTCGCCCGGGTGATCAGCAAAGACCATGGGCTGACATGCAAAGTTCTACAAGTCGCGAACAGCATCGCCTACAGTCCTCAGCAGACGATTGTGTCGGTCCCCCATGCCGTCAGCTGGCTCGGGCTCGACACCGTCCGGTCCCTTGTGGCCGCGGCCCATCTCGTCGAACAGCTGCAACATTGGCCGCTTCGCCAACAGGAGTTTCGAACTCTGATCGCACGGTCTCTCATCGCCGCGACCTATGCCAGCGAACTGGGCATGGCTATAGGCTACCCACAGCCTGGGCAGTTGTTTACCGGCGCCCTCCTCTATTCGATCGGAGACTTGGCCATTGCCTACCAAGACCCTGACCTCTTTCTCGCTCTCCAGGCTATTTCCAAGACAACCAAGCGCCCGTCGGAATGCGTACTTCAAGAGACGCGCCTCATCGGTGTGCCACGACTGACCTTGGCCCAAGCATTGGCCCACATGTGGAAGCTACCGGATGATCTGATCGAGCTCTTCCGTCATCCGGAGGAACAGCCGATAGCGCATTGGCAAAGTAGGCCACACACCTACCGAGGTATCGTCGTCGGCTCCATTCGCCTGGTCGAGGTGCTGACCGGCCCCGCCCCGCGGACTGCCGTTGAGGAAGCCAAAAAGACTCTCCAGCTCGGAAGCGGACTCTCTTCTGGCCCGTTCACGGATTTGATGATTCGGGCTATGGATCGCGGGCGCCAACTCATCCGTTCGATGGGGTTGGCCATCGACTCCTCCGAGGAAGCCATGCCGCCATCCCGCGCGCAGCCCGCCGACGAATCGATCCCGCACCCATCTGCCGGCAACGAACAGCCGGCTCTCATTCGAACCAAGCCGCTTGAAACACTCCAAGCCTTTCAGGACTCGCTGCAGGCAGCGAAAGATCTCAATAGCCTGCTTGGGACATTTGTACAGGCTCTCCATCGGGATGCCGGATTCGACCGTGTCGGCCTGGCACTTCTCAACCCAGGTGACAGCGATCTGCTGGTCGGACGGCTCGCGTTTGGCGTGACTCCTCTGGCGCCCCATCTCCGGTCCCTGTCAGGCTCACTCAGTCGGGAGCACCAGTTCTTCCTCACGATTCTCAAGCGAGTCGATCCGCTCCTGGTTCCCAACTTCTCGGACCTGGTGGCCGGAACTCTGAAACAAGATTTCCTCGAAGTCTGGAAACCGACCTCGGCGATCGTGGCGCCGTTGCGGGTGGGCGCACGACCGATCGGCTTCATCTACTGTGATCGAGCGACAAGCACCCAACCGGTGCTCCCGCAGGACTACCAGGCCTTCCAGCTGTTTTTCGCCCAAACGACATTGGGTCTGAATCGACTGGCCGGCATCCTGTAGGCTGAGGATGCGGCAACATCCCGGCATCGGCGAGCACGCCGACGGCGGGCGTTCACCACATCCTGCTAGGCAGCGATGGCATGGGGTTGGATCAGCGCCAGGGTATCGTGAAGCTGGGCACGGGCATCCACAAGCAATGCCGGAAGAGTGTCGGGCACAAACCGTGTCGCGACAACAGCATGGGGGTTGAACGGCAACGCCGCCGGACGCCGACCCGGCTCGAGCTCTTCGTAGTCGACGACGACACCGGCCAGATGAACGACGGACGCATGGATGATGAATTCACCGGCGTCGTTTGGACTCAGTTGACAGCGAATGGCCTGCTCGATCTGCACAGGCATCCCCCAGGACCGGATGAGTTCGGCCCCCACTTCCGCGAAATCGCACCCGATGCTGGACTGCTCCACCTCGGCCAGGGAGGTTTCAAGATAGCCGGCTTCGATCAGCGCAGACTGCGCTCGCCGCGGGATGGCCTGGTATAGCACGAGATGACCGATGTCGCGCAACAGGCCTTCGATGAAGTACCGCTCGCTGTCGTCGATGCCGCAGGACTTGGCGATCTTGCCGGCAAGCAACGCGCACAGCACGCTTTTGCGCCAGAACATGGAGACGTCCATAAGTTGAATCGGCATACCTGCGAAGGTCCGTCCGACCGTCGTCGCAGTGACAAGGTCGTTGATGGCCTGTGTACCGAGGAGATTGACGGCACGCGAGATCGTGTCGATCTGCTTGGGGAACCCGTAGAAGGGGCTGTTGACGATGCGGAGCAGCCTGGCCGAGATGGCCGGATCCAGCTTCAGGACCTCGGCCAGGTCGTCCATGGTCGAATCGGGATCGTCCACCACGTCCCGCACGCGGAAATAGATCTCCGGCAACGTGAAGACGGTGGTGCAGGACTGGACCAGTTCGCTCGCCGATGGCATGGCCGAGAACCCTCCCTGTGATGTCGATAGAGACCGACTTCCTCACCCTCTATCGGCGAGAACCGAACGGAACTGTAGAGAAACGGATCAGCTGCTTCCAGGAGGGTTCTGCGGGGATTGCCACGAGGCCGATCGAACCATCTTACCCCACTCCGCTTTGGTCCCGCGAAGCCATCGCCAGAGACCGATCAGTTTCCAGTAGGAATTCAACTGCCGATACCCGAAGTTTTCCACGACCGAGACGCACAGTAATCTCAAAAGATCCGAGGGGCGCTGATACAGATGAAACGTCATTTCTTCCATGAGCAGGGCGCTCAACGAGAGCGTGATGCCGAACCCGACGGCGACAAACATGCAGACCATCCAGACATGCAAGGAGACCAACCCGAATACGAGCCCGGCAAGCAAGAGCACATAGCCGAGTATCTCGAACGCAGCCCCAAACCATTCAAAGATCATCATGAACGGAAAGGCGAGCCAGCCGACCGTGCCGCCCTTTCGATGACAGCACAGCTCGAAATGGCCCGCCAGGCTGTCGCATAAACCGCGCTGCCAGCGGATGCGCTGATTCCGGAGCGTACGAAAATCCTCCGGCACCTCGGTCCAGCAGACTGGATCCGGCACATACGTAATGCGATAGGGTTGGCCATTCAAGCGGTAATGATGGTGCAAGCGCACCACCAACTCCATATCTTCACCGATCGTGTTGGTGCGATACCCTCCGACTTTCAACACCGCTTCTTTTCGAAACAAGCCAAAGGCGCCGGAGATGATCAGCATCGCATTCAGGGGCGACCACCCCTGACGCCCGGAGAGAAACGCACGCAAGTATTCAACGGTTTGCAACAGCGCCAGGAACCTGGACGGCAGACCCACGGTTTTCAGAAGCCCATTGTTCACGACACAGCCGTTGGCAACGCGCACGGTGCCGCCCGCAGCGATGGTACGAGATTCGAGCAAGAACGGCTGGACCACGCGATACAAACTGTCCTGTGCCAAGATGGAATCGGCATCGATGCAACAAAATAACGGATACACGGACAAATTGATTCCGGCATTGAGGGAGTCCGCCTTCCCGCCGTTCTCTTTGTCGATGACACGGACATTCGCGTAGATCGACGAATGATACGTGGCACGCACCGGTTGAGTCGGCAGATCGTGGCTGTAGGCTTCAGGAAACGGCTTCAATCCGAACTCCTGCCTCAGCACGTCGACGGTGTTGTCGGTCGAGCCGTCGCTGACGACGATGATTTCATACTCGGAATACTTCAGCTGGAGCAAAGATCGAATAGAATTCGCGATCGTCGCCGCTTCGTTGTATGCTGGCACGATGATGCTGATCTGCGGCTCATACCCCGTAAATGTGCCGGGAAATCCTTCTCCCCGTCGCTCCTCGAAATACTGCCGAAGCGAGAAAATGGAGATGAGATTAAGCCCCAGATATCCCACGGTCAAAGCGGCCAAGTACAACAAAAACCCCGACTGAACAATGTTAAAGATGGTTTCCGGCATTATGCGTTCTGCTTCGGATGCATCGTGGCCCGTTCCTGATGGTCAGACGTGTCCCTGCATGAACCGCCTCTCGTGGACGGCGGCGCCCCCGATACTACTCATGCTCTGCCTCTGGCCGTCTTCGGCAAAGTCCCAAGAACTCATGGTTCCCGGGCAGACGTCTCCAACGGAAATCCAGGAAATCGAATTGATCTATGCGGGGGATCAGGCCGTTCCAAAAATTATAGTGCGCGGTCGGCAACCGGCCAACTCTTTTACTCTTTCTTCCTATCGGCCTTCCGACCCACACCTCGTCCTCTTTCCGCCGACCGTCGCCGGCACCCCGGTTGACGGCTGCCGGATACAACAAGAACACGTCGCCCCTCCGCTTCGGGTCCGCGTCGATCGCAGAGGGATATCCCCCTGCGAAGTAGTGTGGTCTCTCCGAACAGCGAACAGCAGCCTGGACGCATTGTCCTTCCAAACGCTCCGAGTGCGTGGGGCGACCTCCAGCCCCTTGACGATCGTCCCGGTGACAGAATCCGCTGATCAGCGGCAGGACAGCGCCGTGGTCGGGCATGTCGCCGGCCGGTTTGATGTCGAACTCCCGCTCGCGCCGATTGCGCGGCGACTCGATCTTCGACGCCTCACGCAAGTGAAGCTGCTCGTCGAGAGTGCCGCGAACATCGTACTGGAAGAATGCGCATGGATGAATCGAGAGCCGGCCGCGTCTCCGGCCCCCTCCATCGGCTTTTGGTATTGGGATTATCGAACGGCGATACGCGACCCCGACGGAATGTTCTCCGCCTGCCGGCAGCATCACTGCCGTCGGGTATTGCTCCAACTGCCGGATATGCGGGACTCCGACCAGTTGTGGGCCGCCTACGCCGCGCTGTTCGCCTCTACATGGACAGCGGGCATCGAATTGTTTGCGCTCGACGGTGCCCCGGACATGATCGATACCCCGGCAATCCTGGTCGAGAAGCTCACACGGTTGCTGACACTCGTCGGCAACCGAGGGATTTCCGGAATACAGTTGGACATTGAGCCCTACCTCCTCGATGGCTTTCCCGACGATGTCACGATCTTCGACCGGTATCTCGACACCATCGAGCGCGTGAACGCGGCCCTCGGCGGTCGAGGGCGACTATCCATCGTCATCCCGTTTTGGTTCACCTCGACGATACATCGGAGTCGACCGCTCGCATTTGCCGTGATGGATCGCGTCGATGAGGTCGCCGTGATGAGCTATCGAACGGATGTGGACGAGTTGGCGGCGATCAGCGACGACACCCTGCGCTACGGCCGGCTACAAGGCATCCCGGTCTGGCTGGCCATGGAAACCACGCGTCTCCTGCCCAAACGGCATGTCACCTTGAAGCGCGAGGACGATCCGACCCTCGCGGATGGGATCCTCGATCCTGTGCGGAGGAGTTTGACGTTGGGGCGCATAGCCGCCGAGGTGCAGAGGCACGGTGGAATATGGTTTCGCATTCACCATGACACGATCATAGACCCCAAGCGTCTTTCCTTTGCGGATCGTACTCGGCGGGACATCCGTCACGCGATCACTCGTGTATTTGCCAACATCCGCACGCCTAGCTTTGCCGGACTGTTGATCCATGATCTCCCGGGCTACCTGGGGTTGCACGAATAACATGCGCGCCGTATCTCTCTCGGGACGACCATTTCTTCACACAGGTATTCCCCTATTGTTCTACTGCACCCTGTCGACCTTGAGCGGAGTCGGAACCGCACAGCCTCAGAATACGGACGCGCCGTCCTCACGAGCCTTGCTCGAACAGGCGAAAGATCACGAATCCGCTCAACGGTATCACGACGCGATTCCCCTCTACCGGGAAGTGCTCCAGCGCGAGCCGGAGCGAGACGACGTTCGAGCCGCCTTGGCTCGACTGCTCTCATGGCAAGGCGCTCATGCGGAAGCCGCGGACTTGTATCGAGGGATACTTCGGCGACACCCGGTCGACCTCGATATACGGACCGCGCTCGCGCGGGTATTATCGTGGCAACAACACATGGATGAAGCACGAACCCTCTACGAGGGGGTACTGCGAGAAAACTCCAGCCATCCCGAAGCGCTCCAAGGAATGGCAGATGTATTGTTGTGGGAGGGACGCTCGGAGGAAGCACTCCGTTACTACGAACAAACCTCTGCCCTTTCGAACGATGTAGCCATTACCGAGCGCATAACGTCGATTCGCAACGCGATCGTTCAACGAGAGCAGAACCCCTCGGCAGCCGTCCACCCGCCCGTCTCCGCCGGACGAGACGAGACGATCGCACGAGCACGGGCATGGGAGCGGAATGCCGAATATGGACCAGCCATCGCCGCCTACCGGCAGATCCTCGCGGAACATCCGGGAGACGACGACATCAACGGGGCCCTCGCCCGCGCACTGGCCAGAGACGGACAATTCGAACCAGCGGCGTCACTCTACGGCGACATCCTGACGCGTCATCCCACCGATGTCGACGTACAACTAGGATTAGCCCGTGTGCGCTCATGGCAGAAACAGTTTCCTGCCGCGATCCAAGGGTTTCAGGCGGCCCTCCGGCAAGACCCCGCGAATAGAGACGCGTTGCGGGGATTGGCCGATACCCTGTTCTGGAGCGGGGCCTCGCAGGAAGCCCTGGTTCACTATGCACAATTGGCGCAGGTGACGGGAGATCCAGAGAGTGCGGCGCGCGTACAGGCCATCACGGCCTCGCTCGAAGCCTCCCCGCAGGCGCCGCTCGGCCTGCGAGATTCGACCATCCGCCTGCCCTACCGAGACTATGTCAAGTTGGGCTACGGCCAGTTTTCCTATTCGCGGGACATTCCCGATGAGCGGAATATCCTGATCGAAGCGGCCAAGTCGTTCGGCGCCTACACCGTGATCGGCAGGGTTGAGCCGGTCACCAGGTTCGGCTTCCACGACACGCCGGTGTCCGGCGAGTTGTACAGCCCCTTGTGGCGACGAGCGTGGGGATACCTGGCCGCACAGGGAACGATGAACTCTCATTTTTCACCCAATTACTCGATTGCAGGAGAGATCACGCAAGGGATGGGGATCGTCCATCCCCTGCTCTCGAAGATTGAAGTCTCCTTCGGCTATCGACACCTTTCCTACAAGACCGGCGACAGCGATCTGCTGATCCCAGGCCTGACCGTCTTTTTGCCGTTCAATCTCTGGCTGACGGAGAAGCTCTATTATGTTCCGGAAACCGGCGCCGTGACCCTCGCCTCTCGGCTGACCTGGCGCCCCATGAATCGCCTGCAGATCTTCGCCTCCGGCTCATTCGGCACGTCGGGAGAACGCATCGTGGCCACTCAAGATTTGACGCGGATAAGCAGCCACGCCGTCCAAGGAGGCATCACGCTCCCGATAGCCGAACGATGGTCCCTGGAAGCCACCGGCTTTTATGAAGACCGCGGCATTCTGTATCGGCGGCAAGGAGGGAGTTTCAGCGTCATCTATCACTGGTGACAACGCCCGAGGTCTTTCCGAACATATGCGCCGCATGCACTCAACTGAGCTAATCCCATGCTCGAACTCTGGTACGTGACCGCTCTGTCCATAGCGTGCATGATCCTGCTCCTCTTGGCAGGCATCCTGCTTTCCCGAATGAGTCGCCATGCAAAAGAGCGTCGACGGCAGCGTGTCACGGCCCTGTGGCAACCGTTGTTGGAGCAATGCCACGATGCGCCCCTCGACGGATTGCCATCACTCACCCCGCCCGAGCACATTGTCTTTCTGTATCTCTGGAACGAGCAGAGCGAGGCCAAGTCGGACGCGACGACCGCGCAACTGAACCGCATGGCCCGGCACATTGGCACCGATCGCTTTGCCAAAGGCCTCTTACGCTCACGGCTCTTGCGCCGCCGAATTCTCGCACTCGTGACCTTGGGGCGATTACGAGACCGGTCCGTCTGGCAGGAGATCAGCGCGCTTCTGACACACCCGAATTCGTTCTTGGCATTTCAAGCGGCCCAGGCCCTCCTCCTGATCGACGCAACCGCCGCAATCCCGCTCTTAGTCCCGCTCATCGGCCGGCGAACAGACTGGTCGCCGCTCAAGATCACCTCGATGCTGGGCACGGCGGGACCGGATCTTGCTTCGGAAGCCATCGTCCAGGCGGCAAGACAGGGAGATCCCGTCGTCGCCTCACGATTGATTCGCCATCTCCCGACGACGAAAAGTCCGCGTGGACTCTCCGCCTTACGGCATTTCCTTCACAAGCAACCTCCATCAGATGACGTGCTGGCAGCATGTTTGTTCGTATTCGGCGAGTTTAGAGACCCAACCGATCTGCACGTGATCCGCACACATCTTTCAAACCCAGCCTGGTACGTCCGGGTCCAAGCCGCCACCGCATTGGGCAAACTGGGAACACAGGACGATGAAGCGCGGCTCATTGCGCTCTTGAATGATGAACAATGGTGGGTGCGATATCGGGCAGGGGAAGCCCTGTCAAGCTTGAAATCCATGACTGAAGAAAAGCTTGAACTCTTACAAGCAACCTTGCCGACACCTGAAGCACAAGAAATCCTGGCCCCTATGTTAGCGAAATTCCGCGTCCGCCATGCTCCTCACTCTGCCCATCGACCAGCAGATCGTGTCGCTCTCACTCCCACGAGCTCGTGAAGTACGCGTTATCCTCACTACTGGAGCTGGGGTCACATGAAGGAATCGAACATAGTTCCCCGACCAGGCGTTTTGTCGTGCCCATCGTTCCGCACTCTGGATCTCGGTGGGCTTAGGGCCGTGGCTCCAAGCCATCTCCAGCCGACCACCGCAGACGGTCTTTTATCGTGTGTGGAGTTCCTACCGATCGCAGGCCCGCTTCTCACGCTATGATGGCGCGCTGCCGATCGTTTGAGTGCGTTTCTCGCCTAATTCAGCCCAACGGGCATAGAGGCGCTCGACGTCGGCCTGTGCGGCGTGAAGTGCAGCGTAGCGCTCCTGCAAATCAGCAGCGGAGGACGCGATGGACGGATCATTCACTGCGGCTTGTGAGGCGGCAACCCGTGCTTCAGATTCGAGGATTCTCGCCTCGATCTGGTCCCATTCCCCTTGTTCTTTGTATGACAAACCTTTCCGTTTGGACCGCCCCCCTGGCGTGGAGTTCCCTTTTGAGCTCTGAGATTTTCTGTCTTCTGGGGCGGTTCTCCCCTGTACGGCTTCCCATTGGGCATAGTCAGCGAACCATTCGGCGCGGCCCGTCCCATCTAGCGCAAGCAGTCTGGTAGACACACGATCCAGCAGCCATCGATCATGCGTCACGAGTACGAGCGCCCCGGTGAATTCCAATAGGCTGTCTTCCAACACATCGAGCGTGGGAATATCCAAATCATTCGTGGGCTCGTCGAGGATCAAGACATCCGCAGGCTGAAGCATTAACCGGGCAATGAGCAACCGAGCCTGCTCTCCACCGGACAAACGAGCGACCGGCAGATCCAGCTGCTCCGGCTTGAAGAGGAAGCGCTTGGCCCATGACACGAGATGCACAGACCGCTCTTGATAGACGACCGCATCGCCACCGGCTGGAGCGAGAGCCCGCCGTAACGTGGCTTGCTGGTCCAAGGATTCTCGATGTTGCTCGAAGGTCACCACGCGCAGCCGATCGGCGCGGGTGATGGTTCCGGCATCAGGCGTCAACGTGCCAGCCAGGAGCTTGAGCAACGTCGACTTGCCGCTCCCATTCGGACCCAGCAGTCCAACCCGCTCGCCAGGCCCCAGTTGCAGATCCAGATTGCTTATGATCAGTTGCGCACCCAACGACTTCCCCAGACCGATTACCTCGATCAGTTTCTTGGACCGTCGTCCAGAAGCGGTGAAGTCGATCCCAGACGGCCCCTTCGATTGCCGAGACTCCATATCATTCAGTTCGTCAATAAGCCGGCCAGCCGAATCAATCCTGGATTTGGCCTTGGTCGTACGAGCTTTCGGCCCTCGCCGGATCCATTCCACTTCCCGACGAACTCGATTAGCTAACGATGATTGATAGTCGGCCTGGGCCTGCAAGGCCGCGTCGCGCTGCTCCAAAAACTCGCTGTATCGCCCCTTGGCCTCAAAGAGACCATTGGGGTATTGGCGGTTCAACTCCCAGATCCGCGTGGTCACTGCTTCTAAGAATCGGCGGTCGTGACTGATAACGATGAAGGCATGGGGCTCAGCCTTCAGCAGACCTTCAAGCCAGAGAATCCCCTCAACATCCAGATGGTTGGTCGGCTCGTCCAGAAGCAGCACGTCTGGTTCCAGCATCAGCGACCGTGCGATCGCCAGCCGTTTCTTCCATCCGCCCGACAGCGTCGACACGGCCTGGTCGGCGCGCACAAACCCACCGAGGCTGAGGGCTTTAGCCATGCGCCCGCCCTGCTCATGAGGATCCAACCCTTCGTCGAGGAGGACTTGGGCCAGCGCGTCTTCAACCGAGTGCCCCTCGACAAACGAAGGTTCTTGTGGGACATAGCCGATGCGGAGCTGCCGTCGAACAGACTTGGTACCACGATCCGGATCCTCAATCCCGGCCAGAATCTTGAGCAAGGTAGATTTCCCGGACCCGTTGGGCCCGATCAGTCCGACATGATCGCCGTCGCAGAGCCCAAGCGACAGGTCGGTGAACAAGGGCTTCACCCCGTAGCTCTTTCCTAGGGATTCACAACTGAGCAGCATGGCTGGTGGCATAATAGGTGGTGTGCATTGTAGCCGATCGTGAGAGGCAAACGGGAATTTTTGTTTACGACCCGATGAGGCACGTCAGCTCGTGATAATGCCTATCAACCGGTGTGGTTGGAATGTTCAGGGGGAGTGAACTACCGCAGGTCCTCCGTCTCACCACATCATGCTAGACCACCATGGGCTCTGACAATAAGGAGTCGGCCGGAGGGTCGCAGGTCGTGGCGTGGCACGCCCCGGCCTCGGTCAGGATCGGTTCCAGGACTTACTGATGGCGGTTCGCCCAGATGTTCGTGCGCGTACCGTCGGACTCATACCACACCGCCAGAGCGTTCCCGCTCGCGTCCGTTTCGATCAACGCCGCCGCGCTTGAGGCATTGGTCGCACCACTGCTGCCTTGGCTTTCGGGACAGGCGGGAGAGTCAGGTTGACCAACACCAGCACGATTTCCTGGATGCAGCGCACCAGATATCGAGACATCATGTTCTCCCTCCATCATCATGAATGATTGGCTCTCCACAAGCCTCTTCTCTCTATCGGAAAACCCTGTCACGTACTGAAGGGAAGAGACTCCGCTGTCTGAGACACAGAGAACCTGTTCCTGTGATCGACAGGACGGTCTGTAAGGGAAGGCTACTGAGATTGAGCACCGAGGTCGACGATGTCGCCAGCAAAGGCCGGATTGTAGATCGCCACGCCGGCCGGCGTGCGGTCAGGACGCGCGCTTCTCCTGGCAGCGCATCCTTCTGCTTGGACTGCCCGATTGGACGTAGATTCCGACTGCCTCATCAGATGACAACGAACAGCTGATTCCAGATCTGTCAGAGTGTGTACGCGTTTCCACAGGCCAACCTGACCCATGCCCTGTCTGGGCCAGGACAGTCTGCATATGCGGAAGCAGTGCGCGGCGGCGAGTGCCCACCCCATTCACCAACGCCCCCCACCAATCGCGAATCCGTAAATAGAATCTGCCTTTACCCGAGCTCACATACTTCATCCGTTGTGCCACATCGCGAAATCCTGGATCTCCTGTGCGGATCCAGCCATAGACCTCAAGGCTTTCCGCCCAACGGCCTAACGATTCCAACGTCTGGCCCAGTTGGTAGAGGATGTGGCGTTGTTCGACGGGTGAGACCAGAGGCGACGTGAGCGCTTGTCGAAATGCCGCGACTGCTTCTTCCTGCCGGCCAAGGGCTTTCAAGCACAGGGCCATCGGCACATACGCTTTCCCCGCATATCGGGCGTCTCTGGCAGCTGTTTGAAAATCATCGATGGCGGGATGGAACATGCGCAACTGCATCAGCACAAACCCTCGTTCATAGAGCTCGGATGCAGACATCTGTTGAGGCATGCGGGCTCCTCCGTGCATGGCAATGTACCACAGCAGCTACGTAGATATCCTGGCAAGAACGGTGCCCTAGGGAATCCCGTCGCAGGCGCATGATTTCAATAACTTAGCGTCAACAACACAAAGAAGGTGTAGGGAATTTACAACGAAGTGAAGTGATCCACACACACTGGCTTCCGATTGATTTGTAAATCGAACGAGGCCTCAACAGAGACTGGTTCCGTCAGAAAAATCAAGATGCTGAGGAGACGCAGACGCACGCAACAATCTGTCGCTGCCCATTCCTCATGCGCAGTACGGAACAGGTTCTAGGTAGATCTCTGATCTTCGAAGGCGCGGAGGAGATCAGACACGGAGAGCACTCCGATGATGGTCGCGTCGGCGGTGACGGGCAAGTGGCGAATACCCTGTTTTTTCATCAGCGACATGGCATCGGCTAAGGACTCGTCTTCCTCAATCGTGATGAGCGACCGGCTCATACAGCTGGCGACGGTCGCCGTATTGGGATCGAGCCCTTTGGCCACCGCTCTGCGGATGAGATCGGAATCGGTGATGATGCCGATATAGCGAGACCCGTCGTCCACAATCAGCGAACCGACCTTGTGCTTCTGTAACAATTGTCCGCCTTGTTTGATCGTCGCGTCTTTATGGATACTCCGCACATCATGGGACATATAGTCTTTGACAAATGCGGTCTCGATCCCCTTCCCCGTCCTCGTGGCGTGCAGTCGGCGACGCAATTCGAGATCGGCCAAGCAGCTTTCCAGTACGTGTCGTCGCTGATGGAGACTCTCCCGCTCGACATTATGGGTTCCGCTTTCTTGGGCTTCTTCTGGCAGGATGGCCGATTCCCCAGTTTTCGCATAAAAATACGACTCGGCTTCATCCGAGGCTGCGCCAAATACCTGACCAATCAATTCTTCCGCTGCTTCGTCGAAATCTTCAAGCGACGCCAACCCCCGCTTACGTGAGAGAAAGGGTTGAAATTTGACGAGCTGCTGTTTGAACCGTTCGATATACCGATCGAGAATATCACTCCGTGTCAACCCGGTACGAACTCGTTTTGGCATTGAATCCCTCCTCGGTTGTGAACAGGAGAATACCCTATACGAGAAAGATGCTCAACAAAGGTCAAGCAAGATGCGGCCCCTATCACCCGATAGTTGATCGTACCGAGATCATTCCGTACCGATGTCGCACTTGATTTTTAGCGGCTAGTCGGTATGCCTGCAACTTCAGATGATGACACGATTCTTTCTGCTAACGATTTTCCTACGGCACTATGGCCCGGTCTACGCGGGATGGCTAACCGTGGAGAAACAGTACCAACCGATCGGCTTCGAGACCCTGTATGTTGCCCCAGAAACGATTCACCGAAATGGGATTCGCACGACACGCTGGCAGCTCACCGATCTCAAATGGAACAACACCACACGGTCCTTGTCCACAAAACCCACAAAGAATTTGGCTGTGAGCACCCACGCGTACGCGTGCTACAAGTGATGGAATTCTCTCGTCAGATAGTTACTGGCAGGTCGAAGCCCAGCTACATTGAAACAGGGAACTGGCAGCCTGTTGAAGAGCGCACTGTCAATCACGCGTTCTGGAAAGCCGCTTGCCGGAACCCCTAATCGCCCGCCAAGGCCTCTTGCGGCCCCGTTCTCGCCTCGCCGTCTACTAGACGTCGTAGTAGAGAAAGAACTCGAACGGATGTGGTCGCAAACGCATCGGATCGATCTCCTTGCTCCGCTTGTAGCCGATCCAGGCCTCGATCAGATCCTCGGTAAACACCTCACCCTTGAGCAGGAACTGATAATCCTTCTCGAGGTTGTTGATCGCTTCATCAAGACTCCCTGGCATGGTCGGAATGCTCGCGGCCTCCTTCGGATCGAGATCATAGAGGTCTTTTTCAGCCGGCTCGCCGGGATTGATCTTATTCTGAATGCCGTCGAGGCCCGCCATGAGCATCGCAGAGAAGGCCAAATAGGGATTGCAGGAGGGATCGGGAAACCGCACTTCAATCCGCTTGGCCTTCGGGCTCGGGGAGTACATGGGAATGCGGATCCCGGCCGATCGGTTCCGGCTGGAATACGCCAGCAACACCGGAGCTTCGAAGCCTGGCGTGATGCGCTTATATGAATTCGTTGTCGGGTTCGTAAAGGCCGCCAGCGCCGGCGCATGTTTCAGAATACCGCCGATATAATACAAACAGAGCTGCGAAATCCCGGCATAGTCTTTCCCGGCAAAAAGAGGTTTTCCATCCTTCCAGATACTCTGGTGCGTATGCATGCCGGACCCCGCATCGCTGAATACCGGCTTGGGCATAAAGGTCACCGTCTTCCCATGGCGACGCGCCACGTTTTTGACGATGTATTTGTACAGCATCATTTTATCCGCGGTCCGCACGAGCGTGTCGAATCGAATATCAATCTCAGCCTGGCCGGCCGTGGCCGTCTCATGATGGTGCTTTTCCACCTCGATGCCGACCTTTTCCATCTCCAACACCATTTCACTCCGGATATCTTGCTGGGTATCAGTCGGCGCCACCGGGAAGTACCCTTGCTTATGGCGGATTTTGCCCCCCAGGTTGACTCCCTCTTGCCCCATGTTCCAGGCGCCTTCTTCCGAGTCCAGGTAGTAGAAACCGCTGTGGCTGGTTTGGTCATACCGGGCGTGATCAAAAATGAAAAATTCTGCTTCTGGCCCCCAGAATGAATTGTCGCCGATCTTCGTACTCTGCAGATACTTCTCCGCCTTTTGGGCAATATATCGTGGATCTCGCTCATAATTTTCGCGGGAAATTGGCTCCACAACATTGCCGGTCAAGCTGAGCGTCGGCACTGCGGTAAACGGATCCAGGCACGCCGTGGCAGGATCTGGCACAAGTAACAAGTCGCTGTTATTGATGGCCTTCCAGCCGCGGATCGACGATCCATCGAGGCCGGACCCGTCTTTGAACAGGTCTTCCGTCAGCTCGCTTATGGGAATGGTCATATGCTGCCACACGCCGGGCAAATCCACGAATTTCAGATCCACCATCCGGACCTTGTTTTTTTTCGCAAACTCCAACACCTCGCGCACATTCATACTCTTCCTCCTTTGAGAGATCCTCCGCGATGATGTTCTACCGCTTGGACCTTACCGTCACAGCGCGGTTTCGCCGGTTTCACCCGTCCGAATGCGCACGACATCGCTCAACTCTCGCACGAAAATTTTCCCATCTCCGATACTTCCAGTTTTGGCCGCGCTGGTGATGGCCTCGATCACCCGAGGCACCTGGGCATCCGTCACCGCAACCTCGATTTTCACCTTGGGCACAAATTCGATCGTATACTCTTGGCCTCGATACGTTTCTTTATGGCCTTTCTGACGCCCAAACCCTTTGACTTCCGATACTGTCATCCCCTGGACACCGATTTCCAATAGGGCATCCTTGATCTCTTCTAGTTTGAACGGTTTGACGATGGCCTCAACCAGCTTCATGTCGATACCCCTCTTGCCCGACCAGTTCAGTAACCTCCAACAGCGCTCCGATGAGGCTCCGTTGAGAAGCAACCTCCAACAAACCGGGTAGCCATCATAGCCCATCCTTTCCTATCACTCAACGTGGAAATCGTGCGATTTCAAGGAAATGGCTCGAACTCTTGTGGGCCTGCACTCTGCGCATCAGATGGGGACAGCAGAACACTCCAGGGGAAAGCATCCAGGCGCTTCGCGCCTATCCAGAATCATTGGATACGGGCTTGCGTGGCATCTAATGATTAGAAAAAACCAGTTGGGTCTCATCCCGCGTGATCCGATAGCCGTTCGTAATCGGCATCCGTCGGTCCTTGCCCAAGGCGCGGTGCGTGATCTTGACACCTAGAGGTGCCTGACGTCGCTTGAACTCGCTAGCATCCACCATCCTAACCACGCGCAAGACCGTTGCGCGATCGAACCCTGCCTCGACGATGTCGGCGAACGAGCGGTCCTCTTCGACATACGCCCGCAGAATGGGATCGAGCACCGTGTACGGGGGAAGGGAATCTTCATCCTTTTGATTCGGCCTCAATTCGGCGGTCGGCGGTCGGTCCAGGATGCGCGCAGGAATCACCGGCGACGGACCACGTGCATTGCAGAGCCTCGCCAGGCCATAGACCATCGTCTTTGGCACATCCTTAATGACAGCGAACCCGCCGGCCATATCGCCGTACAACGTCGAGTACCCCACGCTCATCTCGCTCTTGTTCCCCGTGGTCAATACCAAATGTCCAAACTTATTGGATATCGCCATGAGCAGATTGCCGCGAATGCGAGCCTGGAGGTTTTCTTCGGTTGTATCTACAGGGCGATCGGCAAATGCGGGTGCCAATGCTTGTCGATAGGCCTCACATGTCAGCGCAATCGGGATGGTCTGTACGTCGATGCAGAGACACCGCGCCAGTTCCACGACATCCTCTTCGCTTTCCCGTGAGGTGTACGGAGACGGCATGAAGACGCCGAGCACGTGTTCGGCGCCAAGCGCATCCACCGCAATGGCTGCGGTCACTGCCGAATCCACACCGCCGCTCACTCCAATCACCACTCGGGTAAATCCATTCTTGCGGACATAGTCTTTCACGGCCAGTACCAGGGCCTGGTACACCGCTTCGATCTCCTCTAATGGCTCTGCTATCTCTGGCGCGATTCGAGTCCGCTTCTTCTTTTGGATCGCCGCGCCCTTCATCACAAGACGATCGACGGCCAAAACAGCTTTTCGAGTCCATGCCGTTTTTTGTCCATACGTCATACGCCCGCGTGACACAGCTTCCACGTTCACATCAGCCACCAGCAGCTCTTCCCGAAACACGTGGCCACGGGCGACCACCGTGCCGGATTGATCCAGGATCACACTGTTCCCGTCGAAAACCAGCTCATCTTGGCCACCGACCATATTCGTATAGGCGACAATGACTCCGTTGTCCCGCGCGCTCGTCGCCAGCATCTGCTCCCTCGAACCACTGTTACCAATATGAAAGGGAGAGGCATCAATCGTGACGATCACCTCGGCGCCGACCGCTGTATAGACAGAGGTGGGCCCTTCCCGCGACCACATATCTTCGCAGATGGTCACCCCGATGGTCGTTCCGTTGACGAGAAGCATCGGCAGTCTCCCTCCAGGGAGAAAATACCGGCTTTCATCGCATACCCCATAGTTGGACAAATGCCATTTACTGTAGCTCCCAACTACCTTGCCATCGGCAATCACTGCTGCCGCATTATAGAGCGCAGGCCGACCGGCTGTGCGCATCGACGGCCGGAAGGAATGTGGATCGCGTTGGTTTCCTTGTCTCACGTACCCGACCACCGCAACTACCCCGCGACAGGCCTGGGCGATCTCGTTCAGAACCCGTACGTTCTCTGCGACAAACTGCGCTTTGAACAGGAGGTCTTCGGGAGGAGAGCCGGTAATGGCCAGTTCAGGGAATACGACGAGATCAGCCTTGACCTTCTTCGCGTCTCGAATCCAGGTCGTGATACGGTGGAGGTTCCCGGTCAGATCCCCGACGGTCGGGTTCATCTGTGCCATCGCGATACGCAACGTCCGCATAGAACTCCGGTGAAACTGGCCTATCCCCGCTGTCCGATCGCGCGCGACACAGGAGAGAGGTTTATCTCGACTCCGCTCGGTTGGCAAGTAATCCGTACTTAGGCATGACTCCGCGGAGAAGCTCGTGAAACAGCATGCCACTGCTCAAACATCTGTTTGTCAATCGGCCCTATCCGCACCTGTCCAATACGTTCCGGCCACACCCCGATGACCCGCCCTCCTGACACCTTCTTATCATGCAGCATGGCCTTCCATATGCTCGTCGAGGTCCACGGCGGCATACGGTCACTCAACCCTGCCTCCGTTACAAGGCGGCGAATCGATTCCACCACTGCACGAGAACAGATCTCCTGAAAACAGGCGAGTTCGGCTTCCTGTACCAATCCAATCCCCACCGCTTCTCCATGGACAAGCGACTGATACCCCCCCAACGATTCAAGCGCATGTCCGATGGTATGTCCATAGTTGAGGATTCGCCGGCGATCGGATTCTCGCTCATCTGCGGCCACCACCTCGGCCTTGATCTCACAGGATCGCTTCACCACGGCCGCGACGATACCAGGCGCTTGCCTCCGTAACGCAGGCATGTGCCGCTGTAGATAGGCGAAGAAGGACTCATCCGCAATGATTCCGTATTTAATGACCTCGGCCAGTCCGGCGACGACTTCCCGAGCGGGCAACGTATGCAGCGTCAATGGATCGATCCAGACGGCGCGCGGTTGATAAAACGATCCGATCAGATTCTTCCCGAGCCGATGGTCGACACCCGTCTTTCCTCCGACGCTGGAATCGACCTGTGCCACAAGCGTCGTCGGCACCTGAATATAGGGAATACCACGTTGGTAGATCGAAGCGGCAAACCCGGCCATATCACCCACGACACCTCCGCCGAGTGCCACGATCATCGACGACCGCTCAAACCGATGACGCGCCAACACGTCGAGGATCTGCTCCACCGACTTCAGCGTTTTTGACCGCTCTCCGGGAGTCAGGATGATCGGAATGGGTTCAATCCCGCACCGCTTGATCGCCTCCAGACTACTCTTGAGGTAGTGCCGGGCGACGTGCCGATCCGTCACAATACCAACTTTCTCTCCTACACCGTGCTCCTTCAATCTCTTACCAAGCCTCGCCAACAGTCCGGCCTGAATCACAATCTCGTAACTTCTTTCAGATAGGGAAACGGGAACCGTGAAGATTGCAGTCATCTCGTCGTCCTGGGAAATCTGGCGGAGTAGAACGGCATGTCAGATTTGTACCGCGATCGTACGTGAACCATCCACCGGATGGCCATCGTATCACAGCCTCGACATGACTAAAAAGGCGGTTACGTTCCGCGCTGAGTGCTCAAACTCTGGGTGGGACTACCGCAATCTCTTCGGGATAAACAGAAGAGCCTGATGATACCTTTCAGCATCATCAGGCTCTTGGTGATCACGGAATGGAAACAGTCCCTAAGTCTTGATAATGCTTGGTGTAAGGAAAATGAGCAATTCTTGTTTTGAGACTGATTCGGACTTGTTCTTGAACAACCACCCAAGAACCGGCATACGGGATAGATATGGAACGCCTTGAACATTGTTGTTTTGGCTATCGACAAAGACTCCACCGATCACCATGGTTTCGCCATCTCGAACAACCACCTGGGTGTTTGCCTCCCGTCGATCGATACTCGGACCGGCCGGATTGCTTCGTGCCCCGACAGCATTTCGTGTTGCTCGCACACGCAGCATAATTCTCTTTCCATCCTCCTTTGGATCGCGAGAGGTGATCTGGGGTGTGACATTCAACTCCAAGTTTGCATCGACAAACGTCGTTTGCGTTCCCTGTAAGGATGTTGTCTGAAAGGGAATCGATTCGCCCTGAGAGATCTTCGCTTCGCGCTTATCCAATGTGGTGATCTTCGGCGCTGCGATCACCTTACTTAACCCGAGCAATTCTCCGGCTGAGAGCCGCATATCCAAGGCAAAGTCGCCGCCGAGTTTTCCAAAGGTCCAGCCGATCGACGGGACAGCCGGCAAGCCACCGACCTGAGCCGGCAGATTAACCAAAAAGCTTCGATCGATCGTACTCCCCCCCGTCCCGGCTATCTGCCCAAAGGGGCCGGTAATATTCGAGAGGGCAAAGAAATCCGTGGGCGTGCGATTGCCCGCCTGGAAGCCCCACTGAATCCCCAAGCCTCTCGCATACACGGTATCGGCTTGGACGATGCGCGCCTCAATCTGAACCTGAGGAACCTCGAGATCAAGTCCCTCAACCAGCTGCTTCATGACAGCCAATTTGGATTCGGTATCTCGCACAACCAACGCATTACTCCCCGCATTAAATTGCATAGTGCCGCGTGGGCCCAAGGTCGGCCGCAGTGTCATCATGAGCTCCTGAGCCACGATGTGTCTGATATAAAAAACGCGGTCGACGAGTTCTTCAGCCTTCGTCTTCGATTCTTTGGCCCGGGCTTCTTCATCCTGCTGCTTGGAAATATTTGCCAGCGAATCGATCCACACAATGCTCCCCTGACGAATCATACCGAGCCCATTCATCTTCAATAGCATATCCAGGGCCTGGTCCCACGGCACGCTGACCAGCTTCATGGTCACTTTTGATTTGACCCCTTCCCCAACGACCATGTTGAAGCCAGAAACCTCGGCAATCAGTCGAAGAATGTTGGTGATGTCGGCCTGCTGAAAGTCGAGCGAGATCCGCCGACCGACAAATCGCGTTTGCCCTGCCACGATATCATCGGATCGGTCGTCCTTTTCAGCGGGAGCACTTTCTCCAGCCATCTGGATGCGCTGCATCTTGAACTGAGCCTGCGCGGGGCCGATGATTCGCGTCGCCCGTTTGGCTACACGATTCCCTGGCTCGAACAGCGCCCTACGGGCCTGGGGATGAGATGAGCCGATCTCTCCACCATCAATGTGCGCAGCGACAACAGCCGGTGTTTTCCGTTCGCTCGGCTTCAGAGTGATCAATATCTTATTATCCTCTCGAGTCAGAGAAAACACCGGGCGTTCAGACACATCAAACACCAGCCTGACCTTATCAGCATGGTGGCCTACTCTGATTTTCTTGAGCAAGTAGTGGTCGGCCCGTACCACCGATCGCCTCAGGGTGGACGATACCGCAGGAATATCGACGATGAGCCGGGACTCATCCAAAAAATTGGCCTCGGGAAATAGTTGGCCATCTCCGGCAACCACAACGGTCACCACATCCATTTCGGGACGCACCTCAATGGCGGTCACGGCCTGTGCCAGCAATCGCGTCGTGGCCATTTCGGCCCGCGTGACATCACTCTGTTGTATCCGGCCGATCTCTTCGGCAACTGCAGACCTCTGGGCACATATGGTCAGAGCAGTGAGCGACACCCCCAAGGCTCCGATGAAACATCCAGCAGTCAGGACATTATCTGCGCGAAATAGTGGTTTCATTCTGAGCCCTCTTTGGGATGTAGAAGCTTGACATGTTCTCGCTCCTGCTTCTTGCCATACACATCAGTGAATCGTTCCTGGACAATGATGCCGCGCTCGGTCACGGCGCTGACCACTCCGTTGTTTTGCCCGACCCTCGTTCCCCGTCGAACGGTGTACCCATATCCCTCCGGGGTCTGAACCATTGCGGTATAGCCGTATGCGCCCCATACAACGGCAATAAGATTGAGCTCCGTCAGAGTCACGCGTTGCAAAGGTGGAAGGGTTGAATCCGTCTTCCCCGGCTGAAGCTCCTGGATGATCGGTGCAAATGGGTCTCGACGACCGGAAGGGTCATACCCACTCCCGACCACACCGTCTGGTGCGGACAGCTGAGAAGGCACCGGGGTGTTCACCCCAGACGATGGCGCTTCTATAGTTTGCGGGGCAGTTCTTGGAATTTCTGGCACAGCAGGCACCCTGAGCGCATCTTGCCTCATCGGAGCGATCATCCCAGGAACGGGGGAAGACTCGGCCTGTGCACCAGTGCTTCCTAAAAGGATGACACACACGCACACCACGCTGGCTCCAATGGATAGAGTATATTGTCTAGGCTTCTTTCTCATAACCTATTTACCAACTTGAGCCACTTTGGGAGCATTCACCGAAGAAGATCCTCCGGAAACTGGCTTTTCTTGAGGCGCAGCGTATGCCACCAGGTCAAATGTTGTTTGCGAGACAATTCGTCCTTGTTCAATCTTCGGCGATCCCATCTTAAGACCCGATACGGTAACAATCCGCGGGAGTCGATTGATCCGATCGAAAAACAGGGCGGCCGTGTGATAAGCCCCGGCTACTTCCACACTGACCGGCATCTTGATGAAAAGCTTCGACGCATCTTCAGTCTGCGCGCCTGGCTTCCATAGTCTGATATCGAGTCCCAATCGTACGCCGAGGTCAGACACCTGCTTCAACAGCATGATCGCTTCTTCTTCCGGAGGGAGACGTTCCTTTTTCTTTGCTAATTCAATCTCGAGCTGCTTATTGGCGGCAACTAACTCATCGAGATGTTTCACTTTAATCGTAAGTGTTTGAATTTCACTCTCCAGCTTGCCGTTTTCAGCGTCGAGCGCCGTGATCATTGCAGACTTCGGTTCTGCAATGTAGAAATAGAAACCCGCAATCATGCCACCCACGAGCAGGAATAAGAGCGCGGCTTTTTGCGAAGCTGGCACATTGCGAAGCGCATCAAGATTGAGCTGTGGCAAAGCCATCATGATCCCTTCAGACGAAATGCCAAACGAAATTGGTACACATTAATCTTGTTTTCAACTGCAGCCTTGCTCTCCTGCAGATTGATGCCCGTGAAATAATCCGTCCGTCGCAAGTTATTCACGAATTCCACCACGTCGTCGTTTGTTAAGGCCTTCCCTTCTAACTCCACGGTATCGGATGCCACACCCAGCCTTGTGAGCCATACCTTGAGGGGCTCTAAACTCTGACTCACGTGGTCGAGAACCTTGACCGGACCCATTCTGGATTGCTCAAGCTGATCGATAATCCGGTTCTTGTCCTCAAGAAGCTTTTTCCGTTGCTCAAAGTCCTGCACCTGCTTAACCTGTTCTTTCAGCTGAGCAACTTGCTTCTCTTTAGCTTGCTTTCCCTCCTGCCGAGCTTCAAGCTCGCTGTCTAACGAGGTCGAATACCACCAACACCCAGCCAGCGTGACCAGGATCAGTCCAACCCCGAGCAGCGCCTGTGCGCGTACGTCATACTGAGGTTTGGCCGGCCTTCCTTTGGGCCCACCCGGAAGGAGGTTAATCCGAATCATCTATCCCCCACCGCTCTTAAGGCCAGTCCGACACTGACGGCAGCCGATGGAGCCAAATCTGCGAGTAGGTTAGGGTCCATATCACAGCCAGTCACATCGATTTCAGCGAATGGATCAGCCATTTCGACAGGCAGTTGCATCCTATCCCCGAGCTGCTGAATCAGCCCTTTTGCCCTAGCCACACCGCCACAGACAAGAACACGACTGATCTCAGCGTTAGTGGTCGAGGTCTTGAAGTAGTCCACCGTCCGAGCGATCTCGGACGCTACTTCCGCATTCACGCTGTCCATGACACTGGTGAACGACCCTCCGCTAGAATCACCCACATGATCATTTTTCTTACCCTCTTCAGCCTCTTCAAATGAGAGCCCTATCTCACGCTGAATCGCCTCCGTATACCGATTTCCCCCTAACGGGATATCACGCGTAAATAACGAGGACCCGGCACGTATGATGTTCACGTTCATCACGCTCGCGCCGAGATTCACCAACGCCGTCGTTTCTTCCTGTGCCATCGGATAATTAATCGCATGCATATTTTCAACCGCAAACGCATCGACATCCATGACCATTGGGACAAGTCCGGCAGCCTTGACCAACTCGGTCAGCTCATTGATCTTGTCTTTCTTCGCGGCAACAAGAATCACCGACATATCCCCTTGCTGATCTTCTGACGCATCCATAGACAAGACATGAAAGTCGATATTCACTTCGTTGATATCGAAGGGAATGTACTGCTCCGCCGCTAATTTCACCTGCCCCTCCAACTCTTCGTCCGGCATCGGAGGCAGGCTGATCTTCTTCACAATCACGGCGTGCCCGGAAATCGAGATGGCGACATGCTTGTTCTTGACGTTGACTTCCGTAAACAATTCTTGAATCGCCGAGACGACACGTCCTTCATCCATGACCGTTCCATCGACAATCACTTCCGGTTCAAGGGGTTTCACACCGAACTTTTGGAGAATGTACCGTCCCTTACTTTCCTTGAGTTGAGCAATTTTAATCACACTAGATCCGATATCTAGCCCCACTAACTGTCGGCGAGGGGTCAGCATCCCAACAATGTCGGTTTCAAAGAGCTTTTTGAATGAAGTCAACATGCGATACCTGCCACCTTACACCACAGCCTTTCTGGCGCGAATAATTTTCTCGATTTCATCCACATTCTTTCTCGTATACAGTCGCCAGTTTCTCCAATCTCGAGCAGGTTCGGCAATGACACCCTCTCGCTCCCAGCGAAAGAGGGTCGCCTTGGAAATATCAAATAAGCCACACACTTGATAGGCCTTAAGCCCCACTGCACTTGATGTATACTTAGGCTTATTCACGTCAGTATTTATACTGGTTCGTATACCTTGCATTATTCACAAGGCTAAGTATAGTCAATATGCTCTACCTGTCAAGGAAGCGTTAAGAAAGCGAGAGTAACGGCAGGAAAACGGTGGCTGTTATTCCATCAACCGGCTACGATTTATCGATATCTCGGTGCTTGAGGCCAACCTCGTACCCTAGGGCGGCAAGGCTTTCTCGAAGACGCCCGGCAACCGCAACCGAGCGATGACGCCCGCCGGTACACCCAATACCGATGGTCAGATAACTACGCCGCTCTCGTTGGAATAACGGCAAGAGAAACTTTAGAAAACCTTCGAGGTGCTGCAAAAGTGATATGGCATCAGAGTCTGTGAGCACGAAGGTCCGGACCAGCGGATTGTCTCCAGAAAGGGGCTTGAGTTCAGGCACGAAAAATGGGTTCCTGAGAAATCGCACATCAAACAACAAATCGATATCGTACGGCACCCCAAATTTATATCCAAAGGTGATGAGTGAGATTGTCAGTCGTCGATCCGATGACTCCCGTTGAAACTGCTTTGCAAGCAACTCACCAAGCTCATGGACCGTCAGATCGGACGTATCGATAATTCGATCAGCCTGGCATCGGAGTTCAGCTACACGCTCCTTTTCGAATCGGATTCCATCCAAGACGGGAAGATGTGGCAAAAGTGGGTGTGGGCGCCTGGACTCTGAAAAGCGCCTGGTCAATACTTCTTCACGAGCCTCAAGGAAAAGTACCTGAATAGCATGGCCGAGCGCTTTCACTCTCTCCAGGATACCAACGAAATCCGAAAAGAACGCACGCTCTCGAATATCAACCCCAAGGGCAACATTGGCAATTTCACTTTGCTGTTGGTTGCAGAGATCGACAAAAGTTGGAAGCAAGGCCGGAGGAAGGTTATCGATGCAGAAATATCCGGCATCCTCAAATGCTTTGAGGGCATAGGTTTTACCAGAGCCCGACAACCCACTAATAATGACTAGATTCAGTCGGGCCATGGGATCGCATATTGTCTCGGTTGATATAGCTGAGATATTTCCATTTTGGATTCGGCTGCCAGCCTCACGCGTGACTCAGTAACGTGGAACGCTCTGAGCCGGTCAGACGCATGGCGTGCGTCAAAGAACGGCCGCATAATCTTACAAGATACTCGCGTAGAACATGTGATCACGCCCTCTTCGGTTGAGCCGGCTTATGATTGGCAAGGCGATCTTTCCATTTTCGAAACTGCGCATCTACACGGTCAACTAGGGCATCGATGGTGGCATACATCTCAGGCGTTGCTGTCTTGGCTTGCACTCGTTTGCCACTGACCGCACCAATCACTTCGGCCTTATGCTGAAGCTTCTCGACTCCCAATACCACTTGCAGCGATCCGACCTTCAGCCCGTATCGATCAAGGCGACCGAATCGGGTTTCCACATAGCTCTTAAGCGCTGGCGTGATGTCCATGTGACGCCCTGTAATTCTCAGCTTCATGCCCACCTCCAATTGTGATCCAGCTGGATGCGAAGCAACGGATATCAAAAAAATCGCTTACGTTGACTGGCGGACGAGATATTCAACTCGGCTCGATATTTCGCCACAGTCCTCCGCGCAATAATCACTCCCTGTTTGCGAAGCCTGGCTGCAATTTCCTCATCTTTCAAAGGATGTTTTGCATCCTCTTCAGCCACCATGGTCTTAATCATATCCCTGACGGAAACGGAGGAATGCATCCCTGATGGCTCATCAACATGTTGAAGCCCTGCGTTGAAGAAAAACTTGAGTTCCAACATGCCCTGCGGGCAATACATATATTTATTCGCCGTCACACGGCTAATCGTAGATTCATGCATCCCAATATCCTCGGCCACCTGCTTGAGAACCAAGGGCTTGAGATATTGGACGCCATGGTCAAAAAATTGTTCCTGGAACTTGACGATACTGGAAACCACTTTCACGATGGTCCGATTGCGCTGTTCAATGCTTCGAATAATCCACTGAGCGGCCCGCAACTTTTCATCCATATATGCTTTGGTTTCAGATGTTCCGCTCTGTCCAGAAGAAATAAGCTGTTTGTAATACGGACTGATTCTCATGCGTGGAAGCCCATCGTCGTTCAACAGAACAACCCACTCCCCCTCATTCTTCACCACAAACACATCCGGCACAATAACGTAGTTCTGGGTATTGGAAAACGGCCTCCCTGGCTTTGGCTCAAGTTCTCCAATGACTTTCGTCGCTTGAAAGACTTCTTCGACCGTAATGCTCAAAGCCTTCGCGACCTTGCCATACTGTTTTTTTTCTAAGTCTTTTAAATGGTGCAACACGATATTCTCGATAACAGATCCTTTCAATGCACCAGGTGGCGACCCAAGTGATCCAAACAGATTCCGACCGAGATGCCCGAGTTGTAGCAGCAGGCATTCGGGAAGATCCCTTGCTCCAACCCCGGTCGGATCGAACGTTTGAATGTCTTTGAGTACAGACTCGACTTCGGACTCGGCTAAATTAGTCCCGGCCACAACCTCAGCCAAAGGAATGCGAAGATAGCCATCGTCATCCAAATTGCCGATGATCAATCGACCAAGTTCTTTTTCTCGATCACTGAGCCCGGACAAGGACAATTGCCAGAGGAGATGCTCCTCGAGAGACGTCGCTTTTGCCACCGTTTGCTCGTACGAAGGAAACTCATCTTGTGCCGCGGAATATTCGGACGCGCCGCTCCGCTGATCTCTGCCGAAATACTCCTCCCACCCGGAAGCGGAAAACTCCTCCGGTGACCCTTGTTCTTCACGTGTCTCAACTGCTGGGTCAGACCGATCCTGCCCTTCCAATGCAGTTGGATTTTCGACCTTTTCCTCATTGACCAAGGACTCGCCTTCCTCGGTATCGGACTGCATCTCATCGAGTAAAGGGTTTTCCAGGAGGTGCTGTGTGAGGCTCTGCTGCAGTTCCAGTCGAGACAGCTGCAGTAGCTTAATCGCTTGCTGCAGTTGCGGCGTCATGATGAGCTTTTGCGAGAGTTGTGGAACCAGACGGAGTTTCATCAATGCCCCTACTACTCTTCTATAACTTGAACTGTTCCCCAAGATAAACGGCCCGAGCCGTTGGACTCTGCACAATAGCTTCAGGAGACCCCGCCTCTAAGATTAATCCTTCATTGATGATGTAGGCGCGATCGACGATTGAAAGCGTTTCCTGTACATTGTGATCAGTAATCAATATACCAATCCCTTTTTCTTTCAAGCGCGTGATGATCTGCTGAATATCCGCCACAGCGATCGGATCGATCCCAGCAAACGGTTCATCTAACAGCATGAAGGACGGTGTAGCCGCCAGCGCACGTGTGATTTCCAAGCGCCGACGCTCTCCCCCCGAGAGGGCATAGGCCATACTCTTTCGTATATGGATAAGATCTAGCTCCTTGAGCAAGGCATCCACCCGCTGACTTCGCTCTTTACGAGCATACCCTAGCATTTCAAGAATCGCCAAGACATTATGTTCAACCGAGAGTCGTCGAAACACAGACGATTCCTGAGGGAGGTAACCGATTCCACGCCGTGCACGTTTATACATGGGCAAGTTGGTCACGGATTCTCCGATGAAGGTAATCTCCCCTTCATCGGGCTGACACAACCCAACCATCATGTCGAAGATTGTGGTCTTGCCTGCTCCATTCGGACCGAGAAGCCCAACCACCTCACCGGCATACACTTCGACCGCGACGCCCTTGACGACTTTGCGTCCACGGAAACTTTTCACCAATCCAGTGGCGCGTAGACAATGCCCCCGCTGTACCGCAATCGAGTCGACGAGAGCCTCAGACTCTGCATGAACACTCTGAGTCATGGTTGACTTGGCCCCTCATCTTCGATGCGAACATGTGAACCGCCTTCCACCACGCTCCGCTCTTCCGCCATGAAAATCGTAATTTGCTTGCCGCTGACACGGGTGCCTCGTTCCCAAGCTATGGGATCGCCCGTCAAGATGATCTTCTCTCTGTCAACAAAATACACGGCTTTTTGACACGTCGCGTTACCGTTCTCGTACTTAATCTTGACACGATGAGCATCGCCGGTCGCTTCGATACGTTGGACGGAACGATTCGACATCGGCGACACGGCGCTGTGCTCCTTTCGAGCCGAGGAATTCTGACTGGATTCATGGCGGTCCGTGCCGCTTCCCAATGGCAGCGAGGAATCGTGATTTCGTGACGCAAACAGCACAACCATCTTGTCCGAGTGAACGATAAGCGATCCGCGGGTCAGCACAACCGTCTCTTCAAAAATAGCCTGGCTGTCTTGATTTCGGACTGTCATTTTCTTTGAGGTAATTGTGGTTGGGACACCGGGCGCCTCCACGCTCCTCTTCAGATTCACAGATTCCGCTGAAGGAGCTGCCAAGGTGGATCCGACACAGAAGGCACTAAGAAGAAGAAGCCAGATCCACATGCACATCCTGTAACACCTCAAATTCTTCGGATTCCATTCGCCCAATCAGCCCTTGCCCCCTCACCTCCAACCCATGCCCCACCATGCGGACAGGATCCTCGGTCCGAATTTCTCGTGCCTCGTCCGTCCAGACCAAGTGGTTGGTATAAATCGTATACCCGCTCCTCGTTTCCACAACAATGGGCGTTTGGCGATTTGCCAACTTGAAATTCTTGGTCGCCGTATCCAACGTTCCCTCTTCCCCGTGCACGGTCACCTCATCTCCTCCGGTACCGTAGAAGGTGAGGGCGACGTCACGCAGCACAGCGCGCTTATCTTGTTCAAATAGTCGAGCCTGTTTCGCCTGCACCTGCCACTGGACTACATTCCCTTTCGATTGGGTAAAGATAAACTCCAAGATCTTGGCATCTGCTTGTTCAATAGACTCTGGGGTGAGGGGACGGCTATTCTGTGCTGAGTCGGCATTTCTGAAGAGAAGATAGCCGAGAAATGTCGCTAACAACACACTCAAGGTGAGAAGGGCCCGCCTTGCTATAAGTTCCCACATGCTCTATGAATTTTCCCGAGATAGATTCATATCGATAGCTGGCACGATCGTAGCATGCATAACCTGTCAAGTAAACGTCCTCCGGTGAAGTGGAAACAAAAAGGCTCCCATGTGTTGTCACATGGGAGCCTCCAGACGGACAGCTAAATGCTCGGGTTAAAAACTATGCTGAAGGTGCAGCATCAGTGGATGCAGGCGAGGCAGCGCCAGCTTTGGATTCTTTCTTGGTGGCTAACTCCTGGCGAGAAACCAATTCAATGGACACCATTTCAGCGGCGTCGCCAATGCGGCGCCGAGTCTTGATGATCCTGGTGTATCCTCCTGGCCGATCTTTGAATCGTGTCGCCACATCGCTAAACAGCTTAGACACAACGGCCTTGCTACGGATAAAGGCTAATGCTCGGCGTCGCGCAGGGAGCGTACCTTCCTTGCCAAGAGTAATCATGCGGTCGGTAAATCCTCGTATCTCCTTAGCCTTAGCTCCCGTGGTCTCGATACGCTCGTGGTCTAACAGCGAGGTCACTAAGTTCCGAAACAACGCCCACCGATGTTTCGTCTGCCGTCCAAGTTGTCGTCCCTTTTTTCTATGTCGCACGATAGTCCTCTTGATTGGAAAGCATCATTCAGGTTTCGGACTTCCATTGTATGGGGAAGCCTCAACTTTTGTTCCTAACGAAAGCCCCATCTCAGAAAGAATTTCTTTAATCTCGTTGAGGGACTTTTTCCCAAAGTTCTTTGTCCTGAGCATCTCTCCTTCAGACTTTTGGACGAGATCAGCGATCGTTTTAATATTCGCGTTCTTCAGGCAATTGGCCGCGCGGACGGACAACTCCAGCTCATTCACGCCACGAGAGAGATTCTTGTTTACTTCCCGATGAGATTCCTCGTATCCCGCTTCGCTCTTTCCTTCGCTTCGCTCTTCCGGATTGATGAAAATATCCAGATGTTCTCGCAAAATCCCAGCCCCTGTAGATAGGGCATCACGCGGGCTGATGGTACCGTCGGTCCAAATTTCCACCGTTAGTTTGTCATAGTCAGTCATCCGACCGACCCGTGCATTCTCAACATGGAAATTGACTCGCCTGATGGGAGAGAAGATGGAATCGATGGCAATTACTCCGATCGGCAATCCCTCTTCCTTGTTACGTTCAGCCGGCATATAGCCACGGCCATGTTTCACAGTCATCTCAATATCCAGAGTCGCATCCTTGTCCAGGGTGGCAATATGCAAATCTGGCGTCAGAATTGTCACATCGCCATCATGAAGAATATCTGCCCCCTTTGCTTCTCCAGGCCCCTTCTTTTTCAATCGTATCGTCTTTGGTTTATCCGTGTGGAGCGCCAGCCGCAAGCTTTTAATATTCAGAATAATTGCCGTAACATCTTCCGTCACACCTGCAATCGTCGAAAACTCGTGCACGACCCCTTCAATCTTCACGGTGGTCACCGCAGCTCCCGTGAGCGACGACAGCAAAATGCGACGGAGGGCATTCCCGATCGTGGTGCCAAACCCCCGCTCAAATGCTTCCGTAGTGAACCGTCCAAATGTGGGAGAATGTGCATCCTTATCGACTTCCACCCGCATTGGGATCTGAAAGTCTTTCATCGCTTTAATCATGACCCACCCTCCATACCATCGAGTGACTAAGACATTGGCGGATAGCGCCGATGTCCAAAGACCACACCGCAGACCGGCGGACTATCGTGAATACAATTCCACGACCATCTGTTCATTGACTGGCAATGTGATCTGTTCCTTGGCTGGCAAGGTGCGCACCGTTCCTTTAAATGCGCCTTTGTCAAGCTCCAGCCAATCAGGAATACCCCGACTATCAACTGATTCTAAGGCCGCTTGGAACGCGGCCATGTCTCGACTGCGTTCACGAATCTGAATGACATCTCCAGGCTTCACCAGCGCCCCAGCCACCGTGATCTTCTTCCCGTTGATCGTGAAATGACCATGACTCACCATCTGGCGAGCTTGCTTGCGTGAAGCACCGAACCCTAAACGATACGCAACATTGTCCAGGCGGCACTCCAACAACCGCAACAGGGCATCGCCCGTGACACCGGTCTGTCGTTCAGCGCGTTCAAAGACGCCACGGAATTGACATTCCTGAAGTCCATAGATACGACGCAGTTTCTGTTTTTCCCGCAACTGGAGACTATAGTCAGAGGTTCGCTGTCGCCCCTGCCCATGCTGACCAGGCGGATAACTCCTACGTTCGATCGCGCACTTTTCCGTCATACAGCGCGTGCCCTTGAGAAAAAGCTTCTCCCCTTCTCGCCGACACAACCGACAGACTGGACCACGATACTTTGCCACTGCTTCCTCCTCGCAATAGAACTTACTGACTCACTAGCAACAGGCCTTGCAGTCTCGCCTATGAACTCTGACCATACATAGAAAAAGTCACACTCGCCGCCGTTTGGGAGGTCGACACCCATTATGTGGAATTGGAGTGACATCGCGAATTAGATTAATTCGCAAACCCGCTCCTTGAAGGGAACGGATCGCGGATTCTCGACCAGAACCTGGCCCATTCACATAAACATCGATTTGCCGCATCCCACTTTCCATAGCTTTTCGCGCTGCAGCCTCTCCAGCACGCTGAGCAGCAAAGGGGGTGCTCTTCCGTGATCCTTTGAACCCTTGATTACCGGCACTTGCCCAGACCAGCGTGTTTCCGCTCATGTCGGTGATCGTCACAATCGTATTGTTGAATGACGCCTGGACATGGGCCACGCCACTCTGAACAATTCGACGTTCTTTCTTTTTCCCTTTTTTAATGCTCATGCGAACTCCTCTGGCTGTTTCAGCAGACTAACTGCTTGAGGCCCCTTTAGTCATCGTCGATCTCGGTTTACTACTAACACCTGCGCGCCGTCCCTTGCGTGTCCGAGCATTGGTCTTGGTTCGCTGTCCGCGGACAGGCAGGCCTTTGCGATGACGCAACCCTCGATAGGTCCCCGAGTCAATCAGCCGCTTGATATTCAGCGACACTTCTTTGCGGAGGTCTCCTTCAACCCGGTAATCACGCTCAATGATTTCACGTAACTTGACGATCTTATCTTCGCTCAGGTCATTAATCCTGACCGAACCATCAATTCCCGCTTCATTGAGAATCTTCCGAGCCGACATACGTCCAATTCCGAAGATGTAGCTCAGTCCGATATCCGTTCGTTTATTTCGTGGCAAATCGATGCCAGCAATGCGTGCCATTCTGCCTCCCGGTATAAGTACTGAGCACTAGAGCCTCAACCACTGCACTGTTGGAGCCTGCTATACGAGCCCTGCGCCTAACAGTGACCGTTCGAAACTCCCCATTCTCTCTTCTACTATCCCTGCCGCTGCTTATGACGTGGATTTGTACATAAAATCCTCACCACTCCACAACGACGCACAACCTTGCACTTGGCACATATGGGCTTCACTGATGATTTGACCTTCATAACAATTCGCCACTCCCGTTACTTAAAGCGATAGGTAATTCGGCCCCTGGTCAAATCGTATGGTGACATTTCCACCGTGACCTTATCGCCGGGAAGGATGCGGATAAAATGCATCCGCATTTTCCCTGAGATGTGAGCCAGTATGACATGGCCATTATCCAGTTTAACCCGAAACATGGCGTTAGGAAGCGTTTCTGTTACCGAGCCCTGAACTTCAATAATATCTTCTTTTGCCACGTCCTTCTATATTCTTTCCTGTGTAACCTAACCTAGGTCTTCTCCAATTGACTTAAAACGCGAGGCGGCCCACTGGGTTGAATGGCGATCGTATGTTCAAAGTGGGCAGAGAGGCTTCCATCCACCGTGACTGCGGTCCACCTATCCTCAAGAACACGAACGGCACTCCGACCTATATTCACCATTGGTTCAATCGCCAGGACCATACCTGGTTGCAATCGAGGCCCCTGACCAGGCTTCCCATAGTTGGGAACTTGAGGCTCTTCATGAAGCTGCCGACCAATCCCATGCCCCACAAACTCGGTCACCACAGAGAAACCGGCAGACTCAACATGTTGCTGCACAGCATTCGAGATGTCCGTCAGACGGTTGCCGACCACCGCCTGTTTAATCCCAAGATAGAGTGCCTCTTCTGTCACCTGAACCAACCTTGCTGTCGCCTCCGGAACCCGACCAACCGCGACGGTGACCGCAGAGTCTCCATAGAATCCACCCACAATAGCACCAAGATCAAGTCCGATGATATCCCCATCCTTGAGCTTTCTCTTCGAAGGGATACCGTGAACGACCTGCTCGTTCACAGATGCACAGAGGGTTTTGGGAAAGTTCCGGTAGCCTTTGAAAGCCGGAATTGCCCCCCTCACCCGTATCGCCTCCTCGGCAATGCGGTCCAGCTCTTCCGTGCTGATACCGAAACAGACCGCTTTCCTTACAATCGCTAGCGCCTCGGCCACCACCCTTGACGCCTCTGCCATCACCGCGATCTCGGCGGGCGTTTTCAGAATGATCATGCGGTCTGAGGTGTCGCGAGTACTTTCACGAGGTTGTGGTATACCGTGTCAACCGCCTCGGCACCGTTAAGATGCGACAACACATGCCGCTTCTCATAAAAGTCTATTAACGGCGCTGTCTGCTCTTCGTACACACGGAGACGCATCTCAATCGCTTCCCGCTGATCATCACTTCGCTGAATCAACGCTTCTCCGCAGCGCTCACAGAGGCCACCGTTCTTTGATGGGGCAAACTCGAGGTGATAGGTCGCCTGACATTTTGGACAGCTCCGACGCCCACTCAGGCGCTTCACAACTTCTCCTCGAGAAACCCTAAAGTTAATCACTCGGTCCAGCGGCAGACTCCGTTCATCAAGCACCTTCCCAAGGGCGTCTGCCTGAGGAACCGTCCGTGGAAACCCATCGAGAATAAAACCATTTTCACATGCGGGATCTGCCAATCTCTCCTGCACCAGCCCTATCACAACCGAATCTGGGACCAATCTTCCCTGATCCATATGTTCTTTCGCTTCACAGCCCAGAACTGACTGAACCCTAACTGCCTCTCGAAGCAAATCCCCAGTCGAAATCTTTTGGATACGATAGTGAACTGAGGCCTTATCTGCCTGTGTGCCTTTCCCAACACCCGGAGCACCAAGAAATACAAGCCGCATGATTTTAGCCGTTTCTCCCGCGCAACGGTGCCATCCCCTTACCCAAGAACCCGTCATAATTCCGCATCAACATATGTGACTCAATTTGCTGAGCCGTATCCAGACCCACACCAATAACGATCAACAGGGAGGTACCACCAAAATAAAATGGAACATTCAGCTTGTAAATCAACAATTCAGGAATCACGCAGACAATGGCTAAATAGATGGCACCAGCAAATGTGATCTTGGTTAAGACATTGTAGATATAGTCTGAGGTTCGTTGCCCAGGTCGAATACCAGGGATAAACCCTCCGTACTTTTTCATATTGTCAGCCATATCAACCGGGTTCAGAACGACCGCCGTGTAGAAGAAACAGAAAAAGAGAATTAAGCCCACATACATCAATGTGTACAGCAGCGAGCCAGGAGCCAGTTGATCACCGATTGATTTCACCCAAGGGGTTTCAAAAAATCCGGCAATAGTTGCAGGAAACGCGATGATCGAGGATGCAAATATAGGGGGGATGACGCCAGCCGTATTAATTTTCAAAGGAATGTGCGTGCTTTGCCCTCCATAGACGCGTCTCCCAATCACTCGCTTTGCATACTGCACGGAGATTTTTCGCCGCCCACTTTCCAGAAAAACAATCGCGGCGACAACGCCAATCATTAATAGCGCCAGGGCAATCAATAAGAAGGCATTGAGCTGGCCGATTTCATATAAATTATAGGTCTGCGCCACGGCCGAAGGAAGCCTGGCTACAATACCAGCAAAAATGATTAACGAGATGCCATTGCCAATTCCTCGCTCGGTGATCTGTTCACCGAGCCACATCAAGAAACCCGTGCCAGCCGTCAGTGTAATGACCGTCATCAGACGGAATCCCCATCCAGCGTGCAGCACGAATGCGCCCTGATTCATTTGCTCTAACCCAACCGCAATCCCAAACCCCTGAATCAGAGCGATACCGATCGTCCCGAACCGGGTATACTGAATAATTTTCTTGCGGCCACGCTCCCCCTCCTTGGCTAATTTGGTCAAATGAGGGACCACGACCGTCAATAACTGAAGGATGATCGATGCGCTGATGTATGGCATGATGCCCAACGCAAAGATCGTCAGGCGGGATAGGGACCCTCCTGAAAAAATATCGAGGAACCCAAGCAAAGCCCCCCCCTGTTTCTGCAAAAACTCTGAAAGGGCTTCGCCGTTGATGCCAGGAGTCGGGATGTGAGACCCGATTCGGTACACCACGAGCATTCCAAGCGTAAAAAGAACACGAGTACGCAGCTCGGGGATCTTAAAGATATTCTGAAAACTTGTCAGGAGCCGTTCAAGCACCGCCGATGACCTCGACTCGCCCTCCGGCTGCTTGGATTTTCGATTCAGCCGATTTACTGAACTTATGTGCCTGAACAACAAGTGCTTTCTTTAATTCACCGTTGCCAAGAATTTTTATTGGAAGTTTTTTTCGCTTCACCAATCCAGCATCAACCATACCTTGCGGAGTGACAGTCTCATTTCCAACCCATTTTTCAAAACTCTTAATGTTGACGATGGAATACTCTGTCCTGGTTGGGTTGGTAAATCCGAACTTTGGTAGCCGCCGTACCAACGGCATCTGTCCACCCTCAAACCCTGGGCGCTTACCGCCACCAGATCGAGCCAGAAGTCCCTTATGTCCTTTGGTTGCCGTCTTCCCGTGACCAGACCCAGGCCCACGTCCTATACGCTTTCTTCGCTTCTTTGCCCCTTTTGCTGGAGCTAAATCATGAAGTTTCATGGCTTTCCAACCTCAAGCAGGTAGCCCACCTTTTGAATTAGTCCTCGCACCTGAGGCGTGTCTGGATGGACAACGGTCTGTCGTATATGTCGAAGACCGAGGCCACGCAATACAAGGCGATGCCGCTCAGGTGTCCCAATAGGACTCCGTCGTAACGTCACGCGCACGCTTTGAGCAGCATGCTCTGAAGTTTTAAGCGTCTTGGATGAGCTCATTACACCGCAGCCCTTTCTCGACCATCAGGAAGTACTTGTCGACGGAAGCGAAGAACATCGTCCAAATTCCGCAATTGAGTAAGCCCGTCGAGTGTGGCACGAACAGTATTGAATGGATTTCCACGGCCCAATGTTTTCGCAATGACATTATGCGCACCAACTAGCTCTACCACAGCACGAACCGCCCCCCCGGCGATAATTCCAGTACCGTCGACGGCCGGCTTCAGCAGCACATGCTCTCCACCAAACAAACCATGCACTTCATGGGGAATAGTTGCGCCCTTCAGTGAAACATGAACAAGGTGTTTCTTGGCTTGTTCGACAGCCTTTGAAATCGCAACCGGGACTTCAGCAGCTTTTCCCTTGCCGATCCCTATCCACCCATGACCGTCGCCGACAACAACGAGTGCACAAAAGTTGAAACGCTTTCCACCTTTTACAACTTTTGCGACACGATTGATAAATACAACTTTATCTTTTAGGCTTAATTCATCGGGATTGACTCGCACGCTCTTACCCCTCAGTCCTAAGTTCAGTAACAGTTCACCAGGAAACCATACGCTTTTCTTGCTCGCCTCGCATCCCGCCTCAGCCTAAAATTGCAAGCCCCCTTCACGCGATGCATCTGCAAGTGCCTTAATTCTGCCGTGATACATCCGCCCCCCTCGATCAAAAACTACGGTAGTTACCTTGGCAGCCTTGGCCCGATCAGCGATCAATTTCCCCACCGCCTTAGCCGCCTCAATGCCACCAGTCGATTTCATGGACTTGCGTAGGGATTTATCGAGCGATGAGGCAGCCGCCAGAGTAGCACCTTGAATATCATCAATAATCTGGGCATAAATATGGGCCGCACTTCGAAATACATTCAGACGTGGCCGGCCGGTCGTTCCCATAATCACACGTCTCACTCGACGGCGTCGTTGATTAAGTTGTCGAACTTTGTCTGCAGCATTCATGGCTAGTTCCTATTTCCCCGTCTTGCCTTCTTTTTTGCGCAATGTCTCGCCCGCGTAGCGAATACCCTTTTGCTTATAGACATCCGGTGGCTTAATAGCTCGAAGATCAGCTGCCACCTGCCCTACTAACCGCTTATCAACTCCTTTGACGTTAATGAGCGTCTGCTTGTCCACTTTGACATCAATGCCCGTTGGCACCTCATAGACCACTGGATTGATATACCCCACATTGAAGCTAAGTGTCCGCCCCTGAACTTGAGTCTTGTAGCCTACTCCAGTAATCTCAAGCGAGCGTTCGTATCCTTTTGTTACACCCTGAACCATATTGCTCAATTCGGCACGAGTCAGCCCATGCAACGCTCTCAGCTTACGATCGTCACTCGAACGGCCGACAACGACCTGGCCATTACTAATGGCAATGTCGACTCCCTGCTCTAGAGACCAATCCAGTTTGCCCAAGGGGCCTTTAACTGACACAGTTGATCCAGCAACTTTAACTTCCACTCCACCCGGAATTACAATCGGTTTTTTTCCAATGCGGGACATGGTTTCTTACACCCCTCGCTCGAGATCGAAATAACTTTTCCTTCTACCATACGGAACAGAGAAGCTCACCCCCAAGGCGATTCTTACGGGATTCCTGGTCAGTCATGATTCCTTTAGACGTAGAAAGGATGGACACACCAATCCCATTGCGAACTTTCTTAATTTCCTGACTACCAATATACACCCGTCGTCCTGGCTTACTGACGCGCTCCAGCCCAGTGATCATAGGTTGCCCCTCACCGACATATCGAAGCCGTACGGTAAGAATGGGATGCCCCTCATGAGCTCCATCCTCGATGGCGTCGACATAACCTTCTCTCATCAAAATCGTCAAAATAGCACGCTTCAACTTTGACGTTGGAACTGTGACAGTCTCATGGCGACGCTGAGCGCCATTCTTTAAGCGAACCAGAAGATCGCCGATTGGATCGGTAACCATGCTATATCTTTCTATCCTCCATTGGCAGTCACCGGTGTGAGAACACCCGTTACCAGCTAGATTTTCGCACGCCAGGAATCTCTCCGCGCAGAGACATCAGTCGAAAGCAAATACGGCACATTTGAAACCGACGGAGATATCCGTGAACTCGACCACAAACTCCACACCGATGGTAGTTACGCGTGGAGAACTTCTGCTGCGTTGCTGCCTTATTTCTCAGCGCTAATCTCGACACACGCACTCCTTCCGTTCAAACAAACACCATTGACCCACGTCGTGCTCACGTACGGAACGGCATACCCAGGTGCTTCAGAAGCGCCTTCCCCTCGTCGTTCGTCCTGGCCGTAGTGACAACTGTAATATCCATCCCATGAATCGAGGCAACTTCATCGTACTTAATTTCAGGAAAAATGAGTTGCTCTTTTACACCAAGCGTGTAATTCCCTCGACCATCAAAAGCCTTTGGAGAAACGCCACGAAAGTCTCGGATACGAGGGAGCGCCAACGTAACCAGGCGATCAAAAAACTCATACATCCGCCGGCTACGAAGCGTCACTTTAGTTCCGATGGGCAATCCCTGCCGAAGCTTGAACCCGGCGATGGCTTTTTTAGCTCGAGTGACGACCGGCTTTTGACCGGTGATCATCCCCAGCTCAGCTACCGCACCTTCCAAGAGTTTCACATTCTGAATCGCCTCACCCATTCCCACGTTCAACACCACACGCTCAAGCCGTGGAACCTGCATCACGTTTTTATATCCAAACTCCTTCATGAGTGCGGGGACCACCTTCTGGTCATATATATCACGAAGACGTGGTCGAAACTTGGACTCCTCGCCACCTTGGTCCAATGGTGCGGGCGCGACCGATCCTTTCTTTGATGATTTACGCTCGGACGGTTTACTAGACTTATTTTTAGTTTCCTTAGTCATCACGTAGCCTATTCCACAGTCTCGTTTGATTTCTTACTGAAGCGCACTCGTCGCCCATCTTCTAAAATCCGAATCCCGATCCGCGTAGGCTTCTGTGTGACCGGACAGAAAAACATGACATTGGAAATCTGTAGCGGCGCTTCTCGCTCGAGAATACCTCCCTGCTTAGCCTTCTGATTGGGTTTAGTGTGTCGCTTAACGATATTTAACTTCTCGACAACCACCTTCCCGGCTTGCAGATCAACAGACAGAACTTTCCCCGTCTTGCCTCGCTCACGACCAGTGACCACGACAACCGTATCCCCTTTTCGAATTCTACTTTTTCGGACTACTTCCACGATGCTCCTCGTTCGTTCTGCCCTACAAAACTTCAGGCGCTAAAGAAATGATCTTCATAAATTTCTTCCAGCGGAGCTCGCGGGCAACAGGAC
Source organism: Nitrospira sp. (assembly GCA_005116955.1). GTDB lineage: Bacteria > Nitrospirota > Nitrospiria > Nitrospirales > Nitrospiraceae > Nitrospira_D. The sequence goes on along the minus strand of SWDI01000003.1, from coordinate 187,822 downwards.
CGAATATGCGCGTTCCAATTGGCTCGCCATCTTTATTGATCAACACGCATGCGTTCCGATCAAACTTAATATACGACCCATCTTCTCGGCGAACTTCCTTTGTGGTTCGGACGATGACAGCCCGGCTCACATCCCCTTTCTTCACTCCCGCCTGTGGGATCGCCTCCTTGACAGCCACCACCACGATATCACCAAGCGACGCATAACGCCGTCTCGTCCCCCCGAACACATGAAAACACATGGCCTGCTTGGCTCCGGAATTATCGGCCACATCCATATATGTATAGTTCTGAATCATCGCTATATTCCTACACGCGGCAGTAGACCAAAGACCATCCGAAATACCGCTTCTTACTTTTCAGGTTGACCTTTTTCCATGACTTGCACGACACGCCAGTTCTTCTCTTTGCTTAACGGCCTCGTCTGCACGAGCTTGACCCGATCTCCAACTTTACACACTCCACCTTCATCGTGGGCTTTTAGTTTCGTCACCCGCCTAAGAACCTTCTTATAGACTGGATGAGTGACCGTTCGTGAAACCACGACAACAACCGTCTTTTGCATTTTGTTACTGACGACGTCACCATACCAATGACGGCGCTTTACTACCTCAGCCATAGCATCCTTTACTTTTTAGAGCCCTCTGTTCGGGCCTTCACTTGCTCGAGAATAGTTTTCACCCGCGCAATATCCCGCTTTATTTTTCGGATTTGCATAGGATTCTCGAGACGTCCAGAGCCAAACTGAAAACGTAGACTGAACAGCTCTTGTACAAGTTGCTTTTCCTTATCGACAAGCTCACTCACCCCTAGCTGCTGGAGCTCCTTGACGTCCAATGCCATATCCCCTGCTCCTCTTTATCCTCTCAAGATCCTTGACCAAACTCGCCACGAACAACCAATTTCGTGGCAATCGGCAACTTGTGCGACGCAAGACGAAACGCCTCTTTAGCAACCTCTGAGGTGACGCCGTCCATCTCATAAAGGATCCTACCAGGCTTGACAACAGCAACCCAGTACTCAGGATTCCCCTTCCCCTTACCCATTCGAGTCTCGGCCGGCTTTTTCGTGATCGGCTTATCAGGGAAAATCCTTGTCCACACTTGCCCTCCGCGCTTCACGTATCGAGTAATCGCGATACGCGCGGCTTCAATTTGCCGACTCGTCACCCATCCTGGCTCCAATGCCTTGAGACCAAATTCCCCAAGAGTAATTTGGCCACCACGATAGGCCTTGCCGGTCATCCGGCCTTTTTGCATCTTTCTAAATTTAACTTTCTTAGGCGCTAACACAGGTCGATCTCCTCACCCAAACCGTCGTTCTAAAGATGATTCGGCCTTGAAGGGCTGCACAGGAAGAAGCTCTCCCTTGTAGATCCAGGTCTTTACCCCGATCTGACCCATCGTCGTGTGCGCTTCGGCGAATCCATAATCTATTTCAGCGCGGAGCGTATGCAGCGGAACACGCCCCTCTCGATACCATTCCGTTCGAGCAATTTCAGCACCACCCAGACGACCAGCCACCATGATCTTGATACCTTGAGCGCCAAGCCTCAAGGCTGACTGAACACTGCGCTTCATCGCTCTCCGAAACGCGACCCGCTTCTCAAGCTGAGTAGCAACATTCTCGCTAACCAGCTGAGCGTCAAGTTCTGGCTTCTTGATTTCCTTGACTGTAATATAAACCTGTCCCCCATACTGCTTTTCAAGGTCAGCCTTCAGCTTATCAACCTCAGCTCCCTTGCGTCCGATAATAATGCCAGGGCGAGCAGTATGAATAATCACTCTGGTCTGATCACCAGAACGCTCAATTTCAACTTTGGATACGCCGGCATGATACAGCCTTGCCTTAACCATCTTTCGGATCTTGACATCCTGATGGAGTAGTTTGGCGTAATCTTTACCTGCATACCAGCGCGAGCTCCACGTATAGTTGTAGCCTAGCCGATAACCTATTGGATGTGTTTTCTGACCCATGCGTTATATGCCTCAATAGAGAGAAATGAGCTATTTTCTCTTACCCTGAATTTCGGGCGCCGTCACAATGACGGTAATGTGACTCGTACGCTTTTGAATTGCATTGGCCCGCCCCATCGACCTCGCACGTACACGCTTATATGTGGGACCACCATCAACGAAAGCCTTGGAGATGACCATTGATTCGCTATCGCCCATCTCTTTTAGCTCTGCATTGGCCACGGCGGAGCGGACGATTTTTTCAACGAGCCTCGCAGCATGGCGTGGCGTGTGCTTCAAGATGGCCAACACCATAGGCACTTGCTTCCCACGAATCAAATCAATTACTGGTCTTGCCTTCCGAGGCGCTACGCGAGCAAACTTTAGAACCGCACGTGCTTCAGTCATTTTCTAAACCCTGTTAGCCAATTGGATCCCAACAATCAATGAACCACGCGATCCGTCAGACATTGATGATGCGCCAACCGATCAACCTTTCTACTTAAGTGCGACAGCCTTTTCAGACCTTGCATGACCATGCCCTTTAAAAAACCTTGTTGGAGCGAACTCACCAAGCTTATGACCAACCATGTTCTCAGTCACGAACACCGGAATAAACTTCTTCCCGTTATGAACCGCGAACGTATGGCCGATCATGTCCGGAATGACCGTTGACCGTCGCGACCACGTCTTGATTAACTTGCGGTCCTTTGTCTCATTCATGCGCTCGACTTTTTCGAGAAGGTGACCGTCAATAAACGCACCCTTACTTACCGATCTAGGCATTGCGAACTCCTGGCTTACGTCGAGCAATAATGAATTTATCTGTTTTCTTATTCTGTCTGGTTTTGTACCCCTTGGTTGGGAGACCCCATGGAGAGACCGGGTGAGGATTCCCCTGCCCAGACTTTCCTTCACCACCTCCGTGCGGATGGTCAACAGGGTTCATCACAACCCCTCGAACGTGAGGCTTCTTCCCTTTCCAACGATTCCGTCCGGCCTTTCCAACACTGACATTCTCATGGTCAACGTTACCAACTTGCCCAACAGTCGCCATGCAGGCCCCTAAGACTCGACGCATTTCACCGGACTTTAGACGCACCTGCACATACGCACCATCACGCCCCATGACCTGCGCAAACCCACCAGCACTTCGAATCAACTGACCTCCCTTTCCAACCTTCAACTCAAGGTTGTGGATGGTCGTACCAAGAGGCATATTCATTAAAGGAAGCGCATTCCCAGGTCTGATCTCGGCCTGAGGGCCAGATTGTATTTCATCATTTATACTTAATCCGACAGGAGCTAAGATATACCGCTTCTCTCCGTCCAGATATTTCAGGAGTGCAATTCGCGCTGAGCGATTCGGATCGTACTCAATAGCCTCAACCCGAGCTGCAACTCCAACTTTATCGCGCAAGAAATCAATCGTGCGATAGAGCCGCTTGTGCCCTCCCCCACGAAACCTGACAGTCGTACGACCATCGTTGTTGCGCCCTCCGCTTCGGAGATGGAAAGCAGTCAACGATTTCTCTGGTTTCTTCTTGGTTAACTCCTCGGTCACCACAGCCGTCATACCTCGACGACCAGGAGACGTAGGACGATACGACTTCAGTCCCATAATAATGCTCCCACTTTTCACCCTTCACGAACAAGCCGACGACGAGACCCGACTAGGCGCTTTCGTACATCTCTAACTTTTCGCCTTGCTTAAGAGTCACAAGCGCCTTCTTCCAATCGGAACGTCTACCAGAGAATCGACCGAGTTTCTTAACTTTCCCACGAACATTCATGACGTTGACCTTGTCAACCTTGACTTTTAGCAGCACCTCGACGGCCAGCCTGATCTGAATGCGGTTTGCATCAGGATGAACCACAAAACCCACCGTATTCGTTGCTTCTCGAAGTGCAGTAAGCTTTTCCGTTAATAATGGCCGAATCAAGATCCTGTGGCTATCAACTTTCATGACCACACCTCATTCAGAGGACCAAGCTCCTGCTCGGCAATCATGATCACCTGAGCGCGAACCACATCGTACACATTCAACTGATCAGCGCTAAGCACCTTCACCGCAGCAAGATTCCCGGCAGCCTTCAAGATGTCAGATTGATCCTTCCCAACGATCACCAGCGCGTGATCACCCCCCGTGAATTGCTTTAACGCTTGCGCTAGCAACTTCGTCCTTGGCTGCTGGAGAGAAAGATCAGACACAACAAACAATTTACTCTCTATTACCTTAGCCGACAATGCGCTCTGTAGTGCGATCCGATACTTCTTCTTGGGCATAGAATAGGCATAACTTCTAGGCTTTGGCCCAAAAACACTTCCACCATGGCGCCAGACAGGAGAGCGAAGAGACCCAGCCCTGGCACGCCCCGTATGCTTTTGCTTCCATGGCTTTTTACCAGATCCACTTACTTCACCGCGCCGCAACGTAGAGGCCGTCCCCCTACGCTCACAGGCACGCTGCATGATGACCGCTTCATGAACCAAAGCAGCACGAGGCTCACAGCCGAATACCTGCGGAGATAAATCGACCGTTCCCACCTTCTTTTTTTGCAAATCAACGAGATCGATAGTAGGCATACTAGCTCTTTTTTGACTTTCGGACGATAACGAGGCCGCTAATGGCCCCAGGAATGGCCCCTCGGACAAAGAGGAGATTTTCATCAGACCGCGACTCAACGACCTTCAACCTCTGAACCGTGACACGCTCCGACCCCATGTGACCCGGCAAGGTCTTCCCTTTCCACACACGAGAAGGAAATGAACTCGCCCCTATAGAACCTGGCGCCCGATGAAACATGGACCCATGAGACTCAGGGCCACCCGCGTAGTGATGACGCTTCACGACACCCTGAAACCCCTTACCTTTGGATATTCCGATGACGTCAACCCAATCACCCTTCTGAAACATGCCGACCGTTACCACTTGTCCGACAGCCGGATTTCCATCTTTTTTAAACTCCCGCAGGATTCGACTTGGCGCCGCTTGGTTTTTCTTGAGATGCCCTAACTCTGACTTCGATAGCTTGCGCTCTTTGACTTCACCGAAAGAAAGCTGGACCGCTTCATATTGATCCAGTTCTTTCGTTTTTATCGCTACCACTCGACACGGACCCGCCTCGATTATCGTCACTGGAGTCAACCGACTCGCATCGAAGACTTGGGTCATTCCCAACTTTTTTCCAATCAGTCCATTCGTCATTGACTCACCGCATAATTGAGAGGACAAACAAGATCATATCCAACCTTAAACTCACGAGCCATCATAGTTTTATCTCTACATCCACTCCCGCCGCCAAATTCAGCTTCATCAAGGAATCCATCGTCTCAGGCGTTGGCTCCATAATATCGAGCAATCGCTTATGTGTGCGCATCTCAAATTGCTCACGGGATTTCTTATCGGCGTGCGTTGACCGTTGGACGGTAATCTTTTCAATCCGCGTAGGAAGCGGAATTGGCCCCACTACCCTAGCCCCACTGCGCCGAACAGTCTCAACAATTTCCGTAACCGACTGATCCAGCACTCGGTAGTCAAAACCCCTTAATCTGATCCTGATCCGCTGATCGACTTTCACGTCATTCACTCCTAACCTGTCAAGCGAACAGTTCCGTCTTACGCCAGAATTTCCGTCACGACCCCCGAGCCCACGGTCTTGCCGCCCTCACGCACGGCAAACCGCAACCCCTGATCCATCGCGATTGGACTGATCAACTCCCCCGTCACACTGACATTGTCGCCCGGCATCACCATCTCTACCCCCGGATTCAACTGCACGATCCCCGTCACATCCGTCGTCCGGAAGTAGAACTGCGGCCGATACCCATTAAAGAACGGCGTGTGTCGCCCGCCTTCTTCTTTCGTCAACACATAAATCTCCGCCTTGAACTTCGTATGCGGCGTGATGGTCTTCGCTTTGCACA
>SWDI01000003.1:146307-181840 GCA_005116955.1 Nitrospira sp. | reverse complement strand
CTTACCCTTCTTCTTCAAGATAACGTCGCCACTCTCAGGGTCCATCAGATCACGTCCAACGACCTTCCCCAGCAAGAGCTTGCGAATCTTTTTCGTTTTCTCTTCATCAATGATCCGTAGCTCTTCATGGTGATCACGCTGCAACTTTATCTGATCGTCAGTCTCAATGCTCTTTGAACGCTCATCTTTATCGAGTCCTTTGCGAGAGAAAATCTTGACGTCGACTACGATACCTTCCACTCCAGGAGGCACGGTCAACGATGTATCCTTCACATCGCCGGCCTTCTCACCGAAGATCGCACGGAGCAGTTTTTCTTCCGGGGTCAGCTGGGTTTCCCCTTTAGGCGTCACCTTTCCAACCAAAATATCGCCAGGCTTTACTTCGGCACCGATCCGGATAATCCCGCTCTCGTCCAAATTTCTCAGCGCCTCTTCTCCGACATTGGGAATATCTCGCGTGACATCTTCCTTCCCCAGCTTGGTATCCCGCGCTTCCACTTCGAACTCTTCGATATGGATCGACGTGAAAGCGTCTTCGCGGACCAGTTTTTCACTGAGCAATATGGCGTCCTCGAAGTTGTACCCACCCCAGGGCATGAACGCCACAAGGACATTCTTGCCCAACGCGAGTTCGCCATGATCAATGGCTGGTCCATCTCCAAGCACCTGCCCCTTCTTAACCGGCTGGCCAAGCCGAACCACTGGCGTCTGAGTAATGCAGGTGTTTTGGTTCGATCGCTGAAACTTGATCAAGTCATAGACGTCCAACCCGGAATCCTTACCCTTCTTCCCATCCTTCGAATCCTTCGAATCGGCCCGCACGACGATGCGGGTAGCATCGACGCTCTCCACGACCCCGGCCCGACGAGCCTGAATAACATACCCAGAATCTCGCGCGACCACCGCTTCCATCCCGGTCCCCACCAGAGGAGCCTCCGATGTGACCAACGGAACCGCCTGGCGCTGCATATTGGAACCCATCAGTGCACGATTGGCGTCGTCATGCTCCAAGAACGGCACAAGCGCGGTCGCTACGCTCACCACTTGCTTTGGCGACACGTCCATGTACTCAATCTTATCCGGGGCGGCCAGAACAAAGTCTCCACCGTGACGACACGAGACGGTTTCTGATACCAACCTGGAGGATCCATCCAATTTCGAGTTGGCTTGGGCGATGATGTATTTATCCCCTTCGATCGCCGAGAGAAACTCAATCTCATCAGTTACACGTCCCTTGACGACCTTGCGATATGGCGCCTCAATGAATCCGAACTGGTTGATCCGTGCATAAGTGGCCAGCGATGTAATCAAGCCGATATTAGGACCTTCCGGTGTCTCAATCGGGCAAATGCGGCTGTAGTGAGACGGATGCACGTCTCGCACTTCGAACCCAGCCCGTTCCCTCGTGAGTCCTCCTGGGCCAAGAGCGGACAGACGCCGTTTATGCGTGATTTCAGCCAGGGGGTTCGTCTGATCCATAAATTGAGACAGCTGGCTGCTGCTGAAAAACTCCTTGACGGCCGCGACGACCGGCTTAGCATTGATCAAGTCGTGCGGTAGCACCGTTTCCATATCGAGAAGATTCATGCGCTCTTTGATGCTCCGCTCCATCCGCACCAAGCCCAGTCGGAATTGATTTTCCAAGAGCTCACCGACGGATCGCACCCGGCGATTCCCCAAGTGATCAATATCGTCGATTTCCCCTTTGCCGATCTTCAGATTGACGATATAGCGGACGACTTCCACGATGTCCTGCGCGGTCAAGGTACGCTGCTCGAGCGGTAAGTCCAAACCGAGTTTCTTATTGAGCTTGAGCCGACCGACCGGGGACAAATCATAGCGCTTGGAATTCAGAAATAGATTGTCGAATAAGGCTCTGGCTGTATCCACCGACGGTGTCTCACCGGGACGGAGGCGACGGTATATTTCGACCATCGCTTCTTCTTTTGACCCGATCTTCTCCATCAACAAGGTATCAAGAATGACCGGCGTAGCGGTTGCCATATCCAGATAAATGACCTTGAATTCCTCTACATCGCTTTCAGTGATCTGCTCCACAATCTCGGCAGTCAATCGCTGATTTTTCTCCGCCAACACGTTCTTCTTCGAGTCGACCAATTCCGTAAGGGTGGCACGCCCCACCAACTCCGCAGGCAACAAGGGAATCTCCTTCACTCCAGAAGCCTTCAGCTTGGCAATCATCCCCTTCGTCAGCCTGGCCCCCTCTCGCACCAAGATCTCTTTCCCACTCTTATCCGTCACTTCAGCGGAGCAGCGAAGTCCATGGTGGATTTCTGAATCCAGCTTGCGGAACATCTTCCCCTGGGACACGCGAATGTCTTCGACAGGATAGTACATCTTCAGCAAGTCGTCGCTCGAAAAACCGAAGGCCTTTAACAGAATAGTAGTCGGCATTTTCCGACGACGATCGATTCGCACATAAAGAATATCCCTGGCATCGAACTCGAAATCGAGCCATGAGCCCCGATAGGGAATAATGCGGGCCGAATACAACACCTTGCCGCTCGCATGAGTCCTGCCCTTATCATGCGTAAACGACGCGCCCGGCGACCGGTGCAGCTGACTGACGACGACGCGCTCGGTCCCGTTGACGATAAATGTCCCGCGCTCGGTCATGAGCGGCAATTCCCCGACATAGACTTCTTGCTCGCGCACATCGAGCACTTTCTTGCGCGGACCCTTATCTTCTTTATCTAGCACCACCAGGCGGACACGCAGCTTCAACGGAACTGCGTAGGTCATACCCTGCTCAAGACATTCTCGCTCGTCGTACTTTGGCGTCCCTAAGGTATAACTCGAAAATTCGAGCACGGCCGTGTTGTTATAATCTGGAATCGGAAACACGCTGGCCAACGCCGCCTGCAATCCATGATCCTTCCGGCGCTCAGATTCGACCTCAAACTGCAAAAACTCTTCGTAGGAGCGCTTCTGTATTTCAATCAGATCCGGAATATCGATATTGGTTCGAATGCGAGAAAAATCTTTCCGCTCGACGAACTCCTGCAGAGTCGTTTCGGACATGCCTACTCCTCCACGCTGGTTGGCGGTGAACAGCAGTCACCACTGACGACAGATTCCCGTAACATCGAGAAACCTCCGCCTTCGGCGAACACCAGAACAGCCGCAACTATGACGAACTCACTTCCTTACTTGACTTCGACCTTGGCACCGCTTTCTTCAAGCTTCTTCTTCATCGTGTCGGCTTCTTCCTTAGCCACCCCAGTCTTGACTGGCTTCGGTGCGCCCTCCACAAGGTCCTTAGCTTCCTTCAAGCCGAGACTCGTCAACTCGCGAACCACCTTGATGATTTGGATCTTCTTGTCTGCCGGTACCGACGCGAGAATGACGTCGAATGCCGTCTGCTCTTCAGCAGGAGCCACCGCCCCACCACCTGCAGCCGGCGCCGCAGCCATGGCAACCGGAGCCGCCGCTGTCACTCCAAACCGCGTCTCTAACCCTTTCACTAATTCGGCCAGGTCGAGCACGCTCATTCCTTCGATCGCCTTAATCAATTCCTCTTGTGATAACTTTCCCTCTGTAGCTGGCATGTCCCCTTCTCCTTTCCGTTTATCCTGAATGGCTGCAATGACTCGTACAAACTTTGACAAGACCGCACTCAATGTATAGACGACTCCACGAATTGGCCCCTGCATGGCCGACAGCAACATCGCAATCAGCACTTCCTTCTTCGGCAGTTTCGCAACGGCTGCCAGTTCAGCCGGCTGGAGAATCTTGCCTTCCAGCACCCCGGCCGTGATGCGAATCTTCTGGTCTCGCTTTTCAGCACCGATGAAGTCCTTCAACACCTTGGTCGGCAACACCGGATCGTCGTACCCGATGACGACTCCGGTCGGTCCCTTGAGATGAACCTTGAGTCCGGCCAAGACCGTCCCTTCGGCGGCACGCGCCGCGAGCGTATTCTTCACGATTCGATATTCTGCCTTGGCCCCGCGGAGCTGCTTGCGCAACTCGGTGACCTCGTTGACCGGAAGCCCGACGCATTCCGTCAGGATAGCCAGCCGGGCGCGACCGAATTTTTCGGTCAACTCCGCCACTGCCGTAACTTTCTCTTCCTTCTTCATCACTCCCTCTCTGGTCGCTATTCGTTATCCGCTCAATATCATCCGTCCAGCGAATCGCGAGGAACGATTCACGTTGAACGCGTGTCTCAACTCCACTGTTTGGTCAGCGCAACGGTATCCAATATCACACCAGGCCCCATCGTGCTCGCAATCGTGGCACTCTTGAGATAACGCCCCTTACAGGAGGCAGGCTTTGCCTTGATGACGGATTCAATGATGGCCGAGGCATTGTCGTACAGCTTCGCAGGATCGAAGGACACTTTTCCGACCGGCACATGCACGATACCGGCTTTCTCAACCTTGAACTCTACACGCCCTTTTCGAATATCAGCGACCGCTTTCCCAACTTCGAAGGTCACAGTGCCAGTCTTAGGGTTCGGCATTAACCCGCGAGGTCCGAGCACTTTACCGAGCTTCCCAACCGAGGCCATAAGATCCGGCGTGGAAATCGCGCAATCGAACTCCATCCATCCGCCCTTGATTTTCTCCATCAAGTCGTCAGCCCCAACATAGTCAGCCCCGGCTTGTCGCGCCTCCTGCTCCTTTTCACCCTTGGCAAATACCAAGACGCGAACCTTTTTCCCCGTGCCGTGAGGAAGCGACGCCGTCCCTCGAACCAGCTGATCCGAGCGCTTCGGATCGATTCCTAGCCTCAGCGCAAGATCAACCGATTCATCAAACTTCGCATAGGCCGATCGCTTCACGGTTTCAACGGCCTCGCGCAACCCGTAGACACGCGGCTCAAGATTTTTGATCGCCGCATTCATTTTCTTTCCCATGACCAGACGCTCCTTCGATCTTGGCATTAGCCTTGAATAACGACACCCATACTACGGGCAGTACCTTCGATGATTTTCGTCGCCCCTTCCACATCAGCCGCGTTCAGATCAGCCATCTTCTTCCGAGCAATTTCGTCCAACTGTTGCCTGGTGATTTTCCCCACCTTATCTTTCTGTGGCACACCAGATCCCTTGATGATCCCAGCAGCTTTCTTGAGGAGGTCAGACGCTGGAGGAGTCTTCATAATAAAGCTGAAGGTACGGTCCTTGTAGACCGTAATGATGACAGGGATAATACTATCCCCGTCCTTCTGGGTCTTGGCATTGAACTGCTTACAAAACTCCATAATGTTGACCCCATGCTGTCCCAACGAGGGACCGACAGGAGGAGCCGGATTGGCCTTGCCAGCCGGAATTTGCAACTTGATCTGTGCCGAAACTTCTTTCGCCATTTCGCTCTCTTTCTCCTTCGCGATCGACACTCAACCTTCAGCCCTCACACGACTGAAGACCGACGTCGACCGATCGGCTTAAATCCGTTCAACCTGCAAAAAGCCCAATTCCACAGGAGTCGACCGACCAAAAATGCTCACCATCACCTTCACCCGACTATGATCTTGATCGACCTCCTCAACCACCCCGTTAAACCCAAGAAAAGGCCCATCGATAATGCGAACGTTATCGCTCTTAATGAACTTGACCTGCTCCCGAGGCTCGGCTTGCCCTGCATCGACCTGCTTGAGCAAGGACTCCACCTCATCACTGGTCAGAGGTGTCGGCACCGCGCCGCCCCCGACGAATCCAGTCACTTTTGGCGTCTCCTTGATCATCTGTACGGTGTCATCCCCCAACGGAGACTCCAACTCCACAAGGACGTAGCCAGGATAGAACTTTCGTCGAGAGGTCCGTCGCTTCCCGTCCTTAATTTCTATGACGTCCTCTGTCGGAACGAGCACCTGCCCGAGCTTTTCAACAAGCCCCATTTGATTTGCACGCTCCATGAGGCTGGTCTTCACTCGCCCCTCAAAACCCGCGTACGTATGAATGACGTACCAGCTCTTTGTCATGCACCACCCTCATGCCTTCGATGAATTACCGCCAACTTCCCCAATTCCTCTTCTCGCCAGATTTAGATGAATTTCGCAACCAACCATGAAAGAAATGAGTCAATGACGGATAAGTACAGAGACATTAGAATACAGAACACGATCACCACCGTCGTTGACCCGATGGTTTCCGCGCGACTCGGAAAGGAAACCTTTTTCAGCTCTGCCCGCACGTCCGTCACGAACAGCCGAATCGTCTCTGTCATACGCTTAAACATCTGTGACTCCGTTGCCTAATCACGTCAATCCGAATAACTGCCTCACACCCAAATCACCGCCCCGCATCACGCCCAATCTGCCAGCTCCGATTGCAAGGCCAATTGATACTGCAATCAACCCCTAACTATTACCCGCAAAAAATTACAGGGCCTACCCCACATCGAGCTCAATTCAGGCAGCCCTCCGGATCGCGCACACGAGACTTGGCAGGGGCACTAGGATTTGAACCTAGACTCTCGGTTTTGGAGACCGATGTGCTGCCATTGACACTATGCCCCTACTCGAACGTAAGGTGTGAGGCATCAGCCAATCGGTGAGGCTCTCCACCCCCGAACGATTCATCTCTCGCGCCTCGGCCTATTTCACCTCTTTATGAGGTACGTGCTTGCGGCAGAACTTACAAAACTTGCTTCGCTCTAACCGATCCGGATCGTTCTTCTTGTTTTTCATGGTCGAGTAATTCCGCTGCTTGCAGAGCGTACAAGCCATGTTAATGATTTCACGCATCTCTTTCTCCTCGATACAAACCGACAGGACCGCAGCCAACACGCACTCTCGCGTTGACTTACTTCCTGTCCACTTGCTTGGCTACGCCAGAATTTCCGTCACAACCCCCGAGCCCACGGTCTTGCCGCCCTCACGCACGGCAAACCGCAACCCCTGATCCATCGCGATCGGACTGATCAACTCCCCCGTCACACTGACATTGTCGCCCGGCATCACCATCTCCACCCCCGGATTCAACTGCACGATCCCCGTCACATCCGTCGTCCGGAAGTAGAACTGCGGCCGATACCCATTGAAGAACGGCGTGTGCCGCCCGCCTTCTTCTTTCGTCAACACATAAATCTCTGCCTTGAACTTCGTATGCGGCGTGATGGTCTTCGCTTTGCACAACACCATCCCTCGCTCCACGTCTTCTTTCTTCGTACCCCGCAACAGCACCCCGACGTTGTCTCCCGCCTGCCCCTCATCCAGCACCTTGCGGAACATCTCCACACCCGTCACGATCGTGGTCTGCGTCGGCCGAAGCCCCACAATCTCGATTTCATCGCCCACCTTCACAATCCCCCGCTCGCACCGCCCCGTGACGACCGTCCCGCGGCCACTGATGGTAAACACGTCTTCAATCGGCATGAGAAACGGCTTGTCAATCGGCCGCTGCGGCGTCGGAATGTACGTATCCACTGCCTCCAACAGCTTCATGATGGATGGCACCCCCAATTCCCCAGGATCCGCCTCCATCGCTTTCAACGCACTCCCATGGATGATCGGGGTCTTGTCCCCCGGAAACCCATACTTGGTGAGCAACTCCCGCACTTCCAGCTCCACCAACTCCAACAATTCCTTGTCATCGACTTTGTCGGCCTTGTTCAAAAATACGACGATGTACGGCACCCCCACCTGCCGCGCCAAGAGAATGTGCTCTCGCGTCTGCGGCATCGGTCCGTCCGCCGCACTGACCACCAGAATCGCCCCATCCATCTGCGCCGCACCGGTGATCATGTTCTTCACGTAATCCGCGTGCCCCGGACAATCCACGTGGGCATAATGACGGTTATCCGTCTCATACTCGACGTGGCTGATGGCGATCGTCATGATCTTGGTCGCATCCCGTCGCCCCTGACTCTCACTGGCTTTCGCCACTTCGTCGTACGGGATGTACTTCGCCATCCCCCGATCCGCACACACTTTCGTCAACGCCGCCGTCAACGTCGTCTTCCCATGGTCCACGTGCCCAATCGTCCCAATGTTCACGTGCGGCTTCTTCCGCTCGTATTTCGCCTTCGCCATAATGCCACCCCCTCCTAATTCACCACGCTATTTCTTGATGATGGCTTCCGCAATATTTCTAGGAACCTGATCATACCGATCAAACTCCATGCTATAGGTCGCACGACCCTGCGTACGAGACCGGAGATCAGTCGCATAGCCAAACATCTCCATTAAGGGCACGGCAGCATCAATAGCTTGAGCACCAGCCCGGACCTTCATTCCTTGCACTTTACCTCTTCGGCTGTTCAAGTTACCAATCACATCACCCATGAACTCCTGCGGAACTAAAACCTCAACCTTCATAATTGGTTCAAGCAGGACAGGATCGGCCCTCTTGCACGCATCAGCAAATCCCATTGACCCTGCAATCTTAAATGCCATTTCATTTGAATCGACATCGTGGTAGGAACCATCAATCACCGTCACCTTCACATCCCGAAGCGGATACCCTGCAACGACACCGCTTTCCATCCGCTCGCGAACACCCTTCTCAATAGCAGGCACAAATTCCTTCGGAATTGCTCCACCCACAACCTTATTCACAAACTCAAGCCCCTTACCTAACTCTGAAGGCTCAACTGTTAAGACAACATGACCGTACTGTCCACGCCCACCAGTCTGCTTAACATACTTCGATTCAGCTTCAGCCTTCCGCCTGATCGTCTCCCGAAATGCCACCTCAGGCTTTCCAACATTTGCTTCAACTTTAAACTCACGCAACATTCGATCGACGATGATCTCAAGATGCAACTCACCCATTCCGGCAATAATCGTCTGCGCAGTCTCTTCGTCTGTCCGCACACGGAATGATGGATCCTCTTGAGCCAGTTTCTGGAGGGCAAAACCCATCTTTTCTTGGTCTTGCTTTGTTTTAGGCTCAATCGCCATCGCAATCACGGGCTCAGGAAACTTCATCACCTCCAGGAGCACTGGCTGCTTTTCATCTGCCAGCGTATCTCCAGTGGTAGCTCCCTTAAGCCCAACCGCTGCAGCAATGTCCCCTGCATACACCTCATCGATTTCTTCTCGCTTATTGGCGTGCATCTTCAGGAGACGCCCAATGCGGTCCTTTGTCCCCTTGGTCACATTCAAGACCGCTGTACCAGTTTTCAACGTTCCAGAATAGACACGGAAAAATGTCAACTGCCCAGCAAATGGATCAGACATGATCTTGAATGCCAATGCTGAAAATGGCTCACCGTCATCAGACTTTCGCTCAACTTCCTTACTGCTATTCGGATCCAACCCCATGACCGGAGGGACATCAAGCGGAGACGGAAGGTAGTCAACAACCGCATCCAGCAACTGCTGAACACCCTTGTTCTTAAAAGCCGACCCACACAGCACCGGGGTAATCTTCATCGAGATAACGCCAGCCCGGATCGCGCGCATGACCTCTTCTTCTGTCAATGGATGGCCGCTTAAATATTTCTCCATCACTTGGTCATCAAACTCTGCCACCGCGTCGAGCATTTTCTCTCGGTACTCTTTCGCCTGAGCGAGAAGAGCCTCAGGAATTTCATCGACCTTATACTTCGCACCCAACGTTTCGTCGTCGTAGAAGAATCCCTTCATCCTTACCAGATCAATCGATCCTCGAAATTCTGCTTCACGCCCGATTGGAATCTGAATCGGAACCGGGATAGCTCCCAGTCGATCAATAATAGACTGGACACTTCCGTAGAAATCCGCGCCGATACGATCCATCTTATTCATGAAGGCGATACGAGGGACATGATACTTATCAGCTTGACGCCAGACCGTTTCGGACTGAGGCTCAACACCCTGAACAGAATCAAACGCTGCTACCGCGCCATCAAGTACGCGCAAGGAGCGCTCCACCTCAATTGTAAAGTCAACGTGCCCAGGGGTATCAATAATATTAATGCGATGATCACGCCAGAAACAGGTCGTTGCGGCGGCCGTAATGGTAATGCCTCGCTCACGCTCTTGCTCCATCCAATCCATCGTGGCCGCACCTTCATGGACCTCACCCAGCTTATGAGTCATGCCGGTATAATAGAGGATGCGCTCCGTGGTCGTAGTCTTACCGGCATCAATATGGGCCATGATACCGATATTGCGCGTCTGCCCTAACGATGTCTGACGAGCCACTTTAACTCCCTAACTCTCTCAAAAAAACGAGTACCGCTAGTCAAGCCAAGAAATACCACTGCGATACAAGTTGGCCAGAGCCTGCATATCGCAGCACAGCTCAACTGCAGCACAGAATGACACTACCAGCGATAATGGGCGAATGCTTTATTGGCCTCTGCCATCCGATGCACGTCTTCCCGCTTCTTGACCGCAGCCCCTGTGTTATTTGATGCATCCATCAGCTCAGCGGCAAGCTTTTCGCGCATACTTTTGCCACCGCGCGTACGGGCATACTGCGATAACCAACGAAGCGCCAACGACACTCGACGTGCAGGCCTAATTTCGACTGGAACCTGATAGGAGGCACCCCCTACTCGACGAGACTTGACTTCAACAATCGGCTTCACATTATCTACAGCTGCCTTAAACACTTTCAGCGGGTCGCCGCCAGTTTTCTCTTGAATAACATCAAACGCGCCATAACATATCCGTTCCGTCGTACTCTTTTTCCCGCTACTCATTAGCGCGTTAATAAACTTCCCGACCAGCTTATCGCGATACCGCACATCGGGAAGCACTTCTCGTTGACCTAAAAACCTACTGCGTGGCATATCAACCTATCCAATCCGTGTGATGATTTTCAAAACTCACAAAATCTACTTGGGCCGCTTTGCTCCATACTTCGAACGACTCTGCTTTCTTCCAGCTACACCAACCGCGTCCAAGGCGCCACGAACCAAATGGTATCGAACGCCCGGCAAATCCTTAACGCGACCTCCACGCACAAGCACAATAGAATGCTCCTGAAGATTGTGTCCGACGCCAGGTATATACGTCGTCACCTCCATACCGTTCGTAAGACGCACGCGCGCAACTTTCCGCAATGCTGAGTTCGGCTTCTTCGGCGTCGTTGTATAGACACGAAGGCACACGCCTCTTTTCTGCGGACAGGACTTCAGGGCAGGACTTTTCGTCTTTGCCTTCACGAAGATCCTCCCCTTCCGAACCAGCTGATTGATCGTCGGCATCGCGTTCAAACCCTTTCAAATAGAACAAGCACTAACCGTCAAGTGCAAAGCCGCCGGATTATAGTGACGTAAAGTCCTACTGTCAAGTAGGCAGTATCCATCACGCACTAAGACCGAGCACCTTCCCCTGAAACCGCCGGAACTGCTGCGCCAGATGATACTGCAGTTGTAACACCTACAGGTATTACCTCTGGCTTTTCACTGATGACGAACGTATCGCGGTACTCTTCAAACCCTGTCCCTGCCGGAATTAGCCGACCCACAATGACGTTTTCCTTCAAGCCCAATAACTTATCCTCGCGTCCATTGATCGCGGCTTCAGTGAGTACGCGCGTGGTTTCCTGGAACGATGCCGCAGAAATAAAGCTATCGGTCGTGAGGGCCGCCTTGGTAATCCCAAGCAAGACAGGCTTGCCCAGAGCAGGCGTGCCGCCATTGGCGAGCACTCGCTCATTTTCTTTCTCGAAGAGACTCTTGCTGACTTGACTGGCCGGCAAAAACTGGGTATCTCCGGGATCTTCAATACGCACCTTACGCAGCATTTGCCGCACGATGATCTCGATATGCTTGTCATTAATCGAAACGCCTTGCAATCGATATACGTCCTGCACCTCATCCACGAGGTACTTCTGCAATTCATTCGGACCCAACACGTCAAGAATGTCATGAGGATTCGCCGAGCCATCCATCAACGGCTCTCCAGCCCGTACCCAGTCACCTTCGTGAACGTTGACGTGCTTGCCCTTAGGAATAAAATATTCCTTCACATCACCCATCTTATTGTCGACGAGAACCTTGCGCTGGCCTTTGACGAACCCACCGTAGGAGACCTCTCCATCGATCTCAGTGATGACCGCCTGCTCTTTTGGCTTCCTCGCCTCGAAAAGCTCCACCACGCGCGGAAGACCTCCCGTAATGTCCTTAGTCTTCGTCGTCTCACGAGGAATCTTTGCCAAGACATCACCAGGATGCACAGTGGCCCCCTTTTCGACAAAGATATGGGCTCCGACCGGTAATAAGTACCTAGCCACCGCGCTAGATCCGCCGGTTGCTTTGGCCGTTTTACCACTGTCGTCTTTAATCGACACGCGAGGACGAAGCGTCTGGCCGGTATGTTCAATGATAACCTTACGCGACAAGCCGGTTACTTCATCGAACTCGTCCTTCATCGTGACACCTTCGACAATATCACCGTACGCCACTCTCCCACCCACTTCCGTCAGAATAGTCAGAGAGTACGGATCCCACTCAACCAATTTCTGGCCAGCGACAACTGGATCGCCATCTTTAATCTTGATCTTAGCCCCATACACCACGGGATACTTCTCACGCTCTCGTCCACTATCATCGACAATCGCAATCTTCGTATTACGATTCATAACGACCCATTCACCATCTTTATTCCGTACCGCAATACCACCATTGTGAATGTCGGCGTTCTTTTTGGCATCGAAGCTCATGAACTTAATTCGCCCGGCATGTTTCGCCTCAAGCACGGTCTGCTCGACGACCTTACTGGCCGTACCGCCGATGTGAAAGGTGCGCATCGTCAACTGCGTGCCAGGTTCACCAATTGATTGCGCCGCGATGACGCCAACCGGCTCTCCCTTTTCCACCAGACGCCCTCGCGCCAGATCTCGACCATAACAGGCACGACAGACACCACGGGGAGATTGACAGGTCAGCACGGACCGAATCTTCACACGGTCAACTCCCGCCTCAACGATCAACTTCGTTAGCTCTTCATTGATTTCTTCATTCCAAGACACAATAATTTCCCCGGTGACGGGGTCACGAATATCCTCTGCCGCTAAACGACCAAGAACGCGTTCCTCCAACGGCTGGATAATTTCACCACCTTCGATCAACGGACTGACAGTAATGCCGTCTCGCGTACCACAATCAAGCTCATTAATAATGACGTCTTGAGCAATGTCGACCAATCTCCGAGTGAGATACCCTGAATTGGCGGTCTTCAACGCCGTATCGGCAAGCCCCTTACGAGCACCGTGAGTGGAAATGAAGTACTGCAACACCGTCAACCCTTCACGGAAGTTAGCAGTGATCGGCGTTTCAATGATCTCACCGGATGGCTTGGCCATCAATCCACGCATACCACCCAACTGCCGAATCTGTTGCGAACTACCACGAGCACCAGAATCCGCCATCATGAAGATTGGGTTGAACGATTCGGCTTTGGCCGGATCACCGCCGGCGCCGAGTTCCTTCATCATCTCGTTGGCAACCTGCTCAGTGACGTGCGCCCAAATGTCGATCACCTTGTTGTACCGTTCGCCGTTCGTGATCAACCCCTCTGAATACTGCTTCTCGATCTCGATCACTTCGCGCTGCGCCTTCCCGATAAGCTCTTCCTTCTTACTCGGAATGTGCATATTATCGACGCAGATCGACAAACCGGCTCTCGTCGCATAGGTAAAGCCAAGATCTTTGATCTTATCCAGAAACTCGACGGTGTCTCGATGACCATTCTGTCTATAGACCGAATCAATGAGTTTCGTCATCTCCTTTTTGGTCATAAGCTTGTTCGCATTGGCGAACGGTAAACCTTGCGGAAGGATTTCTGACAGCAAGACACGGCCAACAGTTGTCTGCACGAGTGAACCCTCAAGACGCACCTTAATCCGCGCATGCTCTTCCATTTCTCTCGCATCAAAGGCAATCCGAACTTCTTCAGGGGAGCCAAACACCTTCCCCTCGCCCTTTGCGCCCAACCGCTCTTTCGTTAACCAATAGCAGCCCAACACCATATCCTGCGAGGGCACCGCAATCGGCTTACCATTGGCCGGAGAAAGAATGTTGTTGATGGACATCATGAGAACCCGTGCTTCAACCTGCGCTTCAACGGATAGCGGGACGTGCACCGCCATCTGATCTCCATCGAAGTCCGCATTGAACGCGGCGCAGACGAGCGGATGCAATCGGATCGCCTTGCCCTCAACTAACACAGGATCGAAGGCCTGGATGCCCAACCGATGGAGCGTCGGGGCTCGATTCAGCAGTACAGGGTGCTCGCGAATCACTTCGTCCAGGACATCCCAAACCTCTGGCCGCTCTTTTTCAACTAACCGCTTGGCACTCTTGATAGTAGTAGCCGCACCGCGCGCTTCCAACTTGTGGAATATGAACGGCTTGAACAACTCAAGTGCCATCTTCTTCGGTAAACCACATTGGTGGAGACGCAGTTCAGGGCCGACAACGATGACGGTACGACCAGAGTAATCCACACGCTTCCCGAGTAGATTCTGCCGGAACCGTCCTTGCTTTCCCTTCAGCATGTCGCTCAACGATTTCAGCGGACGCTTGTTTGGACCGCGAATCGCGCGCCCTCGGCGACCATTATCGAAGAGCGCATCCACAGCTTCCTGCAGCATCCGCATCTCGTTCCTAATGATGACGCCTGGCGCCTTCAACTCCATTAATCGTTTCAACCGATTATTTCGATTGATCACACGACGGTAGAGGTCGTTCAGATCAGATGTGGCAAATCGGCCTCCATCAAGCGGAACCAAGGGACGCAACTCCGGCGGCAGGACTGGAATGACATCCATGATCATCCATTCCGGCTTATTCCCTGACTTACGAAACGCCTCCAGCACCTTTAAGCGCTTGGCATACTTCTTCTTCATGGCTGCCGATGTCGACGCTTTTGACTTCACCTGCAATTCATCCCACAGCGCATTAATATCGATCTTCCTCAATAAGTCACGGATAGCCTCTGCACCGATTCCAACCTTAAACCCGCTCGACCCGAACTCAGATACAAGGGTACGCAGCTTATCTTCCGGCACCAACTCTTTTTCCCCTAAGTCGGTTGAACCTGGGTCCACACAGACATAACTTTCAAAATAGAGAATTTTCTCAAGCTGCTTGAGGCTCATATCAAGCAGGGTTCCAATCCGACTCGGAACACCCTTCAGAAACCAAATATGGGCGACAGGCGCAGCCAATTCGATATGGCCCATCCGTTCACGTCGAACCTTCGACTGGATCACCTCGACGCCGCATTTGTCGCACACGATCCCGCGGTGCTTCATGCGTTTGTATTTCCCGCAATTGCACTCCCAATCCTTAGTAGGACCAAAGATCTTGGCACAAAAAAGCCCGTCTTTTTCAGGCTTGAATGACCGATAGTTGATCGTTTCCGGTTTCTTGACTTCACCATACGACCAAGATCGGATCTTCTCGGGCGATGCGATGCGAATCCGCATCGCATCAAACGACACCGAATCCCGTTGCTTTTCAAACAGTGTATATACGCCTTCCAAGGTAGTGACCTCCTCTGATACCGGTCTTCAGCCGGCACACAAGCGGTTAGTCTTGCGTCTTAACCAGCTCAATATCGAGTCCCAAGCTCTGCAGTTCCTTCACTAACACATTGAACGACTCAGGCAGTCCGGGCTCGAGGAACGGTTCACCTTTGACAATCGCTTCATACATGCGAGACCGACCCGGCACATCGTCGGACTTGACGGTCAGGAATTCTTGAAGAGTCGATGCCGCCCCATATGCCTGTAGCGCCCAGACTTCCATTTCTCCCAGCCGCTGGCCCCCAAATTGAGCCTTACCGCCAAGAGGTTGCTGAGTCACGAGAGAATAGGGGCCGATCGACCGTGCGTGAATCTTGTCGTCCACCAGATGGTGGAGCTTCAGCACGTACATATAGCCGATCGTCACCGGACTGCTGAACGGCTCGCCCGTCTTGCCGTCGATGAGCTGCGACTGGCCGCTCACAGGCAGTTTGGCTTTTTTCAGCAGGTCCTTAATTTCCTTCTCGGATGCGCCATCGAAGACCGGACTGGCCACCTGGATGCCCAAGGCCTTAGCTGCCCATCCAAGGTGAGTCTCAAGAATTTGCCCGACGTTCATACGGGACGGCACACCCAGAGGATTCAATACGATTTCCACCGGGGTCCCATCAGGAAGATAGGGCATATCTTCTTCTGGTAGCACGCGCGATACGACACCTTTATTGCCGTGTCGACCGGCCATTTTGTCTCCGACCTGGATCTTGCGCTTCATGGCAACGTAAACCTTAACAAGCTTGATGACACCGGGAGGCAGTTCATCACCTCGTTTTAAGCGCCCCACCTTTTCATCGTACAACGTCTGGAGAATTTCAATCTGCTCTTTCGCCCGTCGCTCAACATCTTCCAGCTCTTTTTGCTCATCAGGATCACTTAGGAGGATGTGACGCACCGTGTCGTCTGGCAATCGCTTAAGAATCTCCGCCGTCATCTTACCCTTCTTCTTCAAGATAACGTCGCCACTCTCAGGGTCCATCAGATCACGTCCAACGACCTTCCCCAGCAAGAGCTTGCGAATCTTTTTCGTTTTGTGTGCCGCCCGCCTTCTTCTTTCGTCAACACATAAATCTCCGCCTTGAACTTCGTATGCGGCGTGATGGTCTTCGCTTTGCACAACACCATCCCCCGCTCGACGTCTTCTTTCTTCGTGCCGCGCAACAACACCCCGACGTTGTCTCCTGCCTGCCCCTCATCCAGCACCTTGCGGAACATCTCCACGCCCGTCACGATCGTGGTCTGCGTCGGCCGAAGCCCCACAATCTCGATTTCATCGCCCACCTTCACAATGCCCCGCTCGCACCGCCCCGTGACGACCGTCCCGCGGCCACTGATGGTAAACACGTCTTCAATCGGCATGAGAAACGGCTTGTCGATCGGCCGCTGCGGCGTCGGAATATACGTATCCACCGCCTCCAACAGCTTCATGATGGACGGCACCCCCAACTCCCCCGGATCCGCCTCCATCGCCTTCAACGCACTCCCATGGATGATCGGGGTCTTGTCCCCCGGAAACCCATACTTCGTAAGCAACTCCCGCACTTCCAGCTCCACCAACTCCAACAACTCCTTGTCATCGACTTTGTCGGCCTTGTTCAAAAACACCACAATGTAGGGCACCCCCACCTGCCGGGCCAAGAGAATGTGCTCCCGCGTCTGCGGCATGGGGCCGTCCGCCGCACTGACCACCAGAATCGCTCCATCCATCTGCGCCGCGCCGGTGATCATGTTCTTCACGTAATCCGCGTGCCCCGGACAATCCACGTGGGCATAATGCCGGTTATCCGTCTCATACTCGACGTGGCTGATGGCGATCGTCATGATCTTGGTCGCATCCCGTCGCCCTTGACTCTCACTGGCTTTCGCCACTTCGTCGTACGGGATAAACTTGGCCATCCCTCGATCCGCACACACTTTCGTCAACGCCGCCGTCAACGTCGTCTTCCCATGATCCACGTGCCCAATCGTCCCAATGTTCACGTGCGGCTTCTTCCGCTCGTATTTCGCCTTCGCCATAACCCACTCCTTTGTCTAGAACACTGAAGGTGTCAACCCGTCGCGCCCTACTACTTGCACCCCGGATCAAGCAAGCCCTGCATGGAGCCCACGACGCGGATCGAACGCGTGACCTCGTCCTTACCAAGGACGTGCTCTACCAACTGAGCTACGTGGGCATTCGACACGCTAGAGGTCATTCGTGAACCTAGGCCCTCTCTCCACTAATTGATTGCCGCTACCAATGCTCGCCAATTGACTCTTACCGCCCTAGCACCTTTTTCTTTGGAGCGGGCGATGGGATTTGAACCCACGACAGCCAGCTTGGAAGGCTGGAACTCTACCACTGAGCTACGCCCGCCTTTTCCGTAATTTTCTCGATTCACGCATTCATCAAGCCAAACACCTGAAGCTTTTATCCGGCTCACTCCACATAAAGAAGCTCGCCGACCCACACAAGCGCGGTTTGGTGGGCAGGCAAGGATTCGAACCTTGGAAGACATAAGCCAGCAGATTTACAGTCTGCCCCCTTTGGCCACTTGGGTACCTGCCCGCGATACTTCATCATTCTCGATCAATCAATTTCAGCACACAGAAAACGAGTTCACCGACCAACCGCTCAACAAAGACAAGCAGGCCTACCCGTGCACAGCTTTCTTCCTCAATCCTCAAAGATTGATTCGCTGAAGTGCTCGGACAGGCTAGACTACGAAACGCTGGATTCTATTGATGAACTTTCTTCATGTCAAGAGGGGAATTCGGCTCCGGTACTTTTTTTTAATTTACCCTCCTTGGTAGCCTAACAGGAAGATGGCTGAGATGACCCGAATGACGCTTCCAACTCCTCAACAAAATCATACTGAAAACCGAGGACTTGCTTCATCAAAACCACGGCTTCCCGTAGTGTTAGCTGTGACGGTTTCGCCAAATATCGCTTCTGGGCAAGACGTCGTTCTTCGGGATCTTCAGGGACATAGTACCCTCGGAGCTCCACCTTCTCAAATGCCGTTTTGAGTCGCCGTATCCATCGATGAGCTTGCCCCCGCCCCTGAAACATAGATTTCCCGGTCTTGTGCTGTACCTCAAGCTGATTCCACACGGTCCAGCCAATAAAGACGGCCCATGTTTCATTCAGCGCTTCCCACGACTCGGCCTGCGTCAAGTAGCGCGACTCCATTTCATTCTGTCGCTGAACAATCGGTGCGATTTTCACTTCACTATAGCGACAGACTTGCTGCTCTCGGGCGAAGCCCAGCAGATCTTTTGAACGGCTACCAGCCTCACGAGATTGCTCCTCTATAAGGCTGAGATAATCCATATACGCATGAAACAGTTCATGATAGAGCACCTCCAGTTCCTTGTGCGTCATCTGGGCAAGCGGCTTGAGGACCCTCCCCGCAGCGTTAAAGGACAACGACCGGTTCAGGACCATCCGATGCTCTCCGGGATGGTACTCGGCGGCGTAGGTCCGAAGATCATCGAACTCAAACTGAATAAAGTCCGGTGGGAGCGCCTTCAGAAACTTCGCAGGCAACCGGAGCCGTTCCGCGTCAGCGAGAAAACGCATCCACGTTTGGCCGGCACTGCCTTGCTGGTTCAGAGATGTGACGGATGCCTCGGCGAGAAAAGCTGGCCCGGACCAGCAGCACCACAATAATACGAGGAGCAATCGAATTGGGCAGTCGCTCATGCGGATAGAAAACAGGCGTGATACGTCACGACAACAAACTCAAATCAATAATAGGGGTCTCGTGTCATTCCCCAATCCTCGCGTCCGCCTTCCTCTACCAATGCCAGGGTATCAAGCAGGTCCGAGGACACATGGTCCAGAAACCGTGAGGGCTTCGACAGCAACATCCCGCTGGTCTTGTCGTACACATTGATCGGGTATGTCATAAATAAATGCCGTTTGGCTCGCGTAACGGCCACATAAAAAAGCCGCCGCTCTTCCTCCAGTTCATCATCGGCAAGAAAGGAATAGGCGGAAGGAAACCGGCCGTCGACCACCCAGATCACAAAGACACACTGCCACTCCAACCCCTTCGCAGAATGAATCGTCGAGAGCACCAGCCGTTCATCATCGCGATCAGGCGCTTCGACATTCACCGCACTCCCATCAGGCGGTTCCAACGCCAAATCGGCAAGAAATTCGTTGATGCCATGGTACCCCTCGGCAATCGTATGGAGATGGTCGAGATCCCTCGTGCGCTTAGGATAATCGTCGTACTGGTCCTTGAGGATCGGGAGATAGTACTCGTAGATATGGCTTACTTGATGTTCCGGTTGCCGATCGTCTGATCCAGCCAGACTCTCCAGCGTGTTGGCCAAGTTCTTGAGACCCTGGCCGGAACGGCCGCTCACTCCGCGTAACACGTCATAGGGTCGCTCAGCCTTCACAATCGCGGCGAGCAAATCCTGCGCTTTCTTCGGTCCCACCCCTTCCACCAGCAGCAGCACGCGATGCCAGCTCACCGTATCAAGGGGGTTTGCGACGACTCGCACATGGGCCAGCAGATCCTTGACATGAGCTGTTTCGATAAACTTCACCCCACCGCGCTTGATGAAAGGAAGCCCCTTTCGAGACAGCTCGATTTCCAAATCAAAGGAATGAAAGCTTGAACGAAAGAGGACCGCCACCTCACTCAACGGCACCCCTTCTTCACGAAGCTCAAGAATCTTCTGCGCAATGAATCGGGATTGTGCATTTTCTCCAGCCGCTTCGACCAACGCCGGCAACGGACCATCGATCTTTCTAGTAAACAGGCGCTTCGTATACTTCTCAGCCGCTTCATCGATAATGCAGTTCGCGAGGTTCAAGATCGGCTGGGTGCTGCGATAATTTTCTTCGAGTTTATAAATCGTCGTGCCCGGGAACAGCACTGGAAAGTCCATGATATTCTTGAAGGTCGCACCCCGGAACGCATAGATCGACTGCGAATCATCCCCAACCACCATTACATTCTGATGCGTCGTCGCCAGCTGACGGATGACTTCGGCCTGCAACCGGTTCGTATCTTGATACTCATCCACAAGGATATAGCGATACTGGCGGGAAATATGTGTGCGTGCCGTCTCGTCCAGCAACAACAACTGCCGCAGCATGACCAAGAGATCATCGTAGTCCAACAACTGCTTCTGTCGCTTCGCAGCTTGATACGCCTTCTGCAATCGACCGAGATCTTCCGAATGATCCGAGAAATGACTGAACTCCTCCAGAATGATTTCATCGAGACTGCGCAGCGTGTTCTCGCTCTTGCTGATCATTTCCATGATCGTCCCCTTGCGGGGAAAGCGTTTATCCTTCTCGTTGAGACCCAGCTGCGCTCGCACAAGAGCGATCAAGTCTTCCGCATCGCCGCGATCCAGAATCGTGAACCCAGGTTCAATGCCGATCGACCGGCCATTGCGGCGCAACAACATGTTGGCGACAGAGTGAAACGTCCCTCCACAAACCCGATGACTACTCGTCCCGATCAGATCGCCAGCACGTTCCAACATTTCCTGTGAAGACTTGCGCGTGAACGTCAGCAAGAGAATGTTCGACGGATCCACGCCGGAGTCGATCAGATACGCGACGCGATAGACCAGCGTGCGCGTCTTGCCACTCCCAGCTCCCGCAATGACCAACGACGGCCCATCACCCGCCGTCACTGCTGCAAGCTGCTGTGGATTCAGCGCCGCCGCGTAGTCGATCGACAACTTGCGCGGCACGGCGTCCTCAGTAGGTCGCTTCAGTACATAGGTTTTGACTTCTCGTTCCATGAAGGTATTCGAAGAGGGTAGCCGCTAATTTGGTTATTCAGAAAAGGTCGTTGTATACCACACTCAACTTCCCTTTCCTATCCACCTGAGACCATCATCCACAGCTGGTAGACCAACCCTATGATGAAGGCGATCATAAGTAGCAAGAGGGCCACCGTGCCCCCGATGATGCCGGCCACATAAAACCAATCAGCATGGGTTTCGCGATCCAGCCTCATGGCTGCGTCGCGAAGCAGCGCAGCGTTTCTCGAATGACTCCGAAACCAGACCGAGAAGAGATCCCCAGCAATTGGAACGGCTCCGACCGTCCCATTGATGAGCAGATTGAGACTCATGCGGGCCAGCACAATTCTGGGAAGCTGTAGGCGTGTCGCTAATCCAAGAATGATCGTGCCGATGAGATTGGCCAGAACATCACCGATGCCGGGAATCAGTCCGAGCAACGGGTCCAACCCGATGTACCATGACGTACCGGGTATCCTGATCGTGGTATCCATCACCTTCGCAAGCATGTCCGCAATGGTGATCAGATGCTCGCGCGCCTCATCACGCGGCAAGACCTGAACCCGAGGCTCCGACTCCGCATTTCGCACTGAGCTGAATTCCATTTGGAGAGCCCTCTGATTCCGCAGGGCTCACTCTATCGGATGGGGTGAGCAAGGGCAACATAGATGGATGTGTGCCAGGCAAACAGGCAAGATGCGATCTTACAGGAGCTTCACAGCCTGTACCGTTCACACCCTGGTAGCTCATCCATTCCTTCCTCGCTTTAAATACCACTCTCGTCTCCGCTATAATCCCCGCTGCTCTTGAGCAAACTTATGGCCACCGCTAATACTGCATACCAAGAGCGCCTCCGCCAGCTGGCCGAACTGATGCTCGCCGTGTCGGGCGAATCGGTCACGATGATGAAGCGCACGGCACCTGAGCAGGCACTCAAGCTCAAGCGGCAGGAGGAGTGGGGCATCTACCTCGAATTCCTCAAGATTATGTTCAATCTCACGGACCGGCTGGTGGCCTTGCACATCCCGTTGAAAGACCAGTTGGAGTTCATGAACGGGCTGGAAGATGCCGTCACCCAACAGCTAAAACGTGCGCTGGAACCAGCGTTCGGGAACAATGCGGATCAGATGGAAATCGTCATGACCATCGGCACGACCGTATCGGAGAGTCGGCAGGCGTACGAGCAATACAAGTTCCTGATCACCGAAGACTCCAAGACGAAGAACGAGATGTTCCGCGACTTCGGCGACAAAGTCGCCGAGGCCCTCGGCACAGTCGGCAACGCGCGGCTCAGTTCTGCGGCGACGCTCTGCGCCAGCGCGGTCGTGCCGGCACTCAGCGCAGTCCTGCAAGGACAAGCTCCTCCCTCTCAGGGACCGTCGCAGATTGTGCTTCCAGCTGTCGAGACATCGACGGAACAGAACAAGTCGACCGGCCAGGAGATCAAGCTTGTCAGCTTGATGTCGAGCGTGTCGGGCGAAGAAGTAGAAACCCGTTGGGGACTCCACCCCCGGTTCCGTGAGGACCTCACCACTTCCGAGCTGCAGCAACTCTCCAAACTCCTGAACCGAGTTGCTAAAGTCCTTGGCGAACGTTATGCCGCCGTGGCATTCTCCAAAGACTGGGCCTCGTGGCATAAGGCTGGGCACGCCTGATCGCAACTGGTGATCGCCCGTCATTGCCGACCCTGATTACCTGATCTTGACCAAAGGAGTGCTTGTGGATTCTTCTAACGCGGTAAACAGCTCTCTCCCGCAAACCCTCAATCGTCTACCCGAGCTAGCACGAAATCTCTGGTGGAGTTGGACCTTGGAAGCTCGCCAACTGTTCGAGGTGATCGATCCGACTCTGTGGTTTCTCACGCACCATAATCCGGTCAAGCTTCTGTCCGATGTCAGACCGGACCGGTTCACGCACTTGGCCGAAGATCCGTCGTTTCTCCGCCAATACTCGGCAGTGTTCCGCCTGTTTGACGAATATCTGGTCAACAAGAAAAGTTGGGTCGGGACACACCATGCTAATCTGACGAAGTCGACGATTGCGTACTTCTCGGCCGAATTTGGATTGCATGCCTCCGTACCCATTTATAGCGGTGGTCTCGGAATCTTGGCCGGAGACCATTGCAAGGAGGCGAGCGACATTGGCTTGTCATTCGTCGGAATCGGATTCATGTACCCGCAGGGATATTTCCGCCAGCGAATCACGCCAGAAGGGTGGCAAGAGGCGGCCTACGCCCCGTTCAACCGCGACGAATCTCCGGTTCATCTGGCCCTGACTCCGTCGGGAGAGCCGTGCCGGTTTGCCGTCGAGATGGGCGGCCGCCGGGTGACCGCGACTGTCTGGAAAGTGCTGGTGGGGAGAATCTCGCTCTTTCTCATCGATACGGATGTGCCGGAAAACAGCCCGGAGGATCGAGCCCTCTCCGCCCGTCTCTACGGTGGGGACCAAGAAATGCGCCTCTGTCAGGAGATCTTATTGGGGATCGGCGGCGTGCGCATGTTACGCGCGCTCAATATCTCGCCATCGATCTGGCATGCCAACGAAGGGCACTCGGCCTTCCTCACCTTGGAGCGGGTACGTGAGTTTGTTCAAAAGGGGTCGTCCCATGCCGAAGCCTGCGAGCTGGTCCGTCAGAGCACCGTGTTCACCACGCACACCCCTGTACCGGCCGGGCACGATGTCTTCCCACACCATCTGATGGATCGATACTTTGCCGGCTATTGGGAACAACTGGGCCTCTCGCGTGACGAGTTCCTCCGCCTTGGAGAAACTCCCGAGTCGCACGGACACGGCTTTAATATGACGGCGCTAGTCATGCGCCTGTCGGCCCACGTCAACGGCGTCAGCCGCGAACATGGCCGCGTCTCACGAGAGATGTGGCAACACTTCTGGCCGGGGTTGCCGGCCGACCAAGTCCCCATCCGCAGCGTGACCAACGGCATTCATGCGCCAACGTGGGTCTCGCCGGAGCTACACCATCTCTACAGCAAGTCGCTCAGCCCAACCTGGACCGATACCTGCGATGATCCAGCTATGTGGCAGCGGGTGATGGACGTTCCCGACCACGAGCTGTGGGCGGCCCGACAAGCGATGAAGCGGAAACTGATGGGGTTTATCCGTGAACGAGCCCGGGGTGGCTGGATGCATGGACATCTTCAGCCATCTCAAGTGCTCACACGCGGCACGCTCCTGGATCCCGAGGCTTTGACCATTGGCTTTGCCAGGCGGTTTGCGACGTACAAACGGGCCACCTTGCTCTTCCGAGACCTGGAACGACTGAAAGCACTCCTCCAAGACCGCTGGCGGCCGGTCCAACTTATCTTCGCCGGAAAGGCCCACCCGGCCGATGAACCGGGGCGATACTTCATTCACGAGGTACTGAACTTCTGCCATGACCACAAACTTGGCGGTCGCGTTGCGTTCTTGGAAAACTACGAGATGCATATGGCGAAATATCTTGTCCAGGGCGTCGACATTTGGTTGAACACCCCGCGCTTTCCGATGGAAGCCAGCGGCACCAGCGGCATGAAAGCCGCCCTGAACGGCGTGTTGAATCTCAGCGTCGTCGATGGCTGGTGGGTGGAAGGATATAATGGAGCCAACGGGTGGGGCATCCAGCCACTCAGCGAACAGGCCGACACGAAGGCGCAGGATGATCATGATGCGGAACAGCTCTATCGCATATTGGAACAAGAGGCTGTGCCGCTGTTCTATCAGCGTGATCGTGACGGGATCCCCCGGGGCTGGCTCCAAATGGTCAAAGAATGTATCCGCACCATCGCGCCCCAGTTCTGTACCACGCGCATGCTGAAGGACTATGTTGGTCTGATGTACCGCGCCGCCACGGTGCGGCCACCGACGACATGGTGACTCGGTTCGACGCAGCGGATCGCTCACTGATACGCGACCAGGGCGTCACTCCGACTGCCATGACGCGTGTCATTGGCGCGCTCATGCTGATTCTCAGCACAGTGCCTCTCCTTCCTGCATCGGCAGGAACCCCTTCCACGGTCGAATCGAAAGCTGCGGCCCTCTTCAAGGCCGGCGACTACCCCGAAGTGACCGCTCTCTACCGAGGTCTTCCACCGGACGTGACACCCTCGACCGCACTCCTCCGGCTCTCCTTGCTGAGCTATGTCCGACTTGGTCGAACAGACGAAGCCCTGGCCATCCATGCGAAATTGAACCAGACGGGGCAATCCTCTGATGCTTCGCTGCTTCGCCCATTGGCACTCGGAGTGATCACCGGCCACGTTCGAGACCGAAAAGAGCATGTTCGTATTGCGGCCTACTCGGCCCTTGCGGAATTGGGCTTGCCTGAGACCTCGGCAATTTTAGAGGATGGCTTACTGGACGCTTCGGTAGTCGTACGCGCGCGCGCCGTCGAGGCGATCGGAAAAGCCGGACTCGCGGCGAAATCCGGCGCCGTGCGTCGCGCGTTGCGGGATGACATGCCGACCGTCCGTATCGCTGCGATGACGGCGCTCGGGGATGCACAAGCCACTGACGTTCAGCAGCGGTTTCTGGATATCGCTCGGACTGAAGATGGGCCTGAGGCCATCTTCGCCTACGCCGCCCTGTTCAAACTGGGACATACGGAAAAGCTGGACGATATCACCAGCGCCGCGACCCTGCCGGACTCAGAGACGAGGATGGCCGCGTTGGGGGTATTGGGACGCCTCAAACGTCCGGCCAGCCTGGCGATCCTCTCCCAAGCTGTGTATGATCCTGATCCATCGGTGCGCGCGTTCGCTGCCGGAGCACTGGGAGAATTTGGCTCCGCTAGCGGCGTGGCTCCGCTCACCCACGCAATCGGGGACGAGATGGCGATGGTTCGCGGTGTCGCTGCGGCAAGTCTTGGAAGGCTCGGCATCAAGGACAATCGGCCCTTGCTGCAGGCACTCACGAGAGACCCGAATAGTCATGTCCGTGCCAGCGCCACAGAGGGATTGATTCGCCTGGGCGATCCCTCCGCCCTCACGCTAGCCACAGAGTTGGCTCGGCATTCCGACCCTTCTATCCGTGGCGCAGCGGCACAGGCCTTGAGTGCCTCCGCCGAGAAAGACGCTTTGGCGGTTCTTCAGACGCTCTTCCAGGACCAGCAGCCGCTTCCTCGCCTGATGGCCGCTAAGGGATTGCGGAAAAGCAGCGAGAGTGCGATCCCGCTCCTAGTTAAGGGCTTACAAGATTCGGATGAGGCCGTGCGTATTGCGAGTGCGAACAGCCTGCTCCAGCAGTTGACCCGGTTAAGTTCATCCAAACGTCGCCACTAACCGAGGACCGCGATGGTTAAATTTTTTGCTGTTGTCTTGCTGCTCGTTGGGGCATTCGGAGCGGGCTACTATCTCGGACAACGGCCCGTCGGAACGCTTCAGCGAACCGTCGCAGAACTGCAACAGTCATTGAAGGATATGTCCAGAAACGTGTTGGATACGACCCTTGGAATCGAGCGCGATCTCCGCAGGCGTCAGGGACTCGTGGATGCGAAGTCTCGATTGGTCCAAGCGAAGGCGCACCTCGCCGATCGTAATTTCGGTGACGCAGCGAAAGAAATAGCCGAAGCTATCACAGCCGTGGAAACCGCCACAAAAGGAACCAAGTCCGACGATGCAACCAATGCGCTACGAGACATAGCCGGATCGCTGCTGGAGGTGAAGTTGGAAATTGTGACGGGAAAACAGGTATCAATGAAAAAGCTGGACGATCTCCAGCAGAATATGAATCAACTCTTGAATAAATAACTCAGGCGTTGGCCGGTTGAGTCTTCCACTTCGCCAGAATTCGCTCCACCCGCATCTTAACCACCATATCGGAATCCTTGAGCAAGGGCTTCATCGCCTCGCGGCCCCGCTCGTCACCGATCGACTCCAACGCGGCGGCAGCCGTCAACCGCGTAAACCAGTCTTTATGACCGAGCATCCCGATCAGGGGATTAATGGCCTCACCGCTCTTGATCCGCCCCAACGCGAGGACGGCACACTTACGGACATTTTCGTCCT
The DNA here is from genome assembly GCA_005116955.1 of Nitrospira sp. GTDB lineage: Bacteria > Nitrospirota > Nitrospiria > Nitrospirales > Nitrospiraceae > Nitrospira_D. The sequence continues at coordinate 154,651 of SWDI01000003.1, read as the reverse complement.
TATCACGAAGGGCACCGATCAGCCTCTCGACGGACGGCTCACCCAGTACGACCAAGGCATCAATGGCATCGTCTTTAAACTCATCGTTCCGAAGCTGAAGCATCAAGGGATCAAGGACCCGTTCGTCACGGATTTTCCCAAGCGCAGCAATCGCGTATTTACGGACCTCCCAATCGCGGAGCAATTTGAGAAGAGTCTCCACGGCAGGAGAGCCCACTTGCCCCATCGCCTCGATAGCGACCTCTCGAACCTGCCAGTCACCGTCGCGTAGCGCGCGGGCCAGCGGTTCGACACACCGTTCATCACCCATCTCGCCCAGAGTAATGACCGCTTCGCGGCGGACCACCCAGTCAGGATCACTCAGCAGATCGACCTGAATGTCGATCTCATCCTTGACCTGCTCTTCATCAAGAGCGACCGTGCCTTGACTACCTGCTCTCTCGTCGACAGCGGAAGACACAGCCAGCATCTGATCGGCTACACCACCGGCCAGCGGCTCGTCACCAGCTTGCTGGGTGAGAGGGTTGATGCCCTGGGGAGGATGTTTCGGTTCTTCTTCCATGGAATCAGAGCCTGGCACGACTGTCACCACGATAAAGACTAGGCCTATGCAGAGGTGGCTGCTGCGCCTTTGCTTCCGGCCGCTCGTTTCTTCCGCTGCACAAGTGCCCGCCGTTTACGCTGTTCCCTCTTCAATCGTTTCTTCAGTGAGCGGAGATCGGCGCCTCCCTCCTGGTTGCCTTGATCGGTCAGCTTTACGCCGATCTTCTTCTTCAACTTCACTTCATCTGGTTCCTCTGCGCGCTTCTTGGCCATCGCTCCATGCCTCCCCTTCGATAAACTCACGTATTGTCAGCTACTGATGGGAACGATGCAGTCTAGTGGAGAGCTTTGCACCGTGTCAACCTGAGTGGGATCGGCAAGATGGACCTTCACAGGCATCTGCAGGCTGTTCAAAAAGGCTGTCCAGCAAGGCCACAGCGAGCGAAAAGGTGAGGATGTACATACCAAGCTTCGCTTGACCCGCTTGCTTAGCTCATGGACAAGCGGATAAACACCTTGCTTCCCCCTCTCTTCCTCGTTGTGAGCCTCTGAGCGATGCGAGAACGCCGCTGACGGGCTTTTTCAACAGCCTGTTAGTTGAGGACCAACGAGGCGACCGGCGTGCCGGCAGGATGAGTGACCGCGAGCATGGCAACAGCCCAGCGATTCCGCCTTGCAATCCAGAGATCGCCAAGGAAATTTCTAGCCGGAGCAGCCATCCCAGGCGACGCCCGATGGGTCCACGGCTGCGCACCAACAAGAAGCGAGGCAGTTCGATCTGAGAATTGTTCTGATAGCAGCATCAGCTCCGGGCGGCGTTCGCCGACAATCTCAACCTGCACATAGGCCACCCCTTTATGCTCCACACCCAACTGGACAGCCGCACCATGGGAAAGATCGAGAATCCGCCCTTTCTCATAAGGACCCCGGTCCGTGATCCGGACATAGAGATGCTTGCCATTCGTCAAATTCACCACACGCACCACGCTGCCGAGAGGCATGGTCCGATGAGCAGCCGTCAGCGCTTCCATATCGAACAACTCGCCGTTCGCCGCTTGTCTGCCATGAAACTGTTCACCGTACCACGAAGCGACTCCTCGATCTTTGATCCCAATATCCAATTGCATATCCCCTTTGGGAACCCACGAGCAGGCCCCCAATGATAAGCATAGGATTATCGCAAAGGATGTGGACGACGACGAAAGCCGACTGTGATGAAGCTCAGTCTGCATGCTGGGTATCCCCTCCCTCTTGATGGTAACAACGAGACCACTGGTCGAGTCAGGGTATAAAAGGTATGGGACTTCGACAATACCGACTGGAGTACTCGGCTCCCCCACTTCCGTATGGAGCTCCTCTCTGTGAGCGAGAGGATGACTGTGTGGGAAATTCAACGGATAGGCTTCTACGACCTCTATATAAACGAGCCAGGATTTAAATTCAACACCTGTGTAGATCATACGGATCCGGAAACGACAGGGAGACATCGTTCAGCGATCACGTTCCCAACATTGCGTAGATGACCCATCAGGCTTGATACTCATCCTACTACCCCTATATTGACTGCTTTGAACGGAGTGAGTAAGATCCTCCTTCAAGGAATATGGTGTAGTTTCGAGAGCGGTACCACTCCATTCTCCGCAATTGTTCACACCGATACCACATTCGTGATCGACGTTCACAACATCACCAAGCGCTACGGGCATCACACCGCCATTGATCGCGTCACCTTCTCGGTGGCCAAAGGCGAGGTGCTGGCGTTCCTTGGTCCCAACGGGGCTGGCAAAACAACCACCATGCGGATCTTAACGTGCTTCATGCCGGCGACCGAAGGCACGGCACGAGTAGCGGGGTTTGATTGCGCCGACCAGCCATTGGAAGTGAAACGGCAAATCGGCTACCTGCCGGAAACACCGCCGGTCTATCAAGAACTCACGGTGGCGGAATATCTGACTTTTGTCGGCCGACTCCGTGGAATCACGGGACCGAAACTCTCCTCAGCGCTCGATCAATCGATTGGACGCCTCGAGCTAGGCTCCGTTCGCCATCGGCTGATCGGCAACCTGTCCCGCGGCTATCGTCAGCGCGTGGGGCTGGCGCAAGCGCTCTTACACGATCCTCCGGTGTTGATCCTTGACGAACCAACGGTCGGCCTTGACCCCAAGCAGATCATTGAAATCCGAGAGCTCATCAAGAGCCTGGCCGGCTCGCATTCCGTGATTCTCAGCACCCATATCCTTCCGGAAGCGACCGCAGTCTGCCAACGGGTTGTCATCATCAATAAAGGCCGTATCGTTGCGGAAGATACCCCAGAACAGTTATCGGCCCGATTGCGTCAATCGGAGAAAGTTTCGATTACCCTCAAGGCCTGCCCGGTTGACTGCGAGATGAAACTTCGCGCGATTCCCGGCGTGCTCAATGTTTTTCCCGGACAGGCAGGAGGGAGCTTTCTTCTCGAATGCGAGCTGGGCCGTGATCTGCGGGACGAGATCGCACGTGTAGCCGTGTTGAGCCAGTGGGGATTGCTTGAGCTCCGCACCGTGTCGATGACGTTGGAAGACGTCTTCCTCCAGCTCACGCGCCATGAAGACCACCTCTCCGAACCGCCTGAGGCCGCCGTCAGCATGGTCTCAGCCGAAAAGACAGAGGCGTAGCCTATTATGACACCGGTGCAGGCCATCATCGCCAAAGAACTGCGCGGTTACTTCGTCTCCCCCATTGTCTATGTGGTCGGCGCGGTCTTTCTGTTCATCTTCGGGCTGCTCTCCTACCTCTACGTTGGTTTCGCTGGAGCGCAAGCCATCCAATTGATGCAGATGCAGCAGGGGGGAATGGCCCAAATCAACTTGAACGATCTGGTCTTCCGAAATCTGTTCGCGAGCATGCGGATCGTCCTCGTGATTATTCTGCCCATCCTGACCATGCGGTTGTTCGCGGAAGAGCGCAAGCTGCGGACCTTTGAGTTTTTGATGACCTCGCCGATCAGGATTCATGAAATCGTCGTCGGCAAATTCGTCAGCGTGTTCCTAATCTATCTCGGCCTCGTCGGGCTCACCGTATTGGTCCCCACAGTGCTGATGCTGTTCAGCGACTTCGACTGGAATCCCATCTGGACCGGCTATGTGGGCATGGTGCTGCTGGGAGCCCTGTTTCTTTCCGTGGGCCTGTTTGCCTCCGCGCTGACGGAGAATCAAATCGTCGCCGCCTTTGTGAGCTTTGGCATGCTCCTGACCATCTGGTTGATCGCTGGATTGGGAAGTCTTTTCGGCGATACCACGACAGGCCGCGTCATCTCGTATGTGTCCTACATGGAACATTATGAGCGTCTGGTACGGGGATTGATCGACACGAGTGATCTCCTGTACTTCGGAAGCGGATTGGTACTCATGCTGTTCCTCACACATCGCGTCGTGGAGTCGACACGCTGGAAATGAGCATCAAGTCCTTTCCTCTCGGCATTCTCGGAGTCGTGCTCGGCCTCGGCGGCATGATCACGTACAGCCTTCGCCCTGACTGGCTGTGGGCCGTCACGATCGCGGAAGGGCTGGCGTTGGTGTGCCTCGTCCTGTTCTTCGTTTTCCATTTTGAGGCGGTCAAGGCGTTCTCCGGCCGACGCTCGACCAGGATGGGGCTGAACAGCTTTCTGATGATCATATTGTTCACCGGCATCGTGATCATTGTGAACTTTCTGGCCTCTCGACACTCGATACGTTGGGACCTCTCGGAAAATCAGAACTTTACGCTCGCCCCACAAACCTACCGCGTACTTCGCGGCCTGCCCCACGACGTTAAAATTACCGTCTTCACGAGAGAAAAAGATCCCGGCTATCAAGCATTCAAAGAACGACTGGAGAGTTATCGGCAAGCGTCTCCCAAGCTCAGCGTAGAATTCATCGATCCAGAGAAACAGCCGAAGATCGCCCAGAACTATGGAATCTTCCGTACCGATACCGCCATTTTCGAGAGCAATGGCCAGACGATCCGCGTCACCTCTCCCTCAGAGGTTGAGTTGACCGGTGCGCTGATCCGGATCTCCAAGGATGCCAAGAAACGCATCGTCTTCGTCGAGGGCCACAGCGAATTGAATGTCGAGGACAAGGACCGCAATGGGCTCTCCGCTGCCAAAGAAGCACTCATCCGACAGGGCTATGAGGTCGGCACGCTCTCGCTCCTCAAGGAATCAGCCGTGCCGGATAAGACCTCCGTGCTGATTTTGGCAGGGCCACGCCGTGCCGTGATGAAGGATGAGCAGGACCGTATTCAGGCCTACGTCGAGAAGGGCGGCCACCTCTTGGTGTTGGCCGATCCCGATACACAGACTGGACTGGAATCATTGCTCGCCCATTGGGGACTGGGTCTAGGGTCGGGAGTGTTGGTCGATCTGCAAGATCGGTTGGCCCAGGGAGATCTCACCGCGCTGTTGGTCAGAACGTTTACCGAGCATGAGATCACGCAAGACCTCAATTCCGCCGTGCTGTTACCGTTATCCCGACACGTGACGTTCGACGAGCAGGTCGGAAAAGACTGGGACTTTGTACCACTGGCCCGTACCTCACCGAACAGCTGGGCTGAAATGAACATGCAAGGCCGGGTCGTGAGCCTGAACGAAAAAGAAGACGTGAAAGGACCACTGCCTATGGCGGCCGCGCTGGCACCGAAGAAAGCCCCGGAGGAGGGCACACCTCGACCCGCCATCGTGGTCATCGGGAACTCCACCTTCGTCTCCAACGCCTTTTTCAATTTCCCCGGCAATAGCGACTTTTTTCTCCACACGATCGGCTGGCTGGCTGAGGAACGGGACTTGATGTCCATCGCGCCAAAGGAACCGGCGTTGCACCCGTTCACGCCCAACCCCACCCAAGAACGGGCGCTGATTTACATCCAAGTTGTGTTCCTTCCATTCGTGACGCTGCTTACCGGCATCATCGTGTGGAGAAAACGCCGACGATTATGATAGGCCTTCGTTACATCTCTTCTGCAGGATGGTCAAAATGGCTGTCCAGCAAGGCCGCAGCAAGTGAAGGGCCGAGGCGTACTCTCTGGAGTACGTTGAGGGTCTGAACGATGCGAGAACGCAGCTGGCGGCAATTTTCACCATCCTGATATGCGCTACTTGCCGACTCTCCTCATGTTTCTTACACTGGCTGGCCTAGGAGGCTATCTCTATCTCGTGGAGTTTCCCGCCCAGCAGCGAGAAGAAAAACAGGAACATGCACAGAAACAAGTCCTGCCCTTCCCCGAAACCGCCATCACCGGACTCAGGATCACCACCGCGCAGGGGCCTATCGAATTAAAGCTGGCAGAACCTGGTAAATGGTCGATCGTGGCTCCGCTTCAAGCAGATGCCGATCATCGCGAAGTGCAGGCGCTGATTCGAGCGCTCGTGACAGGAACCGTCACCAGAACGGTCGAGGAGCAGGCGACACAGTTGGCGGCCTTCGGACTTGAACAGCCGGTGACCACCCTCACCGTCACGGCCGGGGTACAACACGAGACCATTTCAATCGGCGACAGTGGTCCGCTGTCCAATACCCTCTATGTGCTTCGGGCATCGGACCGGAGCGTGTTACTGACCAACCTGGCGCCGAAGGACTTTATCAATAAGTCGTTGATGGCATTCCGCCGAAAAGAGCTCTTGCGGTTTGTCCAGAATGATATCGAACGGGTCCGCTTGACGTATGCCACCACCGAAGTCGTGCTCTACAACATGGCCAAGGATAAGCCGAAGCCGTCGTGGAAGATCCGTTATCCCATCGAAGCCGAAGCCGACCAGAACGAAGTCCGCTCCTTGATGTTTCGATTGGAAGATCTGAAAGCACTCGGCGTCATCGATCCCGGTCCTGAACGCGATGCCGTGGCCAAGACTCTGACGACCCCCAAGCTAAAAATCACGCTGCATACGGCAGCCGGTGACCAGTCCGTCCGGCTGTATCAACCGGCCCCCCAGAGCGGAGAAGCCATTGCGGAGACCACCGCCGACGGCCCGCTCTATCGCATCAACCCCGTACTGATCAGAGATCTCACGAAAGAACTCTTCACGCTCCAGGACAAACGGCTGCTCGGCCTCGACTACACCGACATCGCCGTGTTGTCGGTGAAGACGAGAGAACATCAGTATGTCTTGATCAACCAGACCGGTGAATGGCTGCTCGAAGATCAGCCCACCGTGAAGATTAGCCAAGAAGCGGCAGATCTCTTTGTCAGCCGGGTCGCGAATCTTCCAGCGGAAGAACGTGTCATGAAACAATCCGCACCACTGGCCCCTTACGGGCTACTTGCACCCGCCGCAGAATTTGTGGCGACGAGCAAGGACGGCCAGACCACAGGGAAACTGACTCTCGGCAACAAGGCAGGGAACCTCCTCTATGCCACCGGCCAACGTCTGCAAGGAGTCTTTCAGGTACGTCCGGATCTCCTCACACAAATTCCCTCCAAGGCCGAGCTCCTCGCCAAATCGCAGGGCGCTCCAGAAACAGGACACTGATCGGCTCAACGCGAAGAGTGTCCCAAACACTCACGCTGACTGACACTGGCGGTTCCACCGCCATGCAATCATACGTTCACCAGCTGACCTCTTCTCCCCATAATCACTGCAAACCCTTACCTATGTAGGGCTCGACCGAATGCGACCCCTCTCGTAGGATCGGCACCTACAGTTAGGGCTCATCAGCGTGAACCAATCCATCACTCCTCTATTTAGAAGAAAGTGATCGGGGGTATATGAAACGGAACCTCATCTTCAGAGGACAATGGCTCGTTACCACCCTGATCCTCGCCATCAGCCTGGGCGCCTACGGCTGCGCGGACACCGCATCGGTTTCGGAAGACGTCGCAGCACCCTTGTCCAACCTCACGGTCACCCCCGGGGCTCTCCAGCCGGCGTTTTTGGCCAATACCACGAACTACGCGGTCAACGCGCCGACCTCTGCAACCAGCGTCACTGTGACCGCTGTCCCCAAGGACAAGACGGCAATAGTCACGATCGATGGGTTCGTGACCTCGCAACGGTCTGTGACTCTAGGCTCTCCGGGGTCGACCACGACCATCCGCATTGTGGTGGAAACACAGACTGGACTTGAGACCACCTATACCGTCACCGTCACGAGACTCCTCTCGAGCGATAACAATCTGTCCGCCTTAACGGTGACACCAAGCTCCTTGGCTCCCGCCTTTTCATCGAGCACCTTGGATTACACGGTGAACGTGGCAACCACCGTCACCAGCGTCACCGTTTCCGCAACCAAATCGGATCCGAATGCCGTGATATCGGGTGATGTGCCCAGCCAAGGACAGGCAACTATTCAGCTGGATGGGCCAGGGACTAGCAAGGTCATATCGGTTATTGTCACTGCGCCGAATGGCGACTCGAAAACGTACCGTATCACGGTGAACCGAGCGGCGCCTTCGAGCAACAATAATCTGTCGGCCTTAAGTGTGACACCAGGTTCCCTAGACCCCACCTTTGCTGCAAATACACTGAGCTACACGGTAAACGTAGCGACCACGGTCACCAGCGTTGATGTTTCGGCAACCAAGGCCGATGCGAATGCCGTGATGTCCGGTGACCTAACAGCCGGAACTGGAATTGCCACAGGCCAAGCGACCATCCCGCTCGATGGGCCAGGGACAAGCAAGGTGGTATCGATCACCGTCACTGCTCCAAGTGGAGCCTCTAAGACCTATATCATTACCCTGAACCGAACCGCATCGAGCGACGACACGCTGTCGGCCTTGACGGTGACGGCGAATACCGTCGTTCAACCATTGGTCCCAGACTTTAATGCGAACATCCTGCCCTACA
>SWDI01000003.1:0-146207 GCA_005116955.1 Nitrospira sp. | reverse complement strand
CTGGGCAGGGCCGTTCCATTACCTTGAATGGAGCAGGGTCAAACACCTCAATTAATATCCTCGTGACCGCTCCCAATGGTAGTCAGAAGACTTACGCGGTAAACGTCAATCGGGCCGCCCTTGGGGGGAACAACAACCTGTCGGGCTTGACCGTCTCGCCGGGCACCCTGAGCCCTGCGTTTACTGCAGCCAGGACTGCCTATGCCGTAAACAACGCTGGCAGTAGCACTACATCTATTCTCGTGACCGCCGCTCCGCAAGATTCAAGTGCAACCGTGGCGATCAACGCACAAGGAGGGAATGCGCGTTCCATCCCTCTCCCGGGTGGTCCATCCAGCACCGAAATAGAAGTTCTTGTGATCGCTCCGAACAGCACTGATAAGACGTACCTCATTACCGTGAACCAACCAGCGCCGGCAGCTCCACCAGCGCCAGCGAGCGCACCGGATCTGATCACAGAGGATGACTCCTGTGAACCTGGCATTCCTGATCCTGCTGTGTGCGCCCCGGGCACTAGTAATGTTGACAACGTCACCAACGTCAACACACCAAGATTCAGAGTGCCTCAGCCGGCGGCTGGGGAAACCCCGAGTCTCTACGTGGATGGGGCCGAAGTCTCGGCCAACTTTGATCAAGGGGCCAACACCCTCGCTCCGACAGCAGCGTTGAATGACGGGGTACGCACGATTACCAGTACGGTGACCAATACGGCGACGACCCTTGAGTCCGCCCAGAGTCCGTCCTTGACTGTGACCATCGACACCAACGCCCCGGGGAATTAATAGCCCTGGGGTGCCGTGTTGGCCACACCGATAGCGTGCCTGTTTCGGTAACAACTAACTGCGACCCACCAGTTTTACCCGCCCCAACTTGATGTCTTGACCTCACTGGTCGGATTGGCTATATCTGTCACTCCTGCTTCGCCTCAGTAGACACTCGAACCCACTCGTCGTTTCCATATGAGCGTTTGGGTTCGCCAGAGCACACAGGCTCATCACCTCACGCATCAAGGGAAAGTGACCACCTCATGATGGGACGTCCGTTCACCATTACCGTGCAATACCTAGCCGCCTTTTTTTTTATCGCACTTGGTTTGGGCACGTATGGGTGTGGCGATTCCGCCACAGTCTCGGAAGGGCCACCCGTAAGACTCTCTAGCTTAGCGGTCACCCCTCCTGGAGCCCTTCAACCGGATTTTTCCTCCAACGTCACGGATTACCGAGCCACGGTATCGACGACCGATAGCAGTGTCATAGTAAGAGCCACCCCTGAAAATAGCACCGCCACGATGACGATCGATGGGCAGCAGGCCGGCACTGACCAGGGGATCTCAGTCACGTTAGATCTGGCCCCCTCGACGAAGAGCATCTTTATCCGCATCACGGACCAAAGCGGAGCGCAGACCACGTATGTGGTCATTGTAACCAGACCAGCCTCGAGTAATACCGATCTCCGAAGTTTATCCCTGTCGCCGGGCTCCCTGGACCCTTCGTTTAGGTCGGGCACAACAAGGTATACGGCACAGGTCGGCAGCGGCACGGCTCGAGTCAGCATAACTGCAACTCTTCAGGACCCGACAGCAACGCTCAACGTGGATGGCCAGGGCTCTATTTCTGGGCAGGCGCGTGCCATCGACCTTGGAGATCCTGGATCGAGTAAGGACATTACCATTGTCGTGACAGCCCCGAATGGAAGCCTGAAGTCGTACCTTGTGACTGTGGTGCGAGCCGCCCTCGGAGGAAATTTCAATCTTGGGAAGCTGACCGTGTCGCCGGGTACGCTGGACCCTTCCTTCAAGGCAAGCACCACGAGATATACGGTAAATGTCGGCAGCGGCACTGACCGCGTGATGGTGACCGCAACTCCCCAGGAGTCGAGTTCGACCCTACAGGTGAATGGACAAGTCGCCAATTCAGGTCAGGCACGTACCATCGACCTCCAAGATCCTGGCTTGCCCACAGACATAGAAGTTCTCGTGATCGCACAGAATGGCAGTCGGCAGCCGTACGTCATCACTATGAACCGAGCAGCACTCTCTGCCGACAACAATCTATCGGCATTGACTGTGTCACCAGGAACCTTGGCTCCTGCTTTTGATTCGGACCAGCTGACGTACACGGTTGAGGTGGCAACCGGCGTCACCAGTGTAAATGTCGCCGCAACCAAGTCCGACCCAAATGCCGTGATCTCTGAGGATATACCCAATGGAGGGCAAGCGAACATTCCACTCGACGGACCTGGGACGAGTAAGAATGTGTCAATTATCGTGACCGCACCGAATGGAACCGCCAAGACCTACGGCATCACTGTGCATCGATTGGCACCTTCGACTGACAGCAATCTGGCGAATTTGACTGTGAGTGCAGGCACCTTGAATCCAGGCTTTTCCAGCGGCACACTCACCTATACGGTCACTGTCCCGGCCAGCGTCGACAGCCTGACGGTGACGGCAACCAAGTCTGACCAGAACGCGGTGATGTCCTCCTCGGGCTCCGTGATCGCGCCGGCAGGCGTCTCAATCGGAAGCGTGAGCAGTTCACTCGGCTTGGGAACTACGACCACCATCCAGGTTACCGTGAGAGCACAGGATACAGTGACTGCAAAGGATTACACGATCAACGTCTTCAGAGATTCTCGCTAGACATCAGGCGGGGTACTCTCATAGTTTTCGCCCCCGGGGGTTGTGAAATCCTGTGTGCGCACAAGACCGCCAACGGCGAGGAGAACCGGCATAGGAATAGCTCTCCATCACCGACGGGTATTCCCTCTCCCACCATTGGTACCCTTCCTATCTTTCGATCCATCCGTTGACCTCCACCAGTTAGAGACCACCCTGCACGCGCCCTACTTCTCCATACGCAAGTAGGGATAGATCTATTCAGGAACCCTTTCGTAATATCTGCCTCTACCCTTCTGGTTCACACAGGCGGCTGGACCCAACAGTCTATCCAGCGCAAGAACGTGATTGGGTCCAACATGCGACGCTTCTACATCATCCCAATACGACATGTGGCCATCACGCTTTTCGCCGGAGCCATGGGCTTGGGTCTGTATGGCTGTCAAGATACAGGATCGATTGATCCAGGCCCTCAACTCGCCGACCTCTCAGTCTCCAGCGCATCGCTCCAACCGCCGTTCGCTAGCGAAACGACCGGCTACATCGTTGACCTGCCCAGTGCCACGCCTGACCTCACCGTCTCGGCAACGAAGTCTGATGCGAATGACGTGTTGTCTGGTGCAATCACGGCCCCAGCAGGGCAAGCCACCGGACAAACAACGATTTCACCCCCTGGCCCTGGGTCAACCAAAGATATCTCACTGACCGTCACGTCCCCCGATGGAAGAGCCAGGATCTACACGATGACCCTGAGAGCGATAACCCTTGGCGGGGATAACACTCTTAGGAGTTTGACCCTGTCACCAGGTACCTTATCTCCTCCTTTTTCTGCAGGAACTCAGGACTACCGTGTGAACGTCGCCACCGCTGTCGCCGAAGTGACGGTCTCCGCAACCAAGTCTGATGCAAATGCCGTGATATCGGGTGATGTGCCGAACGAAGGACGAGCGACGATCACACTCAATGGACCGGGGACAACGAAGGTGATATCGGTTCTCGTCACCGCGCCGAATGGAACCTCAAGGGCCTATACCGTCACCGTCGTACGAGCGGCCCCTTCGAGCGACGATGCTCTATCCAGCTTGACCGTGAGTCCAGGTTCCCTGGATCCGGATTTTGCTTCGGGAATCTTGAACTACCGAGTTGATGTTGATAACACCGTGGACAGTGTGATCATCTCGGCAACGAAGTCCGATCCCAATGCCGTGATGTTCGCGTTTGGTTCAGAGATCGCTTCGGCAGGGACGCCGACCGGGCAGATTTCCGTCCCATTGACGGGGAGACGCACCGAAGTCGACATCACCGTCACCGCACAAGACGGCGTGAGTACCAAGACTTACGCTGTTACCGTCATTCGATCTCGCCGGTAGACAATGCTCTGTGCTTCAAACCGGAGCGGCCGCAACTCTTTTCCTCTTACACACCCATCGAAACAAATTGTCCCTGCTATCAGTGAGAGGCCTGCGAGACCTGGCTGACCATCAACGCCCTCTCTCGCACCATTCACAATCTTTCTATCTCTCGTTCTGATCTGTTGACCCGACTGCTTGGATCAGTTATAGAATGAAGGACTGCTCGGCCTCATGAACAAATTCTGACAGGCCGCTTTTGAACCCTCTCGTAGTCTCGACACCTACCGTTTGGGTTCACCCAATACATAGGCTTGTTGTTCTTACTTAGAAAGTGACCGATATCACATGCACCGTACAGTCACCGCCGTGGGACAATGTTTGGTCAGTATTCTTTCCCTGACCGTCGTCCTCAGTGCCTCCGGCTGCAAAGATACGGGGTCGATCTCGGAAGGACCACAGGTCAGGCTCTCTAGCTTGTCGGTCTCTGAGCCAGGACTCCAACCAGCTTTTTCAAGCGCGATCACCAACTATACACTCAGCGTCCCGTCAACCGTCGCAAGCGTGACAGTGACCGCCACGCCAGAAAACAACAGCACCAACATCACGATCGATGGGACCCCGACCCGAAGTTTCTCGGTTAATCTCGATCTGCCACCATCAAGCAATGATATCGCCATCGTCCTCACTGAGCAGAGCGGAAGTCAAAGCTCCTACATCATCACGGTGAACCGGGCTGCCCCATTGTCGGGCGACAATGAGTTGTCGAACCTGACGGTGTCCTCAGGTAGTTTAACTCCAGGGTTTTCACCGGGCACGCTGACCTATACCGTGGACGTGGCAACCGGTACCTCCAGTCTCACCATCACCGCGACGCTTCAGGATTCAAATGCCAGCTTGATGATCAATGGACAAGGAATCAGCTCCGGTCAGTCACGCGAGATTTCTCCGCTGACGCCCCCAGGGTCGGACACGCTCATTACCATCCTCGTACGAGCACCCAGTGGCGCTGAAAAGACCTACAGGGTCACAGTGAAACGACCGCTCCCCTCGAGCAATGCTGCGTTATCAGCTTTGACCGTGAGTGCCGGAAATTTGATTCCCGGCTTTACCGCCGACAACACAGGGCCTTATGAGCTCACTGTCCCGGCCAGCGTCGACAGCCTGACAGTGACGGCGACCAAGTCGGACGCGAACTCGGTGATGTCCTCCTTGGGCTCCGTGATCGCCCTATCAGGCGTTGCAAGCGGGAGCGTGAGCAGTCCGCTCGGCTTGGGAACCACCACAGAAATCATGATTACCGTGAGAGCACAGGATGGAGTGACTACAAAAACTTATACGATCAAGGTATCCAGAGCTTCTCGCTAAGCATGCCGCCGCAAGCAATCATGTTGCTATTCGAGTGAGTAGCCCCTCGGAAGACTCGCAGTTCACCAACCTGACCTACCAGGGCATCAATCCTACCGCTTCGGATCCAGCTCGATCAGGCCCTTGCGGATGGCGGTGATAGCCGCTTGCGTGCGATCATAGACTTGTAGTTTATGGAAGATGTTCCGGACGTGATTCTTGACCGTCTTTTCGCTCAGATCAAGGTTATTGGCGATCTCTTTGTTGGTTTTCCCGTCGGCCACCAATCGTAACACCGTAATCTCTCGCTCCGTCAGATCATGCTCAGCCCAGGATGGTTTTTTCCCCTTCTTTTGGGCCATCAATGAGAACTCCGCCAAGATTTTACTGGCGACGGACGGATGGATCAGCGATTCACCTCGAGAGATCGCTCGAATGGCCGCCACGATTTGTGACGATTCAGAGTCTTTCAAGAGATAGCCTGTCGCGCCCGCACGGACAAGATCGAAGATGTACTGTTGTTCTTCATACATGGTCAACGCCACAATGCCAATGTGCGGAAACTCGCGTTTGACTTGTCTGGTGGCCTCGACGCCTCCCATCCGTGGCATGCTGACATCCATCAGGATCACATCCGGAAGCAAGGCGCGGGCTTTTTCGACGGCCTCCGCACCGTCTTGTGCTTCGCCGATGACGTGAATGTCCTCTTTGGTCTTCAGAATGGCTGCCAAGCCTTCCCGAACCACTCGGTGATCGTCGGCAATCAGCACCTTGATTTTCTCCATTACTCCTCCCTCTCCTCTCGATGCCCCAGCGGCACCTTGACGATGATTTTCGTGCCCTTCCCCGGCTTCGATTGGACGAGCCCCTCTCCTCCCACCAGTCGAGCTCGTTCTAAGATGCCCTTGATTCCGAAATGATCCCACTTTTCAGGGTCGCGCAGCACGGCCTCCAGATCGAATCCGATTCCATTGTCGGCAATGGTGACGTGCAACAGCTCCATCTCGATGTCCAGCTTGATCGAGACTCGATCAGCCCGTGCATGTTTTTGCACGTTGCTCAAAGCCTCCTGAATAATGCGAAAGAGAAAGATTTTCGTCCGTGGGAAGAGAATCTGCTCATCTCCGCTCACAGAAAACTTCGTGGTGATGTGGGTCTGGAGCTGATACGACTTGAAATAATTCGTCAGGGCCGGAATCAATTCCATCTTGTCGTAGTGCAGGGGACGCAGGTTGAAAATCACTTGGCGGGCTTCCTGGATGGCTAACTTCAGCTGAGCCTTGCTCTCCTTGATGGTGGCCAAACTGGCCCGTGATTTCTTCCGGATGAGTTCCTGGCACAAATCTAGCTTGAAATTCACACCCGCCAAACTCTGCACAAAGCCGTCGTGGATCTCGCAAGCAATTCTGGTCCGCTCCTCCGTCACTGCCGCCCCAGTCTCTTTCACATACAACCGATACAAGGATTGATATTTGTTCAGCGTCTTCTCGATCTCCGCCGTCGCGCGAATACGAGCGCCGATCAGCTCCCACATGAATTTTGCACTGGCGCCGCCGATGATAGTGACACCCATTCGATGAAAATCCTCAAGAAACCTCCTGACCTCTGCATCACCCGACACATCGATGATCAGATCGACGCGCTCCATCGCGAGGAGCTGCCGATAGTCCTGCGTGATCGGGATTCCGAACTGTCGCGCCAGTTCCAGCCCTGGGGCTTTCGGATCGAGCTCCGCGACACCGACAATCCGCACGAGGGGATCGTTTGCAAAGATCTCCATCAGCGCCGCCCCTCCGCGACCGGCGCCGATAATGGCAACGTTTGTCGCCCCGGAGGTTGACGGGTTTCGCCGAGCACGCTGAGAGAGTGGCTTCTTCATCAAGAGGCACTTCCTGGACTGGGCTTGTCGGAGTTCACGACGAACACCGGTCGAATCGGAGAACCTGAACAAGGCGGGGAGAGAGGGGCTGAGGGATCCAGACGGTACGTCTTAACTCTCACGCCGGTGCTGAGCAAGCGTTTGTAACTCGTCCATAAATTGGTCGATGCCCTTAAACTCTCGATACACGGATGCAAACCGGACATAGGCGACCTGATCCAGCTGATGTAACTCCTTCATGACTTCCTCACCGACAACCCGACTTTGAATCTCCGTCTCGCCCATCTCCTGAATCCGTTTTTCTATCCGGTCGGTGACGGCCTCAATGGTGCCAATACTGATCGGCCGCTTTTCACAAGCCTTTTTCAGCCCGACGAGAATCTTGTTGCGGTCAAATGACTCGCGGCGGCCGTCCTTCTTCACCACGACCGGGAGTATTTCTTCAACTCGCTCGTAGGTGGTATAGCGGCGTTTACAACCAAGGCACTCGCGGCGGCGGCGGATGACCTCGCCTTCCTTAGCCATGCGAGAATCAACGACCTTGTCTTCGAGTTCATCGCAGAACGGACATTTCACCGGCGGCGACCCGTCCTCTTACTAGCGGCTGGTTAGTATTGATGGATGAAGGGAAACCGACTGTTCAACGCCTTCGCCTCAACCCGTACTTCCTCCAGCACGGCTGGCTCTTGCCGATGCAGCAGCACGCGGTCGACTAATCCCACGATCTGCTGCATCTCGGGCTCGCGCATGCCGCGCGTGGACACGATCGGCGCTCCAAGGCGAATTCCGCTGGCCACGGCCGGTGGCTTCTCATCGTACGGCACAGCGTTCTTGTTGACGATAATCCCGGCGGCATCGAGCGCCGCATCGGCATCTTTCCCCGTAATCCCTTTATTCGACAAGTTGAGGAGCATCAGATGGGTATCAGTCCCCCCGGAGACGATCTTATACCCACGCTCGACCAACCCCTGCGCCAAGGCCTTCGCATTGGCCAACACTTGCTGTTGATAGCGCTTGAACCCTGGAGAGAGGGCCTCTTGAAACGCAACAGCTTTTGCCGCGATCACGTGCATGAGCGGTCCGCCTTGTAATCCAGGAAACACCAGCTTATCGACCCCCTTGGCGTACTCGGCTTTGCACATCGTCACACCCCCACGCGGGCCACGCAGAGTTTTATGGGTCGTCGTGGTCACAAAGTCGGCATAGGGCACGGGATTGGGGTGAAGCCCAGCTGCAATGAGGCCGGCAATATGCGCGATATCGACCAACAGATAGGCGCCGACTGATTTGGCGATCTGCTGGAATCGAGGAAAATCAAGTATGCGGGCATACGCGCTAGCCCCGACCACGATCATCTTTGGACGGCATTCCTCTGCCACCTTCTGCACCGCATCATAGTCGATGGTTTCGGTCTGGCGATCAACGCCATAGGAGAAGACCCGAAAGAGAATGCCGGAGAAGTTGACCTTGCTGCCATGCGTCAAATGGCCGCCCTGAGCCAGATCCATCCCGAGAATTGTATCGCCCGGTTTTAAGACTGACAGATAGGCCGCCATATTGGCCTGTGATCCGGAATGCGGCTGGACATTGACGTGTTCGGCACCAAAAATCTGCTTGCACCGCTGAACAGCTAAGTCTTCGACGGCATCAGCATGCTGACAGCCACCGTAATAGCGCTTGCCCGAGTAGCCTTCGGCGTATTTATTGGTGAGCAGCGAGCCCTGGGCGGCAAGCACCGCTGGGCTGGCGAAATTCTCCGAGGCAATCAAGAGCAACTTCTCACGTTGCCGAACCTCTTCAGACTCAATCGCGGCATAGACAGCGGGGTCTACCGCCTTCAGTGCATCCAATGAGCCGATCGCGTCCTGCATCATGCTGTCATCACCCCTTCATCATGAAGCGGAAGGTTCTTCTGCCTCTTGCTTCTTCACCACGTGGACCTTCACCGTCGCCACCACATCTCTGGGCATCTTGATGGGCACGGCCACAGTCCCAAGTTCCTTGATCGGTTGCGCCAATTGAATCTTTCGCCGATCCACCGTGACACCGTGTGCCGCCAATCCTTCTGCGATGTCTTTGGTCGTAACAGAGCCGAACATCTTGTCGTCTTTGCCGACCTGCGCTTCGATCGTCAGCTCAACAGCCGACACCTTCTTGGCGTAGGATTCAATTTCCAGCGTTTCCTTCTTAGCCTTCTCGGCTGCCACTCGCTTGGCATGTTCAAAGGCCTTGATGCTCCGACCATCGGCCTCAACGGCCTTCCGGCGCGGTAACAGATAGTTTCTCGCAAACCCATCGGCGACGTTAATGAGATCGCCGAGATGCCCCACCCCTTCCAGGGTCTCTTGAAGAATGACTTTCATACCCATACTCCTTCACTAGATAAAGTAGCCGAGGATACTGACCTGATTGTGAAATGTCAATTCTGAGAAGTTGAATTGAGGCAGGTTACTGGATCACGCCGAGCGCACGACCCACCTTCGCAAACGCCGCCACGGCCTGTTGCAACTGCATCCTTGTATGGGCTGCCGACATTTGAGTCCGGATCCTCGCCTGTCCTTGCGGCACCACCGGATAACTGAATCCCACGACATAGACCCCTTCTGTCAGCAACGCCTCCGCCATTGCAGTCGCAAGGGCGGCATCACCCAACAGCACAGGAATGATAGGATGCTCGCCCGGCACGAGCCGGAACCCGAGCGCGGTCAGCTCCCCTCTGAAGTAAACGGCGTGAGCCTGAAGCGCCTCTCTGAGATGGTCACCCCGTTTCACAAGATCAAGCGCGCACAACGCACCAGCTACGATAGGCGGAGGAAGCGAGTTCGAGAACAGATAGGGTCGTGATCGTTGACGCAGCAACTCGATCGCCTCGGCTTTGCCGGATGTAAACCCGCCGGTCGCGCCACCGAGCGTTTTCCCCAAGGTGCTTGTCACCATCTCGATGCGGTCGGCAACCCCAAAATGAGCCGGCGTCCCCCGGCCCTTCGGACCCAGAACCCCTGTGGCATGGCTATCATCAACCACCACTGCCGCATCATACCGTTCCGCCAGCTCCACGATCCGGTCCAGTTTGGCCAGATCGCCATCCATCGAGAACACCCCATCGGTGACGATCAGTCGCAAGCGGCACTCACCCGCTTCCTGAAGTCGCGTTTCGAGGTCTGCCATGTCGGAATGGGCGTAGCGAAATCGTTTGGCCTTGCAAAGTCTGATGCCGTCGATCAGGCTGGCATGGTTCAAGGCGTCGCTGATGACGGCATCCTCCTCATCCAACAACACTTCGAACAGGCCCCCGTTCGCGTCGAAGCAGGAACTGTAGAGGATGGTGTCCTCGGTGCCGAGAAAGTCGCTGACGGCCCGTTCCAGCTGCTTGTGCAAATCCTGCGTACCGCAAATAAACCGCACAGAAGCCATACCGTAGCCATGGGTTTTCAGCCCATTGTGAGCCGCCTGCACGATGGCCGGATGATTCGCGAGACCGAGATAGTTGTTCGCGCAGAGGTTTAGAACGGTACCTTGTGATACCAGGAGGTCCGAGCCTTGCGGCCCCAGAATACGCCGTTCTGTTTTATAGAGGCCTTTGGCGCGGATGTCGGCGAGTTGGGCACTGAGAACCTGTTTGAGTGAGTCGTAGGCCATCTTGAATGGATATCGCTTAGAATCTGTTGATCTATCGGCCTGATAGATTTCCGAAGACTCAACAGATCATCAGATCAGCCGATGCATCGCTCACGGAAACAACACCACTTTGCCGCACTGACCCGACTGAATCAACTCAAACCCGGTCGCAAACTCTTTCAGCGGAAACGAGTGGGTCACGATTGGCCGAATATTAAGACCGGCTTTAAAGAGACCTGCCAGCCGGTACCACGTGCTGAACAGGCGCCGTCCGGTGATCCCATAGACGCGGATCCCCTTAAAAATCATTTCGTTCGGCAGATCGAAGCTCACCGGACCGGTCGGGATACCAAACAAAGTCACTCGGCCACCGTTCTTCACCGCACGAAAGGCTTGATGTAACGCCGTAGGATCTCCCGACATCTCCAGCGAGGCATCGACCCCTTCACCAGCAGTCATCTCAAGAATGGCTGCGGCCACATGCTCCGGCGACTCGGTCCTCGCGTTGAGAACATGATCCGCCCCAACCTGCTTCGCCAAACCCAGCCGGTAGTCACTGACATCAGACGCGATAATAGTTGCAGCACCGGCGGTTCGCGCGACAGCCGCGGCAAATAAACCGGTTGGGCCACACCCCGTGATCAATACCGTGTGGCCGGTGAGATCTTCGGCGAGCGCAGCATCGACTGCATTCCCAAGCGGCTCCTGCACACAGGCTAACTCTGGGGGAATGTCTGGAGCCGTGTGCCACAAAACCCCCTCAGGCAAGGCAACATACTGGGCAAAGGAGCCATCCTGATCGATCCCAAGAATCTTGTAATTCTTGCACACATGCGCCTGTCCGGTGCGGCACTGGAAACAGGCTCCACAGGTCAGATGCGACTCGGCCGCAACGTAATCGCCTACCTTTACAAGAGTCACATTCCGTCCCACTTCCACGACGTGCCCGCACAATTCATGGCCAATGATCCGTGGCGGACGAATCCGCTGTTGTGCCCATTCGTCCCAACGATAGATATGGGCGTCGGTTCCACATAACGAGGTCGCGGCCACCTTCACCACCGCGTCATGTGGTCCCGGAGTTGGGTCTGCCCATTCAGTGAGCGTTAAGCCGGGTCCAGTCGCTGTTTTGACGAGCGCTTGCATGAATCCATTATACCAGCCCAATCAGAGACACCCATGGTTTCGATGAAAGAAACGGGTTGCAGGACCTTCTTCGCGATAGGTAGGATGCCAACTCAACTCGCGCGCTCGCCCCAGCGGCAACGGATCTGTTCACACTGGCCAACAGGGAGCGACCGAAAGGTGAAGATATGAAAACCAGGACAAACTGGATGCAGAGAATCGTCATGGTGGGTCTATTGGGGTTACTCCCCCTCTCTGCCGAAGCGGAAACGGCTCGCTGGACCATCGATCCAGACCACTCGCTGATTGAGTTCCGTGTCGCCCATATGGTCGTGTCCAAAACATCGGGACGCTTTCTGGACTATCAGGGTGTTGTCGAGATGGACGCGGACGCGAAGACCTTCAAGACCATTGAGGCCACGATCAAGGCTGAATCGATCAACACAAACCATGAAAAACGCGACACGCATCTGCGCAACGCGGAGTTTTTGGATGTCAACCAGTTCCCGACGATCACCTACAAAATGAAAAACTATCAGAAACAGGGAGACAGCTATACCGTGGTGGGGGATCTCACCCTGCATGGTCTCACCAAAGCCGTGACGCTGAACGTCACCTTCAACGGCATGGCGAAAGATCCCTGGGGAAACACCAGGGCCGGCTTCAGCGCCGAGGGGAAACTCAACCGCAAGGATTTTGGGATGGCGTGGAATAAGACCCTCGACACCGGAGGACTCGTCGTCGGAGACGAGGTACAGATCCATCTCGATATCGAGTGCATCAAAGCTCAGAAAACCTCATAAGCGGTACGGTCCGATGAGAGCCATGGTGCTCAATCATACGGGCGATGTCTCCCACAGTCCCTTACATCTTCGAGATCGGCCGGTTCCTGTTCCACAGGCAGGCCAGGTTCTCGTCAAAATTCACGTCTGTGGCGTCTGTCGCACCGATCTCCATGTTGTAGAGGGAGAACTTCCCAACACGAACCTCCCATTGATTCCAGGACATCAGGCAGTTGGCACAGTGACGCAAGCCGGCGGCGGAGTCACGGATATCCATGAAGGAGACCGGGTTGGGATCGCCTGGCTTCAAGGAACTTGCGGACAGTGTGAATTCTGCACAAGCGGGCGAGAGAACCTCTGTTTAGAAGCGACGTTCACCGGCTACCAGGTCGACGGAGGCTATGCTGAATATGCGGTAGTTCCTGCACGGTTTGCCTACCCAATCCCATCAATCTTTTCTGACGATCAAGCAGCTCCCCTACTTTGTGCCGGTATTATCGGCTATCGGGCGTTACGTCTCAGCGGCATCAAACCAGGCCAACGCCTCGGGCTCTATGGATTCGGCGCATCGGCACACATCGCCATCCAGATCGCACGCCATTGGGGCTGTCAGGTCTATGTGAGCTCGCTCAAATCCGAGCACCAGAAATTAGCCAAACAGCTAGGGGCAATCTGGGTCGGTGGGGCAACTGAGATGCCGCCCGATAAGCTGCATGGGTCGATCATCTTTGCGCCAGCCGGCGAACTCGTGCCTCCGGCACTGCGCGCGCTTGAACGAGGCGGGACACTCGCCCTGGCTGGCATCCACATGTCACCCATTCCCTCGCTCGATTATGACCGTGACGTGTTCGGTGAACGAGTGATCCGCAGCGTGACGGCCAACACCAGGCAGGATGGCATCGATCTCTTACGCGAAGCGGCGGCGATTCCCATCAAACCGCATACCGTTCGTTTTCCGCTTGAAGAGGCGAACCGTGCGCTGCAGGAACTCAAAGCCGGAAGCTTTCAAGGAGCGGCGGTGCTGACGATATGATCGACGAACGCTCGAGTGAATCTTGAAGCTGCTCGAAGGCGCCCCGCAACGTATCAACCCTATCGTTTTTGATGGAGTGCCTTCGAGACTTGCTCGGACACTTCTTTGACCAAGACGCCCATCTTCGGGTGCGATGGCTCGAGATCGACTGGCCAACCGTGCTGGCGCAACCGTTCGCTCGCAGTTGGGCCGATGGAAGCCACGACCATCCTTTTCAATGCCGCTTGAAAGGGCTGCACCTTCCCATCCTGCTCCAACACCTGCATGACATGATCGACTTGAATGGCGTTGGTAATCAACACCACCTGGACGCGACCGGCCATGATTTCTTCGAGTGCATGGCGAATCGGCGCAAGATCCTCTGGCAACGCCCACTTGTAGATCGGAACCGGGAACACCTCCGCACCACGCTGCTCCAGCGCGTTCAAAAGATCAGGGTTGGACACTCCATACTCTTGAAGAACGACTCGCAATCCCTTCACAGGACGATGTTCATCCAGGGTCCTCATAATGTCATGCCACGTATTTGGTTCTGGCACCGTCAGCGTGGCGTGGAGGCCAGCGGCCTTGAGAGCTGCAACCGGCTTGGGGCCACGTGCAACGAGGACACACCGTTGAAGAGCCGTCAAAAGTATTGGCCAAGAATAGCTGGTCTTGAGCAGGTCGAACAGCGTGGTCGTACCGATACCGGTCATGAGAATCAGCAGATCGACGCGGCCAGCCATGAGCCGAGCCCCCAACTCCTGCACCGCATGATTGTCGTTCAGCGGGACTTCTCGCAGGACAGGAGCAACAAGCGGTCGGCCGCCGTGTCGCTCGATCAGACGGGCAAGCTCCGTTGCCATCCTGGTTTCGAACGCGGCAATTGTCATCCCATTGAATGCCATAGATGCTCAGATCGTACCATAGTCGTCACGCCTTAAGCTGGAGCCGATTTCCCATTGACGGCCTGCCGTCGGTCTCCCTACTATAGAAAATATTTATGGGTTCAACGATGCACGAGTTCTCTCTATGACAGCTCCACTCCATCAAGGTCTCCGTCATTTGGCACTGCGTGTGACAAACTTGCCTCGCTCACGCCAATTCTACGAACAACTCCTCGGCTTTCAGGCGGTGTGGGAACCGGACTCAGAGAATGTCTATTTCAGCTCTGGGGTCGACAACCTGGCCCTCCATCAGATCTCGAAGACAGAATTGGACTCCTACGATTCTTCGAAGACCCAACTCCTCGATCACATGGGCGTGATCCTCGACAGCCCAGGAGCGGTCGATCAGCTATACCAACACATCGCCCCCAAGATCGCATCAATGGGCGGGCGTATCACGAAAGAACCGAAGCAGCACCGTGACCACAGTTATTCGTTTTACTTTGCTGACCCCGACGGCAACCTGATCCAGGCGCTCTATGAACCAACGATCAGCAAACTGCGGTTCAGTACCAACCTCTAAACCCCATGTGGACCGGCATTCCCAATAATCACTACGTGGCACTCGCCCCCTGGTGTTGGGTGCAACTGGAGAGTGCGGAACCGCCGGGTCCCTTCCCCTTCATCGGTGGTGTGGCACCGGAGGTCGTTGCCAGTCTCCAGGAAGCCCATAGTCTCCTCTCCAGCGCAATTGATACGGCAATCAGTGATGTCTTCTCGAAACGGGCGCCGCTTGATGACCCCGATCGTCAGCGCCGCGTGGAAGACGCGTATGCCGAGCTAGTCAACGCACGGCCTTACCTGAAACAACACATTCGCTGCGGCCGGCTACCGGACGGAACCTTTCAGTGGGAATTTCCGACTGATCCCAGCAAGTCCGCAACTGTGACCAACGGTGGGCTCCGCATCTTTCATGCGGTCAATCACCAAGCCCTCCCTTTTGGGTTCAATCAACTTCCCCTCGGCCCCGCCGTTGGAAGATTACTCGGCCAGCTCGAGGGGACGCATACAGCCGACGAGATTCGCGCCGTGGTTTCAGCACTACCGCATGACTCACAGGGCCTACTGACAAGACTCCTCGAGCTCCTGCAGCTCCAGGGATGCTTGATCACGTCGGCCACTGCTTCGATAAGCCGACACTGGTTCGATGTCGTGCAGGATCAGGACACCGTCCACCTGGGGCACGCGGCCCTGCTCTACCGACAACGTGAGACCATATTCCTCTTCGATCCATGGCTTTTGCCGTGGTTCGCCGAGTCATCGATACCATCGCTTTGGGGAGGGCTCTTACCAAGACCTGCCGCAGTGTTCTTGACCCACGATCACGATGACCACGTCGATCCCCGTACTTTGCTCCATTTACCGAAAGACACACCAATCATTGTGCCCAGTCGTCGTAATCGAACGCAGTTGATTTTCGATTATCGCGGACTGCTTGCAGAATTAGGGTTTGAACACGTCATCGAGCTCGCACACGGCGAAAGCTGGGCCTTTGAAGGCGGCGCGGTCGTGTCCGTGCCGTTCTATGGCGAGGACCCTTGCGACTTGAACATGCCACGGAATTGCTACCTGATCTCGGATCGGGGATACAATGTGCTCGTTCATGCGGACAGCGGCCCGACGAACGATGGCCGATCCGCCCTCAAAGATAATGTCATTCAACAATTGGTTGGGCGATACGGACCGATTCCGCTGGTGTTTGCCTCACAACAACAGCTACGTGAGATCCGGAGCCACGCCGCCCATGCCCCCCTCTCCCACCCAGGCAGATGGTTGGATGTCGGCGAAAATGGCTATCTCACGAATGCGTATCTGGCCGACGTCTGCGCAGCTGCCCACGCGCGGCTGTTTGTGTCATACGCCACCGGTGGAGCCGACTGGTACCCTGATCACTTGTCGTTCATGTTCAGTCGCCGCAATCCCGCCAGAACGGCGCTCTTGACGGCACACTGGGAGCCACCAGAGAGATTGAAAGACCTTCTTGCTTCGCAGGAATGTCGATATCATTATACTCACGCACTGAATCTGTACCGAGCAGCGGGTACCCGTGAGGTTGAAGTGATTGCCGCAGGGGATGCCCTCGCTCCACTGACTCTGTATCGGTTGGATCACGGCGATCCACCGTTTCTAAAGTCCGGCAAGAGACGGTAGCATCTTTTCTTTCTTAAAGGAGTCGATATGACTGGAGCGCAGCCGCCGATTCTTGTCACGGGCGCCGCAGGGTTCATCGGGTTTCACGTGGTGAAGCGCCTCTTGGACCGTGGCGATCAGGTGATCGGCCTCGACAATATCAATGACTACTACGATGTACGATTGAAACAGGCTCGGCTCGCCCAATTGACGCCGCACGAACGATTTAGCTTCGTCAAACTCGATCTCGCCAACCGACAAGGGATGCGAGACCTCTTTGCCGATACACCCATACGGCGGGTCGTTCATCTCGCAGCCCAAGCAGGCGTGCGCTATTCCCTCATTAACCCTCATGCCTATACCGAGAGCAACATCGAAGGCTTCATGAATATTCTGGAAGGCTGCCGGCACAGTCAGGTCGAACATCTCGTCTATGCGTCATCAAGTTCCGTGTACGGCGGCAACACGCATATGCCGTTTTCCGTGCATGATAATGTGGACCATCCGGTCTCACTGTATGCTGCCAGTAAGAAAGCCAACGAGCTGATGGCTCACTGTTATGCGCATCTGTATCACTTGCCTTGCACAGGCCTTCGTTTTTTTACCGTCTATGGACCCTGGGGACGCCCCGATATGGCCCTCTTCATCTTTACGAAGGCCATTTTGGAGGGCCAACCGATTGAAGTCTTCAATCACGGTAAGATGAAACGCGACTTTACCTATGTGGACGACATTGTCGAGGGAATCATTCGGACGCTGGATCATCCTGCGACGGCCAATCCAGCATGGCCAGGAGAGAAGCCAGATCCCGGAACCAGCTCAGCTCCTGCACGCATCTATAACATCGGCAACCATCAGCCGGTCGAGCTGTTGCACTTCATCGAGGTATTGGAGCAATCGCTGGGGAAGAAGGCGGAGAAGAAACTGATGCCGTTACAGCCTGGAGACGTCCCTGCGACGTATGCCGACATCGATGATTTGACCAACGACGTCGGCTTCAAGCCGACCACGCCGATCGAGATGGGTATTCCCCAGTTTGTGAAGTGGTATCGGGAGTTTTACAGAGCGTGATGGACTCGGCCACGCTGTATCAAAAACACCCGACCGGGACAAACCCCCTGCCGAAGAGCTTCGAGAGCGCCATATAGCGAGTATTGTCGTAAAACGAATGGCTTGGCCCTCTCTGATTCTGTCCCGTAATATCCCCGCCATAGGATGGATCCGATCCGAAGAACATCCCTCCACGGGTCTTCTGCACAAGTTGTATCCATTCCATGTATAACGTGCACACTTCGGCCTGTGTCGAGCCGGAAGACGTGTTGCTCGCATGCCAGTCGCGCGCCCAATCCGGCACTTGGCGTCCTCCTGTTCCAGACGTGCGTTCCTGGTAGGAAGGAATCTGATACTGAGGTTCGCCGGCGATCGTGGTTCGGGGAATGGTCGGCATATGCTCCAAGTCAGGCACGACGGAAAGCGGCTTCAGCGCCATGGCGCGACAACCAACCCGCTCCTTGTTTGTGTAGATTGAACTGCCATCCGTTTGGGGACAATCCCAAGTCGTCCCCGATCCGGACTCGATATCTGAGAATGCCGGAGCAGCGGAAAAGACCGCTAGTAGCGCAACGAAGAAAGGGAGCATCTGCGTCGGCCGCATGGGGCACCTCCAAATCCGGTGGCGACGGCACTCAGTGCCTCGTCACCCGGGGTTATTCCTGTGAAACCGTACCGACACACCCTACTCAATACTTTATTCTTTGGTCTATGCCTCTTTAGGGGGAGAACTCCATGACTGGAGCGGCTTGGCCACGATTGCTCAACTAATCAGGACCAGCAAGAAATACGGCGGATTCATGATTCGGACATTCATCGCCACGCACCGAAGACCGGCGGAGTCGCCCTCACTCCAAACGCCGAATGAGTGCCTTCCCAAAGAAAAGAGCATAGGAACCTGCGGCTGTGCCTTGTCCCACGTACAAACCTCAGGTATCCTGCGTATCCGCCGATTAGCCGAAAGGACGTGCTGTGACGATGACAGGCTCACGCCTCAACAGATCATCGGATTGCCTCATGCCGAATCGGCGTCAGGCAAAACAAACAGCGAGATACAACTCGTTATGACTGACTACAGCGTACTCGGCAATTTACTGCTGATCTACACCGTCTCCATCGCTGTGGTGTTTCTGTTTCATCAATTCCGACTGCCGTCCATCGCCGGGTTTCTCGTCGCCGGAGCGTTGATCGGCCCTCATGGGCTCAATCTGATTTCTGACATCGCCACAGTGCAAGTGCTGGCGGAGATCGGCATCGTGCTGCTTCTGTTTACCATCGGTATTGAATTTTCGCTGAGGCAATTGACATCGCTTCGTCGGTTGCTCCTGATTGCCGCTCCAATCCAAGTCGGGGGAGTCATCGTGATCACGTGGCTCGGCGGGATGCTGGTCGGGTTACCGGCCTCGCAGGCGATCTTCTGGGGCTTTCTGCTCTCGCTGAGCAGCACGGCCATTGTATTGAAGGCGTTGGCCGCCAACGGAGACAGCGATTCTCCTCACGGACGAGCCACCATCGGCATTCTGGTCTTCCAAGATCTGGCCGTCGTCCCCATGATCTTACTGACACCCATTCTAGCCAGTCCCGATGGGGGCACGCTGACGCCCGTGCTGTTCTCGTTAGGCAAGTCTCTGGTGGTGGTCGCGTGCATCGTCGCGGCTGCATGGTATGCGGTCCCGAAACTCCTCGAACACATCGTTCGCAGCCGAAGCCGGGAACTCTTTCTGTTGACCATCATTGTTATGTGCCTCGGCATTGCTTGGTTGACCTCTCTCGGCGGGCTCTCACTTGCTCTCGGAGCGTTCATCGCCGGACTCGTGATTTCCGAATCGGAGTACAGCCACCAAGCCATTGCCGAAGTGCTGCCCTTTCGCGACAGTTTCAACAGTCTGTTCTTTGTCTCGATCGGCATCCTGATGGATTGGCGGATTCTGCTGGAGTATCCGCTCGTCGTAACCGGTGTGTTACTCCTCGTCCTGCTCATCAAGTTTATTGCTGGAACGGGAGCCGTCTTAGCAGTCTCCATCCCACCCCGATCCGCCGTCATGACCGGCATTGCCCTCGCGCAGGTGGGTGAGTTCAGCTTTATCCTGGCACAAGTCGGCCTGGAGAATAAGCTCTTGTCCGGACCGCCCTACCAAATCTTTCTGGCGGTCTCGATTTGCTCCATGATCATCACACCGCTTCTGATGCAGTGGTCCCCCCATCTCGCGCGACGCGTTGAGGCCGTGCAACGCCTTCGCCACTGGTTTCCAGGACAGACCACCGCTCATGTGCTTGAGGCGGAAGGACGGCATCTCCGCATCAAGGACCATGTGATTATCGTGGGGTATGGGTTGAATGGGCGCAACCTCGCTCGCGTCTTGAGCGAGACGGAAGTGCCGCATATTGCCTTAGATCTGGATGGTGACACGGTGCAGCGCGAGGCTGCCCATGGCTTGCCGCTCTATTATGGCGATGCGACAAACCCGAATGTGTTGCGGCATGTAAAAATCGACGATGCGCGGGTCCTGGTTATCGCAATCTCCGATCCGTTCATGGCCCGCCGGACCGTCCAGGTGGCCCGAGCCTTGAACCCGAAAATTCATATCGTTGTGAGAACCCGTTATTTGCGAGAATTAGAGGAGCTCCATCAGCTGGGTGCTGACGATGTCGTGCCGGAAGAATTTGAAACGTCGATTGAAATCTTTGCGCTCGTTCTCCGCACCTACAACATGCCGCAAGATTTCGTCATGCGAAAAGCGGAACAAGTGCGTCGTGAGGGATACGCGCTCCTCCGCCGGAGTGAGCTTCCCGAACTGGCCCACCACCTTCGCGGCGGAACCCTCGCTGACGTCGAAGTGGAGACCTGTCGAATCGAAGAGGACTCACCGGCCGCGGGAAAGACGATCGTTCAATTGGCGCTGCGGCCACGGACGGGTGCGTCCATCATTGCCTTGACCAGAAGCAGCGTGACGGAATCCAATCCATCGGAGAAAACCACGCTCCTCGCCGGTGATATTGTGGTCTTGCTCGGAGCGCGCGATGAGATCAGACGGGCAATGGGATTTATTGTCGCGACTGAGCGCGAAGGCTAGCGCACCGTCATGGCATGGTAGGCCTCAGCGAGTGTGCCCGCTTGAATGAGCTGGACTCTCCTGCGAGAGGCAACATCCGTCGAGCTCATCCAGTCCGCCGTGAGTGCCTGATCCAGCGGAACGATAATGGCTCGGTACTGCGCGTTCGCGGCGGCCTCGATTTTCACGGGTAACCCTCCGACCACGTCTAAGCGACCATCTGGTGTGATCTGGCCGGATAACACCATATCCGATCTGAGCACGCCTCCTCGATGGGCTGCCATAATCGCCACGGCAACGGCGGCGCTGGCGCTCATCCCGTCGGTCAAAGAAGTCGCGGATCGATTTTTGATCGTGATCATCCAATCATGCCCGCTGTCGCCCACGGCATGGAGCACGGCACGCACGGCTCGACGGGCTCCCTCTTTCCATTCTTCACCGACGCGGGACCCTCCCCCCAAGTTGACTTCATTGAACTGAATGGTAGGGCCACCTTGCGAGGCAACGTGATCGAGCTGGACTAAGATGTAGTTCACAACACCGGGAAGTCCCTCACCCTGTACGCCCAGAGTCGGAACGGAGACGATGTTGGAGCTCCCGGCATACGCGGGTATCGCAGGCATGGTCGCCAGCACCAGCAGGCACACCAGTCGAAACGACACAGTCAGCTTCGCCACCTCAGCGTCACTCGCTCTTTGAGGGGATGATCGAACGGTCGGCCTGTTTGGATCGATGCCTGATGAGCGGCCTTCAGTTTGTAGTACCATTTGGCTGGCATATCGGCATCACCGAGAAACATCGACGAGGGTTTGTGACGAAGCCCCACGGCCAGGTGGTTCATCGCCCGCTCATCCTGACCAAGAAACATCTTTGTCAGCGTGCGAAAAATCACATTGCCGAACGGCAGCCAATGGAGCCCCCGCCAATAGGCGGAAAAATCGATGCGACATTCCATATCGGACACTGGCGTGGCCATCAATCGATTGGCCATCCACATCCGTCCACATTGCATCAGCTCCACCCGCTGATTCGGCAGCACAAAATCGATGGTGGTCGACAGCGGCCCTCCATAGATTCGCTCCACCCAATGGAACGGCCCACTATTTTTGGCGGGACGATGTGGAATCATCCGGAAGCCGTTCGGGATTGGTTCAAAGATTTTCGTCTTCTCATGCATACGCGCATCACTGCGCCACCATGAATGGACATAGGGTCCATGCACCGGATCGATGAGACCGATAATGCCGTCGTCCGCGGTACACGTATACGTCAGCGAAATATGGAATGACTGCCGAGGTTCCGATGGAAGCGGCATGCGAGGAGCAGGCGGCAGCGGATCGATGTTCCCGCGTTCGTCGGCCAGGTACAGCCAAATCATGCCGTCCGTTTCTTCAGCCGGATAGGTCGTGACGCCGATCTTGTCGGTTTGTAAACTCCCCTGTTCGGGGAGGGCAGGGATACACCGGCAGCGCCCCTTCATATCGAACTGCCATCCGTGATACGAGCATTCCACTCGTTCACCGTCAAACCGACCGAATGACAGAGGCATACCACGGTGCGGGCAGATATCGCGCATCGCCGAAAGGCCACCGGCTCGATCGCGACAGAGGACGATCGGCAGCCCCAGCATCTGCAGCCCCTTCATCGTGCCCTGGCGCAGAGCATGGCTCGGGACAGCTGGATACCAAAAGCCAAAGAGTGGAGCGCTCCTGGAAGATACGACCTCGGGTGATGGCTGTTCGATCATGAGGGTCATTCTAGAATTGGGGAGGACACTCGCAAGACGGCTCTAGCACAATGGATTCCGACTATAGCGAGGGGATGGAGATAGGTCAAGCAATGCGTACACCGTCGCGCATTGGCTCAGTTCCTTGACACCCCGAAGGATCACATACTATTGTGTTCATGCACAGACTGTGAAAGAGTCACGAGGTGAGATCATGATTGCCACACAGATAGAGCCGACGGCGACGTTAGCACAACTACAGGAATCCAAGCCCGATCGAGTGACGATCGTGTTGTTGAGTGGAGATCTCGATAAGGCCATGGCGGCTTTTATTATCGCCACGGGTGCCGCTGCGATGGGCATGCGTGTGACCATGTTTTTTACGTTTTGGGGACTGAATGCGATTCGACGAAGGGGCGCCACGAGCTCAGCCAAAGATTGGCTTCGACGGATGTTCGGACTGCTCAACAGAGGCGGGGCCGATACACTTCCGTTATCCCGATTCCACTTCGGTGGGTTGGGGACGAAGATGATGCAGACGGTGATGAAGCAAAACCGGATGCCCGGTGTGCCTGAGCTGATGCAAACGGCTCTCGAACTGGACGTGCGGTTCATCGCCTGCACAACGACGATGGGCCTCATGGGTATTACCAAGAACACCTTGATCGACGGCATCGATCAGTTCGCCGGCGTGACCACATATCTGGCGGAAGCCAAACAGGGCAGTGTCAATCTGTTCATTTGAATCGTCCACTGAAGCAAGGGTGTTTTCATGATGCAGGCTGATGTCAAACTCGACACCTTAGGATACTTTTGTCCCATGCCCATTATTCTCACCTCCAAGAAAATCAAAGAATTGGCCTTGGGACAGGTGCTGGAAGTCGTCTCCGATGATGAGGGCATCAAAAAAGACATGCCGGCTTGGTGTGAAAACACCGGGCATCAAATGATGGGTTTGGAAGAGGAACAGGCCAAGTCCGGCCGTATCTATAAGGCGTTCGTGAAGAAGACGAAATAGCCAGCTCCCGTCAGAGAACGATGGTTACGCAAAAAGCCGGATGATCGGTCATCGATCCTCCGGCTTTTTCGTTGACACGTGCTGGAACCTATGGACCAACTCGTCGAGTGTGTCCCCAACTTCAGTGAAGGTCGGGATCAAGGAGCGGTTCACGCCTTGATCGACGCCGTGACGTCGACAGCCGATGTGACACTGCTCGACCACTCGATGGATACGGACCACCACCGATCAGTATTGACGTTCTGTGGTCCCCCGGACGCCATTGTTGAAGCCGCTTTTCGTGCCGTGCGGCTCGCGACTGAACTCATTGACCTGCGGACACATGTCGGCGTACACCCCCGGATAGGAGCGACGGATGTGGTGCCGTTTATCCCAATCAGGGGTACGACAATGGAGGACTGCATCCAGCTTGCAAAGCGACTAGGAGAACGAGTGGGGCGTGAGCTGGGAATCCCCGTTTTCTTGTACGAACGTGCCGCAGGTCATGCCGACCACGCCCCATTAGAGTCAGTCAGGCGTGGAGGCCTCGAAGGCCTGGCGTTCCGGATGGAGTCAGACCCCGATTGGATTCCCGACTTCGGTCCCCCTCGACTGCATGAACGCGCGGGAGCGATCGCAATCGGTGCCAGACCTCCATTGATCGCCTACAACGTGAACCTCTGCTCGACGGATGTTGAGCAAGCCCGGTCTATCGCCCGAGCCATCCGCTACTCAAGCGGCGGGTTGCGCTCTGTCAAAGCGATCGGAGTAGTGCTATCCAGTCGTGGTATGGTGCAGGTCGCCATGAATGTGACCGATTACCTCGTGACACCCATTCTGACTGTGTTTCAGCGCGTCAAGGCCGAAGCCGCGACACGTAATATAGATGTGGCGGGGAGTGAATTGATCGGCCTTGCTCCTCAAGCGGCATTGGACCAGGCAGCCGCTGCCTCGTTGCAGCTCGATCGATTGGATTCCAGCCAGATCCTCGAAACAAGAATCGCTGAGGCGATGCGCAGCAAGCACGAACCGGCGCACTCCCTCTCACATTTCCTGGCCGCCGTTGCTGACGCCAAACCGGCGCCAGCCGGTGGCAGCGTCACGGCATTCGTGGGTGCCCTGGCGGCTTCCTTGGGGGTGATGGGAGCACGCTTTGCTGGACAATCGGAGAGAGAACAGCGCTTACTCGAATTGAGCGGGCAACTCCATCAACTCGTTCAAACAGATGCAGAGGCCTACACTGGACTGATGGATGCGTACAAGATCCCAAAACACCATCCTGATCGCCATCAGGCGATTTTGATTACGCTCCAACGGGCTACGGAAGTACCGTTAGAAATCACGGAGCTGTCCTGTGAGGTTGTGCGGTTGCTCTATGCGTTACGTGAGAGAGCGAAGCCGACCATCCAGTCAGATCTCACGGTAGGGCTGACTCTTGCCATCGCCGCAGCCAAGGCGGGTCTTATTACGGCCAATACAAATATAAATGCTCAGCAAAATCATTATCTTATAGATTCCATACGACTCAGAATTGTAAAGGCCACAGAAAGCCTTGAGGAACTCAGGGTGTTGTGCTAGACTCCGGCGCCGAATGATTGAAAACCGTAAGCAGCAGGCCCACTTGGCCTGAGAAAGTCGAAAATCACGGGGATGGAAATCAAGGTCTTCAACAACAACGTTGAAAAAGCACTGAAGGTTGCCAAAAAGAAGCTCGCGGGAGAAGGTCTTTTCCGTGAGCTGAAGCGTCGCCGTTTCTACGAGAAGCCCAGCGTGCGAAAGAAAGCGAAGCAACGCGAAGCTCAACGGCGCCGTCAGAAGTGGTTGTCAAAGCGGAAGCCTGAGTAGACACGGTCTTCCGCTCCTCCCACCAGCCTCTCTCCGTTTACGACCATTTACATGCGTCAGCAGCAAATCCATGCCGCTATCCGCATAGTCAAGCGGGAGATTTGTCGCTGGCCAGAACCGGTCGTCGGGGTCGTAGCCAAGGAATCGAACCGCGATCCCTTTCCCATCCTCATGTCCACCCTCCTCAGTTTGCGAACCAAAGATAAAACGACAAGGGAAGCCGGCGACCGACTCTTCGCTCTGGCTCGCACACCGGCAACTATGTTAGAGCTGCCGCTGAAGAAGGTCGAACAGGCAATTTACCCGGTCGGGTTCTATCGGACAAAAGCCAAATCGATTCACCAAATCTGCCGCCGCCTGATCGATGAGTATGGCGGGAAGGTCCCGGACTCCATCGATGAACTGCTCACCTTACCAGGAGTCGGTCGGAAAACGGCGAATCTGGTGGTGACGCTTGGATTTGGCAAGCCGGGAATCTGTGTAGATATTCACGTCCACCGAATCAGCAATCGATGGGGTTATATCGACACGAAGACGCCGGAAGCATCAGAAGATGCCCTCCGGCGCACGCTCCCGAAACAATACTGGATCATGTACAACGATCTCCTCGTCCCCTATGGGCAGAACCTATGCCTACCGGTTTCACCTCGGTGCAGCACGTGCAAGTTGGCGGACATGTGCGATCGCGTGGGGGTCACGAAATCACGTTAGGGGGTAAGCAGTGAGGGGGAGGGCTATATGAAGAGCTTCGTTTCGGCCTCAGCGGTCAGGGAAAGGATAGCTGGAAGACCCATCACCTCGTCAACATTCTTTTCGACCGCGCTGGCATCCACGCCCATGTATTCTAAGCCGGCGCTGCAGGCAATCAACCGAAGTGTTCCAACATGTTTGGCATCTTGGAACATCTCCGAGATCTTCGGCACCTTTTTTTCTTTCAGCAACCGAGCGACTTCCGCAGCCGACTCGGCATATTCCGGCGGGAAATCAATCTGATCGATCTTCCCTTCGGCGAGTTTTTTGATCGTCCAAAATAGCAAGACGATGATCACGTCTTTGCCCATCGCCGCAGCCGTCATCCCCAGCGTCGCAACCTGGTGCAGCTTATCGTACGTGGCGTTGTGGGCGAAGATGACGAATTTTGGCTTCGTCGACATAGTCATTTCTTTTGCGCTCTGGCTTTCACGCTAGTCACGTAGTCGGTAATCGCAATGTCGACTTCATCCGACGGCATGGGCGAGGAAACATGCCGATTCATATCGGGGCTCCATGCGGGATGATTATAACGTTCGAGTACGATCGCGTAAACCCACGA
Organism: Nitrospira sp.; assembly: GCA_005116955.1. GTDB lineage: Bacteria > Nitrospirota > Nitrospiria > Nitrospirales > Nitrospiraceae > Nitrospira_D. Next base: position 119,418 of record SWDI01000003.1, on the reverse strand, counting down.
CTGCTCCTCTGTTCGCCTTGAGGGGGTCATGGACTCAGTGCTAGGATGCCGACCAATGGATGAACTCCTTTCAACAGTTCAGCAATATATCTCGACGGAAACCCTCGTGACCCTGACGGCCCTGTCGATTGTCTTCTTTGTTGGGTCATTGATCGCCATCCCGTTCATCCTTGTCCGACTCCCGACAGATTTTTTCGACATCCGTGTGCCACGCCCCTGGATGGAGGATCATCACCCCGTACTACGGGGGTTGGGGCACCTGGCCAAGAACGTGGTGGGCGTCATCTTTCTGTTTGCAGGCTTCTTGATGCTGTTCCTGCCAGGCCAGGGCATTCTCACCATGTTGATCGGGGTGACGATGCTGGACTTTCCTGGCAAGCGCAAGTTAGAAGCAAAAATGATCGGACAGCCTGCTGTCCTGAACACCATCAACAACATGCGTGAGAAGTTCGGAAAGCCGCCGCTCACGATCGCGCCAGATCCTTAGCCAGGACTGAGATGAAAGGACTGGGTACTACGATCTCTCATGGACTGATGCCCCTCTCGGCCCTTAGTCCTCAGCCCTCTACAAGACGATTTCGATAACCGGCAACACCCATGACATCGCTGCAAACTGACAGGCGCCCCACCCTCTATCTGATTGACGGCAGCGCCTATATCTATCGCGCCTTCTTTGCACTGCCGGCGCTCAATAATTCCAAAGGTCTCCAGACGAACGCGGTCTATGGATTCACGACTACGCTCCTCAAGATCATCCGTGAGCACAAGCCGGACGGGCTTGCAGTAGCTTTTGACGAAAAAGGCCCGACGCTCCGGCACGAGGAATTCAAGGAGTACAAGGCGCAGCGCCCGCCGATGCCCGACGGGATGAAGGCCCAGATTCCCTATATTCATCGCGTGGTGGAAGCGCTGAATATTCCAGCGGCCAGACAGGCCGGCTACGAAGCCGATGATTTGATCGGCACGTTGGCTCGGCAGGCGGAGCAGGCTGGCTACGACGTCGTGATCGTCACCGGTGATAAAGATATGCTTCAGCTCGTGACCTCACATGTCCGCATCTACGACCCGGTCAAGGATAAGTGGTCGAGCAACGAGGAATGCGTCGCCAAGTTCGGCGTCGAGCCTAGCCGTGTCATCGAAGTGATGGGTCTGATGGGCGACGCGAGCGACAATATTCCCGGCGTGAAGGGCATCGGTGAAAAGACCGCCATGAAACTCATCGCGCAGTTCGGGACAATCGATGAGCTGCTACGCCGCCTCGACGAGGTCACGCCTGCCCGCATCAAGACTCTCCTTTCTGAACAGGCAGACCAGGCTCGGCTCAGCCGGAAACTGGCGACCATCGACATACAAAGCCCGGTGGAGTTTCATCCCGAATCCTACCGGATCAAGCCGCCACATGAGGAGCCACTCGCCGAGCTACTGCGCGAGCTGGAATTCACCTCTCTCCTCAAAAGTCTCCAGCCATCGCCGAAACCCCTAGAAACGACGACCCATGAGACCATCATCATCGAGGATGAAACAGCCGCAACGTGCTTTGTCGACGGTGTATCGAAATGCGGGCCACTGGGCCTGCACTGTTTGCTGGCCGGACAACCAGGCGTCCATACCGACGTCCTGGGCCTGGCCCTCTCGACCGGAAACCAAGCGGCATTCATTCCGATCGACGTCCATGCCTACATGCGAACGATCATCGAACTGCTGCATGATCACACTCACACCAAGACCGTGCACGATCTGAAATCGACATTGCTGGCGTTCCATCGCATCGGGATCACCTTGGCACCCCCATACGTGGACACCATGATCGCGGACTATTTGCTCAACCCAAACCGCCGCGACCATAGCCTCGACACGATCATGTTAGAACGGCTCGGTGAACGACTTGGATCAGGCAAGCAGGAGAAGGCCCAACCACAGTCGTTGTTCGAGGTCGATACCGGATCTCGCGAGGAAACCGCGGAAGCCGCCGCGGCCCTGGCCAAGCTCGAACCAATCCTCATTGAACGGTTGACGGATCAGGGGAGCCTCAAACTCTTCACCGAAGTGGAGATGCCGCTTGTGCCGATCCTGGCCGACATCGAGCGAAATGGGTTCTTGCTGGATGTCGACGGGCTGCACGAATTGAGCAAAGAGCTAGAGCGAGACCTCGACCAGATGATGATAAGCATTGCTGCGCTCGCCGGTGGCGAGTTCAACATCAATTCGCCGAAACAACTCGCGACGGTCCTCTTTGAGAAGCTCGGTCTGAAACCCCTGCGTAAGACCAAGACCGGCTATTCGACCGATGAAGACACCCTCACCCAGCTCGCCACACAACACGAATTACCAAACCAGATTCTCACCTATCGAAGTCTGAGCAAGCTCAAGTCGACCTACGTGGATGCGCTGCCGGAACTAGTGCATCCGGAGACAAAACGGCTCCACACTTCCTTGAACCAGACCGTCGCCGCCACAGGACGGCTCTCCTCCACCGATCCGAATCTCCAAAACATTCCTGTGAAAGGCGACTACGGCCTCCGCATCCGCGAAGCCTTCGTCGTGCCAAAAGGCCATGAACTCCTCTGTGCCGACTACAGCCAGATTGAGCCACGCATCCTCGCCCATCTGTCACAAGATCCACGCTTGCTCTCAGTCTTTGCTAAGGGCGAGGATATCCATATGGCTACGGCTATGGAAATCTTCGGCCTGCCCTCCAGTCAGATCACCAGAGACATGCGCCGCGCGGCCAAGACCGTCGTCTTCGGCATCGTCTACGGCATCAGCCCGTTCGGTCTTTCTCAGAATCTCGGCGTACCCCAGGCCGAGTCGAAGAAATACATCGATACCTTCTTTGAGCGCTTCGCAGCCGTCCGGGCATTGATGGATCGAAATATTGCCGAAGGACGAGAGAAGGGTTACACCACCACCATCCTCGGCCGCCGCCGACCGATTCCCGAACTACAGAGCGGCGATCCTGCACAGCGCGGCGTTGGCGAGCGCATGGCAGTCAACAGCCCCATCCAAGGTTCAGCGGCGGACTTGATCAAAGTGGCCATGATCAATGTGCACAAGAAACTCCACGAGGAGCTGCCGCATGTGAAGATGATCCTCCAAGTCCACGATGAACTGATTTTTGAAGTGCCGGACCATGATCTGGAGGAAGCGAAACGGCTGGTGAAGCAGGAAATGGAAAGCGTCGGCAAACAGTTGGGTTTATCGGTGCCGCTCAAAGTAGACCTAGGCGTCGGCAAAAACTGGCGCGTAGCGCATCCATGACAGAGGTAGAAGTGGTGACCAGGTACGCGATTGCCATTTACTGGAGCAATGCCAATCAAGCCTTCATTGCCGAAGTGCCGGAGTTAGCGGGCTGTGCAGCAGATGGCACCACCTACCAAGAAGCGCTGGCAAATGTTGAAACCGTCATCCGGGAGTGGATCGAAACGGCAAAGGAATTGGGGCGGCCAATCCCAGAACCGAAAGGGCGATTGGCATTTGCATAGCATGGAAGGATTACCGTAACACCGCTGGCAACATGTCCGAGCTGTGGGAGCAACAAGACCAAGAACATCCGCCGGAAGTGGACCGGTAAGTTTCATGGACAGACATACTCGGTGCCATGACAGGAGTTTCAGGAGTGTCCAGCTTGTGGCGAGAAGGTCTATGATCGTGAGGCCATGCGGAAAATTGAAGCCCATCCGCCAGCCCCGGTGAAAGCTCGCGCCTCATAGCGAAGAAAACATTCGATCAGCCACTTGCTCTCCCTCGGGCTTTCTCTACCCTCAACAACTGTTTCTCTCATCGGTGTAAAATGGCGCGTGGTGCACCCCTAACCTGAACCTTCCTCGTTTTATTGGGGAAGAAAATGGAGGCCGATATGCAGAGCGTACGTCTTTCAGTCGCGTGGGTGATCGCAGGAATCAGTCTTACCGCATTGGGGCTTCTGCTGCTCACGGGGCAACAGTTCAACGCGAAAGCACAAGAACCAAAACGATTTCAGTACATGATCGTGGAGGTGCTGCCTGATACCCAGAATATGCAAACCAAGTTGAACGAATTTGGTGCGAGCGGGTGGGAACTGGTGGCAGTCCCAATGGGCAACATGACCGAGCCGAGGCTGATTTTTAAGAAGTGAGATGAAATGGTAATAGGAGGGGAGAAGGGGGCAGTGTGCTAAGTCAGCAGTGATACGACCCATCTTTGAAGTCCGGGGAGTTATAAATCATAATCACCCGCTGACTCTTAATCAGCGGGTCAAAGGTCTGGACAATTCGATGGGCAGAGCTTATATCCTGTGCCATGCCGGAGTCGGATGACGAGTCACGTAAGAAGCTAGCGACCCATGCTGCAAAGGCGTTGGTGTCAGCAGTTCTCGCCGCCAGTCCACGTATCGATGTGTTCTCGACATGGTTACTAGTGGCCTGTAACAACTGAATCTGTCCTGATTCGTCGAGACGGATCACCGTATTTCCACTTCACGATCTTGGGAGTCTTATTGTAGTGACGGATATCCACGGGCGTGAAATTCACGGATGGAATCGAGGCAACACAGTCGGACCAGGTCGCCGCTTGATTCAGACTGCTGGACACCAGACTTGACAATAACTCGCCGTCGGCCAGAACGGCTTCAATCTCTCGCGGCCCAATTCAATATTCCCGACCTCTACATCGACTATCACGAACTATGAGCACGAACAGATCTCGATGCGATCACAATCGTCACGTCAACCAGCGAACATGCCGCACAGGCCAAAGCTGGCTTCGCCTCAGGAAAGCATGTCTTCTGTGAAAAGCCGTTGGCGACGAGCGTGACAGAAGCGAAAGAAATGGCTCACACTGCGGAACTGAGCGGGAAGGTCCACCAAGTTGCCTTTACCTATCGCTACCTCTACGGATTGCAAGAGCTACGGCGTCGGATCCGACGAGGGGATATTGGCACGCCCTATCACTTGCGCGCTCAGCATAACAGCTGGGATGGGCTCCTATTGAAAAGTAGTGGTGTTCTCCATGATGTAGGATCACATCTCTTCGACCTGGCACGATTCCTGTTTGGCCCTCTCCAGTCAGTCACCGGGTTATACCGCAATCTTCCTCACGTTCATCACAAAAGAAAAGACGATCGCGCCAAATCATCAGCTCAGGCAACTGATGACATGGCAACTGCCTGGTTTACACACACGTGTGGCGTACAGGGTCAGTGGTTTTCCAGCCGAATCGCGCCATCGTATGGTGGCAAGGCCCATATCGAAGTGATCGGAGAAGACGGGGCGCTCCGCGCCTCACTGAGTAGAGGCAGTATTGATACGCTACAAATCGTACACCGATCAAACACACAGTGGGAAGAGGTACCGCTGCCAGCCGAGGCGCGTAATGAATCTCCCAGCGCCCTCGGTATCATGATGCGAAGCTTTGTGAATGCCTGTCTGAGAGGGAAGCTCGATCCTGATATCGATGCATCCTTTCATGATGGCCTCGCCGTTCAACTTGCAATGGATGCGGTGAAAACCGCCTCCGCGAGACTCCCATGGATACCTGTTGAGGCAACAGGTATCCAGACAAGGCGGAAGAATTCTGTTTCCTTCCAGAGAGAGATCCAAGCAGTCAGCCGCAGGCGACCATACTGAGTTCCTGCCGAGCTCGCATGAATGATCAGCGAGTACTAGAAGTCGAGAGAGGGAACAGATGCCAGGTCTTGGCAGTTCACCCCCCAGTACAGGCATGATCTCAGACTATCGATGAAGAAATTCCCAGCCTCACCTCCCACGGCTTCCTCGCAATCCTCGATGGATTTGGGATCAAGCATGCCAGACCGCATACGCTCACTTGTCGTGCGGCAAGTAGGCTAAGCCCCAGGCCTCAACCAGCTTGACTTACATCAACGTACCCTACATCCAATGTACATTAGGCCTACGTAGATCGTGGCCACCTAGAATGTCCATAGCGGCATCTTCCGATGAGTCAATACCAGACATCCTGTCATGACCGGGGATGAGACCGAACCGGAACAGATCCATGCCTACTCGAAGTTCTGGGATATCTGGCCCAAGCGCCAAATACCGATCCATCACTGACGAAGTGCACTCACCGCCTTCCGACCCTACCTGTGTAGGGTATCCCATGGCGCAGCGATCTAGATAGAATCTGCCGCCTAACTCTAGACCGAAGGAAACCGACCACACTTTTCACAGGTCAACAACAAGCTCTTTTCCGATATCTCACTACATACTTATTACTTTGACTCCAGTGAGATCAATTCGGTGAGGAAACGGGGCTTTTCTGTGGCGAGATTCCCAGCAAGGAATCTGTCAGTGTAATTCTCCATGGGAGACGACGAGGCACAAGAGTGCGGTTCCATCGCGAACGGATGGGAATTGACCATCACCACGAACTGAGCAAATCACACCCGGCGACGGTGGCCTTCCACCGTCGCCGCACCAAGAAGGACTTCGCGTGGACCACAAGCTATCTTTCATGCTGACCTGTGCGTCCCTTGCCTCATCAATTCGTTCGTCATGTCAGTCCGTGCAACATGGAGGACTCATCATGCGCACGTCAACCTGCACAGTGCTCGCTCTCACGGCTTGTCTTGTCACACTCCCCGCCTGGTCGGCCCTGGCCGAAGACAACCGCAGTGACTCCACAACATCTCTCACAGGCACGTTTCGATTCAGCATAATCAAAACCTGTACTGACAGCACAATAGGCTCCACGACTCACTTCTACGTCGATGGAACTATTGTCTATGATGGTCACGGCTCTGCCCAGCTCACCCAAGAGGGTACACTTATTCTTCCTGGCCCGACCTCCGCGTTATTTAAAGAGACTGCTGAACTCACCTATACCGTGAAGCCGAATGGAAGTTTCAGCCAAGAGGGTACCTTCCGCGCAATTGATCGGTCCTACACCCTGACGGGTGCGAAAATGAATGGGCATATTGATCCTCATGGTTCCGTCTTGATCTTCAGCGCTGCCATCCCTTCAGAGAAAGAAACCCTCACCATGCCAGGAGGAGATTCATCTGAATATCTGTGTGGTGCCTCTGGAACGGCAGTCCGGATACGCTAATCATCGAATGGATTTTGCGCGCGACGAACACGTGCGTGAATAGTGTGAAGCAGGTAAGGATATGGATTGATTGAAGTTCAAGCGGTAATGCGCGAGCCAATTCGCGGTGTCTGCTAAGCCTTGACCTCGGCGAGTGGTGAAGAGTCGAATCAGGAAACGTGTCATGGCGAAGTGGCGAGGTCTGGTAGACTTGCTGTAGAATATCTCTGAGCCGAGTCATCCTTCTCTCGGAGGCATGGCATGATGCAGAAGAGCCAAGAGCAGAGCTACCGGGCACGGGCGCTAAAATTATTCCCCTGGGTCTGTGCCCATTGTGGACGAGAGTTTGATGGGAAGAAGCTGAATCAACTCACGGTCCATCACAAGGACCACAACCATCACAACAATCCCCCTGACGGCAGCAACTGGGAGTTGCTCTGCCTCTACTGTCACGACAATGAGCATCAGCGCGATCAGGTCGGTAGCGGACCGAATGAATCTCTGTCGAGCCGTGAACCAGATCGACCCTTCAGCCCTTTCGCCAATCTGCTCAAGCGCAACACCGCAGCCTGATCGAAGCCGGCCTGAAGAACTCAGGGTCAGGACCGACTGCACCAAAACAAGGGTACGGGCCTGAGATGTATGAAATGAACGCGTGCGCGTTCTTGGATGCTCTCCTGCCTCCCACTGGCTCTCGTGTTGATCATCGATTCCGCTCCGATCTTGCCGCCGCGCCCGCGGAGCCCACTTGTGGAATTCAGCCGCAATCGGTACTCTGCATCCACTCAGGTCCAGTTCATCCATGAACCAGCCGCATGCCATAACCCATCCTCGCGATCCCTTGCACGGGGTCACATTGGAAACCATTGTCACGACCTTGGTCGCACGGCACGGATGGGCAACATTGGGCGCCCGCGTGCCCATCCGCTGTTTCCGCCATCATCCGACGATCCAGTCGAGCCTGACGTTCCTGCGCAAGACGCCGTGGGCGCGCAAGCGAGTTGAACAGATGTTTGTGGAGGAACTCCCCTAGCGCCCACCCTGGCACGATGGCTTCCAACGCAACTATCTATAAAGCTCTGCTGCAGATCGCCGATATGGATCGCCAGCACTTCCAGGATCATGCGCTCACACTTGCGCGCCATCCATCTGAGACGGAAGAACGCATGATGGTACGAGTGCTCGCCTTCGCACTGCACGCAGACGATGCCTTGTCATTCGGCCGAGGGGTAGGCACCGAAGATGAACCGGCTCTGTGGCGGCGGGACTTCACGGGAGCAATCGACTGCTGGATCGAGATCGGCCAGCCCGACGAGAAAACCTTGCGTCAGGCCTGTGGCCGCTCCAAACAGGTCATTGTCTATGCCTATGGAGCCCGCAGCGCCGAAGTATGGTGGGCGAACCAAGGCCCGTCGCTCGACCGGCTGAAGAACCTCACGGTGACGCTGCTCCCCATGGAAAGCGTTCGTGCCCTGGCTGCGATGACACAACCTACCATGCAGTTAGAATGGACAATCCAGGACGGGCATATCTGGATTGCAGGTGGTGCGAAGACTCTCCACCTTGAATTACAGCGATTGAAGAGCTGACACCACGAGCGACTCCGATCTGGAGCTAAACCAGAGACGAGCATCTGTCCCATTGCTCCGGCGTGCGAAGAACATCGCAAGCCAGTAGGCCGGCTACCTCGCTTGACGGACCAGTTGTCAACCGCGTAGCATACACCTACGACGTTTCAGCAGGCCGATTGTCTTATTCCTCGTGTATTCGGCCTATTCTCAACGGGATTGATCCCAGGGGTCTCCCCGTCGGACACTCCGTCCATCACCAGACGCCGCCATTACACAAGAGGAGTCGCCGATGACTACCAACAGACCGATCACCGACCGTATCATGGCCATGCTCAAAGACTCGCCGGAGTGTGACTTTGACCGCTTCGTGACTCAATGTCCCGATCTCACCTGGAACGACCTCTTTCAGGAAGTGGGTCGGTTGAGCCGGGCTGGGCAGGTGACTATTACGAGAGGGGTGGGCGTATTCATGGTAAAATTGGCGCCAGTGAAATAGCTGCGACTGACAGCGTAAGCTCCAGGAGCGTTGTAACACCTACAAAATGACCGCCCCTTGTGCGCATGGGACACCTCCTTTTCGTGTGCATACTGTGCCCTGCCCCGTTTCATTCCCCTCAATGCCGACAGAGATCATTGCCCAGACCAGCAGTGGTGCACTACAAGCTTAAATCCACAGTGTGTCATGACACAGCTACCTCTATAGGTTTTGACACCTCTTCGCGAATCCGAAACCACACAACATACAGCGACGGCAGAAAAATCAGAGTAAGCATGGTTGCCACGGTCAGCCCTCCCATAATCGCGGCAGCCATGGGACCCCAGAAGACAGTCGAGGCAATGGGCACCATGCCCAGAATAGCGGCCACCGCAGTTAACATGATCGGGCGAAAACGCAACAGTGTCGCTTCAACAACGGCCGACCAATCAGAGCGACCCGCTTCTTGCTCGACTTGAATTTGGTGCACAAGTATGACCGAGTTGCGCACGATCATGCCGACAAGCGCAATGACTCCCAGCAACGCGACGAACCCCATGGGTTTCTGCACGGCAAGCAGTGTCAGGACAACACCGATGACGCCAAGCGGCGCGACACTGAGAACAAGAACAAGACGGCTGACATTCTGCATTTGAATCATGAGTACCGTGATCATCAGCACAATTGTAATCGGAAAGACTGCGGCGACCGATGCCTGCGATTTCGTGCTCTCCTCAACGCTACCACCCACAGCAATGTCATACCCCGGAGGAAGCTGCTGTCGCAGGGACGAGAGCGGTGCATGTAGCTGTTCCATGACTGTCGCCGGCATGACGCCGTGTGTAACATCCGCTTGCACCGTGAGGGTCGGCAATCTGCCTCTGCGCCAGATCAGGGGAAATTCCTGCTCGTAATTGACGCTGGCAAGTTCTGTCAGCGGCACTGTTTTCCCGTTGGGTAGTGGAATTTCCAGCACTCGCATTCTATCCAATGACATCCGTTCTGTTTCTTGGGCCCTGGCCACGACGTTGATCAGGTAAATATCATCACGGATTTGCGTGGCTGTTTCGCCGGACACCACGATGTTGATCGCCTGCGCCACATCCGATGAGGTGAGGCCTAAGAGCCTCGCCTCATCCTGATGCACTTGAATTTTGAATTTCTGGATCGGTTCCATCCAGTTGAAATTGATGTTGTTCAAACCAGGATTAGCCGCCAAAATACCCGCGACTTTGTCGGCGATGTCACGAACCTTGGCAATTCCTTCTCCGCTGACACGATACTGAATCGGCCACCCGACAGGAGGCCCCAATTCAAGTGGGTAAATGCGGCCAATGACTTCGGGAAATTGTTGCTGTAGCGCGTTTTCGAGATACGCCCGTACGCGTTCGCGTGCGTCAAGATCATTCGTGACGACCACTGTTTCGGTGAAAAACTCGTTGTCTAGCTGAACATCGAGCGGCAAATAGAACCGAACGGCGCCCCGACCGACGTACGAGCTCCAATGGTCGATATCCTTGTGATCGCGAAGAATTCCGTCAAGCCTTTGTGAAACCTTGTTGGCCGCGTAAATCGACGCATCCTGCCTCAAACGCAAATCGACGATCAATTCGGGACGGTCGGAGGAAGGGAAAAATTGGTTAGGAACCAACGGCAGCAAGGCCAGCGAAAGACACAATAGGCCACCCGTCACTGCAATTGTTCCTTTTGGATGGCGCAGGCTATAGAGAAGAATGCGATGGAAGACACGATAGGAACCCGATTTTTCAGCATGTTTGTTTTCAAGTTGTGTCGACAGAACCATCGTTCCAATTAAAGGCGAGAACAGTACCGCAACAATCCACGACGCCATCAGAGCGACTGCGACGACGACAAAGAGTGAAAAGGTATACTCTCCGGCTCCACTTTTGGCGAACCCGACCGGCACAAAACCAATCATCGTCACAAGCGTCCCGGTTAACATCGGAAACGCCGTGGTCGTATACGCGAACGTCGCCGAACGCAACGTATCCCAGCCTTGCTCTAGTTTGGTGAGCATGCTTTCAATGGTGATCATGGCATCATCAACCAGTAATCCCAGCGCAATAATGAGCGCGCCAAGCGATATGCGCTGGAGATCAATGCCGAGTACGTCCATCATCACAAAGGCGATCGCCAGAACCAGAGGGATCGACAACATCACAACCAGGCCCGCCCGAACGCCAAGACTAAAAAAACTGATCCCGAGAACAATGGCGATCGCTTCCCATAACGCCTTCATGAACTCGTGTACGGCATGGTGAACGACCTTGGGCTGATCAGCGACCAGATGCGTGTCGATCCCAATGGGGAAGGTCGCCGTGATGTGCCGTATCGCCTCCTTGATATTCTGGTCGAGCGCGAGAATATCCCCGGATGATCGCATCGATATTGCCAGCCCGATCGCGTTTCTTCCGTTCGCGCGAAACATGGGTTGCGGAGGATCGACGTACCCGCAGGAAACAGTCGCGATATCGCTCAACCGTAGCATCCTGTTTCCGATGGCAAAATTGATGTTCAGGAAATCCTGTTCTGACTGGAGCTTTCCGGAAACCTGCACCAGGACTCGCTCGTCTTTTGTTTGGATGACCCCTGATGGATTGACGGCGTTTTGTGCTTGGAGTTCCTTCATCAGAGCCATGCGATCAAGTTTCAGCTCGGCGAGGCGCTGCGTGGAAAACTCGATGTAGATCCTTTCGTCCTGCGTACCGATGGTTTCGACTTTGGACACATCGGGGACCTCCAACAAACGCGAGCGCGCCTTCTCGACATAATCTCGTAATTCGCGGTGCGTAAATCCGTCGGCGGTGAAGGCGTAAATGACCCCGAACGTGTCACCGAACTCATCATTGAAGAATGGCCCGATCGTTCCTTGCGGCAACGTCTGCCCGATATCCCCCACTTTCTTTCGTACCTGATACCAAATATCAGGAACTTCCTGTGTGGAGGAGCTATCCAGCAACGTCACGAAAATCGTCGATTTCCCGGCAGTCGTATAACTCTTCAAGTAATCAAGATGGGGTGTTTCCTGCAGTTTCTTTTCTATACGGTCCGTCACCTGCCGCATGGTCTCATCTTGCGTGGCTCCCGGCCAGAGCGTCTGTACAACCATGACCCTGATCGTGAACGGCGGATCCTCATTACTCCCCAAATGCATGTACGCATAGGTACCAGCAACCAATATCATCGCCATGAAATAGATCGTCAGTGACTTGTGCCGGATGGCCCATTCGGAGAGATTAGTGCCCGCCACTCTCGTCCTCCAGCAACTTGACCTTTTGCCCATCATGGAGCGACTGTGCGCCTGCTGTGACAATTCTGTCCCCAGACAGTAATCCAGACGCGACAAGGACAGCATGTTGATTGTACCGGGCGACGTCTATCTCGCGTTTATGAACCACAGCAGTCTGCGGATCGATGACCCAAACAGCCGGTTGTGTGGCCGCCATCATCAGTGCGGAGAATGGGACTTCAATCAAGGCGCCCGCCTGGAGCCTCAACTTCCCCACCACGGTCGACCCCAAGAACATCCCAGACGGAAGCGTATCGAGGCTGACCTTCACTTGATAGGTTCTCGTCGAGGGGTCGGCCTGAGGGGCTATTTCACGGACATGACCAATGGTTTTGATGTCGGGATTGTCGGCCAGCCACACATCAACCTCTTGATGAGCCGAAATCCCAGCACGAATGATTTGCGCCGGCATGTCGAACACAGCATCTCGGCCTTTCTGATGCGCCAACGCAAAAATCATTTGCCCCGCTTGGATCACCTCGCCGGGCTCCGCGCCTTTGGATGTAATCACGCCATCGGCATCCGCCTTGAGATCTGCATACCCTAGCTGAACCTCTGCGGTATCTAATTTCGCGCGCGTCGCGTCGACTTGAGCATGCGCGGTCTTCAGGTGCCGCAACGCCTCTTCATACTCTGCCTTCGACACAGCGCTCTCTTTGAGCAAGTTGCCAAAGCGGCTTTCCGCCGCCGCTGATTGATCAAGCACAGCCAGAGCCGCAGTATAATCGGCTCGTGCGGCATTCCGGGCATGTCGCTCCGTGACGGCATCCAGCCGAGCGACGACCTGACCGGCCTTGACCGTATCGCCCACGGTCACCGACCTTTCAATGAGCTTGCCGGACAACCGGAAGGCTAATTTGGTTTCGTCGCGTGCATGTAGTTGTCCCGTCAACGCGATACGTTCGCCGGACATATGTGCTTCGACAACCAGGCTGCGTACCGGGCGCACCTCTTCAGACTCAACTTTCTTCTCGCACGCCGCCAATGACAGCATTATTAATAGCACCAATGAACCATGCAAAAGATTGAGGTGAGTTTTGTTTGAGGGTCTCAGCATAGCCATCAGATCCATCCATTGTCCCTGCAAGGCTGACATAGTTCAGAGTGAGTGACGGCCACACCATACCAAGATGTTAGCTGACACAACAAGGCGGCATGGTAGCCCCTGTTGAACCACTAGTCGCACTCATTCAGAAACCAAGAAACACTGTCCTTGGGGATTCTGTTGAAGCGGTGCACACGCCACTTGGCGTGACCCTACACGTTCTCAATTCCGTTGATATGATGACCTATTTGCTGACGAACATGTTACCGTGTTTGATTTATTCAACCCAGATCAAGTTCAGCCCAGCGCGTCTGCTGCTCTGCGCTGTCGGATATCGGCTGTCATGAAAGGGGACGGTCAGATCGGAGGCGACTTAAAATGTGAGGATTGAGCCACACCTCAATAAGACGTGGCCCTCTTGCAAGAGAATACGAACCGCTCAAGTGATGTGTTATGGGAGGAGAAATGAAATGAGCCCGGATTCCGCAGTAGAGAGGTGCTTACGGGGAGGCTCTTGGCGTGTGGGGTGACGGGTAACTTGTCGGCACCGGGACATTCGCGACGTGCACAGCGGGACGGAGGAAGAAGGTGTGAGCGGTTCGCTCAGACAGCAGGGACCATCAGAAAGCGCTATTCCCTAAAGGCTGCATACCCAACATTTGACATTATCTCTGACAAGACGCTTCGCGCTCACACCTCGGGCCAATCGACCAAGCTTTGAACCACCACGCCTCTCCCGATTTTTTGGCCTTCCTACGCCGCACTCCTCCGCTCCAATCCGTGAACTAACCGATAAAGCTCTTGAGCTTCTCAAAGCCAACCCGTAGTACCCGTCTCTGCACTCCAAGATGGTAGATCGCTTCTGGTCTGCTTGCGTAGGGTTTCATTATCGAGCGGTCGGAATGGAAACAGCGGATGGAATCGTCTGGTTCTAGATCGGCACATATGCAAACTACGAGAAGCTCATTCGCTAGCTCCGCTTCGTCGCCCGCTGCGACGTTACCCTCTACTGATTGACAACCAACTCTCCTCCGATCTATTATTATGACCAGAATTCTGGTCTTCACATCAAGAGGTCTACGATGACAAAAACCTTGTCGTTATCGGAAGTCAAAACCCGCCTCCCTGAACTCGTGGCGGGAGTCCAGGAGCGCGAGGAGGAAGTCATCGTCACGAAGAACGGCCGTCCGGCGGCCATTTTGATGAATATCGATGAATATACCCGTCTCAAAGAGACCTTGGATGTCCTGAGCGATCCGGGACTCATGAACCAGATTGCCGAGAGCCGGGCCTTTTACAAAACGAAACGCAACGGACTCTCATTTGAGGACGTATTCGGCGAGCCTCTCACGCCCGCCAAGAAACGACGCACGGCGTGACTCCCTTCCGTCCGGACATCCCTCCGCATGTGGCAGATGTGATCCGATCACTCCATCCCGATCTCAAGCGACTGATCAAATCAGCCATTCGCGCCATTGCCGGGAATCCCGAATGTGGAGAGCCGCTCAAGCGTGAGCTGGATGGGCTAAGAAAGTATCGCGTTCGACGTTTTCGCATCGTCTACGCAGTCGATCACAAGAGACGAGTCATCCGCCTCATGGCCGTGGGATACCGTCAATCTGTGTATGAGGAGCTGACCGAGCGGCTTCGCCGAAAGACCTGAAGAGTCACCAGCCATCAGTTGACTCTCTCCCCATCTCACTTATAAATTCTCCCACTCACGATTCACTCATTACGCGAAGGAACACCCATGCCGACATTGTTGACGCCGCTTCAAGTTGGAGAGCTCCTCTTGCCCAACCGCATCGTCATGGCTCCCCTCACCCGCGTGCGGGCCGGGGCCACACATATTCCCAACGACATGATGGTGGACTATTACTCCCAACGTGCGTCGAGCGGGCTCATCATGACGGAGTGCACGATGGTTGATGCCCATGCCTGCGCCTTCATGGGTGAAGGTGGGATCTATAGTCCCGCGCACGTGGCCGGTTGGAAACGCGTGACAGATGCAGTGCATGCGAAGGGTGGCCGGATCTTCATGCAGATTTGGCATCCAGGCCGTGCTGCACATTCGTTGCTGAACGATGGCGAACAGCCGGTTTCCAGCAGCGCGAAAGCGATTCGTAACGAAACGACTCACACTCCGCAGGGTGCCAAGCCCTATGAAATCCCTCGGGCGCTCCGCACTGACGAAATCCCACGCTATGTGGAGATGTTCAAATCTGCCGCGCAGAACGCACAGCTGGCCGGATTTGACGGAGTACAAATCCACGGGGCCCACGGCTATCTGATCGATAACTTTCTGCGCGACGGCGTGAATGCGCGCACGGATGCCTACGGAGGCTCGGTGGCGAACCGTGCTCGATTCCTGCTGGAAGTAACTGATGCCGCCATCGGCGTCTGGGGTGCCGGGCGCGTTGGCGTGCGTATTTCACCGCTGGTCCCTTTCAATGACATGGGGGATAGCCAGCCCGAAGCCCTGGTGACCTATGTCGCACAGGAATTAAATCGGCGCGCGATCGCGTTTCTGGAAATCCGGCACGAGAACCACGCATTGCCTGAAGAGCTAGCCATCTTGGCAATCGCCCGCAAACATTTCCAGGGGGCATTGATGACCAACGGAAGCTATACCCGTGAGACCGGCGAATCGACGATTGCAAGTGGAGCAGCTGATGCGATTGTCTACGGACGGCCGTACATTGCGAATCCGGATCTGGTCGAACGCTTTGCCAAACCTACTCCGCTCAACGAGGTCAACTACGATCGCCTCTACGGAGGTGGCTCAGACGGTTACAGCGACTACCCGGCATTGGCCAGATGACACCCAGTCACTTCCATGGGACCTAGTTTGTGTATCGGCGTGCCAGGCTCTCCGCAATGGCATGAAAGACTGGAAGGACGCCATTGGATCGGTTCATAATCCCCGGCACCTACTCGCACCAAATTGGAGACTGACATGATCTCGCGATGGATAAGACTCTGCGTCCTCTGTGCCCTGCTGCCGCTGCTCCTGGCCATGCGCCCCGTAGATGAGAAACTTCTGATCGCCGCAAGAGATGGCAATCTCACCCAGATCAAGACCCTGTTTGACGAAGGAGCGAACGTCCAAGCTGCTAATGAGCAGGGGACGACCGCACTCCATGCTGCTGCCTGGAATGGGCATCGCGACGTGGTCACGCTCTTGCTGCGTAAAGCCGCTCCGGTCAATCACGCCACCAGCGACGGAGCCACCCCGCTCTACATTGCGGCACAGAATGGTCATTCGGCAGTGGCCGCGCTCTTGCTGAATAACGGAGCAGCGGTGAATCAGGCCACCAACATCGGTGTGACGCCGCTGTTCATCGCCGCACAGAACGGCCACCGAGAGATCGCGGCGCTCTTACTCCAACACAAAGCCGATGCGAATCACGTTGCGGAAGACGGGGTCACGCCACTGTTCATGGCCGCACAGAAAGGCCATCACGGCGTGATCGAGTTGCTTCTTCAACAGGGAGCTGCCGTGAATCTGACCTTGCCTGATGGTTCGACGCCACTCTTCGTCGCAGCCCAGCATGGTCATGTCGCAACCGTGTCGCTCCTCGTGGATGCAGGCTCGGTAGTGAACCAGACCATGACCGATGGGGCAACACCACTGCTTGTCGCCGCACAGAACGGTCATCTCGACGTCGCGAGGCTTTTACTCGAAAAGGGCGCCCTCGTCAACCAATCGGTCCAGAACGGTGTGACCCCACTCCATGTTGCTGCGCAGAACGGCCATCGAGAAATCGTCGTGCTCCTTTTGAAGCAGGGCGCGGCGATCAACCAAAAAGCACGGAACCATGCCACACCGCTCTTGCTCGCCACACAAAATGACCATCGGGACGTGGTCGCGCTGTTACTCACCCAGGGTGCGCTCGTCAACCAGCCAGCACCTGATGGTGCCACACCACTCCACATTGCGGTGGCGGCAGGCCATCGAGACATGGTGGCACTCCTCCTGAAAAAAGGAGCAGACGTGAACGCACGGACGGCAGACGGCAAAACCCCGTTGCACGTGGGAGCCTATCAGGGCAATCTGGAAATCGTGAAACTTTTGCTCAAGCAGGGAGGGAAGAAACGGGCAAAAACATTATCTGGTGAACGTCCAATTGACATCGCTCGCCAACAAAGCCACCGCGTACTCTTTCCTCTCCTGAAACCGTAGGAGCTGCGTCGATGTCCTTCCTCTCGAACACACGACAAAGGATCCCAACCAGATAAGCTCAATTGAAGAGCCATCGCCTACTAAAGAACGAGAGTTCACCTTACGTTGATCTGCGAGGTTTCGGCTGTGTCATGGAACACGCCATGAAAACCACGAACATCCTTCGGCACAACACTCGTCAATTATGGCAACAGAAAATGGAGACAGTTGGATGAAGCTGGTCGCCTCACACTGGGTACTCGGCCTCTGTCCACTGGTTCTCTTAAGCAGTTGCATGACAGCGCCGGAGGAGAAGCTGCGACTGGCCGCCGCAGAGGGCAATCTGCTGCGAGTACAGACTTTCCTTGGACAAGGTATTAGCGTTCAGGCGGCCGATGGGCGCGGCGTGACCCCGCTCTTCCTGGCAGCAAAGAATGGACATCCTGACGTTGTGGCGCTCCTCCTGGAACGAGGAGCAGCCATGAATCTCATGAGACAGGATGGTGTCACCCCGATCTTCATCGCGGCACAAGAAGGACAGCAGGAGGTGGTGGCTCTCTTATTGAAGAACGGAGCGAATGTGAACACACGGGCAGGAATCGGGGAAGTCACGCTCTTGCATGTGGCGGCCTATCGAGAAGATCAGGAGCTCATCACCCTCCTGCTGCAACATGGAGCCAATAAGCATGCCAGAATGACATCCGGAGAACGTCCGGTAGATTTAGCCCAGTCGCAAGGCCATGCGGCACTGATCCCGCTCCTCGAACCATGACGTTCATCTGGCTGTTTTCGATCCTCCAAACAACATGGTCTACCCCCTCACACCACTTCCCAGAGTTTCGTATAGACGGGGCCAGTTGGACGCAAATGACTTTTCATCAGCACAATCGGCCCAACTGTCATCGACCCTAACCGCAGGACCTGCTCACAGACGCCACTTTTGGCGAGCAGCTCCCCGACCTGTCGTTCACCGAGTTTGATCCTCGCCAGTGTCAGATGTGGGTTGAAGGGTTTCTCGTCTGGCGCAAAGCCGAACGAATGGCAGCAAGATTCTATCTCCCGATGCAACGCCGCCAACCGCTTGGCTGGTTCACTTTTAAGCCACTCGTCAGATGGACCGACCCACAGTACCCGCGGTTTCTCGAAACTTGGGAAGGCCTGGAGCCGATCGATCGGGATCTGAATGGTCGGATGAGACCGCCTGACACTCGCCATCGCTTCACGGAGTTGGTCGATGAGGTGCTTCTCCGTCTCTCCGAGAAACCTCAGCGTGAGATGGAACGAATTCACTTGTCCCCAGGTGATGCGGATCTCCTTGGAGAGATGAGCCGCGAGCCGTTCCTTGAGATCGTGCTGTGCCTTGGAGATCGCAGTACGGACCTCGTCAGTGATCTCGACGGATAAAAAGGTCCGGATCATACTTTTCCCCTTCCGATCAGCCAACGACGAAGTAGATCGAGCGCTGCCTGTGCAGCCCGCTGTTTGATCACAAACCGGTCTCCGTGGAACCGACATTCCTTTATCACGGTATCGCCGTTGCCTCCGTCGAGTCCAATATAGACCAGTCCGACTGGTTTTGCTTCAGTCGCACCGCCAGGTCCAGCGATACCCGTGACACTCACGGCCACTGACACACCTGCCCGTTCCCTCATCCCTCGCGCCATCGCCGCCGCGACTTCCCGGCTGACCGCCCCATGCTGCCCAAAGAGACCCGCTGACACTCCGAGCATCTCTGTTTTGGATCGATTACTGTAGCAGAGCGCTCCACGATCAACATAGGCGGATGATCCCGGCACCTGTGTGAGTCGATGTCCGATCAATCCTCCCGTGCACGATTCAGCTACTGCAACGGTGAGTTTCTGTTGTCTGAGCATACGACCGACGACTTCCTCCAACGTCTCCTGTCCTTCGGCATAAATCCACTCGCGCAATCTCGTACGAACCTCTTCCGCCAATGACTCAAGCACGGCTTCCTTGATCGATCGATGAGCTTTGGTCGTCAGCGACACCAGCACGCCTGTCGGCGAGGCCAGCAGCCCCAAGGCAATTGGCGTCTGTTTCGGGATCAATCCCTTCAACTTGGCATCCACATCAGACTCCGGCAATCCCCAGGTATGGAAGATCAATCGCGTAATGGGATGGGGACGCGCTAGCGCCGATCGGTCAAATTGAGCGGCCAAAAGTGGAACAACCGATTGCTCCGTCATCGCCTTCATTTCGCTGGGAACACCAGGCAATGCGATCATGTGAGTCCCCCGCCAGGTAATCGCAAACCCCGGGGCTGACCCAACTGGATTTGGCAACACGGTCGCCTTGGAGGGAATCAACGCTTGTCGTAATTGCCCCTTATTGGGTGATCGCCCCCATTGAGCCAACCTAGCCCTCATGTTCTCGAAGGCTTCCTTGCGGCGTGCGAGTCGGCGCCCCGTCACGGCCGCAACCGTTTCCCTCGTGCAATCATCTACCGTGGGGCCGAGCCCTCCAGTGATGATGACAACCCCGGCCCGACGGCAGGCGGTCTTCAGTGCGTCCGCAATATCAACTTTGTCATCTCCGACGATGGTTTTGAACCTGACTTCAACACCGATCGCGGCCAGTGCGTCTGCAATGAATAGAGAATTGCTGTCTGTCCGTCCACCCACCAGCAGTTCTGACCCGATGGCAATTGTTTCTGCGAGATATCTATGCGGCGACGCTCCTGCCATACGCAATACGAGTCTATTCCATCTAAGCCGAGTTGATCACAACGCGAACCGCGCCACCGATTGCACGCGGTTGCCAGTACCAGAAGCTCGGCATCCTGTCAATGAACAGTTCGGGTCTGGCCTCCCGTTGACAAGACAGAAGGGGAAGTGCTAAACGAAGAAGACTTGAGGAGAGGCTCTCCTCTATTGATGCTAATTGATACTAAAGGAGTTTGGTAATGTCGACCCCGGAAACATCCCCTACCCCATCGGCCCCTCGGCGTCAGTACGTCAACTTTGTATTCTATAAAGTCGATCCCGCTTGGCGGCGGTTGCCGGAGGATGTGCGGACGCAGGGCAAGCAGGAATTCCTCCGCGCGGTGGAGGAGTACAACGGACAAGTCCTCCTGGTCCCCTATTCGACCATTGGTATCCGCGGCGACTGCGACTTCATGCTCTGGCGTATCAGCTATGATCTCGACCTGTTCCAGGACATGACTACCAAAATGCTGGCCTCCGGCTTAGGGCAGTACCTCACAACCCCCTACTCCTATCTGGCGATCACCAAACGATCCGTGTACGTCGATCATCACTCGCATGCAGGCCAGGAAGGCAAACGGTTGACCGTGGTCCCAGGGAAAAGCAAGTACATCTTCGTCTATCCGTTTTTGAAGACCAGGGAATGGTTTTTGCTGACGAAGGCGGCACGGCAAGGCATGATGGACGAGCACATCGAAGTGGGACATCGATTCCCCTCCGTGAAGCTGAATACGACCTATTCGTTTGGGTTGGACGATCAGGAATGGGTCGTGGCGTTTGAAAGCGACAAGCCGGAGGATTTTCTGGACTTAGTGATGGCTCTACGGGAGACAGAGGGCTCACGCTATACGCTGCGGGATACCCCGATCTTCACGTGCATTCGCAAGAGCCTCAAGGAAACCCTCGACACCCTCGGCGGCTAGATATCCGGATCAGAGTGAGTCCTAGGGCCTTCGATCATAACGATCGAAGGCCCTTTATTTTTATCGAACACGCTGTCATCCAGACACACCTGTTGCCCTACGACGTTCGATAGCCCTCCCAGGACTCAGCCAGCTCTCGCAAGGACGTATGGCTCAAGCATTCCCGCATCAGATACTCCCTGCGAGGATTGTCATAATCTTCTCCACAATCTCCGTTCTCACACGAAGCTGGATACTGCGATAGGTCCATGAAAATGACGGGTGACTACCGATGACGGTTTACCACTCCCACACGTTTCTGCGGCTTTGACAGTCCGACGAGGCCTGTGTTACCTCTACACTGTTACTCGCTGGGATCTCATGGCTGATACCAACGCTCTCTATGCCCTGCGTTTTCCTGATGGCTCAGTGAGCCTGTATATCGATGAACTCTATGCCCAAGACCGAGGGATCGATCCCTCCCAGCTTGTGCGAGTAGAAATCCCACGGGAAATGTTCCTGAGCGGCAGCATACAAGACATCCGTGAATATGTCGCCCTTCAACTCGAACAACGTGAGCAACGGACCGGCACAGCATAGTCAGCCATCAGATGCGATTCGTACCGTCTCACTCCTGCGTACACCTTAGAACCATGGCCTTCACCGGCTGAAAGAACATATGACGCAAACAGTCATGGCATCGCCGCTGACCGCCGAGATGATTGAAGACGTCGTCGCCGGCTTGCCGATCCAAGGTCGCATCATCCTCAGACTGTTACTGATCCAGTATCTCGACGTCACCCACGAGGAAATCTTGTATATGGTGGCGGACCGGCCAGACCCTCGATGTGTCTCCGGCAAGAAGCCCGTCACCACGATGACCCAGGAGTCGATCACCGCAATGATCGATCGCCGGAACGAATACCGCAGACGGGCTCGGCTTCGACGAGAACGAACCTGGCTTCAGTGCATCGTCCTGAAACATCAGGCCCACATGGCGGAGGCCTTCGTCTCTCGAGCCGCCCTCCTGCTCGCTGACCGTGGTGTGTCTGCCGAAACAATCGAGACGCTCAAATCCCAGGCTCGGTCCGCCGTCCCCACGGCGATACTCCGGCTGCTGGACGAGCGTTGGGAACACAACGAGGTAACAGCGGAGGAATATCAACGGCAACGGCTGGCCATTGAAATGCAAACACTGCTCCGGTTTGCTGAACGGTTCAAGAAACGTCTCGACCTGGCTGAGCGCGAGCAGCGGACATCGGATCAGACGATCTTGCTTGATCATGAAATTGGGCACATCTGGGGAATTCCAGCCAGTACGTTGGCCGCGCGCAAGGTCAAGTTCTTGTCTCAGTATCTCACCGCACTGCAGGCCAAAGGCTCAGGGATCCGTCCGGTACCAGGAAGCACCCCCTCCCTGGAGCTCTGGAAGGACACCGTACAAGTGCTTTCTCATACCCCCATCGAACGATCGATCGCGACCTACGATGGGCTCGAGCAGACTGAGTCAGCGTTACTTGAGAAACTGGCTGC
Organism: Nitrospira sp.; assembly: GCA_005116955.1. Lineage (GTDB taxonomy): Bacteria > Nitrospirota > Nitrospiria > Nitrospirales > Nitrospiraceae > Nitrospira_D. The sequence continues at coordinate 96,674 of SWDI01000003.1, read as the reverse complement.
TTATGCCGTGATTCGAATACCGGAGGCCACTGAAACGAAATTTTGGAATTCGCTGGTGTATGGAGCCAGTTCCAACGCCATGCACAGTGAATCAACCCGCACCTTGTTCGGACTCCAACGGCTGGTCTCCATACAGAAGGACGTAGACGCCAGCGACGAGGCGCTGGATGAAGAGCTCCTCACACGTACGGCCCCGAAATCGAAAGAGTCGGAATTGCTCGAACCGCAGAACGAGGCCAGCCCTGCGGAACTCACGGAGCTACAACACCACATTCTCCACAATTTCATCGGAGAGGATGTCAGCGGTCGAGCTTCTGACAAATGGTAAACTTTCATAGTTGCCAATCACCAACAGTCCGGTATAATTACGTTCAACAATGACAACACGATCCTCTACTCCCTCACTATTTGTCACGCCAGTGGCTATCTTTCTCCTGCTCCTCTTCATCTGCCTTTGCCTGCCAGGAGGACTGGGCACGGCAACCCCAGCAGCAGCTGCTGGCCTGATTGAGATCTCGGAGCTCCTGGCCCATCCGGAGCAGTACGATCATCAAGACGTCATGGTCACTGGAAAGGTCATGAACGTGCAGTTAGCCACCAATCGTCAAGGGCAACCGGCCTATGGCTTTTTGTTGCAAGACCAGGCCGGTACATTGAAGGTGGTAAGCCTTGGGCAGCTGGAAGTCCACGAAGGTGATCAAGTGATTGTCGAGGGTGTCTTCAGCCGACTCAGACAAGTCGGCCGTACGATCGTTTACAATGAGATCAAAGCCCTGTCTGTCAAACCCCTGACCCGTCTCAACCCGGATTTTGTCGGCTGAACTCCCGCATCAGAATCGACAGAGCAGGCAGCCATCGCATCCTTACCTGTACGATTCATTTCCATACCTCCGTCGGCTAGCGGAAGACATCGATGAGATATCGGATTCCTATTTGGATGGTGTAGTTCCATTCTTCCGGCAACCCACCGCCCCCCGCGACAAAACGAACGTCTTCCGTGGTATTCCGAACACCTCGGAACACCAGATCCAGCTGCATGTTCGGCGCTTTGTACCACCGGAATCCCGTTTGATAGGCCGGAAATTTCTCCTCGAACCCGAACGGGTCGCCGTTGAACACTTCTCCTAAAAATCGAAGCTCGCGTGTCATCGGCGTAATAACCTCAAATCCTGCGGCCCAGTACAGCTTACTCTGGAACGTGGCTGGGCCGGCATCATAACGAGACTTTGCCCCGAGGTTAAAATGAATGGACAGATTGTTGTCATAGGGATCGGTGTCAGGATCAGGTGTGAAGAGAAACCAACTGAGGTGAGCCATGGCATATCCGTCCCAGTGCTGCCGATTGCCGTTGAGAGGAAACAACGCGGCAGCGGCAACCGAGAGGGAAGGAATCACACCCAGAGAACTATGGAGGACATACTTCGGCTGAATCAGTATGTCGAGCGGTCGGGCTTGATTGTCATGATAGGTAAAACCGAATCCACCGGCAGTAAGCTCAAGGCGGTCGGTGATACCGATGCCTTGCAGTGAACGCACCTCTATGGCCGGTTTCTCTCCTTGTGCCATCGTGATCCCGCCGTATGATTCAGTGACCACCTGCCCTCTATAGATAATCCGCGCGTCGTCGGTCACGAAGGGACGCACGGCAAAAGCTTCCGAAGTCCAGTTGAGCGATACCGTAGCAACGATGAGTGCCATCGCTCCGAGACGCTGAACAAAGCGCACACATATATTCACAGCCGATCCTCTCACTGACGATTGGCAGGAATGCACGCATAGACACCTGCGTACTTCTCTGAGTACATGAGATTGTCTCAAACCTCAATCTATATTCGATCGGGTTTCCAACTGTAACAAACATTTAACACCCCAGTACGAGGCGCATCATCCTTCGGTCACGAACTGTCGGCATACCATAACCAGCTCAACGATCCGCTTGGGATCCATGACCCATCTGAATAAGAAATCGGTGCGGAGATTGCGGTGTGCGCTCAGTGGGGAAGCTTCAAAATCCAGGTAAGCATTCGATCTGAGATCCGATCAGGAAGCAGTTTCACCATCAGCGCGCGGAGCTTGGCATCAGTCCCAACAAGATACCGCGTTTTCGGAGTCGGAGCGGTCAGGGCTTCTTCAACCACTCTTGCGACCGCATCAGGCGCGATCGCTCGCTTTGAAGCTTCTCCCACGACCTTCCTCACCGCAGCCACAACAGGCTTATAGAGGGTTCGAAGCTCCGTCTCGATGGCAGCCTCTCGCTCAGCTGCCTCAATCGCCGACTTATTCCAAATAGGCGTCGTGATCGCACCCGGCTGGATAATCGAGACATGAATCCCCCATTGTTGGACTTCGAGGCGCAAGGCGTCTGTAATGGCTTCCAGTGCGAACTTCGAAGCCGAATAGGGGCCCATCAGCGGCATCGTTGAGAGTCCTGCGATAGAGCCCATGTTGACGATGCGCCCCCGTGCCTGGCGAATCAGCGGCAGAAACACCTGAGTCACGGCCACCTGCCCGACGACATTCACTTCAAGCTGCTGGCGGAGGTCGGCGATCGGCACGGCTTCAAGTGGCGCTACGACCGCAATCCCGGCATTGTTAATAAGGCCAAAGAGTCCACGATCTCTCGTCGCTTGCAAAACGACTGCGTGAGACTTTCGAATAGTTATGAGATCCGTCACATCGAGTTCCACCGGCACCAGCCGATCAGAACTTGATTTTTGAAGGGCTACGCCGTCTTCCGGTTTTCGTACCCCTGCAAATACCACGAACCCTAACTGGTCCAGGTGAAGCGCACAGGCCGCTCCAATTCCGGTGGAAGCCCCCGTGATGACCACCGCACGATTGTCTCCGATCGACATCTTCATCCTCTCAAACGGCCCCTTAAAACCATAGCAGGTTTTGAACAACTTCATCCAGACATGGCACGGCTATGCCATGTCCAGTCGGTGGACAGTGACCGTCGTCTTCGGCTATCATCTGCACTCTTCAACGTGGCGGTGTAGCTCAGTTGGCAGAGCAGCGGACTCATAAGCCGCGGGTCGGCCGTTCAATCCGGCCCACCGCCACCAAACCGCACTTCGTGTGACCCGCTCGCTCTTTATCGATGTGTCGTGCCTGACGCGAGCGGATACAGACCTTCGACTTTCTCCTCCTTCAAGGCAATTTTTTTGTACCGCCCATTTTCATCGGTGTATCATCATTGCCCCAGTCAGATTGACATCGAACGTAACGGGAGAGTGTGCGAAAGGTCACTGGCTGAGGGCGAGAATTTTAGTCTTTGTCCATCTTGTCATGGTAGTCGAGGGAATTATTCCAGTCTTGCCTCTCGCATGGCTTATCCGGCCAGTCTGGTTCGCCGTAGCGGAGCAGATCTTTGAGCGGCTGGCCGGGATACTTTTGGTCGAACTGCTGACGGTCATAGCTCGTGCAGGAATACCAGCGGTCGCTGCAGAGCGTGTCGTCTTTTCCGGTCACGCCCAACTCGTCCATGGGGCGATTCATCGGATCGAGCGGTTTCTTGGACTGCGGCTTAGGCGGAGCCGACGGCGATCCACCTCGCACTTGAGCCTGTGCAATCCCGACGCCACAAAGCCAGTTACCTGGCGCCATGAAGCAAAAGACAATCAGCCCCGCGATGATACGAACCATGGATGATTGAAGCCTCATGCGATCCTTGCTCGGCTCATCATGTCTTTAACGGATTGGCCGAGATCATTGAATGATACTGTGGATGGATTCAGTGTGGTAAGAGCGCTCAAGCTTATGGAACTCGCATCCTTGAATCGTGGAGTGCGATCAAGACACGCGGTCGGGAGGATATAGTACGTCCATTGAGCCAAATCCAGGGGATTTACGGTCGCCTTATCTTTGTGATGGTGGAGGCAGAACACGTATAGGTCCGATTGTCTGTACGCCTCATCAGTCATTCGACCTGTGACGGGATCCCAACTCCGCGCCCGTCGGATGCTGAAGACGGGACGAGAAAGTCGCTTTTGTGGCCACGACTGCAGATAGCCAGAAGCTTTCACCTCTATTTTCCAATCCTTGAATTTTAGGTCGTAGGCTTCCCAGTCATTTCGAACCTCAGAAGTAATCCCCAATGCCATGGCTACGATGTATTCGGCCAGGCAGCCGCGCATCGTGTTTCCAAGGAGGTCCGACGTGGACCACTGCCAGAAACTGAGAAGATCGACCGGCAAGGTTTCATCACCAACCGTGAAACACTCGTCACCGGTCTTACGAACCGTTGGGACATGTGCCGAAAGAGCCTTACCTTCTAGAGCCATGTGGTCCTCACTGCCTATCCATGGCGTTTGAGTCGCCCCCTTCAACGCTCGTAGGAATCTTGGCCTGCTAGAGATAAAGATACCAGCAGAGTGTGACAGGGAAGGTCATAGGGATAGAAGTAATCGGAGAGCACACCAGCTGGGGCATATCATCGTGACATTCGTCAACCCCGGAACCATCCCTCCTATTAGCTAAAGACAATGGACGGATCCACCGGCTTCCATTGCAACTTGTCGAGCTTGAAGAGAGCAAGTGTCTGCTTCCGTTGCCACTCGGCAAGCACAACCACCTTGGGATGGTAGTGCTTGGCAACCTGTGCAAGACGCACAACATCCTGCGAGCTGGGTCGAGCGGCAAACCCACCCTTGACCTGGATTAGCACAATCTCAAAGAAATCACCCCGTTTCAGACCTGGCTTATTGGATCGGTGATCTTTTCGAATCGCGAGCAAATCTACAATGCCCGCCGACTCAAATCCCTGAGGACCGTTAAAATTCACGACCTGCCACCTCGCTCCGTCGCGATGGCTGAAGGTGACAAGCCATTTGGTCATGATCCTTGCCCAACGGGCTGTCCGCTGTGCTTTTTTCCCAGGGCTTATAGTTGCCAAGACTCCCTCATGGCTTCGCCTCCCTCGCGAGCCTCGCGCCCTAACTCATCTGTTCCTGTCGGGGAGAGTCCGCTGAAGAGACCCCTCTTGCGAAGTTAATCTGGACCTCATAGGAGGGCCACAGGGAGAGTACCTGTGTTTCTCCGTACGCCTGGACCATGCGGGCCAACCACATGCTTCCTCGACGGTCAGTTCTGGAAGGATCTTGGCCAAGGTCGAAGGTCCCTCGACCATGACTGGTCGAGAACCATCAGGCTCACGTGGCTCGGTTCTTCCAGTCGATCCTCATCATCAAAATCATAGGGAATGTCAGGTGCAATGCCATCCCGCCTCATCTCTTCGATTTCACACTCAATCGTGGCACGGAACTGTAACGCCTCCCATGTCGTCAACGTGGGAGGTATCTTCAGGACCACCTTTCGTGATCCTACTCATCTGTCCAACGGTTAACACATTGATCCTTTGGCCAATTGCCCCGCCTCCGTAGCAGGCATCACACAGCCGGTCAACGACTCCACGCCATAAAGAAATACGCCCAGACTGTTATTCTGACCGTTTGCCCACCAAGTGTACTGCGTCCTTCAACCAGGTGACGGCCTGCTTGAATAAGTCGAAATTTGTCGAGCTGAGCAAGAGGTTCAGTGGTCTGATTGGCTTATGGTCGAGATCTTCTTCGCTAATATTCAGTCCAGGAATCTTATTCAATCGTTCGCGAAACCCATTAAGAAACGCTCGATCCTTGATCCACGACTGCGACCGCCAATCCGGGAATCGAAATACAAGTTGGCCATCAACTCTAATCACAAAGACGCGTACATCTGATGCATCTTTGCCGAACGTCGGCCCGAAGCGTGCTCGAGTTGTTCCGCTGAACCGTACATGGCCGAATTCCTCAAGCGACCAGTCATAAATGGATCCAGCCAGCCTGGCGATTTCCTCTCCACATTGTGTTCTGAGTTCGGCCATAAACGAATCCACATCCCAGATCCGCGAAGGACTGGATTTGATCTTCTTCTGTTCCCCTTCCATGGTCTGCCCCATGACCCGTGGCACGAGCGTTTGGAGCCCTTCGCCGACGAACTGCCGGATCTCGACCGCCAACACTTCGGCAGGAGTCATTTGCCCATTCAGAAATTCAATGATTCGTCGCAGCTCCTGCGGAATCACGTCGGCAACAAACAGGAGGCGGATTTTCCCTTGCCGGAGATTCGTTCTCGCCATGTCCCAGAATTCGTCCACGGACAGACGCTGCCCCACTAAGTCTTCTACGAGCTCATCGGAATCCTTGCCCTCGGACTCGCATCGAGCTTCAAACGTGGCCCTAATGGACTCGATTGGCCAATGCAACACCGCGTTGGAGGCATAATCGAGCATTTGCCCGACGACCTCTCGACGGATACGAGTATCACTGCTTCTTTTGACCTCGACAAGCGTTGGAATACCCTCTTGATCAAGGAAGAGATGGTCCAGCGCCCACCGATCACTGCCGTTTACACCATCCGGCACTCCATACTCTCGTGACACGAGCAGCCATCGCCTTGGGGCTTCAGGATCGATCTGATTGCCTGCTAGGAGGCTCGGATATTGACTGAGAAGGGCCTGCAGGAGCTTCTCGGAATCGTAAGGTTGTTCGACCATCTCAATGAGACGCCCATCTTTGTGAACCACAAACATCCCGGCGTTGCTGGACACTTTTGCAGCGGGCATTTTGTGATTCCTCCAATATTCCCTAAATCTGACGACTCTATTTAATAAGCATTAGGGCCAACGACCAAGACAAATACGCTTTCCTGAGTAGAAAGATCACCCAACGTTAAAGAGGTAATTCGCGGAATCGCGTTCTGTCTCGAGGATTGATCGCAGAAGAATCGAGGAGGAAGCTCAGCCCTTGCGGCGGCGAGGCCGCACCCGATGGCCCATCGATCTTTTGATGATTGAGGCACAGGCCAGCCAGACATCTGCGATCGCCTGGACGAGAGCGGGATCGGACACCGTCGGACACTTCTCATAAGGGAACGAGCAGCCGATTTGAAACTCCAGGTTCGATTGGCGATGAGTGAGGGCCTCATAAGCTGCCTTCAGCCACTGTGGTTGACTCTTTACCGGCCCTCGATATCGACTGGTCGTCGGCAGTGCCGTCCTAACATCGAGCCGTAACAGACAATCCACCACGCTTGGGGCCCTTCGGCTTGGCCAGTGGCGCTGGAGCACGATGATCTCCGGCACGAAACCTCTTACTTTTCGTAGAGATTGCACCATCTGGATCGTCGCCCCCTGAATAACTGATTCGAACCCATCCATGTCTGCTCCAAACACCTGGGCTCGCTGGGTGGAAGTCATTCCATTAGGGACAGTCACAAATGCTCCGACGCGGTCCCGGCTGATCACCAGCGTGAGGTGCGGATACTCCGTATGCTTCTGTGCTCGATGAGCTTGTCGGATTGGAATGTAGTCCCAGACACCAGAATCGTTCTGGCCGGTGATTGCAGAACGTCCCGGTGCGGACAGGTCAGCTGCAATTCGAATGGACAATCGCGAGTCCTTGCACAGCTCCTCCCGCAACAACTTCAGCAATCGTTTCGCCTGGCCATAGGTGTAGGGCTCATGCTTCCCAAAGGGAATTCCCGAGAACACAGTCAATCTCCCTTCTTGTAAATACTCAGCGGCTGCCTCTTTGGCTTCCGCCACTTGCATGTACTCCAAACAGCGCTTGGCCCAGGCGGATCGAGGACTGTGTTTGGACAACCAGGCATAGACTTCCCACCACTGTTTAGCAACCATGTTGTCCGGTAAGCGAGGCGGAGCTGGATGAACCGTCAAGAGCAATAGGTGCACATCCTCGATCCCCCGCCGTCGTGCCGTCCGCATATGCCTATGCAGCTGATCAAGCGTAGGCCACAAGGCTACTTTGCATTCGATCAGGAGAGCCCAGTTGTTGCCATCGGTAATGCAGCCATCCGGCAAACCTCGCCGTTGAGCCTCCTCTTCAGAAAGATCCAATGGTTCCCCGGGAAAAGACTGCTCCAAAACCGAGAGCCTCTCCTTCTTCACGTGCATGCCGAATGCCCAACGAACGAATGCATCAAGCAACCAGCGATCCTCAGCCAGCGACGCCAGCAACGCGTGTGTGAGCCGATTCTCCGGCTGAGAATATTGATCGAAGAGGTTTCTCAATTCTAGACTCTACATATCCGTATGCGCTGCAGTTACAGTCGCTCCAGCTCTTCAACAGCAACATCCAACTCACGAATGATGGACTGTTTCCCATCCACTAGCGCGGTCACACATCCACGATAAAACCATTGCTGATCAGCCTTGCCGGCATTGAACCGGGTCCAAATCGATGGGCCAAGCGTCCGATGGTCAGCCAAGATGGAGCGCACGTTATCGAGTTTGTCTGCCGCAGCGACGAGTTTAACGGATGGTGATGCTGCCTTGAGATGATGGAGGTATCGCACCTTTCGTTCTCGCCATGGCGGTTTCGGCGTAATGTCCGTATCCATGCAACCATCGACGATGGCGGCGATTCGCTCACCGAACCGTGCTCGGATTATCTCCAGTGTGTGCCGCCCACCCTGATCTTCTACGGCATCGTGGAGCAACCCCGCAATTGCTTCATCTTCGTCGCCACCATGCGTGAGGACGAGACTCGCCACTGCCAACAGATGGGCGATATAAGGGATTTCCGTCCCTTTCCTTGTTTGGGTGGCATGAAGCCGTGCGGTAAAGGTCAGGGCATGTTCGAAGCGTTGAGATAAACCCAAACTCATGTACACCGATCTTCCCGCCATGTGATAATTCGCTTCTTATGCTAAGTAATACTTTATGGTTTAGTTGGTCAGAGAGAAACTAAGCTCTAATTTGCCATAGAATTCGCAATGCAAAAAGTTTCTAGCAGAAATGCACTCGCCGGATACGGTGACAGGTGGGACAAGATTCAATTCTTATTGCCGATCGAGAGTTGAAATTTCTCATCCTTCAGTCTGTTGGCATCCTGGTTTCTCGTCCATTCCTAAGGTACAGTGACAGCGGTTACATCCGCTTTGGAACGACAATATGCACCCTGAGCTTCGACGAGCCTATGATGCCGAAATGACGGCAGCAGTCGGTCAGTATGATGCTGGCGATCTGCAACTCGCATTTTCACATCTTGAGCGGGCACACATCCTGGGACAATCGTTTCCAATTGCGCATACCAGATCTCACTGGTGGATGCTGAAGGTTGGTTGGAGGCGGCGAGATTTTGTAGAAATTTCCGGTCAGCTGCCTCGGATCCTGGGAGCTCTGCTGTTTTCACGAATGTGGGTGCCGATAGGCAATACTGGCGGGGCTCGCGTCCCTCCGTTTCAGTCCATGCCCATTCCGGAAGACCTTCAACGGTTGCTCGACAAGTACGGACGGGGCTCCAGGGCGTGAGCCATCTCTGCCGATGTCATTCAAACAGTCGTCGCGCTTATTCTTCCCGAAGCCCTTCCACCACCGGTTGTCGTGCCGCCCAGCGGGCCGGGAAGTAGCCCGCCACCAAGGTGGCAACCGCCGCGAGCGTCACGGCCTGGGCCAGTGCGCCGATCGGAACAATCATCTGAATCGTCCAACCGAATGATTGCTTATTGATGACCTTAATCAGCAACAGCGACAGTAGCCCGCCACCAACAAGGCCCAAGGCAATCCCCACTACGCCGAGGTAGGCCGCCTCCCATAACACGAGCTGTTGAATTTGTTCCGCACTGCCACCGATGGCCCGTAGCGTCGCAAATTCCCGGCGACGTTCAAGGACAGACGTGACCAGTGTATTGACGATCCCCAGCATGGCAATCACGATCGCGATGGCCTCCAACACGTAGGTCAGCAGAAATGTACGATCGAAAATGTCGAGAATTTCTATCCGTAACTCCGTGTTGCTGATCACAAGCGGCGGAAGCCCTCCGCCGGCTGCGCCGCTCAGTTGTTCTAGGATCCGTTCTCTCACACGATCAATACTTGACCCAGCGTTCATGTACACGGGGAACACCGTGACCAGATCATCATGCCAGAGCGACTGGTACAGCGCCCGATCCATGAGCAGCTTCCCCCCGTCCGTCGAATAGTCATAAAACACGGCCACGATCGGGAATCGCGCGAGGCCGCTCGGCGTCAGAACTTCAAGCGTTGATCCTTCCTCCACCCCGAGCCGATTGGCCAATACCTCAGAGACGAGGAGCCCACGGGTATCGGCTGCCCGTATGAGCTGTTCTGAAGAATCGCCCTGGCGGACAAGATACCGGCTCCATTGGGCATGTAATCGTAAATCTCGTGAGACGATAGCCACCCGTTGGCCATTCACCTCCACTCGGACATCGCGATAACTATCGACTGCGGCTACTTCAGGGATGGAAGACAAGACGGTCAACCATGTTGGCGGGAGACTCCGGCCGGCGCCCCCGATCTCCGTGCCCCGCAGCCACAGTGAGGGTGCCACGACCAGATCGGCCAAGACCGTATCGGTGACCCAGAGTTCGACCGTATGTCGAAAACTTCGCACCATCACCAGCACGCCGATCATGATTGCTAATCCCACCATCAAGGCAGAGACGGTCACTCCGTTTCGGCCTGGACTGCGCGAGGCATGCTCCACGGCAATCCCCCTCATAACTCCCCCTGCTCCCCCTGCACGTCCCACATATTGTCGCGGACGCCGCCATCCAGTGACACAGATCGGCGCCAGACACGCAAGACCGGCCAGCAGACAGAGCGTCGCCGCGTACCCCATGACAGGAACCCCATTGATGGGGCCTGGCAGACTCAAGAGCCCCGCAACGGCGAGCAAGCTCAGTCCCATGATGGCGAGCATCCCCACTCGTAGCTGCTGGCTCGCTTCATAGTCACCAGGAGACAACGCTCGTACCGTCGCGGTGCGGCTGGCATCCAGGCTTGGACCAACGGCACCAATCATGGACATGACGCACCCAATCATAATGCCTTCGAGCATCATGCTCCAGAATTGGCCGCTCTGGAATAGCCCTCCTTCGCCGGCCCCGACTGGAGCATAGAGATCCGAAATCGTTTGACTGAGCAAGGCCACCAGCTCTTGCGCGAGCACCATTCCGGTTGTACTTCCGGCGATTCCTCCCAACAATCCAAAGAACCCGGCTTCCGTCAAAAACAATACTGCCACCCGAGACTGAGTCATCCCAATGGCTCGATAGATTCCGATTTCTCGTCTCCTCTGGGCGACGGCGAATGCCATCGTGTTGTAGATCAGGAACATCCCAACTAACAGGCCAACCCAGCTCAACACCGTCAGATTGAGACGGAAGGCGCGCACCATTTGCTCAACCTGCCTCGTCCTGTTGGCTGGCCGTTCCACCGTCAAATAGGGAGGCAGAACAGCCCGTAGGTCCTGTGCGATCTCATCGACGATCTTGTGTTCGTCGGTCACGATATCGATTCGATCCAACTTCCCAACCATCCCGAACGTAATTTGTGCCGCAGCGATATCCATCACGGCCATGCGTTCCCATGATGAAGGTCGGTCCGGCCCATTTTGAAGAATCCCTGCAACCCGGCAGGTGAGACGCCTGGATCCAAGGAGAAGATCAACCTGCTCATCGACCGACAGGTTCCACTCTGTGGCCAATTGGGCTCCCAAGAACACCGCCTGTGGCTCGATCATCCCCATCAACTGCTGTTCCGTTGACGGCTGGCTCATGCGGAACCCGCGTGTATTGAATTCGGCCAGAAGATCCAGCCCCACCACTTGCACCGCTTGATCGACGTGCTCTCCTCTCATGCGAACGGCCGTCTGTAGAATCACCGGCGATGCAGACGTTACGCCGGCGATGGTTCTGACCTGCCTAATGACCTGTTCATCAAGCCCGGTCTCCCCTCCTGACACTTCCAAGGTCGTGGGACCAGCCACCGTCAGGACCGCCTCTTCAAAGGACCTCAGCACGTCGACGTTGGCAGTCCGCACGGCAACGGAGGCCGACACGCCGAGCGCCACGCCGACGATTGTCAGCAGCGTGCGTAACGGCCATTGCCGGACATGCGCGGTAAGAAGAAGGAGTAAGACCCTTACAAAGGCAGGCATTGAACGTGAGATAAGCTTTCTGCTGGGAAACGTCTCATCGGTTCCGATGTACAGATCCGCGCGCTCGGCACAAATCAGTCATTTCGTTTACACGTATCCGGTCGTTTGCTAGACTGACCTCAGACTTTTCCAGAGGAGGACAGATGGCCAGAAGCAAACACACCACCGCACTCCCGCTCCATCGGGTGGGACACCGTTCCAAACCTTCTCTGCATATTACCCCCCGTCAACGCGAGATTCTTCGATTGGTCGCGCTGGGCCATACCAATCGTGAGATTGGCGCGACACTGGACATCAGCGTCCGGACGGTCGAAGTCCATCGTTTCAATTTGATGCGCCGACTCAATGTTCGGAACGTCGCCCAGCTCCTGCGTCAGGCGCTGCAACAAAACTTGCTCCCTCGCAACTTCGGCATGAAATAGGCTCATAATTCCTTAAGCCGTCCCTGACATTCCACAATCGACTGGTATCCTTTTCTCGTCAAAACCTCGGTCAATTCCGCTTCCAGTCGTCCGAACACATCCAACCCTTCCTCCACCAACACCGTCCCGATTTGAACTGCCGACGCACCGCACAGGAAATGTTCGAACACATCCATCCCCTCAACGATTCCTCCGGTTCCGATGATCGGCATCTTCCCATCAAACAACTTGTAGAAGGCGCGAACGTTCGCCAAGGCCACGGGCTTGATCAGTCGCCCGCCCAACCCGCCAAACCCGCCTTTTGGCTTAATGACGACGGCTTCGCGTTCCGGATCCACAACCAAGCCGTTGCCCACCGAATTGATCATATTGAGAAAGTCGACTCCGCAACGCCCAAGGACCTTCCCCATGGCCTCATGGTGGGCCGGATCGAAGTACGGTGGCAACTTCACGCCCATCGGAACCGTGATGAGAGGCCGAACCTTTTTGAGCACGCGCTCAGACGTTTCCGGATCGTACCCAATTTGAGGCTTCCCTGGAATATTCGGGCAAGAGAGATTGACCTCAATAAGGTCCGGCTTGGCCGCATTGATCGCTTCCGCGATGGTCGGAAAATCTTCCTCCCCGAGTCCGGCCACGCTGGCGATCACGGGCTTTCCAAACCGCTTGAGGTGAGGGATCAACTCGGCGTAGGCTCGATAGCCGAGGTTGGGAAGGCCCATCGAGTTGATCGATCCTCCGGGAAATCCATAATACCGTGGCGTGGGGTTGCCTTGGCGAGACTCAATGGTCATCGACTTCGTGACGATCGCCCCCGCACCGGATTTCCCCAGAGCCTCGAGTTCGTCCCGTGTGACGCAGAGCGCTCCCGACGCATTCATGAAACAGCTGGGAAAGGTGACGCCCGCGATCGTTGTAGAAAGATCGATCACGAAGTTGCCAGTTCAGTCATACGTTCAGTGCGTGCGATCAGCTGTCCATCTCGCATGGTCCATACATAGTCGGCAGCTTGCGCGGCCTGTAGGCTGTGCGTCACCAGCAGGACCGTCTGCCCTTCAGCCATCGCGAGCTCACGAATAAGCGCCATAATGCCTGCTCCTTGCTGAGAATCGATATTGCCCGTCGGCTCATCGGCCAAGAGGAGACGGGGCCCATGTGCCAACGCCCGCGCAATCGCAATTCGCTGTTGCTCTCCACCGGATAATTCAGCTGGTCGATGTCGGCGCCGGTGACTCATGCCCACGCACTCCAACATACCTCCGACCCGTTTTGTTATCTCCCGCCCATTCTCCCCGCGCAACATCAGAGGCAGTGCAATATTCTCTTCAGCCGTCAAACCATGCACCAAGTGGAAGGCTTGAAAAACAATCCCGATCGTTTCACGCCTGATCTTCGTCCATTCGTAGCTGGTCAGGTTGTGGGTGGATCGCCCATCCAGCAGGATCTCTCCTGAAGTAGGCAGGTCCAAACCCGCGACGAGGTTCAGCAGAGTACTTTTCCCGCATCCACTGGGGCCCACGAACGCACAGAATTCTCCAGGTTGAACCTCTAAATTGACATCGCGTAAAGCCGTGACCATGGCTTCTCCACGCGAATGAGTTTTGGAGAGTTGTCTTAATGTCACCATCGGTGGTCCGCTCTCTCCAATTGACTGGTCGACCGGTGTACGGTCATTCTCATTCGTATAGCACAATAAATCGAAGGCCGACAACCTTGACACCCGCAGGCTCGCCACCATAAAGAGAGGTAGAATACACACAAAGGAAAGTCTGTCCATGGCCAACCCTGTCACAGAATCAGCTTCAGGTCTCCTTCGCCGCGCGCTCAGATTCTTTCTTCCCGTTCATTGTTCAAGCTGTAACTCGCTTCTAGCAGACGATCCGATCCCTCATTTTTGCTCGGACTGCTGGAGTAAGATTTCCCTCATGCCTGACTCTCGATGCACCCGTTGTGACCACCCCTTCCCTTCTTCCATTGCCACGACCTACAGCCCAAACCATGTTTGCCAACCCTGTGCTGAACATCCACCTTCGTATACCAAGGCCTGGACTCTGTACCCGTATACGCCTCCACTCCAGCATGCAATCCGCCTCTTTAAGTATCGGGGCAAAGTTTCCCTGGCGGCTCCACTGGCTGCCCTCATGATCGCCCGACTCCCTCCCCTCGATTCCATTGATGTGATCATGCCAGTACCCCTGCACATTGAGAGACTCCGTCAACGAGAATTTAATCAGTCCCTCCTGCTTGCCGGTGACATCGGACGGACCCTCAATATTCCCATCGCGTACACGAATTTGATCCGAGCCATTCCTACTCCAGCCCAGACCACACTATCCCGCAAAAGCCGTCTGAAAAACCTTCGTCGAGCATTTGCCCTCCGACACCCCGATGCCATTGTGAAGAAACGCATTCTTCTGATCGACGACGTCTTCACGACTGGTACGACGGTGAATGAGTGCGCCAAGACCCTCCGTAAGGCCGGGTCTGGCGACGTGTTTGTGATAACGTTAGGGCGCACAATGGATCCCACTATGATTCCCGACCGCATCATGGCTCAGCGCCCACCATCGCTGGATCTCCTGGGAGGTTGATCGATGCCGATTTATGAGTACGTTTGTCAGGATTGTCACAGGAAATCCTCGGTGTTGGTATTGAATCCACGCAATCCCAGCGTGGCCACCTGTCGGCATTGCGGCGGCTCGCGGATGGAGCGTCTCCTATCTCGATTTGCCGCTCCCAAGTCCGAGGAAGCTCGACTCGAATCACTGTCAGATCCAGCGAACCTCGGAGGGATTGATGAGAATGATCCTCGGAGCGTCGCCCGTTTGATGAAGAAAATGGGAGCGGAAATGGGCGAGGACGTCGACGATATCGAAGCGATGATGGACCAATCCAATGACGGTGCGGGAATGCCAGAAAGTGATGACGGCCTTTGACATGCACTGTCATATATTTTCGCTTGACATTCTCAGGGTCGCCTCTAAAATAACGAGAGTGCTGGAGGCAGAATGCGGATTTTTCGATCTGACTACAGGTGGAGTGATGAGCAGGGCTCCAAAGAGCGAACTGATGACCGCGATGGAAACATGCCAATATCTCAAGATTACTCAACGTACCCTCTATCGCTATCTTCAGAGTCGACAGATTCCCGCCTTCAAGCTGGGAAAGGAATGGCGATTCGTCCGTTCGGATCTAGAGCAATGGATTCGCGACCGAACCAGAACTGCCGTGAATTCCTAACTACAGGACATCACAATGTTTGCAGGTGAATACCTTTGTAAGGTTGATGAAAAAGGACGATTCATCGTCCCCTCACCGATCCGCGAACAGATCGAAGCTGACGGTCAGACCGTCATGTTCCTGAAGGGTCCGGAACAGTCCTTGCTGATCTATTCCACGAAAGAGTGGGAAAAGGTCCTTGAACGGACCCGAACGTCTCTGGATGAAGACCAGAGTCGTCTGTTTATGCACTTTGTCGTCTCCGAGGCAGGCTCATCGGATATCGATAAGACCGGGCGGATTCTAATTCCTGGGCGCTTGAGAAAACTGGTTCCTGTCGATGAGGATCAAGAAATCATACTCGTCGGCCTGTATCACCGCATGGAAATTTGGAACCCAAGCGAATGGCGTCGGTATCTTGCGCGTACTGAAGATCGCTTTGAACAGAATATGGCAAAGATCGTAAATCTCCTCTAGCTCGGCTCCATGCCATCCGACCGACCTCGATACAACTTCCGTTCATCACGGTTCCCATCTATCCCCAAAAAGTTACTGCCGATCAGCGGTACGACTCTGTCATCGAAATCTGATCCATCAAACCCAGAGACTGCATTACGGACACCATCACATCTCCCAGTCGTGACATCGGACACGATCCAAGTCACATTGCCCGTCCCTCCCAGCATCAACCATCAATATGCAACGGTAAATGGACGTCGGTTGCTATCCTCCGCCGGACGGACGTACAAGACCTACGTCGGCCAGTGCGTATGGCTGGCATTGGCCCAGTCCCCCGTTAAATCCTCTTTGCACAATCGACTTCGATCGGAGCCGCTCGCGCTCTCGATTCGATTCTTTTTCGCATCCGCCTTACGGCGCGACCTGGATGGCGGTCTGAAGATCGCCCAAGATGCGGTCTGCGAAGGGCTTGGCTTAAACGATAATCGCATCATCGAAACTCATCTGTATAAGCATGTTGACAAAGCCGACCCTCGCATCGAAGTCTCGCTCTCGTTCATTCCCCCTCCTAGTCACTCAGGCTGACCACTCACTCCAGCACTCGCTCGGCTACAGTTCTTTCTGATTCACACCGATATCTGAGAGAGCGCTATCTACAGCCCTGCTTCCTACTGGACGGACCTTCTGATGGCAACAACACGTGTTCCCGTCAGTGAACTTGAGATCGGAATGTACGTCGCCCGTCTGGACCTGTCGTGGTTCCGCTCCCCCTTACTCCGCCATTCATTCCTGATTGAACAGTCTTCCCAGATCGACAAATTAGTGCGTGCAGGAGTGAAGATGGTCGACATCGACCTCGACCGTGGAATCACTTCTCCGCCCCATCACGCAACGGATATCACGCAGGCTGCACCCAGGACAGCACCAACTTCGAGCCTGACACACCCCAAGCCTTTAGCCCAGCTGAACGAAGAATATGCCCAGGCAAAGCTGGCCAAGCAACAGATGGATCAAGCGGTCCAATCCGTTTTTACAACCATTGCGAAGACAGGAACGGTCAACCCTGAGCAGGCAGCCGAAGCGGTCCAAGAAATCACGATCGCCATGAGAACGCTCACCGACTCTGCTATTTTCATGGCCTTGAGTCAAAACCGGACCGACGACTCCACGCTCAGCCAGCATGCACTGGCAGTCTGTACGCTGTCACTGGTGGTCGGACAAGCCTTCCAATTCAACCCCCTGGAGCTGCACGAGCTTGCAACCGCCGCTCTCTTACATGATATTGGGCTCTTACAGATCCGACCTGCCATTGTCCGCCATACACATGTCTCGTCAGACCTTTCCAAGGCCAACCGACAGGAATTTGAGACCCATCCCCGCCGTGCCGTTCTGATGTTGGAGGGGAAAAGGGGAATTGAAGCCGCCACGCTTCATCTCATCGCGAATCATCATGCCTATCTTGATGACAGCGGCTACCCGAAAGAGTCACGAGGACAATTTACCTCCGACCCCACACGCATTCTGATGGTTGTGGATCGATACGATGAATTAACCACTGGATTCGGCGGGACTGCCCCACTGACTCCTCACCACACATTTCAACGCCTGTATCAGGAGGCTCGACAAGGCACGCTTGACCATCGAATTGTGTCATTATTCATCGCACGAATCGGTATCTACCCCATCCATAGTCATGTGCGGCTGAATACGCAAGAGGTGGCAGTAGTCACGCAACTCCATCAAGAAAAACTGCACCAACCGATCATCACCATCACCCACCAGCCAGGTGGCACGGAATACCCAGCGCCATTTGTCATCGATCTTGCGCACCAGGACGGCGATCCACAGGTCCGGGCCATTGAAACAATAGTAGACATGAATGCGTAGGAAGGGACACCGGTGAGTGATTCGCCTATTCGTAGCGCAATGCGTCGATGGGATTAAGCCGAGCAGCCTTATTGGCGGGATATAAACCAAAGAATAGGCCCACCACAACGGAAAACACAAACGCAACGGCGATGGTATCACTTGAAATAATGGTTGGCCAACCGGCAATCACCGTCGTCAAGCGAGCCGCAAGCACTCCGAACAGGATGCCAATACAGCCACCGACCACACTGAGCGTCAGCGCCTCGATCAAAAACTGTATGAGAATGTGGAAGCGTTTGGCTCCAACCGCCATCCGAATTCCAATTTCTCTCGTCCGCTCAGTGACGGAGACAAGCAGAATGTTCATGATCCCAATGCCGCCGACAAGTAACGAGACGGACGCGATGATCATCAACATGACCGTCAAGGTTTCGCTCGTCCCTTCCTGCACCTTTCCGATTTCGACCTGCGTACGAATGGTAAAATCATCCGGCTGCTCACCCTGCAAGCGATGTCGAGCCCTCATCACCTGACGGATCTGCTCTGCGGCATCTGCCAGATCCTCGGTTCGTTCCGTCGAAACAAACACTCCTCCGACCGATCCCAGGAACAATGTTCCAAAGACCTTTCGCTCGGCAGTTGTGAAGGGGATAAAAACGACATCGTCCTGATCGGTTCCCTGAACAGACTGGCCCTTAGGAGATAAGACACCAATGACTCGGAACGGGACATTTTTAATCCGAATGATCGCGCCAACTGGTTCTTCACCCGGTTCAAAAATGTTTTCGACCACGGTTTGTCCAAGGAGCGCGACCCTGGCCGCACTCTCCATATCTGTTTGAGTAAAGGATCCTCCGCTGCTGAAGGACCAGTCTCGAATCGTGACATAGCTGGGTGACGCTCCCTGAACCGACCCATTCCAATTGCGGTTCCCATTCACGATTTGCATGGTGCTTCGTATGAGCCACCCCGTTTCAGACAGAGTGGGAATCCTTTTCTTTAGTTCCAGTGCATCGGCAACCGTCAGTGTGACGGCACCGCCTTGTGCACCCCGCACGCCGCCGATGGTCATGTAACTGGGAAAGATCATAATGACGTTGGTCCCCATCGTGGCGATCTGCTTCTGCACCGCCTGTTTCGCCCCTTCTCCAATGCTGACCATCGCAATGACCGCTCCAACTCCGATAATAATCCCAAGCATGGTCAAGCCTGCGCGCAGTCTGTTTCGGCCGAGTACTCTCAACGCCGTGATGACGGTTAGCCACATGAACGCTAGCATTTACGCACCCACTGCATGCGACCGCTCCTTGGTTGCTCGATCGCTGAGGATCTGACCATCCTTGACGACAATTTCACGCGACGCATAGGCGGCAATATCGACTTCGTGCGTGACCAGGATCACTGTCATACCCTCACGATTCAATCCTTCAAGAATCCCCATGATGTCCTGACTGGACTCCGTATCAAGATTTCCGGTTGGCTCGTCGGCCAACAACAAAGAGGGTGAGGTCACCAGCGCCCGAGCAATCGCCACCCGTTGTTGTTGGCCACCTGAAAGTTGCGTGGGGGAATGATGCTCGCGCCCCTTCAATCCAACGCGTTGGAGCGCAGCGGAAGCAAGCGTACGCTGTTCTTTTAGAGACAGTCCTCTGTAGAACAGAGGCAACTGAGCGTTCTCCAGGGCACTGGTACGGGGAATGAGGTTGAAGCTCTGGAACACAAAACCGATTTGCTGATTCCGAATCTCTGCCAACTGGTCGGGCCGCAATTGTCCGACCTCGACGCCATTCAACCGGTACCGTCCCTTGGTGGGTTGATCCAGACAACCGAGAATATTCATCAACGTGGACTTCCCGGATCCGCTTGACCCCATGATCGCGACGAACTCACCCCGTTCGATGGTGATACTCACCCCACGCAAAGCCTGCACCTCAACATCACCGACTCGATAGACCTTCCAGATATCTTCGCCGACGATCAATGGATTCACAGACCTAGCTCATCCTATGCGCCGCCAGCGCAAATCATGAAAATGGAATCATGGGGGTGACATATGCCTTATCCGCCGACGAGCGACATTCGACATCGCGATCGAGAGATATCAGCGGCCTCATCGAGAGCGAGGGCGTTGCTGGTTCCCGAACCCCGGCGGCAAGTCACTCCCTTTTCGTTCGCCGAACGGCTGTTCAATACCGACAACAACGAGATCCCCTTCACTGAGACCGCCGGAGAGTAATTCAGTGGTGAGGCCATCCGAAATACCAGTTTGAACCGTCAGAGAAGTGAGGTCACCGCTCCCGCTCAGCCTCCAGATAGCTTTCGACGGCAGCGTACCAGCATCTAGTTTAGTCGAACCTCCTCCATGCCTGCTTGGTACGTGCCCATCGGCCTCCCTACGACTTCCCTCACCCTTCGGGGGCGCAAATCTGAGAGCCGCATTAGGAACCTTCAGGATCTGGTCTTTCTGTGCCACGATGATCGACACATTGGCCGTCATGCCGGGTTTGAGCCGTAGATCCTTGTTATCCACACCGACCACCACATTGTAGGTGACGACGTTCTGAACATTGATGGGTGCGAGTCGCACCTGCCTGATGGTGCCAGCAAAGGTCACACCAGGGTAGGCGTCTACGGTAAAGATGGCTTCCTTCCCTTCGGCCATCCCTCCAATGTCCGACTCGCTCACATTGGTATCAACCTGCATTTTGGTTAAATCGAGGGCGATCAGAAACAGATTAGGCGTGGCAAAGCTGGACGCAACCGTCTGGCCAACCTCTACGTTACGCGCCACAACGATGCCATCAACGGGCGACCGAATGACGGTATATTTCAATTCCAGCTCAGCCGAATTCAACGCTGCCTCCGCTTGCTTGACCTGTGCCTCAGCGACCTTTAACTGTGCTTCCGAGCTTTGGAAATTTGTGAGTGCAACATCGACGTCGTTTTGTGAGACAAACTGCTGAGGCAACAAGGATTCCACGCGATCCAGTTCGCGTTTTCGCTGTGCCAGGTCGGCTTTAGATCGGGCAACGTTAGACCGCGCCATCTCCAGATTGCTGGCAGCCTGCTCTCGGCGAGCTTTGAAGGGTTCAGGATCAATGACCGCGACCGTGTCCCCAGCCTTTACCCGCGAGTTAAAATCCGCATGGAGGCTCTTGATCATGCCCGACACTTGCGTACCTACCTGAACTGATACAACTGGATTGATCGTCCCCGTGGCGCTGACAGAAGAAATAACCTGACCTACCTCAATCGCCGCTGTTCGGTATCGAACAGGGGCCTTGCGCTCCCCGTTAAAAAACACGTAGCCACCGATGGCAAGTCCAATGGCTACAACACCGACAATAAAGGCGATACGTCGCATATATCCTACAGGTAGTCTCGGAGATGTCTCTATCCTAACAGGAAGACAAGAATCGATGCATCTCTCGGCTCACGCGAGCGGTGGTTCTCCCTTTCAAACCCAGGTATTTAGCTTAACACACGCCCAACGGCCCACCAAGGGATGAGATCTCTTGATGGCGACGCACGGTCAAGGTAGTAATTAAGAAGGGAAAGATTCGTAGGACTATCCAGCCAAAAACCGGTCCAGAAACGTCGTCGACACATGGCCCTTCTGAAAGTCTGAATCATCGAGGATCCGACGGTGAAGGGGGAGAGTGGTCTTAATCCCTTCGATGACAAACTCGCCGAGCGCACGTTTCATCCGCGCCATTGATTCCTGTCGATCGCGGCCATGAGTAATCAGCTTGGCAATCATCGAGTCGTAGTACGGGACGACCACCGAGCCTGACTCCATGGCGGAATCGACTCGCACTCCGAACCCTCCAGGTGGACTATACTTGGTAATCATCCCAGGAGATGGCGTAAACTTCTCTGGATCTTCGGCATTAATCCGACACTCCATGCTATGCCCAGTCATCACGATATCCTGTTGTCGAATGGCGAGAGGATGACCTGCGGCCAGACGAATCTGTTCCTTAATCAAATCGATGCCAGTGACCATTTCAGTGATGGGGTGCTCGACCTGGATGCGGGTATTCACTTCCATGAAATAAAAATTTCGGTCTTTATCGAGTAAAAATTCGACGGTGCCCACGTTTCGGTAATGAGCAGCCTTGACCACCTCTACGGCCACCCGACCGATTTCCCGACGCAGTTTGTGATCGACCACCGGAGATGGTGTTTCTTCGACCAGTTTTTGATGCCGCCGTTGAATCGAGCAGTCCCGCTCCCCGAGATGCACCACCCGACCATGTTGATCGGCCAAGATCTGCACTTCGATATGGCGCGGCTCTAGGAAGTACCGTTCGAGGTAGACCCCGTCGTTACCGAAGGTCGATTTCGCTTCAGCCTGCGCAGCCTGAAAGGCCCTGCTAAGGTCTTCGGCCTTATTGACGACACGCATACCTCGGCCTCCCCCTCCGGCCGTCGCTTTAATAATGACGGGAAAGCCGATCGTCTGCGCCGCCTGCAAGGCATCCTCCTCGCTGCGCAATTCGCCTGGGCTCCCGGGTGTGACCGGAAGGCCCCGCCTCGCCACGATTTCACGTGCCTTCGCCTTATCCCCCATCATGGCAATGTTTTCCGAGCTCGGTCCGATAAACTTGATGCCGATTGACTCGCAGACTTCAGCAAAATGGGCGTTCTCCGACAGAAATCCATACCCGGGATGAATCGCATCGGCACCCGTAATCTCTGCGGCACTCAAGACATTGGGAATATTTCGGTAGCTCAATGCCGATTCAGCCGGCCCCACACATACCTTTTCCTCGGCTGCTCGAACATGCAGGGCAAGCGCATCCGCTTCAGAATGAATCGCCACGGTCTTGATGCCAAGCTCCTTACAGGCGCGAATCACTCGCAGCGCGATTTCTCCGCGATTAGCGACCAGAACTTTCTTAAACACGTCTCGGCTCCGATACGATGGCGAGAACCGCCCTTTAGAATGACCTATGAAGCGGATTTGGGATCGATCAGAAACAGTGCTTGCCCATATTCCACTGACTTTGTATTTTCCACCAAGATCTTCACAAGGCGACCGTCCACTTCTGACTCAATTTCATTCATGAGTTTCATCGCTTCGACGACGCACAACACTTGTCCCTTCTTCACAGAATCCCCCTCTTCAACGTATGGATCAGCATCGGGTGAGGGCGATCGGTAGAACGTGCCAACAATGGGCGACGTGACGGTCAGAAAACCCGTGCTTGCGTCTGATACGGATGTCGTAGCTGAAGTGGAATGCATCGGTTGTTGAGGCGGCGCAGGAATAAACTCCTGCACCGATGTCGCGAGCGGCCTGGTTGCGAGATCCTGGCGGACGCGGATGCGCATGCCTTGTCGTTCAAACTCAAGCTCGGTCAAATTATTACGCCGAAGCAGGTCGATCAGTTCTTGGATTTGCTTGGGCGCCCCCCCCGTGAGTGAGAGCTCATGACCAATCTCTTCCCCAGGCTGCGGCAACACAATCCGACGAGCCTTGGTCTTTGAATGAGCAGGTCGACGACGGCTCACCGAACACGCTCCACATAGGATCTGGTTCGAGTATCGATCCGGATGACGGTGCCGACCTCCAAGTAAAGCGGAACTTTGATCGTCGCCCCCGTTTCCACAACCGCCGGCTTGGTTCCTCCAGTTGCCGTGTCCCCCCGCACACCAGGATCCGCATCCACGACCTTGAGCTCAATGAAGTTTGGCAACTCAACGGCAATCGGGCGATGCTCGTAGACGAGGATCTTCACGACCATATTTTCTTTCAATAAATCGGCGTTCTCTCCCAACTGACTCTTCTCAAACGTTAATTGTTCGTACGTCTCAGTGTCCATCAGCGTATAGGACGCTCCCGTCGCATAGAGGAACTGCATGTCACGCTCTTCCAAATCAGGCTCTTCAAACCGTTCGCCTGAGCGAAACGTTCGGTCCAACACATTTCCAGAGAGATAGCTTTTCAACTTCGTCCGTACGAAGGCACCGCCTTTGCCAGGCTTGACGTGTTGAAAGTCGACGATATGAAAGGGCTCGCCTTCGACCATCAAGCGTACCCCGCTACGAAAATCCACCGTAGAAATCACTCGCAACTCCCTTCTTATGAAGAACACAACCGGCCCGGTGATATCCTCAATGCCGCTCTGTCTTCGCTCCGTCTGTTGAGGTACGACCACCAGAGGACCCCGTAGATCCGGTAGCAGATATGTGCTCGCACAATCCTCGCAAGGCCAAGAGATACCCGGTGGCACCAAACCCGGCGATCTGTGCCAATGCAACTCCCGATACATATGAATGCTGCCTGAATTCTTCACGCCGATAGATGTTAGACAGATGAACCTCAACAGTGGGCAACTCAACGGCGGCTAGGGCGTCGCGTATCGCGATGCTGGTGTGTGTGTAGGCCGCTGGATTGATGATAATGCCGTGATACCCGTGTCGTGCTTCCTGAATCCAGCCCACTAATTCCCCTTCAAAATTCGACTGACGAATAACCAGTTCAGCTCCAAGCTCACTACCCAGCTTTTCCAATGACGCATTGATCTCATCAAGAGTCGTCGTCCCATACATGGACTCCTCTCGATTACCCAACAGGTTCAGATTGGGACCGTGAAGGACTAGGATCCGCAACATGTCGTGTGCAATACCCCCCTATCCACCAGCCTCACCCTACCACATCAAGGGCGGCATTCTAGCAGTCCCCTCTCAGAGGGTCAAACCAGTGAAGTCATGGGAAAGCTCAAGAGTGGAGTTAAGAAGAGGCTTGGGGATCTCGGCGGCGGTCCTGGATCAAGTTGAGCCACTGCTCGAGCTGTGCGATCGCTGGACTTCTTGTTTTCTGTACAGCCGAAGTCATGGATCCGATTATAGGGATAGGCGTTTCTTCTGAACGAGGTACACTACTGGACAATCCGTTGGCTCCAGCTTTCGTTGCCATCGCCGCACTATCCAAGGCGGATGTCATACCCTCGATGTGAAGACGGTCAGAGTCAAGACTTGCAGTTTTCACCAGTTTCTCATGCAATGCCTCTTGCGATTGTGCCATTCCCTGAATCGTCGGCACACTGAGCCCTGCACAGAGCGACAAGGCTTCTTGATCATGCGGATTTAATGATAATATGACGTTGCATGACCGGATAGCCGATTCCTTGGCTCCTTGAGCCGTGTAGAGCTTGGCCAATATTCGATGCGCACGAAGATTGTCGGGGCTTACCTTGATGGCTTCTTCAAGAATAGCCTTCGCCTTGACCGGTTGGTTCATCTGCTCATAGGCGCGCCCCAAGGCCACCATGGCCGTGATAAAACCTGGATAGGCCTTCAGCCCATCTTCAAGAACAGCAACCGCCTCTTCCCACATGCCAGCTTTGCCGTACTCTTCTGCCAGGGGAATAAACACCTTGGACCCTGGATCTTTAGCAAAGACTAAGGCCAACCGATCAATTTCAGCGGCATTACCTACTTTTTTTGATTCTGGCGCCATAGATTCAGTCACTCCACCAGGGACTCGCGACGAGGCGATCTTAGACAGAGCTCATGCACAGCAGTCAAAATTTCGTCGGCCAGACGCCGCTTGGGCATCAGACCCAGAACTCTCTGTTCACCCCCGGCCGAGAGAATGACAACCGCATTGTCGTCACTGCCAAACCCACCTCCCGCTTGCGTGACATCATTCGCAATGATGAGATCCAGCCCTTTCCCTCTCAACTTGTCTTTCGCATGCGACAATACGTGTTCAGTTTCCGCCGCGAACCCAACCACAATTTGCGATGTCCGACGCGCGGACAGCATCGCGAGAATGTCCGGGGTCGCTTCCAACTCAAGCACGAGCTCAGATTTGCCCTGCTTTTTGAGCTTCTGTGCGGCCTGATTTTTTGGACGAAAGTCGGCAACCGCTGCAGCCATGATCAGAACGGTAGCAGCAGGGAAATGCCGACTCAACGCATCAGTCATCTCGCTCGCTGTATTGACCGAAACAGCAGTCACTCCGGGAGGAGGCGTGAGAGAGGATGGCCCTGTCACTAAGACCACCTCCGCACCTCGATCCCGTGCGGCTTCTGCAATAGCGTACCCCATCTTCCCAGAAGAATGGTTCGAAATAAAGCGAACCGGATCAATGGGTTCCTGAGTCGGGCCCGCGGAAACCAACACCCGCTGTCCTTGCCAATCCCGCCGAGGGTTCAGCGCGGCATGCACTGCATCAATGATTCGTGACTCTGCCGGAAACCTCCCTTGTGCGACTTGTCCTGATGCCAGCGGACCAACTTCAGGATCAAGCACAACGACACCACGAGCTCGAAGCACCTGGACATGTTGAACAACCGTGGGGTGTGTCCACATGTCCCCATCCATGGCCGGAGCGACAATCACGGGACACCGAGCGTTCAATAGCATCGTGCTCAACAGATCATCCGCCAGACCAAGTGCCGCTTTTGCCAGAAAATTGGCCGTCGCCGGCGCCACAATAATTGCCTGGGCTTGTTCTGGGACAGTGAGATGGACCATTTCTTCATGAGATTCAAAGAGGTCCGTTGCCACTCGTCTTCCTGACAGGACTTCAAACGTAAGAGGAGTCACAAATTTCGTGGCAGCCTGAGTCATGACCACCGACACGGTGGTACCGTCACGCGCAAGAGATCGAAGCAACCCGACCGCTTTATACGCTGCGATGCTGCCCGTTACCCCAAGGACAAGCCGCTTGCCCCACGGATTGGTCGGCACCTGTGCTTCCTCCAATGTCTACTCCTCAGCCGGAGCCACCGTCGGCGCTACCGTATCATCGACGTAGACACTGAGTTCCTTCTTGATTTCGCGGGCGTCCTCTCCGGTCATCATCGCGATACGTTCGGTTTCACCCTCTTTCCCTCGTTTGGCTTCCTTCATGGCATCTCGGGCTTCCTTGCCGGTCATATACCTGACATGACCTCTCAGCACCTCGTCGAGCGCCATGGTTGTTTCTTTTGTGAAGCGAGAGGACCAGGTTGACTTCGCGCCTTGAGTCAAGTGCTTCGCACGCTGTGACGCGACGATCACCAGGCGGTGGCGTGAATCGAACTCATTGGGCGTGTATTGCGGTAACAAACTCAGCATGTCGATCATAGTCGGTCTAGCTCCCTCGTTAAAAAGTGGATGACGGCTCCGTCCCCAATGATGTTGCATCTTTTTCAAGGATAAAGCTTTGCTCAAGCCAATGCAGGTCCATCCGTTTGGTCTTCAGACGTTCCGCAATGAAAATACTTTGCAGCTCACGGAGAGACTGCATCAGATCATCGTTGCGGACAATGTAATAATATTCTCTAAAACACCAGACTTCCTCTTTTACCTTTTGCAATCGGCGGACAATCTCCTCCGGAGAGTCGGACCCCCGACCTTGGAGTCGAGCACGCAGAATGTCCATCGATGGAGGGAGGATGAAAATATAGACGGCATCGCCAAATTTCTTTTTAATCTGAAGCGCACCCTGGACATCGATTTCCAGTAAGACATCGATACCCTGATCCATCTTATCCATTAAGGGCTTACGCGGTGTGCCATACCAGTTTGAATACACGTGCGCGTACTCCAAGAACTCATTCCTGGCAACCATATCGTGAAAGACATTCTCATCGATAAAGAAGTACTCGCGTCCGTGTTCTTCTCCTGGACGCGGTTTTCTTGTCGTGAACGACACCGAATGCCATAGCTCTGAGACCGACGCCACGATCTGTTTACACAAGGTCGTCTTCCCTGCGCCTGAAGGAGCTGAAATGATGTACAGAATTCCCCGACGTTCAGAAGTTTGCCGAGCCCCCGTCACACCCGAAGGGAGATTACTTGTGGTCATCGCGGTACTCATTCGACATTCTGTATCTGCTCACGTATACGCTCAAGCTCGGCCTTCATTCGCACCACGTCGGCCCTGATCGCCGCATCGTTGGATTTTGATCCAATGGTATTGACCTCCCGGCCTAATTCCTGGAGAAGAAAATCCAATGTCTTTCCCACCGACTCGGTCCCTTGGAGCGCACGCTCAAACTGTATCATATGCGTGTCTAGTCTGACCAATTCTTCTGTAATGTCGCACCGATCGGCATACAGGGCTAACTCTTGATTGAGCCGAGGGAGGTCCGGGATAGCATCTACCAACAACTTCTCCACTCGCTGCTTCATACGGTCAAAGGTTTCCTGAGCAATGAAGGGAGCACGGGACGACACCGCACTCCTGCACTCACGCACGTGGTCGAGCCGAGCCAGGATATCCTGCGCAAGCAAGGCTCCCTCTTTCTCCCGCATTTTCACCATATCCGACACCGCGAGCAGCCCCAGTTTCTCCACCATTTTTGTGAGCTTAGGATCGTCGGCCGCCTGCTCAGAAAGCGCGACAATATCGCGAAAACCCGCCATCAGTCCGATGTCAATGGAGCCTTTAAGTTTCAGCGTGCGCTGGAGTGTACGGAGAGCCTGATGGTACTGCTTCGCTAGTCCGACGTCAAGTTGCACTACGCGAGTACTTCCCCGACTCCCTTGTAGTAATACTGTGAGATCGACCCTTCCACGTACACAATGTTGTTGGATCGTCTTCTTGAAGCTTTCTTCTAGCCCACTCATCGACTTCGGCAGGCGAATGGAGGTTTCAAGAAAACGATGGTTCACCGATCTCACTTCAACGCTGGCAGTCCCGTCAGACCATAGTCCCTGTCGCCGGCCGAATCCTGTCATACTCTTAATCATGTCGGTAATTTTCCTTCCCACTCACAGACATCGTAGATCGGGCAAACAAGACAGCGAGGCTTTCGCGCAAGGCACACATACCGACCATGAAGGAGCAACCGCTGAGATACATCCGTCCACTGGGTTTCCGGATACACCGCTTGCAGATCGCGTTCGATTCGCTCGGGATCACTCGAATGGGTCAGGGCGAGTCGGTTGGCCACCCGTCGCACATGTGTATCGACCACAATACCCGGCTTCCCAAATACAGCCCCAAGGAGTACATTCGCTGTTTTTCGCCCGACACCAGGTATCGCTGTGAGTTCTTCCATTGTATCGGGAACTTGCCCCTTGAACTGCGCCATAACGACCTGCGCACAACCAATCAAGTTTTTCGCCTTACTCTTGTAAAAACCAGTTGATCTGATCAACGCCTCCAGTTCCGTCGACGTTGCGTTCGCCATCACATGAGGTGTGGGATACCGCTTAAAGAGAGCCGGCGTGACCTGATTCACTCGCTGATCCGTGCACTGCGCGGATAGAATGGTGGCAACCAACAGCTCCCACGGAGAACGATGAGTTAATTCCATCACAGCCACCGGCATGGCCTGACAGAGACTCATCGCAATCTGCGCTGGACGGTCGAGAGCGGACGGCGTCCTCGCGGGTTTGGCTTTCTTCATGGCGGCCCGATTGTGCAGAGGTTACCGACGAGATGCAAGCGCCAGCGCATCGTCCTGCAGCGGCAGACCAGCAATCTGACGTTCACCGACTGGCAGAGATCTCACGTGTGCTTCCAGCTGAGCGAAGAGAGGACGAAGTGTCGTGGGCTGGAGCGCCGACATACCAATGGCTCCATACCGTCGGCAGAGCAACTCAGCGCGCGTTGGGGACACCTGGTCACACTTATTCAGCACCACTAATCTCGGTATCCCCTTCAAATGCAAGTCCTCAAGAATGGCGACGACGGCGGTAATCTGAATGTCGATGTCTGCGGCGCTGCCGTCGACAACATGCAGCAGGAGATCAGCCTCTCGTAGTTCTTCGAGCGTTGTCCGAAAGGCGCCGAGCAGTTCTTGCGGAAGATCCCGGATAAATCCTACCGTATCGGTGATGATGACTTCGCGATCCTCCGGGAACCGCAGGCGTCGACTTGTCGTGTCTAGAGTTTCAAACAACCGGTTTTGAGCTGACACCTGACTGTTTGTTAGCACATTGAGCAACGTAGACTTACCGGCGTTCGTGTAGCCTACGAGGGACACGACAGGGAGTCCGTGCCGATCTCGCCTGGACCGACGTTGGTCTTGCTGGCGCCCAAACTGTGTCAGCTCTCGTTCTAAATGCGTGATGCGGTCTCGCACACGGCGACGATCAGTCTCCAGCTTGGTTTCACCCGGCCCTCGAGTGCCGATCCCACCACCCAAGCGAGACAGTTGGGTGCCCTTCCCGGATAATCGTGGAAGCAGATACCGCAATTGCGCGAGTTCCACCTGCACTTTACCTTCACGGCTGTGGGCTCGTCGGGCAAAGATATCAAGGATCAGTTGTGTCCGGTCGATCACCTTGATATCAGTCATCTCTGAAATGGCTCGCAGTTGAGCCGGTGACAACGTTTGATCAAAGATCACCATATCGGCGCCCCGATGGAGGGTCTGAATCAGGACATCCTTCATCTTGCCGCGGCCCAAGAGATAGCGCTGATGCCCGTCCGGCGTTCTTTGTACAACACGCTCGACCACCGTGACGTCGGCAGAGGTTGCCAACTCCGCCAGTTCGTCTAAACGCTCTTCTTGCTCAGACCGGCTTTTGACAGAGGCGCTGACAAGTATTGCCGATTCCTTACCACTCTCAATCGCATAATGAGCTCGCGCCTGCTGAAGGTCTGCCTCAAGCTCTTCGATGAACTGGTCGAACATCAGTGTGAGATTGTGGAATGGGACAGTCTTGAGCACTTTGAACAATTGCTCAGTTGAATTGGGTGCCAACAGATGAGCGAGATACAGATTGCCTAGTTGAGCATCCTCCGTGACGGAGAGTAGACCGATCAGATCAAGTCGCAAGAAAGCGAGGTCTGTCAGCACCTCTTGACTGATGGGCTGATCGTGCAATTGCGTTCGAATGAACCTCAAGCCACGGAGCGATCGCGCGCCCGTACGGAACAGGGTCAGCGTTGTGGAAGACAACGTCAATTCCGTTCCCACAATCACGTCCTGAACTTGTCCACGCCTGGTCAACAGCACGCCAATCGGGCGACGAAGCTCAATGGTCAGTTGGGCCATTGCCTTTGCGAGCTCCAGGCTCATGACCTTATCGGGTGAGACACGACGTCGGTAGAGTCGTTCAACCGACGCGACTTGGCTGGTGCGCAGTCCTGTGATCTGACCTCGGATATCAGGAATGGGCGTTCTCCTTATCCCTTAGAGAAACCGATATGCGATTGGTTTTCATCATGAACCGTCTCGAATCTCTCAGCCGGGCTGATATCAAGATCTGCATTTGGTCGTTCTCCATTCATCAGCAACTGGCGCCCCGCCGAGGCAATCATGGCAGCGTTGTCGGTGCAATACTCGATAGCTGGCAACGAGAGGCGAATGCCTTCACGTGCCGCACGCTCGCTCAGTAAGACCCTCAACCGTGAATTAGCTGAGACCCCTCCTACAACCGCAAGCGCAGTCAGGTTTGACTGCCTGAGGGCTACAAAGGCCTTCGTGGCCAAGACCTGCACAATAGCCTCTTGGTAACTGGCCGCTAAGTCGGCGGTCTGATCAGGTCGCAGAGAACCATCCATGTCTCGTAGCTTATACAACAACGCCGTCTTCAGACCACTAAAACTGAACTCAAGACTGTTCTTTGCCCGGTGGAATCTTGGAAATTGAATGGCCTGTGGATTTCCGGAACGTGCGATTCGATCAACGGCCGGTCCACCTGGATACCCCAAGCCAAGCATCTGGGCTCCCTTGTCAAACGCTTCACCGGCGGCATCGTCGCGAGTGCGTCCCAGCAGGGTACACCGACCACCGACTTCATGGCGATAGAGATGAGTGTGGCCGCCCGATACAACCAGCACAATACAGGACAACGGGAATGTCGGATCGGCAAGCCATGCGGAAGCGATGTGGCCCTGCAGATGATTGACTCCGACGATCGGAATCCCCAAACCGTAACTCAAGGCCTTGGCGTAATTTACTCCCACCAAAAGCGCCCCAGCCAATCCAGGTCCCTGGGTGACGGCCACGGCACCGAGAGCATGTTTTGAGACTTGGGCGGTCGCCAAGGCTTCTTCGACAACCAAATTGATCATCCCAAGGTGAGCCCGTGCGGCTAATTCTGGAACGACGCCACCGAACTTTTCATGGATGGTCACTTGTGAAGATACGACGTTGGAAAGCACCTCTCCTGCACAACTGAGTACGGCAGCAGCTGTTTCATCGCATGAAGACTCGACTCCAAGAACCGGGCACGGACGCCATTGAGTCCCAGGTTGAAATTCAGACTGATTAGGGAAGGAAGACATCTCGTTACGAATGGGCCAGATGGCAGTGAATAATAAAACGGCCCCTGCAGCGATCCGCCACAGAGGCCGCTCACGATTGCCTGGGGACGTGAATGATCACAAAGGGCACTAGACTCCGGCCATGGCCTCCTGCTCGATGAAAGCCGGGGCTCCGTCCCGCAGAACCACTTTCACCTTGCGGCTTTCTTTGAAGCGTCCTCTGATGAGCTCATCGGAGAGCGGGTCACCGATGGCACGTTGGATCGCCCGACGCATTGGCCTCGCTCCGTACAACGGCTCATACCCCTCTTTGATAAGCCATTGCTTGACTTCATCGTCGACCTCAATCTCAATCCCTTTATCCAATAGGCGGAGGTTCAACTCACGGAGCAGGATATCCAAGATGCTATAGAGCTGCTCTTTTTCCAGCTGATGGAAGATTACGATTTCGTCGATCCGGTTCAGGAACTCTGGACTGAACGACTTCCGAAGCTCTCCGAGTACTTCTTCCTTCTTCCGACGCGCGGCTTCACCCTCTGTGCTCTGAAACCCAAGAGAAACACCCTTCTGAATCATTTTCGTCCCGATGTTGGACGTCATAATGACAACCGTATTTTTGAAATCAATCTTTCGTCCAAGACTATCGGTCAGCACGCCGTCGTCTAATACTTGAAGGAGAACATTGAACACATCCGGATGCGCCTTCTCAATTTCATCGAACAATACAACGGAATAAGGCCGACGGCGAACTTTCTCGGTCAGCTGCCCTCCTTCTTCGTACCCCACATAGCCGGGAGGCGCGCCGAAGAGCCGCGAGCTCGTAAATTTTTCCTGGTATTCAGACATATCGACACGAATCAACGCATCTTCGCTGTTGAACAGAAACTCTGCCAGTGTCCTGGCCAGTTCCGTTTTTCCAACACCTGTGGGCCCGAGAAAGATGAACGAGCCAATAGGCTTCTTGGCTTCCTTCAAACCGGCACGAGAACGACGGATGGCACGAGCAACCGCAGAGATCGCCTCATTTTGACCGATGACTCGTTTATGGAGAAACTCTTCCATGCGCAAAAGCTTGTTGGACTCTTCTTCTTCCAACTTAAAGAGCGGAATACCGGTCATTTTTGAGACAACATAGGCGACATCCTCTTTACCGATCACAGGCTTATTCTTTTCCTGATTCTTCTTCCATTCTCGCTTCGATTCGTCGAGCAGCTTGCGCAGCCGCTCTTCTTCCTCACGATGCCGTACGGCCTCTTCGAAATTCTGCATGGAGATCGAGAGCTCCTTCTCTCGCGACACCTTCTTCAGCTCTTGCTCCATCGCTTTCAATTCAGAAGGGAGGGCGTAGGTCTGGAGTTTGGCACGCGAGCCCGTTTCGTCGATCAAATCGATCGCCTTGTCCGGAAGGAACCGGTCGGTGATGTATCGATCCGCCAACTTCACGGCCTCAACAATGGCGTCTTCCGTGATTTCCACTCCATGATGCTCTTCGTATCGATCCCGAAGCCCTTGGATAATGCGGACCGTTTCGTCGAGATTGGGCGGCTGAACGTGGATGGGTTGGAATCGCCGTTTCAAAGCACCATCTTTTTCAATATGCTTTCGATACTCGTCCAAGGTCGTAGCCCCAATGCATTGGATCTCGCCGCGCGATAAGGCCGGCTTCAACATATTGGAAGCATCAATGGACCCTTCCGCAGCCCCAGCCCCAACGAGGGTGTGAAGCTCATCGATGAAGATAATGATATTGCCCGCTTGGACAATCTCCTTCATGACCACCTTGAGGCGTTCTTCAAACTGTCCACGATATTTTGTGCCTGCCACGAGCGACCCTAGATCCAAGGCGATGACCCGACGAGAGAGCAGGTTGTCAGGAACTTCGGATTGAATGATGCGCTGAGCTAGTCCCTCGACAATCGCGGTCTTTCCCACACCAGACTCGCCGATAAGGACGGGATTGTTTTTGCTTCTCCGACTGAGAATTTGCAACACACGTTCAATTTCATCAGCTCGACCAATCACCGGGTCCAATTGACCTTCTTGAGCCATCTGCGTCAGATCACGACCAAACTCATCCAACGCCGGGGTATTGCTCTTTCGATCACGCTCACGTGGAGCAGATTTCCGCAAAAATGTGACAGTCAGCTGACGCGCCGTCAGAAGATTCGCGCCCAAACTCCGAAGAATTTTCCCACCGATCCCCTCTTCTTCCCGCAACAGTCCAAGAAGCAGGTGTTCACTACCGATGTGGTTGTGCCCCAACAGGCGAGCCTCTTCAACGCCATATTCAATAACTTTCTTCACGCGTGGGCTAAATGGGATTTCCCCAAACGTCATCGTCGCTCCGCCGCCGGGCAGATTTCGCTCGATTTCCAACCTGATCTGCTCAGTGGAAAGCCCCATCTTTTTCAGAATCATAAGGGCAATGCCATCAGACTCACGGAGGATGGCCAGGACGAGATGTTCAGTCCCTAGATAGTCGTTTTGGTGCCGCTCAGCCTCCTCGCGCGCGAGGATGATGATCTTTCGACCTTTGTCCGTGAATCGTTCGAACATCCTGCCTCCTTCTCAGAGAGTAGAAACTCCTGGCCGCGTTCGAGCAAAACCCTTGAAAAACCTTACTGTGATTCTAACCACAGTATGATTGAGAGTCAAGATTGAGCGGAGAACAAGACAGCGACTTGAAGACCACCTCACCCCCATCCCTTCTCTTGTGCTGCTGTGTCAACAGGACCAGAACCTCAATGGACTTTCCGTTGACATGAAAATCAGCATCCCGATACAATCACACTCCTCCTTCGCCCAACCATATGCCTGGTATCCATGAAAAGTAAAAGCATAGGGATCTTGACCAAGCCCAAGTTCCCCGAAGTAAGAGACACGCTGCTCGGCGTGGCTGCCTGGCTCCGTGCCCGTAACATTGATGTCTTGCTCGATACTACATCTGCAGCACTCTTGAACGAGGTCGGAGGAATTCCCAAGACTCAACTAGCTCAGAAAGCCGATGTTCTCTTGGTGCTCGGAGGGGACGGCACCATTCTCAATGCCGCACGGCTCGCAGCAGAACGGAGCATTCCCATCCTGGGTGTTAACATGGGGGGCCTTGGATTCTTAACGGAAGTCCGATTGGATAACCTTTATCCTTCCCTCGAACGGGTATTTGCCAACGATTTTACCCTTGATGAACGACTGATGCTGGCCACCCACATCCATCGGCATGGGGAAACCGTTGCGAAAGGCATCGTACTCAACGATGTCGTCATCAGCAAAGGTACCCTGGCTCGCATGATTGAACTCCACATCGCCATTAATGGCCAGTTCGTGACGAATCTGCGAGGGGACGGCCTGATCATTGGCACACCGACAGGCTCTACGGCCTACTCGCTCTCTGCCGGAGGGCCTATCATGAATCCCGCCCTACAGGCGCTCATCCTGACGCCTATCTGCCCACACACACTGACACATCGCCCCTTAATCCTGCCCGGCAATGTCGTCATTGAAGCAACGTTGACAAGTAAGGATGAGGGATCGATGGCCACACTTGATGGGCAGGTCGGCGTCTCCATCACACAAGGAGATACCGCAGTCATTCAAACTTCAGACTATCGGACCCAATTGATCAGATTTCCAGAAAGTCACTACTACGAAGTGTTGCGGGAAAAACTTAAATGGGGACATGCGTGAAGATGAAGCCTTCCAGATGCTTCACACTTTCCTCTGCTCAATGTATTTGAGCATCTCCTGATTGGCTGAAAACTTGAACTCCCCGATACAATCGGACTTCTCGACGAATGAGTGTTCTGCCACATCCAGTGCCCGCAACCCATTCACATCGACCGGACGACTCTGACGTTGCTTCAAACGCGCATGCAACCGACCCAGAACGATATTCACGTCTCCCTCACCTGCCTTGGCTGCAAGATACCGCTCGACCACCTCTGCACACCAATCTCCGTCACGCTTCGCGACACCAACGAGGCCCTCGCTGGCTTTCCGAGCCCAACCGGCCAAAAATACACCGTCCATCACCTTGCCTGCCGATTCATCGTAGGCCTGGAAGAGCGCATCATCGGGGTCATTCCCGGTCTTGTTCGGGTTCGTGGTAAACATACCATTCTTATAGGGTAACCCGACAGTCTCATCCACCTTGTCCCCGACGGCAAAGACAACTGAATCACAAGGAAACTCATAATACGCCTTCAAGCCCGCTGCGACCGTATCCTCACCCTTCGGATCAAGTCTGTTGTCTTCCATTTCAAGTCCACGAACCCGATTATTGCCATCAACCAGAATACGCTTCGGGGACGCAAGGAAACGGAACCCCATCTTCGTCTCGGATACCTTCGCCTCACATTTGGTAAATTCGTCTGTGAGTGCCTTCAAAACCTCATCGGGATTCTGGCCAACCTTGGCAAGACGGTCCTTGATGCGCTCAAACTCAACTTTGATCCCCTCGAGGTCCATGTTGGCACAAATACTGCGTATCTCTTTGGGATTGTACTTACGTTCCACGGGACCCCGTCTTACGATGGCCGTGACCCTCGCAACTTTCTTATAGCGAACCAACCAGTGGGCAATATCCACCATCACATCTCCCGCCCCGATCACAGCGACGTGTTGCCCCATTTCAAATGGACGGTCGCCGAAGCCCGGTAAACGATTGAAGTGATAAACCACATCTTTTGCGTGAAACACGCCCTGAGCCGAGTCCCCCTCGACACCGATGGCCTTGGTCCCCTGCGCACCGATCGTAAAAACCACCGCGTTCGCACCCAGCTCGCGCACATCTTCGACCGTGAGGTCCTTTCCGGTCCCGATGGAGACATTCCCAAAATAATGGACGTTCTTCTGCTGAAGAAGTTCCCAGTACTGTTTCTTGAGCCCGCCACGGAGTTTCAGCTTAGAGGGGAAGATCCCGTATTCAGCCAATCCACCGAATTTGATATCACGATTGAGAATAATGATTTCGTGGCCGGCCTTCGAGAGCGTGCTGGCAACGGCCATCCCAGCCGGTCCTGCTCCTGCCACAACAATCACTTGCGTCTGTGTCCCGCTCATACAGTGTTCCTTCAGAGGTTAAGTGATAGAAAAGCCTGCAATATCAATGGATCGCGGACTGTAGCATAGCCGTTCCCGCACTGTCAAAACGCGCAACCAGCACTCTGACATAGCTGACTGAATCTCTTCTTGCGCACCTCACTGCTGTCGACTAAAATACCCACGACTTTAACTAAGGAGAGCACTCTGTCGTTCTATCATGTCCCGTGTAGCCTCACGCGTCTTACGCCCATTCTTCCTCACATCCTTCGTGAGCAGACAGCTCACCATCCCCTAATAGCCATGCCCTAGGCAAACCATTCCATGTCCGGTAGCCAATCAATCGCTCCGCCGTTCGATGAAGCTCCCGCACCGTTCATACACTTCCATCCCATCGGCAAGGATGACGGTGCAACGCCTCTCCGGAAGCTGGGCATGGATGAAGCTTACGCTGTACCAAACTTTGAACTCGCTGAAGAGCTCATCGCCCGTGGCGCTGACAGCGCACGGATTGCCATCAGCCCACATAATCCGACTGAAAACCAGTCTCTAGGATATTCCCAAGTGGGGGCAGGTACACCGCTCATCCCCGCCTCACCGTTCGCTTTCAAACAATCGATTCTCATTGTCCTCCCAACGTACAATGAACGCGCCAATCTTGAGCCGCTTGTTCAGGCAATCAGACAATATCTTGTCGCCGATATCTTGATCGTGGATGACAACTCCCCGGACGGGACCGGAGAGTTAGCCGACCAGCTCAGTTGCCGACATGGGCATGTGCACGTCCTGCACCGGCCACACAAAGAAGGACTTGGACCAGCCTATCTCGCGGGATTCACGTGGGCGCTGCAGCGGGATTACAGTCTCATCATCGAAATGGATTGTGACTTCAGCCATGCCCCCTGGGATCTGCCCCGCCTGGTACACCGAAGCCATACTGCCGACCTGGTGATCGGAAGTCGCTACGTGCCTGGCGGCGGGACCGAGAACTGGAACGCCCGCCGTCGCTTCGTCTCTCGCTGCGGGAATACCTACGTCAGCCTCTTCCTGGGCTCGACCATCCACGACTGGACAGGAGGATTCCGCTGCTATCGTCGTGAGCTCTTAGCACGGATGAACCTCGCCACCGTCCGAGCAAAAGGGTACATCTTTCAAGTGGAGCTCGCCTGGCGGGCCATGCAGCTGGGTGCGGATGTGGATGAGCTACCCATCCGCTTTTGTGATCGCATTGAAGGTCAAAGCAAACTCGGCTGGCAGTCCATCGCCGAAGCGCTAATGGAAGTACCCCGTATGTATCTTTTGGGTCTAGGCAGTCGCTAAGACATTTCGCTTCATTTTTCGAGTCTTCCAGCAAGCCCTTCCTGCATCCAATTGAGAGTGAACCATGCCACCCGCAGTCGCTAACACAGAGACACATGATTCAAGCACGATCGTATGAGAGAAACTTCTGGATCGGGTGGATCGAGCTTGGTCAGATCGATGATGAGTTCGTCCTTGGCATTGGCTAAAACTCCGTCTAGTAGGCTGCTCTTCATCGGAACAACGGCCTCAGCTGGTTCAAACCTTAAATCAAAGCCTTTCGCGGCGGTTGGTCGCATCGGATAACGCCGATCATAGATCATCCCATAGGCTGGGATGCCGTAAATAATTTTCCAATTTCCCAGAATAATGTGCAGTTCCGTCCCATGGACGTAGAATCCACCCGTCGTGATAATTCGCCGGGCGAATGTCTGCGGCTGGCTCAAATAAAAGGTCACTCGTTCGTTGTCCTTCGCCTCAGCCAGCGCCTCCGATAGATGCACAGACAAGAGAGCCAACTCCTCCTCCGTGAAGGCCGGAACCAAGGGAGACTCCCCTCGCATCCACCGCTGCAGCGTAATCCAATGCTCCTGCACCTTCAAACCCGACAAAATCGTCCTTAATTTATCCGGTTCGATTATAAACGGATGAGTATGGTGACTCGGTGGCCATTCCGCGAGCACTTCCGAGTCCTCTTCCAACCGCACAAAATTGACCGGATCCTCGTAAATAATTCGCGCTGGCACATGCGGAGCGGCACAACCGACCGACAGTACAGAGTACAGAGCGAGGAGTCCGGTCATGATCCAGCCTGTCCGATTATTAGTCTCCTTGCAGCTCACATCTCACCTCTTCCCGTTCACCCTTCGCTGATCGTGACGGTCATCTCGGCTCGCTCCAGAGGATTGTCTCGCCCGTCACGCTTCATAGTGACAATCTTATCGGCTACCTCCATTCCGCTGACCACCTCCCCAAAGGCCGTGTATTGCCAATCGAGAAAATTGGCATCTGCGACACAAATAAAGAACTGTGACCCAGCGCTATCCGGATCGTTCGAACGAGCCATCGAGACAATACCTCGCTTGTGTGGCGTACTGTTAAACTCCGCCTTTACTGTATGACCAGGTCCACCCATTCCGTGGGATGACCGGTCTGAATTCTTACTGTTGGGATCCCCTCCCTGAATCATGAACCCAGGGATAACCCGGTGAAATGTCGTCCCATTGTACAACCCCTCCTTGGAAAGCTTCACAAAGTTAGTGACGTGACCAGGCGCCACATCCGAGAAAAACCTGAGTACGATTTCTCCCATGGGTTGGCCCTTACTTGTCACGGCTATTGTTGCCCGTGTTTTCTCGTCTATCTCAGCCATTACAGTCGTCCTTTCTAAATTTAGCGAAAGAGAAATGGCGGGGGCGCGATTCCCACCTCCAGCCCCTGATTGACGGCTATCCAGGAGGCGCCATCGTCGCTACGAAACACCCCGGAACTCGTCCCCGTGTACAGACCTTTATCACCCGATCCGATCAACACTTGCACCGCAAGGCTCGTCAGGCCCTTATTGAGGGGAATCCATTGCTTGCCCTTATCGATGGTCTTAAAAATTCCGTTCCCAGTTGCCACGACGACTCCTTCGTCACTAAATACAATACCCCGGATAGAGTCGTTGGGTAGAGCCCGGCTGATTGGTCGCCACGTGAGTCCGCCGTCGGTGCTACGAAAGACTCCGCCGTCGAACGTGCCGGCCAAAATACTCTGGTCCTGATCAATCATCAACACACGAATGAAATTTTCGATCATTCCTTCATGGTCCTTCAATCCATGCCGCATACGCACCCACCCGGTTGAGCGAGGGCTGAACCGAAAGACACCTTGACCGGAAGTCCCGGCGAACAAGGTTCCATCAGCAGCGCGAGCAAGTGCATGAACGAGAATATCGTCTAACCCAGACGTCACAGGCGTCCAGCGATCCTCGGAGCCATGCAGGCGATACACGCCATCTCCGGTACCAGCAAACAGTTCGTGGTCCACCACCAATAAGGCCTTGACCTCAAGCCGTTTGAGCCCCACATTGACCGGCTGCCAGCTGTTCCCTTTGTCTCGTGAGCGAAACACTCCACCACGAAACGTACCGGCATAAACGGCTCCGTCTTTCGCGGAGGCCAAACTCAAGATAAACGGATCAGTGATGCCACCCCCTACTGGAGCCCACGTCGCGCCTCGATCCACGGTTCGAAAAATCCCATGCCCGAAGGATCCGGCATAGAGGACTCCATCGCTCCCTATCACAAGAGCCTGCACGCTGGCTGCAGATTGTTCAGATGGCCCCGAGGCTGTCGAAGTCTCTGCAATCCTCAGCGGATCGGAAGCCTGGAGACTCTCACCGCCGCCCAAGCAGAGAAAAGCACCCCACATTACGATCACAGAGGCGATCGTGCGTATGCGCTGAGCCTTTACAGTCCGATGCCTCATCGTAGCCTCGTTCCAGCGGTATTCATCGGCAGATCCGGGTCAAGCGGTAAATCGATCCCCCCTGAGTCCGGTTTTCGCCCAAAAATTCGAGCGCCGATAATCCCGATCTCATACAGCGCCATCAGCGGAACCGCCATCAACAGCATGGTAAAGAGCGTGGCATCAGGAGTAACGATGGCAGAGACAATGAGACACAACAAAATGGCATGTTTGCGGTAACGAGCGAACATGTCCGCTGATACCACTCCAGTCATTGCCACAAGACTCATGACTAAGGGTAACTCAAACGCACAGCCGAAGATGAGGAGAAATTTCACGTTAAAATCAATATAGGTGCCAACGCTCAGCTGCGGGGTGATATCACGATCGAGTCCGAAACTCACGAACAGATCGATCACGAGCGGCAAAATCACGACATTGCAGAAGACCAGCCCTACTGCGAATAGCCCCCCAGCCACCACGAAGAGCGGGATCGCCCAGCGCTGTTCTTTCTGCAACAGGGCGGGCTCGATAAACTTCCAACACTGATAAAAAATGACCGGCAAACTGAGAATGAGGGCTGCCAACAACGACACCTTGATCGAAGCGAACAACGCCTCCGTTGGGCCATAAAACGCCAGTTGGTTTGAAAATGGTCGGTTGAGCCATGCCACCATTTCGGCGGAAAAAGAGAAGGTCAGCACCAACGCACCCAAGACCGTCGCACCAATGATGATCAGTCGTCTCTTGACGCCTTGGATGTGGGAGGCGAGCGGATGAATGGCCTGTTCCATATCGACAGATTCAGCCGCCTGCAGAATCGGTGGCCG
Organism: Nitrospira sp.; assembly: GCA_005116955.1. Lineage (GTDB taxonomy): Bacteria > Nitrospirota > Nitrospiria > Nitrospirales > Nitrospiraceae > Nitrospira_D. The sequence continues at coordinate 54,958 of SWDI01000003.1, read as the reverse complement.
ATCAACCTGCTACCGCGCCGGTTCGAGCCTATGCTCACGGTAGAGACGAATCAGTTCTGCAAGCTTGTCTTTCTTCACCAATTTTTCCTTTTGCATCCGTTTTTTCTCGATTTCTTCCGACGGGGTCAAGACATGGCGCTTCTGCAGCTCGTTCAGTTCAAGGTCCAGGCGATGATGCGACGCTTCGAGTTCCCGGAATTCGGTGTTGGAGTGGCGAAGTTGTTCAACAATCGCATCTTCCGTCAACATAACGACACCTCCTGGTTAAATTGACTCTGTTGCAGCTGATCCACCTCCCTAAAGCAAAACCTTTGCCAGCTGCTGGCCACTCGAGATCACGAGCGGATGCATTTCCATCAGCACAGCATGTTCAATGGGATTCGTGTAGTAACGAGGGCGACGACCAATCTGGACAAAACCTAGACGGGCATAGAGAGAACACGCTGGATCGTTCGAGGCTCTGACTTCGAGGACTGCTCGAGTAGCTGCTTGTTCCAATCCCAGACGAAGAGCTTCGGTGACAAGCGCTTTTCCAACCCCTCTTCTCCGCATCGACTCTCGTACCGCTAAATTCATCAATCGCAGCTCTTCAAAGACAATCCAGAAGCAATGGTACCCGATAATCGTGGGTTCGGCCTGTGGCAGCGACTCCTCTCGCCGCCTCGCAACAAGAAAATGTGCGAATTGATTGTTCGTTAACTCAGCCTCCAGCATTTTGCGCGTCCAAGGGGATGAGAAGCAAGCCTCTTCCAAAGCAAGAATGTCCGGTAACATATCCTGTGTCGCTGGGACAATTTGAAATTCAGACATCACCATGTCGTAGCTCACATATCCTGCCGATCCGACCGCCGACGCCCACGAGCCAATCGTGCGGCAACTTTGGTTTCAACCCGCTGCCGGCGTCTCGCAACAGATGACACACCTCCAGACCGTTCGTATTGGATTTCTGCTTCGGTCCGCTGGACATACAGCGGCATCACCAGATCTCCGGCAATTTCACCGCATCGAAGTCGTTCCAGCCCGATCCGCGCGACGTGAATAGCCGACGGTTTGAAGACGTCGTGTGATCCCACCGTCACAGTGACCGACACAGGCAATGCCGCTCGAATCTCCGATTCCATCGACGACCAGCCAGCCCCGAATACCAATGTAGGTTCGGTGAGACTCTGCGCGAGGGCTCCTGGGGGGCCAACCTGTTCACTGACAACACGATCGAATCGCCCATCCCCTGTCCAACGGAAAATCGCCCAGTACACTTCCCCACGACGACTGACCAGCATTGGACAGACGGGAACGGTTGCCGCGTCAAAATTCCTCGCCATGGCTTCCAGTGTCGGTACCAGCGTGAGTGGAAGACCAGTGGCTCCCCGAAGTCCTAGGCACGTGGCAATACCCACGCGAATACCAGTAAACGAGCCTGGCCCGATCGAACAGGCAAGACCAGTGAGATCGCCAAGCCGCAATCCGGATTGAGAGAACAATCGATCGATAGTGGGCAAAAGGAGGGAGCCCTGCGCACCATCGGCCTCTTGCTCATGCATCGCTAGAATACGGTCGTCTTCAAGAATCGCGACACTCTGCCACGTCGTGGCTGTTTCAACCGCAAGGATTTTCATCGACGATTATGAGATCTGACCTAGGTCTTCCGCCCGTATCACGTGATTGTGATGCATCTCGTGGAAAATGACTTGCACGGAGCCTTGTCCGCGACCATCTTCGAGAGAAATCTTGAACGGGCGAAATAGCCGAACATCCTGATCGCCGATGGCCTGTGCTGGAATACTTTTCAACTCCTCGAGCGGCCTAAAATCGTCATACTGAATCGTCGCCTCGACCTCCCCGCTCGACCCAAGCCACTCTTCCTGTACCACGAGAAGTCGGCGGTCAAACCAGAGGTGGCGGATCGGCAGACGCGAGGGACTCGTTCCCCCGGTTGCTGGCGCATAGACGTCGAGACGATATCGGCCTCTGTCTTCCACGACCTTCACCACTTCATCCCTGGCAATGGCATTCGTCCCCAACACGCCACCGACCGCCCAAACACTCAGCTGAGAGAATCGAGCCAGTTTCCCTGCATCTTTCATGTCGGACTGATGACCAGTATAGGTCTTTCCCTCCAGAGGCAAGCGGAGCCTGTACAGATCATCCGCTTGAACAAGGTCGAACAGCTCGTTTCCAAGAGAAGTAAATCCTCTCAGCCGCAACGCGTTCGGACGACGGTAGTAGACCGTGCCCTCCATTCGTGCCGCAATGGGAATGAGCCCGCCCCGCACTTTCGCGCTGAACAATCCCTTCAGGGATTGAATAGCCGCTTCACGATGGCGCAAAAGAGCTGTCAATTCCTGCGCCGTCACCGGCTTGAGCGGTGTTTCTTCTTTTGGTGTGACGAGAGTACAACCAGCCAACATAAAGATCACGATGCAAACACCAGTAAAGTGCGCGAGCCTTGCTTTTCTACTATTCCCCCCTTTACAGGGAAGCAGAGACGGATAAGGCTCTACTGTGCACATGCAAAGAGCATCGCCCATTGCGATCATCATTCGATAAATTTTGTGTGCGCGTTGCGCGAGCATCGAGCCTGGTCTGCCGCTTGCTTCGCTCTTTCTACGCCAACACCACATCCAATGCCTCTCGCACTTCCTGAATACCAATGAGCTCCATGCCGTCGATGGGATCGAGCTTCGCCAGATTTCGTTCAGGCAGAATGCACCGTTTGAACCCCATCTTCGCGGCCTCACGAATACGCAGTTCAGCCTGACTGACGGCACGTACCTCTCCACCCAAACCGACCTCCCCCAACAGTAACGTCCCCGGCTCGACAGGCATTTCCCGTAAACTCGATGTGACAGCGGCTACGATCCCCAGGTCAATCGCTGGTTCGTCGACGTGCATCCCTCCCACAATATTCACATACACATCCTGTCCGGAAAGATGCACCCCCAGCCGTTTCTCCATGACCGCGAGCAACAGCGATACTCGAGTGACCTCCACCCCGTTCGCCATTCGCTTGGGCATCGCATAGGTGGTTGAGGAAACCAACGCTTGCAGTTCAACCAGTATCGGCCGCGTCCCTTCGAGGCTCGACACAACCACCGACCCGGTACTCCGTTGAGGACGTTCCGCCAGAAACAATTCCGATGGATTATTCACCTCTTCGAGCCCGACATCCTTCATTTCGAAGACCCCGATTTCATTGGTCGATCCAAAACGATTCTTGACGGCCCGTAGAATCCGGTAGCTGTGCCCCTTATCTCCTTCAAAGTACAACACTGTATCGACGATATGCTCCAGCAACCGTGGCCCTGCAATCGCCCCTTCTTTAGTGACATGCCCAATGATGAAAACCGGCACACCAGCCCGCTTGGCAAACCACATGAGCTGTCCCGCCACTTCCTGAACTTGGCTGATGCTACCGGGAGCGGAGGTAATTTGTTCCGTATACACCGTTTGGATCGAATCGACCACCACTGCGGCCGGCTCAATTTCCTGCACCGTTTTCAGAATCTGCTCAAGGGAGGTTTCAGCCAAGATCAGCAGATGGGGATGTTCAATACCCAGCCGTTGCCCACGCATCTTGATCTGCCGGGGAGACTCTTCTCCGGAAACGTAGAGAACCGGCGCTGCCTTTGTCGCTAACCGTGGCAAGGCCTGCAAGAGCAGCGTCGTCTTGCCAATTCCAGGATCGCCCCCGATCAAAATTACCGAGCCCGGAATGACTCCACCTCCCAGGACTCGATCGAATTCACCAATCCCGGTGAGCCGACGATCCTCTCCCACGACTTCGATGTCACCGATGGGCGTGGCCTTGGGCTGAGCTGTCTTCATCGCAGCAGGACGACCTTTTCCGATCGCCGCTTGCCGCTCCTCTTTCATCGTATTCCAGCCACCGCAGTCAGGACAGCGGCCGAGCCACCGTGGCGCCTGATGTCCACAGGTTTGGCAAGAAAAGACAATCTTGGATTTCAAAAATAGCCTCGTGGCGGAGAAAGATAACCGACGCCTATCTTAATGGATGCAGGAAGGGAATAAAAGCTGGGAGTAGATACTGGAACAAATGTGAGATTACCGAAGGTCACTCATCTCGAAAACTTTGACCTTGACGAACCATTGCGGCTTACTCTATTGTAATCAATATTGATAAACTAACTCTAGATTATGAAACTCTCGAAGAAAAGTGAATACGGCCTCCGGGCGTTGGTGGAGCTCACACTCGCTCACGAAAAGACCACGCTGCAGCGCCACGACATTGCCGATCGCCAGCACATCCCCGTTGAATTCTTGGAGCAGATTCTTCTCACGCTCAAACGAGCTGGACTCGTCTCCAGCCGACGTGGGGTAAACGGAGGATATGACCTGATTAAACAGCCGAACGAGATCACCCTCGGTCAAGTCATACGCATCCTGGATGGTCCGCTGGCGCCAATCGGCTGCGTTAGCAAGACGGCGTACCAAAAATGCAGCGATTGTCCCTATGCCAATAAGACGCGTTGTCCTGTACAGCAAGTAATGGGCACAGTCCGCGATGCGATTGCTGGTATTCTCGATCATTATTCGCTTGCCGACTTTGCCGCCGGCCATCCTAAAGGCTAAGCACTCATGGACGTAGTCGTTCTAGTCCTCATTACATTTGTCGCTGCCACAGCGAACGGCGCGTTGGGGTACGGCTTCTCCTCCATTACGGTTCCTGTCGCCCTCTTGTTTTTCACCAATCGCATTTTGAACCCAGCCCTCGTACTCATCGAACTCGTCATCAACGCGTATGTTCTCTTCATCAATCGGAAGAGCATCCCCAATGTCTTCTGGCGCGTTGCCCCAATTCTTGGTGGCCTGGCGGTCGGAGTGGGTATTGGCAGCTATCTTCTCTTTTTGGTGCAGCCAGCATGGATCAAGTTCGTCACTTATCTTTTTCTGCTGCCCTTGATTCTGCTCCAGGCAGCGGGCATTCGGAAACCCATTCGCGCTGAAAAAGCTATAGGTGTACCATTTGGAGTGGGGCTCGGTACTCTCTATTCCCTTACGACAATTTCTGGCCCCCCCTTGGCTCTCCTCTTTAACAATCAAGGCTATCCGAAACAAGACTTCCGCGCTGCATTGGGGATCATTCGCCTGACAGAGTCTTCACTCACAGCCATCGCTTACGGATTTATCGGTTTCTACAGTGCCGGCAGCATGGAAATAATCCCCTATATCGTTCCCAGCGTCATTATCGGTATTCCACTCGGTACCTATCTGATCCGTTTGATGGATCCTGAAACATTCAGGCGCATTTGCATGGCGTTCGACGGGCTGATAGTAGGATTCGGTCTGTCTCGAGTGTTAGTTGAGTTAAACCTTGCGTCTACCCTCACAACCTACAGCATCTTGTCGATCGTAGTCCTGATAAACGGCTACCTGCTGTTTCGATTTTTCCGAGACCGCCCAGATCCCCGACAGATCCCTTCTTGATATCTCCCGTTAGTCTTTTGTCACAATAGTTGGTGACTGAAAGAACCTACCTGGCCATGACCATTGTAGGTACTTGAAGGTTGAACCATTCACACCTAGCATTTTCTATTGTTCGAAAGAATATATAACTTCTTTATTAGTAATGGCTTACATGATCGATCGTGCAGGCACGACAGTTGCTTAATACGCAGGACATTGTCCCTAGTCTACTGAAGCCAGCTAGCCATATCGCACTTCATGAGTGAGGAGTATTTCATATGCTAAGACCGAAACCTTCGATCATTCCGGTTCTCCGGAATCTCACTATCGCATTAGTCTCCTTGTTAGCTTTGAGCACCATTGTCCTCCCACTTGCCGGGTGTAGCGACAACGGACAGGGTGGACCAAGCATTTCCTCCCTCTCTACACCGACGGACAATCAACCGAGTGAGAACACAGAGGCAGACACCACCTCTACCGAGACCGCTGCAAATGAACAGGACGATCCGACGATTTCCATGGAATCCACAGAAATAGAGCCTCTTCCAGATGAGGCTGCGGAGGCAAGCCTTGAACCTCCTCCGCCGACTGGGGCCACTGCACAGATGAACTGGGATGCCTCCTCTGATCCCAATGTGCAAGGTTACTTTATTCACTATGGGAAACGATCTTCCGGAGAACATGGCTCATGTTCCTACGAGGAAAGCCAACGGGTTGGCCCCCCCCCGGCCACTATTACCGGACTCGAACCTCATACAGCCTACTTCTTCGCAATCAGCGCTTTCGGTGAATCGGAAAGTGAAGCAGAAACTCCTTGTTCAAATGAGATAGTCGTGGTCACATCCGCTGCTCAAGGCTGAGCAAACCGTTCGCCAAGCCATCACTACTCCTCCAGCTCCCCTGGATCTTGCCAGGGGAGCGCATCTCTTCATTGACCTCTACTCGCTGATTTGTTAGCCTCACGCCCTAGCAACTTCTGCAGAAGTGTACAACCAACACCTACGCGCGTTGTGATCTCTATCCTGAAAGGATCGTCCATGGCCGGTTTAGCTGCTTCCCCTGAATTACTCAACGCCTTACACAACAAGGCAACCCAACTCCGCATCAACAGTGTGCGGGCCACCAGTGAGGCTGGCAGCGGCCACCCTTCGAGCTGTGCTTCAGCTGCCGATATCGTGGCCGCCTTGTTTTTCTCCGTCATGCGCTACGATCCTCAGAATCCCAAAGCGCTCAACAGCGATCGCTTCATCCTCTCAAAAGGACATGCAGCTCCACTACTCTATGCTGCGTGGGCTGAAGCCGGGCTCTTTCCGACAAGCGATCTCTTAAAGTTACGTACCTTAACGTCTGACCTCGAAGGACATCCCACGCCCCGCTTGCCATTTGTTGATATGGCCACCGGCTCACTGGGGCAAGGACTTTCGGTTGGGGTCGGTATTGCTTTGAATGCCAAGTTCGTCGACAAGCTGGATCACCGCACCTATGTGTTGATGGGAGACGGTGAATCTGTCGAAGGCTCGGTGTGGGAAGCAGCCGAGGTCGGACGGCAGCACGGGTTAGATAATCTCTGCGCTATTGTCGATATCAACCGGCTTGGACAGAGCGATCCCACGATGTTGCAGCACGATATGGACGCATACCGTTCCCGCTGGGCCGGATTCGGTTGGCATGCGATGGTCGTCAATGGTCATGATCTCTCCGCGCTCCTGAAGGCCTTCGATGAAGCCGCTCGCACCACAGGACGGCCCACCGTGTTACTCGCCCAAACATTTAAGGGCAAGGGTATTTCCTTCATGGAAGACAGGGCAGACTGGCATGGCAAACCGCTGAAGAAAGGCGAGGAGACCCAGAAGGCAATCGATGAGCTCACCAAACAATTGAGCCCGAACGGTGCCACCATTCAGATCCACACACCTTCGGCTCCAAGCGCCGCTCCCGTCACTATCGGCACAATCCCGCCACCGCCCTACAAGATCGGGGATGCCGTCGCCACACGTGAGGCCTTTGGTACCGCCCTGGAGGCCTTAGGATCGGTCAATCCCCTGGTCGTTGTACTGGATGCTGACGTCAAAAACTCGACCTATACGGACAAGTTCGGCAAGAAATTCCCCAATCGGTTTTTCGAGAATTTCATTGCGGAACAGAACATGGTTGGAGCCGCTGCCGGTCTGGCTGCATGCGGCAAGATCCCTTTTGCCGCCACCTTTGCCTGCTTTTTCAGCCGTGCGTACGATTTCATTCGCATGGCTGCCATCAGCGGCTCAAATATCAAACTCGTCGGCACACACGTCGGCGTGAGTATCGGTGAAGATGGCCCGTCACAAATGGGGCTTGAAGACATCGCGATGATGGCTGTGCAACCGAATGTGACGGTGCTCTATCCCTCGGATGGCAACTCGACCTATCGCTTGCTCGAAGCCGCCGCGCAGCACAAAGGGATGGTCTATGTCCGTGCGGGAAGACCGAAGACCCCGGTGATTTATGGACAGGATGAACGATTCCACATCGGCGGCAGCAAAGTCATCCGGGAGAGCACATCAGATATCCTCACTATTGTGGCCGCAGGCGTCACGCTGTTTGAAGCGCTAAAAGCCCATGATCAACTTAAAGCAGCTGGGATCGCCGTCCGTGTGATCGATCTCTATAGTATCGCGCCCATCGACCAGACAACCTTGGTGGAGAGTGGACGCGCAACTCAACGACGAATTCTGACGGTAGAAGATCACTATGCCCATGGAGGCCTTGGAGATGCGGTCCTCAGCGCGGTCAGCTCCGAAGGCATCGCTGTCCACAAACTCGCCGTTCGAGAAATTCCCCATAGTGGCAAACCGGAAGAGCTCGTGGATCACTACGGGATCGGCGTGCGATCCATTGTCGAGGCAGCGAAGCGGATCATCACGTAACCGGTCTTCCAGAGCGAGCGACCATGATTTATTGCGGCGAGTCCAATATGGATATCAACTGCACCAGTTGCCACGGCAAGGACGGAAAGCCGTCCGACCATACGGACTATAAGCTATAATCATCCGATTCTGATCCGACAGACGAAGGGGAGAACGCGGGAGACCGCTTCTCCTCTTCGTCTTTCAGAGCAAACAGCAATCCCCTGGATCTATCAAGATGGATTCGGTGCGACAAAGACCAGTACCCTAAGCCGCCCGCTTGTATGATTCTTCACACCATGCTCTTCTCCAGCTGAAGCCATCGTGCCCTGCCCTACCTCAAGTACTCGCTGCTCGGTGCCGACCTGAAACGTCCCGTGCCCCTCGATCACGATATACACCTTATCCTGATGGCCATGAACATGTCCTTTTTGCTCCTGACCAGGCTCTAAGCAATAGATGTCACAGAAGAACCGCTCCGTTTGAAACAGGTTATTCTTCTTCATCTTGTCACTGCTGAACTGTTGATAGTCGGCGAGTGTAACCACCTTCATCCTCAAGACTCCATGAGTGAACACGTCAACGCTATTTATGGGAGATGGGACAGCAGTTTCTGATATGACTGCTTGAGTTCGTTCAGAGCCGTCCTCATCCCCTCCTGCACTTCATGCCATTTGGCATCCGTGGCACCCTTCAATTCGTCCAACCGCTCTTTGGCACCATCTTTCTTCTTCTCGAGCTCATGCAGTGACTTCTGTAGCTCTGCTCGTGTCGTTTCAGACGCTTTGGTCACCTTCCCACGCAGTTCGACGATTTGCCGTTGAAGCGCCACCAACTCGTCATGCGCTTTCCGCTCAATCGCCTCCTTTTGCTGAACGGTATACTCCTTGGTCGCCTCGATCGTCTCGCGGGCCTCTTTGACGATCTTCTCGGTCCCAGCATTTGACTCAGCGGCGACGCCCTGCGGGACGCTTAATCCAGCGATTGCCACCCACAACACCCCTATCATGAATGGATATTGATACATCATTCCCTCTCAAAACAGATAATTGTATGGTCGGCGACCATTTCCAAGTCACGACCGCTCAACTTTCCTCGGGAAGCAACCGACAAAGGACGGTCATCGATAGATAGTCCTCATTGAGGAGCCCCTCTATGCCTTCTGACATCCAGCCGGCCGCGAGTCAACTTGAGCAGCTCGAACAGGCCTTAGTTCAGAAAATTAAAACCGGCGACGTCGAACTTCCCTTGCTCCCGCAAGCTGCCAGCAAAGTGATGGCACTCGCGTCAGATCCAAATGCCGATGCGGCCAAGCTCTCAGCATTGATTCATCAAGACCAAGCGCTCGCCGCACACGTTCTCCGGATTGCCAACTCGCCGGCCTATATGCCCCGCAGTCCGGTCGTCTCGCTCCAGCACGCTGTGGCCATGCTAGGCATTACCTTGCTGTCCGAAATCGCCTTTACCGCATCCCTGAAAACCGGCGCCTTCAAAGTACCAGGATACGAAGACGATGTAAAACATCTGTGGCGCCACTCCTTGGCAAGCGGAGCCTTCGCCAAGGAAGTCGCTCGCATGAGGCGAGTCAACGTCGAAAGTGCCTACCTCTGCGGTCTCTTGCACGCCATCGGAAAGCCCGTCGTCTTGCGAACTGCGACGACCCTTGCAAGTCAACAGCGCATCGCTCTTGAGAAACCCGTACTGTCTGGCTGGATGGCCGGCTATCACACCGAAGTGGGGTCCATGATCGCCGACAAGTGGGGCCTCCCCAAACAAGTCGCAGTGGCCATTCAGTACTGCGGAGACTACGACCATGCGACAGAGTTCCGTCAGGAGTGCCTGCTGACCTGTGTGGCCAATCGATTAGCCAGTCATCTTCTGACACCTGACGAAATGCCGGAGGACACCCTTCGCGATCATTCCGTCTTTGCTGAATTAAACCTGTACCCTCAAGACATCGATAAACTCCTGCTGACAAAAGATCAGGTGTTAACCATCGTGAATGCCATGAACCTATGAGTACACCAAGCACGTATGACATCATTGTGATCGGAGCAGGTCCCGCTGGACAGAAAGCGGCGGTCCAGGGCGCCAAGGCCGGTAAACGGGTTGCCCTCATTGAACGAGAACGCGGGATTGGAGGCAGCTGCGTCTATCGTGGAACCATTCCTAGCAAAACATTACGAGAAAGCGCCCTCCATCTCGATCGACTCAAGCGGGCAGGAGAAGCATTCCAATTCAGCCTGAAGCCGGATATGCACATTGCCACGCTCTTGAGCCGTCTTGAACACGTCGTTCAGGCGCACGACTCGTTCATGAGCCAGCAACTTCGACGCAATGGCATCTCTCTGCTTCACGGCCGAGCACATTTCTTGGATGAGCACACCATCGAGATGCAAACCGTCGATGGCGCACAGCAACAAATGATAGCCGGGACCATCGTCGTGGCTACGGGGTCACGTCCAAGAAGTCCGCAGGAGATTCCCGTCGACCATGAACATATCCTCGACAGCGACTCACTCCTCTCCATGCTGTACCTACCGCAATCGCTGACGGTGATCGGTGGTGGGGTCATCGGTTGCGAGTATGCGTCCATCTTTGCCTTGCTCGGGGTTGAGGTCACTCTGATCGACCGTGCACCCTATCCTCTACAATTCATGGATCGAGAGCTCGTTGATCAGTTTGTGCAAAGCCTTGAACGGTACGGCAGCCACTATCGAGGCGGATGTCAAATCACAGAGGTTCGGTGGGACCAGATGGCGCATGTCATCACGACCTTGCATGACGGAACCATGGTGAAGAGTGAAAAGATGTTGGTCGCCCTTGGGCGACAAGCCAATATCGAAGACCTGGATCTCGAGGCAGCCGGCGTCACGGTATCGGATAAAGGACTAATCCCGGTCAATCAGTATTGTCAGACCTCGATCGAGCACATCTACGCCGTGGGTGATATGGTCAGCGGCCCGGCCCTGGCTTCCAAAGCCATGGAACAGGGTCGACGAGCGGTCCGTCACGCCCTGAACCTCCCGATCGGTGATGCGGCGTCAACGATTCCGCTTGGCATCTATACGATTCCTGAAATGGCCAGTATTGGCCTTGATGAGAAGAGCGCTCGTGAGCGATACAAAGACCCGCTAATCGGACGGGCAAAGTTTGAAGAAATCGCGCGTGCGCAGATATCGGGAGCCGGCTACGGCCTCCTTAAGATGGTGGCTGATCCTGCGGGCGAACGGCTACTCGGGGTACAGGTTGTTGGAGATTCAGCCACGGAATTGGTACATCTTGGACAATTGGCACTCCAGAGCTCCTCAACAATCGAATCCTTTATCGACAATGTCTTCAACTTTCCAACCTATGCCGAAGCCTACCGCATTGCCGCACTGGATATCCTGGGCCAAGTGGCAAAACGTCGAACGGCCAAAGCCGCGTAGGCGCACCGGCTGACTGCACTCGCCTAGAAGCTGCGAAACGCCTGCCGAACAGCTGCCCTCTTCATCGAAACGGAAAACCTCAGACCGCCTGCGTGATCTTCCGACAGAAACTCACTACTGTTGCCGGAAAATAGCGAAAACCTCGGTCATACGGGATGCTGCGCCCGATCTCACCGAGAACATCCCCCTGTCTTTTCCGAACCTGACCGGGCCGAGAACTATAGGGTGGAATCCGCCAGAGCCGAGATTTCCTACCCTTAAGCTGGGCTTAACAACGGCCGATACAGTGCATGAACGGCTATCTGCGCCCTGCAGCAGGGTTGGTCATAACTCATACTGAAGGCACCCGTCCTGAAGCTGGAGGTGCCGGCCCATGGAATATCGCAATATGACGCAACAGATTCGAGGCAGAGGAAAAGACGCACGAAGAGCTCATTGCCTGCTGGCATTGTACCTCGCCGGATTAGCCTTGTGCCCGCCCACCGCTCAGCAAGCCCTGGCTGCTGATCCAGACCCGCAACAAGCGGCAGCTTCCGATCTGACCGAGTTGAGTCTCGAAGAGCTGTTGAACATTCAAGTGACATCCGCCAATAAACAAGCCCAACCACTCTCACAGACAACGGCGGCGATTTTCGCACTGACCCAGGAAGACATCAGGCGCTCCGGCGCCACCAGCATTCCGGAAGCGCTCCGGATGGTTCCTGGCCTGCAAGTGGCCCGGCTCGATTCAAACAAATGGGCGATTTCATCGCGCGGTTTTAACGGCCGGTTTGCCAACAAACTACTCGTCTTGATCGACGGTCGTTCCGTGTACACACCGATCTTCTCGGGGGTGTACTGGGATGTCCAGGATACCTTGATGGAAGATATCGACCGCATCGAAGTGATTCGCGGACCTGGCGCGACACTCTGGGGCGCCAACGCCGTCAATGGCGTCATCAACATCATCACAAAAAAAGCCAAGGACACGCAGGGCGGCCTCGTGGTGGGAGGAGCAGGAACCGAGGAACGCGGGTTCACCGGCATACGATACGGGATGGCACTGGCCGAGAATACCCACATTCGAATGTATGGAAAGTTTTTTGCCAGAGGTAATCAAGCCACCGCCACAGGCGATCCGGGCACCGATCGCTGGCAGCAAGCGCGCGGCGGCATGCGCCTCGATCACACGTTAAACAATGGAGATACCCTGACACTGCAGGGCGACTATTACAATGGAGACTACCGGGATCGCTTCACCGAGCCCACCCTGGTCACCCCGTTCTCCCAAACCTCGGATATCAAAGTCCGGGTGACGGGAGGGAATCTTCTGGGACGCTGGACCCATGTCGTCTCGCCAACCTCTAGGTTCTCCTTGCAACTGTATTACGACCGCAGTGAACGAGCGAGCCCTCAGATCGGGGAAAAACGCGATATCGCCGATATCGACTTTCAGCATCACTTTGCGTTGGGCGCCAGACAGAATGTGGTCTGGGGCCTCGGCTACCGCTTCACCAATGACCAGCTGGTCAATAGCTCAACCATTCAATTTTCGCCACGGAGCCGGCTGCTGAATCTCTGGAGCGGATTTCTCCAAGATGAGATCACCTTGCTGCCGAAAACCGTGACCCTCACGCTCGGCACCAAAGTCGAACACAACGACCTGACCGGTCTGGTCATCCAACCGAACGGCCGGCTCCGCTGGACCCCCACCCCACATCAAACGATTTGGGCATCCGTCTCGCGAGCTATCCGCACCCCTTCACGGGCGGAAGACGACGTGCGCATTAACCAAGTCACGACGCCTCCCAGTGCGGCGACCTTAGGACTGCCGGCTCTCGCAGCCCTCGTGGGAAACCGCGGGTACGGCAACGAGAAATCCTTGGCCTATGAAATCGGCTATCGCAACCAGCTCAGCAGCACCCTCTCGGTCGACGTGGCCGCCTTCTACAATGCCTACAAAGACCTTCGTACGACCGAGCCCGGAACGCCGCTACTCGAAACGACTCCGTCCCCCGCTCATCTGCTGATCCCGTTCAATGCCACCAACCACCTGCGAGCCGAAACCTATGGCGTCGAAGCTGCTGTAGAATGGCACCCGACCGAATGGTGGCGCCTTCAACCCTCCTACACCTATCTGCAAATGCACCTCTATACCGACCGCACCACCGACCCCACGGCGGGAAACGCGAACGGCCAAAGCCCTGCGCATCAATTTTCGATTCGGTCCTTGATGTCACTGCCCTACAATACCGAATTGGACCTGTGGGGCCGCTATGTCGATCGGCTTCCCGTCGCGCAAATCCAATCCTACCTGACGCTTGATCTTCGCCTGGGCTGGAGGCCAACGAAGCAATGGGAGCTCTCGCTCGTGGGACAAAACCTGCTGGATTCCCATCGTCCTGAATTTAGAGAACCGATCCTCACCTCCGCACCGACGGAAATCCAACGCAGCGTCTATGGAAAAGTGACCTGGCGATTCTGATGGCTCCACGTCGCATCACATGTCGGCGGACAAGCTGGGAGCACCACACTGGCCTCAATGGGACGTGCAACACGGCCCAACAAGCTCCCCCCTCTCGGAAGGGCAGCACCTGTGGCAGCCTCCGCCTCACGCTGGCAATTCTCTGTAGCCTGAGCCTCTGTACCATAAGCAACGGCACATCTGCACAAGCTCAAGAACCTGCAGCCGAATATGTGCTCAAGGCGGCATTTCTCTACAATTTTTCAAAGTTCGTCGAATGGCCGGCCACCACGTCCGCTGAAAGAACCACGCCCTTCATGATCTGTGTGTTGGGGAGCGATCCCTTTGGGACGAGCCTGGACACCATTGCGGGAAAGACGGCACAAGAACGCGCCATCGTCATCAAGCGACTTCAATCAGGCAATGCAATGGACGGGTGTCAGATGCTGTATGTCAGCCCCGGAGACGTGACGCAGACCAAAGAGATCCTTCGCAGCCTTCACAACGCACCCGTGCTCACCGTGTGTGACGTGGAATCCTGTGCGGAGGCCGGCATCATGCTCAACATGCGACTGGTCGACAACCGCGTGCAACTTGATATGAATTTGGGGGCTGTTCAGCGCACCCCGCTGAAAGTCAGCTCGCAGCTCATGAAGCTTACCCGCATCGTAAAGGGTAATCCCTAGCATGAACGTACAATTCTCTTCATTCCGTTACTGGCCGATTCAGCGCAAATTGACAGGAATGACCCTGCTTTCAACCGGGCTCGCGTTGCTCCTGTTCCTCATTGCCTTCGTCGTGAATGACCTGATGTCGTTCCGGCATACGATCGAAGGACGTATGACTGCATTGGCCGAAGTGACCGGAACCAACAGTACGGCCGCACTCACCTTTCGAGATGAAAAATCTGCCGCCGACACATTATCCACACTCAGGCAAGACCCGCACATCGTGTTTGCGGAAATCCTTTCCTCCGACAAAACACCCTTCGCCACGTATGAGAGATCCGAGAGGACCAGTCAGGCCGACACACCTCACCGCACGGCCCGCTCCGTCGAACTGACAGGTACAAGACAAAGCCGCGTGGAGAATCATTTCCTCGAACTCGCAACGCCCATCTCTCTGGATGGGCAGATCATAGGCTGGGTGCTTGTCCAATCCGACCTCGATGAAATGGATCAGCGTCTCCGACGGTCAGCTTTGATCGCGCTGGTCATATTTCTTCTATCAAGCCTGGTGGCGTTCTCTGTTTCACGGCGGCTCCAGCGTGCCATTACTGACCCCTTACTCAATCTGGTTGCCACCACACAAGCCGTTTCGAACACCCAGGATTACTCACTCCGCGCGGAGCTTGTCCCTCCCCATGATGAAGTTGGGATCTTGGTCAATGGGTTGAATGCGATGCTGGAGCGAATTCAGTTTCAGCACGAACAACTCCAGGGGCATCAAGAAGAACTTGAGCGCGAGGTAGCCCAGCGCACGGCGGAACTGGTCAAAGCCAAGGAAGCCGCCGAATCCGCCAATGTGGCTAAATCACAGTTCCTTGCCAACATGAGCCACGAGATCCGAACCCCGATGAATGGGGTTCTCGGCATGGCTGAACTCCTATTGACTACACAGATGACCGACCGTCAACGGCAGATGACTGAAACCGTTCAACGGTCCGGGACCGCGCTTCTCAGTATCATCAACGACATTCTGGACTTTTCCAAGATCGAGGCCGGCAAGCTGGAGTTGGAACAGATCGAGTTTGGCCTCCGGCAGACGGTGGAAGAAGCCGTGGAACTCTTCGCCGAACCAGCGGGTAAAAAGGGGGTCGAGCTGACCTGTTTCTTGCCAAACGAGATTCCAGATGCGGTCATCGGCGATCCAGTTCGGCTGAGACAAGTCCTATTGAACCTCGTGGGGAATGCCATGAAGTTTACCGAGCGAGGGGGAGTGGCCGTCCGGGTTCACTGCCTCTCGCGGAAAGCCAACCAGGTGACGTTGAAGTACGAGGTGCGGGATACAGGGATCGGGATTCCAGAAGCAGCGCAGAAGAGCCTTTTTACAGCATTTTCACAAGCGGACGGCTCAACCACGCGACGGTTTGGCGGGACAGGACTCGGCTTGGCCATCGTGAGACAACTGGCTCACTTGATGGGAGGCCAGGTCGGGATCGAGAGCGTGCCAGGCCAAGGCTCCACCTTCTGGTTCACCACGCAACTGGGGTACGACTCGAAGCAGCACTCGACGGAGTCGGCGTTGAGTCGATCGCTCGCAGGCACCCGAGTCCTGATTGTCGACGACAACGCAACTAATCGCTTTATTCTCGAAGCGCAGTTACAGGGCTGGGAAGCCGAGACCATCAGCGCCGACAGTGCGGCAATGGCTTTAGATCTATTAAAACAGACCGTGACTGAGCGCAAGCCCGTCGATCTGGCGATCATCGACATTCACATGCCTGACATGGATGGCATCGAGCTCGCCCGCGTGATGAAAGCCGACCCCGCACTGCGGACCATTCCACTGCTGGCCCTCAGTTCGGTCGAACCGGACTCATCTCCAGGACAGACGGCATCATCCAACTTTTTTGCCTGGCTCCGGAAACCGGCCCGACAGTCGATGCTTCGGGATTGCCTCCTGCGGCAACGATATGCTGCGGCAGAGGCCGCTCCGATCACGGCATGCGCAACCCCACCACCCACAGTCAGCAACAAGCGAATCCTCCTTGCCGAGGACAACCCGGTCAACCGTGAAGTGGCGTTGGGGATGTTAGAGTTTCTGGGTTACCACGTTGACCTGGCCGAGAATGGTCAGCAAGCTGTTGAGGCCGTATCGAGGCAACGCTATGATCTCGTGTTCATGGACTGCCAGATGCCGGTCCTGGACGGGTTCGCCGCAACGGCCGCCATTCGCCAGCATGAAGCCTCGGTCGGTATCGGTCACCATATTCCCATCATCGCCTTGACGGCCAATGCCATGGAAGGTGATCGGGACAAGTGCCTGGCGGCTGGGATGGATGATTACCTTTCAAAGCCTTTTTCGCAAGAAGGCTTGCGAGCCGCTCTCCAACGTTGGATGGTGACGAAACCACTCGAACATCAGCCCGCACCTCAGGTGATGTTTGCAAGCAAGAGCACCCATCATGATCCGTTGAGCGTTCCGCTGATCGACGAGTCCATATGGAACAACTTGCTGGCCATGGAACGATCAGAACATCCAGGCGCTTTGCAGACAATTCTTTCCCTCTACCTCTCCGATTCCAGGCGGCTGATCCTAGAAATCCGCAAAGCTATTCACACCGGAGATGTGACAAGGCTCAACGCTGAGGCTCATCAGTTGAAATCCGCCAGCGCACAAGTGGGAGCCCTCGCCGCCGCCCATCACTCCGGAGAAATCGAACGGCTCGCGCGCGAGGAGCAGCTGGATGTCGCAACCAACCTTCTCGAACCCCTCGAGCAAAGCGTCGAGATGGCCTGTAGGATTTTCGAAGGAACGTTCCGCGCGAAAGCCGCCTGATTGCGGATCACTCTTCTCAACGAGTTCTGGACGGGATGCTCCGCTCCACTAGCGCAAGGTACAACACCGTTCGACTATTATTGGACTCTGGTTGGTATACCAACAGCCGCGGAGAACGTGGAAGATCAGGCGGCTTCGGTGTCTTCTTGCTGTCGTTGGAATGGTTCCTTCTCTAATTCCTTCATTACGTGGTGGAGCCTCGCCCACTCATCCGGACTGAGGTTCACAAATTCACATCCGAAACTACTGGCTCGATACCACCGGACGACGGCTTGGGAAATCTGGATAGGGAGTTGGTGATCAGAGGTGTGAACCCGTAACTGAAGAGCCGTACCGGGCTTGACGTCAATGAGACTGCAAACGCGGCAGCCTCGAATCGACAGGTCGCTCAGCGCTCCTTCGCCCGAGACAACGTTTGTTGAGCTGAATGAGCTCCGAAATTGAACGGGAAACCGCGCATCCTTCCGTTGTTCCATCGATTGACTCCCAAGATACTATGGATTACGTGTTCTTTGTTATGCCGATCAAAAACAATTCCACCACTGCGGCTCTAAAAACCTATGCTGCCCGTCTGTTGCGAGGCGGAGAGCTGGTCCGTGCGAGTAGCTCCACAAATTCTTCTTCAGGCATAGGCCGACCAAATATATACCCCTGGACTTGATCGCACTCTTGTTGACGAAGTAGCTCCAACTGTTCCTCTGTTTCCACACCCTCTGCCAACACGGAAAGATTCATGCTGTGAGCAAGAGAGATGATGGCGCGAGTAATTGAGGCATTGGCCGCGTTGCGTGTCACACCCAGGACAAACGATTGGTCGATTTTGAGGATGTTTAGGGGAAACCGCTGCAAATGGCTCAACGAGGAATAGCCGGTCCCAAAATCATCGATCGACAGCCTGACGCCCATGGCCCTGAGCTCCTGCAGCATGGTGATGGACGCCTCTACATGCCGCATGGTGATGGATTCTGTTAATTCCAACTCAAGACATTCCGGATCAAGCTGGGTTTCCTGTAATGCCCTCGCGATGGCGCTCGTCAACAAGGCCCCGTGAAAGAATGAATTGGATACGTTGACTGACACCCGAATGGGAGTGCACCCCGCATCTTGCCATGCTTTGTTTTGCCGGCACGCCACGAACAACACTTCTTGGTCCAATTTCTGAATCATTCCTGTCTCAATCGCCACGGGAAGAAACTCGGCAGGCAACAACATTCCCCGATGAGGATGAAGCCATCGAACCAAGGCTTCTGCACCCACGATCCGGTTGGTCCGAATTTCCACTTGTGGCTGGTAATACACGATGAACTCGTGGCGTTCCAACGCCTTCCGCAAATCGTTTTCCATCTCGAGTCGCTCTGCCGCCAAAGCATTCATAGTTTTCGAATAGAACTGAAAGTTGTTACGACCCTCCTCTTTGGCGTGATACATCGCGACGTCCGAACTCTTCAGCAGAAGATCCACCGAATCTCCATCAGTTGGAAAGATCGCGATCCCTACACTGGCCGTTACAGAAATCTCATGCCCATCGATCAAGAACGACTTGGACAACGCTTCCAATATGCGACGCGCGACTGTCCCGGCATCCTGAGCATCCCGTATGTTGGTCAGCAACACGGTAAACTCATCTCCACCTAAGCGGGCGAGTTCGTGCGTTTCGCCCTGCTCCACCGACCGGCCAATTGAATCGCTATGCCGGACAGAATCCGCCAAACGGTCCGCTACCTGCTTTAAGAGTAGATCGCCGACGTTATGGCCTAACGTGTCGTTGATGATTTTGAATCGATCCAAGTCGAGGAACAAAACCGCCAGAATCGTTTGGTAACGATGTGCATGGGCCAGCGCTTGCGTGACACGATCTTTGAATAAGACACGGTTCGGCAGCCCGGTCAGGCTGTCATAATAGGCCAGCCGGTGGATTTCCCGTTCTGAGCGCTTTCGTTCGCTGATGTCCTTTGCTGTTCCTACAATCGTTAACGACTTCAGCTGATCATCGAATACCGCCTCGGCCTGCATATTCACGGCAAACTCACCCCCGTTCGGCAGGATGATCCGATGATCGATATCGCACGGCTTCCGCTCTCCAAGAATCGACTTCAGTGCGTGGTCGACACGATCGCGATCCTCTTCATGGACCATATTGAGAAAGGCTCCCTTTGTCCCTCCGAACTCTTGGAGCCGAATGCCCATTAACCGACAGAGTTCCGGCGACGCCGTAAAGCGATCCGTAGGGGGATGCCACTCCCAGTTACCGATCTTGGCGATCCGTTGCGCCAGGCCAAGCCGTGCTTCGCTGCGCAGCAGTGCGTTGAGCGTGATGCTTCCACGCAACATGTACCGCACCCGATGCCCTAGGATAGCCGCATGCATCGGTTTGGCGATGAAATCAGTCGCCCCGTGCTCGTACGCACTGGCAATCGAATCGGCGTCGTCCAAGCCGGTCATGATCAAGATCGGCACACGGCTCCCCTCTGCCGACTCACGAAGTTTTGCGCAGGCAGAAAATCCATGCATGACCGGCATCACGACGTCCATCACAATCAGGTCCGGACGCCGCGAGGCAAACTGTTCGAGCGCCTGTGCACCATTCGACGCTTCGCACACCTCGAACCCTACTTGTTCCAGCGCCTCACGGACGAATGTTCTGAAAAACTCATCGTCATCGACGACCAAAATCAATGCGGAAGTCTTCTCGTGTTCTTCTTCCATGTCAGGATAGTTTTTCCTTACGGTTTTCAGAAATCCAGTGCAGTCCAACGAAAAAACGGACAGGGCCTGCGCAGGCCCCTTGTGGTTGTGATCCGGACCAGCCCCTTTACCGACAACCCCTCTATTGCTCACCGAACGCAGTGATATTCCGCCTCCGCCTCAGTGAACACAGCTGGGACTAATGACACATCTCCCGAACAAGCCATCGCTTCGAACCCTTTCATTCACTCAGCCAAGACCGACCATCGCACGGCTCGACGCATGTGCCTAATTGTCATGGCTATTCTCACCTCTATCCAGATGACCAAACAACGGATACCTCCCGTTCCGGGTGCATCTGAAACGACGATAGCAGCAATTTCTGATTGGTAAAGCATTGGATGAAAACCAGCGGCGACCTTAAGCGGATGGAGAAGAAGAGCTCGTATTCCCGCTAGGAAGGCTAGCGACTGAGCGCTCTCACACTGTTACCAGTGAGCTATTGGAAGACTCTTTTTGATGGGGATGAAGTTCGACTTGCTTAATGCAATGTTGCTGGTGAATCGAATCTGAACGAAAGGGTTGGATTATCCTTTGATGTTCCCGATCGGTCGAAGCTCCGCCACTTTCTTGGTAATTCCTGCTCGATCGACGGTCTCGACCACCTCGGATATGTCTTTGTACGCGAAGCCCGCCTCCTCGGCCAGGCCCGACATCGAGACGGCCTTCACGAGAATGCCTCGCTGTTTCATTTGCTTCTGGACCTGCTCACCCCGAATGGTTTTCTTTGCTTGCGCACGTGACATCGTGCGCCCAGACCCATGCATCGTTGACGCAAAGGTGTCACTCATCGCAGCTTGAGTTCCGGCCAATAGATAGGACCCGGTTTCCATGGAGCCGCCGCAAATGACCGGTTGACCAGTCGTCCGATACCGTGGCGAGAGATCAGGACTCCCCGGCCCTAATGCTCTTGTTGAACCTTTCCGATGGACGACCAGATCGCCCTCCGGATATCGCTCGACTTTGGCGATGTTATGCGCCACGTCATAGACCAGCTCCATACCCAGCTCCTCTGCCGATCGGCCGAATACAGCGGCAAAGGCTTCTCGGATCTGATGGTTGATGACCTGGCGGTTGGCGAAAGCGGTGTTGGCCGCACAGTTCATAGCCGAAAAATAGTCCTGCCCTTCCACTGATGTGAACGGGGCGCAGGCCAGTTGCTGGTCGTTCACGGAAATTCCATATCGTCGCATCGCTTTCTCAAATACTTTGAGATAATCACTTGCGACCTGATGCCCGAACCCACGGGATCCGCAGTGAACCATCACAACAATCTGATCATGCCCGGTGATACCCCAGGCTGAGGCTATTTTTTGATCAAAGACCCTATCGGATGCGACCACCTGCACCTCAAGGTAGTGGTTCCCCGATCCCAAAGTTCCCAGTTGATTGATCCCTCGACTGACTGCCTGGTCGCTGACTTTCGACGGATCGGCCCCGGCGATACAGCCTCTCTCTTCTATCGCTTCAAGATCTTGAGGCCAACCATAACCGTTTTCAATACACCATCGAGCCCCGCGGACCATGACATCCTCGAACGACGAGTGGTCCAGCCGTACAGCCCCGCTCGCACCGACCCCGGCAGGTACTCTCCGGAATAATTCCGTCATCAATCGTTCGAGCAATGGCTGCACGTCCTGCTGCGTGAGATTGGTCCTCATAAGCCGCATGCCGCAATTCACGTCATACCCGACACCGCCAGGCGAGATAATCCCGGTACGGACATCAAAGGCGGCAACGCCTCCAATGGGGAAACCGTAGCCCCAATGTCCATCCGGCATGCACAGCGCATAACGTCTGATTCCAGGGAGACACGCCACATTTGTCACTTGCTCGAAGACTCCGGCATCCATCGATTGAAGAATGGTCGGTGTGGCATAGATTCGTGCTGGAACCAGCATGCCAGACTTCTCGCTGATGGGGATTTCCCACACCTCATCGGTAATCCGATTGACCCTCATCTCTGTGTGGAGCTTCATACGTCCACCACCACCCGCGCATTCCATCCCATGCCCTCTTGCCTGACGTGATACAGATGTTTTGTAATCCCCTTCACATCGTTCCGCAACACCTGCACCAATCCATTGACCGACTCCCCACACAGCTCCCCCTTCAGATGCCAAGAGCCGTCGTCTCCACATGTGATCGTGAGTGTGAATGTACTGAATACGACTCCATCCGCATCTTTCCAGTACACCAGATCCGAGAGCCAATCGAACAACAGTTCGGCAGGATCCTCTTCTGTTCGTTCCACTGATTTCCGCCAGGTAGACCCGACTGTCGAAGGATCGGCCATCGCGTCGATGACCGCACACGTAGCCCCGTGAAAGAGTTCTTGGAGAGAATCACCGGACGCATCAAACGCCAAGTCAGCCGTGGCAATGTCATCTAGAAAGCGGAATGAGTGGGACATCGAGTGTCACTCAAAGTGATACGCAAATCTGAACCCATCGTGGGGAGAGTGCAGTCCTGAAGTGAGCTATCCGAGCTCGAAGATTTTTGGGAAATTGGTGAGGTTCCGGCATCCATCCTTGGTGACGAGCACCATGTCTTCAATTCGGACTGCCCCCAATCCTGGATAATACAGCCCTGGTTCAACCGTGACGACATGGCCCTCTTGGAGGAGTGACCCAGTTCGACTGATCCGTGGCGCTTCGTGAATATCGAGCCCCACTCCATGTCCAGTCCCATGAAAATACCCTTGCATGCGTCCATTCACCAAACCGGTCTTGTATCCGGCCTTTTCAAAACGCGCGCAGATGCCCTGATGAATCTTCATGCCATCCGCGCCATCTTTAATCTTGTCGATGGCGTCTTCCTGAGCATCCTTCACGGCACCATACAGCCGTTTGAGTTCCTGGCTCACCTTCCCACGGATCACCGTCCTCGACATGTCGGCAAAATAGCGACTCGTGGCCGACCGAGGGAAGACGTCAAAAATAATGCTGCGATGAGCCGGCAACGGTCCACTCCCTTCATTGTGTGGATCACAGGCCTGCTCTCCCCCTGCCACAATCGTATGCTGGGCAATACAGTCCCGCTCCATGAGCTTCACGTTGACAACCTTTTTGATCCGTTCCGAGGTCACCACCTCGCCATCAAGCCAGAGTTGCTCATCCTTGATCTCGGCCCGGCGTAATAGCGTGTGGGCTGCGGCCACGGCTTCTTCCGTGGCCCGCTGCGCGTCTTCGATATGACGTACTTCTTCCGCCGTCTTCAGCACACGCTGTTCATAAAACGGGTCTCGCTTTGGTTTGAGACTGTATCCTCGCTCTTGTAATCGCGCGGCATGGATCACCGGGAAATTCGCAGGCACCGAAAGACGGCGGATCTTGGACTCTTTCAACACCACATGGACGATATCAACTGCGGTCGGGTCTTTGATTCCCTGTTTCTTCGCCTTCTGTTCAATTTCCGAGTAGGACAAGACTCGATCCACTGAGGCTTGAGTCCTGGCACGATCCATTTCCAGATCGCTCATGACCATCAACCGCTCACCCTTAATTTCCAAATAGATGAACGGGTCTGGTGCCATGAAGTGCGTGGCATAGTACAGATTCGAGTCCTGCTCGCTGGCGGCGATGAACAGTGTGGCTAATTCTGGTTGGGAGACGGTAGCGCGTTTCATGTATATGCTAATGGGACAGCAGATTTGAATGGAAACCCGTGGGATGACAAAGCCTTAACTTTGGTGATGCTAGCATGGGGGCGTGGGTCGGTCAAGAATCGAGCCCCTCACGGCACGGCGGGAGCCGTCGATGGAGTCATGTCTCTCGGTCGCACTCCAGACTCTTCATCCGGTGCCACCAAATCCATTGGCAGCGTCAATGTGTTCGTTAGAACATCGACGGCCAGTTGGGCCAACCCCGATAGGCCGGCCGCAAAGGACTTGACCGGCAAATAGGTGACCTCGGGATCTTCCAGCGCTCCCTTCGCAGTGAACATCGCCGTGGCGATGCCCTTGCGGTCCCCCGCAACGATTCGCCCAAAGAGCGGAATCGTCTTAAGGAATTGTGAGTATGACCCGAACGGACTCACGGCAACGGCCAGATCCAGCTGGTCTGTCGGCAAGTCATAATTCCCGGCTGCTGTAATTTTCAGAATTGGGCTGTCGATGATCAGATTTTCCGTCTGAAACATCCCATCTTGAATGGCAATGGTAGAAGAAATTCTGTTGTATGGCAGCCCCTCCTTTTCAAGATCGACTTTCCCTTGTAACACAGCCGGGAGGTTTAACAGACTAATGATCTTCCAGACTGCCCGCTCATTCGTTTTCAGGATGCGACCATTTTCCAACAACAACTCGACTTTGCCGTTCAATGAAGGATAGACCCCATGCGGGTTGCGCCCATGCCCGCGAAGCACACCGCTCAAGCGAATCTCTCCCGATGCGCTATGGACCTGCGCTTTGGTCAGCCGCAACAGGTCTTCAAATTCGACTCCGGTAGCCCTAAATGACAGGTCAAAATCCGCCGGTGCTTTGGGGGGAAGTTGCACGACGAGCCGTCCGGCCACTTGTCCATGGGTGGACTCTCCGGAAAGACGATCGATATCAAGCATTCCGTCCTGAATATTGACTCGAGCGGCAAGCGAACCGAATTTTAGATGCTTGTATCGGCCACGCGCCACGGCCACAGCCATAGTGACGTGGCTGGTCGCCGCCAACGTTTCGAGGAACTCCCGGATCGGAGTCCGTTCCCCCTTTGGAATCACCAGACTCAAATCGAATTGGTTGGACTCGATCTTGCCAGTAACAATCGGCTTCGCCGTCCAATTTCGAACCGTGGCCTCTATGGCGACGTCACTCCCTTGAACCTTAAACGATAGCTGCTTGAATTCGACCTCGTTGCGGGCAAACTTTACGCGGGCATAGAAATCTTGTAGATGCCCATCAATCCCTTTTACCTGCATCAGCCCGTTCGTCAGTCCCATCCATCCGGTCACCCGCCAGGTCTTCCAATCCGGCTCCTTTCCTTTGACATCAAGCGAGACTTCGATATTCCCGGCTTCAAGCCCATCTTTGGCTAGCCATTCCGGAAGACTGGATACCGATACCGTACCGGTCGCCACGGCCATATCGATCAGAAAGCCATTCCCGAACTGCATGGTTCCCTTAGCGGGAATGGTCACAGCGGGCAACACCAGCTCAATGCGATGCAGCTTGATGCTGCTGGACTGAGGCATCACCCCTTCAAACTCCACAGTGGCGCGAGGACCGACGGGTTTTGCAATCACCCCGAACGCGACTTTGGCCTCATCCAACACAACGGACCCTTGGATATGCGGTCTCGCCGTCGAACCAGAGACTGCAATTGTTGAGCTGAACACCCCCTCGAATGCACTCTGTTCAATTACCGAGGAACGAAACAACCGAACCATCTGCGCCGCATCACCGCGCGTACGAATAATAAAATCCTGATAGTGGCTTTGAGGTCCTCCGGTAACGGTACCGTGAACCTGCACAGCAGTTCCCCCAAGATGTCCGGCGACTTGATCGAACTGTGTGGCTCCATCGGCCAAGACAAATCTTCCCTGCATCCCGGTCACACGATCCGGTAAATTCACATGAGTGAGACTCACTTGACGGGCGATGATCTCCCCACCCGCAAAGGTGATCCCACCGGGCTGATTCAACGGTCCCACGAGGCGAAATGTGGATTGTGCCGTCCCCTCAGCATCACGGATACCGGCGAGCAACTGCGTGACTCGCTCTGCTTTCACAGTCTTCGCCAGAAACTCGACGAGCTGCACTGCCGCCGTCTCTCCCGTGATCTCCAATCCCAGCCATGGGCCAGCATCGAGAAACGACACCTCCGCCTTTCCGCCAGTGATCTGCATTGCCCCATACATTCCAGTGATCTTCGCAATCCGAACACGCCCAGTCTCGACCACCACCACTGCCGCGAGGTCTTTCGCGGCGATGCGATCATTACCGATCAAGCCGCGACCTTCGCTGACATGAAACTCTCCGATCGTCGAAAGTTGAGGGCCTCTCGTCGCGGACCCAGTGAGCGTTGCATTCACCACTTGCACCTTGCCGTCGATCTGGCGATCAGCCAGAAGGGCTGGGAGCTGCGCATGGATCCAGTCCGGGGGAATGGTTTTCAGGAGCTGCGGGAGGGAAACCAGAGAACTGCTGAACGTGACGGCAAACGTCGGCTGAGGAGTCAGCAGGCCGGCCAGATTGGCCTTTCCTCTCAGTGTGATGTTATTCAACTGCGCGGTCATGTCTGACAGAACCATGTCATATCCAGACACACCCGGCATCACGCGAACGATACTCTTGAGATTCAACGCCCCTTGAAGATGCTCAGACACCGGCCTGGGGCCAAGAAAGTCAGCCGCGTCCCGGATGTTGAGATCTGTGGCGTCGATCTGTCCTTCGAGCTGAAATCTTGTGGCCGATTCAGCGACCTCTTCACCAGACAACGACACCGAGGGCTCTGCTCGTTTTATGACACCATTCAGTGACACAGCCGATAGACCTGATTCTCCTTGATGAGCTGCTGACACATGGACTTCGGCGAAACCACGATCAGGCCGAACCAGCAACCTACACTCGACGTGCTCCAACTTGAGAGACCGAATGCCATCGGGTCTGGCGGCATCAATGACCGTGATCGTTCCGTTGATGAGCGTCGCCTCTCTGATCATGAGTGTCCGCGCCATCATATCCATCGTGTGCTGGTCGACATCCACGGGCCCGTTCAACTCATCGGAGATATTCCATCGACCGCGTTCGTTCCGCCGAAGCGTGAGCGTTGGCTCTTCGATCAACAATCGCTTACCGACAACTTGTTTTTTGAGGAGTGGCAGGAGGCGTAAGACCAAATCAATACGCTTAGCCGTCAGGACTACCTGTTCTGATTGAGGATCATGAATCTTGACCTCGGTGAGTTCCACGCGAATACTCGGGAATATCACAAACTTGACGCGATGCACGTCGATCTTTCTACCCAGACTTTCCTCAAGCTGTTCCAGGACAAAATCCTTGAGATAGTCTTGGCCAGTCAGCTCCCTCGAAAATGAGAGGAACGCAACGGCCAACACCACGAAGGCGAGTACGATCACAAGCGCAAGCCGAAGACGGAACACGCCACCCCCTTCAGATTACGGACAAGTCCTTATCGGCATCTTACCGGATCAATCGTTCAAAATCCATGAACTCAGCGTTCTATAAGGGGTTTCTCCACTCCTATTTCAGAGTTCCAGGACACCCTACATCCGATCGCCGTCCACACGTAAGACGGAAAAGATCCTCCGAGGTAACCACCATTTCTTAATACCGGACAAGAGTGCGGTCTTATTTTCGCATACATGGGCCCTCTACAGTTGACAGCGACCAGACATTAGAACTACACCTCTCCTATGGCGACTCATTCCCGTGCAGGACAACCAGCGCCCGCCTCGATTCTGGTGGATGTGGGAAAACTCCTCTCTACCTATTCGACCGAAAAACCAGACCCATCTGTCCGAGAACAACGCGTGTCATTCGGTACGTCAGGCCATCGCGGCTCTTCCTTCAAACACAGCTTTAATGAGAACCATCTCGTGGCCATCACTCAGGCAGTGTGCGAATACCGGGCTGCGCAGCACACGACTGGGCCGCTGTATTTGGGGAAAGACACCCATGCACTGTCGGAACCGGCCTTTGTCACGGCCCTTGAGGTCCTTTCCGCCAATGGTGTCGAGGTCATGATCGACAAAGACGAGGGCTTTACACCGACGCCCGTCATCTCTCATGCCATCCTTAGCTACAACCGAGGCCGCACCTCTGGTCTGGCCGATGGTATCATCATCACCCCATCGCACAATCCCCCGGAAGACGGCGGGATCAAGTACAACCCGCCGAGTGGCGGCCCAGCTGATACACAGATTACAAAGTGGATCGAGGATCGAGCCAATGCCCTTCTCGCCACCAACTTGTACGGAGCGAAACGTCTTTCCATTGCACAGGCCAGACAAGCATCAACCACACATCAGCACGACTATATCGGAGCCTACGTGAGCGATCTACGCCATGTGGTTGATATGGACACCATCAAAGCCGCTGGGCTCAAGCTTGGGATCGACCCGCTCGGCGGGTCCGGTGTGGCCTACTGGCAACCGATTGTCGAACGTTATGGATTGAATATCGAGGTCGTGAATCCAGCCGTCGATCCAACGTTCCGTTTCATGCCCTTGGATTGGGACGGCAAGATTCGAATGGACTGCTCTTCTCCCTACGCCATGGCAAATCTCATTGCCTTAAAAGATCGCTTTGATGTGGCCTTCGGCAATGATGCTGATAATGACCGGCACGGAATCGTCACTCGTTCAGGTTTGATGAATCCGAACCATTACCTGGCCGTCTCGATTGCCTACCTCTTTGCCAGCCGTCCCGGCTGGAAATCCGATGCCAAGATCGGCAAAACCTTAGTCAGTAGTAGCTTGATCGACCGCGTCGCGGCCAAGCTGAAACAGAAACTGGTGGAAGTACCGGTCGGCTTCAAGTGGTTCGTCAGCGGTCTGCTCGATGGCTCGCTTGGCTTTGGCGGCGAGGAAAGCGCCGGTGCCTCGTTCCTCCGACGTGATGGAACAGTCTGGTCGACTGATAAGGACGGCATCATCATGGACCTGCTGGCTGCCGAAATGATGGCGAAGACCGGCCTTGATCCGTCCGAGTTGTACCGAGCCCTCACGAACGAACTGGGCGAGCCGGTGTATGAACGGATTGATGCGCCTGCTACACCAGAGCAGAAAACCATTCTCTCTAAACTTTCGCCTGAGCAAGTGAAGGCCACGGAGCTGGCCGGAGATAGGATCGTGGCGATGCTCACCAAGGCTCCTGGTAACGGCGCGGCTATCGGTGGACTGAAAGTCGTGACGGAGAACGGCTGGTTCGCCGCCAGGCCCTCTGGGACAGAAGATGTGTACAAGCTCTATGCGGAGAGCTTTAAGGGGCACACGCATCTGAAGCAGATACAAGAGGAAGCGCAGGCCCTGATTGCCAAGGCCCTGCCGTCAGCCACGTGAGAAACCAGCTATGTTTGAGCTGGGAAATACCGCAGCCCTGATCTGGAGTATCATCTTCGGATCGATTGGTACCGGTTTTGCCATCTATGGCAAAAGACAAAAGGCCATTGTCCCGTTGTGCGTTGGAGTGGCCCTCTGCGTCTTTCCCTACTTTGTTGAGAACGTCTACTTGCTCGTCTTTGTTGGAGCAGCATTAATGGCAATTCCATATTTTGTGCGGGTGTGAAACCAAGCATGCTCCCCTCATTTTTCTAACATGAATGTTTCACCTGCTCTTCACTGGCCCCTGCCGAAGCACGACTATTGGTCTACACCGTTTGCCGAATCGTTACTTCAGCATCTAGACCTTCGCCCCAGTCTAAAAATCCTCGATGTCGCCTCCGGCCACGGCATTCCGGCCTTCTATCTCGCTGAGCAGGTCGGCTCTTCCGGCGAAGTACTAGCCATCGATGTGAGCGCCGGTCAGGTCGCTCGTGCAAGAGCCATTCAAGGCTCACAATTACCGTGGCTCCGTTTCGACTGCGCGGACATGCGCGCCCTCCCTCCTAATCTGCAGACCTTCGATCGCATCACAGGCAATCTCTCCGTCATGTTCTTTCGCCCCAATCGGTTCGAAGCGGTTCGAGGTTTGGTGAAACAGCTCGCCCCAGGAGGCCAGCTCGTCCTGACCTTTCCGTCCTATGGAACATTCGATTCACTGTGGCAGCGAGTGGATCAGGCGATGGTTCATCAGGGGTTGATCAAGGAACGAGAGCGATTTCACGACTACCTGAAGGAACGTCCGTCAGCCCAGGATGGACGAAGATGGTTTCAGGAACTCGATCTTGAACGGGTCGAGGCTATCGAGTATCCGCTTGAAGTGGCAACTGGCCCTGGCCATGAGTTTCTCCATCACCCGCTGCTTCGTGGTGGCTTTCTCGATGACGTGTACGAATGTTTCGAGGATCAGCCCCTCGCCGATCGGTTCATGACTGACATCGCTCAAGACATTACCCGATTCACCCCGCTGATCGCACAGCGTTGTGTGCTCTCAGGATGGAAACGGGCCTCAAATTAAGAGGCCTGCTGCTCTGCGTGATAAGAGCTACGGACGAGCGGTCCTGATTCGACATGGCCAAAACCCATGGCGAGACCTTCTTCTTTGAGTGCAGCAAATTCGGATGGGTCATAGAACCGGGCGACCGGCAGATGGTCTCTCGTCGGCTGGAGATATTGGCCGATGGTGAGGATGTCACAAGCGACTGCTCGGAGGTCACGCATCACGTCACGCGCTTCGTCGAACGTCTCCCCCATGCCAAGAATCAAACCGGACTTCGTCTTCACCCCTTGCTCCTTCGCCCTCGCGAGCAAGTCAATTGACCGTTGATATTTCCCTTGCGGGCGAATCGATGGGAAGAGCCGCCTGACGGTTTCAATGTTGTGATTCAGAATCTCCGGCCTTTCCGCACAGACCGTTGCGAGTGCTTCCTCGTTGCCTTCAAAATCCGGGATCAACACTTCGATCGTGCACGTCGGGTTCATCCGTCTGGTCTGTCTGATCGTGTCAGCAAAGACTGAGGCTCCGCCATCAGGCAATTCGTCACGATTCACTGATGTGATCACAGCATGTCGCAGACCAAGAGCCCACACCGCTTCCGCGACACGACCTGGTTCCTTCTCATCTACTGCGAGCGGCCTTCCGGTCTCGACTGAACAGTAGTGACATCGTCTCGTACAGATATCGCCCAGGATCAGGAACGTCGCAGTACGGGCATTCCAACATTCCCATCGGTTTGGACAACGAGCCTCTTCGCAGATTGTGTGGAGCTTGAGCCGCTCCATCGTCTGTTTGATATCAAGATAGTCTGATCCTGTCTTCGCATTGACCTTAAACCAGGATGGAAGGCGAGGCCGGCTCGTATCTGCGAGGGGCTGCGTATCTGTCGCTGAAGATCGGAGATCGCTCAATGGGACAAAACTCATGAACGTGATCCATCCGAAGAGTTGGATCGGAACCAACTGAGAACTTTCACCCAAAGGCTAGGTCGTTCAGGCTCAGCTTGTGGAGGATCCGGATATTCTACCCACAGTTCCTGTGAACCCAGATAGATCCCGTCGCGAAAACTCCTTTGAGTTTTGAGCTGCCGGTAACCCTGACTATGCAACGTCTGGATCAAGATAGTGAGTGCGTCATCCTGGGTCGGATGAATCTCCGTCGTGACGCGGACGGTCTCATACCGTAACAACGCTCGATAGCCTTCTCCTACACGTTCAAACTCAACCGGTCTGCTAAATCCCCGTTCCCGGTTGTCCAACCCAGCGAGCTGATGTTTATCGAGCCCTTCTCCATCCATCATTCATGCTAAGGCTCGATACACGGCAACCAAGTCACTCAACGCGATAGTCTTGTTCTTGAGTATGGCCCGTTCCGCTTGAATCATCTCTCGAATCTTGGGATCGGCCGCACCAGATGTGAGACAGGAGGCGCCGAGCGCCAGAATTCGGTCACACTCGTCGGCGAGCTTTCTCTTCACAACAGGATTCACCGACACAATCTCCATGAGCTGGCGTCGTGTGTCATCAAGGTGCCCTTGGAGGTCGGAATCCGGATAGCTCTTCCGAGCTGCTTCATCAAAGCAACGATCGAGGTACTGAGTCAAAAAGACGTAGAGGCGCACGAGCGCGGCCGCGATATCCGTTTGATCATTCGCAGAGACAGGCATACGTTCTCCCTCCGTCCGAGGTAACGGGCGATAGTAAGAGCATGACGTCAGACATCCAGTAATACTTTCACATCATTGCCTTCGATTTTCACTTGATAGGCTTCCACCTTCGAGGATGGGTTATTCATGCACGAGCCGGTCGTCACATCGAACCGCCAGCCATGCCACGGACAGGTGACGATGTTGCCTTCCAATTCTCCCTCGCCCAATGGCCCCTCCCGATGGCAACAAGTATTGTTGATCGCATGGATCGTCCCATCCACATTGAATACGGCCAGCGTCTTCCCGTTGGCTTCTGCCACAATCCCATGCCCGAGCGTGACATCTGTTAGGGCTGCAACACGTACAAACTCCGCCATGCCTTCCCTCCACTATGAGACCATTCAATTGCTACTAAATGGCTGCTTGATCTTCTTGAGCAAACTATCGACTGACAGACCACTTTTCTCAGCACCACCGAGTGCTTCCATAACCTTCTTTGCAATATCCCGAAACGCCTCAGCCTGAGGGGATGCCGGATTGGCCACGACGATGGGATGGCCGGTATCGCCCCCATCTCGAATGGCTGGATCAATCGGGATCCGGCCAAGGAACGGCACACTGACCTTGGCGGCTGCCCGCTCGCCCCCACCATAGGAGAAAATCTCCGTCCGCTCACCACAATGGCCACACACAAAGTGGCTCATATTCTCGATAATGCCAAGAAGCGGAACATTGACTTTTTGAAACATCGTCATACCCTTACGAACATCGTAGAGCGCAACTTCTTGCGGCGTGGTCACGGTGATCGCCCCAGCTAACGGAACCATTTGTGACAAGGAAAGCTGCACATCACCAGTGCCTGGCGGTAGATCGATCAGCAGATAGTCCAAGTCCCCCCAGAGCACATCTCGAAAAAAAGCTTGCAGGTATTGATGGACCATCGGACCACGCCAGACCAGCGCGGTTTCTTCCGGCACGAGAAACGCCATGGAAATTAATTTTACCCCGTAGTTCTCAACCGGAATGATTTTGCCGTCCTTCTGTTCAGGGCCGGTGGTACACCCCATCATCATGGGGATATTCGGACCGTAGAGATCCGCGTCCAAGAGACCGACCTTCGCACCGGCCAGCGCCAAAGCACACGCCAGGTTGGACGACACGGTGGACTTCCCGACTCCACCCTTCCCACTGCTGATCGCCACGACATGTTTGACACCAGGAATCAAATTATCTTTTCCCTGGGGTTGTTGCGTCCCATGGGCATGTTCATCAGCCATAGATAGTCTCCAGTTCAGGTATGTTCGACCGCATCGTTCAGTAGTGGCGCCTCTCATCGAAGCGCCATCACGCCTGATCCCATTATCATAAGGGATGCACCACGTGAAATGAAATGGGCCGGTCGGGCTATCCTCCATGCGCCGACTGGGGCAGCAAAGAACGATGACCACTAGTCGTCTGGGATGTATACTGAAACCACACAGAGTCATTCTTTTCAGGACGATCGATGACCACCTCACCTTCTCTTGAGCCAGCCATCCTCCGCATTGGCGAACAGCTTGCGCAACTGTCGGCCGGTCTTTCACCCTCCATTTTTGATGGCCGCTGGTGGTCCCATTCGGTGATCAATCTGGCAATGAAGGATGCGTCGTTTAAGACTCGGTTATTCCACTTCATCGATGTCCTTCCGGTCATTCAGGACGATGAACGAGTCGTCGCACTGGCCGAAGAATATTTTGGCCACACCATCGGGGAACTCTTCGGCCTTCAGTGGGGATGGAAGGCCCTGACTGCAACCAGGGTGGGTGCCCGTCTTACTGGTCAGTCGATCAGGAAACAGATCGAACAGATGGCCACATCGTTCATCGCCGGAGCCTCTATCGAAGACGCAGTGCCGACCCTATCGCAACTCTGGGACGAGGGACGAGCCTGGTCTGTTGATCTCTTGGGCGAGGCCACCATCAGCGAGCAGGAAGCTGATCGCTACCGTGACCAGTGTCTGAACGCCTTACTTGAACTAGAGCGCGCCACGAAGCCCTGGCCTTCCAATCACTTGCTGGAACGAGACCACCTGGGGTCCATCCCGCGCGTGCAACTCTCGCTCAAGATTTCGGCTCTCTCCTCTCGACTGGACCCGATCGATCCCGATGGAAGTTACGAGTCGGTCGCCACACGTCTCCGTCCACTGGTGGACCTTGCGCAGTCGCTGCCAGCTGGATTGATTTTTGATATGGAGCAGGCGGAGACCAAAGACCTGATCCTGCATATCTTCAAGCAGCTCTTCGCAGAGCCGGCCTACCGATCCTATCCCTATGCTGGTCTCGCATTGCAGGCCTATCACCGAGACACCGAACGAGACGTCCAGGATCTCGTGTCCTGGGCTCGCGGGCGTCAGGCTCCGATCACGATCCGATTGGTCAAAGGCGCCTATTGGGATTCAGACACAGTTCGATACCGGCAAGCAGGCTGGCCCCCACCGCTGTTTGACCAGAAGGCAGAGACCGACATTCAGTACGAGCGATTGATTCCAGTGCTATTTGAACACGCCGATCTGATCCGACCCGCGTTCGGCACGCACAATCTTCGCACGTTAGCTGCCATCGAAGCCCATGCGGAAGCACGGGGCCTGGCCCCTGATGCGCGCGAGTTCCAAATGATCTTCGGCATGGCGGAGCCGTTCCAGCAAGCCATGGTCAAATTAGGCCGTCGTGTCCGCCTATACAGTCCTGTGGGTCGGCTGCTCCCCGGTATGGCCTATCTGGTGCGGCGGCTCTTGGAAAATACGTCGAACGAATCGTTTCTACAGAAAGAATATGTCCAGTCCCAACCGCTGGCGCTGCTGCTCGCACCTCCGGTCGCCTCGGTTCATGTCCCAAATACAGGAACGCAGGACTCACGCAGTTTTGCGAACGAACCACACAGCGATTTTTCTCAGGCCCCTATTCGTGAGGCCATGCAGGCAGCGATTGCATCGGTCAGGTCTCACCTGGGCCGTCGTTGGGAAGTCAGGTCTTCTCAACTGAGGCTGACCGGCCCATGGCTGGAATCCCGCAATCCTTGTAGACCCACTGAAGTCGTGGCCCGTGTGCAGAGCGCAGCGCTATCCGATCTGGACCGAGTTATCGAACAGGCACTCACGCAATGGGACCAGTGGCGCCAGAAGTCGCCGGAAAACCGATCTGACATCCTGCGTCAGGCAGCGTTGGAGATGAGCCGCCGTCGCTACGAGCTTGCGGCCTGGGAGATCTTCGAAGTCGGCAAGCCTTGGCGGGAGGCCGACGCGGATGTCGCAGAAGCGATCGACTTCCTTCGCTACTATGCAGACGAGATGGACCGTCTGGCTAGACCAGTACGATTAGGCAACCGTCCAGGAGAGCTCAACCAGCGCACCTATGCACCGCGCGGTGTGACCGTCGTCATCGCACCATGGAACTTTCCACTCGCCATCCCCGCCGGAATGGTTTCTGCGGCACTTGCGACCGGCAATCCAGTGCTATTCAAACCATCGGACCGCTCGCCCGGTTTAGGAACTCTGCTCACGGACATCTTCATCAAGACCGGTGTACCGGCTGGATGCTTGACCTGCCTCCCGGGTGGGCCAGAGGTCGGCCAAGCGCTCGTCGCACATTCCCAAGTCGTAACAATCGCGTTTACCGGATCGAAGACCGTGGGGCTCCACATCTTGGCCGAGGCAGCACGCGTGAGCCCAGGACAGCCTATGGTCAAGCGGGTGATTGCTGAGATGGGTGGGAAGAATGCCATCATCGTCGACGAGACGGCGGATCTTGACGAAGCGATTGCCGGCGTCGTCGCATCGTTCTCCGGCTACGCGGGGCAGAAATGCTCGGCTTGCTCCCGAGTCATCGTCCATCGCACCATCTACGACTCCTTTGTGTCCCGCCTGCGTGAGGCCGTGCTGAGTTTGGACCTCGGTGATCCCTCGAGACCAGGTACCAGAGTGGGGCCCGTGATCGACGCACGAGCCCAAGCGACCATCCAACGCTACATTTCACTCGGCCTCGAAGAGGGCCAGCTCCTCGTGCAGCGCACCACAGATCAGAATGGATATTTTGTTGGGCCGACGGTGTTTGTCGATATCCAACCGCATCACCGTGTGGCCCAGGAGGAAATCTTTGGACCGGTGTTGTCGGTCACGAAGGCAGACAGCTTCGCCGAGGCGATTCGAATTGCGAATGCGACTGACTATGCGTTGACCGGAGGGGTCTATGCCAGGAGTCCTGCCAATCTTGCGATGGCCCGCGAGCGGTTCGATGTAGGGAATCTGTACTTAAATCGACCAACCACCGGTGCCCTTGTCTCTCGTCAACCATTCGGTGGGCACCGCTTCTCAGGGGTAGGCGCAAAAGCCGGGGGGGAAGACTACCTCTCTCAGTTCATGATCACCCGTGTGATCACCGAAAATACTCTCCGTCGTGGATTCGAATCAATTCAGTGAGGCCTTGAGAGGCTTGATGTCGTGTTCTTCAAGTTCTTCCGTGATTTCCGTCACGACGCCTCGGTCCTCCTTGACCGCAGATAATTCTTGACGCTCCACATACTTCACCAATCCGATCCCTTTGGCAAACCAGGCCGTCATCACATCGATACCGGAAACGGTCCGATGGCTGCCCGACAAATGAATCTTCATATTCATCCGCGCTTCCACCTTCACCGCATCCGGAAAGGTCCCTGCCGGAACCGTGACGGTTTCGCGGCCCATCACCTTACTCCATCCCTGCGTATCAACCTTTTCATCTGTTCCGTCTCGATCCATATCGGTCCCGAAGTCGATGCCCGTACGATCAAACTGCTGAAATGAAGACGGTACGATTAAGGGAAACCGAAATATCTGGTAGGGAGTGATCTGTTTTTCTAGTGGGGTCCCTGGCTCCGATCCGTAATAGACGATGCCAACCTGGTCCCGACGATAGTAACTGTCCGACGGGCCATGATTCCCAGGATTCGTGTCATGGAACACCATCACGGTGACGCCTTTGATGGTCTTCGTCTCGGTGACCGTCGACACATTCGTGAAAAACTTCAGTTCGATCGTCTGGAGCGGCCCTTCGTTGATGTGGCCACGATAGGTCCAGCGGCTTCCGATCGTATCAGGGAAATACTCGTCAGACTGTGTCATCGTGAGAGGCTCTTCCGCCCCGCACACCCCAGACCATGCCACTAGACCAAACAGCACGCAGGCTCCCACACTCAAAACCGATCGCATAGTCACTCCAGGTTTCATCATTTCATTGCACTACAGAGACGTGATTTTCACGGTACCATAGGCATCACAACAGCGGCAAGCCGCCGATTTCGAACCGTTTGATTTGGGCGTGAGGGTCACAGGTAAAGGGGGGAATGGGCTACTCCGTCAGCATGCACAAACGGATGCGAGCGTGGAAACTTCCCCACGTGGTTGATGAGCCAGAGCAACACATCGTAGGTCTTCGTGACGGCGGTGGGAAGGCTGCTGGTCCCTTCGTCGGTCATGGCGACCCCCGACTCGGATACGATGCTTCACGGCAAGAAATCAAGAGCCAAGATCCGGAGAAAAGAAAACAGGGTCAAAGCGAAAAGGTTACTTCGGAACGTCCTGAGCACAACGGAACCCGATACCGACGCCCCGGAACGTGGGTGCGTACCATAATCGGTACGCAGAGCGTATAAAGTCCGTAATATCGACGAAGGAGCCACCGCGGAGCACCCTATACTCGCCGCTCGTAGGGCCTTTGGGATTACGTGCCGGGCTCTTGCTGTAATAGTTCTCGTCGTACCAGTCCGCTACCCACTCCCAGACATTACCGGCCATGTCATACACGCCGTAGGGACTTTTCCCTCTCTCAAACGACCCCACATCAGTAGTTAGCACACCATATTCGGTAAAGCCGCTGTGCCCAAAATTCGCCAGCGTCTTATCGGGTACTAGTGGACTGTAACACCCATTTATAGACTATAATTGTGTTCATGGAACACATGATAGTCCTGACGATACGTGAACGGATGGAACTGACACGCGCCCACGAAAATGTCTCGACTTTGCGACGCCCCTGGAAGTCTATGCGCAATTGCGCCATCATTCACCCGTTGCACTTGGAACTTGAAACCGCCGCTCCTATCCGTAGATGAAAGCTGGCGATCGGAATCTACAGAGTCACTGTGAAGCCACGATTCTGGAGAATGGTCCGAATTGCGTTCACATCTGTCGCCGAGTAGCCCAGACCAGTTGCTGCCGTGACTAAGGCATCCGCTGCTTGATTGAACGAGGTATCGGGAGTTAGGAGGAAATGATGTTGGAGAACGACGGTATCAGCTTTCGTCGCGCCAATTGCCGCCCGAATCTGCCACAGGGCGGCCGACCACATTTCTCCATCGTCGTGGACTTCGCCAACAACTGACTCGGGATAGTGCTTAGTCCCGTCTAGCCGGCGAAGACAGGGTGGTGTCGTCGACGAGTAGGAGGTGGCATCCCACTCTGCCACGCAGGCATCTTGAAACCCTTCACTGAGCTGCGCGCCAAGAGTACCGGCCCAATAGTCACCGAATCCCTCTCCGATCGAATCCGCTTCCAGCGTCGTCCCATAGCCCGGCACTTGATCGTCGAGAATGGAATGTCCGTACTCATGCCACACGACGTCGGCATCTTCCGCATCATCGACCCCGCCGGTCCCGTAGGTAATGGTTTTGGTAGACAGTTGATAAAAGGAATTGTCCTTCTTGGAGCGGTCGACACTGAAGACCTGCTGCCGGTTATTGACAGTGGGAAACCCAAGGGATTGAATATAGCGCTGCGCATAATCCAAATAATAATAGCCCATGGTTTCGCTGAACCCATTCTCACTGCGATCAAACACGAACGTCTGACTCGCCGAGGACACCCGCCGTTTCGAGCTGCTGCTGGAGGCATAGATGCCATCCAGAAAGCCGCTCCCATCCAATCCCATAAGCGTCACGGAACGGTAGACAGTTGGAGGGACAGCTGACGCCGTATCCTTTTGATCACGCAAACTGTTGTCCCGCGCGGCCACGATGGCGTTCACTAAAAAGACCTGCCCCGTCCCAGTCACATAGCGATTCAGATCTCGTGCTGGTGCCAACGCTTTTCCTGTCTGTGCATGGATAAACACCTGCCAGGCCGGCCCATGCGTATGGATCGTGACTTCCCAGGCGAGTGTCGGGGTCCCAGTGTCTCCATAGATAACCAACTTGGCAGACGGTCCAGGCCCGTCTGCTACCTCTTCTTTATCGCTAAGGCCCGGAGGAATGTGTCCCTTGGCCGCCTGGATTGCCTGCTCAGGCTCCAGAGAGGGAACCGTCGC
Organism: Nitrospira sp.; assembly: GCA_005116955.1. Taxonomy (GTDB): domain Bacteria; phylum Nitrospirota; class Nitrospiria; order Nitrospirales; family Nitrospiraceae; genus Nitrospira_D. The sequence goes on along the minus strand of SWDI01000003.1, from coordinate 15,520 downwards.
GGGCAGTTTCGCGCTCGGCACAGAGGTGTTAATCAGACCGACGACGTGACCGTCACGGTCAAAGTGAATCTTCAATTCTCCCCCATACACTGGCACACCATCGGCCCTTTGGCTGAACACATAGACATGGCCCATCGACGTCTTCCTATCGCTCGTCAAAACAAACCCAGGTAAGGAAGGCTCAAGATTGAGAAGGGCAGCTTGTGAGGAAAGAAACTGCCGCGCCGAGGCTTCGGATGGCTCCATCGGACTTGATAACATGCCATATACAGCTTTCGGAGTGCCCCAGAGGTGACTCCACGTGACTGATACGGGCCCCGATGCTTTGCCAACCAAGGCGGCCCAAAGCGGAAGAAGGTCAGGATCTGGTTTGCCTTGTGGCTGGGATTGAATCGGACCCCCATTGCGTTTCAGGCGCACTTCATCGGGAGAAGCGGCTTGAGCGATTCCCATACTGACGAAGAGTGATACAACAACCAGACACAAAACCCGTTGGACTAATGAACAGCCAGGCAACTCCATTGGATTTCCCTCCCTTAAGTAAACAACTCCAGCCCCATGGTGGAATCCTAAATGGTGGCGTCAAGAACTAAAGCGGGACTCACGGGGTGAGTGCAGAAGCGCTACTCGTTCTTGCTCCGACAGAGCAAACCGAATGAGCTGCCGAGGGCAAGGCCGCCGAGGAATGTGAGGCCGATGATGACGCCGAGCAGAGAGGTCGGTGACCCGGCTTGGCGACGGATATGGCGGCGGGCTTGGGACCCGACGGTCGCTTCGCCACCGATCCAGAACCGAGAGTCATCGGGCTGTGTCTCTGTCTCAGGCCTCACGGATTTCATGTCCTTTTCCCTTCATCAAGCGCAATACTTTCATCGATCAACTGTTCCAATTCATCCAACTCATGCTCCGGTAAATCAACAAACCGAACCCCAAACGTTCGATCGACCGCCCATTGCACCTGAGCGTGCTCGATCAGGATCGATGTGTCATCCCCTGGAACAATCAGCTTGACGGCGATCTGTCTTCCTGGTTGAACCACAAGGGAGCTTTCAATCCGCGCGCCGCCGAGTGACAGATCGACGGCCTCCCCCTCCACCTCGTGCGAGTTCTCCTGAAGCAGGCTCTTCACGTGAACAGGGGCTCGACGATGCCGACGGCGCTCCATATCAGTTACAATACCTCATTCTATCGGGGAAAAGCACGTGGCGACCTTTCCAAGTCGCTGATAGTTCAAGCATTCCCTTGCAAGTCATCGAATCTTTTGGATAAGGTACAGCACGATGGACCACGCTCGTTCGCGTCAGATCCTCTTTGCCTGCGCGAGCGGACTGCTCTTGCCTTTCTGTTTTCCAAAGTTTGATCTTGGATTACTGGCCTGGATCGTCCTGATTCCCCTCCATCTCGCACTCGACCAATGTTCCAAACGGCGAGCCTTTTGGATCGGCTGGCTAAGCGGTCTCGTCGGATTCACCGGCATCATGGCCTGGGTCGTCACCGCCATGACGACCTATGGCAAGGTTCCCGAACCCGTGAGTTACGCAATCTTGCTGCTACTGACCAGCTATCTCGGGCTCTACGTCGGACTCTATAGCCTTGCCGTCGTCTGGTTGCGTGAGCTCATCCCACGCTATGGGATTTTCTTTGCACCCTGCTTCTGGGTTGCACTCGAGTTGTTCCGTACCTACCTGCTCTCCGGCCTTCCATGGTGTCTCCTCGGCTATTCGCAATATCGCGAACTAGACCTGATTCAGGTGGCAGACCACACAGGTGTGTACGGCATCTCCTTCCTCATTGTCCTGGTGAATGTGGCCTTCGCCGAGCTGTTCATGTGGATCATGCCGTTTTTCCGTGGATGTCACCCGGTCAAGCTCCCGTGGGAACTCCTCACGACCGCGGCAGCCTGCATGCTGCTATCGTGGTTCTATAGTTCGGCGGTCCTAAGCGATAGAGATCGGCAAAACCCGAAAACCTTCATTACCGTCGGTGTCGTTCAACCGAACATCGATCAAGCGGTGAAGTGGGATGCGTCCGTCCGCGACGAAACAATGCGGACGTTTGACCGCCTCACGGCCCAACTGGGAACCAGTGCCGATTTGGTCGTGTGGCCCGAGGCAGCGACACCGTTTATTTTGGAGAGGGAGAAAGAGTATCAGTTGCAGCTGATCGCGTGGGCGGAACGTGCGCAGGCACCGATCCTCCTAGGCAGCCCGGCCTTGAGATTTTACCCTGATCGCCGCCCCTACCTGTTGAACAGCGCGTATCTGCTGGGGACAGACGGCATGGTCCTTGGCCGTTATGACAAACACCATCTCGTCCCGTTTGGAGAATACATCCCTCTCAAATCATCACTCCTGTTCTTCCTCGACAAACTCGTCGAAGGCATCGGCGATTTCGAATCAGGGCCGGGACCGACGACTCTTTCGTTCAGCCCAAAATCATGGAACACGGAACGTTCGTCCGGTTCCCGACCCGTCAAGTTTGGGGTGGCGATCTGCTATGAGGTCATCTTCCCGGATTTGGTCCGTCAGTTCGCAGCGAACGGCGCGGAGTTTCTGGTGACGATCACGAACGACGGCTGGTTTGGACCGTCCTCGGCCCCCGCCCAACACTTCGCCATGGTTGTCTTTCGCGCAGTGGAAAATCATTTGGCCTTCGCGCGAGCGGCGAACACCGGGATTTCCGGGTTCATCGATCCGTTCGGACAGATCATCGACACGACACCTCTCTTCATCGAGCAGGCATCGTACGCGATGATCCCGACCAGACAAGCCCGCACGTTTTACAGCTATTACGGCGATGTGTTTGCCCACGCCTGTGTTATAATCTGCGCGCTTTTGTGGCTGTTCAGCTATTTCCGCACGAAGGAACCAGTCATGACGGTTATCACGCCGGCATGACCGAAGAAGGAGGATCGTGGCATGATAGAAGACGTGGCAGTTCGTGTTCGCTCTCTTGCTGAACAAGTCTCTGAACTACGGGGGCATCTTTGACTTCGCTCATATGACGGCCGACTTGCAAGAGCTGGAAGCGCAGATGAGCCAGCCTCACTTCTGGAACGATGCCCGTGCCGCCGCCGCGGTGAGCCGGAAAAAGGCGACGATCGAGCGAGAGCTGCAGCAATGGCGCGATATCGAGACCAAAATGGGTGATGTGGATGCGCTGCTTGAGCTGGCCCACGAAAGCGGCGACTCGGCTCTGGAGACCGAGCTAGCGAGTGAGCTGAATCAGTTGGAACCGCGCCTCGCCACACTGCGTGTCGAGCTTCTCCTGTCAGGAGAGCTGGACTCCAATAATGCCATCGTCGCGATTCATCCCGGTGCCGGCGGTACAGAATCCCAAGATTGGGCACAGATGCTTCTTCGCATGTACGTGCGGTGGGCGGAACACAAGAAGTTCAAGGTGGACACACTGGACTTGTTGCCCGGCGACGAGGCGGGTATCAAGAGTGTGACGATCTCGATCACGGGCCCCTATGCCTATGGATATCTGAAGGCGGAAGCTGGGGTCCATCGCTTAGTGCGCATTTCCCCGTTTGACTCCAACAAGCGGCGGCATACGTCGTTCGCGTCCGTCTTCGTCTATCCTGAACTGAGCGAGGATATCGACGTCGAGATTGAAGACAAGGACCTCCGGATCGATACCTTTCGGGCAGGCGGTGCCGGAGGACAGAATGTCAATAAAGTGGAAACCGCCATCCGGATTACGCACTTGCCGTCCGGTATCGTCGTGCAATGCCAGAACGAACGCTCCCAGCTGCAGAATCGAAATGGTGCGATGAAAATCTTGAAGGCGCGCCTCTTCGAATTGGAACAGAAGAAAAAGGAAGCGGAGTTCAACGCCATCGTTGGCGAGAAGAAGGACATTGCATGGGGCAGCCAAATTCGGTCGTACGTGTTCCAGCCCTATCAAATGGTCAAAGACCACCGGACAGGTCATCAACTCAGTAACGTCTCAGCCGTCATGGACGGGGACCTCGATGGGTTCATTGAGGCCTTTTTGAAGAAGAAACTGGGGAAGGGAAGTGATCAACTCTCACTGGTCGGCGGACCGGACGACGACCTATAGCAGAATGGTTCAAGGGTAAGATGGACGAACTGAACGAACAGCGGCAACAGCGGATCAAGAAACTCGAGCTCCTTCGAGAGGCCGGCGTCGCTCCATACGGCAGTCGCTTCGAGGTCAAGGATCGGGCCGGACAATTACTCATGCTGCATGGTGAAAAGACCAAGGAGACGTTAGAGCAGGAGAAGGTCTCGTGCACACTTGCGGGACGAGTCGTCGCCCTACGCCGTTTCGGGAAGGCCGGATTTGCTGTCCTGCAAGACGGGTCCGATCGCCTCCAGGTGTATCTCAAAAAAGATCTTCTCTCCAAACAAGCCTACACCATCGTCGAGCAGCTCGATCTCGGCGACTGGATCGGCGTCACAGGAACGTTGTTCCGCACCAAGACGAATGAGTTCACGGTCGAGGTCCATCACCTGACCTTTCTCAGTAAAGCGCTTCGCCCGCTCCCGGAAAAGTGGCACGGCTTAACGGATGTCGAAACCCGGTATCGGCAGCGCTATGTCGATCTAATCGCCAATCCTCAGGTCCATCAGATCTTTTCGACCAGGAGCCGCATCATCGCCGGCATCAGAACCTTTCTCATCGAGCGAGGGTTTCTTGAGGTCGAAACACCCATGATGCACCCCATTCCCGGAGGAGCGGCGGCCAAACCCTTTGTCACACACCACAACGCGCTCGGCATTGAGCTCTACTTGCGTATCGCGCCGGAATTGTACTTGAAGCGCCTCATCGTCGGTGGGTTTCCGCGCGTATTCGAGATCAATCGCAACTTCCGGAATGAAGGCATCTCGACGATCCACAACCCTGAATTCACGATGCTGGAGTTCTACGTCTCGTACGCGGATTATCACGACCTAATCGCGCTCACTGAAGAACTGGTTTCGAGCCTGGCCCAACAAGTTCTTGGCAAAACGGTTATTTCCTACCAAGGGCACGAGATCGTCCTCACGCCTCCGTGGCGTCGGTGGTCGTACCACCAAGCCATCCAAGAAGTGAATCACCTCGACCCATCGGTCCTCCAGGATCGAGAGCAGGCATTGGCGGCCGCCAAACGGCTCAACGTCCCGGTGGATCCGAAGGCCTCGTTGTTTACGATCGTCAACGGGATTTTTGAGAAAACCGTCGAGCCTCATTTGCAACAACCTACGTTTATTACCGATTACCCAATCGAGATTTCTCCGCTCGCCAGACGGAAGGATGCGGATCCGTCCCTAACAGACCGATTCGAGCTCTACATTGCCGGGCGAGAAATTGCGAATGCCTTTTCCGAGTTGAACGATCCATTGGACCAACGTGAACGGTTTGAAGGCCAGGCGGCTCAGCGGGAGGCGGGCGATGAAGAGGCTCATCTCGTCGATGAGGACTTTCTTCGCGCCCTTGAATACGGAATGCCACCGACCGCAGGAGAAGGGATCGGGATCGACCGACTGATCATGTTGTTCACCGATCAAGCATCCATCCGCGATGTCGTTCTCTTCCCCCAGCTCAGACCAGAGAAATCCTCGTGACGCTTCCCTATGAAATCTTTGTTGGACTCCGCTACCTGCGCGCCAAGCGGCGCAACCGGACTATCTCGCTAAATACCTTTGTATCAGTGGCTGGGATTACGCTGGGAGTGGCGGCGCTGATCGGGACAGTCGGCATCATGACCGGCTTCCGGGAAGACATTCAAAGCAAGATTCTCGGGACGACGGCCCATATCATCGTCCAAGAGCGAATGAAAGAGCACATGACCGACTATGACCGTCTGACCGACAAGATCCAGACGGTCCCCGACGTCATTGCAGCCACGCCATTTGTGTTCCGCCAAGTGCTCCTTACCGCGCAGAGTGGGGTACAAGGGATTATCCTGCGCGGAATCGACCCGAAACGAGAAGCCAATGTCACCGAACTCGCCAAGAACATCACAGCGGGACAGCTGCTCGACCTGCTCACTCCAGTGAAAGTCATGCAGGCCCCGGCCGACGACCCTCAAGGCGATCTCCGCTCCGTTGAAAAACCTGGCATCATTCTCGGCAAAGAGCTGGCGCTCAGACTGGGAGTGTTTGTTGGCGATACGGTCAATGTGGTCTCTCCCGTCGGCCCGATCAGCGCGATGGGGATGGTGCCAAAAATTCGAACGTTCGCCGTGGTCGCCCTATTCCATTCAGGCATGTTTGAATACGATTCGTCGTTTGCCTATATCGAACTCAGCGAGGCACAGAAATTTTTCAACCTGGGCTCGAGCGTGAGTGGAATCGAAGTCAAGGTCACGGATGTGTTTCGCGCTGGAGAGATCGCCCACACGATCGAACAGGAGCTGGGATTCAGCCATGGAGCCAGAGATTGGATGCAGATGAATCGCAACCTCTTCTCGGCCCTGAAGCTGGAGAAGACGATGATGTTTCTCCTGCTTGTCTTGATCACGATCGTGGCCTCCTTCAATATCGTCAGCACCTTGACGATGATCGTAACGGAGAAGCAGAAAGAAATTGCCATCCTCAAGGCCATGGGTGCGACAAAGCGCAGTATCCGACGCATTTTCATGCTGAACGGATTGATCATCGGATTTGCGGGAACCGGCATCGGCATTCCATTGGGCTATGCCTTTCTCTGGCTGATTCAAACGTTTTGGACGTTCGACCCAAGTGTGTACTACATCTCGAGCATTCCAGTTCATGTGCTGGCCGAGGACGTGCTCCTTGTGGCCGGCTCCGCCATCCTGATCAGCTTTTTGGCGACGGTCTATCCTGCAAATCAGGCCGCGAAGCTGGAACCGGTTGCCGCGTTGCGGTATGAATAGATTCGCAGGACTGAGAATTGAAGGCCGAGGACTGAGTCGTACTTCCTATCGTAATATTCCTAGCCTCAGCCCTCAGTCCTCACCACTCATCACTGAACATGATTAAAGTCACCAATCTCCATAAATCTTTCTCGATGGGGTCCTATGAACTGCCAGTCCTCAAGGAAGTGAACCTTGAAATTCAACGCGGCGAGCTGGTGGCGATCGTAGGAGCCTCAGGAGCCGGCAAGAGCACGTTGCTCCACATTATCGGGACCCTTGATAAACCGACCAGCGGGACGGTCACATTTGATGGACAGGACCTCTTTCAAATGACGGATCCTCAACAAGCAGAGTTCCGGAATCGGCGGATCGGGTTCGTGTTTCAATTTCATCATCTCCTTGCCGAGTTCACCGCGTTGGAAAATGCCTGCATGCCGGCCCTCGTGCAACGTCGCGAACCCGCTTCCGTCAAGGCTGCCGCAACAGCCCTCCTCACGGAAGTCGGATTAGGGGACCGCCTGCATCACAAGCCAGGAGAACTCTCGGGCGGTGAGCAACAACGTGTCGCCATGGCACGTGCGTTAATACAAAAACCTGACTTGGTCTTGGCCGATGAGCCAACCGGTAACCTTGACACGCGCAGCGGGGACGGATTATTTGGATTGATGCGCAGCTTGAACAACACACGTGGAACCACGTTCGTGATCGTGACCCATAACGACAAACTCTCCGCTCAATCTGACCGGATTATTCATATGCGGGATGGACAAATCGTTTCGTGATCCCTTGCACCGCCTCACCCGCGCGTTTTCCTAACGGGTGAACAGACCGTGATTTCTTGACGAACAATCATTCCTTCTCTAGACTCGCAAGACCGCTGATTGATTCGAGGATCTGACATGCGCTGCTCGCCATGGCTCCGAATGGCCATTCTGCTGCTGGCCTCAGCCTGGCCTTCCTACGGCTCGACAGCCGAATTTGTGATCGTGGGCCCTCGAGCGATGGGGATGGGAGGCGCTGGAGTCGCCGTGACGACCAATGCCCTCGCCACCTACTGGAACCCCGCCGGCTTGGCCATGACCCAGACTGTTGATGTCCGCGTCCAGGGAGGAGGATTGGCGATCGATCGCCGCGGCCTGGGCGATGCGCTTCATGATCTGGAGAACTTCACGACCAGCGATACCTCACCGGGCAATTTGGCAAAAGGCCAGAGCATCGCTGATCGCATCAATCAGCCAGGCGCAACGGTCTCGGTCAACGGCTCGGCCGGTCTGTACGTTAAAGGACATCTTGGCGAACATGCGTTCGGATTCAACGTGTCTGATGTGGCAACCGGCGGTGGGTTCGTCTCAACCCCGGTACAAGCCTCGCAACCAGGTGGACCGGGAACTCCCATCACCGTGGCGGGCCAGATGGCTCTTCGCGGTCTCGAAGCCAGGCAGTTGGCCTTTTCCTATGCCTATGCCTTTTCAGACAAAACTTTCTCAATTGGCATCACGGCAAAGGTCATCCAGGGTGCTGCGTACAACGGTTCTACAGACCTCACTGGTGGGAGCGGTGTCAGCACAACCGATCATTTTGGAAAACCCAATATCTCAACGACCTATGGCATAGACCTCGGAGCCATCTATCGCCCATCTTCCTGGATTCGATTTGCCGTCATCGCCAAAGACCTCAACAAGCCGACCTTTGATGCTGCCGGTGGAGGCGAGTTAAAGCTGGAGCCACAGGTCCGATTCGGCTTCGCAATCAATCCATACTCTTCTCTCACGTTGTCGGCCGATGTCGATGCAATCTCGAACAAGACCTTCGTCCCGGGGGTGAAAAGCCAGCTCCTAAGCTTAGGACTCGAACAGACGATCTTGTCGGAATTTCTCTCGTTTAGGATCGGGACCTTCAAGAACATGCAGGATGCATCCACCCCCTTTGTCCCCACGGCGGGGCTAGGCATCCGATGGTTTAACTTTCGTGCCGATGCCGGAGGCGGGTATGACTTCAGGGAAAAGGGTGCCCTGGTTTCCGCTTCTATTTCAGTCACATTCTAATGGTATACTAGGCCTATGCTGACTCGATCATCTGTCCATATCATATCCATGATGACCCTCCTCGCGCTGCTCGGAGGCTGCGGCGGATTACAGGAAGTGTGGGAAGGCCCAGGTGCTAAGGTATTTCGACCGCAGGCCATCGCCGTATTACCGCCGATGGCCAGCCAATACGACAGCGCCCGGGAAGACATTCAAGAAGTCTTGGCCGTCGCCCTGAATCGACAGGGAAATATCGAACGGGTCGTCTCGCCCGAAAACGTGACCGATATCTTCCAGGCCTCGAAAGAAGCATTTGACTCGCTCGTGTTTTACTTCTCCCGTTTGGAGATGACCGGCCAATCTGATAAGGATTCCGCTATCAAGCTCGGGAAAGCGCTCAGCGTAGACTCCTTCTTGGTAGTACGCATCAACTCCTGGGAATATGTACGAAAGGAAGGAGATAATGTCGGGCGAGTGGGGCTAAGCCTCCGTCTGATCGACGCCACAACCGGCACCACGGTCTGGAAAGCGCGCCATGAACGTTCCAATAGCTATATGTTCATTAAGCCGAGTCTGAAAGAAATCGCAAAAGAACTCGCCGACGAGATGATCAAGTACATGCCTCCCCAGACCAAGCGCTGATTCCCACCACTCTACCAGCAACCAAACGCCTGAGATAAAAATTCCTGCACGTTGGATTGGCCTTACTGCCCAATCCATCTAACTCTGTCACCGACCACGACAAGCCAGAAGGCAATCGTTATAGTTACAAAGATCGGGAACACATCAAAAAGCAGGTCACGATCCAATGAGAGGGAGCAACCATGAGGTACCCAAAAGCCATGCAGGTGAGTATAGCCATAGCCCTGCTCACTAGCGGATCGAGCCCAGCCCAGGCCGTCTTCCCCGAGACAGAATTGAGTAAGGGAGCCCCGGAGCCGCGACACCTGTGGCGCGAGATACCGAAAAATAAGTCGGACCTTCGTGGATATCCTCGTGAGTTAGGTGATGAGCACCGAGACCTCCCTCCCAACATACAGGATACCCGGACGGACCGTCAGGATCTCCAGCAGGACAAAGACGTACTTCGTCGAGACGGGCAACAATTTCGGCAGAAAACACGGGACCAAGTCAATGAGGCACAACTTCATCCAGATCAGCGACACCTTCGTCACGACGATCAGAAAGTCCGGCATGATCGACAGAACCTTCAAGCCGATCGTCAACATCGTCGGGGAAGCCGCCACAAGGACAAAAAGAATCAACGCAAGATGCACCATGATCGGGGAGATCTACCAGTCGACCCTCGGGCACATCGAGATGGGCCTCCTCGCTCAATAGGACCGGATCGCGAATAACCATGTGGACCAGTCCCAAGCCTTCGCTCAGATCCTTTCTCGTGGTTCGAACTCATTCCTGAGAACACACAAGCAGAAAAAGATCGAGAGTCAGACCTGGTTGTGCATGTCAACCACTGTCTCGGGGATTCGCAAGACGGCTGATGGTCGCAGAATGCAAGCCCACGGCACGGCCGATCTCTGAGAGACTATAGCCGTGGCCAGCCGTTCGACAAACTGCTTACTCCCAGGAGCAAGATCTGCCCCTATTCCTATAACACGTGAGCGGAACGGAGCGTGCCGCGCAATCAATGCGCGTCGTCCGCCCGAGTCTTTCCCCAAAACTGGGAATAGAGATAGATCTGGTAGGTCAGAATGAGCAGGAACCCACCCACAAACCAGCTAATCCCAGCGGTTAACCCATAGGAATCGGTAGCTGCATTATACACAGTAAGGCTGAGTGCTTGGTCAGTCGTTGAGACCAAGATGTTCGGATACATGCCAAACATCACACTGACAAGCATCAGAAAGATAAACACACTGGAAGCAAGAAACGCAGAAGTGTCACGCCCACGGATCCTGAAATACAAGCTGTACCCCAGAGCGATGACCCCGATCAAGGGTGCAAGGTACACCACGGGATTCCTGGAAAAGTTGAGAGCCAAGCTAGGCTGAACCAGAGGCACAGCAATCACGGTCAATACTGTATACCCTGCCGACATCCACCCGAGGATCCGGGCGGCCGAGACGGTCCGTTGATACAGGAGGCCTTCGGTTTTCATGACAAGGTAGTTGGCTCCATGGAACGCCAGGATCACCGTACAGCTCAGTCCCAGCAGCATGGTGAACCAATCAAGAATCCCTGGCGCCGCTCCAGGCTGAAAGTCAGTCCAGAGTGGAACAAAGAAATACCCGTCTCGATTGAGAGGCACCCCACGAATTAAATTGCCCAGCGCCGTGCCGAAGACCACTGCCAGGAGCACACTGGAGGTCGTAAAGGCTGTATCCCATGCCTGCCGCCACAACACATGGTCAACCTGTTCCCGCAGTTCCAACGCCAGACCGCGAAAGATGAGCAGCCACAAGACAAGGATGAGCGCGAGATAGAAGCCGCTGAATCCAGCCGCGTAGGCCTTGGGATAGGCGAAAAACAGCACGCCGCCGGCCGCGATCAACCACACCTCATTCGCGTTCCACACCGGACCGATTGAGGCACGCACCGTTTGCCGATCCGCTTCAGTATGAGCAACGAACGGATAGACCATGCCGACGCCGAAATCAAATCCATCCAAGACCACATACATGGCCAACATCACGGTAACAATGACAAACCACGCCATTTCCATTACGCGCCTGCTCCATGATGAGCGGACATTACCGGCACGTCAGTCGAGGCAGGCCCCTGTCGAATGATTTTGCTGACAAGCAAGACAAACAGCACACCGAGCAGCAGATATAATCCCAAAAACCCGATCAAGGTAAAGAGGGCATTCCCCGAATGCACGAGCGGCGAGGTGCCTTCCGATGTACGCAATAAGCCATAGACAAGCCAGGGTTGCCGTCCCAGCTCAGCCGTCATCCACCCAGCAGAGGTGGCAATGTAAGGGAACGGGGCACACAACATCAGCCACCACAGCAGCCATCTCATATTGAACAACCAGCCCCGCCACAGAGCGAGAAGGGCCACGCCAAAGAGGAGGGCGAACAGCGTCCCCAAACCCGCCATAACATGGTACGCATAGTAGAGGAGCGGAAGATTATCCGGCCACTCGTTACGGGGAAACGCATCAAGCCCCTTTACTTTGGCATAGAGGTCTTTGTACACGAGAAAACTGAGCGCTCCAGGAATCTCAATCGGGTTGTCGATGGTCATCGTTTCAAGATTGGGTTGCCCCACCAGATAGAGACCGGCCTCTCGCTCCGTCGTAAAAAGCCCCTCAAACGCTGCCCCCTTGACCGGTTGATATTGGAACACCTGGTGAGCATTGCCGTGCCCCGTGGGGAAGACCATCAGTCCGGATGCGATCGCGGCGGAGACGACACCGGTGCGGAGAAACGTTTTTGCATGGGGCAGATACTGACCGCATAACAAGTAATACGCACCGATCGCAGCAACTACACAGGACGCCGTGACAACCGTCGCTGTCATGGTGTGCGCGAATTGCCAGAAGAGCCACGGGTTCGTAAGCAGCCCGCTCAGGCTGGTGACGAACACCCGACCATCAGCTGCTACCTGATAGGCAACGGGGTGCTGCATCCAGGCATTCGTGGCCAAGATGAAGTAGCCCGACAACCAGGTACCGAGAAAGAGCATGAGAGTGGCAACCCATTGCACCCGGCGGCTGAATCGCTTCCGAAACAGCAAGAGGCCAAGAAATGAAGATTCCAGGAAAAAGGCGAAGACCCCTTCCATAGCCAGTGTTTGCCCGATTACGCCTCCCGCATAGTTGGAAAATCGCGCCCAGTTGGTCCCGAACTGAAATTCGAGCGGGATCCCAGTGACGACGCCGAAGCCGAAATTGAGGGCGAAGATCTTCGTCCAAAAGTCCGCCACTTCCTCATAATGTTCATCGCCCGTGAGCAATACTCGGCTGCGCAAGTAGAGCAGCAGCAAGGCCAGCCCCATCGTTAACTGCGGAAAGAGGTAGTGGAAGGTGGCAGTAAAGGCAAATTGAAGCCGATCGTAGAGGAGCGCACTGTTCATGCCTGTAGATGAATCCTAGAAAGAGGGTACACCGGATCTCGCAATTTCGTTACTGTAGCAACAAAACCCAAATGACCAAAGCATTGCGAGAAAAGTTAGCGAGAGGTATTCGGGTGGCAATTGCAGTGCACGGAATCAGAAGATGGTCTTTCTCGACCATCAGCGCATGGTGTTTCAGACCACCATTACGAAGGACGGGGCGAGAGACTCACAAGACCACAATGAGGACATCTTTTATAAAAACCGAGGGGAAGTCTTATGGAGCACGTTGAACACAGCTCTTATCGTGTGCGTCAAACAGCATCTGGAGGATTCGCAATGCGGCTGATCGTCGCATAGTGCAAGCCCACGGCACGACCGATCTCCGAGAGGCTATAGCCGTGGTCGAGATGCGCCCGACGAATCGCCTCATTCCGCTGCACCCGGTCAGTCCGAGTCTTGGCTCCAAAGAGTTGGCTCAGCGTCGGCCGGGCGGCAAAGCGCTGTCGTCGAGGAATCTCTTTCAAGAGCCGCTTGTCTTGCAGTCCAGGCGCGAACCGTTCGACAAACTGCTCACTCCCAAGCAGCACTTGGCCTCGCACCTCCTCCCACGGTGAGCCCTGGCCGATTCCCTCCGCCACAAACGCCTGGTACTTCCGTTGAGCGGCTGCACGCTGCAGCCCAAACTGAGACAGCAGCCAGTCGATTGTCAGATAGGGGGGTGTGGGAGCGAGGCCAGCGGTCGCACGATAGCTGGACCACGGATAGGTGTCGGCTTTGCGGGTCTGTTTGGCGCGCACCGGATTGAGCACCACATACCGACAGAGCTCCAGCAGATAGCTATCCCGGTCTACGATGATCGCCTTGAAGCGGCCTTGCAAGACATGACCAACACGCTGATGGCGACGATTGAAGGCTTGGGTATAGACGCCGTTGAGCTGGCGCATGGCTTTAGACAGATTGGCCTCCGGCGTTTCCACCACCAAGTGGAAGTGATTGTCCATCAGGCAATAGGCGTGCAACAGGAGATGAAACCGGGAGACCACGCGTGTCAGCACCGCGAGAAACTGCTGTCGGTCCTCGTCATCGAGAAAGATGTCTTGCCGAGTATTCCCACGAGCGGTGACGTGATAGAGCGCGCCGGGAAATTCGAGGCGGAGTGGTCGAGCCATGGGTGGAGTCTAGCTCAGCAGTCATACAAGAGGCAAGATCTGACCCCACGTTATGGAACTGCCCCCTACCTGTGACAAGGATCAAAAGAGTTCCTTAGTACTAATCAAACTGTCCTCCGCCACACACGGATGGCAAAACGGACAACAGTTTATTGATCTACCATTTGATGAAGTGCAAGAAACAAAAAACGAAATCACATTTCTGACACCAGATGCGAAGAAGGCGAACATTCCACCTGCGTACTATATGATGTTTTATGTGGACTGCCATGGGAAGCCCAGTGTAGCTCGTATGGTTCGCTTTGACGATAAGGCAACGACACCGTGACTGGCATTTATCCAACTAGTCCATGAATATGGACGCACAAAACCTGCAGATCGATAAACTTGGGCTTAGATAGGCAATACGCGGACGGTGTGAAACCGCAGGAAGCGAGAATTAGAGCAATTAGGGTCAGATCTTGTTTCTTGTATCAGCCTCCGGCCTCGACGCGAGGCCTACCCCTAGCAGTTGGCTAGACCGACGCCATCGCCGTTTTGAGCGATCGGACAAACTCGGCAACATGGCTGACCATCTTGGGATCTTTCTGGTGAGACGCGATCCGTTTGACGATGGCGCTGCCGACAATCACGCCATCCGCGATCTTTGAGACTCGGGCTGCGTCCTCCGGCGTTGCCACGCCGAAGCCGACGGCGACAGGCGATGCGGAGACTTTCTTGAGCTTCTTCACATTCTGTTGGATGTCCGTCACATTGCTGAGTTTCGCCCCAGTAATGCCGGTTAACGAGACGGAATAGACAAACCCGTGCGATTCTTCCGCCACAAGCTTTCGCCGGCTTGGCGTGCTGGTCGGTGCCAGGAGAAAAATGAGCGGCAGGCCTACTGCATCGGCCGGGCCCTTGAGCAAACCCGCTTCATCCGGCGGCATATCGGGAACAATCAATCCATCCACTCCGGCCGCCGATGCAGCCTTGCAAAACTGCTCACAGCCCATGGCGTGGATGGAGTTGCAGTACAGCATCAACACGATGGGAATGTTCGTCTGCTTCCTGAGCGAGGTCACTGAAGCCAGGATTTTCCGCAGTGTTGTGCCGCTCTTCAACCCCCGTTCGGCAGCCTGTTGAATCACCGGCCCGTCCGCAATCGGGTCCGAGAAAGGCACGCCCAGCTCAATAATATCGGCCCCTGCCTGTTCTAAGGCGACGACCAGCTGTTCTGTTTCAGCCAACCCAGGGTCACCCGCCATAAGATACGCGATAAGCGCTTTCTCTTTCTTGTCACGCAATCGCTGAAATGTGGTTTCCAATCGTCCGCTCATAGCTCCACCCCTCGCATCTTCGCAACCTGCTGCACGTCCTTGTCGCCTCGACCAGAAAGGTTGGCGATGATGAGCTGCGACTTCTTGAGCTTTGGCGCTAACTTGACGACTTCTGCGATGGCATGCGCGCTTTCGAGCGCAGGCACGATGCCCTCT
>SWDI01000002.1:968560-976491 GCA_005116955.1 Nitrospira sp. | reverse complement strand
TGGTGTGAACTACATCATCTCGGGCCACAATGCTCGCGTTTCGGTGTATGGCCGGTACGGCGATTTGGAAACCAAGGGGCCATTCAACAACTTTGGGCCGAATGCGACCGGCAACAAGGTCGATTCCTTCCACGTCGCGTTGCAGCTGCAGTACTAACTCGGACGGCATGGTCTTGAATTAGCTCCTTTAGAGATAGTCGATCTTGAGCAGGGGGGGTGGTTATTGGGTGGGCTACCGGAGTAAGACTGCACGGGAGAAGTGTTAGAGAGATAACGAACGATAACAGCTGACACATATTCATGCCAGCATTGAGGAGGGAGCTTGCCCACTCCCATTTTTGAGCGGGGTCCCCAGGCCTTCCTGGGGATTCCGTCTCCTCCAGTAAAAAGCAGCCAGGGGTTTAGATGCAGTTATTCTCATAGTCATGATGCCTCTTTCCAAAACTTTCCGATAAGTTCCTGGAATCTTATCAGTGATGTCTGTGCCTCGATTCAGGCAATTTCCGATGGGCCTATCCCATTTCTTCCAATATGCTGCAGGGGATAGAAAATATGTGCCGGAACATTACCTCTAAAAAGGAGGTGAGGCTGTATGAACGTGAAGGGGTTTATTATTGAAGATGACCAAGGGAGAGAATTTGTGGTGATGTGTGAGCCTCCCTATAGCCAGTTGAGTGGAACCTTCTCTCTCCGAGGCTGGCAGCGGCGGCGTCTGGTTCCGCTGCAGTATACGGAACGGGAGCTTCGGAAAATCACTGGTGGAGTTTTGGCTACACTGCATGACTTGTTTAGGAATCTTCCGAGGCTGCTTGAGCATAGCCATGGCGTTTCTGCTGGTAAGGTCACTGCGCACAGCCTCCAACAATCTGGTAAGCGGTAGATGTTTTTCAGGGACTGGCGGTTTTCTGAAGACCAAGCGGTTTGTGATTGCTCTGACCTCGAACGAACCTATTGACGGTCTACTACTCCCGATTTGTCGAGGCAGTAGGATACGAGGCTCGTCAGCACTAGGTTTATCCCTGTAGTCCTTGTCCCGTGAGCGCCCCAGAGAAATGTTCTCGCCGTGCCTGGCTCGCTTGCAGTATGATGTGGCTCCGCTGACTGAGGGGCGCCGCGTGATAAAACAGCGCATCGAAGCCGTCACGAAAGCTAACCAGACATTCTACGAGGCTTTTGAGAGTCTCGACATCGCCAAGATGGACGAGCTCTGGGCCCATCAAGAATACGTCACCTGTATTCACCCAGGCTGGACGATTCGTTCTGGGTGGCCTGCCGTCCGCGATTCCTGGGTGCTAATCTTTAACAACACTTTCTCGATGAAGTTCGAACTCACCGAGGTGATGGTTCAGGTGGCCGGCGATATGGCTTGGGTCATCTGCGTAGAGAATCTCATCACTCAACAGTCCGACGAACCGCAGCAAGCCAAGGTCCTGGCCACGAACCTGTTCGAACTTATCGGCGATGAGTGGCTGATGATCCATCACCACGGGTCGCCGGTGATGGGGTAGGGGAAAAGCGAGCAACCTGGTCATCTCCTATGCTCGCGCAACGCGCGGTCTGAGAAGACCCTCGTTGCATGCGCGCAATGAGGAGACGACCAGATTGCTCGCCGGGGAGAGGGATTGGCGGTGCTCGCTCAATGCGCGCTGGAAAAACCACACAATGCTCCATCTGATAAGAGGGAGGGGAGAAAGAGTGTTCGCCTAACGCGCAGGCTCAGAAGACCCTGGATTGGATACGCACGGTGAGGAGACTACAGGGATGCCGTTTCAAGCGAAAAGGTGATTAAAGCTTTGGCGCAGCAGTGGGTTCGTCATCTGTCCTGATGGTTTTTACCCATTCGGCGACGATGGTATCGCGTTCGCCCATCGTCATGCCGGCGTAGGAGTGGAACATCTGAGTGCCACGGCGACGGCGCCAGGTGAGAAAACTGAGGAAATGGTCCTTGCAGACGGAACGCGTACCAGCCGGAGCATAGGGTCTCTCCAAGCAATTGAGCACGCAGCAACTGGTATCTAACATCGTGGGCTCCTATGAACCTGCTCAGTATGCTGGTCGGCTATGACGATTATCAAGCCTGCCGTCTCGCTCTGCTGCTTGACCTCAAGAGCGGCATAGGGTAGGACTGCCCGATGCACGCGTCTTGTCTACCGGCCGGTATTCTTCTCCTGGTCTCCTCTCTCGTCGGCTGTTCTACTTTTTCAGATGAGCGTGTTGGATCCAATAGCTCGTCGGAAGGAACACTCGTCGCAGGCTCAGATTTCTTGGCCCAAGGTGTGGCGGTTGGCGATGTCAGTTCGCAAAGCGCGTTACTCTGGCTGCGGACCGATGGTCCGGCTTCAGTTCAGATTGAGTGGGCTACGGTCTCGGGATGGGAGCGGGCCTCGAAGCTTGCGACGGTCGTGGCACCGGTGTTGAGAACGGTGTCCATCACAACGACCTCGGAGACGGACTATACCCTAACGATTCCACTCGAAGGTCTGAGTCCTGCCACGCGCTATCGGTATCATGTCCTGGTCGGTTCTGCCGACCAAACCACAAGGCAGGTCCCTGCAAGTCTTGTGGCCAAGGGCGAATTCACCACCCTGCCGGATGAGAAGACTTCTGCAGTGGTGACGTTTGCCTGGAGCGGGGACCTCGGCGGTCAAGGACGATGCCGCCAGGGAGTGAGCGGCTATCCCATCTTCGATGTGATCCAGCGACACAATCCCGACTTCTTCTTATTTCTCGGCGATACGATTTATGCGGACAACCTCTGCCCTTCGCCGCCGAACGAGCCGGGAGCCGATTTCAAGGCCACAACGCTGGAGACCTACCGCTTGCGCCATCGCTATCAGCGTGATGCCAAGGCGCTCCAGCAATTTCTGAAGACAGTGCCGGTCTATGTGATTTGGGACGACCATGAGGTCAAGAATAATTTTTCAGGCCCGTTTGAAGAACAGATGCCGGCCGGCAGGTGTTGCGGGAGTACTGGCCCATCGCTTCTCCCGCAGACGATCCGCATCGACTCTATCGACGTGTGCGCTATGGTGCCGACCTTGAACTCTTTATTTTAGATACCAGGCAATATCGGAGTCGCAATGCTGATCCAGATGGTCCTACTAAGACCATGCTTGGAGCGGTGCAATTGGCCTGGTTGCTCGATGGGCTGCGCACGTCGACTGCCACATGGAAAGTGCTCGTAACCTCCGTTCCGCTCTCAATTTCCAAGGGTGGAGACGCCACTGTGCCCGGCAACGATGGTTGGGCGGGAGGACCGGATGGTACGGGGTTTGAGTATGAGCGACAAATAATTGTGGATGTCATTCTCCATGACACGATCAAGAACGTCGTGTTCATCGGGGGCGATGTGCATTGGGTACAGGCCAATGCCTATGATCCTAATCAGGATGGGGTCATCGATTTTCACGAGTATATCGCCGGACCGCTCTCCGCTTCTCCAGGAAGGTTCGCACCAACTCGTCAGGAACTGCATTCGACGCAACTGTTCTATGAGGTTGGGTATCATAATTTCGGTCTTGTTCGGGTCACTAAGGACTCGTTCGAGGTGACGGTTGTGGACGAGGCGGGCAATAAGCGAGTTTCTCACGTCGTGTCGTCGAGACCGTAGGACCCTTCCGCCGTGCAAGCCCCTTGCAATTATTGCAGATGGCCGGGTACCGTACGGTTCTCGATGTCAGTAGTCAGATCCACTATCAACGATAGAGAGGGAGCACACGTATGTCAGGATTGATGTCCGCCGATGATATTTTCTTGAAAGCGGAAGCGGCGGCCGTAGCGGCGACCGGGCCAGATGAAAAGGCTCTGCAAATCGATTATGACGCGCTGAAGGAGAAGTTTCGCAGGGCATTGGGTGACCGAAAGGTTTCGCTCTACCACGTGAATAGATTTTTGCCGGAAGGGTACGAAGATCAAGGTCGGTTCAATCTGGTACTGCTAACGGCAGGGAATGTTGTGTTTGACATCGTCATCGGCGATTCCTATTTCCGGTACGATGTCGTGTCGGTCGGCCAATTGGATAAGGTGCAGCTGATCGACGCGATGTGGGACAACAAGGAAAAACGACGAGAAGAGCCCTTCTTAAGCCTGCGCTTGATGCACGGTGAGGAAGTCCATCTACTCTTGGCCCTGGACGACGAGGAACGGGCGAGTCTGCTCGGGTTTGCCTCAGCGATCACAGCGGCACGCAATCCGGAGCGCTGAGCACCGTAGTGCAGGTGAAGCTTCGTTTCGACATGGTGAGATCCTCGACTTGCTGACGTGGTTTGTAGGTCATAGGGCATCGCAAATTGAGATGTGAACGTTAGCGGGAAAGATAAGCAGCTTGGCAAGACCCCTTTGGGCCCTGCCAAGCTGCTTTCGGACTGTGGGTATCTGCTAAGTCTGCTTCAGCGCTTCCCTCCATCCAGATGGATGAGTCCACTGCGCTGCACCGTTATCGGTAAGCCGAAATTCGGGTCTATAGCGCTTGCCGTGGTCTCTAGCTGAGCCGGGCCTGCATTAAACGGTATGGTTTGACTTGCCACGCGGGCTGACCACGTGGTCGGTTTTGGTGAGCACTGGGCTGAAATATTGAAGAAGCCAGTGGAGAGAGCAGACCTTGATGCTCGCTGGGTGACGGTTCCGGAGAGCTGAACAGTAGCCGCTTGGGAGCATTGTATTGTTCCACCCACAGTCGCAGTTCCGTTTACCCGCTGCACCTTCCCATTTCTGTCCAATGTCAGGTTAAGAGTGAGGGGTGGTGGTGGAGGGGGATTCACGATCTGTATCTCTCCGAACAAGGCAGGGTCTCCTCCCTCGCAGTGTTGCTCGAAGGTTGCATGAAACCGCTCAACATATCCGAAGGGAGCGTACACTGCTTCTAGGACTTCGAATTTCCCGGTCGATGTGTTGCAACCACGACCATCTCCTGAAAAATCAAGTCCTGGTGTGGGTGGGGCCTGAAACGGCCACCGGGTTGCTCCCTCATAGATGCCTGGTAATAACGTCTGACCTTCCGGCGCAGCCAAGTGGAGATGCCAGAAGCTTCCAGAAGGTAACACTGAAACCGCAATTTCTCGGTTATCCTGACTCACCATTGAACTAAATCCTGAGTCTGCGGGAGTGAAAATGCGCGACTGTCCTTGGCCGATGTAGTCGCCTGGTTGGCTGGTGTAGGACAGAAAGGTTTGGGCATTAGCGGTGGAAACCCAGGTTCCAAGGCATAGCACTGCAATCAAAGCGAAGTCCAGGAGCAATGAAGCTGCTTGATGCAATTTCTTCATAACCGGGTGCATCGTATCCGCCTCCTTTATGGGTGAGTGTTGATTCACGGCGTCACATCGGTGCAGCGCGTGGTTGTTCATCCGGCATGTGCCATGGTCCGAGCTCGGCGAGGAGTCCTTAGGGGGATCTCTCCTTTAGGAGAATTTATGATAACGACTCAGTGGTAAAGCCGATGACAACGCCCAATGGTATCCATGTGACAGTTATCTGGCACGCAAAATCAGGAATCTCACCACATCCTAAATTGCGACCTGAGATGTTTTTGGACACCCTTTGATCGAAAGGTGCTCCTTGCTGGTCGTCGTTGGAATTGGCCTAACGGGGCTTGTCATTCCTTGGTTGGGAGATGCTTCTGAGCAAGAAAAGACTTCTTTCTTTGGAAGTAATAGTACGATCACTTTGTCGCGCTAGGCGTCACCTCACTGGTAACGAGCAAATTGGGTGGTGGCCCAATCGGCTCAAAATTCTTCAATAACGGAACGTTGTCTTTGTGAACCCACATGATGTCGTGATTATACGAATCACGAGGACCCGAGCTACCTGAGAATGTCTTGCCATCGGGCGTAAAGGTCCAGCACATATCTTCGCCGCTTGTATTGATGGTATCACCGAGATTCAACGGTTCTTGCCATTCGCCTTTTGGGTTTTGGTAGGAAATCCACTCGTCATGTCCGCCCCGCGAGCCCATGTCTGGACGTGTACTGGTGATAATGAGGCTTCTCCCATCCTTTGACAGGCCAGTCCAGTGCATATGGTCGCGGTAGGGTGAATTGATACGTGGTCCCAGGCTCTCTGGTTTCTGCCAGACACCATTCTTTTTCTCAACTTTCCAGATGTCGCTGTCTTGGGTGACTCCTGGCTGCTGATAGCTGAAGTAAATCAGGCTATCGGAGGCAATGATTGGACAGTGTTCCTCGCCGGTCGGCGTATTGATGTGCGGGAGCTGCGGGACATCATTCCAATTTCTGGCCGGTTGCCAGATGCCGTTGATTTTCTGCGTCACATAGAGGTCACCGGTCGAGAGATTGCCGGGCTCATATCTTGTGAAATAGATGACATTGCCGTCATCCGAGAGACTGGGTTCCAGCTCCCACGCCGATGTATTGATGTTCGGTCCCACGGTGGGATCGATGCCAGGCCCCAGATGAATCGGGGCTTGCCACGCACCGTTCACGTTGTGGGCCATCCAGATATCGAAGTTGTAGGGGACTCCTGGTGAGGGGATGCTTCCTTGTCGCCCTGAGACAAAGATGACCGTCTTCCCATCGGTGCTATAGGTGATCTCGATCTCTGATTCTGATGAGTTAATCGGCTCACCCATATTTTCTGAGAGGGAGGCCGTCGCTTTCCCGTGTCCGCTGTGCGGCATGTCCATGCCTGACATTGCGTACGTCACGGTGGGGGCGAGAAAGAGAGTGAGTATTGCCAAACTGTGCTTTGGGTGGAAGGTGTTCGCGCTCATTTGGAATCTCCGTATCATTATCCAGTGACTTTATGGCGAGGCTGCTCTGATATACCCGCACGCTCTCTAATATACCGTCTTGCATACTGTGCAGTCATCTACCGGCTTGTGCTGTTGTTACAATCGCTTGCATGGTTGAGCGGTAGGTCTACCAAATTGGGGTAAGACCACGTCAGTGGTCCACTCGGTTGCAGGCCCATAATCAGTGTGGCTTGCATGTCTTGAGGTAGCGAAGCCACGCCTCTGATGATGCCAGGACCGCCGTTCTGCCAGTGAACGGTGAAGGTTCGGTTCAGAGCCTCGGTGGGTGGAATATACTCGGCAACTTGGAGCACGACTTCTGTGCCGCCTTCAACAAGCGCCAGGGATGAGAGCAGCTTGATCACCGGGCCAAGCTCATGAAGCATAATGGTGACCACCGTATTGAACCGACCATTCGCAGAAGCGACCTCTGCAGCGACCGTGGACGGGTTTATGCTTGGCAGACGATGAAGCTCTGAGTTTGCAAAGCATCCAGAAGTTTGCAGAAACTCTTTCAGCCCAGCCTCGGCGGCCGCCTCTCGCTTCGGCACATCCTTCTGATCTGGCCGCCACTGGGTCGCCCAGAGAACCAGCGCGGACACTTCGCTATCGCAGACTGAAGTTTGGGGCGATGGTGTGACGCTCATCGTGGTCGTCGCACAACCGCTGAAGACGGCACATGCCGCCGCCACTGTCGAAAAATTTGTCAAGGTGAACGGGCAACGCATTTCCAATTTTAACCGTTTAGCATGAAATGTCTGAACGCTGCGGGGAAACAGATGGGGGAGCGGTCTCGGCCAGACTATGTCTTATTCAGAACCCTTCCGAAACTTCCTACGGAGGTCGGCAAATGACTTCGTCAGAGAGCTATTGGAGGAAGTTCTCGCGGTATGCTGCAAGGACTTTCCAGTGGCACAAAACCGGTTTACATCGATCCAGGCTTCGCAACCGATCGAGTTCAGTTCCGACGCGATCGAAGTGGTGAGTCCGGGCTGTGCGGAGCTGTGTGAGATGAAATTCATCTTGTGAACCATTAGAACCAGTGCTCACCTTACAACGCCGATTTACTGACAGCCTATTCCTCTCTAGTGTAGTGATTCATGCTGTTCTTGTCTTATCCAGGGCGGTCTTGGCCCGATTCACTTTTGCGACGATTTCTTGCGCGGATTTGGTCCACATAAAG